>LJZQ01000010.1 GCA_001314845.1 Marinobacter excellens HL-55
GGGCAACAATGCTCACAAAGAGGCCGAATGTAGAGCTGCAGTCTCAAACCGCTTCGGAATCAAATGGCGTTGCTTGACCACAGGGGGAGTCCATGTAGCTGAGCTTAGCGGCGACCTTGTAATGGAGGCGGAGCCGCAATGAAAAGGGCGTCCGGCGGCCATCGGCCGCGCACTACAGCGACTTGTTAAAAATTCTACCGTGGTTGCATCGCTGCAGCAGACTTTACCAAAGGATAAATTTGCATTGCTGCATCCTTTGGAATGCCCGAGTTTATAAGAAGCGCTGGAACCATTGATGCGACGTGGTTGGCTTGCTTTTGATACCGCGCGTGTTCTTGAAATATTGACTGAATCTCGACAGGATCAAAGTCCTCTCTGCTAGTCAGGTACTCGCAAATTTCCGCCGCACACTTCCTATTTAAAGGATCACTATTTCGGGAGCCATTAATCACGCCATACAGCACGACCAAAAGAACTATCCCTCCGATTACGAACCACATGGCTTCCTCCCATTTGTATTTTTAACGTTAAAGCTGTGCGGCGCAAACGAAGCGCAGCGTAGTTTGCGTCCGAACGAGCGACTTGTTATGCATTGAGCAACTCTTCGTCATACCAGACGTCTTCATGATTTTTGCCATCAATTAAAAACCTGTAACCAGGAGGAAGATCAAGATATTCCTCTACTTCAGGCAAATGCTCAGTAATATGCTCTACGTGCAGAGGTGAGAAAAAGTCTTCTGCTTGTGACATTTCCTCGCCGCACCAAATATACCAACCATTAGTTCCATTTTCTTCTTTGTGGCGTAAGCCATTTATCGGAACTTTGCCAATTGTTTCTATTGCGATTCCTAGTTTTGACCCAGCTTCAGGTTTTACCGGCTCAACACCTTTCCATTTGCAGACTGTTTGATCCCGTTTGAGCTTCATCTTTTAATATGCATAACGCTGATGGTAACCGGCGCCGGAGCGCAGCGGAGGGAACCAAAAGCGGTACGCTTTTGGCGTCCGGTTGACCGCCTTGTTAATGGCCGTTCACCACCGTGGTTGAGCTTGGCAACCCAGGCCGCATGCCCTCTCCCGGACAGCTTGCACCAACTCGACGAATGGCGAAAGGAACCAGAACGCAAAAGCTACCGGCCCGATTACCGTTTGAGACGGACGACCCCATGACTGGGGCACGCCATAAATACCAGTGCCGCTGACCATCCTGGCAACCAAATCAGACAGCGAATTTTCCGGCCTTGGCCATCACCGGAATGAACGGGCTTTGCAACCAACCCCGATGCCAAGGCCTTTGCACCGCACCAACCTAAAGCTCACTGGCGCCTGGCCGTTAACGCCGGCCATAAGCGGCGCCCTGTCAAGGGCGTCCGGTGGAGGGCCATCGGCCCGGAACAGACTTAATGGCATTGTTAAACCTGTTGCTGACCATCGCCAGGCAGAACAATTGGAACGCTAAATTTTATCCGTGAATGGCTTGAGGTTTCCCCGTGCGACGCTCCCTGGGAGCCCGCTCCAAAGGAGCCTAGAAATACCCCAATTGAGCCTTTGGTATCCTTTGAGTCAGCCTGGGTGAGAGCAACATCAAATTCCACCAATGTCACGGTCCTTCCTTGCCCGTCGGTCAGGATCTTATTGTCTTTGGTGTAGCCATACACCTTATCAGAACCAGCACTTGCACCGTATTCAGCCAAACCATCACGAGCTTCCGCTACGCCGGCAGCGATTTCAGTAATTGCGTTTTTGACAAACTCCTGGACGTTCAATGGCAAACTCCCTTTGGTTTAACGCCCGCAGCATGCGCGGCTTTGGAATGGAGGCGAAGCCGCAATGGAAAAGACGTCGCCGTGCCTGCGATTGTTAAGGCCTCGATATAGTGAAAGTGTCGCGCTGGTCTTTTAGGTTGCTGATAACTATGAACTTAAACGGTACTTTGATTGGTTGGCGAAGGTCTATCGCGTCAATATTCCACCAAAAACCAATTCCGCCGGAGTACGATGTTGGTACCTCAGCAATCTGATCTTTACCCTTTCTCCGGTACACTTCTTCACCATCTTTGAAAAGAACATATTCCAGCCATTCAGTGTTTGCCGCCTCTACCGTTGTGGCCTCGTAGTGAACGAAGATCCTCCCACCCTCGGGGATTCTATCCAAGGCATCCTGCAGTTCGGACTCCGATGCCATTCGATTTTCCATTTGCGTTCTGATTTCATTCTCCAGCAGTTCTGGATCGCGGTACTCAATGTGGACCCCGCCCCCATAAATTTTTCTCTCATGCTCAATCGCATACCCGTTCCCCTCATTAACGGGCAACCCCGCCATCTTGTCGAGTGCAGCGCACCCGGATAGCGTAAGCAAAATCGTCAGAGCTAATAAATATCTACTTTTGTTCAGCATGATCCCTACTCTTTATTTTGACTTCGATGGCTTTAACGCTGAGCGCACCGGTGGCCTTTACAGAGCGAAGCGGCGTAAAGGCCGTCCGAGTGACGCGGCTGGTTAGGGCTTCACTCCAGTCCAAGATCCTTCAGCGTGAGCTCGTTGACATTTTTTCGCTGTCTAAATGTGTCGATTTGAACCCACGAGTTGGTTTCGGCGTCGTAATACTCCCAAAACTCCCACCCGTTTGTGCTTGAGGCAGAACCTTTCGCACCAGCTAGCTTCTTCGCGTGAATCCCGGCAGAGGATGGGTTATCAAAAACTTCACCGTCAAACTCAATACCTTCTGAAGTGATTTTAGCATCAAATTTAAATGCTTTATTGCCACCTCTCGGTTTGTACGTCGCACGAAGGTTTCCGAAAGGAATCGTGGCACCACGGAATGAGGCAAACCCCTTTTCATCGGTCGGTGCTTCTGGCTTTGCCCCCTCTTGCTCTGGCCTCAAGGCTTGTTCAATCAATCTCTTAATTACGCTACTCGGGGTATCGACAAATGGTTTTGCCAAACGCTGCAGCGCTTCGAATACATCTCTATCCAACTCAATGCTTACGGTCTTAGCTGACATGACAACCCTCCACTCCAGATAAACTATAGTTACTATAGTTTGCTCCAAGCAAAAGGCAAGAGTCTTTTTGCCCTAACGCCAATGATAAGCGGCGCCCGTCTAGGGCGTCCGGTGGACGGCCGCCAGGCCGGGAACGAACTTAATTGACTTGTTAAGAGTAGCGGCCTCGTTTTAGCTGGCGCACATACGGGTCGCTCTCTTGGGCGTATCCACCGAAATCAGGCCTTTTTGGGAAAAACCAATGCTCACCATCCCAGTCGAAATCATGGGTTGTAGGCTTTTTCGGATTGAATACCACAATCCCTGTTCCAAATGGCGAGCCCTCTTCGTAGACATGAGTGACGACACAGTCATTGCCGCTAACCTTGATCCACTCACCAGGTTTTACTGAGGGTTTATCCATAACTACCTCTTAACAGTTAATTATACGAACGAGTTCGTATATCCCGCATTCGTATAACTCCAACCTAAGCGCCCCTAAAGTTTTCATCTTTTACAACAAAAACATAAAATTAGAGGCACCCACCACGGCTACCGCCGGAGTTATACGCCTTGTGTCGAGCCACCCCTACTCACCCAAACGGGCGTATAACTCCGCCCTACCTTTTCCTTCTTTTCAACCTTATCAGAAGGTTACAAATATTTCTCATGCATTTTCCGGAGTTTTGCGAACGCGTTCGTATAACTCCGGATCTCAGGCTTCTGTCCGTTGCAGCGCCTGGCCTAGGGATCGGAAATAGGCAAGGAAGGCCCGGTTTATGGCGTCCCGCTGCAGCCCCTGTGGATAAAGCCCCAGTATGGCTTCTTCCGTCTCTTTGGTGCCGTTCACCAGAAAGGCGTTTTTAACGGGGGCGTCTTGTGCAAAGGCTTCAAAGGCTCTGGCACAAAGTTCTTCGGGGCGGCTGAAGTAATGCACACCGGCTGCTTTGTCGGCCTTTGCCGATTGCCGGAACAGGTCGCTGGGCTGGTCGCCGGCACTGTCCAGAAGGACGGCGCGGTAGCAGGCTTGCAGTCGTTCGTTCAGGGGATGAGCGATGGCGTCTTCACGAGTCAGCCAGAGTGTGGAGCCAAACTCGCCTTTGCCGGTGCTGGGGAACAGCTTGTCGGCAATGTAGTGGTCAAACGCGTGAAACCACTCATGGGCAATGCTGCCGGGGCCGGCGTTTTTGGCCAGGGCAAAGCTGCGGGTGGCGGGGGTATAGTGGGCGGATACGCCGGGCCGGCCGCCGATGCCGTATTGCAGGGCCAGGCTGCCGCGCAGGGAGATCAGGCTTTCGGTGCCGCCAAGGATCGTCATCAGGTCGCACAGTGCGTCGTAAAACAAGGCGGCGCTGCGCTGTTTTTCCGGTTCGGTTACCCAACGGCCAATTTCCATCGTGCGAAACTCAAAACGGCGGCGTACATCCAGAAATGTCACCGGGGCACCGGCTCTGTGTTCCGGGCCCCGGCGGTAGAACGTTTTAGGCATGCGCCCTATGTTACCACTCCAGCTGCGCACCGGTCTGGTATTCGATCACCCGGGTTTCAAAGAAGTTTTTCTCTTTGCGCATGGTGGCCTGCTCGTCCAGCCAGGGCGAGACGTTTTTGGCCCCGGGGAACGGCTCTTCCAGGCCGACGGTTCTGGCCCGGCGGTTGGCCACAAAGCGGAACTGTTCGATGTGATATTCCGCTGAGTAGCCCAGGATGGGGTCGCGCAGGATGTAGTTGGCGTAGGCGGTTTCGGCGGCCTCACACTCGTCCCACATTTCACGCACGGCTTTGGGATCAAAGGTGATGTTCTCTTCCTCCAGGATCTGGTTGACCACTTTCAGGCCAAAGGAGAAGTGCATGGCTTCATCCCGCAGGATGTACTGGAACTGCTCACCGGTGCCGCGCATCAGGCCCCGGCGCTGTAGTGCAAAGATCGGGCTGAAGCCGTTGTAGAACCAGCAGCCTTCAAACACGGCGGCGAAGAACAGGTAAGACATGATGAATTCCTGCAGGTCGTCTTTGTTGCGCAGGTTCATGTCTGAGCGCATGGCGGCGTCCAGCCGCCGGTTCGCCAGCTGGATTTTGGCGTTGATCTCCGGCACCACACGGTAGCGGTTGTAGATTTCGCTCTGGTCCAGGTTGAGGGTTTCGATGCAGTGCTGGTAGGTCCAGGTGTGCAGGGCTTCCTCGTACACCTGGCGGGCCTGGTAGATTTGCAGCTCGGGCGCGCTCATTTTCTCCATCACCGCTAGGCCGATGTTGCGCATCGCCAGGATGTCGGAGGTGGTGAGGTAAGCCAGTACGTTCTCGTACACGTGCTTTTCCGCCGGGTTCAGGCGGTGGTGGTAGTCGTGGACGTCCTGGGCCATGTTGACGTCCAGCGGGGTCCAGTGGTTTTTGTTGGCATTCATGAAGTACTCCCACGCCCAGGGGTACTTGAACGGTGCCAATTGGTTGATGTCGGTGTTGCCGTTGATCACGCGCTTGTCGTCAACGTTCACCGGCGCTGGGCCGGCCGTCGCGGTCGGCTTGGTTTCGGTTTTTGGTTCGTCGTCCCAATCAAGCATGGTTAGGCCTCCAAAATTAAGTAAGTGGTTACTGACAGGCTTCGCAGTCTGGCTCGTCGATGCTGCACACTTGCGGTTGCGGGGCAGCGACCGGGGCGCTCTTTTCGGCGCCGGTAGCACCCAGAGAGCGCAGGTAATAGGTGGTTTTCAAACCGCGTTCCCAGGCCAGTTGGTACAGGGCATCGAGTTTTTTGCCGTTGGGTTCGGCCATGTACAGGTTCAGGCTTTGAGCCTGGTCCAGCCACTTCTGGCGTCTTGCGGCGGCTTCTACCAGCCAGCGGGCGTCGATTTCAAAGGCGGTGGCATAGCGGGCTTTGAGTGCCTGCGGGATGCGGTCGATCTGTTGCACGCTGCCGTCGAAGTATTTGAGGTCGTTGACCATCACGTTGTCCCACAGGCCTTCGGCTTTGAGATCGCGCACCAGGGACGGGTTGACCACGGTGAACTCACCAGACAGGTTCGATTTGACGAACAAGTTCTGGTACGCCGGCTCGATAGACTGAGACACACCCACGATGTTGGAGATGGTCGCGGTGGGCGCTATGGCCATGACGTTGCTGTTGCGCATGCCGTGTTTGGCAATGAGTTCGCGCACTGGGGTCCAGTCCAGACGGCTGTTTGTGTTGACAGAAAAGTCCCCTTCCCGGCGGTTGTCTTTCAGCAGGGTGAGGGAATCGATGGGCAGGATGCCCTGGTGCCACAGGGAGCCCTCGTAGCTTTCATAAGCGCCACGCTCGCCGGCCAGCTTGGCGGAGGCGCGCAGGGCAAAGTAGCTGAGCTGCTCCATGGCGACGTCAGCGAACTCGACGGCTTCCGGGCTGGTGTAAGGCAGGCCGAGTTGGTAGAGCGCATCCTGAAAGCCCATCACGCCAAGGCCCACCGGGCGGTGTTTCAGGTTGGAGTTCTTCGCCTGGGGTACGGCGTAGAAGTTAATGTCGATAACGTTATCGAGCATGCGCACGGCAGTGTTGACGGTGCGCTCCAGGCGCTGCACATCCAGCTCGCCGTTGTGGATGTGGGCGGCCAGGTTAACGGAGCCCAGATTACACACGGCGATTTCATCGACGCTGGTGTTCAGGGTGATTTCGGTACACAGGTTGGAGCTGTGCACCACGCCCTGATGCTGCTGCGGGGAGCGCAGGTTGCAGGGGTCTTTGAAGGTGATCCAGGGGTGGCCGGTTTCAAACAGCACGGTCAGCATTTTGCGCCACAGCTGTTTGGCGGGGATTTTTTTGAACAGCTTGATCTTGCCCTGCTCCGCCAGCGCTTCGTAATGCTCGTAGCGTTCCCGGAAGGCATTACCGTAGAGGTCGTGCAGGTCTGGCGCATCGCTTGGGGAGAACAGGGTCCAGTCCCGGTCTTCGCGCATGCGTTCGATCAGCAAATCCGGCACCCAGTTGGCGGTGTTCATGTCGTGGGTGCGGCGGCGTTCGTCGCCGGTGTTTTTGCGCAGCTCCAGGAATTCTTCGGTGTCCAGGTGCCAGCTTTCTAGATAAGCACATACGGCGCCCTTGCGCTTGCCGCCCTGGTTGACCGCCACGGCGGTGTCGTTGACCACTTTCAGGAAGGGCACCACGCCCTGGCTCTGGCCGTTGGTGCCTTTGATGTGGGAGCCCAGCGCCCGCACCGGAGTCCAGTCGTTGCCCAGGCCGCCAGCCCATTTCGACAACAGAGCGTTGTCTTTGATGGCGCCGTAAATGCCTTCCAGATCATCACCCACGGTGGTCAGATAGCAGGACGACAGCTGGGAATGGCGGGTGCCGCTGTTGAACAGGGTGGGTGTACTGGCCATGTAATCAAAAGATGACAACAGGTTGTAGAACTCGATGGCGCGGGCATTGGGGTCGTCTTCCCGCAGGGCCAGGCCCATGGCCACACGCATGAAGAACACCTGGGGCAGCTCCAGGCGGGCGCCGTTCCAGTGCAGGAAGTAACGGTCGTACAGGGTTTGCAGGCCCAGGAAGCCGAACTGCAGGTCCTGCTCCGATTTGAGGGCCGCGCCCAGGCGTTCCAGATCGAACGCAGCCATGGCTTCGTCCAGCAGCTCATAGCGAATGCCGGCGGCAATAAAGGCTTTCAGGGCCTGAGGATAGACCTCTGCCAACGGCAGATTGCGGGGCAGGTCCAGCGCTTCGGCATTTTCCAGGCGCAACTGTTCCAGCAACAGACGAGCGGTGACGGCGCTGTAGTCCGGCTCCTGCTCAATGCGGCCGCGGGCAGTCATGATCAGGGCAGAGACCACTTCGGTTTCGGCAATGCCGTCGTACAGGTTGCGCAGGGCTTCGTCCACCAGAGACGCGCCATCAATGCCTTCCAGCCCGGTGGCGGCCTGCTCCACCTGCAGTTTCATCAGGCCCAGGTCCAGCGGTGCCAGGCTGCCATCGGCCTTTTTCACGGTCAGGTGTGGGTGGGCTTCCATCGGCTCATCCACCGCTCGCTGGCGAGCGTGTTCTTCCCGGTACAGCACGTAGGCCCGGGCTACTTTCTGCTCTTCAGCCCGCATCAAGGCCAGTTCTACCTGGTCCTGGATGTCTTCGATATGCACTTTGCCGCCGGCTTGCAGGCGACGGCTGATGGCCTGCACCACCTGGTCGGTCACCCGGTGTACGGCGTCGTTGATGCGGGCAGAGCCAGCGGCTTTATCGCCTTCAACGGCAAGAAAAGCCTTGGTGACGGCCACGCCAATCTTGGAAGGATTGAATCCAACCAGGGTGCCGTTGCGTTTAATCACCTGCAGGGATTGGGTGTCGGTAGAAGTAGCCGGGGATTCGGCCAGAGCGGTGGCAGACATTGTGTTCTCCTGAAGTCGCGTCAGATTCCATATAGCCTTCGCGAATGCAGGAGCACACCGTGCCCGTAGCCCGGGCAGGGATAACCGATCTGCTCACCTTAGGTCGCGAAGGTGCAGTGCTGTTTCCTCGGCAGGTCTTCGGACTCAGGGGCGTGAACCTGTTGGTTCGGCCTTGCGTGGCGACTTCCCGGCGACTGCCAGTGTCTTGATGCCACGCTTGTTCCCCAATACCGCTGCGCGTCAGTTCCGGATTCTCACCGGATTCCCGACTACCCTATGTGGTTCGATGATCAGAGAATGATCACAACATATGGTAGTCAACCAAGGATTTCGTCACTATATACGGAGTTAAAATCGGTGACAAGGCACTTTCGGTATAGTGTCATGTCTGAAGGTGAATACTCAGTTCAGCAACGGGAGCTCACGGTGAAACGCTCAATCCAGCTTAAATCGATTATCACGCTGCTGTGGTTTGGCCTGGCCAGTTCGTCGGTCCTGGCCGAAGAATCGCTGCTGCCGGCCTTCTCCAGGATGAGTTCTCTGGCCGACGGCTGGGAGCCGCTGGAATTCCCGCGCATTGACCAGCACACTCGCTATGAACTGGTCACCGATGACGGCGTGCAGGTGGTCAAAGCCTCGGTCGACGGCAGCGCCTCTGGCCTGATTGCCAGGGTGGCGCTGGCGCCGGGTGATGCCTTGCTGCTGCGCTGGCAGTGGAAGGTGTCGAATGTGTTCGAGAAGGGCGACGCACGCACCAAGGCCGGTGATGACTACCCCGCCCGCATCTACGTGGCGTTTGAGTTTCAGCCCGAAAAGGCCGGTTTTTTTGAGCGGGCTAAACGCAAAACGGTTGAGGTGATGTTTGGCGAAAGCCTGCCCGGCAATGCCCTCAACTACATCTGGGCCAACCGCTTGCCAGAGCAAACCTTCATTGCCAATGCCTTCACCGATCAAACCATGATGGTGGCGGTCAATTCCGGTTCAGAACAGGTTGGTCAGTGGGTGACGGTAGAACGGGACATAGTGGCGGACTACCGTGAAGCCTTTGGCGAGGAGCCTCCCCGCATTATGGGCGTTGCCATTATGTCGGATGCCGACAATACCGGGGAGCAGGCACAGGCCTGGTATCGGGATGTGGAGTTGGTGAGGCCGGCAGCCCCCTGACGGCCAGACATAAAAAAGGCCCCTTGGGGGGCCAAACACGTGAACTGTTTCATCCCGCTCAGTGGCTGATCATCCAGGGCCGCATGGAGGGGAACATCTTTTTGCCATCCGCCGTATAGAACAGCATCGCTTTGCCTGGCTTGGGCGAGCCGCAACCGCAGGCCCGGCTGTGTTCCTTATCGTTCGCCCGCCGGTCGGCGGTTGAAAACACCGGCTCATGGCGGGCCTGCTCGTTCCTGTCATGGGCGGCTTTCTTTGCCGGGTCCATGGCTGCAATCTGCGGCGGCAGCACAATCACCCGGGGCGACAACACCTTGCAGGTCGGGCATTCCGCCGGCTTGGCGGCGTCGTCCATGGTAGCCAGATTATGGAATAAGCCGTGCTCACGGCACTTGTAGTCGTACACGGGCATGGCGATTACTCCTTGTCCTTCGACAGCGGTACGTCCATGCCCCCGCTGACCATCTTCTTCGGTCCGTCCGCCGACGGGTTGATGTCGAAATCAAAGATGCCGGTTGGCAGCCAGAGCGTGGCGCAGGCGTTGGGTATATCCACCACCCCGCTGATGTGGCCTTCTACCGGCGCACAGCCCAGAATGGCGTAGGCCTGGGCCTTGGTGTAGCCAAACTTGGTCATGTACTCGATGGCGTTGAGGCAGGCCTGACGATAAGCCACGTGCACGTCGAGATAATGCTGGCCGCCGTCTTCATCTACCGAGATGCCTTCAAAGATCACGTAATCGTCGTACCGGGGTTTGATCGGGCTGGGCTTGAACACCGGGTTCTTGATGCCGTATTTCTTCACGCCATCCTTGATCAGATTGACCCGCAGATGAATCCAGCCGGCCATTTCGATGGCGCCACAGAAAGTGATCTCACCGTCGCCCTGACTGAAATGAAGATCCCCCACCGACAAGCCGGCGCCGTCCACATACACCGGGAAGTACACCTTGGAGCCGCGAGACAAGTCTTTGATGTCGCAGTTACCACCGTGCTCACGGGGCGGCACGGTACGGGCACCTTCAGCCCCGGCGGCTTTGGCGGCCTCGCCTTTCATCTGGCCCATGTGGGCTGTATCGCCATTCGGCAGGGCGGCCAGCTCCGGAATCCGCTCCGGGTCGGTGGCCACCAGTCCTGCCTCACGTTTGTTCCAGGTATCCAGCAGTTCCTTTGAAGGCAGGCAGCCGATCAGGCCAGGGTGAATCAAACCGGCGAATTCCACGTTGGGTATGTGGCGGGATTTGGTGAACATGCCGTTGAAGTCCCAGATACTTTTCTGAGCTTCCGGGAAGTGTTCGGTCAAGAAGCCGCCACCGTTCTTTTTGGAGAAGAAGCCGTTAAAGCCCCACTGGCTCTCTTCAAAGGTGCCGATGTCGAGGATATCCACTTCCAGCAGATCGCCCGGCTCTGCCCCTTCCACGCCAATCGGACCCGACAGGAAGTGCACCTGGCTGAGGTCTACATCGCGCACGTCATCGGCGCTGTCGTTGTTCTTGATCTGGCCGCCGGTCCAGTCATAGCACTCCACGATGAAGTCATCGCCGGGTTTGACGGTGGCCACCAGGGGAATGTCCGGGTGCCAGCGGTTGTGAATCTTGTCGTTCTCGTAGGCGGACTTGTTCAGATCGATCTTGATGATGGTTTCAGCCATAACGGGCGCTCCTTGGGTTTGGCTTGCACGGTTAAGTCACAGCCTTACTATCGGAGATCCCGCCCCGGGCAGGTATTCGCGAAATGGCCCCGGTACCTACGTCATTCGACGTATTGGCGAATGCTGACCGTGTGTTTGTCCACATCGGCCTCAAACCGCTGGCACTCCGGATGGGCCAGCAACGCCCGCGCAACCGCCGGCTCCAGACGCTGACGAAACGCCCGTAACATCTCCCGCGCGCCATAACGACTGTCATAACCACGGCACAGTTCCGTGCGCAGATTCGGTGACAAAGTCAGTTCCGCATGTTTGCGGGCCAGGCGCTTGTTCAGCCCCGCCAGCTCGATGTCCAGCAGCGCGTCCAGCCAGTTGTCGGTGAGGGTGTTGTAGCTCAGGATCTGGTCAATCCGGTTGAGAAACTCCGGATCAAAATGGCGCCGAAGCGCGGCATCCCGAATGGTTTCGCCCGAGCCGCGTGACAGCCCCAGCCATCGCCGCCAGCCTCGCTGATAGCGGTGATGGTGGGCCTCCGCGTCCAGCGCGCCGGCGTTACTGGTCATGAAGATCAGGGTATTGCGAAAGTCGATTTCCCGATTGCCGGATGGGAATACCAGCCGGCCAGTATCCAGCACATTCAGCAGGGTGCGGACCACTTCTTTGCTGGCCTTTTCAATCTCGTCGAACAGCACGATGCCCGGTTTGCTGAACGAGCCTTGGACCTTGTCCAGATCGAACAGACTATGGCCCTCCTTGCTGCCCACGTAACCCGGCGGTGCGCCGGTGAGCGCCGCCGAATAATGTTCCTGAGCCAGGGTATTCATGTCGATGCGGCACAGACCATCGCGGTTGCCATGAATGGCCTCGGCGATCAGCCTTACGGTTTCGGTTTTGCCCACACCGGTCGGGCCAAGGAACAGGTGCACCGCCAACGGCCGGTTTTCTTCTCCGATGTCGGCTTTTACCCGCACCAGCATCGACTCCATCGCCGTGAGCGCCTCATCCTGGCCCACAATGTTTGCCCGCAAACGGGCCATCACAGCCTCAGGCTCGAAGCGAAACCGGGAAGCACGAACCGGGCCTGAAGCGGCCCGGTTCTTGTCATTGGTCTCCCGGTTGGCTTCCAGCCGTTCATTGATAAACGGCATCTGTGCCTCCCGGGCTTAGGCCCCTGCGGATTTTTCCTTACCGTCAAACGGCAACTCGCCCACCGGGCACTCGGCGGTGCCCACGGTTTTGCGGGTCATGGCTTCGACATTCTCCTGCGCCTTCTGCGCGTCCATCACCCAGGTGCGGTAGAACTCGAACGGGCAATCGGCAATGCCCTTGTCGCCATCGCCGGAGGCATGCACGCCGGTATAGCCCCGATGCAGCAGCTTGAACAGATGGTTCTGGGACTGATCGTTCTGGCGCGCATCGCGAATCTGACTGACCGAAAGCTGGGCATACTGAATGCCCATGTCTTCCTCACCGCACTCGCCAAGAGTACGGCCATCAAACCCGATGATCGCGGAATGGCCAAAATAGGAATACACGCCATCAAAACCCGACGCGTTCGCCACCGCCACATAACAGTTGTTGGCCCAGGCCATGCTCTTGGCCATCATCACCTGCTGCTCCTTGGCCGGGTACATATAGCCCTGACAGCGCACAATCAACTCCGCCCCCTTCATGGCACAGTCACGCCAGATCTCCGGATAGTTGCCGTCGTCACAGATGATCAGACTGATCTTCATGCCCTTGGGGCCTTCGGTCACGTAGGTGGTGTCACCAGGGTACCAGCCCTCAATCGGGCACCAGGGAATGCACTTGCGGTATTTCTGAACAATCTCACCCTCGTTATTGATCAGCACCAGGGTGTTGTAAGGCGCTTTTTTCGGGTGATCTTCATGGCGCTCGCCGGTTAACGAAAACACCCCCCAGGTATTGGCCTCGCGGCACGCCGCAGAGAAAATAGCGGTCTCGTCACCGGGGATAGTGGCGGCGGTCTCCATCATCTCATCGTTGTCGTACATGATGCCCATGGTGCTGTACTCCGGGAACACCACCAGATCCATCCCCGGAAGCCCCACCTTCATGCCCTTGATCATCTCGGCAATCTTGCGGGCGTTGGCGAGCACCTCGTCTTTGGTGTGCAAGCGGGGCATCTTGTAGTTCACCACCGCCACACCAACGGTATCGTTACTGCTGGAAATATCACCGTGTCTCATCTTGTTCTCCTGAAAGTCCGAGTGTTTTTGACTACAGCTCTAACGTCTGGGCCGGTGAGGTGGGTGAGTGGTTCCGAAACCGTATGCGGCAGGGATGCCGCATCCGAGACTACATGGATGTATTCACGGCGTGTTTCGGAAGCACTCGCCCGCCTCAGCGGCTTCCACCCAATTAAACAGCCAAATAACTGGCAATCTTTTGCTGATCCGCGTCCTCCCGAAGCTCCTCGTGAACAATGGCCCCCTTCTCGATCACCAGAATCCGGTCTGCCGCATCCATCACAAAACTGAGCACCTGCTCCGACACCACAATCGACAACCCCCGCTCATCCCGAATCCGTCGCAGGGTCTGGGCAATCTCCTTGATGATGTTGGGCTGAATGCCCTCCGTGGGCTCATCCAGCAACAGCACCTTCGGCCGAGTGGCGAGGGCCCGGGCAATCGCCAGCTGTTGCTGCTGGCCGCCCGAGAGATTGCCTCCGCGCCGGTTCTGCATTTCCTTGAGCACCGGAAACAACTCATACAGATCCTCCGGCACCTTTTTTTCACCCACCGCCGCCAGCGCCGTTTCAATGTTCTCCCGCACCGTCAGCGTGGGGAAAATCATCCGCCCCTGGGGCACAAAACCAATACCGGCCCGCACCCGCTGAAAGCTCTTCAGGCTGGAAATGTTGGTGCCATCCAGACTGACCTCGCCGCCTTTGGTCGGTGTCATACCCACCAGCGATTTCATTAGCGTGGTCTTGCCCATACCGTTGCGCCCCACCACCGCCACAATTTCGTTTTTTGCCACGTCCAGGTTCAGGTCTTCGATAATGGTGCTCTGGCCATAGGCCACCGAATGATGTTTCAAGCTCAGCATGATCAGTGCCCCAAGTAGACTTCGATGACTTTCGGGTCCGCCTTCACGTGCTCGATGGACCCCTCCGAAAGAACCTTGCCCTGATGCATCACCGTCACCCGGTCGGCGATGTCGCCGACAAACTGCATATCGTGCTCAATCACCAGCACCGTGTGGTCTTTGGTAATCATCTTGAGCAGTTCTGCGGTTTTCTGGCGCTCCGCCACCGACATGCCGGCCACCGGCTCGTCCAGCATGATCAGCTCCGGCTTCTGGATCAGTAGCATGCCGATTTCCAGCCACTGCTTCTGACCGTGGCTGAGCAGCGCAGCGGGTTGGTCCAGCAGATCGTCCAGAAAGATCTTTTTCGCGACTGCCTCGACTTCCTCCACCACCGCCAGATCCCGCTTGAAGGCCAGAGCCCCCATCACCGAATGGCCCTGTGGATAAGACACCTCCAGGTTTTCGAACACCGTCAGATCCTCAAATACCGAGGGGGTCTGGAATTTTCGACCAACACCGGCATGAACAATCTGGTGCTCCTTGAGTTTGGTCAGCTCTTTGCCCGCAAACTTGATGGAACCCGAGGTCGCTTTGGTTTTGCCGCAGATCAGGTCCAGCACCGTGGTTTTACCGGCACCGTTAGGGCCGATGATCACCCGGATCTCCTGGGGATCGAGATAGAACGACAGGTCATCGACCGCCTTGAAACCATCGAACGACACCGTCAAACCCTCAACCGCCAGCAGGAAATCTCCGTTTTTTCGCTTGGCTGCACTCATCACGATTTCTCCGGACTGTAGTGATCGATCATCGGATCGTAATCCTTGGCTTTTTCAGCGTTCGGCTTGCCGGCCACAGGCGCCACCGCCGGCGTGGCCTCCGCCTTTTTGCGCTTGAAGAGTCGGTCTTCCAAGGGCATGACGTAGGTCTGGTACAGGCCTGCCAAACCATTGGGAAACGCCAGCACTACCCCGATGAATAGCGCGCCCATGGCGAACGGCCACAACTCCGGGAAAGATTCTGAAAAGCCGCTCTTGGCCGCATTCACCAGCAGCGCGCCGTATACCGCGCCGAGAATCGACAAGCGACCGCCCAGGGCGCAGAAGATCACCATCTCGATGGAGGCGACGATGCCGATGAACGAGGGCGACATGAACCCGACACTCAGGGTAAACAGCGCGCCGCCAATACCGGCAAAGGCTGCGGCCAGGCAGAACACAAAGATTTTGAAGGCTGCCACGTCATACCCTGAGAAGCGCACCCGGTTTTCCTGGGCATTCATCGCCACCAGAATTCGGCCGAGCTTGCGCTGCTGGATCAGGCGGGCGGTAAACAGGCACACAAACAACATGGCCACGGTCACGAAATACAGCGCATTCTTGGCTTCGTCGGTCCGGATTTCCCAGCCCATCAGCGTTCGAAGATCGGTGATACCATTGATGCCACCGGTAAAGCCCTGCTGACCGATGATTAGGATGGTCAGGATGGCCGCGATGGCCTGGGTGATGATGGCGAAGTACACGCCACCTACCCGTCGGGTGAACATGGCAAAGCCAATGATGAAGGCCAGCAGCACCGGCACCCCAATCACCGCCAGCAGGGTGAAGGCAAAGCTGTTGAACGGCTCCCAGAACCACGGCAACGCCGTGATCTGGTTCCAGTCCATGAAGTCCGGAATGCCCGGGGTGGACTGGATGGATGTTGCCTCAGGAGTCGATGCTTCCAGCTTGAGGTACATGGCCATGCAGTAGCCGCCAAGACCAAAAAACACGCCCTGACCGAGGCTCAGAATGCCGGCCTTGCCCCAACACATCACCAGGCCAATGGCGACAAAGGCATAGGTCAGATACTTGCCGACCATGTTCAGCCGAAAGGAATCCAGTGCAACCGGCAGAATAACCACCAGCAACAAGGCCAGTGCCAGGTAATACAGTCCCTCGCGGGATACAAACCATTTCAGGATGGGGGATTGCTTCATGACAGTCTCCTAGCGACGGATCTTCAGAGCCATTAATCCTTCCGGGCGCAGCATCAGAATGCCGACAACAACCAGAAGCGTAAGAACCTTGGCCATCGATCCACTGAGGAAGAATTCCATGGTGGACTGGGCCTGGGAGATGCCAAATGCTGAGATGATGGTGCCGATCAGGCTCTGCGCGCCGCCGAACACCACCACCAGGAAGGTGTCGACGATGTAGGCCTGGCCCGAGGATGGCCCGGTGGAGCCGATCATCGTGAACGCGGCGCCGGCAATACCGGCAATGCCGCACCCAAGCGCAAAGGTTGCCCGATCTACACCGGCGCTGTTGATGCCCACGGCCTCCGCCATCGGGCGGTTTTGCACCACGGCCCGCACCTTCTTGCCCCAACCTGACCGGTACATCAGGAAGTACACCCCGAGCGCGATGGACAACGCGATGATCATCACGAACAGCCCGTTGATGGGCAGATCAACCATGTCTGTTACCTGGATAGAACCCAACATCCAGTCTGGCAGCGTGACACCCACTTCCCGAGCACCAAAGATCGAACGGTAAGCTTGCTGCAGGATCAGGCTCAGGCCCCAGGTGGCCAACAGGGTATCCAGCGGCCGGCGATACAGATGCCGAACCATGGCCCATTCGACAAATGCCCCCAGTGCCGCACACACCAGAAAGGCAAGAATCATGGCTATGAAAAAGTAGCCCCCGAACAGTCCAGGGAGATAGCTCTCGAACAAACCGGAGGTTAAATAGGTGGTGTAGGCGCCGAGGATCATGAATTCCCCGTGAGCCATATTGATCACCCCCATCTGACCAAAAATGATCGCCAGGCCGAGAGCCATCAGTACGAACACTGAGAACAGGGACAGCCCGGCGAATCCCTGCATGGCAAATATCGACATCAATTCACTGCTGGTGTAGCCATCGAACATGACCCTTACTCCCCTTGAGATAACGCACTCAACTGCATCTGAATCCAGAAGTCGGCGCCCGCAGGCGCCAACCCGATCTGCTTACTGATAACCTTCAGGGAAGGGATCTGGCTCCATCAGATCTTCAGTTTCATAAACCACCTTGTACTGGCCATTTCGCTGAGCATGGCCAATGCGGGTCTTGGACCACAGGTGATGGTTCTCGTGGATGCGCACGTAACCTTCTGGCGCCTTGGTAAACTCAATGCCCGGAGAGGCTTCGCGAATCTTGTCGATGTCGAAGGAGCCAGCTTTTTCAACCGCGGCCTTCCATAACCAGGGGCCAAGGTAAGCGGCCTGAGTAACATCGCCGATCACCATGTCGTCGCCCCAAGCTTCCTTGAATGCCGCCACAAACTCCTTGTTGTTGTCGTTATCCAGGCTCTGGAAGTACTTCATGGAGGCGTAGATGCCCTCTACGTTCTCACCGCCGATACCGCGGATTTCGTCTTCGGTCACCGAGATGGTGAGCAGCAGCGGGCTCTCTTTGGTGAAATCAATACCGGCCGCTTTCATCTGCTTGTAAAAGGCAACGTTGGAGCCACCCACCACCGACGCAAAAATAACGTCCGGCTTGCGCAGCTTGATCTTGTTGATGACGGAGTTGAACTGGGTGTGGCCAAGCGGGTAGTACTCCTCGCCCACCACTTTCAGGCCCAGTTTGTCGATGTGCTTGCGGGCAATCTTGTTGGAGGTGCGGGGCCAGATATAATCAGAACCCAGCAGATAGAAGGTCTTGGCACCTTTCTCCTCTGCCGCCCAGTCAATACTGGCCAGAATTTGCTGTGTCGCTTCCTGGCCTGTGTAGATCACGTTTGGAGACTGCTCAAGCCCCTCATAGAAGGTGGGGTAATACAACATGCCGTTGTACTGCTCGATCACCGGCAGGATCGCCTTGCGTGAGGCCGAGGTCCAGGCGCCGAAGATGGCTGCTACGTTGTCCTGGCGCAGCAACTTGCGGGACTTCTCGGCAAAGGTAGGCCAGTCACTGGCACCGTCTTCCTGAACAAATTCAACTTGCCGTCCCAGCACACCACCTGCCGCATTGATCTGCTCAATGGCCAGCTTCTCGGCCTGAACCGAGCCAATCTCACTGATCGACATAGTGCCGGTGATGGAGTGCAGAATACCCACCTTAACGGTGTCGTCAGTGACGGCCAGACCAGTGGTATTGACCTCTGCCGTTGGTGGTGTGGCCGCTTGCGCTGATGTCGCCAGCATGATCGACGCTGCCAGTGTCATAAGCTTCTTGCGAAGCCCGGTTTCCTTGCCCAATGACCGCCCGCAGGCGGTTATATCTGTCGTACCCATGGTCATTCCTCGCAGTGATTGAAAGCCGGTACTGTCCTTCGTCACGAAAGCACAGCGCCCACGTCAATCATTCTGCTCAGGCAACGCCAGAGTGCCCATTCGGCAATCGCCCCAGCGAACTACGTCATTTGACGCATTCCAGTGCCGGCTCAGACCGGCTAAAACGCAGGTTGATAACAATGTTGGGGCCTCAACTGCCCTGCACCGCCACATGGCATGGATATTGTTCATGTCTTGGTAACCGGTGCTAACCACGCTCTCGCCGCACCAAAACCGCGCGTTCATCCGTTAACAGGCAATAGGCAACATGGCCGCAAAACAGAACATTTTTCGGGTCAGGCGCAGCTACAACCAGTGGGTTGCCAACCAGACCCTGGAGGATTACGCCCTTCGCTTTACCGCGAAAAGCGCCAGACGCTGGTCGGCGGCGCGGGTGTGCCATACCGCGCTTGGGGCCATTTCGTTCCTCGCCATGGAAGCCATCGGCGGCGCCATCACCCTGCACTATGGATTCGACAACGCCGTGGCCGCCATTGTGGCGGTGAGCCTGGTCATCTTTCTCACCGCCATACCGATCAGCTACTACGCCGCTCGCTATGGGGTCGACATTGACTTGCTCACCCGGGGGGCGGGTTTCGGGTATATCGGATCAACCATCACATCGCTGATCTACGCCAGCTTCACCTTCATTTTTTTCGCCATCGAAGCCGCCATCATGGCGATGGCGCTCGACATGCTGTTCGGGATTCCCCTGGTGCTGGGGTATCTCATTTGCTCGGTGGTGATCATTCCGTTGGTCACCCATGGCATTACAACCATCAGCCGCTTTCAGGTGTGGACTCAGCCACTGTTCATCCTGCTGCAGCTCACCCCCTTCATATTCATCCTGTATGCCGATGCCTCTGCGGTCACGGACTGGACTCAGTTCAGTGGTGTCGGGCTTTCTGAAGGCCAGGGCTTTAATGTCTTGATGTTCGGGGCGGCGGCGGCGGTTGTGTTTTCGCTGATTGCGCAGATCGGTGAGCAGGTCGACTTTTTACGGTTTATTCCCGAACCCAGGAATCAAAAGGAAAAGCGTCGCTGGTGGATAGCGGTGATGGCAGGGGGGCCGGGCTGGATTGTGATCGGTATGCTGAAAATCCTGGCGGGCTCTTTTCTGGCCGTGCTTGCACTGAATCAGGGCGTGCCCGCCACCGAAGCGGCAGACCCGACCCACATGTACCTGATCGCTTTCGGTTACATGACCCACTCACCGGAAATATCCCTGGCCGTCGCAGGTATTTTCGTCATTCTTTGCCAAATCAAAATCAACGTCACCAACGCCTATGCCGGTTCCATTGCCTGGTCCAATTTCTTTTCAAGACTGACCCACAGCCACCCGGGCCGGGTTGTCTGGCTGTTCTTCAACGTTGCCATTGCCCTGCTGGTTATGGAGCTGGGCGTCTATCGCGCGCTTGAAGAAACCCTTGGGTTTTACGGCATTGTCGCCATTGCCTGGGTGGGTGCGTTGGTGGCCGATCTTGTCATCAACAAACCTCTAGGGTTCAGTCCCGCCCACATTGAATTCAAGCGTGCCCATCTCTACGACATCAATCCGGTCGGCGTTGGCGCCATGCTGACCGCATCGGTGGTCGGCATTGTCTGCCATTCCGGAGCCGCCGGGCTTTACGCTCAGGCGCTCTCACACTTTATTGCGATGGCGGTTGCGCTGGTGATGGCGCCGTTGATTGCCTGGCGTACCGGTGGGCGTTTCTACACGGCCCGGCCGTTCACGCCCATCGCAACGGATCACCAGCTGGTGCAATGCTCCATTTGCGAGCACGGGTTTGAGCCTGAAGACGTCACCCATTGCCCCGCCTATGCCGGCACCATCTGCTCGCTCTGCTGTTCGCTGGACGCCCGCTGCAACGATGTCTGTAAACCGGGTGGTGGCTACAAAGAGCAACTTGAACAGTTCCTTGGCAAGTTCATACCCTCAGTGATTCTGTCACGGTTGCGTTCCCGGCTGGGTCATTTCCTGACCCTGCTGCTATTGATCAACGGCGTCTCCGGGCTGCTGTTGTCCTTGATCTATTTCAAAACACCCGTGTCGTCTGCACCGGAAGCCGTGTTGCTGTCGATTACGCTCTGGAAGGTGTTCTTTATTCTGGTCATCGTCACCGGCGTGATCTGCTGGCTGTTCGTGCTGGCCCATGAGAGCCGGGTTGTGGCCGAAGAAGAATCGCGACGTCAAACCCGGCTGTTAACGGAGGAGATCGTTGCTCACGAGCGCACAGACAAGGCCCTGCAACAAGCCAAAGAACAGGCCGACGCCAGCAACCTCGCCAAAAGTCGCTACCTGACCGGCATCAGTCATGAGCTGCGCTCTCCCCTGAATGCCATTCTGGGCTATGCCCAGCTGATGGAGAACGATGACTCCATCCCTGCCAACCGGAAGGAAGCGCTGGGGGTGATACGCCGGAGCGGCGAATACCTGGCAGACCTGATCGAAGGGCTTCTGGATATATCCAAAATCGAGGCCGGCCGGCTGGACCTGCACCGGGATCAGGTACGCATTGAATTGTTGATGGAGCAGCTGGTCACCATGTTCCGGTTGCAGGCCGAGGAGAAAGGGTTGGCCTTTGACTATCATTGCCCACTGCCACTGCCAGACATGGTCACTACTGATGAGAAGCGTCTTCGCCAGATTCTGATCAATCTGCTGTCGAACGCCATCAAATACACCGACCGGGGCGGTGTTTCACTGACGCTGCGCTACAGAAACCAGGTCGCCGACATTACCGTCAAAGACACCGGAGAAGGCATCGCCGACGAGAACCTTGATCGGATCTTCCGCCCATTTGAACGCATCCGGTCGCCGGGGCAAAACCGTGCAGGGACCGGGCTTGGCTTGACCATTACCCGGCTACTGACCGAAATCATGGGCGGTGATATCTCGGTCATCAGCAAGCCTGGCTATGGCAGTACGTTCAAAGTCAGCCTGATGTTGTCCAGCCTGCATAACACCAGCCCACGCTCAATCAGCGCACCAGCTCGACGAATCTATGGTTATCACGGGCCCCGTCAAAAGATTCTGATCGTCGACGACGATTTGTCGCACCGCCAGGTCATCAGAGCCATGCTGTCGCCGCTGGGCTTCGAAGTTAGCGATACCGGTAACGCGCTTTGTGTGGCGGATAGCGTTGCCAGCGATCGCCCTGATCTGGTGCTACTGGATGTTTCGATGCCCGGATTAAGCGGTTGGGAAGTGCTCGATCAACTGCGGAAAGACCAGCACAACATGCCGGTGATTATGATTTCAGCCGATGCCCGTGAAGGACAACATGCGCCGGGCGCCGAGAAGCTGCACAACGGGTACATCATCAAACCAGTTCGCCTGAACCTGTTGCTCGACACCATCGGTCAGGAGCTCAACCTGGCGTGGCGCTTCAAACCCAGCCCGGAACCTCTGGCGCCCCTGACGGTTCCCGCCACCGCTGAACTAACATTACCGGATCTCGACTGCCGCAGGCAGTTGGCCAACCTCGCCAGAATCGGCCATCGAAAAGGGCTTCTTGAAGCCCTGCATGAACTGAAACTCAACCCTGCCGGCAATCATCGCTTTACCGACGAACTGACCAAGCTGACCCAGGATTTCCAGTTCGAGAAAATTCTTGCCCTGCTTGAGGTACCCGAACATGAAGCTTCCTGAAACCAGGAAAACCGTTGTCATGGTGGTTGATGACGCTGTCGATTCCATCCGGATGATCAATGACGCTCTGGAGGAAGCCGGCATGACCGTTCTGGTAGCGCTCGAAGGCCATCAGGCGTTAACCATCAGTCAGAATATCATTCCCGATATGGTGCTGATGGATGCCATGATGCTGCAAATGGATGGCTTTGAAACCTGCCGACGGCTCAAGGAAAACCCGGCATTCGCCGATATTCCGATTATCTTCATGACCGGCCTGAGCGATACCGAACACGTTGTTATGGGGTTGAATGCCGGCGGCGTTGATTACATTACCAAACCCATCAACACCACAGAGTTGTTGGTCAGGATGCAGGTACACCTGGCCAACGCACGGATGACGCGAAGCGCCCGGTCGGCTCTGGATATGGCGGGGCAAAACCTCTTTGCGGTGGATCAGCACGGGCAACTGTTATGGGGCACGCCGCAAGTCTATGGCCTGCTGCCCGGCACACACGACCCTGAACTGACAACGTTGAGCCACCAGCTCGAGGTCTGGCTGGCACACAAGCCGGACGCAGGGCACGCCTTACCAATCCAGATAGCAGGCACACCCAGGTCGATCGAATTCCTGGCGTTACTGGATCAACATGAGTTCCTGCTACGGATAAAAACGCCGCAAAATCAACACAGCACAGCGGCCTCTTTACGCCACCATTTTGAACTGACCCTGAGAGAATCCGATGTTCTGCTTTGGATTGCCAACGGCAAGACCAACCGGGAAATCGGGCAGATTCTTGAGATGAGCCCGAGAACCGTCAACAAACACCTGGAGCAGATTTTTCGAAAGATGGGTGTGGAAAACAGAACCGCGGCCGCGGCCAGCGCCATTCGGGTGTTGGCGATCAACTAGCAAGAACCGCTCAGCGATGTGCCTCCGGAAACCCGGGTAAGAAAAAGGTCTCGCGAAGCTTACGGACCGGAGGCACTTCACCGCGCTCGGCGAGCCGGAAATAGGCATCGTCGAAGGCCTCACGCAGTATACTGGCGCGCGGGCTGGCGAGTGAGAACAGCCACGCAGTATTGCGGGTTCTCAGCTCGGATTCCCGGACAATGGCATCCGAGGGCTGAGTCAGTGCTTCACGCACCGGCTGGCGGTAATCAAGCAGGTAGTTGCCACGTTCACGTTTGAGCATATCAATGGCTGACCGGTGATTCGGCGCCTCAGTAATGCGGATGTCCGGCTGATCTTCCAGCCAGAAACGCAAACCGCCGTAGGTATAGCCACCAATCAATATCACGGTCTCGTTATGCAACTGATCCATGTGATCAAGCGGCGCGGTGTCCTCACGATACCAGGCGCTCAGCTCAACCGGGATAGGGCTGATCCAGCTTTCCAGAACTTCGTCACTCAGCGCCGGAATATTGGTCAGGCCCAGCCACAAGTCGACGGTTCCGTTCTGTAAATACAGATAGGTGCGGGTCACTGGCAAATATAAAAATTCCAGTTCATAACCAGCTTCTTCAGCGACTTTGCGGGTGATGTCGACGAACTCGCCTTGCGGCTCACCCAAGGCATCGCGATAACTCATGGGGGGAAACTCAACGTAGGCGACTCGAACGATCCTGGGGTCTTGTTGGTCTTGCTCCGCTGCATAAGCAGTCATGGGATAAAACTGACAAATCAACAGCACGAACAGCCCCACGAGCGCGAGCGCACGACCGGGGATATCAGAGCAAAAAAGTTGGCAACTACGCATGAATACCGCTTATCGTTATCTGTTTCTCTAGAGATTAACAGATACCAGAAAGTCTGTGAGGCCAAACCTGCAAAAAGCTCGACTCGACCCAGTCAGAAAAAGGCCTGAAGGCCGGTCTGCGCCCGCCCCAGAATCAGCGCATGAATGTCGTGGGTGCCTTCGTAGGTGTTCACCACTTCGAGGTTGACCAGGTGCCGGGCAATCCCGAACTCGTCACTGATGCCATTGCCTCCCAGCATGTCCCGAGCGTTGCGGGCCACGTCCAGGGCTTTGCCACAGGAGTTGCGCTTCATCATTGAGGTGATTTCCACCGCCGCAGTGCCTTCATCCTTCATTCGGCCCAGGCGCAAGGCACCCTGCAAGGCCAGGGTGATCTCGGTCTGCATGTCAGCCAGTTTTTTCTGGATCAACTGGTTGGCTGCCAGCGGCCGATCGAACTGTTTACGGTCGAGCACGTATTGCCTTGCCGTGTGCCAGCAATCCTCCGCAGCCCCAAGCGCACCCCAGCTGATGCCGTAACGGGCGGAGTCCAGGCAGGTGAACGGGCCTTTCAGGCCGCGTATCTCAGGAAAGGCATTGGCCTCCGGCACGAATACCTCATCCATCACAATTTCGCCGGTAACAGACGCACGTAAACCCACCTTGCCGTGGATTACCGGCGCGCTCAGGCCCTGCCAGCCCTTCTCCAACACAAAGCCCCGAATCTTGCCGGCGTCGTCTTTGGCCCAGACCACAAACACGTCGGCGATCGGGCTGTTGGTGATCCAGGTTTTGCTGCCGCTCAGGCGGTAGCCACCGTCCACAGACTTGGCCCGGGTGGCCATGTTGCCGGGGTCCGAGCCATGATCCGGCTCGGTCAGACCAAAACAGCCAATCCATTCACCCGAGGCCAGCTTTGGCAGATAGGCCTGCCGGGTTTGCTCGGTGCCAAACTGATAAATGGGCAGCATCACCAGGGAACTCTGCACGCTCATCATCGAGCGGTAACCGGAATCCACCCGCTCCACTTCCCGGGCGATCAGGCCATAGCTGACCTGATTCAGGCCGCCACCGCCGTATTCCTCGGGCAAGGTCGCTCCTAGCAAACCGGCCTTACCCATGGCCCGGAAGATAGCCGGATCGGTCTGTTCATGGCGGAATGCCTCCAGCACCCGGGGCCGCAGTTCTGCCTCGCAGAATTTGTAGGCACTGTCGCGCACCATGCGTTCATCTTCGGTGAGCTGCTGGTCAAGCAGAAGCGGATCTTGCCATTGGAACTGAGTGGTTGATGCCATGCGGAAGTCTCGCCGGTGGTTGCAGTCTTTATCGATCCATATTACGCAAAAAACTCCCGAATGCATTAAGCAAGACGGGAGTTTTTATCGCCTTGGCGTGGGCTTATTCCACCGTCACACTCTTGGCCAGGTTGCGCGGCTGGTCAACATCGGTGCCCTTGAGCACGGCCACGTGGTAAGACAGCAACTGCAGGGGCACGGTGTAGACAATCGGCGCGGTGATTTCGTGGACTGACGGCAACTGCATCACGTGGATGCCCTCTTCCGGCTTTACATCGGCGGCCCGGTCGGCAAACACGAACAGCTCGCCACCGCGCGCCCGTACTTCTTCCAGGTTGGATTTCAGCTTTTCCACCAGGTCGTTATTGGGAGCGACGGTGACCACCGGCATCTCACTGTCGACCAGCGCCAGCGGGCCGTGTTTCAGCTCTCCGGCAGGATAAGCTTCAGCGTGGATGTAGGAAATCTCCTTGAGCTTGAGAGCGCCTTCCATCGCCACCGGGTACTGGGAACCCCGGCCCAGGAACAAGCTGTGGTTCTTGTCCATGAAGGCTTTGGACATGGCTTCGATCTCGGCGTCGAGCGCCAGTACGTCACTGACCTGACCGGGTAGCAGATGGATCGCTTGAACAATCTCTGCCTCTTTCTGCTCACTCAGACCGTTATGGCGAGCCAACGCCAGGGTAAAGATCAGGAGGGCCGTTAACTGGGTGGTGAAAGCCTTGGTGGAGGCAACACCGATCTCCGGGCCGGCCTGAGTCATGATCACCAGGTCTGATTCACGCACCAGCGAGCTGCCCGGGACGTTACAGATTGCCAGCGCGGCACGGAAGCCCGCTTTTTTCGCCTGGCGCAACGCCGCCAGGGTGTCGGCGGTCTCACCCGACTGAGAGATACACAGGAACAGGGTGTCTGGTTGAATCACGTGTTTGCGGTAACGGAACTCCGAAGCAACCTCCACCGAACAGGGAACGCCCGCCAGGTCTTCAATCCAGTAACGGGCCACCATGCCGGCATGGTAGGAGGTGCCGCAGGCAATGATCTGCACGTGGCGCACGTTTTCCAGCAGGTTGGCGGCGGAGGTACCCAGTGCCTGTTCCAGTACCCGAGTCTCGGTGATGCGGCCTTCCATGGTGGCCTTGATCACCCTGGGCTGCTCGTAGATTTCCTTGAGCATGAAGTGCCGGTACTCGCCCTTGTCGGCGGAGTCAGAGCCGTGCTCGAAGCGAGTAATGGTGCGCTCGACCGCCTGGCCGTCGCGATCGTGAATCTTGATCTGGTCCTTGCGAATGTCGGCAATGTCGCCTTCTTCCAGGAACATGAAGCGGTCAGTGACGGGCAGCAGCGCCAACTGGTCAGAGGCAATGAAGTTTTCGCCAATACCCACACCCACCACCAACGGGCTGCCTTCACGGCACACCACCAGATGGTCTGGCTCATCGGCGTGCACAACGGCCAGAGCAAAGGCGCCACGCAGGCGGGTGATAGAGGTCTTCACGGCGTTGTACAGATTGCCTTCTTGCTGATAATTCTTGCCGATCAGATGAGCAACCACTTCGGTATCGGTCTGGGAGGTGAACACATACCCTTCGGTCTTGAGCTCATCCCGCAGCTCCTGATAGTTCTCAATGATACCGTTATGGACGATGGCCAGGCGCTCGCCAGACATGTGCGGATGGGCGTTCAGTTGCGAAGGCTCACCGTGGGTGGCCCAGCGGGTATGGGCAATGCCCAGATGACCGCTCAGGGGATTGGCGCTGATGGCGTCGGCCAGGGCGGCCACTTTGCCGACCTCCCGGGCCCGGCGCAGACTGGACTCGCCATTGATTACGGCCATGCCCGCAGAGTCGTACCCGCGATACTCAAGACGGCGCAAGCCCTCCAGCAGAATACCCTGGACATCCCGCTCTGAAACCGCTCCTACAATCCCGCACATGCTGCTATCACCTGTTTGTTAATTCGGTCGTTACGCTTTTTTCGGTCGTTCCCAACCGGCGATGTTCCGTTGCTTGCCCCGAGCGACGGCCAGCTCATTTTTCGCGACATCGCGGGTAATTGTAGAGCCCGCGCCAATGGTCACTTCGGTGGCGAGTGTCACCGGCGCCACCAGCGATGTATTTGAGCCCACAAAGACCCCATCACCAATGGTGGTGGTGTACTTGTTAACGCCATCATAGTTGCAGGTGATGGTGCCTGCACCCACATTCACATTACGGCCCAGTGAGGCGTCGCCCACATAGCTCAGGTGGTTGATCTTGCTGCCCTCGCCCACGATGGCCTTTTTGGTCTCAACAAAATTACCGACCTTGGTGTTGGCGGCCAACTCGGTACCCGGGCGCAAACGCGCAAACGGCCCGATCTGGGCATTGGCACCCACCACGGCGCCTTCGATCACGCTGTGGGCCTTGATGTCCGCGCCGTCGGCGATGGTCGCATCCTTGATCACGCAGCCAGGACCGATGCTGACGTTGCTACCCAAGGTGACCTTGCCTTCAAACACCACGTTGACGTCGATCCACAGGTCGTTACCAATGCTGAGCTCGCCGCGAACGTCAATGCGGGCAGGGTCTGCTAGCGTAGCACCTTCGGTCATCAGCCGTTCTGCCTGCTGGCGCTGATACCAGCGCTCGAGCTCAGCCAGTTGCAGTCGGTTGTTAACGCCCTGCACTTCAAACGGATTCAGCGGCTGCGAGACCGTCACTGCCAAACCGTGGCCCACGGCCATGGCGATGATGTCGGTCAGGTAGTATTCACCCTGGGCGTTGCTGTTGGACAAGGTTGGCAACCAGCTCTTCAGGTGACTGGCCGAAACCGCCAGAATACCGGTGTTCACTTCGTTGATGGTCTGTTGCTCTGCGCTGGCGTCTTTCTGTTCCACGATGGCCTGCACCTGGCCCTGGGCATCCCGCACAATGCGACCGTAACCGTGGGGGTTGTCCATGTTCACCGTCAGCAACGCCAGATTGCCGTCATCCAGATCGCTGACCATAGCCTCCAGCGTGTCTTTACGGGTCAGCGGCACATCACCATAGAGCACCAATACACGTGCGTTGTCCGGCAAATCCGGTAACGCCTGGGCAACGGCATGACCCGTCCCCAGCTGTTCCGTTTGCATCACCCAGTTGACAGACGGCTCGTCCAGCGAAGCACGGACCTGTTCGGCACCATGCCCGATCACCGTGTGAATGGTCTCGGCCCCCAGCTGCTTTGCTGTCTCAATCACATGGTGCAGCATGGCTCTACCAGCCACCGGGTGCAGGACCTTGGGCAGCGCAGATTTCATCCGGGAGCCCTGGCCAGCCGCCAGGATCACAACGTGTAACGGGTTCATGGGGCAGTCAGCTCCAATCCGGTGTATGTTCAGTTCAAAATAAAAAAACCGCGTCCCGGTGAATAGGCAGCTGTCCCAATAAAGGAACAGTTGATTATCCACCTGCGGATGCGGTTTACGGTCAGGCCAATCCGGGCCCTGAACAAACCCTGCTTAACGCAGGTGCTTGCGCAGTTTCTGGATGGTGCGCAGCTGAGCGGCGGCTTCTGCCAGCTCGGCGGCGGCACGTGAGTACTCGAACTCGCCTGTCTTGTTTGCCAGTGCCTTTTCAGCTTGCTTCTGGGCTTCCAGCGCTGCTGCTTCGTCCACATCCTTGGCACGAGTTGCAGTGTCAGCCATCAGGGTAATGAGGTTGGGCTGCACTTCCAGGTAGCCACCTGAAACGTACAGGATCTCCTCGGTGCCACCCTGCTTGATGATCCGAACTGAACCGGGCTTGAGCTCGGTCAGAAGCGGAGCATGGCCAAGCTGGATGCCAAGCTCACCCTCGGTGCCGGTGGCGATTAACATCTCCACCAGACCCGAGTAGATCTTTTCTTCGGCACTTACGACGTCACAATGTACGGTCATAGCCATTTCTTACGCCTCTTGGGTCAGAAAGGAAAGAAGCAGGTTTACTTGCTTTCTTTCGCTTTCATTGCCTTAGCCTTTTCGATTGCCTCATCCATGCCGCCGCACATATAGAAGGCCTGCTCCGGCATGTCGTCATAATCGCCGTTCAGGATACCTTCAAAGCTTGCGATGGTTTCCTTCAGCGACACGTACTTACCAGGTGAACCGGTAAATACTTCCGCTACGTGGAACGGCTGAGACAGAAAACGCTCAATCTTACGGGCGCGGGATACGGTCAGTTTGTCTTCTTCTGACAGTTCATCCATACCCAGAATGGCGATGATGTCTTTCAGTTCTTTATAACGCTGCAGAACGTTCTGAACACCACGGGCAACGTTGTAATGCTGCTCGCCGATCACCAACGGATCCAGCTGACGGGAAGTGGAATCGAGCGGGTCGATCGCCGGGTAGATACCCTTTGAGGCGATGTCACGGCTCAGTACCACGGTAGCGTCAAGGTGCGAGAAGGTGGTCGCTGGAGAAGGGTCAGTCAAGTCATCCGCCGGTACGTAGACCGCCTGGATAGACGTGATAGAACCGTTCTTGGTGGAGGTGATACGCTCCTGCAACTCGCCCATTTCCTGGGCCAGAGTCGGCTGGTAACCTACCGCAGACGGCATACGACCCAGCAGTGCAGATACCTCGGTACCGGCCAGGGTGTAACGGTAAATGTTGTCTACGAACAACAGTACGTCACGACCTTCGTCACGGAACTTCTCAGCCATGGTGAGACCGGTCAGGGCCACACGCAGACGGTTTCCTGGGGGCTCGTTCATCTGCCCGTAAACCATCGCTACCTTATCGAGAACGTTCGACTCCTTCATTTCGTAGTAGAAGTCGTTACCCTCACGAGTACGCTCACCAACACCGGCGAATACAGAGAGACCGGAGTGCTCTTTCGCGATGTTGTTGATCAGTTCCATCATGTTTACGGTTTTGCCGACGCCGGCACCACCGAACAGACCAACCTTACCACCCTTGGCGAACGGGCAGATCAGGTCGATAACCTTGATGCCGGTTTCCAGCAGATCAGCAGAAGCTGACTGATCAGCATAGCCGGGTGCTTTACGGTGGATAGCCCAGCGCTCTTCTTCACCGATGTCGCCCTGCTCATCGATCGGGCGGCCCAGTACGTCCATGATGCGGCCCAGAGTCTTGGTGCCGACGGGTACTGAGATTGGCTTGCCGGTGTTGTCAGCTTTCAGGCCACGCTTGAGGCCTTCGGTGCTGCCCATCGCGATAGTACGAACAATGCCGTCACCCAGCTGCTGCTGAACTTCCAGAGTTGTTTCGCCACCTTCAAGCAGCAGTGCGTCATAAATGTTTGGCACGGAGTCACGTGGGAACTCCACGTCGATAACCGCGCCAATGATCTGAACGATGTGTCCGCTACTCATGCTCGGTTCCTCGTTATCTAGTAGTCAATAAAACCAGTAGGTTTGTAAGCGTAATCACACGGATGACGCGCCGCTCACAATCTCTGAAATCTCTTGGGTGATGGCTGCCTGACGGGCCTTGTTATAGGCCAGCTGAAGCTCGTCAATGATGCCACCTGCGTTGTCTGTCGCGCTCTTCATGGCAATCATCCGGGCAGCCTGCTCACAGGCCAGATTCTCTACCACACCCTGATACACCTGGGATTCGATATAACGTGGCAATAGCCCGTCAAGAATCGGACGTGAATCCGGCTCATAGAGATAATCCCACTGGTGACCAACATCTTCGTCATCACCTTCCGGCAGTGGCAGCAGCTGGAGCGAAGTCGGGCTCTGAGTCATGGTGTTCACAAACTCATTGCTGACCAGGTAAAGGCGGTCGATCTTGCCCTGCTCAAAACTGTCGAGCATCACCTTAACGCTGCCAATCAGCTCACTTGCAGACGGGTTATCACCCATATGGGTAACGGCCGCTACAACGTTGCCACCGTAGCTACGGAAGAAAGACGCTCCTTTTTGTCCCAGGGCGCAGATGTCGGTCTCAACACCTTTTTCTTTCCAGCCACGCATTTCACGCACGAGCAGTTTGAACACGTTAGTGTTCAAACCACCACACAGGCCACGGTCGGAGGAGACTACTATGTAGCCCACCCGCTTGACCGCACGCTCCTGCATGAACGGATGACGGTAATCTTTGTTCGACTTGGCAATGTGTCCGATTGCCTGCAGCATCTTCTCGGCGTAGGGACGGGTTGCCCGCATACGCTCCTGAGCTTTACGCATTTTACTCGCCGCCACCATTTCCATGGCGGAAGTGATCTTCTGCGTGCTCTTGATGCTTCCGATCTGGTTACGTATTTCTTTTCCGACGGCCATAATTCACTGCCTTTTCAAGTTAGACACTCAAAGGGACCAGCAGGCCCGCACGGTGGCGGGCCCAGTGGATTTACCAGCTCTGAGTGGTCTTGAATTTTTCCAGAGCAGCTTTCAGGCCAGCCGTGATGTCGTCGTTGTAGTTACCTTCGGCACCGATCTTGTCGAGAAGATCTTTCTGCTCGGAACGCATCCAATCGAGCAGCTGTGCTTCAAACTTAACGACCATGTTTACATCAACATCGTCCAGGAAGCCTTCGTTTGCTGCGAACAGTACAGTGCCCATTTCCGCAACGGTCATCGGGCTGTACTGGTTCTGTTTCATCAGCTCGGTAACGCGCTGACCGTGCTCCAGCTGCTTACGGGTTGCTTCATCCAGGTCAGAAGCAAACTGGGCAAACGCCGCCAGTTCCCGGTACTGGGCCAGAGCCAGACGAATGTTACCGCCAAGCTTCTTCATGATCTTGGTCTGGGCTGCACCACCTACCCGCGATACCGAAATACCAGCGTTCATGGCCGGACGGATACCGGAGTTGAACAGGTTGGTTTCCAGGAAGATCTGACCGTCAGTGATGGAGATCACGTTGGTCGGTACGAAGGCAGAAACGTCACCAGCCTGGGTTTCGATGATTGGCAGGGCGGTCAATGAACCGGTCTTGCCTTTCACTTCACCCTTGGTGAACTCTTCTACGTACTCGGCGTTAACGCGGGATGCGCGCTCCAGCAGACGGGAGTGCAGATAGAATACGTCACCCGGAAATGCTTCACGGCCTGGCGGACGACGCAACAGCAGAGAGATCTGACGGTAAGCAACAGCCTGCTTGGAGAGGTCATCGTATACGATCAGAGCGTCTTCGCCGCGATCACGGAAGAACTCGCCCATGGAGGTGCCGGAGTAAGGCGCCAGGAACTGCATGGATGCGGGGTCAGCAGCACCAGCGGCCACAACGATGGTGTGGGCCATGGCATCGTGCTCTTCCAGCTTACGCACGACGGCGGCAATGGAAGACTGCTTCTGACCAACAGCAACATAGATACACTTGATGCCGGTGTTCTTCTGGTTGATGATCGCATCGATCGCCACAGCAGTCTTACCAATCTGGCGGTCACCGATGATCAGCTCACGCTGGCCACGACCGATTGGCACCATGGTATCGATGGCTTTCAGACCGGTCTGAACCGGCTCATCAACCGACTTACGAGCGATTACACCCGGTGCAACCTTTTCGACTGGCGCGGTCAGGTTGTTGCCCAACTCGCCTTTGCCATCGATCGGGTTACCCAGACCGTCAACAACCCGGCCCAGCAGTTCCCGGCCTACCGGTACTTCCAGGATACGTCCGGTACAACGAACTTTCTGGCCTTCAGCCAGACCTTCGAAGTCGCCCAGTACCACGGCGCCCACAGAGTCCCGCTCCAGGTTCAGGGCCATACCGAAAGTGCCGTTGGCAAATTCGATCATCTCGCCGTACATAACGTCGGCCAGACCGTGGATCAGTACGATACCGTCAGAAACCGACAGGATCGTACCTTCGTTTTTTGCTTCGGAAGAGATATCGAGCTTCTCGATTCTCTTCTTGATGATGTCACTGATCTCGGATGGATTCAGTTGCTGCATGCCTTTGTCCTCAAACCTTGTGCTGAAATCAGGAGTCCAGAGCCTTGGCCATTCTGGCCAGTTTGCCACGGACTGAAGCGTCGATAACCAGGTCGCCTGTGCGTACTACCACGCCGCCGATCAGGGTCTGATCAACTGCGGTTTCAAGCTCTACCTTGCGCTCCAGCTTTTCGGACAATGCCTTGATCAATTTCTGCTGTTCGTCGGCAGACAGTTCAAACGCGGTATTGACCGTCAGTTTGACGGAGCGTTCGAGATCTGCACGATACATACTGAACAGTTTAGAAACTTCCGGCAGCAGTGCCAGGCGCTTGTTTTCAGCTAGAATCAACAGGAAATTTCTGAGCGCTTCAGGCAGGGGCTCTTCAAAACAATCGGCGAAGAGTTCTGCTTTGCGTTGCTCAGACAGGCCAGGATTGGCCAGAATGTTCGCTACCTCTTGGTCAGCCGCGACCAGACCTGCAAAAGCCAGAGCCTGATCCCACTGATCAACAGCGTTCTGGTCCTTTGCGGCATCGAATACGGCTTTCGCGTAGGGTCGGGCTAACGTAGTCAGTTGTGCCATGATGACCCTCGTTTAGAGTTCTGCGGCCAGCTTGTCCAGCATCTCGCTGTGAGCTTTGGCATCTACAGAGGTTTCCAGAATCTTCTCAGCACCGGCGATGGCAAGAACTGCCACTTCTTTACGCAGTGCGTCGCGAGCCTGAACACGCTCCTGTTGAATTTCGGCCCTGGCCTGCTCAATCAGCTTGTCACCCTCTTTGCGAGCATCGTCTTTTGATGCTTCAACGATCTGGGCGGCACGCTTATTGGCCTGGTCAATCAGGACTGCAGCTTCCTGTTTTGCTTTTTGCAATTCTTTGGAGGCTTTTTCCTGCGCAAGTTCCAGATCGAGTGAAGCCCGATCTGCGGCAGAAAGGCCGTCCGCAATTTTCTTCTGGCGCGCTTCCATGGCTGCCGTAATCGGCGGCCACACAAATTTGACGCAGAACCAGACGAAAATAGCGAAGGCAATCGCTTGCCCTATCAACGTAAGGTTTATATTCACGGCAATATACCTCTTGCTATTCGTTGCGTCCTGGTTTCCGGAAAACCGGGCGCGGCTTCAACTCAAGTGAGCAGCGCCCAGGTTTTTCGGGATTAATTAACCAGCTACAACGAAGATCAGGTACATCGCGATACCAACACCGATCATTGGAACAGCGTCAAGCAGACCAGCCATGATGAAGGTTTTGGTTTGCAGCTGCGGAGCCATTTCTGGCTGACGCGCAGAGGATTCGAGCAGCTTGCCGCCCAGCAGAGCAAAGCCAATGCCGGTGGCCAGAGCGCCAGAACCCAGGATGATAGCAGCTGCGATGTATACGATTTCCATTTAAAACTCCTTAGCTTTCAGTTTATTAAAGGTTGATTTTGGATTTCACAATCCAGGTTTTCTGAAACTTCTATTGTGTTCGTTAATGGTCTTCGTGCGCCTGGCTCAGATAGACCACGGCCAGGGTTGTAAAGATAAAGGCCTGCAGGGTAATGACCAGAATATGGAAAATCGCCCATGGCACGTTCAGGGTCCACTGTACCCAGAACGGCAGAATCGCGATCAGGATGAACACTACCTCACCGGCATACATGTTGCCAAACAGACGCAGTGCAAGACTCAGCGGTTTGGTCAGCAGGCCAATGATCTCCAGCACCAGGTTGAAGGGAATCAGAGCCCAATGGTTAAACGGTGTGAACGACAGTTCTTTGCCGAAGCCGCCCAGGCCTTTCACCTTGATGCTGTAGAAAATGATTAGAATGAAAACACCAATAGAGATGCCGAAGGTGCCGTTGGGATCGGTGGTCGGTACAATCTTGAAGTACCCCAGACCCAACGCGTGTGCAATCTGAGGAATAAAGTCGACCGGGATCAGCTTCAGGCTGTTCATCAGGAAGATCCAGACGAACATGGTCAGAGCCAGCGGTGCAATCACCGGATTTCTACCGTGGAAGCCGTCGCGCACGATGGTCTGAACGAATTCAACCGTCATTTCGACCACATTCTGCATGCCTCCAGGCACGCCGCTGGTGGCCTTTCTCGCGACCAGACGGAAAATGGTCAAAAACAGGATGCCCATAAAGATGGACCAGCCCAGGGTATCCACGTGAAACGCCATGAAGCCCATGTCGGTCGCTTCGGCCGAGGTACGCGCAAACGTCCAGCCAGCTTCCTGCATCACGGTGACATCGTTGGTGTACGGATCAACCCTCTCATAACCGGCAGGGAGTTTGCCGTAAGTGAGGTTTTGAAGGTGGTGTTGAATATATTCTACTGGGGTATCAGCTGCCATACTGCTCTCACGTCCAGTCTATAGCTGTCTTTGAGGCTGAATCAGGAAGCGCAAAGCACCGCCCAAAACAACCATTACAGCAAAAGTGAATAACAGAGCCGGTACGTGTACTGGCTCCATCAAGATGAAAACTGCCGCAAAACCGACTGCGGTAAGGGCTAACTTTATGCCTTCTGCCCTGAACATGTTGCCCACCATGACAGGCGCCTGCCGGGCGCCCTGGTACCGGTACATCCGGTGAGCAAAATACGCGTTTGGTATGACAAAAATAAGACCGCCGATGAACGCGGAATACCCTGCCAAACGACTTTCAAACATCCACAACAGACTGAGGGTGATCACTACCGCCATCTCGATAACCAGCCACTTCAAGAGTGGTAAACGCATGATGGCTTTTGTTGAACGAGTCATGTCACCTGCTGTCATTCCAAGCGCGCGGAATTATATGTGTTAACCGATAGCTGTTCAACACAACTCGCTCGAAAAATTGTTGATTTTTTAAACAGTTCAAGCAGTTCATTCGTCGCATTTCACACAAGTTGTGTTTTGCAACCTGTTTAGCAACCACATGTGGTGTTTGGTGCAAAATGCGCGACTTTTGGATGAATTTTCCGGAAACACTCAAGATCTAGCGGATATGGCCCAGAATACCATCCAGCTCATCCAGCGAGCTGTACTCGATAACCACTTTGCCCTTGCCGCGTTTGCCGTGATTGATCGCGACCCTGGCACCCAGGCGCTCCGAAAGGTCGTCCTGAAGGCTTCGAATATTCGGGTCCAGGGCCTTGTTGCCAGAGTCTTCATCGGCGGGCTTTTCCTGCTGGATTTTGCGCACCAGCGCTTCGGTCTGGCGAACAGAGAGTGATTTAGCCACCACCTGACGGGCCACCTGCATCTGTTGTTCCGGCGGCAGGGTGAGCATGGCGCGGCCATGGCCCATTTCCAGGTCACCGTGTTCGAGCATGGTACGCACGTCTTCGCTCAAGCCAATCAGACGCAGCAGATTGGTGATAGTGGTGCGTGATTTGCCGACCGCTTCCGCCACCTGGGCCTGGGTGAGGCCAAATTCTTCCTGCAAGCGCTGCAGGGCGAAGGCTTCTTCAATGGGATTGAGGTTTTCGCGCTGAATGTTCTCAATCAACGCCATGGCGATGGCCGCTTCGTCCGGAACGTTCCGGATAATGGCCGGAATACTGTCGAGCTCGGCCAGTTGGGTGGCGCGCCAGCGGCGTTCGCCAGCGATCAACTCGTAACGACCCTCGGCTATCGGTCTGACCACAACGGGTTGCATCACGCCTTGCTGACGAATGGAATCGGCCAGTTCCTGCAGGGCCGTTGGATCCATGTCCCGGCGCGGCTGATAACGGCCACGCTGGATCAGATCAACGGGAATGTCTCGCATTTCACGATCGTGATCGGTGGCTTCCTGATTCAGGTTCACCTTGGAACCCTGTAGCAGAGCCCCCAGACCGCGTTCGCCCAAGCCTCGTTTCTTCGCCGCCATGGTGTTTGTCATTTTTCCCGTTGAATTGGTTGCTGCATGGTTGCCTGAGAGCGGGTCATGTTACACCGCCAGTGCGGCGGATGTCTTTTTTGATCCGTGCCGGCGGACCATTTCCCCGGCCAGCGCCAGGTATGCCACCGCGCCTTTGGAGGCACGATCATAAGCCAGCGCCGGCATGCCATAACTGGGGGCTTCCGCCAGACGCACATTGCGGGGAATCACAGCACGATAGACCTTGTCGCCAAAAAACTCGCTGAGCTGACTGGACACATCGAGAGTCAGACTGTTGCGCGGGTCGTACATGGTGCGCAGGATGCCCTCGACTTCCAGGTTCGGGTTCACCGTCTCCTGAATCTGCTCAACCGTGTTCATCAATGCCGCCAGACCTTCCAGAGCGTAATACTCACACTGCATCGGAATCAGCACGGAATCCGCCGCAGAAAGGGCATTGACGGTCAGCAGGTTCAGTGACGGCGGGCAATCGATCAGGATGTAGTCGTAGTTCTCGCGAACCCCATTCAGGGTCAGCCGCAGCCGGTGTTCGCGACCAATCTCGTTCATCAGCTCGACTTCGGCCGCGGTCAGGTCGCCGTTGGCGGGCAGGATATCAAACCCGGACGCCTCCGCACGGACGATTACCTCAGCCGGCGTGGCCCGTTTTGTCAGCACATCGTAGCCCGACAACTGCAGGGAGTTTTTATCAACACCGCTGCCCATGGTGGCGTTGCCCTGGGGATCCATGTCGACCAACAGCACCCGGCGCTTGGTCGCCGCCAGAGACGCCGCAAGATTGACGCAGGTGGTGGTTTTGCCTACACCGCCTTTCTGATTGGTCACTGCAATCACGCGCGCCATGCTTTGACTCCTGCTGTTGCGGGTTACCGGGATTGTTCGCCCCGGGTGACGATCAGCAAGTGCCGTTCGCCGTCAGCACCGGGTACCTTCAGGGCATGACTGGATTCTACCTGCCATCCAGCCGGAAGGGCAGCTGCTTCATCATCCGGATACTGACCTTTCATGGCAAGGAACTGGCCATCAGTTGCCAGCAGCTGGTCACACCAGGTCACCAGGTTAGCCAGTGCGGTAAAGGCCCGACTGCTGATCTGGGTAAAGGGCTGGTCTGGCTGGCAGTCTTCGGCCCGGCCATGAATCACCTCGACATTACTCAAACCAAGCTCCAGCACACACTGGTTCAGGAACCGGGTTTTCTTGCCGTTGCTGTCGAGCAGAGTGAAACGTTTGTCAGGACAGACAATGGCCAGTGGGATGCCTGGCAGACCGCCTCCGGCCCCGACATCCAACAAGTGCCCGGTGGTAACCCACGGCAGGATGCTCAAGCTGTCCAGTAATTGTCGCGATACCATCACCTGCTCGTCGCGCACGGCCGTCAGGTTGTAGGCCTTGTTCCATTTATTGAGCAATGCCAGAAAAGCCAGCAACTGTTGCTGCTGACTTTCGCTCAGAGAGAGATTCATCCCGGCCAGTCCGTCACGGAGCTGACTCGGCCACTGTGGATAAGTCATATCAGGCGCTTTGTTTACGGATCAGATCCCGTTTTTTCAGGTGGACCAGAATCTGACTGACTGCGGCCGGAGTGACACCCTGAATGCGGGAGGCCTGGGCCACGGTTTCCGGGCGCACCGCCTGCAATTTCTGCTTGATTTCATTGGACAGACCGCCGATCACTTCGTAATCGAGATCGACCGGCAGGCGGGTATTCTCATTCCTGCGCAAGCGCTCAATCTCGTCGGACTGGCGGGAAATGTAGCCTTCGTATTTGATCTCGATTTCTACCTGCTCGGCGACGTTGGGATCGTCCGCGTGCTGGGCACTGATCTCGGCGATGTGCTGATAGGCGATCTCCGGGCGACGCAGCAGCTCGGCCAGGGACTGGTCCCGGGTCATTGGCTGCTTCAGGTGTCCGTTGGCGCGCTCACCGGCGTCGGTGCCCGGATGAATGCGGGTGCCTTCGAGTCGGCTGCGCTCGTTGGTGATCGCTTCGCTCTTGGTACTGAACTTCTGCCAGCGCTCATCATCCACCAGGCCCAGTTTACGGCCGGTTTCAGTCAGGCGCAGGTCGGCGTTGTCTTCGCGCAGGATCAACCGGTATTCAGCACGGCTGGTGAACATCCGGTAGGGTTCCTGAGTACCCATGGTAATCAGGTCATCCACCAACACGCCCAAATAGGCCTCGTCCCGGCGCGGGTACCATTCGTCTTTGTCCTGAGCGCGCAAGGCGGCATTGATTCCCGCCAGCAGGCCCTGGGCGCCGGCTTCTTCGTAACCGGTGGTGCCGTTGATCTGGCCGGCAAAGTAGAGGCCCTGGATAAACTTGGTTTCCAGGGTGTGGCGCAGGTCTTGTGGGTTCAGGTAATCGTATTCGATGGCGTATCCCGGGCGCAGGATGTGGGCATTCTCGAATCCAGGAATAGATTGCACAGCCTTCAACTGGATATCAAACGGCAGGCTGGTGGAAATGCCGTTGGGGTACAACTCGTTGGTGGTCAGGCCTTCTGGTTCGACAAAGATCTGGTGCGAATCCTTATCCGCAAACCGATTGACCTTGTCTTCAATGGATGGGCAATAGCGCGGGCCCACGCCTTCAATGTTACCGGCAAACATCGGCGAACGATCAAAGCCACTGCGAATAATGTCGTGGGTTTCTGCCGTGGTGCGGGTGACGTAGCAACAGATCTGCTCGGGATGCTCATCACGGCTGCCGATAAACGACATGACCGGAGTCGGGTCATCGCCCCATTGCTGCTGCATGGCAGAAAAATCCACGGTGCGGGCATCGATGCGCGGGGGTGTGCCGGTTTTCAGGCGTCCGACATTAAACGGCAGTTCCCGCAGGCGCTGGGCCAGGGCATTGGCGGGCGCATCACCCGCACGGCCGCCGGCATGATGCTGCATACCAATGTGGATAACTCCGCCCAGAAAAGTGCCGGTGGTCAGCACGACGGTCTTGGCGTTGAAACGGATACCGGTCTGGGTAACCACCCCCACCACCTGATCGTTTTCCACAATCAGATCGTCCGCTGCCTGCTGAAACAGGGTCAGGTTGGGCTGGTTTTCCAGGGTGTGGCGAATCGCCGCCTTATACAGAATCCGGTCAGCCTGGGCGCGAGTCGCGCGCACCGCCGGGCCCTTACGGCTGTTCAACACACGGAACTGGATGCCGGCCTTATCGGTGGCCCGGGCCATGGCGCCGCCCAACGCATCGATTTCCTTCACCAGGTGGCTCTTGCCGATCCCCCCGATAGCGGGGTTACAGGACATCTGCCCCAGAGTTTCAATGTTGTGGGTCAGCAGCAGGGTTTGCGAACCCATGCGTGCAGACGCCAGCGCGGCTTCAGTACCGGCATGACCACCACCAATAACAATGACATCGAAACGGGTCGGAAACTCCACACTACACCTCGGAAATCGGGGATAAAAACAGGGCGGCGAGTATAACGCCTCGCCCGGGAAATTACAGTCGGAATGTGCAAATTTTAACCAGATTTAGGCGCAACGGAAAGACCGAAAGGGAACGGGCGGGCTAAAACCATGTTAAAAAACGGTTGTGACTGAGGAAAAATCGAAACTTTTTGCTTTTCAGTCGGTTGTGACACCCTGTTCAGAAAAGTTATCAAAAAAGTTATCCACACAACTGATCACTTTTTATCACCTGAAATAAACTAATAACCTATTGTTTTTATTTATATATATGAGATTAACCCACGGCTTATCCGTAGGTTTTCCCACTAATTATCCACAGATTTATCGGCCCGACGGCGCAACCCCAGCACACTCACCCACACTAAGGTGTTCGCCACCGATAACATCAGGAAAAAGGTGGGTATGCTCAGCTCAAAAATACCCAATACCACGATCCCCACCAGCGCACTGCACACCATGAACAGGGAATTGATGACATTCAGGGCGGCAATGATTCGGGCCCGCTTGTGATCCGGCGTCTGGTGCTGGATAAAAGCGTACAAAGGCACAATGAACAACCCACCACAAATGCCGATGCCCACCAGATCCAGCAGCACCCGGATATAAACAGGCTCGGAGATCAGGCTCAGCCAGGTGGAGGGATCAGGATCTGCAGGCACGGCAAAGAACAGGTCTATCCCCAGTAAGGTCAGGCCAAGGGCGCCCCAGGGTACCGGCGACAGAGTAATCCGGTGTTTGGTCAGGCGCTCACACAGCATCGAACCAATGGCAATACCGACAATGAACATGGCCAGCAGCAGGGTAACCACGGTTTCGTCACCGGCCAGCGAGGTCTTGGCAAAGTTGGGGAATTGCGTCAGGTAGGCCGCACCCAGAAACCAGAACCAGGAAATAGCCAGAATGGCCCAAAGCACCTGGCGCCGCTCTGCCGCGACGGCCATCAGTCGCCAGGTCTCCAACAATGGCCGGAAATGCACTTTCACTTCCGGCGTTTCATCCCGGGTATTGGGAACCTGCCGGGCGGCCAGATAGCCGAGCACCGCCATCACCACCACACCTACGGCAGTAATCCTTGCGGCCTGCTCAGTGCCCATAATCAGCCCGGCGGCGATAGTACCCAGAAGAATCGCCACGAAGGTGCCCATGCTCACCAGCCCGTTGCCACCCACCAGTTCGTCGTCGGCCAGCACTCGGGGCAGAATGGAATACTTTACCGGACCAAAAAAGGTCGACTGAACCCCCATCAAAAATAATAGAACCAGCAACAGCTCATACCAGCCGAACCACAGGCCCAAAGCCGCCATCAGCATAATGCCGATCTCTACTGCCTTGACGTTGCGAATGATGCGGGCTTTTTCATAACGATCCGCCATCTGGCCGGCGATGCCCGAAAACAGAAAAAACGGCAGGATAAACAGAAAGGCGGCTATGTTGACAACCACATTCACCGACAACCCCACCAGACCACCGGCCTGGAAGGTGATGAGCAGCAGCAGGGCATTCTTGTAGAGGTTGTCGTTAAACGCACCGGAGAACTGCGTCAGATAAAACGGTAAGAACCTGCGCTGGCCCAGTAACCGGAACTGGCTGTGTTTACTCATAAAAACCCTTGTTATGGTGCAAGTTACCCTTCCCGGGGCATTTTGTGCGCCCTGTTGGTGCAGTGCGCTGATGGCGCTGAACCCCCCTTGGTCAAAGAATTGTGGCCACCGCAGGCCTCTGAATCTCTCTCAGGAGGTTGGCACAAAACTGGCTTGGTCAGTTGTCTTCACCTTTAACGATATCGGCCAGGACGGCTCCATAACTGCAGTATAGGGTTCCTGACCATGAAAAATGTACTGAGGCTTGCCGAGCATCGGCAACAAAACTCAAGTAAGTCTGCCTGTTTTATAGAACACCACGATTTCAATTCGGTGTATCAACCTATCCTGAGCCCCACCCATCAGAAGCTGGTCGGTTACGAAGCGCTGATTCGGGTGAAGCGCGGCAACCAGAATATCCCACCGACCGAGTTGTTCGAGCAAGCATCGATTCAGGGCGTAACCACCGATCTTGACCGGCATTTACTGAATTTGCACCTGGATAACTTTGGTCTGAAAACCAGCCCGGTCTGGCTGTTTATCAACATTAACCCAGACACACTGTTCCATCATGCCGATTATCTGGGCCAGTTGGCCGACCAGTGCCGGCAAGTGGGATTACACCCGGAACGCATCGTACTGGAGCTGGTGGAAACGGCCACACGAGACACCAACACCTTGCTCGAATTCGTTCAGGAAGCTCGTGATTACGGCTTCCAGATTGCTATCGATGATTTTGGCATGGGCGATTCCAATTTCGAACGCCTATGGCGCATCAACCCTCTGATCGTAAAGATAGATCGCAGCCTGTTGGCAAATGCCGAGAAACATCAGCGGGCCCGTTTGCTGTTACACAGTCTGGTCAGGATGATCCGGGAAAGTGGCAGTCTGGTGCTGCTGGAAGGCATTGAAAATGACGCTCAGGCACGTATCGCCCTGGATACCGAAGCCGACCTGGTTCAGGGCTTTCTGTTTGCCCGGCCAAAGCAAAGTTCGCGGGAGTGCACCGCCACCGCAGAAAACGTTTTGAAACAGATCATGTCGAAATCCGAGCAGAGCAACCTGATGGGCTACCGGAGTCAGGAAACCTTCCTGAAACTGCTGCGCTTCGAGATGATGGAGGCTTGCCATCAGCTGGTCAGAGGTGAATCCTTTGATAAAGTCTGCCGGACGCTACTGGAAATAGAAGGCGTAAAACGGTGCTTCCTGCTCAACAGCGAAGGCGTGCAACAGGGGAGCGTGGCTCACCGAGGCCCGCTATCGGGTGAATACTTCAACCCGCTGTATCACTCATCAGGCGCCCGCTGGAGCCATCGGGAATACTTCCGCAATGCGCTGGAACGGCCCCAAAAAATCAACAGTTGCAGACCTTACGTGGCACTGCCCGATGCCCGCAGAACCGTCACCCTGTCTACCAGCCTGTCGAGCGCCAACGGCCAGACCATCTTTTGTGTGGATATACATCCGGACGATGTACTGGACGGGCAATTGCTGTTCCCGCCCATCCTCTGACACCAACAAACAGCGAATCAGCCGGATTGCATCGGCTGATTCGCCTTACTCAGAAATCGTCGGCTTTCTCGGCCGGGCTGCTCGCCAGGCCTGAACCCCCGGCGGTGCCGGCAGCCAGTCGATCCAGCTCTTGCTCCACCGCGTTTGACGATTTGGCAAAGCGCGCAAGCAGGTTGTAGAGCACCGGGATGATGAACAGCGTTAACGTGGTTGCGAAGATCAGGCCACCCAGTATCACCATGCCGATTGCCGCCCGGCTTTCAGCACCAGCACCGGTGGCGACCACCAGTGGCACCGCACCGAACACCGTAGAGATGGTGGTCATCAATACCGGCCGGAAACGCAGCGTGGCACCTTCCAGAATGGCTTCCCGCACTTCGTAGCCCTTGTCCCGCAGCTGGTTGGCAAATTCCACAATCAAGATCCCGTTCTTCGCCATCAATCCCAGCAACATGATGATGCCAATCTGACTGTAGATATTCAGACTGATGCCCGACCAAGCCAGTGCGATCAAAGCCCCGGTGACGGCCAGGGGCACCGACAACATGATGATCAGCGGATGAATCCAGCTCTCAAACTGCGCTGCCAGCACCAGGAACACGATCACAAATGCCAGCCCGAAGGTCAGGTAGATCGCGGCGGAGGAATCCTGGAACTCCCGGGACAGGCCTTTGTAACTGACCCGGGCCTCCGGCGGCAAGTTATCCACAGCCAGGTTGTTCAGGTAGGCCAGCGCCGACCCCAGGTCGTAGCCGTCGGCCAGTGAGGCGCTCACGACCACGGCCGGCAATCGGTCAATTCGCCTGAGATCGGGGTTGGCGCCAATTTCTTCTACCGACACCAGCGCTTTGATCGGAATCAGGTCCCCTCCCGCTCTCGGGCGCAGGAAGATCTGTTCCAGATCCCCCGGCGTTGCCCGATCGGCATCGTCGGCCTGGATAATGACGTCGTATTCCCGACCACGATCCAGATACGTGGTCACGTTGCGGGAGGCCAACATGGTTTGCAGGGTAAGACCGACATCTTCGATCGTGATGTCCAGATCAGCGGCGCGATCCCGGTCGATATCCAGACGTAATTCGGGCCGTGTCAGCTCGAAATCTGTGTCCAGATTGAACAGATTCGGATTCTCTTTTGCCCGCTCTACAATTTCTTCACTCCACGCCTGAACCGATTCGTAGTCCGGACCCGCGACCACAAACTCCACTGGCTGGCTAAACCCTCTCTGACCAAGGCCTGGCGGGTTGATCGCATTGATTCTGACGCCGGAAATATCACTGATTTTCTCCCGAATCTCGCTGGTAACCTGCTGCTGCTTGATTGTGCGCTGATCCCAGTGGGTCATCCCCATGATCATGAAGGCGTTGTCTTCCTCATCCCGAAAACCGACGATGGAAAGAAAACGTGCCGCAATACCTTCATCAAGGTAAGGCAATAGTTTTGCCTCGGCCTGCCGGACGAAGTGATCGGTATACTCAACCGTTGACCCACGAGGCGCGCTGGTAGGCATGATAATCACACCTCGATCCTCAATCGGTGCCAGCTCCTGGGGCAGACGGGGGAAAATTACAACTGCGATGATCAATCCGACCACGCCCAGGCCGAGCAATAGACCGGGTTGGTTCAGGGAAAACACCAGCAATTTTTTGTAGCCGTTGGTCAGACCATTGAGAACCTTTTCACTGAAGGCCCATAGACGATGGCCTTCTTCTGTTTCCGGACTGTGGCGGAGCCATTTGGAACACAGCATAGGAGCCAGGGTGAGTGCTACCAGGCTTGAGAAGATCACAGCTGCCGCCAAGGTAAAGCCAAACTCAGCAAACAAGCGGCCAATGTTGCCGCCCATGAACGAAATCGGAATAAACACAGCCACCAGCGTCAGCGTGGTGGCGATCACCGCAAAGGCCACCTGTTTGGCACCTCGATAGGCTGCCAACAGGGGTGGTTCGCCTTCGTCTATTCGGCGTTGAATGTTTTCGAGCATGACGATGGCGTCATCCACCACCAGCCCGATGGCCAGAATGATCGCCAGCAGCGTTAGTACATTGATGGAAAAACCGAGAAATCCTAACCCGATAAAGGCGCCGATGACGGCTACAGGAATGGTCACTGCCGGGATCAGCGTCGCCCGCCAGGAACGCAGGAACATGAAGATCACCAGGATAACCAACGACACCGCAATCGCCAGGGTGATCAACACTTCCTTGATGGAGGCCCGGATAAAGATGGATTCGTCATAGCTCTCTGCCAGCGACACTTCCGGCGGCAGCGTTTCCCGAATTTGTTCAAGCTCGGCACGCACGGAATCGGAAACGGCTACGGTATTGGCCTTGGATTGCCGGATGATGCCCATGCCAATGGCGGTCTTACCGTTAGCCCGCAACCGGCTGACATCAGACTCCACCCCCATCTGCACGTTGGCTACTTCACCCAGTCGCAACAGATCGTTGCCATCCCGCCGGACTACCAGGTTCCGGAATTCCTCAACCGTCGACAAACGACCTTCCGCCCTGACGGTAAAATTGCGCGTGGATGACTCTACCTGACCCGCCGGCAACTCCACGTTATTGGCTCTGAGGGCACGTTCTACCTCGGCTACCGTGATATTGCGTGCGGCCAGGCGTTCCCTATCCAGCCAGACCCGAATGGCATAACGGCGTTCACCGCCGATTCGCACATCCGCGACACCGTCCAACACCGATAACCGATCGGCCAACGCCCGATCCGCAAAATCGCTGAGTTCTGCATTGTCCCAGACATCGCTGATCAGCGTTACCCACATCATCGGTCGTGCGTCTGAGTCGGCCTTTCGAACTACCGGTGGATCGGCCTCATCCGGTAACTGATTCATCACACGGGATACCGCATCCCTGACATCATTCGCGGCAATATCAATATCCCTGGATGTATTGAACTCGATAGACGTTCGGGATTCGCCCTGCTCGGTAGACGATTCAATAGACCGAATACCCTCGATGCCACTGATGGCGCCTTCAATGATCTGGGTAATCTGGGTATCAACCACTTCTGCGGCCGCACCCGTGTAATCGGTCGACACCGAGACCACGGGTGGGTCAATGTCCGGGTACTCGCGAACCGGCAATCCAAGCAGCGCGGTTATGCCAAACACCACAATCAGCAGACTGAGTACCGTGGCAAAAACCGGGCGCTTGATGGAAATGTCGGACAGGATCATGGATCAGGACTCCCGGCTGGTGATAAACCGGTTCTCGGGTATCGCCAGATCAGACTCCAGTAATCGGATTCGGTCACCGGTACTCAAACGATCCTGACCCGTCACAATCACCTGGTCTTCTTCGCTCAACCCATCCACGATTTCCACCATACCGGGCATCCGGGAGCCGGTCTGGACAGACACCCGTCGGGCGACACCGTCATCGGCTACAAACACGTATTTCTGGTCGCCACGCAGCATTACTGCCTGCTCCGGAACCACCAGACCCTCGCGCTCCCGCAAGGTCAGCGACGCCGACATAAACTGACCTGGCCGCAATCGGCCTTCCGCGTTATCGATTAGCGCCCGTACCGTCAACGTGCGGCTCAGCTCGTTGATACGACTGCCGAGTTCGATCAACTCGCCTTCAAAACTTTCACCCGGAAAAGCCGGTGAGGTAGCCCGCACCATCTGGCCCAAGCGTACCTGGCCAATAAACCGCTCGGGCACCGCAAAATTCAGCTCCATCCGGTCGCTGGTATCCAGGGTGGTAATCGTAGTGCCGGCCTGCAGGTAGGCGCCGATGCTGACATCAGACAATCCGACCACGCCGGCAAACGGTGCTTCAATCCGGTGGTTCTCCAAACGAACCTGAGCCGCCTGGCGCTGTGCCATGGCAACATCGACGGAGGTTCTCAACTCATCTACCTGAGACTGGGAGACGCTGTTATTCGCGCGCAGGCGTTGGGCCCGCTCAAACTGCCGACGGGCATCAGACAACTGGGCTTCGATCACAGCCAGGTCGGCACGGGCCTGACGGTCGTCCAGGCGCAACAGAACGGCACCCTGCGGCACCTGTGCACCTGGTGCAAGGTTGATTTCGATAACACGGCCACTGACTTCTGTTGTCAGTTCCACCGCATTGAGCGCTTGCAGGCTGGCAACCGCGCCCACATCATCCCGAACCTGCTGTCGCTCCGGTGTGATAACATTGACGCCACTTGCCTGAGCCTGCCGACCTCCCTGGTTCTCTGCGTCTTGCTCAAGACCCGTATAAACAACAGCGCCAACCGCAACTGCGACGATCAGAACAACTGCGATCACCCATTGTTTCCACATGGAATTCATTTGCCTGTTTGTTGTCAGGTTTAGGAGCCTTGCCCGTGCTCAAGTTTTTGAATAACCAGCACTACTTCACCGACCTCTATACCCCATTTGCTCATGGTGGTCTGGTTGATCAGTGTGTCTGGAGTAATCAGGTACATCCAGTCATCCATCCGGACATCGATGGTGCCATCACCGTATGACACCCGAAGGACATAATTCATATGAATGGCATTGCCTTGCCATTGCATGCTGCCCGGCTCGACCACGTCGCCCGCCGTCGCGTGATAACTGTCACCCGAGGGCGTCAGCGTCCAGACCCGGGTCTGGACTTCACCATCATCAAACCGGAAAACCTCATCAAGGGTGCCGACGCCGTCGTCGTCCCAGCTGGCAACGATGTCCGCATCAAAGGTGCGAATCACCTTGCCAGAGAAGTTCTTGACCACACCGCGGGCAGAAAGTTCGCCCTGAAAGAAGTCCTCAGGCACCAATTCCGGGCCTGTATCCCGGTAATCATCCAGCGATGGGCCAGCACAGCCGACGATAGCCAATGCCATTAACAGTATAAGACTGCTCCGTGAGAAAACACTGGTCCGACTCGGGATCACCCTGCTTTGCATGACTTTTACACTCCACTTGCTGGCCTGAGATATGGCGTTTCGCCGCAAACACGTACGGGCCCGACTCCGGATCCGATCAGAAATATTCTGAATACGTCATTTCGGCCAATTGTCTATTCTGACATACCCGCAAGCGCTTTCCGTCAATGGCAGCCAGCAAAGAATGCCGTAAAACTGCTGTCACTGAGGCTTTCATGCCTGATCAGATCAGCTAACTGTATATGAGGACTGGCTATGCCTGTGTATAAAGCGCCCCTGCGCGACATGAAATTTCTGATCAACGATGTGTTTGATTATCCGGGCCACTACCAGACCCTCGCTTCCGGCGAGAATGCGACGCCGGATATTGTGGACGCCATTCTGACGGAATGCGGCCGGTTCAGCGAAGAAGTATTGAGCCCCCTGTACCAGAGTGGCGATGAAGAGGGCTGTCGCCTTGAAAATGGCGACGTGATCACGCCCAAAGGCTACAAAGACGCCTACAACCAGTATGTGATGGGCGGCTGGCAGGGGCTTTCAGCACCAGAAGAGTACGGCGGTCAGGGCTTGCCAGCATCCATGGGTCTGTTCAAGCAGGAAATGATGGGCACCGCTAACTGGTCCTTCTCCATGTATCCCGGGCTGTCTATCGGTGCCATGAACACCATTTTCCTGCATGGCACCGAAGATCAGAAACAGACCTATCTGGTGCCCCTGACCGAAGGCCGTTGGGGCGGCACCATGTGCCTGACCGAACCCCAGTGTGGTACTGATCTTGGCCAGGTGAAAACCAAAGCCGAGCCCCAGGCGGATGGCAGCTACCGGTTGACCGGCACCAAAATTTTCATCTCCTCCGGTGAACATGATCTGACCGAGAACATTGTTCATGTTGTTCTGGCCCGGTTGCCGGATGCCCCGAAAGGCACCAGAGGCATCAGCCTGTTCATTGTGCCCAAGTTCCTGCCCACTGACGACGGCGCTGTGGGCGAACGTAACGCCGTGAACTGCGGTGCCCTGGAAAAGAAAATGGGCATCAAAGCCTCCGCTACCTGCGTGATGAACTTTGACGGCGCTACCGGCTACCTGATTGGCCCGGAGAACGAGGGTCTGGAATGCATGTTCACATTCATGAACACGGCACGGATTGGCACTGCGATCCAGGGCGTCGGTCCGGCTGAACTGTCGTACCAGTGGGCACTGGCTTACGCCAAAGAACGTCGGTCAATGCGCGCATTATCCGGCAAGAAAGATCCGGAACAGGTGGCTGACAGCCTGATTCACCATGCCGATGTGCGCCGGATGCTACTGACCCAAAAGGCCTTCGCCGAGGGTGGCCGGGCCATGCTCTATTACGCAGCGAAGCTGGCCGATCACATGGTAGAAGCCTATGCCGAAGGTGATGAAAAGAAAGCCGAAAAGTACGATGACAAGCTTGGTTTCCTGACGCCGGTACTCAAAGGCTTCCTGACTGAGCTGGGTAATGAAGCCGCAAACCTTGGGGTGCAAGTGTTTGGCGGCCACGGTTACATCCGTGAACATGGCATGGAACAGATTGTCCGGGACACCCGGATCGCGACGCTCTACGAGGGCACCACCGGTATTCAGGCACTGGATCTGCTTGGCCGGAAAGTCTTGTTGATGACACAGGGCGGCGCGGTGCGGGAATTCACCCTGAAGATCGCCAACTTTGCCCGCAAACACCTGACCAGCAAACCGCTTCGGCCGATGGCCGTCGAGCTTCTGAAACTGACCGCACAGTGGAACGTGTTGACGGTCCGGGTCATGCTCGCCGCGCGCAAAGACCGGGACGTGGTCAGCGCCGCTGCCCACGACTTCCTGATGTACAGCGGCTACGTCTCCATGGCGTATATGTGGTTGCGCCAGGCGGCTGTTGCACAGGACAAACTGGTACACGGAGGCGACGAATCCGAAGCCTTTTACCAGACCAAACTGGCAACGGCTGAATTCTATTACGAGCGCCTGTTACCCCGGGCCCAGGCCCACGCCACCAGCATGCTTAGCCCGACCCGTCATCTGATGCAGGTAGAACCTGATAATATGGCCTTTACCGGGTAAGCCCCGGTAATTTTCATCCCGGGGGTTACCCCGGGATTTTTTACTCTGCTGGAAGTGCACAGGCCGAAGAACATATCGGCGGCCCGGGGTTGTGGATAACTCAGAAATCGACGGTGGCGGAGAGCCACAGACGCCGGCCCTCTTCAACGGTACCGCCGCTGGCCATGCCCCGGAAAATGTAAGTGTAGTCAGACACCCAGGCATCTACCTGATTGCCGTTGTTATCAACATAGGAGTAGTCGCTGCCAGACAGGAACTCCTTGTCGAACAGGTTGTAAATGGTCGCCGTCAGCTTGACCTTGTCAGTGGCCTGATAGGCTCCCCCCAGGTGAAAGAGCGCATAGGCACTCAGATCACCCACCTGATCGAACACAGCGGTTTCCTCTGCACTGAAGTTATCCCGATTTTTGAGATAACGGGTGCGCTCGCCACGGTATTCCCCGGACAGCCACAGATCCAGTTGTGAGGTTGCCTGCCAGTTCAGGCGGGCATGCACCACGTGCTCAGGGGTATTGGTCAATGGCGCACCTTTGTTGTCGCCGCTCTTCTGCTCGGTATCGGTATAGGTGTAGTTGCCCCGAACGCTCCAGTCCGGTGCAAAGCGCCAACTGGATGCCAACTCCAGCCCCCGCGTTTCAGCTTTGCCGATGTTGGCTAACTGATCGTAAGTGCCGTCCGGAATCATCGGATCACCACTGATGGTCACCGGATTGCCGCTGTCGATCTTGTCTTTGAACTGGGTAAAGAACACCGTGGCATTGGCTTTGAAGCCGTCCAGGTTATCGAAATAGGCGCCAACTTCGTAGTTGGTGCTTTTCTCGGGTTCCAGATCCGGCGTACCAATGGTCAATTCCTCGCCCTGGCTGGTCACCCCATTGATGCCATTGTGCAGGTCATTGATGTCCGGCGTTTTATAACCCTGGCTGACACCGCCTTTCAGGGTCCAGTTAGGATTGGTGTTCCACACCAAATAGGCTCGTGGGGTAAAGTGTCCGGAAAACGCATCATGATCTTCATAACGACCACCCAGGGTCAGAGCTAGATCGTCCATCAGGTACCACTCGTCTTCCACAAACACCGCCCAGGAATCCTGTTTAAAAGTGGTGTTGGACAGGCTGTCCTCCAGGCGGGTATCCCGGTACTGGGCGCCCAGAGTAACAATATGGTTGTCGGTCGCCGGTGCGACCAACCGGGTATCGAATACCGTATCTTCCGACTCGAGCTTTCGATTCTGCCCCCCCACCAGGTTCTGGTATGGCGCATCATAGGGTGTACCGATAGTGCCCGGAATGGTCCGGCCCTTGGTTTCGGTGACGTTATAAGTCAGGTCATTGCTCCAGGTACCAAAGCCAAGCTGACTGGCGTGGCCCAGAGCAACCTGATCGCGATTGAATCGCAGCTCGTCCAGATAGCCATTGGCCGTCGAGGTATCCGCATTACAGGCCCGATTCTGCCCGTCCAGAGTACCCAACTGGCAGCTGTCGTTGTTGTACACCTGACGGCCCCGCTCAGCATCCAGATAGAATTCATGGCCTTGGGCCGGCACCAGCGTCAGTCGTGCGCCGATGTTGTGGTTACGCCCGTCAACCGGCGCAACACCGCGCTTGGGTGCTTCGCTGCCATCGTCAAAGTTGAGGTCGGCTGCGGAGCGATCAAACACGCTACCGCGCACCGCCAGCCCGAGTTTGTCGTCAATCAGAGGGCCGCTGATATAGAAGCTGGCTTTGCCGTTATCGCCATACTCCCGGTGTTCCTGAAAGGTATGTTCAACAGAGACCGAACCGATCCACTCGTCTGAAACCTTCTTGGTAATGATATTCACAACACCACCGATCGCGTCGGAGCCGTACAGGGTAGACATGGGGCCGCGAATCACCTCGATTCGTTCTATTGAAGACAGCGGTGGGATAAAACTGGTGGAAGTATCACCGAATCCGTTGGGAGTGACGTTACCCGGCGGATTCTGGCGACGACCATCGATGAGGATCAGAGTGTACTTACTGGGCAGACCACGAATACTGATGTTCAAACCACCGGTTTTGCCGGTACTTTGCCGGACGTCCACCCCCTCAACCGTCTCCAACGCTTCTGCCAGATTGGAAAACTGGCTTTGCTGCAAATTCTGCTGACTGATGATGCTGATACTAGCCGGAGCATCGGTTACCTTCTGCTCAAAACCAGCAGCAGAGACCACCAGTTCATCCAGCTGAACCGGTTGGGCTACCGCAGAAAGCGGGAATCCGGTTGAAATCACGGCGATTGACGTCGCCAGAACTGAGGGCTTGAAAACCATGAGTCGCTCCTTGAAATTCAGGATCTGAAATTTAGGAGCGAATGATATTCGTTATCGTTTAATAATTAAATGCATTTAATCTGCACGATGTGTTCCGTAAAGTGGAACAATCTTCGGCTTATCTATTTGCCGATGCAGAAACTGCTGAAAATCTTACCCAATAGCTCATCGGGGGTGAGATGGCCGGTTATCTCGCCCAAGGCATCCTGAGCCGCGCGCAGATCCTCGGCCAGAAGCTCGCCAGCACCATATCCTTCAAGCTGGCCTTGTCCTTGAACCAGCGAATCCCGGGCGCGTTCCAGGGCATCCAGATGCCGCCGCCTTGCCAAAAAGCCGCCCTCAGTCGTGCTGGCAAAGCCTATGCACTCTTTCAGGTGATTACGAAGAACATCCAGACCTTCGGACGCTTTTGCGGCGAGACGAACAACCGGTGCCGTCTGAGCTGATGCCATGCTGATACCGACTGGCTCTGCAGACAGATCCACTTTGTTTCGAATAACGGTTACCGGCGCATTGGCAGGTAACTGATCAATGAAATCCGGCCAGATTTTGTGGGGTTCGGTTTTGTCGGTGGTGGTGGCATCGACCATCAACAGGATGCGGTCCGCCTGCCGTATTTCTTCCCAGGCCCGGGCAATTCCGATCCGCTCCACTTCGTCCGGGCTGTCGCGCAAACCGGCGGTATCAATAACATGCAATGGCATGCCATCAATATGGATATGTTCCCGCAAGACATCACGGGTGGTACCCTCTATTGCCGTGACAATGGCCGCTTCCCGTCCAGCCAGCGCATTAAGCAGGCTGGACTTACCGGCGTTTGGTCTGCCGGCAATCACCACTTTCATACCGTCTCTCAGAATGGTGCCCTGCTGGGCCTCTGAGAGAATCTGTTCCACTTGCTGTAACAGCAACGCCAGATCGGAGGCCACTTTGCCGTCGGCCAGAAAATCGATTTCTTCTTCCGGAAAATCGATCGCGGCTTCCACATAGATGCGCAAATGGGTGACGGACTCTACCAGTTCATCGATCCGCCGGGAGAATACCCCCTGCATGGAACGCACGGCACAGCGTGCGGCCTGTTCAGAACTGCTCTCAATCAGGTCGGCGATGGCCTCAGCCTGAGCCAGATCGAGTTTGTCATTCAGGAAGGCGCGTTCAGAGAACTCCCCCGGTCGGGCCAGTCGGGCTCCCTGGCTGCACACGGCTCGTAACAGTATGTCGAGAATGACGGTACCGCCATGACCCTGGAGCTCTAATACATCTTCGCCAGTGAATGAATGCGGATTGGGGAAAAACAGACCGATACCCTCATCAATCAGATCTCCGCTTGTATCTTTAAACGGGCCGTAATGGGCATAGCGAGGTGTTGGCTCAAAGCCCAACATGGTGCGGGCAATGTCAGCGGCTTTGGGACCGGATACCCGGATAATCCCCACGCCAGCCTGGCCCGGTGCGGTGGCAATCGCGGCGATGGTGTCTGAGGTTGGCTGCATGCTGTTTTATCCTGGGTAGAAATAACAAAGGCTCCACATGGGAGCCTTTGTCAGGTCAGAACTACCGGTTTATCAGTACTTCTTGCCTGCGGTTTCCGCTTCGATCTTGCGAGTAATGTACCACTGCTGTGAGATCGAAAGAATGTTGTTCACCAGCCAGTACAGTACCAGACCGGACGGGAACCACAGGAAGAAAATGGTAAACACCGGAGGCATCAACTTCATGATCTTGGCCTGCATGGGGTCCGGCGGTGTCGGGTTCAGGCTCATCTGGATGAACATACTGATGCCCATCAGGATCGGCAGGATGAAGTACGGATCCATCTGCGACAAGTCCTGAATCCAGAGCGCAAACGGTGCATGACGCAACTGCACACTTTCAAACAGTACCCAGTACAGGGCAATGAACACGGGCATTTGCACCAGAATCGGCAAACAACCACCCAACGGGTTGATCTTTTCCCGCTTGTACAGAGCCATCATTTCCTGAGACATCCGCTGGCGATCATCGCCATGGAGCTCTTTCAGACGAGTCAGCTGTGGCGCAACTGCCCGCATTCTGGCCATCGAGCGATAACTGGTTGCGGACAGGTGGAAAAACACCGCTTTGACCAGGATTGTCAGAAGGATGATAGCAACACCCCAGTTACCCACCAGCCCGAAGAACCATTCCAGAATGAAGAACAATGGCAGTGAGATGAAGAACAACCAACCAAAATCGACGGTGCGGTCCAGGTTGGGTGCCAGTGCTTCCAGACGCTCAATAATCTTGGGGCCGACGTAAGCTGTGGCGCCCACTTCAACGGTTTCACCGGCTGCGACTGCGGTTGCTGGATAGACAAAGCCCATCACATGCAACTGATCCCGGCGAGTTGACTGAAATTGAGCGGTTTGCTCGCTGTCTGGAACCCAGGCGGTCAGGAAGTAGTGCTGAAGGAAAGCCATCCAACCGTTGGTGACGGACTGATTGATCCTCTGCTTGGTCAGATCGTCAAAATCGTATTTTTCATAGGGATCGTCTGGGGTGCTGACCACCATTCCCAGGTAGGCCCGAATACCCATAGAGGTCTGAGACGTAGGATCGGGGGCCTCGTCACGTACGATCTTGCCCGTAAAGTTACCCTGCCAGTCAGACTCGGACTGGTTTTCAATCAGATAACGAACATCAAGTTGATAGCTGTCCCGACCCAGACGGTACCGCTTGGTTATGATAACACCTTGATCTGTAGTCATTTTCAGATCAACGGTCAGTTCGTCCTGGCCTTCAGTCAGTTCAAACTCTGAAGCTTCGGCCTGATATACCGGTGCCTGACCGGCGCTTCGGCTGTCAGGACCGTTGCGGCCAATCAAGCCGCTTTCAAGGAGATAAGTGCGATTTTGAGTGTTGTTCAGAAGCTTCAGCGGCTGATTACTGTCCAGTGTTTCGTCGTATTGAAGCAATGAACTCTCAATGACGTTGCCACCGACTCGATCGATTTTCAGTTCAAGGACATCTGTTCTGACCGTGATGAACTGGTCAGTGATGCTTGCTTGGCCATCGGTGGACGCAGACCGCAGTTCACCGGTATCCGGAGCAACAAATTCGTCATCGGATGCTGTTGTGCTGGAGGTGCTTTCAGGCAAAACCATGTCATCAACAGAGCCATTGGCGGCAGAGGTTTCGACTTGGGAAACCTGGGCGGTTTGTGGCTGGTTGTAGTCCTCATTCCAGGCAAGAACCATCAGATAACTGACGATAGCCAGGCCGGCAAACAAAACGATGCGTTGAATATCCATAAACGTTAGTGTCTGGTTCGAGTGTTGGTCGGAGAGTATTGGGCGTCTGTACCTGGCACCGGATCGTAACCGCCTTCGGCCCAGGGATGACACCTTAACAGCCGGCGAGTAGCAAGGTAAGAACCCTTGGCGGCTCCGTGGTGTTGAATTGCTTCAACCGCATACTGGGAGCACGTAGGGAAATGACGGCAATGACTGGCCATCATCGGACTGATGGCGTACTGATAAAACCGGATAGGCAGTAACAGAATCTGTCGCATTAACTCGTACCTTTAGAATTCACAACCGTTTGATCGGCTGAGGATTGATGGTACTTCTTTCTGACACGACGCCAAAGATCGTTGAGCGACGATTTTACTGACGCGTTATCCAGTTGAGCCAATCCCTGTCTGCCAAGAACAATGATGTCGAGGCCGGGCAGATCCTTCTGAACTCTGAAAGTCTCTCTGATCTGGCGCTTGATCCGGTTGCGCTGGACCGCCAGTTTGAGATTCTTTTTGGAAAATATCAGTCCGACCCTGGCGTGACCAAGATTGTTTGGTGCGGCCAGGATCAGAAAATTCCTGTGCGGAACTTTCAGCTGCACATCATCGAAGACTTTGCTGTAGTCCGAAGGCCGCAGCAATCTGTGAGACTTCGGAAACGTCAAAGCCTTCATGAGGCAAACATCAGGTTACGCAGACAGACGTGCGCGGCCTTTGGCACGACGACGGGAAATAACCTTACGGCCGTTCGCAGTAGCCATACGGGCACGGAAGCCGTGAACACGCTTGCGCTTGAGGACGCTTGGTTGAAATGTTCTTTTCATGGTGAAGGTCTCACAAATCGTCTATGGACATTGATAACTGGCTGGAAAATAGACAGCCAAAACAGGAGCGGCATTCTAGTCAGATCTGCTTGCAATTTCAATGTCTGTATATGGGAAGAACGAAGTTTTCGTTATGGGTAGTAACCACCATGGTGACTAATAGATTCAGTAGTTTTTTTTAAGTTCTCTTAAAGATTATATATTACTGTTATTAGGCAGGCGTTTTTCTGTGGATAATGGATAATTAGTCATAAGAATCAATATTTTGGAGTAATGACAAACCCTTTGACAGGTGGTCCTGTGGCCTGTGGACGAAGGGGGGTTGAATTGTTAACAACTCGCCGGTGGCTGATGTTTTGGAGTTATTCATGGTTGGGTCAACCGGTTTCACACAGGGTTGGGGGTGGTTTGTGCACAAAGCGCTGTGGGTAACTATTTTTCATGTGTTTTCTGTACACAAGCCTGTAGATATGTCTGGAACAGATTGAAAGTTAATAGGAAATGTTTCCACAGCCTGTTCACTACTTCGCTTTTCGGTCTTTTACTGATGACCTCGTCGGAGTAGAATCCTGTGTCACCTTGAGCAGCGGGAAAATGTTTTTCGTTGTGAGAAAAGTCAGGTTTCGGGAGCGGGCGGTCGTGCCTAACAGTATGTGGCATCAATGTCTTGAAGTACTCAGGGATGAATTTCCTGCACAACAATTTAATACCTGGTTAAGACCCCTTCAGTCGAATCTCCGTGAAGGGCAGTTGATGCTGTTTGCACCCAACCGGTTTGTCATGGACTGGGTGAACGAAAAATACCTGCGACGTATAGAAGAAGTGCTTAAGGATCTGAATGGCGGTCAGGCTCCTAGGGTGCATATGAAGGTGGGCTCTGCGCCTCGGGAGAGCGAGCCCGTGGGCAGATCTGTTGCTGAGACATCGGATGAGACGGGGCACAGCGTTACCGAAGAAGAAAAGAGTGTTGCGGTAACCGTTTCCGGTTCCGTTGCCGGTCACAGCAATGGTCCCTCCAACAAGCTTAACGGCCAGCGCCGGTCGGTGCAGGTCGAGGGCGATATCAAGCATCAGAGCTTTCTGAACGAAACCTTTACCTTTGATACGTTTGTTGAGGGCAAGTCGAACCAGCTGGCGCGAGCGGCGTCGATGCAGGTGGCGGAAAACCCGGGTGGCGCCTACAACCCATTGTTTCTTTATGGTGGTGTCGGCCTGGGTAAGACCCACCTGATGCATGCCATCGGGAATGACATTGTTCGCCGGAACCCGAAGGCAAAAGTGGCTTATTTGCGTTCGGAACGTTTTGTCGCGGATATGGTGAAAGCGTTGCAGTTGAACGCCATCAATGAATTCAAGCGGTACTATCGATCGGTCGATGCGCTGCTGATTGACGATATTCAGTTTTTCGCCCGGAAAGAACGTTCCCAGGAGGAGTTCTTCCATACCTTTAATGCGTTGCTTGAAGGTGGTCAGCAGGTAATCGTGACCTGCGACCGGTTTCCGAAAGAAATCGTCGACATGGAAGAACGTTTGAAATCCCGGTTTGGATGGGGGCTGACGGTGATGGTAGAACCGCCAGAGCTGGAAACCCGGGTAGCGATCCTGATGAAAAAGGCCGATCAGGCGAATGTAAAGCTGAGCAGTGAAGCCGCGTTTTTTATCGCTCAGAAAATCCGGTCAAATGTGAGAGAGTTAGAGGGTGCACTCCGTTTGGTGATAGCGAATGCTCACTTCACCGGGTCAGAGATTACCCCTCCTTTCATCCGTGAGAGTCTGAAAGATCTGTTGGCCCTGCACGAAAAGCAGGTCAGTATGGACAACATCCAGCGTACCGTTGCGGAGTATTACAAGATCAAGGTATCGGATCTATTGTCCAAGCGACGCACACGAACGGTGACACGCCCCCGGCAGGTTGCCATGTCGTTGTCGAAAGAACTGACCAACCACAGTTTGCCTGAAATTGGTGATGCCTTTGGCGGGCGTGATCACACCACGGTGTTGCACGCCTGCAAAAAAATCAGAGAACTCCAGGAGACCGATCCCGGAATCCGGGAGGACTACCAGAATTTTATGAGATTGCTGACCACCTGATCATCGATGGGTGTGTTAGCCCATCAACATTCACTTCCGACAATTGAAGCCGAGTGCCATGAAACTGACCATCAGCCGTGAATCCCTGATTACTCCGCTGCAAAGTATTGCCGGCGTTGTTGAAAAGAAACAGACCATGCCAGTTCTCTCCAACGTGTTGCTGGAGGCGGACGACAATACCCTTACCCTCACCGGCACCAATATGGAAGTTGAGCTGGTGGGCCGGGTAACGCCTGTGCATGTGGATCAACCAGGACGGATTACTGTCCCGGCGCGCAAACTGTCGGATATCTGTCGGGCACTGGGCGATGAAGCCCCCATTGATCTGGCACTGGAAGGTGATCGGTTGCATGTGCGGGCGGGCAATTCCCATTTTACGCTGTCGACTTTGCCGGCCGAGCATTTTCCCAATGTGGAAGACGAGCCAGAGAGTTTTCGTCTTGAGTTGCCGCAGAAAGAACTTGGCCGAATGCTGGACGCCACCGCTTTCGCCATGGCTCAGCAGGATGTGCGTTATTACCTGAACGGCTTGTTGCTTGAAGTCGATAGCAGTCACGTGCGGGTGGTTGCGACTGATGGGCATCGCCTGGCCATGGCCCATTGCGATATGCAAACCGGCTGCCCCGAACCGCGCCAGGTAATTGTACCGAGAAAGGGTGTGTTGGAACTTGCCCGGTTGCTGGACGACGTGGAATCGCCGGTAACCCTGGTGATTGGTGACAACCATCTGCGAGCTACGGTCGGTGCTTACACGTTTACCTCCAAGCTGATCGAAGGCAAGTTCCCGGACTATAACCGGGTGATCCCGCGCGGTGGGGACAAGTTTGTGCTGGCCGATCGCGCTACCCTCAAGAATACGCTGCAACGTGCAGGTATTTTGTCCCATGAGAATATCCGCGGAGTTCGGTTGAACCTGTCACCGGGCCAGTTGCAGGTATTTGCCAACAACCCGGATCAGGAACAGGCCGAAGATACACTGCCCGTCGATTATCAGGGCGAATCCCTTCAGATCGGTTTTAATGTAGGCTACCTGATTGATGTGATGAACGCACTGGATGACGCGCAGGTGAAACTCACTTTGTCGAATCCGAACAGCAGTGCGTTGATCGAAGCAGAGAATGACGGCGGCTGTTTGTACGTCGTCATGCCCATGCGACTGTAATTGTTCCCGGAGGAATCGATGGGTGCCGTAACGAACGGAATCAAAGGTGCATTCAGAATCGGCCAGACCATTTCGGTGCTTGGCCGCACTGGTGTTAACTGGGTTCGGGGGGATCGCCCGCCGACGCCCCAGCTGCTGCGTCAGACATTTGAAAACCTGGGCGCGACCTACATCAAGCTGGGTCAGTTTATCGCCAGCTCGCCGACCTTTTTCCCGAAGGAGTATGTGGAGGAGTTCCAGTTCTGCCTGGATAAAACGCCCAATCTACCGTTTGGAGTCATTAAACGGATCATCCGGGATGAACTGGGCAAGCCTATTGATCAGGTGTTCGCCGAGATCGATCCGGTTGCTTTGGCCTCAGCGTCTATAGCGCAGGTTCATGCGGCCAGGTTGGTGACCGGTGAAGATGTGGTGATCAAGGTACAAAAGCCGGGTGTCGAGAACATTCTGCTGACCGATCTCAACTTTCTCTACCTGTCCGCCCGAATTCTGGAAACCCTGGCACCAAAGCTTTCGTGGACGTCTCTGTCGGGCATTGTTGAAGAAATTCAACAGACCATGATGGAAGAATGCGACTTTATCAAAGAAGCGAATAACCTGAAGGTATTCCGCGAGTTTCTTCATAACACCCACAATGACGATGCCACGGTGCCAAGGGTCTACGAGCATTGCAGTAGTCGTCGTATTCTGACCATGGAACGTTTTTACGGTGTGTCATTGACGGATATGGAGAGCATTCGGGAGTACTCCAACGATCCCGAACGGACCTTGATCACCGCGATGAACACCTGGTTTGCCAGTCTGACCAAGTGCGAGTTTTTCCATGCCGACGTTCACGCCGGAAATTTGATGGTTCTGAAAGATGGCCGAATCGGATTCATCGATTTTGGCATTGTCGGGAGAATCAAGCCGGACACCTGGCAGGCGGTCAGTGATTTCATTTCTGCCATCATGGTGGGAAATTTCGAAGGTATGGCAGATGCCATGATCCGTATCGGCGTTACCCGTCGCACCGTAAAAGTAGACGACCTGGCGGCGGACCTGCAACGACTTTACCGTCAGATGGATCACATGGTACCCGACGATGTGCCCTACGAGATGGGCCAGGCGGATGAAGATGTGAACAACATCCTGATGGACATGGTGAAGGTTGGCGAAAGTCACGGCCTCCACTTTCCCAGGGAGTTTGCGCTGCTACTCAAACAGTTTCTGTATTTTGATCGTTACGTTCATATCCTGGCGCCTGAAATGGATGTGTTTATGGATGAGCGTCTTACGATGCTGCATTAACGAGCGTAGCGTCAGCGCATCTTGTACACTAAGGCAATGTCGGGTTCCGGCATTGCCTTTTCTTTTTCTGGTTCGTATCCGGTATCGAGAACTCCCCTTTTATGGCGCTCGTTAAACTCCAGACTCAGTATTTTAGAAACCTGGCGCCTGATCCTATCGGTTTTTCTCCGTCTTTCAATTTTCTGTACGGTGCCAATGGCAGCGGTAAATCCAGTGTGTTGGAAGCCATCGGTTATCTGGGGCTCGGTCGATCGTTTCGTGTTGGTCGTCATCAGGCGGTGGTGAGCCACGGTCTGAACAAGCTGACGGTGTTTGGGGCGCTGGACAAAGGTGTGCTGGGTGTCCCAGAACAATTCGGCGCAAACAAAGATGATGTTGTTCATCGGTTGGGCATATCACGAGACGTCACGGCGAAAGAGACATCGTTGAGAGTCGACGGTGAAGCCGTTCGCAGTTTGTCCTTTCTGGCCCGACATCTACCGGTATCGGTGATTGATCCTGGCGTTTTCGATATTGTCGCGGGAGGTCCGGGCAAACGCCGGCAATTTCTGGATTGGTTAGTGTTCCACGTGGAACCTTCCTTTTCGTCATCGTGGCAACAATGCCAGAGAGTGACATCACAGCGGAATCAAACGCTGAGAAATGGTAGAATCGACGAATCGCTGATGCGGGTGTGGGATAACCAGTTTGGAGCCCTTGCAGAATCTCTGAGCGATACCAGAGCGCAGGTATTTGAAAGGTTCAAAAAGGCCTTTGACGAGATACTCACGGAGCTTGATGCGGGTTGGACCGACGGTTTGAAGTTAGAGTTCTACCCGGGTTGGGATCGTTCGCAATCGCTGGTCGAGGTTCTGGCCAAGCATCGGGAACAGGAGCGTCGAATGGGCCACACCTTGTACGGTCCAAATCGTGCGGATATCCGACTCAAGTTTGGTGGTCGGCCTGTCGCCGAGACCTTTTCCCGCGGTCAGCAGAAGACCCTAGTGATCCTGATGAAGATAGCCCAGGGCAAAGTTCTGAGTGATCTGGGAAAGCAGGTGACGTTTTTGCTGGATGATATTAATGCCGAGCTGGATGTCCGACACCGGATCATGTTGGCGCGCAAGCTTCAGGATTTACGTTGTCAGGTGTTTATTACCTCCATCGAACACCCGGAACCGGAAGTGTTATGGGCAGATGGACAAGCACCGGAATACAGAATGTTCCACGTGGAACATGGAAAATTGACGGAAGAACAGACGGGGTAACGTGCCAGAAGAGTACTTGAGTACTGCTGGCCCTGACGCCCGGTATCACCTTCAGGAGTCTCGTTAATGAGCGAATCGAACTACAATTCCTCCAGTATCAAAGTCCTCAAAGGACTGGATGCGGTGCGCAAGCGTCCGGGCATGTACATCGGTGATACCGATGATGGCACCGGCCTGCACCACATGGTCTTTGAGTTGGTGGATAACTCCATCGATGAGGCTCTGGCGGGCCACTGCTCGGAAATCGGCGTGATCATTCACCCCGATGAGTCTGTCAGTGTCAAAGACAACGGTCGGGGTATTCCGGTCGATCTTCATGAAGAAGAAGGTGTGTCTGCCGCAGAAGTGATCATGACCGTACTGCACGCTGGCGGTAAGTTTGATGATAACTCCTACAAGGTCTCTGGTGGTCTGCACGGCGTGGGTGTCTCTGTGGTTAACGCCTTGTCTTGTACCCTGACCCTGACCATCCGTCGCGAAGGCAAAGTCTACGAGCAAAGCTACACCCACGGTGTGCCTGATGCACCCCTGGGTGTTGTTGGTGACACAGAGGCCTCAGGTACCAAGGTTCACTTTATTCCGTCGCCGGAAACCTTCACCCACATTGAGTTCCATTACGACATCCTGGCCAAGCGCCTGCGTGAGCTGGCGTTCCTGAACAGCGGTGTGCGTATTCGCCTGACCGACGAACGCAGCGGCCGGGAAGAAGTCTTTGAGTACGAAGGCGGCTTGCGAGCGTTTGTTGAGCACCTCAACACCAACAAAACGCCGATCAACCGGGTGTTCCATTTCTGCCGCGAGCGGGAAGACGGTGTAACGGTCGAAGTAGCCATGCAGTGGAACGATGCCTTTCAGGAAAACCTGTACTGCTTCACCAACAACATTCCCCAGCGGGATGGCGGTACTCACCTGGCCGGCTTCCGGGCTGCCCTGACCCGTTCTCTGAACAACTACATCGAGCATGAAGGCCTGGGTAAAAAAGCAAAAGTGGCCACCTCCGGTGACGATGCCCGGGAAGGTCTGACTGCGATTGTCAGTGTTAAAGTGCCCGACCCCAAGTTCTCATCCCAGACCAAAGACAAGCTGGTCTCGTCCGAGGTGAAAACGGCGGTAGAGCAAGAGCTGTATCAGAGTTTTGCCGAGTACCTTCAGGAACAGCCAAACGAAGCCAAGTTGATCGTCAACAAGATGATCGAAGCGGCTCGGGCCCGTGAAGCGGCGCGCAAGGCGCGGGACATGACTCGCCGTAAAGGCGCACTGGATATTGCGGGCCTGCCCGGCAAGCTGGCCGACTGCCAGGAAAAAGACCCGGCACTGTCTGAACTGTTCATCGTGGAGGGTGATTCTGCGGGTGGTAGTGCCAAGCAGGGTCGCGATCGTAAAACCCAGGCCATCCTGCCCCTGAAGGGTAAGATTCTGAACGTTGAAAAAGCCCGTTTTGACAAGATGCTGTCATCTGCCGAAGTCGGCACGCTGATCACAGCACTGGGCTGTGGTATTGGCCGGGAGGAGTTTAATCCGGACAAGTTGCGTTATCACTCCATCATCATCATGACGGATGCTGACGTGGATGGTTCTCACATCCGCACCCTGCTGTTGACCTTCCTGTTCCGGCAGATGCGTGAAATCATTGAGCGTGGTCACGTGTTCATCGCGATGCCGCCCCTTTACAAGGTCAAGAGAGGCAAGCAGGAGCAATACCTGAAAGACGAGAAGGCCAAAGTCGCTTACCTCACCCAGACCGCTCTGGATGGCGCTCAGCTGTTCGTCAATCCGGATGCACCGGCGATCAAGGATTCTGCTCTGGAAACCATGATCAAGGATTATCAGGCGGTGATGGCGATGATTGATCGTTTGTCCCGGGCGTATCCCGCCAAGGTGCTGGAACAGATGATCCATAACGACACGTTGACCAGCGAACAGCTCAAAGATGAGGCCGCCGTGGCAGCCTGGGTTGCTCGCTTGGGGAATGGTCTGGATCTGGATACGCGCACAGGGACCAAGTACACCTTCTCGGTCACCCGTGATGAAGAGCGCAATCTCTACCTGCCGAAGGTAACCATCTTTATGCATGGTATTCCTTATGAGCACGTGTTCAGCCATGAATTCTTCGAATCGTCTTCCTACAAAGCGATTGCCCGTCTGGGTGAAACCCTGGAAGGTCTGATTGAGGAAGGCGCCTATATCCAGCGTGGTGAGCGTAAGCAGGCGGTGCTGTCGTTTGCCGGTGCCCTGGACTGGTTGATGAAAGAAGCCCAGCGCGGCCTGAACATCCAGCGCTATAAGGGACTGGGAGAGATGAACCCGGATCAGTTGTGGGAAACCACCATGGATCCGGAAAGCCGCCGGATGATGAAGGTGACCATTGAGGATGCCTTCGCAGCGGATCAGATCTTTACCACATTGATGGGTGACGATGTCGAACCGCGTCGGATCTTTATCCAGACCAATGCATTGCAGGTAACCAATCTGGACGTGTAGAGATTCTGATTGGCAGCCAAAAAAAACGGTGGTTCCGCAAGGAACCACCGTTTTTTTTATCAGAAAGGAAATTTTATTCCATGAGGGCGATTACTCGGAAGACTCCGCCCGCTTCTGTTCTTTCTCTTTTTCTTTCTCGACCAGGTGCGGTGCCATCACTTCTTCCAGAGTGTGCCCGGTGAGTCGACGGATGGTGCGCCACAAGTAATAGAAAATCAGCATCATCATGATCATGGATGGAATGGCGATCATCGGATAGCTGACCAGTGTCATGCGCCCCAGCTCTTCATTGAAGGCCTGGGTACCTGAAGGACTGACCACAATCCATTTCGCCAGTACGTAATTCATGATGGATGAAAACAGGAAGGTACCGGCAAAGAAATAACTGGCCTTGAGCAACCGATCTTCAAATTCTGCCACACAGCCCCGTTCTTCAAGTGACTCATGGATCTTATCCACATCCAGCACGTTCGGGTTGTACAGAAGGGTTCGAACCAGTGGGTATTTGGTGCGGGTAGAAATCAAGACTGCGAGGCCAATCACCGCCGGTACCGCCGCTTCCTTGATGGCTAGCCATCCGGCGTCCAGTTCCAGTAAACCAATACCGCCGGTCAGGCCAACACTGATCAGGCCCAACAAGGCGATGAAGTTTTTCTTACGGTAACGGATCAGCTCAAACAGACCCCAGCCAAGCGGAAACGCCAGGCCGATAATCAGGGCATTCACACTGCCAAGATGTTCGTCGCCGCTGAATTTCATCAGAATCACCGAAGGGATGATGATACTGACCAGTAAGTCGATCCAGGGCCTGGGCTTGTGTTCCGGAATGGTGGAAGAATTCGCAGAGGTCATGGGATAGCCTGATTGGTGAAACAACAGCAGGCTGGAAGGCACTGCCGGAAAAATGTCTTCCGGCAGTATACGATGAATCCTGAGGTTAACGTAAGCGCAGCGGGGCTGCGCTTACGTTGTCGGTCAGGCGCCGACTTCTTTCAGGCATTCCTCGACAATCGCCAGTCCTTCCTCGAGAACCGCATCCTCAATGGTGACCGGCATCAGGAACCGAAGAGTATTGCCGTACATGCCACAGCTCAGCAGAATCAGGCCCTTTTCTTTGGCCTTCTTGGTGACCGCGGCCGCCAATTCGGGCTTGGGTGTACGGCTGGCTTTGCTTTCAACCAGTTCAAACGCGGCCATCGGGCCAAGATTACGAACGTTATCCACATGTTCGAACTGTTCCTGCCACTGGCTAAAGCGCTTGTTCAGCTTGTTGCCAAGGGTAACGGCCTTGCCAAGGATGTCTTCGTCCTTGAACACCTCGAACACCGCCAAGGCCGCTGCACAGGCCGTCGGGCTGCCGGTATAGGTGCCGCCCAGAGAGTTCGGGCCAGAAGCGTCCATGATCTTGTCGGTACCAACAATGGCCGAAATCGGCATGCCATCGGCCATACTCTTGGCCATGGTCATCATGTCTGGCTCGATGCCGCTGTGCTCGATGGCAAACATCTTGCCGGTCCGGCCGAAGCCGCTCTGCACTTCGTCTACCACCATCAGGATGTTGTTTTCATCGCAGATCTTGCGAATTTCTTTCAGGAAGCTGGTTGGCGCTGCGTAGAAACCACCCTCACCCAACACTGGCTCAATCACGATGGCGGCCGTGTTGTTGGCCGGTGAATCTGCCTTCATGGTCATCTTCAGGCCGCGCAGCGCTTCTTCTTCGCTGACGCCGTGATACGGCACCGGATAGGGCGCGCGGAACACGTTGCCCGGCATGGGCCCGAAATCGGTCTGATAAGGCGCCGCCTTGCCGTTCATCGCCATGGTGTAGAAGGTACGGCCGTGATAACCGCCGTCAAAGCAGATCACGTTGGTTTTGCCGGTGGCCGCCCGGGCGATCTTCATGGCGTTTTCCAGTGCTTCTGCACCGGAGTTGGCCAGCATTACCTTTGCGTGGCCGCGTACCGGAACCACTCCACTGAGCTTCTCCGCCAGCTTGACATAGCCCTCATAGGGCATCACCGTCTGACAGGTGTGCATCAGCTTGTCGAGCTGGGCCTTGACCGCTTCCACCACCTTCGGGTGGCGATGGCCAATGTTAAGTACACCGATGCCGCCGGCAAAATCGATCATGCGTTTGCCGTCTGCATCCCACAATTCCGCATTGGTTGCGTGGTCGGCAAATTGTTCATTGGGACTTGCCGCGCCCGCCGCAACGTAGCGTTCTTTGAGTGCCTGCAATTCTTTATTGCTCACTTTGCCATTCTCCCTGGGTTCAGGTTCGAAAGTTTCACTAACAGTGTAAGTAGTCCGGTGGCAGGAAACAAATTGACTATAGTCGCTATCCGCCCGTTTCTACCCGAAACTGCAGTTTTGCCAGCCGCTGATACAGACTGTTTTCCCGCATCAACTCGTCGTGTGTACCGACCGCCAACAGCCGCCCCTGGTCCAGCACCGCGATCCGATCGGCGTCTCTGACCGTGGCCAGGCGGTGGGCGATAACCAGCGTGGTGCGCCCGGTGGTGAGTGCTGGCATGGCCTGCTGAATCAGGTTTTCGCTTTCCGCATCGAGGGCACTGGTGGCCTCGTCCAGCAGCAATATGGGCGAGTCAGCCAGCAGCGCCCGAGCAATGGCCAGCCGCTGTTTCTGGCCGCCAGACAGGCCAAGACCGGCGTCCCCCAGGGGCGTGTCATAGCCTTGGGGTAGGTTCTGAATAAACTCGTGTGCGTGGGCCACGCGCGCGGCCTGCTCTACATCGGCGTCGCTGGCGTGTGGCCGGGCGTAGCGAATGTTGTCTGCCACCGTGCCATGGAACAGCGCCGGGTTCTGTGGCACCAGGGCGAAGCACCGGCGCAAGGATTCCAGTGAGAGTTCGGCGGTATCCACACCGTCAATCAGAATGCGACCGTCACCCGGCTGGTAAAAATGCAGCAACAGATCGAACAGGGTGGATTTGCCCGCTCCAGACGGGCCGACCAGCGCGAGGGTTTCACCGGCTTTGACGGTGAGCGAAAAATCCGTCAGTGCCGGTTGCTGGCTGCGTCCGGGATAACTGAACCCAAGACGTTCCAGGCGGATCTCTCCCTGGATGGGCTGCGGAAGTGACGTATGGCTCTGCTCCCGAACAAACTCCGGCTCGGTCTGCAACAACTCGAACAGTCGTGCTGCTGAGCCCGCCGCCCGTTGCAGTTCGCCGATGACCTCGCTGATGGCACCGGCGGCCACACCCACCAGCAGGCTATAGAACACAAACGCCGCCAGCTCGCCGGGACTGATGCGGCCGTGAATGACATCCAGCCCGCCGATCCAGATCACGATGCCCACCGCCCCCATGACCAGGGTAATGGCCAGCGTGGTGAGCCAGGCCCGTTGGCGAATGCGGTCCCTGGCGATGTCGAAGGCCCGCTCCGACACCTCGGCGAAAAAGCGCCGGTCATGGGGCTGGTGATTAAACGCCTGCACGGTCTTTATCTGGGTCAGGTTCTCCCCCACATAACTGCCGACATCTGCAACCCGATCCTGGCTCAACCGCGACAGTTGCCGCACTCGCCGACCAAAGAACAGAATCGGCGCGATCACCAGCGGAAAACCCAACAAGATGATACTGGCCAGCTTGGCGTTGGTGATAAATAACAACAGCAAGCCACCAATCAGCATCAATGTGTTGCGCAAGGCAATGGACACCGTGGAGCCGATCACCGATTGCAGCACCGTGGTGTCGGCGGTAAACCGGGACTGGATTTCCAGCGCACGGTTCTGCTCGAAAAAGCCGGGGTGCAGATCAATCAGGTGGTTGAACACTTTTTTGCGAATGTCTGCGACCACCCGTTCACCGATCCAGGACACCAGATAAAAGCGGGCAAACGACCCAAACGCCAGCCCCAGCACCAGCACAAAAAACAGGCCGATGGCTCTGGCCAGATTTTCCGGAGACTCCGTGGCTAATCCCTGATCGACAAGAATGCGTAAACCCTGGCCTAGCCCCAGCGTTATGCCTGCGGTAAAGACCAGGGCCACTAAAGCACCGGCCACGGCTTTCCGATAGGGGCTGATGAATTCAATGACCAGGTTCAGGGCCTTGCGATGACGGGTTTTAATGGTGTGCCTCCTGGGTACGGACTGCTGTAAACTCCGGCAACTATACGATTTGTACTGCGAACAAGACCTATCATACATCCGGGCAGAGCCCGCGTGGGTGTTAGGGCCTTCCGGGACACGCTGTAAATACGTCCCTGTACGCTCGGCAAAAGCCATCCATGGCTTTTGACGGTCCCGGAAGGCCCTAACACTCACGCGAGCTCCCCAACTTTGGAGCTGTGACTAAGTGCAATCCTACGCTGACAACGATTACCCTGCTGACCACAAACCAGACTGGAAGGTAATTTCCGGTTTGTGGCCTTACCTGGCGGAATTCCGGGGTCGTGTGGTTATTGCTCTGGCACTGCTGGTACTGGCCAAACTGGCTACCGTGGCCACTCCCGTCGCCCTGAAATACATTGTGGATTATCTGGACCAGAACCGTGGTGCGGACATGCTGCTGTGGGTTCCTGTCATTCTGGTGGTGGCTTACGGTTCGCTGCGCTTTGGCGCCACGCTGTTCAACGAGCTGCGAGATGCGGTGTTCGCGCGGGTGGCGGAGCGGGCGATGCGGCGGGTTTCACTTCGGATCTTTGAACACCTGCACCAGCGCGAGCTGGGTTTTCATCTGGACCGCAAAACCGGCGGCCTGGCTCGAGACATTGAACGGGGCACCAACGGCATCAGCTTTTTGCTGCGGTTTACCCTGTTCAACATCGTGCCGACGATTCTGGAAATCCTGATGGTGGCCGGCATTCTGCTGGTGGTGTTCAACGTTGGGTACGTGCTGGCGATTCTGGTGGCGGTGGTGGTGTACGTGGTCTATTCCATCAAGATTACCGAGTGGCGGACCAAGTTTGTGCGAGAGGCTAACGCCCGGGATAACCAGTCCAACTCGCGGGCGATCGACAGCCTGCTGAACTACGAAACCGTCAAATACTTCAATAACGAACGCTACGAAGCGCAACTGTACGACCAGAATCTGGACGATTGGGAGCAGGCGCGGCTGAAAAACCGCCTGTCGTTGGCCACGCTCAACGCCGGTCAGGCGCTGATCATTGGTTTGGCGATGATTGCGATCATGGCGATGGCCGTGGGCGAAGTGGCCAGCGGTGAGATTACCCTGGGCGACTTCACCATGATCAACGCCTACCTGTTGCAGCTGTTCATTCCCCTGAACGCTCTGGGGTTTGTGTATCGGGAAATCCGCCAGGCCCTGGTGAATGTCGAACGCCTGTTCAAACTGCTTGGCGATAAGCCGGCCATCCAGGATGCGCCGGATGCCACCGAGTTGGTGGTGACGAATGCCGAGGTACGTTTTGACCACATACACTTTGCCTACCGGTCGGATCGTCCCATTTTGCAGGATGTGAATTTTACCATTCCGGCCGGTCATACCGTGGCGGTCGTGGGCGCCAGCGGCGCCGGGAAGTCTACCCTCGCCCGCCTGTTGTTTCGTTTTTACGATGTCGACAACGGTGCAATCAGCATCGACGACCAGGACATTCGCAGGGTTACCCAGAACAGCTTGCGTTCGGCCATTGGCGTGGTGCCCCAAGACACCGTTTTGTTTAACGATACTCTCTATCGAAATTTGGCCTATGGAAATCCGGCGGCAAGTGAGGAAGAGGTCTATCGGGCAGCGCGGCTCGCCCATTTGGAAGACTTTATCCACAGCCTGCCGGATGGTTACGAAACCAAGGTAGGCGAGCGCGGTTTGAAGTTATCCGGTGGCGAGAAACAACGGGTGGCCATTGCCCGGGTGATCCTGAAAAACCCGCCCTTGCTGATTCTGGACGAGGCCACGTCATCGCTGGATTCGCTGTCAGAGCAGGCGATCCTGAGCGCCCTGAAAGAAGTCAGTCAGCAGCGTACCACCCTGGTGATTGCTCACCGGCTGTCCACCATTCGGGATGCCAACACCATTCTGGTGATGGATGGTGGCCGGATTGTTGAAAGTGGTAGTCACAACGAGTTGCTCGTCGCCGGTGGACACTACGCTCATCTTTGGGAGCAGCAGCATCGGAGTGAGGATAACTGAGAAGTTAGGGCTTCAGCGGGGTAGGGCTTTCCAAAACCTTGCGGAGCCAAGGATGGCGGAGCAGAGCGTACACGGATGTATTTACAGCGTGTTTTGGAAAGCCCTACCCCGCTGAAGCCCGAGGCTAATACTCCGCTATCCTTGAAGCCAGCCCGGATGCCCGCACCACCTTTTGCTCCACGCTGTCTTTCAACACCTGTGCATCGCCGGTGATCAGACTGAACCAGTTTTTGGCCCGGGTGATGCCGGTGTAGACCAGTTCTTTGGTCAGCACTGGGCTTAGCCGATCCGGCAACACCAGGCAGGTGTGGTTGAACTCGGAACCCTGGGATTTGTGGACGGTCATGGCGTAGACGGTTTCCAGCTGCTGCAATCGGCTGGGGGATATCCAGCGGATACCTCCGGTGCTGTCGGCGCTTGGGAAGGCCACGCGCAGGGTGTCTTTCGGTTCTCCGGTTGCAGTGGTGTCCCAGGGCAAGCTGAAGGTAATGCCGATATCGCCGTTCATCAGGCCCAGATTATAGTCGTTGCCGGTGACCAGTACCGGCCGGCCGGGGTACCAGCCTTCGGCTTTCGGAATCAGTTTTTCTGCCAACAGATGCCTTGCCATTCGATCATTCAGGCCCTCCACACCCCAGGGCCCTTTGCGTAACGCGCACAGGATCTGGAAGTCGTTGAAGGCCTCCAGTACCTTAAGCGCCAGTGTGTCCCAGTCTGCCCGGGGGCTGGTCGCGGTCAGGCCGTGATTCTGCATCTGCTCAAGATAGTGCCGATAGCCAACAGGCGGTGGCAGTGGCTGGTTATTCACCACCCGCCCTTGCCCGGCGTTGCGGAAGGCTTCAGGTGTGCCGGTTGTAGCGTGGCGGCAGATCTGCACCAGGGTGTGTTCCAGCTCCGCCCTTGCGGTGTGGCCATTGAGCCAGATGACATCATCGAAATCGGCGTTGCGGATCTGCTGTAACACGGTGTTGTCGAGTCCGCTGGTGTTGACAGCTTCGGCCAGCTGGCGAATGCCGCTGTCCTGCTGGAACCGGTAGCTCTTGCGCAGCATGGCGACCGCCTGGTCCATGGCCTGGCCGTTGGGATCGACCAGGCCAGCCGGCACCTGGGATCCGGTGATGGTTCTCAGCCATTGGGCGGTGGCCGGGGTGTAGTGAGCATCGAAAGCCCGCTGGCACAGCTCACCCAGCACCGCCCCGGCATCTACTGAAGCCAGCTGGTCCTTGTCGCCCAGCAGGATCAATTGGGCGTTGGTGGGCAGGGCGTCGAATACCGAGGCCATCAGGTCGACATCGACCATCGAGGCTTCGTCGATCACCAGAATGTCCACCAACAGCGGGTTGTCCTTGTTATGGCGGAACTGGCGGGTATCCGGCCGGCTGCCCAGCAGGCGGTGCAGAGTGGTGACCTTGGTAGGAATGTCCGCCAGTGTTACGCCACCCGGCAGCTCGGCAAGGGGCAGTCGGTTGACGGCGCCGCCGATGGATTCGTTCAATCTGGCTGCGGCTTTACCGGTGGGCGCAGCCAGGCGGATGCGGTATTTACGCCCTGCCCGGGCCGGGTCGTCTGCAGCAACGGCCTGCAAGGCGGCCAGCAGATTGACCACGGTGGTGGTTTTGCCGGTCCCGGGGCCGCCGGTGATCACGGCAAAGCGATTGCGGGCAGCAAGCGCGCAGGCCAGCTTCTGGTAATCCACCGATTCTGCAGTCGGGAACAAGGTGGCCAACGCTTGTGACAGGGTTTTCGCCTCAGCGCACTCGGGGTCGGCCAGTGGCGATGGCAAGACCAGGCGCTTCAAGATGCCCTCGGCAATGCGCTGTTCATAGCGCCAGAACCGGCGCAGGTACAGCCGGTTGTCGTTTAAAATGAGGGGTGTAGTAAGTGAGCCATCACTTACAGCCAGGGATCTGTCAAGAGAGGCTTTGCATTCCTCCAGGCTGGTCCGTGTAAACAAATCAGAGGGCTTCAGCTGAGTCAATTCGGCAGCTTCGGATTCGCTGAGACTGCTGTGAACGGGCTCCTCCGGCGGCAGCGATAAGGTGTTGCCGGCATCTGTCAGCAGGTTACTTAGATCAATACAGACGTGGCCCCGGCCGACCTGATGTGAGGCCAGCGCCGCCAGTAGCAACACTAGGGGTTGCGGGCGCTCGCCCTGCTCTTCCGATAAATCACGGATCAAGCGGGCAAAGCCGACATCCAGCGGTCGAATCCACTGGGCCTGTTGCCACTGTTGCAGCAGGGCGTCGGTCTGTTCCAGGCTGGTCAACAAGGCAGAGTTATCCACAACCCTGGCTGGAGCGTCTGGCACCGATGCGGTCGAGGGCGTCTTTTCTACAGAAACGTCTGGAGCGCCGCCTGGTGTGTCGTCTCCCAGATCCAGGGTAATCTGGTTGTCAGAATGGCCTTTACGGGAACGGCTCATGCGGTCACCTCCCCTGATACGGGCTCGCCGTCAAACAAGGCATCCAGCTGTTCGATCAAAGCTTTCGGCGGTTTGTCGGTAAAGGCGCCGCCGTTGGCCGCATTTACGCCCCGCAGGAACAGGTAGACCGCGCCGCCGATGTGCTGATCGTAGTCGTAACCGGGCAATCGTGCCTTCAGCAGGCGATGTAGGGCCAGCAGGTAGAGCACGTATTGCAGGTCGTAGCGTTTGTCCAGAATGGCATCCCCCATGGCCTGATCGGTGTAGGCGCTGTCGTCGTCACCCAGGGTATTGGATTTGTAGTCGAGCACGTAATACTGGCTGTTGTGCTCGAACACCAGATCGATAAAGCCCTTGATCATCCCGTTGAAGCGGTTTTCCTCTACCTGCGACCGGTCAGCGCCGTTCAGGGTGTGGCGGGTGATCAGCCGGTCGAGGGTGCGAACGTTGACGTTGCGGCTTTCAAACCAGAACTCCAGTTCCGGGCGCAGAGTGGCCAGGCCCAACAGGCTGATGCTGTCGGTGCTGGCGCGTTGCAGTTGCAGCGGCCGTTTGATCAGTGCCAGCAGCCAATGCTCCAGCGGTTCAACCCAGTCTTGCCAGCCCCGCGTGCCGCAGCGGCGTGTGAGCTGCTCCCGCAGCATGGCGGGGTTATCCACAACCTGTTGAAAGCCTTGTTGGCTGCACCATTCCAGCAGTTCATGCAGGAAGGTACCGGGGCCCGCGCCCTTGGGGAAGTGGTGGTGGTTGCGGGCGTCTGGTGTCGGTGTGGTGTCTTCGTCCTGATCCTGTGCGCTTTCTTCCAGCAGGTTCTGGGTCTGGGCATCTTCCACCTCGCCGGTGAACGCGATGCCAGTGCCGGCCATGCCGGTGTATTCGATCGACGAGTAACTGGCTATCCACCAGTCCTCTTTGGCCGCGCGGCAGGACAGCAACGCCGGCCCCAGAGCGTCGGGCGTGGGTGCCGTGTATTGGCTGGCGTTGGATTCGGGCAGCGGGCCTACGGTGATTTCCGGTCGGCCTTCGGCCATGCGCGCCAGGCAGTCGGTGATCCGGCTGTCTGCGTTGCCGGCGATCAGGTAACCCAGGCCGCTTTGCTGCCAGTTATCCAGCGCCGCCGCGCCGACCCAAGTGGCAAATCGGGCCCGGGTCAGGGCCACGTAGAGTTTGCGGATGTCTTCGCCGAGGCGTTCCTGGTCGGCATGGGCTACGTCTTCGGGGGTCGGATCGAACACCGTGATCAGTTTGCCCTGGGGATCGTGGTAGCGCACAAAGGCCTGTTTTTCGCTTTCGGAGCGGAACGCCGTGCCAAAAGGTAAAAACACCAGCGGGTATTCCAGGCCCTTGGACTTGTGCACGGTGATGACTTTCACCAGCCCGGCGTCGCTTTCCAGGCGCAGGGTGCGGTGTTCGTCTTCTTCGTCCGCCGCCCGCAGAATCTGGGTGAAGTGATGAACTAACGCGTGTTCGCCGTCCAGTTGCAGGCTGTCCTGTTGCAGTAGTTCGGCGATGTGCAGTATGTCGGTCAGGCGGCGTTCGCCATCGGCCCGCTGCAGCAACCGCCCGGGCACTTCGAAGTCCATCAGGAAACTGCGCAGCATGGGCAGCACCCCCTGGTTCTGCCACTGCTTCTGGTAGTTTTGAAAACGTTCGATTTCCCGTTCCAGCACCAGCTCATCGGTCAGCAACAGGTCCATCGCTTGCCAGGACTGACCCAGTGTGGGCGTGGCCAGAGCGGCGCGGGTGTAGGCCAGTTGTCGGGGCTCGGCAAAGGCTCGCAGCCAGCACAGTACTTCTTTGGCTTCCTGAGAGGTCAGTACCGAGTCCCGGTCTGACAGGTACACGCTCTTGATGCGTCGTTGGCTCAGGGCATCCCGCACGGCGGCCGCTTCTTTGCGGTTATTGACCAGCACGGCGATGTCTTTCGGGGCGACCGGTTCCAGATCCGCTGGGTTGTCTGGCAGGGCAAAACCCGCCTGCCCGGCCTGGCCCAGGGTCAGCAGCCGGGCAATCTCGCTGGCGCAGGTTTCCGCCACATCGGCGGTGGCGGTGCCTTTGGCCAGGCCTTTCGGATTGAAGTCTTTGCCCTCCTCGGTCGATTCGTGGGTCCAGAACATCAAGCTGGGTTGCCGCTCGCCGTTCACCGACCACAGGCGTTTGGTGCCGTTGGCGTCCACGCCCTGAAACGGCAGCGGTGAGGTGTCGCCCTTGCCAAACAGGAAGGCACCCAGGGTGCTGTGCTGGTCGCTGTAGTCAAACACCCGGTTGACCGCATCCACCATGGACCTGGCGGAACGGAAATTCTTGCCCAGGGTGTAGGTGCGTTCCTTGACGCCCTGGCGGGCCTGCAGGTAGGTGTAAATGTCCGCGCCACGGAAGCCGTAGATGGCCTGTTTCGGGTCGCCGATCATCAGCAGGCAGGTGCTGGGGTCGCCCTCCGCCACGTTATAGATCCGGTCGAAAATACGGTATTGCACCGGGTCGGTATCCTGGAACTCGTCGATCAGTGCCACCGGGAACTGACGGCGGATGGTAGCCGCCAGTTGTTCGCCCCGGGGACCGTGCAGAGCGTCGTTCAGGCGGGTGAGCAGGTCGTCAAAACCCATCTCCGAACGTTGCTGTTTTTCCGTTTCCAGGCGTGTGGCAATCCAGTGGCTGGCATGGCGCAGAATGTCGGATTTGGCGCTGGGCTGGTTCTGGCCGAACGCCATCAGCGCTTCGATAGCGTCAAAAGCCGGATGGTCGGGAGCCGGATCATCCCCTTTGAGAATGTTGTCCAGGCCTTCCGGGGTCTGGTTCTTGAACCCGGCAGCGCTGTCGAGTTTTTCGGGCAACAAATCATCTGAGTCGGCCCAGGCGATCAGCGAGTCCCAGACCTTGAGCATGGCATTCTTGCTGCCACCGTGCAGCCGTTTGCTTTTATTCAGTTCGTTCAGCAGGTCCGTTACCTCGTCCCGCCACTGGGCCCAGGGCTGGGCCTTGAGTGCCTGTGATTGTGCCAGTCGCTCGCTGACCACCCGGTTGATGGCCTGGTGTACGTTCTCCGGTGGCGTACCCAGGGCCTCGGGATCATCAATCAGGTTGCGCACGGCCTTGCGCAGGTCGGTGGGGGTTTTCCAGTGGCTCAGGGCTTCGTCCATCAGCGCCGGTGGCAGTGGGTACACGAAGGTACGCCAGTAATCCCTTGCTACGTCATCCAGCAGCTCGCTCTGGTCGGTTTCCAGGGTCAGCTTGAACAGGCTGCCGCTGTCGAAGGCGTGTTCGCTCAACATGCGATTGCAGAAACCGTGGATGGTCGATACCGCCGCCTCGTCCATCCATTCGGCGGCCAGTAGCAGCTTTTTACGGCACTCGGGCCAGGTTGACCGATCCGGGTAGCTGTCATTTCGGAGCTGATAGATCAGTGCGGTTTCCGCCGGCGGCTCGGGCTCGTCCGGTGCTTCCGAGAACACCTCCGCCGCTTGCGTCAGCCGGGTGCGAATGCGATCCCGCAGCTCCTTGGTGGCGGCCTCGGTGAAGGTGACCACCAACAGGTTGGGCGGCAGCAGGTCTTTCGGCAGCGGGCTGTCGGCGGGCTGGCCGTGGCCTAGCACCAGGCGCACATACAGAATGGCGATGGTGAAGGTTTTGCCGGTGCCGGCGCTGGCCTCAATCAGGGCACTGCCGTTCAGAGGCAGTGCCAGAGGGTCCAGGTGAGGGTTGAAGTTGCTCATTGGATCACTCATTCCAACCCTCCGATCTGTTCGGCCGCGGATTTGCCCTGCTCGGCTTCCCACAATGGTACATAGAGCTGGTGCAGTAAGGCTTCGAACTCGCCGCTGGCCAGCAGCAACTCGGCGTTTTCATAGGCACCTCGCAGATAGCCGGTGTCTCGCTCCAGGGCGATGTTGTAGCTTTGCTCGGCATCGCTGATGGCCCGCTCGTGGTCACCGCGGAAGTTCTTGCTCTGGTAAAAGCTGTAAATCCAGGCAAAACCGGCCTCGCAGTGGATGGGCAGGGCCCGGGTGGTGGCATCCATCCAGCGGCTGAGAATGGCGTCGAAATGACTCTGGGCCTGCTCTGGAGCCATCGGGGCAAAGCGGAACTTGCGGCCTTCTTCCTTGCCCAGAATCAGCGTTTCAAAGGGCTGACCGGACAGCTGACCGGCCAGGTGAATCACCCAGTCCCGCATCAGATTGGCGTAACGCACTTTTTTGCTATAACCGGCGCCGGTCAGCAGGCCGGAGCTGGCCACTACCAGACGGCATAACTGGCCTGCTGGGTTGCTGCGCAAGCCGTCGATCAGATCCACCACCTCCACGGTGCCGAGGGCGCTCTCAAACCGGATATCAAAAGGCAAAGGCTCGGCTACCGCTTCTGGCCATTCAGCCAGGGCACTACGGTAGCGCTCGAACAGATCCGGCAAGCGCCCGGACAGCTCTGAACGCAGCCGGTGTTCGGTCACGCCCATGCCCAGATCGCCCCGGCGGGCCATGCGGTCGAGGGTGGTTTCCAGGCGCTCATGCAATTCCTCCTCAGAGCCCGCTTTCAGCAGGCTTTGCTGAATCAGTTCGTTATCCAGGCGCCAGCGGTCCAGGCCGTTCAGGTCGAAGTTTTCGTTGTCGGTGTCTTCGTCTTCTACATCCTCAAAGCGCACCTGCAGCCGGCGCTGGTAAAAGGTGTCGATGGGCTTTTTCAGAAAGCCGGCCAGATCGTTCAGGGTGATGGGTTCTTCCGGGGTCTGGTACGGCAAGGCTTCTTGCGCGCGCGCCGTCGCCTCAAGGCCATGGGCGCTGCGCCATTCCCGCTCATAGGTGAACAGCTGGCGGGCCTGCAGTACCTCCGTGAGAGGCTTCGGAGTGGCGTCTTCGCCCTCGCCCAGGCCATTGGCTTTCGGGAAGTAATCCCGGCTGAACGGTTGCAGCGGGTGCTCGGTGGTCAGTGCTTCGATAACCCCGGTGCCTGCTTCGCCCGCGACGGTCCACAGGCTGTCCAGATGATCCTGCAGCTGGCCCACCAGCACCGACGGCGGCCGTTCGGAATCGTCTTTGATGCTGCGGCCGACCCAACTGATGTAGAGCTGCTCCCGAGCCGACAGCAGGGCTTCCAGGAACAGATAGCGGTCGTCTTCCCGGCGTGAGCGGTCCCCGGGCCGGTAATCCTGGGCCATCAGGTCGAAATCCACCGGCGGTCGGGAGCGGGGGTAATCGCCGTCGTTCATACCCAGCAGGCACACCTTGCGGAAGGGAATGGCCCGCATCGGCATCAGGGTAGCAAAGTTGACTTTACCGGCCAGAAAACGCTGGTTCAGACCGCCCTCGTCCAGTCCTTGTAAGAGCACGTCTTTGACGATGTTCAGGGGCAGCGTTTGCGCCTCAAGGCCGGCGGCCAGGGCATCGTCCAGCCATTGTTCCAGCTGGCGGCGGAACCGGTTGAGCAGCAGCAGGTCGCTGCCCTCCACTTTCTCGAAAAATTGCCCGAGCATGCCTGAGAACAGGCTGTCCCAGTCGCCGGGTGTGCGGCTGCGTTGCAGCGCCTGCCATAACACTTCCAGCTGGTTCACAAACTCGCTCAGTCGCCCGGCCAGACTGGCCTGCAGACCGCCGATTTCGCCGTAGGGTTCTACTCCCGCCCAGGGTTCGTCCTCGCCCATGCCGTAACCCAACAGCATGGATCGCAAACCGGACTGCCAGGTGTTGCGTTCCAGCTCTGCGGGTAGCTCCAGGCTCTCCCGATGCTGGCCGTGCAGGCCCCAGCGGATGTTGGCGCCTTCAACCCAGCGCCGGGCCAGGGGAATTTCGTCTTCAGTGATGGCAAAGCGGTCGCGAATGCCGGGCACTTCCAGCAGGCTGATGATCTCGCTCACCCCAAAGCGGCTGCGGGGCAGCGACATTAGGGTTTCCAGAGCGATCAGCACCGGTTCGTGGTGGCGCTGGCCCTGGTCGGAGATGGTAAACGGAATGTGGCGCTTGCGGCCCGGCTGATAACGGCCGAACACCGCCTGAATATGGGCGGCGTACACGTTGATGTCGGGCACCATGACGATGACATCCCGGGGCCGAAGGGAGGGATCGGCATTGAACGCGGCGAGCAGCTGGTCGTGCAGGATTTCCACTTCCCGCTGGGGGCCGTGAGCATTATGGAACACCACGGAATGATCCTGGGTCAGGTCCAGCTGGCGCTGCTGGTCGCGGATTTCCTGAAGCGGCGTCAGGTTGTGAATGTCATTTTGCAGCTGGTGCAGCAGGCAAGGTGCTTCACCAGCACCGTGTTCCGAGAAAATATCGATCTTCTGGCCGGGGGTCTGGAAGCTGCTGCGGTAGTCGTCCGGGTTGTCGAACTCGTCCAGCAGGCGGATGTAGTCCCGGCCCTGTTTACCCCAGGCGGCCAGCAACGGGTTGGCGTGCTGGTGCAGCTGGTCCGGATCGTCAATCTGTGACAGTACCGGATGGGCCGTACCCCGTTTGCGTTCGGCTTTTAACAGCTCTCGGTCGCTGATGATATCGGCCCAGTAAAACTGGCAGGGGTTGTGAACGCATAGCACCACCTGGCTGAAGCGACTCAAAACCGACAGCGCTTCTAGCGCCTGGCGGGGCAGCGACGACACCCCGAACACTACAATGCGTTTGGGCAACCGGCCGGGATTGGCCGGCGTGCTGATGCGTTGGCCCTGTTCCATAAAGCGGGTATGGATCTGTGACCGGCTGGTGTGGGCCTCGCTGCCTACGTCTTGCACCAGTTTGCGCCAGAGTAACGGCTGCCAGCGGGTTTCCGGGTCCAGGGCTCTTTCCTCGCCCCGGGCGGTGATGACCATGTCTTTGCCCTGCTCCCAGGCCGCCAGCCAGTCGGCCCGGAACACCTGGTACTGATCGAACAGGTCTGCCACTTTTTCGGCCAGCTGGAAGTTGCGCAGATCGGTGTCGCTGCCATCCAGAAACCGCGCCAGTGGCGTGAAGGCCTCATCCTGCCCGACCAGTTCCGGCAGCAACCGGTACAGCCGCCACACCAGCCGGCGCTTGTCGAACGGCGACTGCTCCGGCACCTCACCATCCGGCAGCACTGCCCGGTAGGCTTGCCAGATAAATCGCGCCGGAAACAGGAAATCCATGCCCGCGGCGATGCCCAGCCCGCCCTCAGCACCGTCGTCCGTCCGCTTCTCTGCCAACGCCAGCTTCAGCCACTGGGCAATGCCGTTACTCTGCACCAGAAAGGTTTCGCTCTGCAGTGGCGGCATCGGATTCTGGCGGCAGATGTACACCACCGCCCGGCGCAGGTCTTCCAGATGATTGGCGTGGATGGCGTGAAAGCCGGGTTCGATGGTGGATGAGGCCGCCATGGGATTCCTTGTCTGGTGTTCGAGTCAATCCTGATGGTACAGGTTACCGTATGTGACATCAGAAGCGGACCGTCTGTAATGACAGATCGCAGGCAATTGTAGTCAACCGGAGCGACAAACCGCGTCGTAACGCAGTGCTCAACGGGAGTCATAAGATGTGGACACTGATTACTGGGGCTGGTTCTGGCATCGGCCGATCGCTGGCTTTAGAACTGGCCCGTAAGGGCCATGATCTGATTCTGGCCGGACGCACTGCTGTAAAGCTGGACGAAGTAGCAGAAACTATTCGACAGGATGTGCCTGAACGCAAGGTGAGGACTTTTACGGTGGAACTCGCCGATACCGCCAGTACACAGAAGCTTGCCATGCAGGTGTGCGAATCTGCTGATCGCCTGGCGGCATTTGTTTATTGCGCAGGTGCTGGCGAGCCGGCAGCAGACCTTGCCAGTTTGCAGTTATCTGATTTTCAGGAGGCCCTTGCGGTTAATGTCTCTGCCCCATTGTTGCTGACACAGTCTCTACTGCCCGTGCTGTGTGAGAGTGGTAAAGCGTCAAGGATTGTGATGGTTGGCGCAGGTATTGATAAGCATGCTCAGCCGGGAACCGGCAGCTATGGCATCAGTAAAATGGCAATGAGGCGTCTTGTGCAGCAATTGTCGGTTGAGTTTGGTGCGATGGAGGCGGGGCCCATTGTTAGTCTGTTCCAACCTGGGTTGGTAGACACTCCGGGCATCAGGGATCACGTCAGCAAAGCTTGTGCGCTTAACTTGCCCCACGGGCCGTGGTTGAAAGACAGGCTGGATTCAGGTCGATCCTTGACCGCGGAGCAAGCCGCCACCGCAATCTGGCATGCCGATCATCTCGTCGGTGCCGGTGGGCGGGACGATCTCGACGGACGCCACCTGAAAGTCCCGGAAAAAATTCCGAGCGGCCGCCGCACCGGTAAAGAGGATGGCTTTTTCATAGGGATCGCTCAACACATAACCTTGCCCATCCAGATAGAACCGGGCCATGTAGTATCTTCCTTCCATAGAAACAAGCTCTAAAGAAGAGATTAGGTCGTGCTTATGGGATCTGAGTTCAAGCTCGGTCATTTGCATGGCAGTCTCCATTGGCATTGCGATCGTAAACGTTAATACGACAGCCAGAGGCCGACAGGTCAAAAAATGAGCAGAGATGAATAAGATTCAATTGGTTCGAACCGCCGCGGAACAGCAATTGACCGATATCTATGATCTTTTGGCGATGCGAATACTTTTCCCCCCGGACCGGGTTGAGGTAACGATCGACAAGGAGATCAAGGACTTGTTTCTCTACCCTGAACGGTTGGAGACGAGCTATCGCGATGAATGGACTTCGATTGCGACCAAGGCTCTATTCAATCATGGTTTTGCCGACCACTGGCGTTCTGACCAGGACAATCTTGATCGTTACCTTGGGTTTCTCAAAGAACAGTCGATCCCCAGGTGTATTCACAACCACGTTGGACTTTTCCAGATGTTGGGAGAGGCTATTGCGGTACAACGCTCGGAAAACACCCTGGCCTTCCCTGATCCCAGGCGCCGTGCCCTGATGCGAATGATCTGGCCTGAAACGCCAGATTGATGAACGAATCTACCTGGCGCGTTGCACCGTATTGATTAAATGTTGAACAAATAAAGGTGCGCATCATGGGGCTCAAAGGCATCAACATCAGTAAAGCGGCGGTCCTGGTGGTCATCGGTGTTGTGGCAATGGCCTTGCTTTGGTCGCCAAGGCCAATGGCGAGCGACGCCGATGAGCAAATCAGGGACGCGATCCTCAGTCAGATTGAAGCGTTCGCCAATAACGACGGCGATCAGGCTTGGGCCCATGCCTCCGAAGGCATCCAGCGCCGGTTTGGCTCGTCGCAGGTGTTTCTCAATATGGTGCGAGAGGCCTATCCGGCGGTGCACAGCGCAACCGCCATCGAATTCACGGAGCGCGTGCCGCACGGCTCTTTTGATATCCAGACCGTTCGATTGCAGGGGCCCGAGGGCAAACGCTGGGACGCCTACTATCGTATGGAGCAAGGCGATGGTGCCTGGAAGATCGCAGGCGTGCGCTTACAACCGGCCGATCCAGGGATCTGAGGTCTTGGGACGTTGCCCGGCTTCAACGGGTGCGCAGGCAGTCTAATAACAGGTCTTTGACAACCTGCAGCGATGCTTCATCGTTGCAGCAGAAGGCCTCTACGTGAAGCTGCTTGCTTGCGATCAGCCGAGCGAGGCAATCGTAATCGATGCTTATGCACACGCGATCCGAGGGTTTCCAGTCCCGCCAAGGTATGTGCTCAGCTTGACCGTTCTGAGAAGCGCCCGGGTAATTAAAGGCCATTCCCATAACTCCTCCTGAGCTCTAGTGAGAGACCACTGTTGAGTAGTGAGGTCGAGGCGCCAGCGGCGTTGTTGGCCAGTTCAGGTATTCCGCGAAAAAACCCGATTGTCGGGACGTGTCCAACAGCACCTCAATACATTGATCCGTACTGCATCCGCCGCTCGGGCTTGTATAGCAGGGGCCCACAGACTGCAGGCTTTCCAGGGCACTGAACAACACATAGTCGGCCGCCGTATAATCGCCACGATCCCGCAGGGCACGGCAAACCAGAATGGCGGATAGCGTCAACTCCACATGCATGTATTCCGGGTGTTCGGCTCTGGCGAGGCAGGCCAGGTCAAAGGCGCTGCCGGTGGCGACAATCATTTTTTCCGTCTGTTCGGTTTCGCTGAAGGTGAAGGCGTATTCCATCCAGAACATCCACAGATCGTTCTGTTCATTGAGGGAAAGGCTGGCAAACATTCGGCGGTGGCGTGGGCAGAGAAATTTCATGGCGTCCTCCTTGTCTTGATGCAAATGATAATAGTTATCATTAAAGGGTTTGGCAAGGCAGTGATGATTAATTTTTGTGCATGGATTACAGTTCCAGCCCTATGAGCACTGAATCCACCAGCCAACGCCCTCAAGTAGCGAACCTTGAAGACCCCCTGTATTACCTGAGCAATATGGATACGGTGGTGTCCTGGGTGGCCGCTCATCACGCCGATTTGTTGACGGAGCAGGAACAACATCGTCTGGCAGCGTTTGCCGATCTGGATATAGGTCCCCGGGCGCTGCTTACCCGCATGGTGATGCGCACCGGCGAGCTGTTCCGGGCCGACAAGCTGAGCTACCCCGAATTGCCGGTGCCGGAAGCCGAAGCGCTCCACGTATTGGTCACAGCAGGCTGGTTGGATAACGAGCCGGCCTTGAGCCTGGATGACCTGTTCCGGTTGTTTACCCTGGCGGACCTGAAACCCGTGTTCGGCCCCTGGTTGCAGCAACAGGGTCATCCGAAAACCCTGGGTAAGGCCCGGATGCGTGAGATTCTGGCGCAATCTTCCTGTGAGCCAAGGCCATTGCACAACTGGCTTGCCGAAGCGGAGACAGACTTAGCCCCGAGCGTTGTGCAGTTGCAGGACATGGCCCTGTTTGACCGCATCCGCCTGATGTTCTTCGGCAATCTGCGCCAGAGCTGGACCGATTTTGTACTGGTCGAACTGGGCGTGCAGCAATTTGAGCCAGTGCCGTTTACCCCGCAATCCCGCGCCTTCCACCAGCGAGCGGATGTGGATTGCTATCTGCAGATGCATCGCTGCCGTGAACGACTTGATGCCGGTGAAGTGGCGGCCGAAGTCTGGGCGGATGTGCCTCCCCCTGTGGATAACCCCTGGCTCGCCAGCCGTCGGGACCGGCTGTTGCTGGAGTTGGGCCGGCTAGCCGAGCGCCAGGGTGATCAGCCGCTGGCGTTGCAGGTCTGGGCGGCCAGCCATCACCGGGAGGCGCGGCTCAAGCAACTGCGATTACTGGAACGGATGAAGCGCTTTGACGATGCCTGGGCCATCGCCTGCCAGTGGCAAACCCGCGAGCTGAGTGATGCCGAAGCCCAGGGCCTGAGCCGAATACTGAAACGGCTGGCGGCCAAAGTGGGGGAACCCAGACCCACCGAAACGCCGATACCGACGATCCGGGAGTTCGCGGTCACTTTGCCCAAGCCGGATACAGGCAGTGTTGAGTGGGCGGCGCTGCAGCATCTCGGTACCGACGATGCGCCGGTATTTTATGTGGAAAATACGCTGATCAACGCCCTGTTCGGCCTGCTGTGCTGGCCGGTGATTTTCAAAGCCATCCCCGGTGCCTTCTTTCATCCATTCCACATCGGCCCGGCCGATTTGATGCGAGAGGATTTTTTCGCCCGGCGTCAGCAGGATCTTGATCGCTGCTTCGAGTTGCTTGAAAGCGGCGACTATCGGCGGTGGATTCTCGATACCTATCGGGAAAAGCAAGGTATCGCCAATCCATTCGTGGTCTGGCCGGTGGTGTCTGAGGAACTTCTGGCACTGGCCATGGACTGCCTTCCGGCCTCGCACCTGGCGGCCCTGTTTCACCGATTAGTGAATAATCTGAAGGAGCACCGCAGCGGCTTTCCGGATCTTATCCGCTTTATTCCGGGTGCTGACGATCCCGGGCATCGCTACGAGATGATCGAAATCAAAGGCCCCGGTGACCGCCTGCAGGATCATCAGCGCCGCTGGCTGCACTTCTTTGCCCGCGAAGGCCTGCCTGCGAGCGTGTGCTATGTGCGCTGGCAAGACGGTGACGAGACAAAATGAGGGCGGCGCCATGAAAGTCGCCGTTCGCACTTTGTGTGAATTCGCCGCCCGCCACGGCGATCTCGACTTCCGTTACACTCCGGCGCCCAGCAGCGAGGAGGGCATCGCCGGTCATCAGGCCCTGCAGGCTCGTCGGGGTTACGGGTACCAAAGTGAATACGCTTTAAAAGGACAGTGCCAGGGACTGGTACTGTCGGGCCGGGCGGATGGCTACAACCCGCACAAGGGCCGTCTGGAGGAAATCAAAACCCATCGGGGCGATCTGTCTCGCATCCGGCCCCACCAGCGCGCCCTGCACCGGGCGCAACTTCGGGCCTACGGGGCCTTGTTGTGCCGGCAGGAAAACCGCAAATCTGTTGAGCTGGCCCTGACCTACTACGACACCGGCAACGACAAGGAAACTCCGGTACTGGAAACCGCCGACGCCGAGCAGTTGTGGCAGGAACTGGAAGCCCTGTGCGCTGTGTACAAAGCCTGGGCGGAGCAGGAAGAACATCACCGGGAACAGCGGGATGCTCTGCTGGTTAACCTGCGTTTTCCGTTCCCGGCCTTTCGCCCCCAGCAACGGCCACTGGCAGAAACCGTGTACAAGAACTCGGTTAAAAGCGGCACCCTGCTGCTGGAAGCTCCTACTGGCCTGGGCAAAACCCTGGGCACTCTGTTCCCGGCGCTGATGGCCATGCCCGCGGCAAAACAGGACCGACTGTTCTACCTTACCTGCCGCAACACCGCCCGACAGCTGGCGCTGGAGGCTGTGGATAAGTTGCGCTCGGCGCAGGATGAGCTCCAGCCCTGGCCCTTGCGCACCTTGGAACTGGTATCAAAAGACGACGCCTGCGAACACCCGGATAAAGCCTGCCATGGCGATTCCTGCCCGCTCGCCAAAGGCTTTTTTGATCGCCTGCCCGACGCCCGAGCTGAGGCCGCCCAGAGCAAAGATGCTCTGAATCAAGCCAATTTGGCGAAAATTGCTGCAGGTCACGATATTTGTCCTTACTTTCTCGCCCAGGAAATGGCCCGCTGGAGCGACCTTGTGGTGGGCGACGTCAACCGCCTGTTTGATCAGTCCGCGTTGCTCCATGGCCTGATCCGTCAGAATAACTGGCAAGCCAGCGTGCTGGTGGATGAAGCCCACAACCTGGTGGACCGGGCCCGGGGTATGTATTCCGTGCGGCTGGAGCAGCAGCGATTGCTGAAGCTCAAGAAGGTTGCCCCGAAACCGGTGAAAGCAGCCCTGGACCGCACCGCCCGGGCCTGGCAGGCGCTGATCCGGGACCACGGCGAACAGGCGCAGCCGGTGTTCCTGGCTACCCTGCCGCCGCAGTTGCTGGGTGCCCTGCAGGCCATGGTTTCCGTGATTACCGATTACCTGGCCGACAACCCGCCGGACCTGGCCCTGCAGGAAGTGATGTTTGAAAGCGTGGCCTTCATGAAACTGGCCGACAGCTTCGGCGACCACTCCCTGTGCGAATTTCAGCGCAGCGGCCGTGGCCGGGCCAGCCTGACCATCCAGAACCTGATCCCGGCGGACTTCCTCACAGAGCGCTTCAAGGCCGCCCACTCGGTATTGTTGTTCTCCGCCACTCTCAGCCCCGGTGTTTATTACCGGGATTTACTCGGCTTGCCGGAGGATGCGCGCTTCACTTCCCTGCCCAGCCCGTTCAGTGCGGAGCAACTGAAGGTGGAGTTCACCCCCGGCATCAGCACCCGGCAGGTGCACCGGGAAGGCTCGCTGCAACCCATCGCCGAACTGATCGCCAAGCAATACCGGGATCGGCCTGGCCATTACCTGGCGTTCTTCAGCAGCTTTAAATATGCGAAGGAAGTGAGTGACACGCTGGCACAAAAGGCACCGAATATTCCCCAACGCTCCCAGCAACCGGGCATGGGCCCGGAGCAACGCCGGCAGTTCCTGGCAGAATTTCAGAAGCCACAAGGCAGCGTGGCCTTCGCGGTGCTCGGTGGCGTGTTTAGTGAAGGCATCGACCTGCCCGGCGATCAGTTGATCGGCGCCTTCGTGGCCACCCTGGGCCTGCCGCCCTTTGATGCCTGGCACGAAATCCTTAAAGACCGTCTGCAACAGCGTTTTGGCGAAGGCTACAACTACACCTACCTGATTCCCGGTCTGCAGAAGGTGGCGCAGGCCGCCGGCCGGGTGATCCGCACCCCGGACGACCGGGGCGTGATCTGGCTGATCGACGACCGCTTTATACAGCCGTCGGTCAACCGCTTGTTGCCGGGCTGGTGGTTTTCTGGCGCCCAGGCATGGAAGGCCAGATGAATTAGTCGCTATCACCTTCCCAGCGGGCAATTTTCTCACGGCCTGCATCGGGGGTGACCATCTCAGACTCAAGTGCCGGTTGCTGAGGAGCCACTATGCCCTGTGCCGTCATATCGCCTGTCCGGCGGGCTTCCTGTTCCTGACGGATGTAATCGAGCCGTTGTTCCCGGTCGGCTCGTTTTTCGTTCTGAATCTCATCATTCCGATGGCGGAACTGATCCTCCAGATCGCCCATGACACTGTTCATGAACCCGTCGCAGGGGTTCATGGATAACACGTAGCGAGGTTGCTCCAGATTATACTGGCCAGACACTGCAAAGGTTGAGCTCACGGTGTCGGCGGCCAAAGCAAAATACGTTGCGTCGAATGTAAAAACATCCTGCTCGCTGGAAGCGCTGTGGCGGTCTGCCCCGCGGAAATGAGTGGCCCGCATAACGGTGCCCTCGCAATGAAAATCAAAAATCTTTGAGCGGAAGAAAATCTCGGCCCAGAACATGTGGCAGATCCTGTCCAGAGTGCGGCCAAAGCCCATCAGCAAAAGACCCGCAAGCAAAGTGGCTGCGGTCGCACCAATGGGCACCAATAGCTGACTGACCACCGTTTCAACATTCGCACTCTGGCTGACAAGCTGATGCCATGTATCCACATGCGGCAACACGCTTTGTGCTCCCAGCCAGAACAATACCGCACCCAATAACATAAGAATCTGCGCCAGTACGGTTCCGCCGATCCGCGAGTAGCGCATAACAGCGGATTCAGGAATATCCTCGACCACGGGCTGAATTTCGGTAATCAAGTCGCCGTTAAATTGCTCGTTATCCCGGTTCGCCTGACCAGTGTCGTTTTCATCCAGATACATGCGATTAGGAAGCTCCTGCTCCCGCTTTCCCATCAGAACCAGATCTCTCAGTGTGGTGAAAATTTGTCTTGGGTGCAGGTCGTAGCGCCAGCTGCTGTTCTTCTCCGAGCTACTGGTTTTGATCTCAACCATCCGAATGCGTGCGCGAATCATCAACACGGCAATGGCCGCAAGAACAGCGGCACAAACCAGCGTCAGCGTGAGCAGAGTTCCGGTGTAAAAGACCGGCTCGAGAAGGGGCAACAGTTCAACAAATTCGGCGCGGCTTCCAGGGCGCAGCTCCGTCCAGAGCGCAATCCAGCCTTGGGCAACCAATACCGGAACAACGATTGCGCCTATAACTACCAGGGCAAGCCCGCCACTGGAGTAGGTGTGCAGTTTGGTCATGTTTTGGCGAGTGAGTGGATTGCCCAGCTTTACCCAGATCAAGCCGAGATAGACGAGCAATACAATCTGGAAGACCAACGACACCACAACGCTACCCGCTTCCCCGCCGGCAGTGCCGGAGAACACCATCACCACCACCAGGGAGGCGATCAGGAATGCGCACAAAGCGATAAGGCTCCGTGTGATCTTCATCACCAGCGTTTTGGCGATGTTCCGGATAGGCCAGGGCGTAACGATCAGCCCAGGAAATACCGAATGCACGGCGCGGGCAAACCACCCCTGGGGTTCAGTGAAGGTCGGGTTACTTTTGCTCATCAGCATGTTGTGTATGCTGCGAGCTGTGTAGAGCGTGGGTTCTTTCTCCTGAACCGCCTCTCGGGCGACGTTGCCGGTCAGGGAGGCGGGGGCGGCCCGGCCCACGAAAAAGCGCATAACCTGAAAAAGTCCGATGCCCAGAGCTTTGAAACCACCGATCACGAATAAACCACCGATTACCAGATTCACCCAGGCTTGGGTTTTATCTGTGGAGAGCAGTGGCTGGATCTGCAACAGGAGATAAACACCGATCGCCGTCAGCACAAGACCTCGAACAGACCGGACAAGCCCTTCGAACCGGAACGGGTTCCGGATGTTGAGTTTCTGGGTACCGTATTCAAACGCCATTCGTTAGTTCCTTAACGTGGTTCCTGAGTATTTTGCGGCAGTCTATCGCAAACCTGGCTTGGCGAAGTTGTTTTGATAGCTCGTTTTACATTCTTTTGCTATGCAGAATCCAACGACCGGAGGTTCCGTTCAGGTAGATTTGGAATAACTCTTTGCCACGGTCAGCGTCATATTGTCGCAGACGGCGTCAGATGTGGCATGTCACTATAGATCTATTTGTTTGCTTGCTTACAATCCACGCTCCGCTTCGACCATTCCGAATTTTTTCAAGGACACTCCTCGCAAATGACTTCCACGGATCTTGTATTTCAGAGCTATGGCCGCTGCTGCCGGAAAGATGAATTCTTCGTCGATTTCTACAACTTCTTCATGTCCAGCTCAGATGCCATTCGCAACCGTTTTGAAAATACCGACATGGCCGCCCAGCGTCACCTGCTGCGGAATGGTGTCATGCAAATCATCCTGGTTGCCCGCGGAATGTCTGATCGCAAACTCAAGGATTTGGGAGAAAGCCACAACCGGCACAACCACAACATCCAGCCGGAGTGGTATGGCTTGTGGGAAGATTCACTGCTGAAAACCGTGCGCGCGCATGATCCTGAATACACTCCGCAACTGCGCGAGGCCTGGCGCGAAGTGCTGAAGCCAGGAATTGATCTGATTCGCGGTGCCTATTAGTGGTGTAGCGGGCTGATGAGCAAAATAAATAGATTGGAAGCTATCTTGATTCCCGTCAGCCTCATCGTCACACTTCTCTTCTATACTTTCCTTCCGTAGTCATTATCTGATCAAGGACGACCTATGGCCGATAAAAGCGCCAAAACTGCCTCCAAACTCCTGCTGGCCCTGCTCATTGTGGCGGTGATTGCCGCTGCCGTCTGGTACCTGATGCCAAAGGGCGATGAACTCCCAGAGCACATTGCTTCCGGCAATGGCCGCATTGAAGCCACCGAAGTGGATGTCGCCACCCGTATACCCGGGCGCCTTGAATCCTTCGAAGTGCAAGAAGGTGACATGGTAGAAGCCGGCCAGCTGCTGGCGGTCATGGACACCGATGAACTCAAGGCCCGTGCGGCGGCGGCTGAAGCCAACCTGCACCAGGCCGAACAGGCCCGGCTGCTGGCCGAAGCCGTAGTTGTGCAGCGGGAAAGCGAACAGCGCTATGCCCGTGCGGAACTGGCCCGTATTGAAACCCTGGTTGACCGGGGCCATGCCTCCCGGGAGCAGCTGGACCGCGCCCGCACGGCTGCAGAAACTGCCGGGGCTGCCCTGCAGGCGGCCCGGGTACAGGTGGCTTCGGCCGATGCCGGTATTGAATCGGCCAATGCTGCCATCCGGCAGATCCAGACCAACATCGACGACAGCCAGCTATCTACCCCGGTGGGTGGCCGTGTGCTCTACCGGCTGGCGGAACCCGGAGAGGTATTGGCCGCCGGCGGCAAGGTGGCCACGGTGCTGGATGTAACCGATGTATACATGACCATCTTCCTGCCCACAGCCCAGGCCGGCAAAGTGCGGGTAGGCTCTGAAGCACGCATCATCCTGGATGCCCTGCCGGATTACGTGGTGCCGGCGGAGGTCAGCTTTGTGGCGGCAGAAGCCCAGTTCACCCCCAAGTCTGTGGAAACCCGCAGCGAGCGGGAGAAGCTGATGTTCCGGGTGCGTATCCGCATCAATCCGGACCTGCTTAAGGCCTACCGGGACCGGGTGAAAACCGGTGTGCCGGGCGAAGCCTATGTGCGCCTGGATGAAAGCCTGCCCTGGCCCGACAGCCTGAAGGCGAGCCTGCCCAATGACTGACACCGTAGCCCGGCTGGAAGGAATCAGCCACCGCTACGGGGAAACCGCTGCGCTGTACGACATTACGCTGGATTTCCCCGCTGGCTGCATGGTGGGCCTGATCGGCCCGGACGGGGTGGGTAAATCCACCCTGCTGGGTCTGATGGCCGGTGCCCGCCAGTTACAGCAAGGCAGCCTGCAGGTGTTGGGCGGCAACATGGTCAGCCACCGGTTCCGCAACCGGGCCGCCCCGCGCATTGCCTATATGCCCCAAGGCCTGGGTGGCAACCTGTACCACACCCTGACGGTCGACGAGAATATTGCCTTCTTTGCCGACCTGTTCGGCCTCACCGGCGCCTCCCGCCGGCAGCAGATCGACCGCCTGCTGGATGCCACCGGCCTGCTGGCCTTCCGGGACCGACCCGCCGGCAAGCTCTCGGGCGGGATGAAACAGAAACTGGGCCTGTGCTGCGCACTTATCCACAACCCGGACCTGCTGATCCTGGACGAGCCCACCACCGGCGTAGACCCGCTCTCCCGCAAACGCTTCTGGGACCTGATCGACACCATCCGTGAGCAAAGTATAGGGATGAGCGTGCTGGTGGCCACCGCCTACATGGAAGAAGCCGAACGCTACGACTGGCTGGTGGCCATGGACGCTGGCAAAGTGCTGGCCACCGGCTCCCCGGCCGAGCTGCGCCAGCAAACCGGCACCGATAACCTGGACGATGCCTTTATCGCTCTGCTGCCGGACAGCCGCAGCGAGCAGGAGCTGGGCATGCCGGTATCGGCACAATCGGCACCTTCGCCCACTCCCGAGAACAGCACTCCGGCCATCGTGGCGGAAAACCTGACCCTCAAATTCGGCAGCTTCACCGCGGTCAAAGACGTCAGCTTTACCATCCCGAAAGGCGAGATCTTCGGTTTTCTGGGTTCCAACGGCTGTGGCAAAACCACCACCATGAAAATGCTCACCGGCCTGCTTACTCCCACCGAAGGTAAGGTAGCGTTGTTTGGTGAGCCACTGAATGCCAAAGATCTGGCCACCCGCCGCAAGGTGGGCTACATGTCCCAGTTGTTCTCCCTGTATGGCGAGCTGACCGTGCGCCAGAACCTGGACCTGCACGCCCGGTTGTTCCACCTGCCAGAGGCGAAGATTGCCGAGCGCATCAGCAGCCTGATCCGGGAATTCGGCCTGGAACAGGTGCTGGACCACCAGGCCGGTTCCCTGCCGCTGGGGGTGCGCCAGCGTTTGTCTCTGGCGGTGGCGGTGGTGCACGAACCGGAACTGCTGATTCTGGACGAGCCCACTTCTGGCGTAGACCCCGGTGCCCGCAACCGGTTTTGGCAGCTATTGATGCGGCTGTCTCGGGAAGACGGGGTGACCATCTTTATCTCCACCCACTTCATGAACGAAGGCGAGCGCTGCGACCGCATCTCGCTGATGCACGCCGGGGAAGTGCTGGCCTGCGATACGCCTGAAGCACTGATTGAACAAACCGGCAGCGACAGCCTGGAAGGCGCCTTCATGACCACCCTCGAAGCGGTGGACAAGGAACCGGAAAGCCAGACCAGCGGCACACTACTGAATAAAGAGGGCGGCCAGCCGGAACGTACCAGGGCCTTCAGCCCGCAACGGCTGCTGGCCTATGGCCGGCGAGAAGCCCGGGAACTGCTGCGGGATCCGATCCGCATGGCCTTTGCCTTTATCGGCTCGGCTCTGCTGATGCTGATTCTGGGCTACGGTATTACCCTGGATGTGGAAGACCTGCCCTTCGCGGTGCTGGACCGGGACCAGACGCCCCAGAGCCGGGATTACATTGCGGCGATCTCCGGCTCCCGCTATTTTGTCGAGCAACCCGCGCTGTCGACGGCAGAGGAGCTGGAGCGGCGCATGCGCTCCGGGGAACTGAGCCTGGCCATCGAAATTCCCTCCGGCTTCGGCCGGGATATGAAACGGGGCCGCGACACCGAGCTGGCGGTGTGGGTGGATGGCGCCATGCCGTTCCGCGGTGAAACCATCCTCGGCTACGTACAGGGCATGCACATCAGCTACCTGAGCGAACAGGCCCGGCAGGCGTGGGGCGAAGTGCCCACGTTGAGCCTGGTCAGCCTGGAGGACCGCTACCGCTACAACCAGGATTTCCGTAGCCTGGATGCTATGGTGCCGGCGGTGATTCCGATCCTGCTGATCTTCATCCCGGCCATATTGATGGCCCTGGGCATTGTCCGGGAGAAAGAACTGGGCTCCATCACCAACCTGTACGTAACTCCGGTCACCCGGTTGGAATTCCTGCTGGGCAAGCAGTTGCCGTACATCGCCTTCAGCATGGTCAGCTACGCCAGCCTGGTATTGCTGGCGGTGTATGTGTTCGATGTGCCCATCAAGGGCGGCTTGCTCACCCTCACGCTTGGCGCCTTGCTGTTTGTGACGGCCACCACCGCTCTGGGCCAGGTGATATCCACCTTTGCCTCCACCCAGATTGCCGCCCTGGCCGCCACCGCCATACTCACCATCCTGCCCACCGTGCAGTTCTCCGGCCTGACCGAGCCGGTATCTTCTCTGAGCGGCGCCGGCGCCTGGATTGGCCCCTTCTGGCCGGCCACCTGGTTTTTGCAGATCAGCCGGGGCGTGTTCACCAAGGGCCTGACCCTGGCCGATATGCAGGGGGCGTTTCTGGTGCTGGCGGCGTTTATTCCGGTGCTGACTGGTCTGGCCATGGTACTGCTGCGGAAACAGGGGCGCTGATGATGGAATCTCTCGGTAACATCTGGCATTTGGGCATCAAGGAACTGCGCAGCCTGTGGCAGGACAAGGTACTGATGGTGTTTGTGCTGCTGGCCTTCACCCTGATGATTTACACCGCTGGTTCCGCTGGTTCCATGGAGCTGCACAATGCTCCGGTAGCGGTGGTGGATGAAGACCAGACCGTGCTCTCCGGCCGGGTAATCAACTCCCTGCAGCAGCCCTGGTTTTTGCCGCCAGACATGGTGCGTTATGACGAGATCGACGAGTTGCTGGACAAAGGCAGCCACACCTTCGCCCTGGTGATCCCGGAAGGCTTCGAACGAAAGGTGCGCCAGGGCCAGCCGGTGAGCCTGCAGCTGAATATAGACGCCACCCGCATGAGCCAGGCCTTTATCGGCACCACCTACATCCAGCGCTTTGCCATGACCGAAGTGGCGGAATTCCTGCAGCCGGGCAGCTCCAGCGACGGCCTGCCGGTGACTTTGGTGACCCGTGCCAGCTTCAACCCGAATCTCGACGGCACCTGGTTTGGTGGTGTGATGGAGCTGATTACCCAGGTGACCCTGATCAGCATCATCCTGACCGGCGCAGCGCTGATTCGCGAGCGGGAACACGGCACCGTGGAACACCTGATGGTGATGCCGCTGCGGCCGTTCGAGATCATGGCGTCCAAGGTCTGGGCCAACGGCCTGGTGGTGTTGCTGGCGGCGTCTGTGTCCATCACCCTGGTGATTCAGGGCTGGCTGAACGTACCCATTGCGGGCTCGGTGTGGCTGTTCCTGCTGGGGGCGCTCATTCACCTGTTCTCCACCACCGCCATCGGCATCCTGATCGGCACCGTGGCCCGCACCATGCCCCAGTTCGGCCTGCTGCTGATCCTTACCATCCTGCCTTTGCAGTTACTGTCTGGCGGCATCACGCCCCGGGAAAGCATGCCGGATCTGGTGCAGAACATCATGCTGGCTGCGCCCACTACCCACTTCGTGAGCATGGCCCAGGCCATTCTGTACCGGGGTGCCGGACTGGAGGTGGTGTGGCCGCAGATGCTGGCACTGGTGGCGATTGGCGGGGTGTTTTTCTCGAGTGCGCTGATCTTGTTCCGGCGCCATCTGTCGGTCTGAAGCTATTAAAACGCAGGGAGTGAGGTGGACAACGAGGGCCTGCGGCGTGCGCCCGGCCCCGTCGCCTAAGGTAGATCAGCCGAACTGGAAGAACGCCAGCTTGTTACCGTCCGGATCGCGCACGTAAGCGCCGTAGAACATGTCTGGAATACGCTGGCCTGGTTCACCGTCGCAGGTAGCGCCCAACTCGATCGCCTTGTGATAGAACTTGTCGACCGCCTCTTTTGACCCCGGCTGAAGGGCCAGCATGTTGCCGTTGCCCGGGTGGTTCGGTTCACCATTGAAAGGTGTACAGACCGCCAGCATGGGTGAGCCCATGTCTTTGCCGATAAACGCAATGCGCTCCATATCCAGCAAGACTTTGCCGCCCAACTCGCCCAGCAGGTCAGTGTAAAACTGCTTGGCCTTGTTCATGTCGCTGACGCCAAGGGTTACGTATCCGATCATAGCCGTTCTCCGTTGTGGATTGAGGTTCAGTATACGAAGGCTTCCGCCGTTCAGAGCAAAAGCCTTTGTAGCGGTGTTTTGTGCGCCGGTTTGCTATGGTTTGTGCAGCATCTCCCCATTTCAGGAACACGCCTTATGAAGCTCTCGGCATTGCTGACCACATTACTCCTGTTACTGGCCGGTTGCACCGGCCTGCCCAACAACATTGAACCGGTCACCGGTTTCGACCAGGACCGATACCTGGGCACCTGGTACGAAATCGCCCGGCTGGACCACTCGTTTGAGCGTGGCCTGAGCCAGGTGAGCGCCGAGTACACCCTGAACGACGACGGCAGCATCAACGTCATCAACCGCGGTTACAACAAAGAAGATGGCGAGTGGAAAGAAGCCGAAGGCCGGGCGGTGTTTGTGGGCGATAGCGATGTGGGCCACCTGAAGGTCTCTTTTTTTGGGCCGTTCTATGCCTCCTATGTGGTGTTCGGACTGGATGATGATTACACCACCGCCTACATCACCGGTTACAACCGCAATTACCTTTGGCTGATGTCGCGTACGCCGGAGGTAAGTGACGAGGTGCTGGCGGCGTTCAGGGAACGGGCTGAGGCGCAGGGGTTTGAGCTTGGGGAGTTGATTGTGGTGGAGCAGTGAGGCGTTTTTAGCCAAATTCTTGATACGGCTCACAGCGTCGGGCTTTGCGGTTGATTAGGGCGGAGTTGCAACTGTATATTCCGCCGGCACTCTGAAGTGCCTGACCGAGGTTGGTTGAAGCCTTGGTTTTGAAACATGGAAGACATTAAAAGGATAAGGATATGAAGCAGTACAAAATCTTCACGCACCCCTCTGGCCAACAAGAAGCGGTAAAACAGGGCTGGTCCTGGCCGGGATTCTGTTTTGGCGGGTTCTGGGCTTTGGTCAAGAAAATGTGGGGCCTGGCCGCACTGATTCTGATTGGCGGCTTTAGCATCGGTTTCCTTCTGGGGTTCATCATGCCCCTGGATACTGCCAATCTGGTTACCAACATTATTGCTTTGGGTATTGCCATCGCCATTGGCATGAATGGCAATCAGCTCCGCGAGCAGAACCTCCTTTCACGGGGCTATCAGGTAAGTGACGAGCTTGTTGATGCCAAGAACCCCGACGGCGCTGTCGCTCGATTCCTGGAGAACGAAACCTCAGTAGCTGCTTAAGGGCATCAGCGGTAGGTAAATTCTGAGTGGACAGTATCTGAGCCCCGGTAAGTGTGACCGGGGCTTTTTGGTTTTTGATACCGGTCTAATGCAGGATTTGCGTAGCAAAGTCCAGGATTTTTCGGTGCTCTTCATAATCAACCAGTTGTATTTCTTGGCCTTCAAGACTGTGCCGGGTTTCTTCAAAAGCCTCATGGCGGTGGTCACCCGCTTTGGCATCTTCCGGGCCCTTTACTGGAAACAACACAGGGCCTTGCAGTAACTGACGTTTACGGAGTTGTTCAACCTTTAGTCTCCAGTGCCCACCATGCTCGATAATGGCGGTTGAATCTGCTTGACCCAGAAACAATGGCTTGATTACCCGGATGGCTTTGTTATTTCGCTCTTCTACAAATGGAAAAGAAACGCTGTAAACCTTGTCCCCGACTTTCCGCTTTTTAAAATGAGTCGCCAGGTTCTCCTGCTCTAACAGACGCTTGATGCCCGTCACCATGAGCCCTTCCTGATACTCCTTGTTCACGAAGTTTCGGCCTACGTAGTAGTCATAGAGCGCCGTGAGTGTTTCCTTGGGATTTTCACTCAGAATCGCTCTCTGCTCGCTAAACCGAACAATGGTTTCACGGGGACGGATGATTTCTTCGAAAATGCCCTTATGGAAGCCGTATTCGAGATTTGAATTGGCCGTTACCACAGCACCTTCCTGCAGCAGCCCCTCGATTCGGTGAAGCTCGGCATCCAGATCAGCCATGGTCTTCAGATAAACCTGCTTATCCAGCTCTTCGAAGAATTGAGTAATTCGGCCGTACTTACGTCGTAGAAGTTTGAACAACAGGGTTTTCTGCTTGGGTATCCACAGCAAAACGCCGACGTTGGCAAACTCGCCGGTTTCAACGTAAGGCATGAATCGCACAATGGCGTAGTTACAAGCAAACCTAGTCATTTCCAGTCCCTGTGCATAGGCTTTAGGCAAAGCGGCAGCTGTCCGTCAAGTCAGCGAATACCGACTTACTCGCTCCATATTACGTTCGGTAGCAAGTGGGCAGCCAGCCTTCTATAATCACCAGTATGAAAAAGCTAACCCTGAAGTTAAATGACTGCAGCCCGGAGACGCTTCCTATGAAGCGGTTGGGGCAGTATCTGGCCCATCTCTCTGACATGCTTGGGGAGGTAGAGCACGTGCATTTTTCTGCGGTTAGTAAAGGCAGCGCCATGCTGAATGTGAATATTGAGGACCTCCACTATCAAAAGGTTCTCACCCACGTGCGGGAAGTGCCAAATGGCATGGGTGCGAAAAAGCACCTATCTGCCTACCGAGCACTTCAACAACTCATGGATGAAGATGGCACAGGGGGTGCGATTTTGGACAACACGGAAGCGCAGGTATTGTCGTTCCGAAAGCGGCCCGATGATGAAAAACCGCTGGTGGTTAACAAGTCTGGCTCCGTCCAGGGCCGTCTGTATCTGGTTGGTGGTAAAGACGAAACGGTCCCGGTTCGACTTGAGGGGGCCAGCGGTGAAACGCTCTATTGCGAAGCCACCACTGAGATGGCTCAGCAGCTTTCTGCTCTGCTGTTCAAACAGGTGCGCGTGAGTGGTCCGGGCATCTGGGAGCGTTCGCCTGAAGGAGTGTGGAAGCTCAAGAAGCTCAAAGTTGAATCATTCCAGGAGCTGGATACCGCCAAGGTAAGTGAGGTGGTTTCCAGGCTTCAGTCGATTGGTGGTTTGAAATGGGCGGACATGGACGATCCGCATGGAGTAGCCAGGGACCTGAGAGGCTGATTTGAGACTATTAGTTGATAACAACATCCTGATCCAGATTCTTGCCCCGAACACAACGGGCCTTACTGATCCAGAGACCAAGGCGGTCTTGGTTCGGGTTGATGAACGAGCTAGAGCATTTGTCGCTGAGGCAGAGAGAAAGAAAGCTCTGATTCTCATACCGGCACCGGTGTTGTCGGAATTCCTGATCGGTGTGGCAGAATCTAAATATCAGGAGTACCTAGACGTTCTGAACGGCAGTGCCTGCTTTGAAGTTGTGGACTTCGACACTGCCGCAGCGATTGAATGCGCCCAGCTTCCAAACAAGAAGGAGCTGGCCCAGATTTCACCGGGCCAGTATGCCAAAAAGCTTACCTATGATCGCCAGATCGTCGGGATTTCGCTTGCTGCCATGGCGGATGAAGTCTGGTCACACGATGACTCGCTCCGCAAGATCGCAAGCTCCAAGGGGTTGGCAGTAAAGTCGCTGGCGGATATTGAGCCGACACCAGTTCAGAGCCAGATGTTTCCCCCTGATGATGACAGCTGATTGCCGGCTTGCTCACCTATATTCTGTGTCTCTGACCTTCCCCGGGCGCTTGTAATTGCTGCTAGCGAGACCATTTTCGTGACGTCACGAAAATGATCGTCAACGGCCACACCTGTCCCCTCACAGGCGGCGATGGCCTTGTAGATGATCAGGTCTTTAGGCTTTGGTTTTACGGCGTTTGGGTTTTTCCACAGCCGCCCGCTCAGCCTTGATCCGCTCCAGCAACGCGACTGCATTGTTCTCCCCGCTGATCAGTTCCGGGTTGTCCCTGCGCCATTGCTCGGTGAGTTCGCCCCGGAAGGCCTTAGCCAGGATGGACTGGGTGAGATTGTTGACGCGGGCCAGGGCGTTGTTGACCTGTTGCTCGATGCGGTCGGCGTGGGCGAAGAGTTGGTCTACTCGGCGGACGATTTCGGTTTGTTCTTCTATTGGCGGAACACGCAGCGGATACTTCTTTAGCGCCTTGCCTGTGAGGTGCTTGATGGTTGTGCCGGTGAATAGTTGTTCCAAGGTCAAACTGTCAGCGTCATGCTTCAGGTTGAGCGCCAGCCATTCGGGTATCAATGCTTCTGAAACTCTGGCCCGGTGAAGAGCCTTCTGAAACACAATCTGCTCTTCGACTCGACCATCCCAAATTGCGCATCTTCCTGGTTCCCCACCTTCACAAATCAAGACGTCACCCGGTCGAATAGCCAGTTCATTTCTCTCTGCCTCGGATACCAAGATTTCCTGAACCTCAGATAGTTTGAAGTCAAACCACCTTACGTTGATATTGCCAAGGTATTTGGTTGGACTGCCGCTGTTCTTGGCTTTGTCGAGCATCTTTCCCAGCCGGCTTTCTACTAAATCAGGATAGAGTCTGACTTCCCATGTTTTCGGAATCGGTGCCCACTTCCAGTTATCTGCATTTGGATGAACATACGAATCGAAATTCGATCGCCACTCCTCCGTCAACCGCCCACTCATCGCTGCAGCCAGCACGGACTGGCGGAAGCGTTTGAGGATTTGCGGGATGCGTTCGAGGCGGGCTTTGGTGTTTTCCACCTGGGCCAGCAGGGTGTCGAGTTTGTCGGCGATGACTTTTTGTTCGGCGAGGGGGGGAAGCGCAATCCCATGCTCTTTGATGAGAGCTTGAGAAATGTTGGGCTGTGCTCCCCCTTTGCCCTTCGCAATGAAGCCATCTTTTTCATTGCGGAGTAGGTAGTACAGAAACGTCGTATCGGTAATACCATCGACTGGCAAGCCAACTGCACATGCCTGATTGGTTGTTGCGTCGAAGCCCAGAATGGACGTTTTGCCAATGGTCGCGCCATACATGGCTATCGCAACGGAACCTTTTGGAAAGTATTTCGCACTGGATTTCTGTACGCCAAGCTCAGTGATGTATTCACTTGCAGCCGACAGGACTTTTGGACCGAGATCACCAGTTTTTACCCAAGGCACATTCCCGCCGTAGTACTGGGGATTTTTCCGCGAGGGCGTACCGCCTGAACCCCACTGGGCGACGGCACCTAATGTCGTTTTGTGCCATTCCGATGGGATAGAGCTGTCAGTCATGAATTCTCACCCATCACTTCCCCCAAAAGCACTCGCGCCCCATCAGCCTCCTCCTCAGCCCCCAATTCCCGCATCAACGCATCCAGCTCCCCCAACGCCTGAACCAGCTCCCCCATCGCCTCACCCGCCAACACACTCGGCTCCGGCAGATTGGCCGCATCCACACTGTCACTGTCCTTCAGCCAGGAAATATCCAGCGAGTCGCCCTTGTACTCGGCAATCCACTGGCGGCTGAAGCTGCGCCATCGGCTGTGGGCCAGGCGCGGGTCGACGCCTTCGTTTTCGTCGCTGTGTTCGGGCAGTTCGATGGCTTCGGAGTGGAAACTGTATTCGCCCTCCTCTCGTTTTTTGTCGCCATTGGGGCTGTCACCGTAAACCACTTCAAACGGCTTCAGATGCTGGTCGCCAAACGGGGTGCGTTTGCCGAAGCTGGGCATGTTGGTGCGCAGGTCGTAGACCCAGACATTCTCAGTGCAGTTCTCTTCCTGGTGTTTGTCTGCTGTGCTGCCTTTGGTAAAGAACAGCACGTTGGTTTTCACGCCCTGGGCGTAGAAGATGCCGGTGGGCAGGCGCAGGATGGTGTGCAGGTTGCACTTGTGCATCAGGTCCCGGCGTACGTCGGTGCCTACGCCGGCTTCAAACAGCACGTTATCCGGCAGCACCACGGCGGCGCGGCCGCCGGGTTTGAGGTTGCGGTAGATGTGCTGCAAAAAGGCCAGCTGTTTGTTGCTGGTCTTGTAGGTGAGGTCGTCCCGGGTGATGCTGGCGTCGCCGCCTTTGCTGGTGCCGAAGGGCGGGTTGGCGAGGATGACGTCGGCCTTTTCCAGACCGGCGCCGGTCTGGCCCAGGGCGTTGCCCAGGTGCACCACGCCCTCGGCGTCTCCTTCCATGCCGTGCAGCAGGCAGTTCATCAACGCCAGGCGGCGGGTGCCGGGCACCAACTCGATGCCCACGTAGGCCTGGGTGGTCTGGAACGTTTTCGCTGCGTCCTTCAGTTCATAAAGGTCGTCGGTTTGGCTTTTGATGTATTCGTGGGCAGCAATCAGAAAGCCCGCGGTACCCGCGGATGGGTCCTGGATGCGTTCGCCCGGTTGCGGCCTGAGGCAGTTCACCATGGTGTTGATCAGGGCGCGGGGGGTGAAGTACTGGCCGGCACCGGATTTGGTTTCGTTGGCGTTTTTCTCCAGCAGGCCTTCGTACAGATCCCCCAGGCCGTCTTTCTGGGCGCTGAACCAGTCGATCTGGTCCAGGGTTTTGATCATCTGCTCCAGATGGCGCGGCTCCCGCAGGCGGGTCTGGGCATCGGCGTAGATGGCGCTGATCAGCGGGTCGTCGTGTACCAGGGTGCCATCGGCGTCGCGGCCGGTGGACAGGCTGAGCAGGATGCGTTTGTAGTCGTTCAGCAGGTTGATGCCAGATTTGCCGTTCAGGTCACTCCAGCGGCAGCCTTCCGGCAGCGGGTGTTTTTTCAGGGTGCCGGCTTCGGTGTTCTCATGCACCATTTTTATGAACAGCAGCAGCACCAGTTCGGTGACGTAATCCGAGTAGTTGATGCCGTCGTCTCGCAGCACGTCGCAGAGGTTCCAGAGTTTCTGGACGATGTCGTTATTGGTCATGGGTACTTCCGGTTGTCTTTAGGCGCGCTCAAGGAACAGCGCCATCAGCGGTGAATTGACGTAGAAATTGCTGCGGCCTACCTTGGTCTTGTCCAGCAGACCAATGCTGACGAGTTCATCCAGGTACTTGGTTGCGGTGATTCGGCTGACGCCCAGGTCCTCCATCACGAACTCGATCTTGGTGTACGGATGATTGAACAGGTTGTTCAGCAGCTCCTGGCGGTAGATCTTCGGGCATTCGTCCCGCATTCGGTGCTTGGTGTGTTGCATCAGCTCCCGAATCTGGCCAATCAGTGCGATGGTTTGCTGAGCCGTCTGGCTGACACCTTCCAGCATGTAGAGTAACCAGGGCTCCCAATTGCCGGTATCTCGCACGGCCTGTAATTCCTGGTAGTAACCGGCTTTGGTCTGAATCAGGTAACGGCTGAGGTAAAGCACCGGTAGATCCAGCAGGTCTTTCGCCACCAGATACAGCATGTTGATGATGCGCCCTGTGCGGCCATTGCCGTCGTAGAACGGATGAATGCTTTCAAACTGGTGGTGAATGATGGCCATTTTTACCAGTGGATCGGCATCGCACAGTTCGTCATCGTTAATGTAGGCCACCAGATTGCCCATCAAGTCCTCTATTTCTCGGGCTGACTGGGGCGGCTCATACACCACTTCACCGGTGGCCTGGTTTTTTAGAGCCGTTCCAGGGAGCTTGCGTAGGCCTGCCCGGTTCTTCTCCAGGGTTTGTTGAATTAACAGAATGTCGTTCAGGCGAATTAGCTGTGACTTTCGAACGCTTCGGAAACTTGCCCGTAATGCCGTGGCGTAGTCCTGAACTTCTTTGGTTTCTGGCGAAACACTGGCGTCGTCTGCTACCACAGCCCGATAGAGATCATCCTGGGTGGTGATGATGTTTTCGATTTCAGAGCTGTGCCGGGCTTCCTGCAAGGTCAGCGTGTTAATCAGTATTTCTTCGTTGGGAATGGTGGCTGCCACACCTTTGAGTTCCGCCAGGTAGCGGTGGGCTTCTGCCGCTTTTTTCAGCACGGCACGGGATTCCCACTGTTCCAAGTGTTCTAGGGGTAATGTTGGCAGCACAAAAAGTCCCTTTCTTAATTCATGTATAGAAAAACAAGAAATCTATACATGTCTTTATGGATATGCAAAGGAAACCGCATTTTTCTATGTATATCGAGGGTCACGTGTATAGATAATCAGAAATCCTATGTGTATGTAGAGTGTGCCAAGACTGAGCTTTGTCGAAAAAACTCCGAAAAATCGACATAGATTCAGCCTGTGTCGATTCCATAAACATACTCGATGCAGACTTGGACTTGCACGGCAATTCCGGTACATTTGCCAACACTTCAGGCATGGATTGTGCCGATTAATACCTTGTGGAAACACGGACGTGACCAAAATAGCAGACCCGCACTCGCTTGCGCTTCACGAAGCGTTGATGATCGAGGGTGGCTGGGACCAATACTCCGATAGGGAATTGGCCAGCTACCTTTCGAGCTCCAGTTTTACCCCTTCCCGATTACGAGACCAGCTGGCCAGTGGCGAACTGGTGTTGCTGAAAGAGATCCCGGCGGTTCCCGTCTTCAGGCTGGTATCCGGGAGCATTGTTCCCGCCGAAAGTGCCTCGGTAGCCATTGCAGAGAATGCCGTCATGGCCTTCGAAAGACGCTTCGGTGACCGGCAAGCCTTTCCTGCAAGGGGCACTGCCTATGCTCATTCCGATAGCCTGGCGCCGCCAGCGAGGCTCGACTACACGCCAGAACCCCCGGTGATTGAGCCGCCACCTGAGCCTCTACCCCCGCCGGTGGTGATCTCGGAAAACTTTGGGCTTCCGCCATTGGGCCCCAAGGTATTTGCCAAGTCCTGCACCCGCCCCTCCGGGGATACCGACAGTAACGAGGGCCAGGAAAAGGCCAGCAACTTTGGCACCCTTGCGATGCTTGCCCCCGCCACCGTCACCAGCCCTGGGGCAAACGGCTTGCGGCCGCTGGGCCTGATCTCAGGTTCGGCAATGAGATTGGCAAAAGGCTGGGCTATGGCGGCGCGTATTGGTGCCAGCGTAATGAGTACCGCTGCTAGTACAGCGTTGTTGGCGCTCTGGCCATCTAAGCTGGGCGACGGCACCCTGTACACCGAGGAAGAACTCCTCGAGATGGCCGAGGCAGCCATTCGGGTGCGCTTTCATCTGCATGTGGACGCCACCGGAAACCTCCGGGTGGCCGGCTATCATGTTAACGACAGCACCGGATACAAAGACCGGGTTCCGGTGGCTCACGCAGAGCTCAAGGGCGAGAATTTTGAAGTGGTGGTTGATGACGACTTCACCCTCGTCTGGTATCCGGATGACAGCGGCCACCGCCCGGTTGTGAGCACCGAGTACCCAGCTTACTCGGGGATCGATCCCTATAGTGTTCTGGTGACGCCGATTCAGGAGGATGGCCAGGAACATTCGCCGCCGGGCTACCAGAGGCCCTTTGAGGATCAGGTTGAGCTGATCGTAAGTTTTCCGAAGGATAGTGGGATTGAGCCGTTGTATCTGGTTTTTCAGAAGAGCGTTGGTAGTGATGGCGAGGGTGTTCGAAATAAACGTGCATTAGATGATGCCATTAGTGGGTTGAGAAGTGCGACAGGTACTGACGCCAATCAATTTGCTCGACAAATTGCCGGAATGTCTACTCACGTTAATCAGGACTCGAATCGCGTGGTTCTGGGTAGGTGGGCTGAGAATGGAGGGTATATTCAAGAGGCGAAAGCCAATGGCGGAGTATGGTATGAGACAGAGTCTAGTTTTTTCTCCAAGCTAACCAATGGTTTGGGTGAGGCAGAAGGCCGAGCAAAAGCGTGGTCCGTTAATGAACAATTCCTTCAAAGCCAACTAGAGCGAGGCGTTGGTCGGATTGATCTGCATGGTGAGACTATCAGAGATGTGCTGATCAATAGGCCAAATAGCTTCACGGCGATGGAGATTAAGTATCTTGAAAGCAATGCCAAGAACTTTGGTTATTGTCAATGGCCATTTATTTTGACCCACCTTTGGCCAATAAAATTGACCCACCTTTCATAGTCTAGCTTGTTGTCTTCTGCTTTAGCCGATAGCTTTCC
>LJZQ01000011.1 GCA_001314845.1 Marinobacter excellens HL-55
GCGGGCCTTTCCAAAACCCTGCGGAGCCATGGATGGCGGAGCGGAGCCTACAGGGACGTATTCACGGCGTGTTTTGGAAAGGCCCGCCTCAACCCTGACCGGCAGCCAGATGCCGAGGTTTCAATCCTTCAACGCCTGAAATTTAGCAATCGCTTCTTTGCGACTTTCCTTCAAGTCGACGATCGGCCGCGGATAGCCGCCAGGAATAACGCCGTTCTTGGAAGGGTCATGAATCCTTTTGTTGTCGAGTTTGGCCAATTCCGGCACCCAATGGCGGATAAACTCGCCCTTCGGGTCAAATCGCTCACTTTGGGTCACGGGATTAAATACCCGAAAGTACGGCGCAGCGTCGGTGCCGGTTGAGGCACTCCATTGCCAGCCCCCATTGTTTGAAGCCAGAAAACCGTCCACCAGGTTCTGCATGAACCAGGCCTCGCCCAGGCGCCAGTCTATGAACAGGTTTTTGGTGAGGAACATGGCGGTGATCATGCGCAGGCGGTTATGCATCCAGCCGGTGGTTTTCAGTTGGCGCATGGCGGCGTCGACAATCGGAATGCCGGTCCGCCCTTCTTTCCAGGCCTCAAAATGCTTACTTGGATCGTTCCAGGCCAGTGCCTCAGTCTCTGGCTTGAAGGCACGGTGCATGCTTACTCGCGGGTAGTGGTACAGAATGTTGATGTAAAAATCCCGCCAGGCGATCTCATTAATCCAGGTTTCGATGCCTTCACCTTTAGTGCCGCTCTGCCTCGCGGCAATCAGGCACTGGCGGCCAGACAGCACGCCGTTGGCCAGATAGGGGGACAATTGACTGGTGCCATCCACTGCGGGTAAGTCCCGGTTGTCTTTGTAATCTCGGGCTCGCTCTGCCAGAAACTGTTCCAGTTGGTTATTGGCGGCATGCTCACCGGTGCTGACCAGAGGCTCTGGTGCGTCCTGAAAGGGAGCAGGCAGGGTGTCCGTCTGTTCTGGTTGCAGCTCCTCACCCACGGCTGTGGGTGCCGGAAACAGCGTCGGCTGGGTTTCTTCTATCCAGCTGCGCCAGCGTCGGGAGAACGGGGTGAAGACCGAATAGGGTTCGTTCTGTTGGGTCAGTATCTGGCCGACCGGCGCGACGGTTTGATCCCGGTATTTGTTCACGCCCACGTCCAGTTCTGCCAGGCGGTCCCGCACCTGTTTGTCCCGGCGCCGCTCGTTGATGCCGTACTCTTCATTAAAGTGCAGCTGGCGGACGTTGTGCTCGTGGCAGTGTGCTTCCAATGCGGCAAGGCTGTCAGTAAAGAATTCTGCGTGGATAAAAGACAGGGCAATGCCTAGTCTGGCCAACTGTTTCGACAGATCGTTAGCGTGTTCCAGCACAAACCGGACTCTGGCCGCAGACCAGTCATGTTCCTGCCACTGCCCCGGTGTCACGATGAAGCATGCACGCACTGGGTTCCCACTTTTGCAGGCGGCGGTGAGTGCGGGGTTGTCAGCGATGCGCAGGTCGTTGCGGAACCAGACCAGTTCTGTCATGCGAGTGGTCACCTTGGAGCAGTGGGGATAGTGGTAATTACAGGCGGTAAATCATTAGCTTGTATATTCGCTGCAACTACCGGATTGGATTATAGTTAAGCAGTAAAGCCGGCTATAAAAAAGGAGTGTTTTCCTCGGCATGACAGAACAAACCGAAAGCCAGCGCGATGGTGTCTGGGCACACCCTTATCAACTGGCTTCCGGCCAGACTCAAAAGCACCAGTTGGGCCATACCCGGTTGTGGGTGACATTGTTGGATCTTGAGTGGCAAGTCCGGGTGCAGAGCACCGCATTGGGCGTAGATCCCGAGGATTGGTTTGAGGCCATCGGTCACACCCTGCCTTCGACGGATCTTGCGGTGCAGCGTTTTGTGCGCTCCAAGGACAACGGGGTTGTTCGCTTTTACCCGGCGATGGCAGGTTTGCCGACCGTTATCAGGCCCTTTCAGCCGTTAACCATTCCCGCCGGTGCCCGATGCGTTCTTTATGTGGGTACCGCGCTGTGGATGAAAGTGTGCGTGGGCGATCCGGAAACCGAGCTGGCCGAGTTACCTCTGGCGCCACCCTCCATGACCTGGTTAGGCCGGAATACCCTGGAGGGGGAATTGTGCTATGCCTCGTCAACCTTTGGTCGGCTGGCTCTGGAGGCGGTACCCAAAAGGCCGTGGCGCGCGGTCACTCCAGTAACCATAATCAACGAGCGAGAAAAACCGCTGTTGCTGGAACGGTTCAGCCTGCCCACCCCGCTGTTGTCTCTGCATCGCAATGAGCGAGGGCAACTCTGGACGCCGGGTGTTACTGTGGAATGTGAAACCGACATGAATTCAGCCAGCCTGCACATTGAACATTCAGTGATTGCTGAGGCTGGTTTGTGCCAGCTAATTGCGCCCGCCAGGGAAAAGCTGGCCAGGGGCCGAAGGCTGGTCCGTACTTTTGATCACATGTTTGGCTGACGGCCACGACAGGAGTATTTCTTTGTTTGATGCGATACAAGCAACAACGATTCAGGTGATCAACGGGATTGCCTGGGGGCAGTGGTTGTCAGCCGGATTTTTACTGGTACTGGGTTTGGTTCTGGGCTCATTGGTAGCCCGCAGTATTGGCCGCATGGTTGAGAAACGGGTCTCTCGGCATCATCAGGTAATGATCCGCCGGCTGTTTTTCTATCTGGTGTTTCTGCTGTTTGCCATGGCCGCGCTGCGGGAAGCTGGTTTTTCACTGGAGGTGGTGCTGGGGGCTGCGGGGATTCTGACTGTCGCTATCGGTTTTGCCTCGCAGACCTCGGCATCCAACATCATCAGCGGTTTATTTCTGGTCATCGAGAAGCCTTTTGAGATTGGCGATTTCATTGAGGTGGATGCCACCCTCGGTGAGGTCGTTGCCATTGACCTGTTGAGTGTGAAGCTGAGAACGCCAGACAACCTGTACGTGCGCATACCCAATGAAACCCTGATTAAAACCCGGGTGGTAAACCGCTCACGCTTTCCTATTCGGCGGGTGGACCTGGCCATCGGCATCGCCTACGCCGAAGATGTCGAACGTGTCAGCGACTTGTTGCTAGGGTTGGCAACAGACAACGCAGCCTGCCTAGAGGAGCCAAAACCTTTCGTGTTGGTAACGGGATTTGGCGCATCGTCTGTCGACCTGCAGTTCTCCTTCTGGATACCGAAAGATAAATTCTTTGAAGGCCGGGGCAGCATGATGATCGCGGTTAAAAAATTGCTTGATACACAAGGCATTGAAATACCTTTTCCTCATACCAGCATTTATGCTGGTAGCCATTCCGAGCCCTTCCGTGTGCAGCTGATGGGCCTGGAAAAACAAAAAGACAAGGATTCTTCGGATGTCGACAGAAACGACTGAAGTCATCAAAACCACCCATCCAATCCCGGCTGAGAACAAAACGGCGCTGGGTTGGCGAGAGTGGGTGGCACTGCCGGATCTGGATATTAGCCGCATCAAGGCGAAAGTAGACACCGGGGCGCGTACGTCTTGCCTGCATACCTTTCGGACCGAGCCCTACACCGAAAACGGCGAGCGCCGCGTGAGGTTCTGGGTACACCCGGTACAGAATGAACTGCACCATGTGGTCGAGTGTGATGCCAAAGTGCTTGACGAGCGCACGGTATCAGACTCCGGCGGCCACAAAGAATTGCGGCTGGTGATCGAAACCACCCTGGTAGTGGGGGATCAAAGCTGGCCCATTGAAATGACCTTGACCAACCGGGACTCCATGCGGTTCCGGATGCTATTGGGGCGGACTGCCATGGCAGGTCGATCCCTCGTCTACCCTGAAGCTTCCTACCTGGCCGGCGAACCGGCACTGAGGACCTGAATATGAAAATTGCGGTACTGTCGCGAAATCGTCACCTGTACTCAACCCGGCGACTGGTTGAGGAAGGCGTTAACCGTGGCCACGAAGTGAAGGTGATCGACGCCCTGCATTGTTCTATGAACATCACCTCCGCAAATCCGCTGATTCATTATCACGAGGAAGTGCTCGAAAACTTTGACGTGGTGATTCCGCGGATTGGCGCCTCGGTTACCTTCTACGGAACGGCGGTATTACGTCAGTTCGAGATGATGGGTGTGTTCCCGCTGAACGAGTCGGTGGCCATCACCCGCTCCCGTGACAAGTTGCGCTCGCTGCAGTTACTCGCGCGCAAAGGCGTGGGCATGCCGGTGACCGGGTTTGCCAACAAGCCCGACAACGTGCCAGAGCTGCTGAGAATGGTGGGCGGCGCTCCGGTGGTTATCAAATTACTGCAAGGTACCCAGGGTATCGGCGTGGTGCTGGCAGAAACCCGCAAGGCGGCCGAGAGTGTGATCGAGGCCTTTATGGGCCTGAAAGCCGACATTCTGGTGCAGGAATTTATCAAGGAAGCCGGCGGTGCGGACATCCGCTGTTTCGTGATTGGCGATAAAGTGATTGCCGCCATGAAACGACAGGGCGCCGATGGTGAATTCCGCTCCAACCTGCACCGGGGCGGAACCGCATCGCTGGTGCGCATCACTCCTGAAGAGCGGCGCACGGCGATTACTGCCGCTAAGGCCATGGGGCTGAACGTGGCAGGTGTCGATCTGCTGCGCTCCAGTCGGGGTCCTTTGGTGATGGAGGTCAACTCCTCGCCGGGCCTTGAAGGTATCGAAAATGCCACGGGTAAGAATGTAGCCAGCATGATCATCAACTGGACCGAGAAAAACTACCGGCCCTGGAAAACCAAAACCAGGGGGCAAGGTTGAAGGCAATGTCGAGAGCATCAAGAGCACCGTTTGAAATTAACGGCGTGCAGATAAAGGCCGGCACCCGAGCGACGGTAGAGGTTCAGGTTGCCAAGCTCTACACACACACGCCGCTGCACATACCCGTAGAGGTGGTGCACGGCCGCCGGGACGGTCCGGTGTTGATGGTGTGCGGTGCTATCCATGGCGATGAAATCAATGGTGTTGAGATCATTCGCCGGGTACTGAAGAACTCCGCGCTCCGGCATCTGCGAGGCACGCTGGTGGCTGTGCCTATCGTCAATATTTTCGGCTTTGTTCAACGCACCCGTTATCTGCCGGATCGCAGGGATTTGAACCGCTGCTTCCCGGGCTCGGAAACAGGGTCTCTGGGTGGGCGAATCGCTTATCTGTTGCGCACTCTGATCATGGAAAAGGTGACGCACATCATCGATTTGCACACCGGTGCCGTTCACCGGTTCAACCTGCCACAGATCCGGGCCGAGCTGAAGAATCCTGAAACCTCCCGTATGGCCGATGCCTTTGGCGCGCCGATTATCATCAATGCCGGTCTGCGGGAAGGCAGCCTGCGGGCCTACGCCGACTCTCTGGATATACCGGTGATCACCTTCGAGGGCGGCGAAGCCCTGCGCTTTGACGACGTGGTGATAGCCAGTGGCGTGAAAGGCATTATCCGGGTCATGCGGGAACTGGAGATGGTGCCTGCGAAAAAGGGGCCGAAGGCCCCCAAAAAACGTTCTGAAACCGCCGCCAACTCGCAATGGATACGGGCCGACATTGACGGCATCATGCGGCCGGTCGCCAAGCTGGGTCAGAGGGTGCGCAAAGGCCAGAAACTGGCCATGGTGGCCGATCCCTTCGGAGAGACCGAAGTGGCCATTACCTCGCCGTGTTCTGGCATCGTTATCTGTGTCAACAACCTGCCACTGGTCAACGAGGGCGAGGCAATCTACCACGTGGCCCGGTTTGACGAGCTGGGCGAGGCTGAAAAAGCTATGGACTACTTCAGAAGCTCCTATGAGAATGAGATGTCTGAAGACGCGGTGGTACCCGTTCATCCATGGGACGATCTGCAAAAATAACCGGTGGAGTCATTATGATCTGGCATCAGAACACTATCGAGCTGGCCCCTTTGCCCCGGGGCTTTCACCTGGTCACCAATGAAATTCTGGCCCAGGCTCCGGAGCTGACCAACTGCGAAGTTGGTCTTCTCAACCTGTTCATCCAGCATACCTCCGCGTCCCTGGCGATCAACGAAAATGCCGATCCGGATGTGCGGGGTGATCTGGAGCGGCATTTCAGTGTCATGGTGCCGGAGCATGCGCCTCATTACGAACACACCCTGGAAGGCCCTGACGACATGCCCGCCCACATCAAAAGCGTGATGATCGGGCCGTCACTCACCATCCCGATCAGCCACGGCCACCTGGCGCTGGGCACCTGGCAAGGTATTTACGTGTGCGAGCACCGTGATAATGCCGGAAGCCGGCGCATTGTGGCGACCTTGCAGGGGCGTTGGTAGGAAATACCAAATAGAAGTGGCATGCTTATAGATACGTAGCTAACCTGAGTGCTGAAATGGAGTTTGGCAAGGAGGGCTGGTGAGCCGCTTTTATCGCATCTACAAAATTCATGGACTTCTTCGTAATGCCCGACAGCCCGTTCCCATGCGAGTGTTTGTTGAAGAGCTCGAGTCCAGCCGCAATACCATTACTCGTGATTTCGAATACCTAAGAGACTCGCTCGGCGCTCCTATCGAGTATTGCCGGAATGCTAACGGCCATCGTTATGCTCCCGGTGCGCCGGTATTCGAGTTGCCGGGATTCTGGATGAACCCCGCTGAACTTTATGCACTGCTCGCCTGTGAGCAATTACTGGAAAACGTTCAGCCTGGTCTCATCACCAACCGATTAGCCCCCCTGCGATCAAAGATCCGCTACTTGCTAGGCGAATCCGGCCATGACGCCGAGGCCATCAGCGAACGCATCCGAATCCAGCCTATTCAGGCCCGAACAACCGCTCATCACACCTTTGATCCCTCAGCAGAAGCCACGCTATCCGGAAAATGTCTGACCTTTGGGTATCAGGCCAGAAGCGGCGGGGCGGCCAAGGAGAGGCTGGTGCACCCCCAGCGGCTTCTCCACTACCGCTCCAATTGGTATTTGTTGGCGTGGTGCGACCAGGCCGAAGACCTGAGATTGTTCTCACTCGATAGAATGACTCACACGGAAGTTAGTAAACGCACCTCCAAGCCTTGTCCGGCAGCGCAGCTGGATGCCTTTGCCAATTCCGGTTTTGGAATCTTCGGCGGCCAATCCACATCCACCGCACATCTCAGGTTTTCGGAGCACGCGGCGCAATGGGTGGCGGAGGAGCAGTGGCACATTGATCAGCAAGGCCAGTGGCAGGCCGACGGTTATCACCTGCGTGTACCTTATTCCGATGAGCGTGAGCTGGTGATGGAGGTCTTGCGGTTCGGGCCCGATGTTGAGGTGCTTGGGCCGGAGAGTCTGCGGGCAGAAGTGGCGGAAAGAATTCGGAAAATGAACTCAATCTACTGGTAATTCATTCAGTGGTGCATGGACTGGTGCAGTTAAGCTTGTATGGTGTTGGTTAAACGGTTAATTGATAGGTGGAAGAGCTTTGTTAAAGCAATACATAGCACACGCCAAACAGAACAATGACGGCACCTGGGGTATTCCGCATTCACTGGAAGATCATCTAAGAGATGTATCCCGGTTGGCGGGAGATAGCGCTGGTGCCTTCGGTGCCGAGGGATGGGGTGCTCTTGCGGGGTTGTGGCACGATCTTGGAAAGTATCGTGCTCCGTTTCAGAAATATATCCGTGATCAGACCGGATACGACAGAGAGAATGCTCACATTGAACAGGGCCCTGGCCGGGTGACGCACTCGACCGCAGGTGCAACTCATGCAGTGGAAACACTTGGGCCTGTGTTTGGTCACATCCTGGCTTATATTATTTCCGGCCATCATGCAGGGTTGCCAGATTGGCTCGGTGGTCGCGGAGCACTGAGTTTTCGGCTACAAGAGGCCGGAACCGAGTATCGGGAGTCACTCGCAGAGCAAATTCCTGGCGACATTCTGCGGGGTGACATGCCGGCGATCCCGGGTGCTGCGAGAGACCCGGATGCCATTAGCCTTTGGATAAGGCTGATTTTTTCATGCTTGGTGGATGCGGATTTTCTGGATACCGAGCAATACATGTCTCCAAGAAAGGCGGAAAAGCGCTCGGGTGATTTAACGCTTGGTGCTCTCTCAAATGCCTATTTCCAGCACTTAACGATTTTTCGACGCTCTGCTGAATCAACACCATTAAATGACATAAGAGGCTCTATTCTCGATAGCTGCCTTTCGGCGGCAGAACTTGATCCCGGAATTTTCAGCTTGACGGTGCCAACTGGTGGTGGGAAAACTCTCTCAAGCCTGGCTTTTGCGATGCGTCACGCCGAAAAGTTCGGTAAAAGCCGGATCATTTATGCCATTCCTTTCACCAGTATCATTGAGCAGAACGCCAAGGTGTTCCGGGATATCCTTGGTGATGAAGCGGTACTTGAACATCATAGTAGTCTCGATATGCCGCCCGCCGGTGAAACCAGCCGCTCCAGGCTGGCGAGTGAGAACTGGGACGCCCCCCTCATTGTTACCACCAACGTCCAGCTTTTTGAGTCGATGTTCGCATCCCGAACCAGCAAGTGTCGGAAGTTACACAATCTGGTCAATTCTGTGATCGTGCTGGATGAGGCGCAGCAGTTGCCGAGAGATTTTCATAAACCGATTACTCAGGCCATGCGCCAGATGAGCGAATATTTCGGTGTTACCTGGGTTTTGTGCACCGCTACGCAACCGGAGCTGGGTGAACAAAAAGATGCCTTTGGTCGGGTTGAGCAAGAGGGTTTGGGCAATGTCACAGAAATTGTTCCGGCTCCCACTGAACTCGCCGAAAAGTTGAAGCGTGTAACGGTGAATATGCCGCCGATAGATGCGGAGCCCAAAAGTTGGGGCGTATTGAGTGATCTGATCAGCAGAGAGCCTTGTGTACTGGCTATCGTTAATACACGTAACCATGCGCGGGAGGTATTTAGCCGGCTGGCAGATGATGGCAACAATATCCATCTGTCCGCAAATATGTGTGCAGAACACCGCTCAGTCATCATTGGAGAGATCCGGCAGCGGCTGGAAGCGCGGAGAAACGGGAGTGACCGACCTCTGCGGGTAATCAGCACACAGTTGATTGAAGCCGGTGTCGATGTTGATTTTCCAGTGGTGTTCCGCGCCATGGCCGGGCTTGATTCCATCGCGCAATCGGCAGGTCGCTGTAACAGGGAGGGGCGGCTGGGCCTTGGCCGAGTAGAGGTCTTTTTGCCCGAGCAGCCTGCACCACCGGGGTTTCTTCGGCAGGGTGAGCAAACCACCCTGACATTACTGAAAGCTGGTCTGCTCGATGATCCGTTAAGCCCGGAAAGTATCCAGCGTTATTTTGGAGAGCTGAACCGAAAAGGCGACCGGGATAAACATGGTATATGTCCGCTATTGAAAGCGGAGCAGACGACGGACCCGGCTATTGATATTTCTTTTCGAGAAGCTGCGAAAAGGTTTCGGTTGATAGATGACAACGGCATTGGGGTCGTTGTGCCTTACTGTCCGGAAGGGGTTGATGAAAGTCCGATTTACTCGTGGCTTGAGGTGCTGGATTCAGACAGCGCCGCCAAGTGGGTCTATCGTAAGTTGCAGCGTTTCAGTGTCAGTCTGCCCGAATCTTTTGCCAAAAAACTCGAAGCCGCAGGGGCGCTTTATCCGAAGGCGGGGCAATTTGTGGTGGAGCAGAGTCACTACGACAAACTCTGGGGAATTCAGCCACCGGATTCGCTGTTCAGTGCAGAAAGAATGATCATTGGTTAAATGTGACAGAAGGAAAAAACCTTGGGCTTTTGTATCGAAGTATCAGGTGAGTTTGCCTGCTTTACCCGGCCAGAGATGAAGGTTGAGCGGGTCAGTTACGACGTTATTACACCCTCTGCCGCAAGGGCCATCTTTGAGGCTATTCTCTGGAAACCCGCTATTGAGTGGCGGGTTACTCGAATTGAAGTCCTGAAGCCGATCAAGTGGATTAACCTGCGCAGAAATGAGGTCGGTGCCATCGTGTCAGCCAGGAATGCACAGATTGCCATGAAAAAGGGTACCGGGCAGTTGGGCATTTATGCGGACGAGGAGCGGCAACAGAGGGCCGGGCTGTTCCTAAAGGATGTTGGTTACCGACTCCATGGCGAATTCCATATGACGGATCAGGCGGGGCCCCAGGATTCTGCCGCGAAGTTTGCGGACATGTTCCGGCGCAGAGCTGAAAAGGGGCAGTGCTTCAATCAGCCCTATCTCGGTTGTCGGGAGTTTAGCTGCGACGTCACATTGGTTGACGAATCAGCGCCAACTCTCGAAGCAATTCCCGAGAGCCGCAATCTAGGTTGGATGCTTTATGACCTGGACTACAGTGACCCCAAGGCGCCTTCCCCTCTGTTTTTCAACGCAACTCTGGAAAACGGCGTGGTAGAGGTGCCCGCTAAATCCAGTAGCGAGGTGCGAGGATGATTCTTCAGGCGCTGACTGAGTACTATCATCGCAAAAAGGATCAACTCGCTCGCATCGGGTTTGAGGAAAAGGAAATTCCTTTCCTGATTGTCATCGCTAAAGACGGTCGTTTCGTTCAGCTCACCGATACACGGGATCGTGGCGAAGGGGACAAGCTTCGGGCGCAAATGTTCATCGTTCCTCAGGGAAAAGGCCGGAGTGGTGGGAAATCTTATGAGACGGCATACCCTCTATGGGATCACTTCGGTTATGTAATAGGACAGCCGAAGGTGGATAGACCTGATTCCGAGCCCAGTGAAAAAGATGCGTTGATGGCTTCGCGGCAACACGTCGCATTTATTCGCAAGGTTGAGCAAATCCATGACGAAATTCCTGACGATCGGGGTGTGTCTGCGGTCCTCAAGTTCCTCTCGAACGAATCCGAAAAAGAAAAAGTCAGAGCTTCTTCAGAATGGCAGGAAGTTCTGAAGATCAAGGGCTGCAACCTGTCTTTCAAACTGGCCGATGAGCCGTTTCTGATTTGCCAGTCACCGGCGGTTCAGCAGTGGGTGGCCAGCAGCCTCGAGGGCGAGGCAAAGATGGGTATTTGCCTGGTGACCGGCGAGAAGCGTCCCGTTGCCCGGCTGCACTCGGTGGTTAAAGGTGTCTGGGGAGCTCAGGTAGCCGGAGCAAGTTTTGTTTCGTTCAATTTTGATGCCTTTGAGTCCCGGAACAGAAGCCAGGGGGACAATTCACCGGTCAGCGAACAAGCGGTTTTTGAATACAGCACTGCACTCAATTATTTGCTGCGTACGGACTGCCCCAGCCGGTTCCAGATGGGCGAGACATCCGTTGTGTGCTGGTCACAGCAGCAGTCTGACCTTGAAACCGCCGTACCGCTTTTGTTCAGCGATGCGCCCAAAGACGATCCAGACAGGGACGCGAAAACCGTTAAAGCGCTCTATGACAGTCTGCATAGCGGCGCCTATTCAACGCCCGATAGCCAGCAGCCTTTCTATGTTCTTGGCCTGGCCCCCAACGCATCCCGTATTGCCGTTCGTTTCTGGCATTCAGGCACAGTTGCGGAATTTGCGGAGCGACTGGGGCAATGGATCAATGACACCGAAATAGTTAAGCCTGGAGAGCGCGAATATCCGTCAGTGAAGGCCCTCCTGCGGAGCACCGCCTTGCTTGGTAAAGACGAAAACATGCCACCGCACCTGGTCGGGGAGACTGTCAGAGCGGTTCTCTCGGGCTTACCGCTCCCGGCGAGTGCCCTGCAAGCCGTGATCAAAAGGATTAAGGCTGAAAAAGGCTCAGTCTCTTTTTATCGCGCTGCTCTTATCAAAGCTTGCCTCAACAGGCAGGCGCGATCTAACAGACAACCAGAAAAGGAGTTATCCGTGTCCCACAACCCCTCAGAAAAGCGAATTGGATACCGGTTGGGTAGCCTGTTTGCCGTCCTGGAAAAGCTCCAGCAGGATGCGAACCCGGGGCTCAATGCAACGATCCGAGACCGTTACTACAGCAGTGCCAGCTGCACGCCAAGATCGGTTTTTGGAACCCTAATGCGCTTGCACACGCATCACCTGAAAAAACTTGAAAATCCGTCCTGGCGAAACGCCGCTCAGCGCAGAATCTCGGACATCATCTCTGACATTGGCGAGTTTCCAGCGCAGCTTAATCTGGAAGACCAGGGCCTATTTGCCATTGGTTATTACCATCAACGCCAGGCGCTCTACACAAAAAAAGAAACCATCGTTGCTGAAGGAGAAACAGCATGAGTCTTGATAACCGCTATGAGTTTGTTTTCCTGTTCGATGTGAAAGACGGCAATCCTAACGGCGATCCCGACGCTGGCAATCTGCCGCGTGTTGACGCGGAAACCGGGCAGGGGCTGGTGACCGATGTTTGTCTGAAGCGCAAGATTCGTAATTATGTTGGTATGGTGAAATCCGAGGAGCCTCCTTTTGATATCTACGTAAAGGAAAAAGCGGTCCTGAACCGGAACCATGAGAAGGCTTACAAGGCACTCGACCTAAAACCTGAGTCAAAGAAATTGCCGAAGAAAGAGGAAGACGCAAAAAAAGTAACCGGATGGATGTGTGGTAACTTTTTTGACATCCGGACATTTGGCGCGGTCATGTCTACCGAGATCAATGCCGGACAGGTACGCGGCCCGGTCCAGATCAATTTCTCCCGGAGTGTCGAGCCGGTGGTCAGTGCCGAACACAGCATTACACGAATGGCTGTGGCAACTGAAAAAGAAGCTGAAAAACAGAGTGGTGATAACCGCACCATGGGGCGGAAGTTTACCATTCCCTATGGCCTTTACCGCTGCCATGGCTTTATTTCTGCCAATCTTGCAAAGCAGACCGGCTTTGGGGAAGAGGACCTTGAGCTATTCTGGGATGCGCTTGTGAATATGCTGGACCATGACCGCTCAGCCAGCCGGGGTGAAATGTCGCCCTGTGCACTGTATGTGTTCAAGCACGATTCTGTCCTCGGTAATGCGCCTGCCCGAAAGCTGTTTGAGCTTATCGACGTCAACAGGATATCTGAGGGGCCTGCGCGTGACTTCGGTGATTATAAGGTTTCTGTGCAGGAGAACCTCCTCCCTGCTGGCGTTCAACTGATCAAATATCTGGACTGAACCGCGAATACAAGGTTCAGCATGTTCAGCACTAAAAGGAGCGGGAGTCAGGGATGGAACCATGCGTTTCGGTCAGTTACACCGGCCATGCCTTGCGTAGAATGTTTGAAAGAGGGCTTTCCAACGAGGAAGTCATATACACACTTCAGGCAGGCGAAACGATTGCTGAGTATCCGGAAGACAACCCCTATCCCAGTAAGTTAAAACTGGGGTGGGTGTATGGCAAGGCGATCCACGTTGTCGCCTCCCGGAATCCGGGTAATGGCGAATGCTATATCATTACCGCTTACTATCCCTCATCGGACATCTGGGCCGATGACTTCAAGACTAGGAGGTGATCAATGAGGTGCGTCATTTGCAAGCAGGGCGATACTGCCCCGGGATTGACAACCGTCACCATGACGCGAGGTGAGAGCACAATCGTGATCAAAAATGTGCCCGCCGATATTTGTGAGAATTGTGGGGAGTATTACCTGAGTGAGGAAATCTCATCGCAGATTCTGCGAATGGCCGAAGAGGCTGTGAAGCGGAATCATGAAGTCGAGGTGATTCAGTTCGCCGCCTGAGAGGCCCATGTTCATGCAGAACGAAAAGCTCATACCGCTCTCGGCGTTGCAACATTACGCCTTCTGCCCCAGGCAGTGTGCGCTCATACACAATGAACAGGTATGGGCTGAAAACTGGCTTACGGCGCAGGGGCAGTTGCTCCATCAACGTGTGGACAGGGGAGAGCCGGAAACGCGAAAGGGTATTCGGTATGAGCGGGGTGTGTTGGTTAGTGCGGAATCTCTCGGTATCACAGGAAAGCTTGACCTGGTGGAGATCGACCTCGCTAGTGGTGTCATGAAACCGGTTGAGTACAAGAGAGGCAAGCCAAAGAGAGACAACTGGGATCGGATTCAACTCTGTGCTCAGGGTTTGTGCCTTGAAGAAATGCAAGGCCGGCCTGTTGACTCCGGTGCCCTTTGGTATTGGCAGACCCGCCATAGGGCTGATGTGCCATTTTCCCTGGATTTGAGGGAAGAAACCCGGCAGGTTGTCGCTAATGTTCGCAAGCTTCTGACAGATGGCGAGACTCCAAAGGTTATCTACGAGAAGAAATGCGACGCCTGCTCTTTGTTCGATCTGTGTAATCCAAAACTTCTGGGTAAAGACCGAAGCGCGCGCTATGTCGATGACCTGTTCGACGAGGGAGAGGCCGAGTGAAAAAGCTCCAGAACAGCTTGTACGTTACCAGGCAAGGTGCCTATATCCACAAAGAGCGGGAGACGATTGTCATCGAGCATGAGCGCCAGAAATTGATGCAAGTGCCGATACACTCCGTTTCCGGACTTTTCTGCTTTGGTAATGTTCTTGTCTCCCCAGCACTCATGGGATTTTGTGGTGAAAAAGGTGTAAATCTCGCTTTTTTCAACGAGTACGGCCGGTTTTACGGGCGATTACAGGGAAGGAAAGCCGGCAACGTGTTACTCCGCCGAGCTCAGTACCACGCAGGCGAAAAGGTATCGCTTGAAATTGCACGTTCTGTTGTGGCTGCCAAGCTGGTGGGTTCCAGAAATATCCTTCTGCGTCACCAGCGGAATCATGGTGCGACACAATCCGTAGCAAGGGCAGCCAAGCATTTAACGGCATCAATTCGGCTTGCAAAAACTGTCGATAATTTGGATTCGCTTCGAGGCATTGAGGGTGATGCGGCTGCGACCTATTTTTCGGTGTTTGAAGAACTGGTTAATGAATGCCAGAGGGAGGATTTTCCGTTTTCCGGCCGTAATCGCCGCCCGCCAAGAGACCCTGTCAATGCTTTGCTTTCATTTGTTTATGCCATCCTTGGACAGGATGTTGGCGCAGCCCTGAGTGGTGTAGGGCTGGATCCTCAGGTGGGATTTCTCCATGCGGACCGACCGGGTCGCGACAGCCTGGCTCAGGATTTGTTGGAGGAGTTTCGCCCCTGGCTGGCTGATCGGCTGGTTTTGAGCCTTATCAATCGGCGGCAATTGAAGGCTTCGGATTTTATTGCCGAGTCCTCTGGTGCTGTCCGGATGTCTGACGACGCACGCAAGCAGTTGCTCGTAGCCTACCAGGAGAAAAAACAACAGGAAGTGATGCATCCTTTCCTGAAAGAAAAAGTGCCAATAGGCATCATTCCTCACATTCAGGCGATGTTGCTTGCCCGCCATCTGAGAAATGACCTGGAGCGTTACCCGCCTTTTGTCATGAGATAGGAGCAGGCCGATGATGGTGCTAGTGACTTACGATATTTCCTTGGAAGACTCGGAAGGTCCGGGTAGGCTGAGGCGGGTTGCAAAGGCTTGCCTTGATTACGGGGTCCGCGTGCAGTATTCGGTTTTCGAATGCGAGGTGGACCCGGCACAATGGGTTATGTTCCGGGACCAACTGCTTGGCCTATATAACGATGAGAAGGACAGCCTGCGGTTTTATAAACTTGGGAAGAACTGGAAAAACAGGATTGAACACCATGGCGCGAAGCCAGCACCTGATGTTTTTCGGGATGCGATGATTCTCTGAACGCTAACCGGTAGTGCTCATTAAAAATCCGATATGTTAGCGAATTGCCAGGGCCCGCTTAGGTTCTGGCTTTGTTCGTTTTGGGCTACTCATCGTTGTGACAATATTTTGCTTTTACGGTTGGATAGCGGAAAAGGCGATTTGGCCGCTTTATTGTCAATAGGTTAGGATAAAGCGGTCGCGCCCCTCGCGGGCGCGTGGATTGAAACTCTAAGGTGGTGACTATGACATGCCATGTTATAAGTCGCGCCCCTCGCGGGCGCGTGGATTGAAACTGAGGATGATGATGTTTTTGGTTACCAGGAGCGCGTCGCGCCCCTCGCGGGCGCGTGGATTGAAACAAAACAGCCTGCTCACCCAGGTGAGCCAGTGAAGGTCGCGCCCCTCGCGGGCGCGTGGATTGAAACAATAAACGTCTGGCCGAGAACCGGCAAATCATCGAGTCGCGCCCCTCGCGGGCGCGTGGATTGAAACATGAAACGGTTGAGGAAGCATTTCAATGGCAAGCGTCGCGCCCCTCGCGGGCGCGTGGATTGAAACGGTTTGCCTACTGATGTCTGGGTCGAAGTAAATTGTCGCGCCCCTCGCGGGCGCGTGGATTGAAACACTTCCTTTCCGTGCTTACAATTTGGTGTACAACGTCGCGCCCCTCGCGGGCGCGTGGATTGAAACCGATCAAATGAAACCGGTGCATCACCGGAAAGAGTCGCGCCCCTCGCGGGCGCGTGGATTGAAACACTTTTTTCATGCAATACCTGGCAACATAGGCAGTCGCGCCCCTCGCGGGCGCGTGGATTGAAACTTTGACTCTTCGCTCATCCAATACTCCCCAATCTGTCGCGCCCCTCGCGGGCGCGTGGATTGAAACATAGCTCCACGTTGGGAAATAAACGGTGTGGTTGCGTCGCGCCCCTCGCGGGCGCGTGGATTGAAACTTTGAGGGATTCGGCGCGGGACTGCATATCAGAACGTCGCGCCCCTCGCGGGCGCGTGGATTGAAACTGTCGTGGCTTTGGCGCGGCAGGCTCAGGCTCAGGGTCGCGCCCCTCGCGGGCGCGTGGATTGAAACAAAGAACTTGGTCAGCATGTCCATGTAGCCCATGTCGCGCCCCTCGCGGGCGCGTGGATTGAAACTTGGATGCGCTGGTCTAGCTCGCTTTGCGTCACGGTCGCGCCCCTCGCGGGCGCGTGGATTGAAACTGCGCGGGCGCGCCGGATACCCTGCTGGTAGGCCGTCGCGCCCCTCGCGGGCGCGTGGATTGAAACGGGAAGTTGGCAGAGATTGCCGGCCAGTACCTGACGTCGCGCCCCTCGCGGGCGCGTGGATTGAAACCTTTGAGCCCCCCGGATAGGCTTATGCGCTCTTGTCGCGCCCCTCGCGGGCGCGTGGATTGAAACTTGATGAGGCGGCGAAAATCGACGTTGGCGACATTGTCGCGCCCCTCGCGGGCGCGTGGATTGAAACTTTGAGGGATTCGGCGCGGGACTGCATATCAGAAGTCGCGCCCCTCGCGGGCGCGTGGATTGAAACCGCCCGGAAAACCTGAAAATAAACAAACTGGAGCAGTCGCGCCCCTCGCGGGCGCGTGGATTGAAACTCGTGAATCTTGATCACCTCGTGGGGGAAATCCCAGTCGCGCCCCTCGCGGGCGCGTGGATTGAAACAGTAACGGTTAGCTTCTGCTCTTCCCGGACTTCCGGTCGCGCCCCTCGCGGGCGCGTGGATTGAAACAGCTCAATCCCAATGGCCTTTCTGCCCAGGCTAAGTCGCGCCCCTCGCGGGCGCGTGGATTGAAACTTTTTCAGGAACTCGTAGTACTTATCCATCATGGGTCGCGCCCCTCGCGGGCGCGTGGATTGAAACGTGATTCCGGTCTCGATACTGCCGATATGATACTGTCGCGCCCCTCGCGGGCGCGTGGATTGAAACAGTCCCATTGAAGTCATCTTGGGCTTGGTAATCAGGTCGCGCCCCTCGCGGGCGCGTGGATTGAAACAGGTCAGAGATCAGTGCAACAGGACCAAATCCCACGTCGCGCCCCTCGCGGGCGCGTGGATTGAAACCTGGCCAGCGGTGGGAAAGTCGACGAGCTGCCGAGGTCGCGCCCCTCGCGGGCGCGTGGATTGAAACTATTGATGACGGATCTGACGGACGACTCCCTTAGTCGCGCCCCTCGCGGGCGCGTGGATTGAAACACCCCGAAACCTGCGTCCGTAACTGGACTGCGGGTGTCGCGCCCCTCGCGGGCGCGTGGATTGAAACACGCCGGAAGCCTGCAGAAGTTCATCGATGCCAGGCGTCGCGCCCCTCGCGGGCGCGTGGATTGAAACATCGGCAACTTTGCGACCGATGCGCAGCAATTTGGTCGCGCCCCTCGCGGGCGCGTGGATTGAAACATCGGCAACTTTGCGACCGATGCGCAGCAATTTGGTCGCGCCCCTCGCGGGCGCGTGGATTGAAACACACTCCGACCCCACAGTCGGCAACCCATCTACCGTCGCGCCCCTCGCGGGCGCGTGGATTGAAACACCGATGTTGCGGTTGTTGCTATCCGCGCTACCTTGTCGCGCCCCTCGCGGGCGCGTGGATTGAAACACCGCATCGTTCGCGGGGTCTCAGGTGGTGGGGGGTCGCGCCCCTCGCGGGCGCGTGGATTGAAACCCGATATTTTCCCAAAACGAATTGCTTATACAGTGTCGCGCCCCTCGCGGGCGCGTGGATTGAAACGCCAGTTATCCCGGCGTCTTCAGCCTTTTCGTAATCGTCGCGCCCCTCGCGGGCGCGTGGATTGAAACCGATACCATTGGGGTCCAGCTTTTCGATGACTGAGTCGCGCCCCTCGCGGGCGCGTGGATTGAAACTTAATGCACCTGACGTTACTTCGGCTTGTTCAGGTCGCGCCCCTCGCGGGCGCGTGGATTGAAACAGATACCAGCCACCCTTTTCCAAAGACTCGTTAGTCGCGCCCCTCGCGGGCGCGTGGATTGAAACACCGTAACCTGCGCCCTGATCACTTGGCCATCCTGTCGCGCCCCTCGCGGGCGCGTGGATTGAAACAACATCGTCCAGCGCCGATTCAGCAAGCGGGCGGAGGTCGCGCCCCTCGCGGGCGCGTGGATTGAAACACTTCGAAACCCAGCGGGACAGCAAAACCCGCTGTCGCGCCCCTCGCGGGCGCGTGGATTGAAACGTGCGGATGGTGCCGAGGCCCAACGCGCCCAGGCGTCGCGCCCCTCGCGGGCGCGTGGATTGAAACACCTACACAGAAGGCACCTAAGCCATGGTCCAGCGTCGCGCCCCTCGCGGGCGCGTGGATTGAAACCAATAAGCATCAGGGTAGCGACCTCCGTCAGTGGGTCGCGCCCCTCGCGGGCGCGTGGATTGAAACCCAGACATTGCCCACCATGTCGGCAATGCCGGCCAGTCGCGCCCCTCGCGGGCGCGTGGATTGAAACACCCTAATTGCTTTGAAGTCGGCACAAAGATTGAGTCGCGCCCCTCGCGGGCGCGTGGATTGAAACACCTGGATGTGCGGGAGGGGTTGAAGCCGCCTAAGTCGCGCCCCTCGCGGGCGCGTGGATTGAAACTGGCCGCGCCTGCGTGCGGATTACTCCGACAACGTCGCGCCCCTCGCGGGCGCGTGGATTGAAACGGGTTGCTGGGGTGGCTTGTCTCACGACTCTGGGTCGCGCCCCTCGCGGGCGCGTGGATTGAAACCCCTCTATGGTATGGGACAGCATTAAGTCGTATGGTCGCGCCCCTCGCGGGCGCGTGGATTGAAACCCGAATGTATCGGCAAAGAACTTTGTGCTCTGGGGTCGCGCCCCTCGCGGGCGCGTGGATTGAAACCTCGGCGCTCGTCACCTGCCAGCGCTGCACCCTTGTCGCGCCCCTCGCGGGCGCGTGGATTGAAACGCCCGAGGGATGAAGGTATGAGCAGTCCAGCCGATGTCGCGCCCCTCGCGGGCGCGTGGATTGAAACTTTGAGCGGATTGCGCCAAAGGTAGGAGTGACGGGTCGCGCCCCTCGCGGGCGCGTGGATTGAAACTTGCCGATACGTTTGAGCTAACCCGCAAGCCTGGTCGCGCCCCTCGCGGGCGCGTGGATTGAAACACAGCAATCTCTCCTGTATCGCGGCTCTTGGGGGTCGCGCCCCTCGCGGGCGCGTGGATTGAAACATTTGAATCCGCAAAGATGCGCTGGCGGGAACAGTCGCGCCCCTCGCGGGCGCGTGGATTGAAACATTTCGTTAAATACTTCGCCCATATCTCCCATTTGTCGCGCCCCTCGCGGGCGCGTGGATTGAAACTTTATGCTTGAAGGGTGTGAGAACCCGAACGATGGTCGCGCCCCTCGCGGGCGCGTGGATTGAAACCCATCTAGGCCTGCCGTTCTCGTCGCGCCCCTGATAGTCGCGCCCCTCGCGGGCGCGTGGATTGAAACCCGTCCTTAATGCCCATATCCACCATGCCGTTCAGTCGCGCCCCTCGCGGGCGCGTGGATTGAAACTGGCAAGCACTGCGCTTGCTCAAGTTGGCGTCGTGTCGCGCCCCTCGCGGGCGCGTGGATTGAAACGTAACGAATCAACCGGTGCCCTCGCTGCGATCTAGTCGCGCCCCTCGCGGGCGCGTGGATTGAAACAGCCCTTGCCGGTCAGGCCGCGCTGGATGCACTGTCGCGCCCCTCGCGGGCGCGTGGATTGAAACACGAGATTGTAGACGTGGGATTTGGTCCTGTTGGTCGCGCCCCTCGCGGGCGCGTGGATTGAAACTCCGAATAGGCCAAAACAACTGAAAGTCGTGCTTGTCGCGCCCCTCGCGGGCGCGTGGATTGAAACCAGTACGGCTGATGATTAACTTGCATCTCGGGCGGTCGCGCCCCTCGCGGGCGCGTGGATTGAAACAGAGTTGCTATCAATCAAACAGCAATATGAACGGGTCGCGCCCCTCGCGGGCGCGTGGATTGAAACAAGCTCTGAGCAATCGTGCGGCTGGCTAGGGTTGGTCGCGCCCCTCGCGGGCGCGTGGATTGAAACGCCGTGTCGGGCTTTTAGGCGGTTGTCTACTGAGGTCGCGCCCCTCGCGGGCGCGTGGATTGAAACTGGGTTATGGGGCATTACTGTCACCATGCCGTAAGTCGCGCCCCTCGCGGGCGCGTGGATTGAAACGAGAACGTGGCGCCAGAGCGCGAGTACAAACCGAGGTCGCGCCCCTCGCGGGCGCGTGGATTGAAACATTTGCCCCCTATTCACCACATGCTGTGATTTAGTCGCGCCCCTCGCGGGCGCGTGGATTGAAACAGGTTCAACGCGCCCAGGCCGGCATTCGCGCCCATCCGCTTTTGGGGAGCCTTTAGTATCAAGGCGCAATCTTGTTCTTCAATGCCTTGGTCAGCGGTCGCGGCAGGCTGGGCAGTGTCCGCAGTAGCCAGGGCAGTACCTTGCGCTTTACGCCGTTCAGAGATTCCGGCACCACGGCTTCAATCAAGTGGGGGCCGGGCATACTCTGGGCGTACTCCATCGCTTTGAGCAGCTCTTCCGTAGTCTGAACCCGCACGCCGTGCACGCCCATGCTTTGGGCCAGGTGGGCGTAGTGGGTAACCGGGCCACTGATGTCCAGTTGTGATTTTGCCTTTGCCCCCGCCTCTTCAGCACCGACCCGCTCCAGCTCTACGTTCAGGATGGAGTAAGACGCGTTGTTGAAGATGATGGTCGTGACGTTCAGGTTTTCCCGGGCCATGGTCCACAGGGCCTGGATGGTATACATGGCTGTGCCATCGCCAATCAAAGCATAGACCGGGCGGTCCGGGCAGGCGATGGCTGCGCCTACAGAGTTAGGCAGGCCCTGGCCAATCGCACCTCCGGTGAGCGTCAGAATGTCGTGTCGGGGCGCGCCGGCGGTCAGGGCATTGAGCATCAGGCCGGAGGTGATGGATTCGTCCACGATGATGCTGTTTTCGGGCATCAGGTGGCCCAGCGCCTTGCACACCTTTTCAGCGGTAAGCTTGCCGCGAGGCTGGCCCGGGCGCGCGCTGGCCTGTAACTTTGGTTCAGCGCCGGCAGCGCCGAGCGCATCGGCCAGCTTGTTGAGGCTGGCGGCCGCGTCCTGCTCCGGCGTAGCCAGGGTATTCACGTTGCAGGTGTCTGGCACCAGATAGCTTTTTTTGCCCGGATAAGCGAAGAAAGACACGGGCGGTTTGGCGTCTACCAGAATCAGATTTTCATACTCGGACAATTGCAGGGTAGCCAGTTCCGCCAGATAAGCGATGCGTTCAACCGCTGGCAGCCCGGCGCCCCGTTCGATGCGGGTGGGGAAGGTTTCGGCGAACAGTTTGATACCGTTGTGAGCCGCCAGTTTGGCGGCGGCCAGCAGGCTTGGTTCACGCAGGGCGCGGCCACCCAGCAAGATGGCGGTTTTTTTGCCTGTGCGCACGGCATCGGCCACGGTTTGTATGGTTGCGTCATCGGCCACCGAAGGCGTTACCGGAGCTGGCATGGCGCAGGGTGTTCCGCTCTCCCCCCAGGATACGTCCGCCGGCAGGATCAGGGTGGCGACCTGGCCGGGCAAACCCCGGGCGGCGGTGATGGCATCGACGGCGTCTTGGCACAGGGCTTCGGTGCTTTTTGAGGTGCGAACAAAGTTGGGTGACACGTTGCGGGCAACTGTCTCAATATCCGATTGCAGCTGGGCATCGTATTTGACGTGGTAAGTGGCGTGGTCGCCCACAATGTTCACCACCGGCACCTTGCCTTTGCGGGCGTTGTGCAGGTTGGCCAGGCCATTGCCCAGACCGCAGCCCAGGTGCAGCAGGGTGGCGGCCGGTTTGTCGGCCATCCGGGCGTAACCATCGGCGGCGCCGGTAGCGACACCTTCAAACAGCGCGAGTACCGCCCGCATTTTGGGTTCGCTGTCCAGCGCCGCGACAAAGTGCATTTCACTGGTGCCGGGGTTGGTAAAGCAGACTTCAACGCCGGCCTCTACCAGGGTTTTCATCAATGCTTGCGCGCCGTTTGCCATGGTGTTTCTCCTGAATAATCTTGTTGTAATCGTCTGTGTTGAATCGGTTCTTTAATTGCCGTTCACGATGGATCTTGCGGCGGCTCTGGCGGTCAGGATGCAGCCCGGCAGGAAGGTGCCTTCCAGCGAGCGCTTGCCGTTACTGCCACCGCCACCGAAACCGGCCGCTTCACCTACGCAGTAAAGCCCCGGAACGGGCTGGCCGCCGGCATCCAGCACCCGGCTTTGCAGGTCGGTGCGCAGCCCGCCCAGGCTCTTGCGGGTGGTCAGTTGCATGTGGATGGCAATGAACGGCCCGGCGCCGGGCTTTTGCAGTGGTGCCGGTTTGCAGGTGCGCAGCCGGTCTGGTCCCCACTGGCGGGCATGCCGGATCATCCGGATTTGCGAGTCGTTGTTCAGTTGATCGCCTTTGCTGAAATTGGCATCGAAGGCATCGGCGGTGGCTTTCAGGGTGGTGGCGTCGATGTCCAGAGAGCAGGTCAGGGCGTTCATTTTCGTCGCCAGCCCTTCCAGGGTGTCGTCCACCAGGAAGTGACGGCTCTCGTTCTGCATCTGATTGACCAGCGGTTTGTTACCCAGCAGCAGTTCTTTCAGGAACAATGGGAACTGCTTGTCACGGATGCGGGCATTGTGTTCAGAGCCGGAGATGGCAAATTCTTTCAGGGCGATGCGCCGGTTCAGCAGGTGCCAGGTCCAGGGTTTTTCCTGCTCTGCCACGCGCTGGCACAGCCAGTGGGTGTCAAAGCCGGTCACCAGGGGCTCCGGCCCTATGCGCTCGCCCCGGTGGTTGAGCCACAAGGCAGATTTGCACGGAATGGTCGACAGACCATGTCCGGGGAAGTGGGGGTAGGGGTGCGGAAAGCCCGCAGCGTAGTTCCACATCTCACCAGCGTGGGTGATGGGTGCGCCCAGATGATCTTTCGCCCAGTGGTGCAGTTTGCCATCGGCATAAGGATGAGCGCCGTTGAGCATAGTCGCGGGCTGAGGCCGGTGGGATGGCCAGTTGCCCCGGCACTCTGCGTGACTGCCGTTGAGGCCGCCCATGGCCAGCACCACGTTCGGGGCCTCAAAACGGACCTCCTCGCCGGCTTCCTCGTTGATCGCTACCGCACCGCACACAACTCCGGCCTGGTGGTCGAGTGCCGTGATTCTATGCCGGTGGTGGATGGTCAATTGACCACTGGAATTGGCACTGTGCAGGGCACTGACCATGCAGCGCACCAGTTCCCGAGATGTGCCCCAGGTAACGTGGTAACGGGGCACGCTGTTGCCATCGCCAAACCGGCCCCGCTCTACCCAGTTGACCGCCGGCATGAACTTGATGCCTTCGTTGATCAGCCAGTCGTGCACCTCCGCTCGGGAGTGTTCTACATAGTACCGGGCCCATTGCATGGGCCATTGATCATTCGGGTCCAGCTCGCCGAAGCGCAGCCAGTCCTGCAGGGCCAGTTCCGGTGAGTCGGAGATGTTCATGCGCCGCTGCAGCGGGGTGTCGATCAGCGCCATGCCGCCGAAGGCCCACAAGGCCAGTCCGCCAAAGCGTTCGGGTGTGTCCCGGTCAACAATGGTCACGGTTTTACCCGCCCGCAGGGCTTCCAGTGCGGTGACAATGCCAGCCAAGCCGCCACCGGCAATCAGGATGTCTGAGCAAACAGGTTTTGACATGGTGCTGTTCCGGGTGTTGTTGACTTTGTTGTCACAGACGATATAACGCTATGATCGAATCTGAATTAACTTTAGAGGCCACAATAATTGACTTTGGAAGCCACCGTATCCATGGGCTGGGTAAACACTGTGATCGATGCGGCCCGGCGCCTGGGGGTTGAAGACAGCGTGCTGCTGGAAACCGCAGGGTTGCCGGCGGAGGCGCTCAGTTGGGAGCGCTGGCCGATTGATTTTATTACACGGCTCTGGCACTCCGCTGAACGGTGTACCCACGACCCGGGTTTTGGCCTGAAAGTGGGCACCGGCGTGCGACCGGCCAGTATTGACGCGGTTAGCTTTGCTATGCAGACCGCTGCGACTCTGCGAGAAGCGATCACCCTGGTGCAGAAATTCCAGCGATTGATCTCGGATGGCGGGCGTTTTCAGATGCTGCCCGGCAGTCGTGGCACCTGGATTGTCTATCATCCGCGCCAGGGGCGGCTGGCGTTCAGCCCGCATCAGATTGAGGCGGTGCTGTCGGCGGTGGTTCGTTTGACGGACTGGATCTCCGGCTCGGTGGTGCGGCCGGTACTTGTGCAGTTTAGTCAGGCCAGGCTCGGACCGGTTAAGGGGTATCGGGATGTGTTTGATTGTCCGGTGGATTTTGAGCAGGCGTTCAGTGGCTTGTTGGTGAGCGATGAGGTTCTGGATAAGCCTCTGCCCCAGGCCGATCCGGCCCTGGCTCAGGTGCACGAACAGTACAGTGCGGGCCGGCTGGCGGCGTTGGAACAGGGTGCTGTATCGGCCGAAGACCTTCATCAGTGGTTGCTGGCACGCGTAGGGCCCACGCTGCCCCGGCGGGTGGATGCGGCCAGGGTTCTGGGAATCAGCGAGCGCACCCTGGCCCGCCGGTTAGACGCCCAGGGCTATACCTTTAATCGGTTGCTGGACGAGGTGCGCAGGGAGCTTGCCTTGGCAGCGGTGCGGGAATCCCGCCAGTCCCTGGCGGAGATTGCCCAGTCGCTGGGCTTTGCCGAGCCCAGTACGTTCTATCGGGCGTTTCACCGTTGGACCGGGTTACCCCCGGCCCGCTGGCGCCGGGAGCAGTCTTAGTTATTCCCGACGGAAGTCAGCGTTGCCTGGCCGTCGGATGTCAAGATACCAAGGCAGCGGCGGGAATGGTCTACAGGTTGGCTTCCGCAAACTCTGCCAGCAGCGAACGGGGCACGCCCTGAAGGTGGATATGGCCGCCGTGCTGAAAGCTCTTGAAGCGTTCGGTCATGTATGTCAGGCCTGAGCTCAGCGGGCTGAGATAAGGCGTGTCGATCTGCGCCAGGTTGCCCAGGCAGATGACCTTCGAGCCGTTACCCGCCCGCGTGATGATGGTCTTGACCTGATGCGGCGTCAGGTTCTGGGACTCGTCAATAATAATAAGGCTGTGCTGAAAACTGCGGCCGCGGATGTAGTTCATGGATTTGAAGTGCAGTGGCACTTTGCTGAGGATGTAGTCGACGCTGGCGGTCATGTTCTCATCGTCTTCGTGCAGCGCTTCGAGGTTGTCCACGATGGCGCCCAACCAGGGCTCCATTTTTTCTGCTTCGGTACCGGGCAAAAAGCCGATGTCTTCATCCAGTCCCTGGGTGGAGCGGGTGGCAATGATGCGCTTGTACAGTTTGCTGGCAACGGTCATTTCAATGCAGGCAGCCAGCGCCAGAATGGTTTTGCCGGAACCGGCAGAGCCGGTCAGGTTGACCAGATGAATATCCGGATCCAGCAGCAGGTTCAGAGCCATGGCCTGGTAGATGTCCCGGGGCACCAGTCCCCAGACTTCCTCGCTCAGCAGGTCATGCTGGTGCAGATCCTTGATCACCATGCGGTCCTCGGAAATGTCCACAACCTGTCCAACAAAGCCCTGCTCATCAATCACGAATTCGTTGATGTTGAGTTTGGCCAGTTCGCCCTCGCGTTTGAGCAGGTGTTCGGTGACACCTTCACGCTGGACGGTTTCCACCTTCGCGATGTTGTCCCAGAAAGAATTCGGAAACTCTTTGTAGCCCTTGGGCAGCAGGTCGATGTCGTCCAGCAGCTGGTCGTTATGGTAGTCCTGGGCCTCGACACCAAAGCCGCGGGCTTTCAGGCGCATGTTAATGTCTTTGCTGACCAGGATGATGTCTCGGGATTTATGGCGTTCCTGCAGTGCAGCCAGGGTGTTGATGATTTTGTTGTCGTTCAGGTGTTCCGGCAGCGAGTGGTTGCCATTGCGCTCGGTGCTCATAATGATCGACAGAGCGCCCAGCGGGTCCGCTTTTTTGCCACGCAGGATGGGCACGCCTTTTTCGATATCTTTCGGGCTGGCATCGCCCAGCAACTTGTCGATGTTGCGAATGGCCTGGCGGCAGTCGGCGGCAACGGTCTGTTTACCGGATTTCAGGCTGTCGAGCTCTTCGAGTACCGTCATCGGGATGATGACGTCGTGTTCTTCAAAGTTCAGGAGGGCATTCGGGTCGTGAATCAGCACGTTAGTGTCGAGGACGTACATTTTTCGGCGAGCTTGCGGTGCTCTTGGCATAGGTAGGGATACCTCTCTGGTGGCTCAGTCGTTCTCAGCGCAGCGTTGCGTCAGTTCCCGGTCGGAAATGATCTTCAGCATATCGTAAGTTGTTATGATGCCAGTAATTTTTGAATCTCTGGTGACAAAGATCCGATGCAGGTGTTCGTGCATCATGATGTTGGCGATGTCACGCACCGGGGTGTCCTCATCAACCGACAAGACGATGGGTGTCATGATATCGCGCACTTCCACCGGTACTTTGCCCATTTCTTCAAAAATCACCATGCGCAGCCTGCGGGCTTCTTCCTGTTCTTCCTGGGTTAGCTTTGGCTGATCGCCCGTGCGGCTGGCATTCCAGCGGAACTCGGTGATGTCTTTGAGGGTGGCAATGCCGATGATATCGCCATGGTCATCGGTGACCGGGCTACCAGTGATCTCGTTGTCGGTGAGAAAGCGCGCCAGGCGGTCCATGGTCCAGTGATGGGGAACCGCCTTGACGGTCGGGGTCATGATTTCATGGGCGAGAACGCTCATTGGCTGGGGTCATCCATTTGCAGTCCTTTTAACGAAGCTTAGCCGTTCCCTGGCTCCCCGTCATCCCCCATCAGTGGCGGGTTAATGCTCCGTTGGCGTGACAGCTTTCAGATTACCGTCATCGGTCCACTCCAGGCGGTGGTCCTGGTACTTCTGTTCTTTGGCCACAGCCTCTAGTGCCTGTATGGATTTGACCGGGATGTCGATCAGCAGGTTGTTCACCAGCCAGCCGGGCAAGGCGCCGTTGGGATCTGTGTGTTGTACCCAGACCATTCGGGTTCCGACGCCGTCGGGTGTGAGGCGGTAAAGGGTGTCTGATCGGTCGACTCTTACCCGGCTGCTCAGTTCGGCCCGCATGCCCGGAACGGCGTTCAGGTTCATCACGATTTCACCAGTGCTGGCGTCGCCCCGGGTGCGGATGCGCAAAACATAGTCCCGATCGGTCACCGGCCAGGGCATATCGTTCACGGAGTAGGCGTACCGATCATAAAAGGTGCCCTGTCCAAACGCGAACGACTCCGTGCAGTTGTGCACCCACTCCTTGCAGGATTCGGGGTTGATCATCACGGCCATCAGGTTTTCTGGGGGTACATCCAGCTCTGCCACTGCTTTGAATGCCTGAAATCCGGAATTGACCTGGTCCATTGTGTAGATGCGAATGTTGTCGACTTGCTTGCGCAGGGTCCAGTCGTCAGCATTTTCGTCTGGCAATGGCGCATGTTCACTGGCGGTGCCCGGTAATGGATGGGCCAGAATGATGAGCGCGCCCAGTGCTCGGGCCAGCTTGCCCGCAAAACCTTGGGCTCGGGTAATGATCATAAGCTACACTTCCCTGATGAAGGTGCGCCGAGTTTATCACGGAGATGTTTTATGCTCGGTGGCAGGACTGAGGGTTTGTGAACCAGGTAGCGTCCTGCAGCGCGACAACTTATGAATGGCCTGATCTGACGATAATCATGACAAAACCGACACTGATTGATGGCAAAGGAAAGATAACGCCGGGTGTGCTTGATCAGCCGGTCGAGACCATCAACTATCTGGATTACGACCTGCGTACCGTGATGGACCGGCCACGATCCCGGCTGGCCAGGCGCTGGCGGTTTAACCAGTTTCAGTTTGTCAGTGCCATGTCCCCTGGCTGGGTTTTTGGTATGGCCATTGTTGATCTTAAACTGGTGAGTAGCGGCTTTTTCTATCTTTTTGATTTCGAAAGCGGTCAGATGTTTGAGCAATCGTTCATGCAGCCGCTGGCCCGCCACACCGAGATTGAACCCTACCCGGAGCGTGGCCATGCGCGGTTTCGCAAAGGGCAGGCCGAGCTGGCGATTGAGCCGGCAACCGGCGGGCGCAACATCCGGGTGACCGCGCCAGGCAATATCCGGATTGATCTTGAGCTGCAGGATACCGGTCAGCCGCTACGGCTGGTGTGCCCGGCGGGCTACAACGGTTGGGTGTTCACCCGAAAATCCGCGGGCATTCCGGTTGACGGAGAGGTGCGCTGGGGGCAGCAGGTGTGGCGTTGTGATGAGTTCTGCCGCGGCTCGATCGACTGGAGTTGCGGGTTTATGCGCCGGGAAACAGCCTGGAACTGGGCGTGCCTGGCGGGTGTGACGGACCGGGGAGTCTCCGTCGGGCTGAACCTGGCGGCTGGCGTGAATGAAACCGGGATGACGGAAAATGCTCTCTGGCTGGACGGTCGCTGCCTGAAGCTGGGCGCCGCCCGTTTCGAGTTCGACCGTTATCAACCCGGTGCGGACTGGCGGGTGACTACCGAGGATGGCCGGGTAGATCTGAGCTTTGAGCCCTCTGGCACTCGCAAGGAGCGCCTGAATGCCGGGATCTTGGCATCTAATTTCCGACAATTTGTGGGAACCTTCCGCGGCACCGTTGAGGACGATGCGGGTACAAAAATCCCCGTAGATGGGCTACGGGGATTGATGGAAGATCATTTTGCCCGCTGGTAAAGCAGGCGCTGTGATTACTTTTCCGGCAGGGTGACGTTCAATTCCAGTACAGAGCAACTGTCGTTGCGGTCGACCTCAAACTGCACCATGTCGTCGCTGATTTCCACGTACTTGCGAATAACGGCCAGCAATTCCTGCTGCAACTGGGGCAGGTAGTCAGGCTGGTCCCGCTGGCCCCGTTCGTGGGCGACAATGATTTGCAGGCGCTCTTTGGCGACATTGGCAGTGTTGGTTTTTTTGCTTTTGAAGTAGTCGAGAAAATTCATCCTTTAGCTCCCCTTGAACATCCGTGAGAAGAAGCCTTTCTTCTGTGCGGTCATAAATCGATGCTCACGATCTTCACCCAGTAGCCGCGCCACGGCGTCGTCGTAGGCTTGGCCGGCGTCACTCTGATCTTCCAGAATGACCGGAAGGCCCTGGTTTGATGCGTTCAATACCACCTGGCTTTCAGGAATAACGCCGAGCAGGGGGATGGCCAGAATTTCTTCAACGTCGTTAACTGACAGCATCTCGCCCCGTTCGACCCGGTCCGGGTTGTAGCGGGTCAGCAGCAAGTGTTCCTTGACCGGGTCCTGGCCCATTTCCGCGCGCCGGGACTTGCTTTGCAGGATGCCCAGAATGCGGTCGGAATCCCGCACTGAAGAGACCTCGGGGTTGGTCACGACAATGGCTTCATCGGCATAGTAAAGCGCCATCAGTGCGCCATGCTCGATGCCGGCGGGGGAGTCGCAGACAATATAGTCGAAGGTTTCAGACAATTCGTTGATGATTTTCTCAACGCCTTCTTTGGTCAGTGCTTCTTTTTCCCGGGTCTGGGAGGCCGGCAGAATAAACAGCGTCTCAACGCGCTTGTCTTTGATCAGAGCCTGATTGAGGCTGGCTTCGCCCTGAATCACATTGACGAAGTCATACACCACGCGGCGTTCGCAATTCATGATCAGGTCAAGATTACGCAGGCCTACATCAAAATCGATCACGACGGTTTTGTGGCCGCGTTTGGCAAGACCGGTGCTGATTGAGGCGCTGGTTGTGGTTTTGCCAACGCCGCCTTTTCCTGAGGTAACGACAATGATTCTAGCCAAGGTAAGTTTCCTGTTTCACGGTGGATTCGTCATGTTTTCAAGCGTTGTTATTGGCTGTCACAACATCAGGCCTTGTCCAGTGGCGTTACCACCAGCAGGTCATCCCTGAGCTGGATTTGCACGGCGCTCTTCCAGCCATTCTCCTGAAGATCTTCGGAGATTTTATAGTGTCCGGCGATGGACACAAGCTCTGCTTCAAGTGACTGGCAGAATACTCGGGCGCTCTCGGCACCGTGGATGCCGGCCAGGGCCCGGCCCCGAAGCGGGCCGTAAACATGAATGTTGCCGGCTGCGAGCACTTCGGCACCCGCTTGAACCGGCGCCAGGATGATCAGATCACCCTCCGGCGCATAGACTTGTTGGCCCGATCGGACGGTCTGGTTGACCACTTTCGCCGGTGCCGGTTCGCTGGGCACAACGGCGGGTTCTATCGGTTCGGCCGTGTGTTCTGAGATCGGGGCATCATGGGCGGGTGCTGGAGCTGTCGCCGCCTGGTCACGATGACTGCCGCCTGGCAGCAACGCCAGCGAGGCCCCGCGAGCCAGGCGTCGTTGGTCATCGTTGGCCGCCCGTACCCCAATGACGTGGATGCTGTGTCGGCGACAGCTGCCGATGATCTTGAAGAAATCCAGCTCGCTATCCAGCCCCTCGTACTTCTCCAGGCTGATGATTAACGGAATGTCTTTGAAGAAACCCGGTGCCTGGCTGATTTTGTCACGCAGGTTGGTCTCAAACTCTTCTTCGTCAAAGTAGTACAGCTCAAGCGCGGTGAGAGACACACTGGCGCTCTTTAGCTGGAAACTCTGTTTTAGCCCGGAGTTGGCTGTATCACTCATGAATAAATGTCTTCCCTGGTGCATTACTCTTTGGGTTCGGGGCGAGCCCGCAGAGGCTGACGATCAAAACGGATGCCGGACCAGCCGGTGCTGATAAACTGGCGGATATTGCCATGGCTGTCACCGGCGGGATCGCCCAGCACCTGCTTATAATGCTGGGCGAACAGGTTGAGGGTATCAGCCTCGCTGAGGTTGCCGTATTGGCCCAGAGCGAACACCCGGCAGGAACCGGCGTTCTCGCCAGCGTCATTGCGCAGGGGGCCGTTGTTAAAACCGGCGGGTTGATACTCAAAGTGCTGGTCGATCAGGGCCAGTGTATCGTCAAAATCCGCATGGCCTGCACTGACAGAAGCCAGATGGATGCGAATCGCCTCAAGGATGTTCATTATTTGTGATCCTGCTTGGGACCCTTCTGGTAAAGCGCTTTCCACTCTTCGTAGGGCATGCCGTAGATTTCTTTCCGGGCATCGGGGTCGGATATCTCGAAGCCCTGCTGTTCTGCTTCGGCCCGGTACCATTTGGACAGGCAGTTTCGGCAGAACCCGGCCAGGTTCATCAGGTCAATGTTCTGCACATCGGTGTTCTTGCGCAGGTGATCCACCAGACGCCGGAATGCGGCGGCTTCGATTTCTGTGCGCTTGGACTCGGGTATTGGATTGGTCATGATGCCTCGCATTGGGTTATCGGTTTGATAGAGCAATCCCTGACATTCTGTGCATGTTAGCTTAAGATACAAGGCTGTATAAATGTACAGATTGTTAACCTGAGCTCGCTGACCATGCCCCAGCGCAAAATCATCCATGTGGATTGCGACTGTTTCTACGCCGCTGTCGAGATGCGCGACGACCCATCCTTGCGGGACGTTCGGCTGGCGGTGGGTGGTGACGGTGGTCGTGGCGTGGTGACCACCTGCAATTATCGGGCGCGCGCCTTCGGGGTACGCTCGGCCATGCCGGGTGGTGAAGCCCGACGGCTTTGCCCGGGCCTGGTCACCGTGCCCCCGGATATGGCCAGGTACCGTGCGGCATCCCTGCAGGTGATGGCCATTCTTCGGGAAATGACCGATCTGGTCGAACCGTTATCGCTGGATGAAGCCTTTCTGGACGTAACCGACGTGGGGGAGCATAAAGGCAGTGCCACCCTGATGGCCAGGCATTTGCGAGAGCGGGTCAAGCGAGAGGTTGGCATAACGATATCCGCCGGCGTTGCCCCCAACAAATTCCTCGCCAAGATTGCCAGTGATTGGCGCAAGCCCGACGGCTTGTTTGTGATCACGCCGGCGGAAGTAGCCGCGTTTGTCGAAGCCTTGCCGGTGGAGAAGCTGTTCGGCGTGGGGCAGGTAACCGCGGGAAAATTACACGCCATGGGGGTGGCAACCTGCGGTGATATGCAGGCGCTCGGGGCAGATGCGTTGATCGACCGGTTCGGCAAGCAGGGTTACCGGCTTTTCGAAATGGCAAACGGGCGGGATGAGCGCGCGGTTGTGGTGTCCAGAGTCGCCAAATCGGTGAGCGTTGAACGGACCTTTTCCCAGGATCTGCCGGATAAAACGGCCTGCGACACCGTGATGCCCGCTCTGGTGGCTGACCTCAACCTCCGGTTGGCCCGAAAGAGCCGGGCCAAACCCATCCACAAATTGTTCGTCAAGATTCGCTACAGCGATTTTTCTACCCACACCCTGGAGCGGGTTCGGGAATCGGTAGCGGAACCGCAAGTTGCAGACTATCAACCCTTGCTGGACGAACTGGTCACTCAGGCTGGGCGCCCGGTGCGGTTGCTGGGTGTTGGTGTGCGCTTTCGCAATGACGAAGCGCCCACCACTCAGTTGCGGCTGTTTGATTGACGCTATAGAGCGACCAGCACCCCGTCAAACATCTGCACCGACATCCAGCCCATGCATCCGCCGATGATGGCGCCAGCGGCGACATCGCTGGGGTAGTGCAGGCCCAAAACCACCCTGGAGGCCGCCACCGAAAGCGTGAACGGCAGCACCCACCACGCCATTGTCGGCATGACCGCAAACAGCATTGCCTGAAAGCAAGCCGCGTGAAGTGTATGGCCGGACGGGAAGCTGTAGCGGTCCAGTGGCGGCGTACCGCAGTTGATTGCCGGGAACGAGATGAAGGGGCGTTCCCGGATCAGCCAGCGCTTGAGGCCTTTATATGTGATGGTGCAGGTGAGCCCGGTAAAAGCCATCAGGATCGCAAGGGCCGGGCCGTGATCCGACGCTGTAAACGGAAGTGTCAGAATCAGAGCGTACCAGAACCAGCCATCACCCAGCCGGCTGACCACTTGGAAGTAGCCCAGTACAGGGCGAAACCGCACCATACGGTTGATCGACTGGCACAGCGCATACTCACGCTGATCGGCCAGGTCAAAGAAGCGAGATGCTTTGCTTGTTGATGCCATGATAGCGAGCCTGTGAGGGTTGATTAAGTACCAACTGTTCGAACTGTTCAATCTGACTGCTCCAGCTCAGGTCCAGCGCATCCAGGCGAGCCTGGGCCCGCACACGACTGAGCAGGGTGGACTGGTCGGCGAGCCTCAGGGCCTGATTGATAAAGGCGTCGTCGTCTTCCAGGTGGACTTTCAGGCCGTTTTCGCCGTGGCGAATGTGTTCGGCGGCGGCTGCGTCATCGAAGGCAACCAGACCAAGACCGCTGGCCATGGCCTCCAGTACCACGTTGCCGAAGGTGTCGGTTTTACTGGGAAACAGAAACAGATCGCCCGAGGCATAGTGCCGGGCCAGATCTTCACCGCGCTGGGTGCCGCAGAACAGGTAATCCGGATGCCGTTCGGCCAGTTGCCGGCGCATCGGGCCATCACCGATCAGCACAAAGCGTGCGTTGGGGTGCATGCCCCGAATGCGCTCGAAACAGGCTACTGCCATCCGCAGATTTTTCTCGGCGGCGAGGCGGCCTACGTAAAGCACGGCCCGATCGTTATCAGCCAGACCCCAGCGTTTGCGAAGTTCTGGATCACGCTTGTGGGGGTTGAAACGATGGCAATCCACGCCTCGGCTCCACAAGCCGGTGGGTGTGATGCCCATGCTGTGGGTCACGTGCTGCATTTTTCGGGTTGGAACCAGAGTGATGGCGGTGCGGTTGTGAAACCAGCGGCCGTAAGCGCAGAGCAAACGCTCCAGACCGCCCACACCGTAATAGCGTGAATAGCTGTGAAAATTGGTGTGGAATCCGGACGACACCGGAACGCCGAGAGTCCTGGCTGCTGAGACTGCGGCAATGCCAAGGGGGCCCTGAGTGGCGACATAAATGGCATCGGGCCGATGTGCCTGCCAGAGCTTTTTCAGGGTGGCTGGCCTTGCTATGCCGAATTGCAGATCGCTATAGCCCGGCAACGGCAGGCCGGTAACCACCAGTTCCCGTGAAAACAGCCCATTGCCTGGGCTTTCGACCAGCCCCTTTTGTTCGTGTGCCTGCTTCGGCCTTACCACGGTTAACGTGTGGCCACGATGGATCAGCCCCTGGCAAAGGTGCTTCAAGGTGTTGGCCACACCATTGATTTCCGGCGGAAACGTCTCCGAAACAATGGTAATGTGTTGTGGGCGCCGGTCGGGCAACTGGGGTTTCATCACGCTGGGGCCTGAAAGTTCTTTTGTCATGTCTCCACTATGGAAAACCGGCGTGACAAAAATGCGACAGCTTTGTGACATTCCCTTTACGTCTTCTATCCGCACAAGGAGATCTGATGCAAACGCGAAAACTTGGATCAACAGACATTGACGTCAGTCTGATCTGCCTGGGCACCATGACCTGGGGCGAGCAGAACACCGAGCAGGAAGCGTTTGAACAACTGGACTACGCCACTGGGGCGGGCATCAATTTTATCGATGCGGCCGAAATGTATCCGGTGCCACCCAGAGCCGAAACCCAGGGCAACACGGAACAGTATCTCGGCAACTGGCTAGCCCGCCGGGGCCGCCGGGACGACCTGGTGATTGCCACCAAAGTAGCCGGGCCGGGTAATGGTCTGAGTTATCTGCGCGGCGGCCCGAGGCTGACCCGGGACCACATCCGGGAAGCTTGCGAAAGCAGTCTTGAACGCCTGCAAACAGACTACATCGATCTGTACCAGGTGCATTGGCCGGATCGCAGTGCCAATTTCTTCGGAAAACTGGGCTATGAGCGTAACCCCGATGAAACCATGACGCCGATAGAAGAAACGCTGGAGGCGCTGAATGAGTTGGTAAAAGAGGGCAAGGTGCGCCATGTCGGCCTGTCCAATGAAACGCCCTGGGGAACCATGGAATATTTGCGCCTGGCCCGGGAAAAGGACTGGCCACGAGTGGTTTCCATCCAGAATCCCTACAATCTTCTGAATCGGTCGTTTGAGCTTGGGTTGGCAGAATTTTCCCACCGCGAAAGCACCGGTCTGCTGGCGTACTCTCCGCTGGCCTTTGGCATGCTGACCGGCAAATATCTGGGTGGCAAGTGGCCGGAAAACGCGCGCCTGACAAGGTTCGAGCGGTTCAGTCGGTACACCGGCGAGCGGGCAGCAGACGCAACCAGAGCCTATGTCGAGCTGGCTCATCATCATGGTTTGAGTGCAGCGCAGCTGGCACTGGCCTGGGTTAACAGCCGGGAATTCGTTACCAGTAATATTGTGGGCGCGACCAGTCTTGAGCAACTGAAAGAAAATGTCGGTTCTGCCGAGATTCGGCTCAGTCCGGATCTGGTGTCAGCCATTGAGGCTATCCACGAAGAGTTCACCTATCCCTGCCCATAACCGCGCGTAATCTAAGGCGATCATGGTGTTGTAACGGCCCTGCCAGAGCTAATGACTGGCAGGGCCGTTACAGAACGTAAAATAAGTGATCATATATTGACAAAAATTTGACCAATTCATGCCGGTTAGCTGGCGCATTTGTGTGCAATGTCACACCAATTTTTGGGACAACCATTAGACTTTGGTACTGAAGCGGTAATAAACCGATAATCATTTCCGGGTCCCATTTGTCATCATGATCATTCGCCTGTTCGTCGTCCTTTTAGCTCTGAATTGTGTCGCCTTCGTGGTGAGGGCTGAGGCTGCAGAACCGATGCTGACAGATCGCATGATGGCGGAGCGTGACGACGCGGTGTCGGTTGAAAAAATCTATGAGCTTCAGGAGTGGATGTCCGGTGATTATCAGGATGACAACACCGACGCCGTTGCGGCCATTGGATCGCGTCTTCTGAGTCTGAGCCTGAGTGGTGACCGGAGTACAGAGCGAACCTATGCGTCGGATCGCGCTCGGCCTGATCACGGTATCGCCCTGCTCAACGAAGGTGCCTGTCTGAACCTGCGCTGGAATTTTTGAACGTCTCTCTATTTTTGTTTTCAGTATTTGCCCCACCTGCCGCAATCGCTAACCCATCAATCTTATGATCTGACGCATTGTCAGCTTCACCGCGTCGTGTGATCATCCGACCTGTTGAGATGCTCAAACAATGGGGAGCGGGTAATGCCAGAACAGAATGGAAGCTATTGTGACGATGCAAACGCCTGTGTCGACCGAGTCATCGGGCGGGTCGGCAAACAGATCACACTGGGTTTGCCGCTGGGTCTTGGTAAGCCGGTTCGGTTCGTAAATGCCTTGTATCAGCGGGCCAAAGACGATCCTGAAATCCAGCTGCATATTGTTACTGCCTTATCGTTACTGGCGCCGGAGGGCGGCTCTTCACTGGAGAAGCGTTTTCTCGGGCCCTTCACCAAACGGCTCTACGGCAATGTCCCGGAGCTGGCCTATGCCCGGGATGTCAATCGCAACCGTCTGCCCGCCAATGTCTCGGTATCCGAGTTCTTTTTCAAAGCTGGCAGCTACCTGAATAATCGCAGCCAGCAACGCAACTATGTTTGCACTAATTACACCCATGCCGTTCGGGACCTGATGGCGCAGGGCGTTAATGTGGTCGGCCAGTTGATGTCGCCGGGTGCGTCCCATGGCGAACCAGACCATTTCAGCTTCAGCTGCAATCCCGACTTGTCGCTGGATATCCTGCCGCTGCTGCGTGAGCGGGAGGCCGCAGGTACGCCGGTGGCCATGGTCGCCGAGCTGAACGAAAACCTGCCCTGGTTTGGTCATCACGCAGCCGTTGAGGCCAGTCAGTTTGATGTCATTTTGTCGCAGCCATCGTCGGACTATCCCCTGTTTTCGGCGCCCCAAATGGCAGTCAGCCCGGCTGATCACTTGATCGGGTTCTACGCCAGCAGCCTTCTGAAAGATGGCGGCACTCTGCAGGTAGGTATTGGCTCTCTCGGTGCTGCGCTGGTGCACAGTGCCATTGTCCGGCACAAGCACAACGACGCCTGGAAAGCGGTTTTCGACCAGCTGAAAGTACAGGAACGGTTCCCGGTGGTGGCGGAATACGGTGGCACCGAGCCCTTTGAAAAGGGGCTATACGGCTGCAGTGAAATGATGGTGGATGGCTTTTTCTACCTGTTGCAGGAAGGCATTCTCACCCGCGAAGTCTATGATCATCCTGCTCTCCAGACCCTGATTAATCAGGGGAAGATGACAACAACGCCAAGCCTTGAAAGTCTGGATGTACTGCACAATGCCGGCCTGATTGATACGCCGCTGCGGGCGCGGGACGTTAAATGGCTGATCCGCCATGGCATTCTCCGAGCCAGCGTTGAGTTCAAGGGCGGCCGCCTGCGCCTGAGTGATGACAAGTCGGTTGAGGCGGATCTGGCCAATGCGGAAACCCGGGAGGCTCTGGAGGCGCTCGGGCTAGGTGACAAGCTTGCCGGGGGCATTGCCATGCACGGCGGCTTTTACGTTGGCCCGGAAAAGTTCTATCAGGCGTTGAGGGAGCTGTCAGACGAACAGCGCGACAAGATCTGCATGACCAGCGTCAACTTCATTAATCACCTTTACGATCATCGTTTTGGCGATCAGAAGCTCAAGGCTGCCCAGCGTGTTCATGGTCGTTTTATTAACTCTGCCATGATGTATACCCTGAACGGCGCTGCGGTATCTGATGGTCTGGATGATGGCCGGGTGGTCAGTGGCGTGGGCGGGCAATATAACTTTGTTGCCATGGCCCACGAATTGCCGGGTGCACGGTCTATTCTCGCGCTCAGGGCAACGCGGGTGTCTGGCGGTAAGGCGGTGTCCAATATCGTCTTTAACTACGCCCATTGCACCATTCCCCGGCATCTCAGAGACATTGTCATTACCGAGTACGGCATCGCAGACCTGCGCGGCCAGTCTGATGAGGAAGTGTTTCTGCGGCTGATCCGGATAGCCGATTCCCGCTTCCAGGATGAACTTCTGGCCCAGGCCAAAAAAGCCGGCAAAGTCAGCTCGGATTTCAAGCCGCCGGCAGACTGGCGGCAGAACACGCCGGCTAACGTCTCGAAGGCGCTTAAAGCGGGCGGCGAGGGTGACTGGTTTCCCGCTTTTCCGTTTGGAAGGGATTTCACGGATGAAGAGCTGACGTTAGGGAAAGCCCTTAAGGGGCTGAAGGCCGCAACGGCAACTCCCCGTGGTAAACTGGCGACACTTTGGCAGGCCGTGAGAGCGGAGGATGAGGCCGGTCACTACGACACGCTCATCGATCGAATGGGGCTGAAAAAGCCGTCAGGTCTCCGGGAGAAACTGGACCGGAAGCTGGTAATTCATGGCCTGCAACAACTTGAAACCCCCAAAGAAACAGGAACCAAGAAACCCTGATGCAAGTCGACAAGCCGAACGCAAAACCCGAAGTCTTCACCGTCCATTACGTGCTCAAGAACCGCATTGGTGAGCTGGTGGATACGTCTGAGGGCAGCGAGCCACTGCACTTTCTGTACGGAACCCCGGAGATCATCGCCGGAATTCAGGAAGCGGTAAAAGACCGCAAGGTCGGTGACTGTCTGGAAGTGACCGTGCCGCCGGAAATGGCCTATGGCGACTATAGGGAAGAGCTTGTTCGCAAGGTGCCGCGGTCCATGTTCGAGGGCATTGAAAATCTTCAGGTGGGCATGAAGTTCCAGACCAATTCCGGCGACCAGGCCCAGATAGTGCAGGTGCTGGGTATCGATGGCAACCTGGTTCGGGTGGATGCCAATCACCCTCTTGCGGGTTTTACGTTGTACTTCGATCTGGAAATTGTCGGGCGCCGGGAAGCTACGGAAGACGAGATAGCCCAGGGTCAACCGTTGTATTGATGGCAGCGCCTGATGCGGTCTCGAATTCGCCAGCGTGAATACGCTGCAGTCCGGCGCTTATGTGCTGGTGCACGAGCGCCGCGAGCTGCTGGGTTGATTCCGTTTTGCGGGCATCCACCGCGGCATGGATAACGACATCGACCCGGGTCGGCTTTTGTTTGAGTAGTCGAATCAGGTGATGATGAAAGCTGTCATCGCCAATAAACGGTGCCAGGGAGTCTGGCCTGCAGTCCCTGCGATAGCCGATGGTGACTGGCTGAATCGGTCGACCGGTAGTTTTGGCCGCGGTCAGCAAAAGACCGTGTATTGGCAGCACGGTAACGCCGGTGCTGGTGGTGCCCTCCGGGAAGACCAGAACCGACTCGCCAGCCTCCAGGCAGGCATTTATTTGGGTTTTCACCCGTCGTGCCTGACCGTTGCCCCGTTCAATGAACAGTGTGCCGGCCTGGTGGGCAAGCCAGCCAATCACGGGCCAGGCCCCTACCTCGGCTTTCGACAGAAAACGCATTGGCGTGATTGCGCCAAGAATCGGGATGTCAGACCAGCTGATATGGTTGGCAACATAGAGAGCATTGCTTTCCGCGAGTTGACCATGCACGTAGATGCGAAAACCCAGGCACTGGCAGGCTCTTCGGAAGCAGAAAGCAGACCATGGCGAGCGGTCAACGGGTTTGGCACAAAAAATATCAGCCAGCCGCAGGGCGATGGCAAGAGCACAGGTGCCGACCAGAAACACCGCAAACCCGCTCAGTCGACCCGTTAACCTGATCCATTCCATGTGTTTTTCCCGCTTGTCAGGCATTGCGGCCCATAAAATGACGGCCATAGCGGGCGGTCAGGTTGCTCACTTCCAGTAACACCAATAGGTCTGCGCAGCGAAATTCCGGGTCCCAGCAGGGTTCACCGCACACCTTGGCGCCGAGTCTCATGTAGGCGCGAATCAATGCCGGGACGTCGTCACTTTGCTCGTGTTCGGATTGGGTCAGGTGTGGCAGTGCCCGCCGTGGTGTCACCCGGCATTCGGGCGCAGACAGGTATTCATTCTGCAGGTGCCGGGCGATCCTCCAGGCTTTGGTACCCCCATCGGCCATGCTGATGCTGGCGCAACCGATCAGGTAATCCACTTTCCGTTGGTTGAGGTATTCCGCCACCGCCGCCCACAACAACGCGATGGTACCGCCGTTTCGGTAGTCGGGGTGTACGCAGGTTCTGCCCAGTTCGGCTACGCTGCCGGGCAGCAAGTGCAGGGCGCTCAGGTCAAACTCACCGGATGAGTAAAAACCACCAACTGCCGAGGTTTCGCTCTCATGCAGTATGCGAGTGGTTGCGACCAGCTCGCCGGAGTCAGAATCAGTGACGATCAGGTGCTCACAGACATCGTCGAAGGCATCTGCATCAACGCCCGGCGTCGTCGCCCCGAGGTCGCTACCGTATTCCTCGGAAAAAACCCGGTAGCGCAGGCGTTGCGCTGCCAGGATCAACTCCGGGTTACGAGTGAGTGCGGTTTGCAGCTTGCGTCCCCGGCGTGGATTTGCCTTTGCGGTTTGTGCTGTCATGGCATGGCCTCGTGATGTCGTTTACAGCCCAAGGCTATGAATCCGGTGTGACAGCGAGGTGACTTGTCGGTGACGTCTTTGTGACACCCGTTAGGAGGGACCAAAAACCAGATCTGTGTCACAGGCTGTAACCCTATGACCGTTCCATGTATATTTCTGAATAGCATGTATAATTGCTGTAACGGAACGTTGCCTGTATTGTCAGGTGGACAGCCCCAAAAACCGGAATATAAAAACAGAGATGGATGGCGTGGAACAGACAAACGAGAGTTGGCGAATCCTGATCGTTGAAGACGACGAACGACTTGCGGATCTTACCCGTGAGTACCTCGAGAGCAACGGACTGACGGTCTCCCTGGAAAACCACGGTGGTGCCGCGGTTGAGCGCATTCGTAATGAGCAGCCAGACCTTGTGGTTCTGGATCTCATGTTGCCTGGTGAAGATGGCCTCTCGATCTGCCGACGGGTCAGGCCTGCTTATTCTGGCCCTATCATCATGTTGACGGCTCGTACCGACGATCTGGATCAGGTGCTTGGCCTGGAAATGGGTGCGGATGACTATATCAGCAAGCCGGTTCAGCCCCGGGTGTTGCTGGCACGGATACGGGCCATGCTTCGGCGCATGGACGCTGTGCCGGCCGGTAAGTCGGACGAGTCAGGGGAAGAGCCAGTTCGGCTGACGTTTAATGATTTGATTGTTGATCGCTCCATGCGTGAAGCGTGGCTCAGTGAAGACAGCATTGATTTGACCAGTGCCGAATTTGATCTGCTCTGGCTGCTGGCCAGCAACGCTGGCCGTGTGCTCAGCCGGGAAGAAATTTTTACCGCCCTGCGCGGTATTGAATATGATGGCCAGGACCGGTCCATTGATGTTCGGGTGTCCCGGATCAGACCCAAGATCGGTGATGATCCCATTCATCCCCGTCGGATCAAGACGGTTCGCAGTAAAGGCTATCTGTTCGTCAAAGAAGCCTGACCGATCTTCCGCTACCCGTACCGGTAATGGGCGGGTAGCGTTACCAGGATGGGCTGCATGTCCCTGAAATTTTTCCTGACAATCTACGCTCGATTGGCTGGCGCAACCGCGCTGGTTATCCTGATCTGCACCCTTCTTTTTAACGGCATCAACTCGGTCCGACACCAGTTCTGGCATGAGCGTTTTGCTGAGCCTCTCATGCGATGGCTGGCTGCGACGCCGACGCCGGCTCGTCAGTATCATTGGATGCCGTCGATGTTTGAGTTGCGCTCCGGCAATCCAGACCAGTTCGGGCTATCCACCGTCACGGAGGAGCGCTTAGGCTATGGACAGGTTGTCGCTCAGCTCACGGATGTCGGGTATCGCTACCTTGTCCGGTCCCATGATGATGAAGTGGTCAGTGTCCGTCTGGTTCAGGCCTACGAGGAAATGGCTCAGGCCACCGCCTTGCTGGTTCGTTGGCACCTGGAGACAAGCGTTTCGGATCAGCGGATTGATGAAGTTGCTCAGTTGGCTAAAGCCCTGCGAGTGAGTATAGAGCCTGTTCAGGATGTAGAGCGTTTACCGGATCAGTCGGTGCTTGAGAGTGTCGCAGAGAACGGATTAGTGGTGTTCAGCAGGCAGGGTGAGGAAACCGCTCAGGTGCTTATCAGGCTCTCTGAAGGCGACCTGGTGAGGATCCGAATGCCGCCACCTTTCAATCCCTGGTCATGGCCTGTTGTGGCATTGCTGATGGTGGTTATCGGTTCGGTGTTGGCGGTTGCGCTGTATCTGGCCATTCGCTTTGTGGAAGGTCACCTGCGCAAGGTCGAGTCGGTGGCCGTGCGCATTGCCCGAGGCGAAATGGGCGCCAGAGTAGAGTCTGAAGACAGTACGCTGGTCTCGCGCCTTGCAGCGTCTTTCAACGGCATGGCCGAGCATATTCAACGGCTGGTTCAGGTGCAGCGTGAAATGATTCATGCGGTGTCGCACGAACTGCGAACCCCCGTTGCCCGCATCCGTTTCGGCGTTCAGATGATCGAGGCCGGCAGCAGCCCGGAGGTCCTTGCCAGGCAAGCTGAAGGCATCGACGGTGATATTCAGGAGCTCGATGAGCTGATTGATGAGATTCTTACCTATGCTCGGCTGGAGCAGGGTGGCCCTGTCTTCAGCCTGAGAGAAGATTCAGTGACGGACATTGTTCGCCAGGTGGTGGCTGAACAGCAGATTATCCGCACTGGCATCGAGATTGATTGCCGGATTGGCGACGGCTCTGAGCGCTGGGCGCTGGCCGATGTAGAGCCCCGGTATATTCACCGGGCCATCCAGAATCTGGTGGGTAACGCCGCCCGTTACGCAGCCAAACAGGTGGTTGTTCGCTGCCATCTGGATGAAGATAACTGCCGAATTGATGTTGAGGACGATGGCCCGGGCATTCCTGAGCAAGACTGGGAGAAGGTGTTTACCGCCTTTGCCCGGCTTGATGACAGTCGGACCCGAACCTCCGGGGGGTATGGATTAGGGTTGTCGATTGTCAGACGCATACTGTACTGGCATGGCGGGCAGGCGTTTGTCGGAAGAAGTGATGAGCTTGGGGGGGCCCGGTTCAGTCTGGTTTGGCCAAGGCGTAAGCCTGTTGATTCTGTTTTGTGATCCAGCACTCAACACCTCACCTGATGTAACAAAGCTCTACAGAATGGCTACTGAATTGAGCCGGTTATCCGTCAATAATCGCAAGCGTAAGGGATGACTTTTGAGGTTGTAGTTCTTACGAACTTTCCTTGTTTCATTCGTCATTTGAGGGCCGGATTTATCCGGCCCTTTTTTTATCTTTAAAATTCCTTTCCTCTGCGGTTATTCACACTCGCATCCTGCCGGTACTGGTAAACTCTTCCGAAAAATCAGGAGAGTTGCATGTCCCCCTATTTGCTCGCCATTGACCAGGGCACAACCAGTTCCCGGGCGATTGTGTTTGATGCCAGCGGAGTTCAGGTTGCGGTTGCCCAGCAGGAGTTTCACCAGTATTTCCCGAAAGATGGCTGGGTTGAGCATGATGCGCTGGAAATCTGGGACAGCACCCTGATGGTGTGTCGCAGCGTGCTGGATAAGGCGGGCATTCAAGCGGCTGAACTGGCCGGTATTGGTATTACCAATCAGCGTGAGACCACCATCCTTTGGGACCGTAAAACCGGCCAGCCAATTCATCATGCTATCGTCTGGCAGGACCGGCGCACGGCGTCAGTCTGCACCAAGCTGAAATCGGATGGCCACGAAGACCTGGTGGTCGAGCGCACCGGTTTACTGATAGACCCCTATTTTTCCGCCACCAAAATCGCCTGGCTACTGGATAACGTTGAAGGTGCCCGGCAGCGGGCAGAGGCCGGTGAGCTGGCTTTCGGGACCGTTGATAGCTGGTTGCTGTGGAACCTGACCAAAGGTGAGTCGCACTTCACCGATGCAACCAATGCCTCCCGCACCGCTTTGTTTAACATCCATACTCAGGATTGGGATCAGGATTTGCTGACCTTGTTCCGGGTGCCGAAAGCGTTGCTGCCCGGGGTGCTGGACAGTGCGGATGACTTTGGAGTGACCGCTTCCGAATGGCTGGGAGGCCGCGTCAAGGTGGCCGGGATTGCCGGAGACCAGCATGCAGCGTTAATCGGACAGGCTTGCTTCGAGCCCGGCATGGCCAAGAGCACCTATGGCACCGGCTGTTTTCTCATGCTGAACACCGGTGACAAAGCCCTGCGCTCGGAAAATCGCCTGCTCACGACCATGGCCTACCGGTTGAACGGCAAGCCATGCTACGCCATCGAAGGCAGTATTTTCGTCGCTGGAGCCGCCATGCAGTGGTTGCGTGACGGCTTGCGATTGATTAAGCATGCCAGTGAATCCACCGGGCATGCGGAATCTGTTGGCGTGGATAATCCGGTGTATCTGGTGCCGGCATTCACCGGACTGGGTGCCCCTCACTGGGACCCGAATGCCCGGGGTGCAATTCTCGGGCTTACCCGCGATACAGGGATTGCAGAGATTGTCACCGCCGGTTTGCAGTCGGTGTGTTATCAGACCAAAGATCTGGTCAGGGCCATTCGCAACGACGGAGCGCCGCTGGAATCGTTACGGGTCGATGGCGGCATGGCGGTCAACGATTGGGTGATTCAGTTTTTGGCAGACATACTTCATGTCACGGTTGATCGGCCGAAAGTGACAGAAACGACCGCTTTGGGAGCAGCCTACCTTGCCGGCTTGCAGACAGGCGTATTTGAGAGCCTGGAGCAGATTTCCGGGATGTGGGAGCGCGAACGGCAGTTCCAGCCAGATATGAAACCGGCGCTTCGAGAATCCCTCTATACCGGCTGGCTGGATGCCGTAGAGCGGGTCTGCAACAACTGACTGTGCAGGCTCAGCTGATGCGTTCGAAGGCGATCAGGTGGTCGGCTTCAACGCGCACGGGTACATGCTCACCCATGTGAAAGTCGAGGTGGCTCCGGAACAGGGCTTCAAACTCGGTATCCTCAGAGCATCGGAAGCGGTAAAGGGTAGAGGTGCCCGCAAAGGTTTTTTCCACCACCTTCGGTCGCAGGTCTGAATCGGCATCATAAACGATGTCGTCCGGGCGGATCAGTACATCCAGCAACGTGCCGGGTTCCCATTTGTAGGCACGGTTGCCGTGGATGACGCCCAGCTCAGACTCAATGGTGTCGGGCCCCAGGGCTGTGCCGGGAATGAAGCCGCCCTGGCCGACAAAGCTGGCGACAAAGCGGTTGGCCGGTTCGTGGTAAAGGTTGTAGGGTACATCCCACTGCTGTATGCCACCGTCTTTGAGTACCGCCACCTGGTCGCACATGGCAAAGGCTTCCTGCTGGTCGTGGGTGACCAGAATGGCACTGATACCCAGCGTTTTCAGAATATCGCGCACATCCAGGCTGAGGCGGCGGCGAAGGTCGGTATCCAGGTTTGAGAAGGGTTCATCCAGCAGGATCAGCGTTGGTTCGGGTGCCAGTGCGCGGGCCAGTGCAACGCGTTGCTGCTGGCCGCCGGAAAGTTCATGGGGATAGTTGTCGGCCAGATCTTGCAGGTGCACCAGATTGAGAAGCTCCATCACCTTGCCACGCCGTTCGGCTTTTTTCAGGGTGTTCAGACCGAAACCCACGTTATCCGCAATGGTCAGGTGGGGGAACAGGGCGTAATCCTGAAATACCATGCCGATCTTGCGTTTCTCTGGAGCGAGAGTGCGACCGGGCAGGCTGATGGCCTGGGATTGCAGCTGGATTTCTCCGGCATTCAGTGGAAGAAAACCGGCCAGGGCTCGGAGAATCGTGCTCTTGCCGCAGCCACTGGGGCCGAGCAAACAGCCAATATCACCATGACTCAGTGCAAAATTGACATTTTTGATCACTGAATCGCCGCCGTAGCCGCAGGACAGGTTGTTAACTTCCAGCAGCCAGTCGGCCGCAGGCACCAGAGCGTCGGGCATTGATCAGTCCAGGCGGTTAAGTATCAGGAATTCGAGCAGGGCTTTTTGGGCATGCAGACGGTTTTCTGCCTCATGCCAGACAACTGAGCCCGGATGCTCCATCATATCGGCCGAGATTTCCTCGCCGCGATGGGCGGGCAGGCAATGCATGAACAGGGCATCCTTGGCCGCCACCGACATCAGTTTCGGGTTGATCTGATAGTTGCGGAGGGCTTTCTCCCGGGCTTTCTGTTCGTCTTCCTGACCCATGGAGGCCCAAACGTCGGTAACCAGCAGGTCGGCGTTCCGGGCTGCGTCTTCAGGTTCCCGGACCACGGTGACCCGATCGCTGTGCGCATTGAGCAACGAAGCGGCGGGCTCGTAGCCTTCAGGGCAGGCCACGTTCAGATGGAAATCAAACTGTTCGGCGGCGTTGATGTAGGAGTGGCACATATTGTTGCCGTCGCCAATCCACGCCACAGTGGCGCCGCGAATGCTGCCACGGTGCTCGCGATAGGTTTGCATGTCAGCCAGTAACTGGCAGGGATGGAAATCGTCCGTCAGCGCATTGATGACCGGCTTGCTGGAGGCGGCGGCGAACTTTTCGACCGTTTCGTGAGCGAACGTCCGGATCATCACCGCATCGACCATACTGGAGATGACGATCGCGGAATCTTCGATGGGTTCGCCCCGGCCAAGCTGGGTATCCCGTGGCGACAGAAACAGGGCGGCACCTCCGAGCTGAGTCATGCCTGCCTCGAAAGATACCCGGGTGCGAGTCGATGATTTCTCGAAAATCATCGCCAGGACGCGGTTTTTCAGGGAGTCCCGAGTTTTTCCCGCGTGCCACTCCGCGCGGAGCCTGGAGGCATGATCCAGCAGCTGCTCCAGCTCACCGGTGGTCATGTCGTTCAGTGTCAGAAAATGTCTTGCTGCCATGAATGGCCCCTGCTTCAAGGAAACTGCAATTCGGTTAGCATCTGAAAAAGCCAACAAGTCTAGCCCTTCGTAACCCTGAAAACAACGCTGCGGGTACCGCTGTTGTTCCGGGTCAAAAACTCGGGTTTGGTGGGAATTCGCACACCCGTGTACAATACTTGTCAAACGCCGTGTGACGGCAAAGCTGACGTCAATCAGAGGTACCAGTTCATGGACATTAACGACACGATCAAGAGCCAGCTCGAAGAAAATCCGGTCATTCTTTATATGAAGGGAACGCCCCAGGCGCCCCAGTGTGGTTTTTCTTCGCGCACGGTTCAGGCACTGATGGCATGCGGCGAGCGGTTTGCCTTTGTAAACATTCTGGATAATCAGGAGTTGCGCGAGGCGCTCAAGGTTTACTCCAGCTGGCCAACCTATCCGCAGCTCTATATTGGCGGTGAGCTGGTCGGCGGTTGTGACATCATCATGGAGATGTCAGAGAGCGGTGAATTGACCAAAGCCGTCAAGGACGCGGTCAAGCAAGCCGAAGCCTGATAGCTGGCTTAGTCGCGCTTCGGGGTAAACACCAGCGTTACCTCGAAGCGGTCAGTCGTCTCTCCTTTTGGCTCCGGGTATGGGCTGGCTGCCAGCGCTGCCCGGTAAGCCGCATCATCAATTCCTGACAAACCCGTCGATTGCACCACTCTTGCCCTGGTCAGGGCACCGTTCTGTAATATTCTCAGTTCCAGTTCCATGGTGACCGCCCGTTCCAGTTTGGTAATGGCTGGCACGCGTTGCTGTTCCAACGTTTGCGCCAGGTGGGTGGCCAGTAAAATCAGGTAAGGATCATTTTCGATGGGCGACCTGGTGATCCGCTGAATCGTTTCCTGTTGCTCCGTTCGCTCTGTATGAAGCGCCGCCGTTGCGACGGTTGCGGCACTTGGCTGCGAGGATGGCGTGTTGTCGGCGGGCGTTTCAGCGGGTGGCTGGCCAGCGGGCGCGGGGTGGGTAACGGCGCGGTTCGTTGCGCGTTGAGTGGTGATCTCTGGCGAGTGCGGCGCAACGGTGAAATCGGGGTGACGGGATTGTTCAGGATCGGTCGGGTCTTCCGGACTAGCGGGGCGGGCAGGGTTGGCGGAGGTCGCTTGCGATGCCGGTGCGTTCAGGCTGAAGACCAACCGATGGCTGAACTCCTGCTGATCCTGGATTGGCGATGACAGCCCGGCAAACATCAGTGTATGTGCCAGGACTGCCAAGGATAATGCAAGAGCCAAGCGGTAGGATCCCGGTACTGAAGGAGGTCGAAAACCCGGCTCCGGCATTGTATCAGGCGGTACTGGAGCGCAGGTTGCCCACAACGGCGTTTAGTGCCCGGTCAATCAAGGCACCCTGTTCAAGCATCGTCAGGCGCCCACGGCGCATTTCATGGGCCAATTCAATGCGCGTTTTCTCAATGACTTTCAAACCCATGCGATTCACAAACACAAAGCAGTCAGCTTCTTCGATGACGGCTGAAAGCTTGCACCGGAAGCTCGCACCATTAACCAGTCGAAACTCCATCCAGCTGCCGATTTCGACGGTGTCGAGTTTCGCTACGTACTCGGCAACGGCTGCATCTTCCAGTTCCTGCTGACGTTCGACCGCGGTCTGGTGAACGGTAGGTGCTTCTTCGTCAGCCTCTGCGGGACTGTCCTGTCGTGCTTCGATGGCCGCGTTGGTGCGAAAGGCTTCCGCCAGTTCGTGCTTCAGTTGCCCCATCATGTGATCCAGTCGGGAGGCGTTGTATGACACCTCCTCCAGTCCGGCTCTGAGGGATTTCAGCAGGCCTGGCACCACACGGACCCACTGATCGCGCTCTTCGTCTTCTTCATGGGGGTGGAGGCACCAGATCAGGTCGTCCACAATTCGGGTGGTCTCATGCCAGCGATGCTCTGTGTCGTCACGAAGGTACGCCAGAAACATGACCCGGCTCCAGCCATTCATCAGAATGTCGCGCACCGACTCGGGCAGGTGATATCGGGAGACTTTCTCTTTCAGCAATCGATCGACAGCTTCCTGGGCTTTCTGGGATTTGATACGACCACGTTCGGATTCCCGGGTGCGCTGCTCCACCAGTGACGCTTTGCGATTCTCTCGCTCAAGGAACTGTTCAAACTCCAGGTTCAGGGTTTCAAACAGGGCCACGTCACCGTCAAATTCGTTCAAAATCCGTTGCACCACGTTGTGAATCTGCCCATAAAGCTTGTCTCGGGTCTTTTCGTCACTGTTGCTCCAGCCAATACCTGCACGAGCCAGTGAGTTGAGCAGTTTGCGGGCAGGATGGTTTGCTTTACTGAAGAAGCTCTTGTCTTTGATGACAACTTTCAGAATCGGAATCTGCAGCCGGCTGATCAGCACTTGAACCGGGGCTGACAGGTTATAGTCGTCCAGGATGAACTCGAACAGCATGGAAACCAGGTTGATCAGATCTTCGTCGACTTCATTCAGTGCCGGCTTGCGGCCGTCCTGGCTATCCGCTTTGGTCAGAAGTTGTTGTACGACCTGTCTGAGGTCAACGTCAACCGGGGTGCCGGTGCTGAGGTTGTCAAAATCAGTCTGGGTCTGTTGACTGGGTAGTGCGTTGAGCATGTCTGCCAATTCACGGCCGCCGATGACTCGCAAGGATGGGTCGGCACTGCGGGGTGGCATACCTGAGTTGGCTCGCTGCAGCGCGAGCATCTGCCGAATTTGGTCAAAAACAACGGTGTCTTCTGGCCGCTGCTCATAGGCCGCTGCTGTGTCGGGCGCTGAGGGTGGGCTTTCTTTCGCCGCCTGTTCCGGAGCTTTGCCTTGTTGTCCCGTTTTGCCGTGGTAACGGAAATTGGGAATTACCCCGGCCTGGATAAGAATCCGGTTGGCCTCATCAAGGAGCATGCCCAGATTGGACACCACGTAACGATCGTATTGCTTGAGAACGATCAGCCGCTCGCGGATCTGTATCTCCAGCGCCTGGATGGCTTCCGTAAAGGCACTGCAAAGGTGCTCCGGAGCCATCGGGTTGACGGGCGAGTCCTGGGTGGCGTCAGGGTAAACTTCGGTAAATCTGGCCTGTAACTGCAGTAAAGGCCCCTGAAAATGCGCTTTTGCCTTGGTGATCATCGCATTCAGTGCGACCTGCTCTTCCAGATCGTCATTGCCTACGAGGGCGAGCGTGTCGGCGTTGGATGGCTGAGCGGATTCCTGAGGATGCAGCTGCCCGGCGTGGGGCGGGTTCGCAAAGAATTGAGCAACGGCGTTCTGAAAATGACGCTCCACGCCTTTACGCTTGATGCGAATCTCACGCATCGCTTCAAAGTACCGGTTTTGCTCGTTGTTGCTGCGGGCATTGTTGGCCAGTTCGAACAGAGAATCATCGACGGCATCAAACGCGCCCTGCAGCAGGTCTCCCAGACCCGCAACAACGGTATCACGGATACGAGCTACCTCCGCAGGAACTGGCCCATTACTGGCCGCCTCTCTGTGCTCGCGGAGGTAATGTATGCCGGACTGCTTGTTCATGGCCGACTCCTATTTGCGCCTCAACCGGATACATGTCCGAGCGTACTTTCTTCTATTATTAGATTACTGGTTAAATTTAGCGCATTTCCTGTCTGATGAACATGACTAAACGCTAACCTGAGATGGCATTCAACAAAACGGCCCGGTTGGCAGCGGTGTTGCGTTGCCTGTTACTGGGCCTTTCTTATTGAAAGGTGTCGTTTGTTGCGGCGTTTTGGGTGCACGATCGCTGCTTTTACCACGTTATCCTTGATCTGCAGTACTTCAACCCGATGGCCTGTTATTTTAAGACACACGTTGGTCTCAGGGATATTTTCCAGGGTTTCTGTAATCAATCCGTTAAGGGTCTTGGGGCCGTCTGTTGGTAACTTCCAGCCCAGAGTCTTGTTAATGTTGCGCACTGCGGCGCTACCATCAATGATATAAGTGCCATCATCCTGAGGGATGATGTCTGGGGAGGTCGAGGCGTAGTCTGTAGTGAACTCGCCGACAATTTCCTCAAGGATATCCTCGAGTGTTGCCAAGCCCAGAACATCGCCATATTCGTCGACCACAATGCCGAAGCGGCGGCGGCCTTTCTGGAAGTTCAGTAACTGGGTATTCAGGGGTGTGCTTTCGGGAATGAAATAGGGCTCCTGGCAAAGCTGCATCAACATGGCTTTGTTGATATCGTCTCCCTGCAGCAGCTTGGTGACACTGCGAAGGTGCAGTATGCCCTGGATATTGTTGATGTCTCCTTTGTAGACCGGCAGCCGTGTGTGCTGGCTGCTTCTGAGTTGTCGCAGGATGGTGTCGGTGTCGTCTTCCAGGTCGATGCCGATGACTTCGTTGCGGGGCACCATGATGTCGTTTACGGTCACCTTTTCCAGGTCCAGTATGCCGACCAGCATGTCTTTATGTTTTGCCGGAATCAGTGCGCCAGCTTCGTTGACCACGGTTCTCAATTCTTCCCTGCTCAAATGGTCCTCGCCGGCCTGGGCAGATGATACGCCGATGATTCTGAGTATGCCTGTGGTGAACAGGTTAACCGCCCATACCAGGGGATAGAGGATCTTCAGGAGTGGCCCGAGTACATGGCTTGCAGGGAATGCGATCTTTTCAGGGAACAGTGCCGCCAAGGTCTTGGGCGTTACCTCCGCGAAAATCAGGATGACAATGGTCAGCAGGACAGTGGCGATGGCGATGCCGGCGTCACCCCAGATCCGGATGGCAATAACCGTGGCAATGGCGGAGGCGAAAATATTAACAAAGTTATTGCCGATCAGGATCACGCCGATCAACTGGTCGGTTCGGTTGAGGAGCCCCTGCGCTCGACGCGCGCCCTTGTGCCCGGTTTTGGCCATGTGCTTCAGGCGGTACCGGTTGAGAGACATCATTCCGGTTTCTGAGCTCGAAAAGAAGGCCGAAAGTATGATCAGACCGCCGAGGAGAATGAACAGCGCCGTGAGCGATGTTTCGTTCAAGAGAAAACCCTTTTGTTGACGACAAGCTTGGAAAATAAGTTGTGCTGGTTTCTGCTGTCAAGGCTGTATGGGGCGGTCAGGCCCCTTTCTGAAAAATAAACTCCAGGACAAACTTGCTGCCATAGAAGGCCAGCATCAGCAGAGCGCAGCCCGCGAGGGTCCAGCGACTGGCGGTAAGCCCCCGCCAGCCCTTGGTGTAGCGCCCGGCCAGAAGGGCGACGAATACCAGCAGGGAAAGCAGGGAGAACAGGGTTTTGTGGGCCAGATCCTGGGCAAACAGGTCTTCAATAAACAGTGCGCCCGTGACGATCGCAAGAACCAGCACCACCACCCCGGCCCAGACCAGTTCGAATAGCAACGATTCCATGGTTTGCAATGGCGGCAGGTTGCGCACCAACAGGCTGTTGTAATTGCGTTTGAGTTGACGATTCTGGATATAAAGCAGGATGGCCTGGATGGCGGCGAGCGTAAACAGGCTGTAGGCGGTCACGGACAGCGCAATGTGTGACAGCATGCCGTAGCTTTGGTCGGGTACCAGGCGAGAGGGGGCGTGGGTGATCAGCGCCATCACAATGGTCAGCGCTGCCATTGGGTAGGCGGCGAGGAACAGGCTTGAAACAGGTTTGGTCAGGTTCAGTCCCAGCAACAGGAAGGTGACCAGCCAGGAAATCAGCACCGAGCTCTTGAAGAAACTCAGGTCGAAGCCGCCGTCCAGGTGAACGGTTTGGGCGATCAGCAAGCCGTGCCCGACCAGTGCAAGCACACCAATCAGCGTAGTGATAGCCAGATTGCTTTGTACTCGCCCCCGGAAGTGCAATGCGTGCAGGGCAGTGCCAACGCTGTATAGAAACAGTGCGATAACCGCGAGAATCAGCGTTCCCATGACATCCTTAACGTGTTGTCTTTAATGAAAGCGGGTGCGGAGTTGTTCAGAGGCTCCGTAGTCTGGGTATAATGTCGTGATTATGCAACAGGAATCAAGCGGCCAGCCGTGGCGGCTTGATTTGTGTGAACAATTTCTCCGGGGTACGGAAGAGCAACATGTTTGAGAATCTCCAGGACCGGCTATCCGGTAGCTTGCGCAAGATCTCGGGTCAGGCGCGCCTCACCGACGACAACATCAAGGAAACCCTGCGTGAAGTCCGCATGGCCCTGCTTGAGGCAGACGTTGCGCTGCCCGTGGTCAAAGACTTTATCGAGGGGGTTCGGCAGCGGGCAATCGGTCAGGAGGTTCAGCGCAGCCTGACTCCGGGGCAGGTGTTCGTTAAGGTTGTCCAGCAGGAGCTGGAGCGGGTGATGGGTGAGGGGAATGAAACCCTCAACCTTTCAACGCGTCCGCCAGCCGTGATTATGATGGCGGGTCTTCAGGGTGCGGGTAAGACCACCACTGTGGCCAAGTTGTCGCGTTTTCTTAAGGAGCGTCATAAGAAGTCCGTCATGGTGGTCAGTGCCGATATCTACCGGCCGGCGGCGATCAAACAGCTGGAAACTCTGGCCGGTGAAGTGGGTGTTGATTTTTTCCCCAGTAGTGCCGACCAGGACCCGGTGGATATTGCCAATGGCGCCATCGAGGCGGCCCGTCGCAAACACGTCGATGTGGTAATCCTGGACACCGCCGGTCGCCTGCACGTTGACGAGCAGATGATGGGCGAAATCGGTCGTCTGCACAAAGCGGTGAATCCGATCGAAACCCTGTTCGTGGTCGATTCCATGACCGGTCAGGATGCCGCGAACACCGCCAAGGCGTTTAACGATGCCTTGCCGCTGACCGGTGTGGTCTTGACCAAAACCGACGGCGATGCTCGCGGCGGTGCGGCGCTGTCTGTGCGTCATATCACTGGCAAGCCGATCAAGTTCCTCGGTATCGGTGAAAAAACCGATGCCCTTGAGCCTTTCCATCCCGATCGGGTGGCTTCTCGCATTTTGGGTATGGGTGATGTGCTCTCCCTTATAGAAGAAGCCGAGCGCAAGCTTGACCACAAGAAGGCAGAGAAGCTCACCAAAAAGATCAAGAAAGGCAAAGGCTTTGACCTGGAAGATTTCCGGGATCAGCTCCAGCAGATGAAGAACATGGGCGGTATTGGCGGCTTACTAGATAAGTTGCCGGGTATGGGGCAGATGGCCCAGATGGCTCAGCAGCAGGTTAATGACAAGTCTGTGGGCCAGATGGAAGCGATCATCTGTTCGATGACGCCGAAGGAGCGTCGATATCCGGATGTCATCAATAATTCCCGCAAGCGCCGTATTGCGACTGGCTCCGGTACCCAGATTCAGGACGTGAATCGTTTGCTCAAGCAGCATAAGCAAATGCAGAAGATGATGAAAAAATTTGGCAAGAAAGGCGGAATGGCCAACATGATGCGCGGTCTTGGTGGTATGATGCCGCCCGGCGGCGGTGGCGGAGGAATGCCTCCGTTCGGCCGTATGTAAAATGCCTTACACACAAAATGGGGAAACCGAGCGTTTCCCTGTTTTCATTGGCGCTTATTTGGCATAGAATAGCGCCCCTTTCGAGTATGGGTCTTCACGCAGGCCGAGTTTGGTCAGGCGTGAATCGTACAAAGTTCGTAAAACAGAACAGGATATTGGTCGAAATGGTAACAATCCGTTTGGCTCGTGGCGGCTCTAAGAAGCGCCCGTTCTACCATCTGACAGTCACTGACAGCCGCAACTCCCGTGACGGCCGTTTCATTGAGCGTGTTGGCTTTTTTAACCCGGTTGCTCGTGGCCAGGAAGAGCGTTTGCGCGTTGATCGTGAACGCGTTGCGTTCTGGGTGGGCCAAGGTGCCCAGGCCAGCGATCGCGTTGCACAGCTGCTCAAGACTGCTGAGTAATTGCACGTTACCACCGGGGTTTGGCAGGCATGACACAGCATTCTTCGCAGGAAACTGTGATCGGCCAGATCACCTCGGTGTTTGGGGTCAAGGGTTGGCTTAAGGTCTTCTCTCATACCGACCCCAGAGAAGGGATACTCAATTACCGTGACTGGACTCTGGTTCTGGATGGTAAGCGTATTCCGGTGAAGCTTGAGGAGGGTCGCCGCCAAGGGCAGGGGATCGTCGTCAGGCTGAAAGGTTTGAATGACCGTGAGCTGGCTCGTACCTACAGTGGTGCTGAGATCAGGGTGCCGACAGAAGAGCTGGCAGAACTGCCCGCTGGGGAGTATTACTGGTATCAGCTGGAAGGCCTTGATGTGTTTACGGTTGAGGATGAGTACCTGGGTAAGGTGCATCATCTGCTGGAAACGGGTGCCAACGATGTTCTGGTGGTGCACGCAACGCCGGACTCCATAGACCAGCGCGAACGTCTTATCCCTTATCTGCCTGATCAGGTTGTGATGAGTGTGGATTTGAGCAGTACGCGCATGGTGGTCGACTGGGATCCGGAGTACTGACGAGTGTGGATTGGCGCAGTCAGTCTGTTTCCGGACATGTTTTCGGCGGTGACGGATTATGGAATTACCGGCAGGGCCACTCGTGAAGGTTTATTGACGTTCAAGAGTTGGAACCCCCGGGACTTCACTCATGATCGTCATCGTACTGTGGATGACCGGCCCTATGGCGGTGGCCCGGGAATGCTGATGAAAATTCAGCCTCTCAGGGATGCTATCCATGAGGCTCGGGCATCGGCACCCGGCAAGGCCTGTGTGGTCTATCTTTCGCCTCAGGGTGAACGATTGGATCAGTCGGTGGTGGAGTCTCTCGCCGCCGAGCAACAGTTGATTCTTGTTGCCGGTCGTTATGAAGGCGTTGATGAGCGCCTGATATCGGCGGAAGTCGACCGGGAGGTGTCTCTGGGGGATTTTGTCCTTTCAGGTGGCGAACTGGCGGCGATGGCCGTGATTGATGCGGTAACACGCCTCATCCCTGGAGCGCTGGGTCATGCGCAGTCGGCAGAGCAGGATTCCTTTGCCGATGGTTTGCTGGATTGTCCGCACTATACCCGGCCCGAGGTTTACGAAGGTCAGGCGGTGCCGGAGGTTCTTTTGGGCGGTCACCATGAACAGATCCGGCGTTGGCGATTGAAAGAATCGTTGAGGCGAACCCGGGAGCGACGCCCCGACCTGCTGGAACAGCGGGTGCTTACGGAAGAAGAGCGTCAGCTTCTGGATGAAATTTTGAACGAACCGGGTGCCTCTGAATCATCAGGGCATTGAAAGATTAGGTATCAGGAGCATTACGATGAGCGGCAAGAACAACATCATCAATCAGATTGAAACAGAGCAGATGACCAAGGAAATCCCTGCGTTCGCGCCAGGTGACACCGTGGTTGTTCAGGTTCGCGTAACTGAAGGTAACCGTGAGCGTCTGCAGGCGTTCGAGGGCGTTGTTATCGGCAAGCGCAACCGTGGCATGAACTCTTCTTTCACCGTTCGTAAGATTTCTTACGGCGTGGGCGTTGAGCGTACTTTCCAGTCCTTCTCTAAGCTGATCGACAGCGTCAGTGTGAAGCGTCGCGGTGATGTGCGTCAGGCCAAGCTTTACTACTTGCGCGACCTGTCTGGTAAGGCAGCCCGTATCAAGGAAAAGCTTAACTGATCCGGGCTCGGCCGATCAGTTTGAAAAAAGCAGCCTCAAGGGGCTGCTTTTTTTATGGTTAAATGGCGCCAAAGACAATGTTGTGAGGTTGACCATTGCCCCGGACTGATGATGAGCAGTTGATTGCCCGCTTCGGAGATGCCATCTGGCTGGAAGACGGATTAGGCGAAAAGACCCGTCAGGCCTATGCCAGCGATTTGTGCCGGTTGGCTGAATGGCTTGAGCAGCAGGCCGGTTCGCCCACGCTCCGGTCTGCTCGTCGCACCGATTTGCTTGCGTGGATGTCGCGGGGACTTTCTGATGGCCTGAAAACCAGTACGGCGGCTCGCCGCTTATCTGGAATTCGGCGCTTTTACCGGTATCTGTTGCGTGAAGGGCTGATCGTGGAAGATCCGACGCTGAGAATTGACAGCCCGCGCCTGCCTCGGCGCCTGCCCGATACACTCACCGAAGAAGATGTTGATACTTTGCTCACCGAGCCAGACCCGGAAATTCCTCTGGAGCTTCGTGACAGAGCGATGCTGGAAATACTCTACGGTTGTGGCTTGCGGGTATCCGAGTTGACCGGCCTTACGGTTGATCAGGTCAATCTGCGCCAGGGTGTTGTGCGCATCCGGGGAAAGGGTGATAAAGAGCGGCTGGTTCCTTTGGGTGAGGAAGCGGTAGATTGGCTGAGTCGGTACATGAAAGAAGGGCGAGGCGAGCTACTGAAGGGTAAAAGCAGTGATGCGCTGTTCCCCGGAAATCGAGCGACGCCGATGACTCGGCAGACCTTCTGGCACAGAATCAAGCACTACTCGGTTCGGGCTGGTATTCGTAAGCACCTGTCGCCGCACACCTTGCGTCATGCGTTCGCAACGCATCTGTTGAACCACGGCGCCGACTTGCGGGTAGTGCAGATGTTGTTGGGCCACTCAGACCTGTCGACCACCCAGATCTACACTCACGTGGCCCGCCAGCGGTTACAGGATCTCCATCAGGTTCACCATCCTCGGGGCTAATCTGGTATGTTACCGGCATGAACTTTTGGCGCTTGGCCGTGTCGCATCAAAAGGTCCGGTTGGCTGTTATCAAAACACGCCAACCAGGCAGGGCATTCGCCAGAACCCAACTACACAGAAGGTAAGTCAAACCCATGAATCGTATATTTGTTGCTGTCGCAGGCCTTGTACTTGCCCTGGCGGGTGTCTCTGTTGTCACGGCCGCCGAAACCGAAGACAAAATAACGAAACAGCTTATGGATGCAATACCGGGGCTGAATGTCACTTCGGTGCGTGAGTCCGAGGCTGCCGGCCTTTATGAAGTCCAGAGCAACAACGGCGACACGATATACACCACCGCCGATGGGGTGTACCTGTTGACTGGCGACCTGTTAAAAATCACCGACAACGGCATCGCCAATGTCTCCGAAGCAACCCGGGCAGTTCAACGTAAAGAGCAAATGGCGGCTTTCGGTGCCCGGGGCATCATTTCCTATCCAGCCAAAGGTGAGCAGAAAGCGGTCATTGACGTCTTTACCGATATCGATTGCCCATACTGCCGGAAGATGCACGACGAAGTGCCGCAGTTGAATGAGTACGGTATTACCGTCAACTATTACGGTTTCCCGCGCTCGGGGCCGGATACGCCCTCGTTCCGAAAGTACGAATCTGTGTGGTGTGCTGATGATCAGCAGGCGGCTATGGACGCTGCCAAAGCAGGTAAGACCGTTGCCCAGAAAGCCTGTGAGAACCCGGTAGAGGCTCAGTATCGGCTGGGCGGTGAAGTGGGCGTAACGGGCACGCCGGCGATTCTGCTGGAAGACGGCAACGTCGTCAGAGGTTATGTTCCTGCCCGAAACCTGGCCGAAGGGCTTGGTATTCTGTAATTCTGCAGCGGGATTGTTCTGATCCCCCACTATCGATTGAACTGTGACCGATTCAGGGCTTATTCAGCAGGCTCTGAATCGGTATACTATGCCACTTTATTGCAATCCATCAGCACCCCATCGGGATCAGAGGTGAGAGCTTGAAAGACGTTAATGTCGGAATTTGCGGACTGGGAACCGTTGGCGGCGGTACATTCAATGTTCTTACTCGCAACGCCGCGATTATTGCCGGACGTGCCGGGTGCAACATCCGGATAGCCCGGGTGGCCAGCCGGCATAGCCGGGATGACCTTAATCTGGGCGATGTGCCGTTCAGTACCGACATTTACGATGTGATCAACGATCCGGATATCGATATCGTTGTGGAGCTGATTGGCGGTTACGATGCTGCCAAAGAATTGGTGTTGGCCGCGATTGCCAAAGGCAAGCACGTAGTGACGGCCAACAAGGCCCTCATCGCAGTACACGGTAATGAAATTTTTGACGCCGCCGAAAAAGCCGGTGTTGTGGTTGCCTACGAAGCTGGCGTAGCCGGAGGCATTCCTGTGATCAAGGCCGTCCGTGAAGGTTTGGCGGCCAACCGCATCGACACCATTGCCGGCATCATTAATGGTACCGGCAACTATATCCTGACCGAGATGCGCGCCGGGCGTGAATTCGGTGAGGTTCTCAAAGAAGCTCAGGCGCTGGGGTATGCCGAGGCCGATCCGACGTTCGATGTGGAAGGTATCGATGCAGCGCACAAACTGACCATCCTGGCCGCTTCAGGTTTTGGCGTTCCCTTGCAGTTCGATAAGGCCTACACCGAGGGCATTTCTACCCTGACCCCGAGTGACATTGCTCACGCCGAGATGCTGGGTTACCGCATCAAGCACCTGGGCATTGCCCGTCGTCGTGATGACGGCATGGAGTTGCGGGTTCATCCGACACTTGTGCCAAAAACGCATCTGATCGCCCAGGTAGACGGTGTGTTGAATGCTGTGATGGTCGACGGCGATGCCGTTGGCCAGACCATGTATTACGGCCCGGGTGCCGGTGATGAGGCGACCGGCTCAGCCGTTATCGCCGATATCGTTGACGTGGCCCGTGCTGTAGCCAGCAACAGCCACCAGCGGGTGCCCTATCTGGGTTTCCGTCCAGAGGCAATGGAAGATTTGCCGGTGTTGTCGATGGAAGATGTTCAGTCCGCCTACTATCTGCGGATCCAGGCTTTTGACCACCCGGGTGTGCTGGCCAAAGTGGCATCGATCCTGAGCGAGCATGGCATCAACATTGAGTCGATCATGCAGAAAGAGTCTGAATTCAAGGATGGTCGTATTCCAGTCATCATCCTGACTCACACGGTTCAGGAGCGCCAGATGAACCTGGCCATAGAAGAAATGGAAGCCTTGGCCGATGTTGATGGCAAGGTTGTCCGCATCCGCGCTGAAAACTTTAACTGACAGGTACGCACGTGAGATACATCAGTACACGGGGCGACGCACCCGCTTTGGGCTTTGAAGACGTTCTGCTGACCGGTCTGGCGACCGACGGCGGTTTGTATGTGCCGGAGTCCCTGCCGCACTTCAGTGTGGAAGAAATTCGCAGTTGGCGGGGCTTGTCTTATGCAGAGCTGGCATACAAGGTCATGTATCCGTTTGTGGAAGACGCCATCCCCGCTGATGAATTCCGCAAGATGCTGGATGAAACCTACGGCGTGTTCACTCATAAGTCGGTGGCACCTCTGGTGCAGCTCGATACCAATGAGTGGGTGATGGAGCTGTTCCGGGGCCCGACTCTGGCGTTCAAGGATTTCGCACTGCAACTGCTGGGTCGCCTGCTCGACTATGTGCTGGAGAAGCGTAACCAGCATGTGGTGATCATGGGCGCGACCTCCGGTGATACCGGTTCGGCGGCGATCGAAGGCTGCCGCCGCTGCAAGCACGTGGATATCTTCATTCTGCACCCGTACCAAAGGGTGTCAGAAGTCCAGCGCCGGCAGATGACCACCGTACAGGGTGACAACATCCACAACATCGCGGTCAAGGGCAACTTTGATGATTGCCAACGCATGGTCAAGGAAAGCTTCGGGAACCAGTCTTTCCTGGGCGGCAAGACTCAATTGGCAGCGGTGAACTCCATCAACTGGGCGCGGATCATGGCCCAGATTGTTTACTACTTTCAGGCATCGCTCTCTCTGGGCGGTCCTGACCGTAGCATGGCGTTTTCCGTGCCCACGGGTAACTTCGGCGATATTTTTGCCGGTTACCTCGCCAAGAAAATGGGGCTGCCGATCAGCCAGCTGGTGATTGCGACCAACCGTAACGACATCCTGCATCGCTTCATGAGCGGCAACAAGTATGAGCAGCATCAGCTTGAGCAAACTTTGTCGCCGAGTATGGACATCATGGTGTCCAGTAACTTTGAGCGCTTGTTGTTCGACCTGCATGGTCGCGACGGAGCAGCCGTCAAAGAGCTGCTGGAAAATGCATCCAAGGGGCCGGTCAGCATTGAGGATTATCGCTGGAAACACGCTCGCAAGCTGTTTGACAGTGACGCGGTGGACGACAAAGCGACCTGCGATACCATCCGGGAGATCTTCGAGCAGAACGAGTACCTGCTGGATCCGCACACCGCTATCGGTGTTCGTGCTGCCCGTAACTGCCGGCGGGACAACGCTGTGCCGATGATTACTCTGGGCACAGCGCATCCGGCCAAGTTCCCGGATGCCATCATCGAATCTGGTCTCACTGTGAAACCCGAGCTGCCGGCCCACATGGCGGACCTGTTCGAACGGGAAGAGCGGTACACGGTGCTGGAAAACAACCTGACCGAGGTGCAGGGGTTCCTGGCCAAGCACTGGAAGAACGCCTGACCCGGCATGACTCCAAAAAAGATCCTGCGTCGCCCTCAGCCCACTGAAACTCAGGGCTGGGGGCAAAATCTGCCCTCCATCCTCCGCCGGCTTTATGCTGCGCGGGGCGTATGCTCTGATGAGCAACTGCAGTACACCCTTAAACATCTGGCCTCGCCCATGCAACTGCGCGGTATCGATCGTGCTGTCGAATTGCTGGCTGAGGCAATCGCGCAAAAGCAGCGCGTTATGGTGCTGGGGGACTTCGATGCCGACGGCGCCACCAGCACCGCTGTTGCCATGCTGGGCTTGTCCATGCTGGGCGTTGCAGTTATCGATTTTCGGGTGCCAAGTCGTTTCTCTGACGGTTATGGCCTGACGCCTGGCATTATCCATCGGTTGAAAGAAGACGGTGATTTGCCCGATCTTCTGGTCACGGTGGACAACGGCATCTCCGCAATTGAAGGCGTGCGTGCCGCGCGTGAGTTGGGTATTACAGTGGTGGTCACCGATCACCACCTGGCGGGTGAGCAGCTGCCGGATGCCGATGCCATCGTTAACCCCAACCAGCCCGGCTGCCCATTTCTAAGCAAAAATGCCGCAGGTGTGGGGGTCATGTTCTACGTGCTGACCGCCCTGCGAAAGCACCTGCGCGACAACAACCGGTTGCCAGACCCCGAGCCCAATTTGGGCACCCTGCTGGATCTGGTGGCATTGGGTACCGTGGCGGATGTGGTGCCACTTGATCACAACAACCGGATTTTTGTGGAGCAGGGCATACGCCGCATCCGCAAAGGTGAAGCCCGTCCCGGAATCTTGGCGTTGCTGGAAGTGGCCGGCCGGGACTACACCCAGATCAGCTCCACCGATCTTGGCTTTGTGGTGGGCCCCCGCTTGAACGCCGCCGGGCGCCTGGATGATATGAGTATCGGCATCGCCTGCTTGCTCGCCGATGGCCGTGACGAAGCGCTGCGCCTGGCCCGGGAACTGGACAACTTCAATCGTGAACGGCGAACGATTGAAAAGGATATGAAGCACCAGGCCCAGGAGTTGCTGGCGTCTATGTCGCTGGACATCGAAGGGCTGCCCTGGGGGCTAGCTCTTTTTGATCAGGATTGGCACCAGGGTGTCATCGGCATACTGGCCGCCAGAATTCGCGAACAGACTCATCGCCCGACCATCGCGTTTGCGCCGGACGATGACGGCCAGCACCTCAAAGGTTCCGCCCGCTCCATCCCCGGCCTGCACATCCGCGATGCCTTGGCGGTGGTGGATGCCAAGCACCCCGGACTGATGAAGAAATACGGCGGCCACGCCATGGCGGCCGGCATGACCATCGCTCGGGATGATCTGGAGAGTTTCAGCAACGCCTTTGATCAGGCCGTTCGGGATACCCTGAAAGCGGAAGATCTGGAGGCGGCCATCACCACTGACGGCCCCCTTGCCCCGGAAGAATTAAATCTCGACACCGCCTACCAGCTCAAGCGCGGAGGCCCCTGGGGTCAGCACTTTCCGGAGCCTGTGTTCGATGGTGAGTTTCGGGTGGTGAGTCAGCGCGTGGTGGGCGAAAACCATTTGAAGCTGGTGCTGCAGCCGATGGAGGGTGGCGGCATTATTGACGGCATTGCGTTCAATACCGGGCCGGAAGTGCCGGACTATACGCGGAGTGGCGCGCGGGTGGTGTATAAGCCGGACGCCAATACCTTTCGTGGGCGGACCAATTTGCAGCTTCTTGTGGATTATCTGGAGCCGCTGGGCTGATTCCGTTTTTGGAGATTGGCTCAGCAGAAGGGTGAGGTCTGACCCCAGGGGGTCAGACCCCTTTGTATCGACCCCTTTGTATCCGTCGAGTGCCGAAGACTCCGTATATTCCGCCTGCTGATTTAACGCACGAATTCCGGTAGAATCCGCCCTCTGTTTTTATCGCATCATTTTCCAAAGCGAGACCCGATTTCATGGAAGTTAATCCTATAGTGGTGAAGATCAAAGAGCTTCGCGAGCGCACTGAAGCGCTGAGGGGGTATCTTTGACTACGATCAGCGTAGTGAACGTCTGGTCGAAGTAGAGCGTGAACTCGAGATGCCCAAAGTGTGGGACGACCCCGAGCGGGCCCAGGCATTGGGTAAAGAACGGTCGGATCTTGAGCTGATCGTCAAAACCATCGACAACCTGACCAGCGGCCTCAGTGATGCCGAGAGCCTGCTCGATATGGCGGTCGAAGAAGACGACGAAGGCACGGTGGCCGAAATTGTGGCCGACCTTGAAAGCCTCGATAAAGAGCTCGAAAAACTCGAATTCCGCCGCATGTTCTCCGGTGAAATGGACCCCAATAACGCCTACCTGGACATTCAGGCGGGTTCTGGCGGCACCGAGGCCCAGGACTGGGCCAACATGCTGCTGCGCATGTATCTGCGTTGGGCTGAGCGCCGTGGTTTCAAAGCTGAAATCGTCGAGCTGCAGGAAGGTGAAGTGGCGGGCATCAAAAGTGCCACCATTCACGTCCAGGGCGACTACGCCTACGGCTGGCTGCGCACCGAAACCGGCGTACACCGCCTGGTGCGTAAATCGCCGTTTGATTCCGGCAATCGTCGTCACACCTCTTTTTCCTCCGTGTTTATATCGCCGGAAGTGGACGACAGCTTTGAAGTGGAAATTAACCCGGCCGACCTGCGGGTTGACGTATACCGGGCTTCCGGTGCTGGTGGTCAGCACGTTAACCGGACCGAATCCGCGGTACGACTGACCCACAACCCCACCGGGATTGTCGTGGCTTGTCAGGCTGGCCGAAGCCAGCACCAGAACAAAGACCAGGCCATGAAACAGCTCAAGGCCAAACTCTTCGAGCATGAAATGCAGAAGCGTAATGCCGAGAAGCAGTTGCAGGAAGATGCCAAGTCTGACATTGGCTGGGGCAGCCAGATCCGTTCTTACGTTCTGGATGACAGCCGCATCAAGGATTTGCGCACCAAGGTGGAAACCAGCAACACCCAGTCGGTGCTTGATGGCGACATCGACAAGTTTATTGAAGCCAGTCTGAAGATGGCGCTGTAACCAGCGCCATACCAACCGATCCGGACATCCCCGACTTCTAGTGAGCCAACATGACTGAACAGACCCAGAACGCCGCACAGCCCGAGGACAACAAGCTGATTGCCGAGCGCCGCGCCAAACTGGCTGCCCTGCGCGAACAAGGCAATCCGTTCCCAAACAACTTCCGTCGCGATGCCACCGCTGCTGAACTGCAGGACAAATACGGTGACAATACCAAGGAAGAGCTGGAGGCAATGGGTGTCGAGGTGGCCATTGCTGGCCGCATGATGCTCGACCGCAAAGCGTTCAAAGTGGTTCAGGATATGACTGGCCGCATCCAGATCTACGCACCCAAAGAAGTCCAGAAAGACACCAAGCACTGGGATCTGGGCGACATCGTTGGCGTACGTGGCATCCTGTGCAAATCCGGCAAGGGCGACCTCTACGTGTCCATGGACGAGTACACACTGCTCACCAAGTCACTGCGCCCCCTGCCTGAAAAACATAAAGGCCTGACCGACACCGAAGCGCGCTACCGCCACCGGTATGTCGACCTGATGGTGAACGAAGACAGTCGCCGGGTGTTCCATGCCCGTTCCAAGATCATCAACGTGATGCGCCAGTACTTCACCGATCGTGACTTTATGGAGGTGGAAACCCCCATGCTGCAGGTCATCCCCGGTGGTGCCACCGCTCGACCGTTTGTGACCCATCACAACGCCCTGGGCATCGACATGTACCTTCGCATTGCGCCGGAGCTGTTCCTCAAGCGCCTGGTGGTTGGCGGCTTTGAGCGGGTATTCGAAATTAACCGCAACTTCCGTAACGAAGGCCTGTCTACCCGGCATAACCCCGAGTTCACCATGGTTGAGTTTTATCAGGCGTATGCCGATTACAACGACCTGATGGACCTGACCGAAGACATGCTGCGCACCATCGCACAGAAAGTGTTGGGCACTACCACCGTGACCAATACCAAAGTGTTGAAAGACGGCACCGACGAAACCATCGAATACGACTTCGGCAAACCGTTCGAGCGCCTGACAGTGGTGGATGCCATTTTGCGCTACAACCCGGACATCACCCGCGAGCAACTGGCAGATGATGCCAAAGCCCGCGAAGTGGCGAAAAATCTGGGTATCCATGTCAAAAACATCTGGGGCCTGGGCAAGGTGCAAATCGAGATCTTTGAGGCAACGGCCGAGCACCGCCTGATGCAGCCGACCTTTATTACCGAATACCCGAAAGAGATCTCCCCGCTGGCCCGCTGCAAAGACAGCGATCCGTTCGTCACCGAACGCTTTGAGTTCTTCGTTGGTGGTCGAGAGATCGCCAACGGCTTCTCCGAGCTTAACGACGCAGAAGACCAGGCCGAGCGCTTCCAGGCGCAGGTGGCCGAAAAAGATGCCGGTGATGACGAAGCCATGTTCTACGACGAAGACTACGTGATGGCGCTGGAGTACGGCCTGCCGCCGACCGCCGGTGAAGGCATCGGCATCGACCGCCTGGCCATGCTTCTGACCGACTCGCAGTCCATCCGTGACGTCATCCTGTTCCCGGCCATGCGGCCGGAACACAAGGCCGAACAAAAGCCGGAAAGCGAGTAAGCCCATGCATCCCGCCGAGGCACTGGCTCAACAACTGAAGCCCGGCCGCGGCTGGGATCAATGGCTGGTGGACGAGTTCCACCAGCCCTACATGCAGCAACTGGCTGAATTCCTGGCCGCCGAAGAACAGTCGGGCAAAGTGCTGTTCCCCGAACAGAAACACTGCTTCAACGCCCTCAACAGCACCCCCTTGGACCAGGTCAAAGTAGTGATTCTGGGCCAGGACCCCTACCACGGCCCCGGCCAGGCCCACGGCCTGTGCTTCTCCGTCCGCCCCGGCGTGCCAACACCTCCCTCCTTGGTCAATATCTTCAAAGAGATCCAGCAAGACCTCGGCATAACCCCGCCCGATCACGGCTGCCTGCAGCCCTGGGCAGAGCAGGGGGTGCTGCTGCTGAATGCAGTGCTTACCGTCGAGCAAAGCAATGCCGGCGCCCACCAGAACAAAGGCTGGGAAATCTTTACCGACAAAGTCATCGAAATCATCAACCGGGAACGGGACGGTATGGTGTTCCTGCTCTGGGGCAGTTACGCCAAGAAAAAAGGCCGACACATCGACCGCAACCGCCATCTGGTTCTCGAAGGCCCTCACCCGTCACCGCTAAGCGCTTATCGCGGATTTTTCGGCTGTCAGCACTTTTCAAAAGCCAATGACTGGCTTCAAAAGCAGAGCAAGCCTGCTGTTGACTGGGCTTTGCCAAGCAAGGTGAAGTTGATAGATAAATACAGTAAAGGCTGAGGCTACACGAAAAAGTAGTCCTCGGGGCTGGGGCCTGCACCCGAAACCGTGCGGAGCCATGGATGGCGGAGCCGAGCGTACAAGGATGTATTTACAGCGTGTTTCGGGTGCAGGCCCCAGCTCCGAGGGCGGGCTAGACCGGTATGTTTTGGGAGGCTGACCCCACCGCCGAGACGGCAGGTCCCGCTCCAAACTCTGAGCAAACTCCAGTTACTGAAGCAACGCCATAGCCGCTTCCATCTGAGCGTTGAGGTCTTCTTCCTCGTTCATGTCAGCCGTCGGATCAATACCCAAACGATCGAATGCCGGAATCTTGGTCCAGTCCATCTCATTCCAAGGATGATCGGTATCGGTTACCAGTTGAAGATTGGCAATCATCACCAGATCGGCATAATCAGCCGAAGGTACCTCGCGCTGGAAGTTTGCGTATTCCAGCGGCACATTCTGCAGCTCCTTCGGGAAATCCCACTTCTTCAGAATCATCGAGCCAACACGCGGGTGTAATTGTTCAATCACATTGTCGAGCATAATGCTGCTGATCTGAATGTCCCGATCTTCGACATAGCGCAAAATCGGCAACACCCCAATCAAGTGCACCAGCCCCGCCAGAGTCGCCTGATCTGGCTTCAGCTTGGTGTAATGCTGCGCCAGCACGTGACATACCCCCGCTACCTCCGTACTGGTCTGCCAGGTCGCCCGCAGACGCTTGTCGATCATGTCAGAGGTGGCCTGGAACATCTGCTCCATGGCTAGGCCCATGGCTAGATTGCTGGTATAGGCCATGCCAAGGCGACTGACTGCCATGTTCAGGTTTTCGATGGCCCGGCTGCCACGGAACAGGGGGCTGTTGCACACCCTGATGATTCTCGCAGACAGCGCTGTGTCATTACTGATGACCTTGATCAGATCCATAATGGCTGAGTCTTCCGACTCAGTAATGTCTCTCACCTGCAGAGCGACTTCCGGCAGCGTCGGCAGCACCAGCTTGTCGTTCTCGATGGCCTCGGTCAGGTCAGACTTAATGGTTTCAACAATGTTTGCCATGATCAATAACGTTCCGATTGTCTGGGTGCCCCTGTCGGGCGCACTGGGTAAGCCGATATGTGATTTAATTTATAGCAAATTTTGCCGGTCTTGCCTGTCTACTTATGTATCTGTCGAAGAGGCCGGCGTTCTTTCTGGCACTGGATAGGGCAGATCTTGAAGCTCAAGAACTACCTGGTCAGCACCCTCAAGCGCCAAAGGATCATGCTGCGCGTCATGGCGGATGACGGCGAGCAGCTCGCCTTGGCCATCGCCGGTGACAGTGGCATTGACTACTTCACCCACACTTTTGTCGCCGCTCAGCAGCTTGGTGCCGGTGGCTGGCGCTGTGTCTGCGCCACTGAAACGAAGCCGAAACAGACTTTTCTTGAGCTGCCCCAGAAAGTGCATTCTGGCGATGACTTCCTGACCTGTGTAGCAGCCCTTCTTGAAGTGAACGCCCTGCAAGTGCTGCAGGTTCAGCATTTGGGGGACATAAGCGTCTATGCTGTCAGGGGTGAGCCAGGGCACTCCGGCGAGAACGCTGGCGCGGTTCCAGTCATCAATAGACCGCTCGGTCAGGTTGGCGGGCAACGAGGGCGTCCCATCCAGTTGCCACCATTCGTAACGGGCGGTGTGTTCAACGGTGTCCTCCAGGCGAATCAAGATACCGGAGTCTGTTGGGAGTGCCTGCCCTGGCCGAGTTAACGTCTTGGAGCCATCACCTGCGGCGGCAATGGCGGTGGATTCGCCAAGCAGGCCAACAATGCGCGCTGCGGGAATAAGGTCCATCGTTGTGCCACGGAACAGCATCAGGTACTTGCGCAGATGAGCCAAGATGGTGTCGGCCTGATCGACGTCGAGGTCCATCAGCAGATCCTGTTGATCGCGGACCAGGCGGGTCAGGCAGTAAGCGCGACCTTTTGGGTTGCAAGCAGCGGCACGCAGCGACTGCTGGGGGGTCACTTCATCCACATGTTGGGTAAACTGGCCCTGAACGAACTTGTCGGCGCCCGGGCCGCTGATCCGAACGATATCCCGGTTGGCGAGCAGGGCATAACCGTTGATCTCCGGGTGGCTGCTCGTTGGTTCAGTTTGCTGCAGGCTATCCTGGTGATTCATCTTGGTCTCCGTGTTGGATCGCTGAAGAGTCAGGGCGTGCCTGAAGGCAGGCCGATGCGAAGCATCATGCGCAGGCGGCGGAAGTCGGGCTCCGGAACCCTGGCTTTGAACGGTCCGACATCACCTGTCATCACGACGATGATGGGTGTGAACCTTGTGCCTTCGGGGAGCAAATTCAAGACCAGAACAGATGCGCCAAGGCTGCTGGACGAACCAATGCGGCATTGGACTTTCCGGCCATCTCGCCGTCGGCATTTTACGCCGGTGTTTTCAGCCTCGAGAGCAATGATGGCGCTCGGCCCCGATAACAAACCGTGCTTTTTAAAGCTTTGCCAGCCGAGCCAACCAATGGCAGGCAGCCCACTCAAAAGCCAAAGTGAGCTTTCGAGGGCTGCGCCAATATTGAACGCAGCCAGTAGCAGCCAAGGGATGACGGCCAAGCTTCCGGCGATGAAACTCGGTGCCAGGCTCAGCTCAATCCGGCTGGACACGGTTCAGAATCAAATCAACCATGCGCTGCAGATCTGGGTCTTCCGGCCGACTTCTCTGCATAAACCACTCAAACATATCGGAGTCTTCGCAGCTCAGCAGCTTCTGGTATCGGGCCTGATCATCCGGGGCCAGGTCCCGATAGGCGTCCTCAAGAAAGGGCAGCAGCAACACATCCAGTTCCAGCATGCCGCGGCGGCTGTGCCACCACAGTCGGCGGAATTGGGTTTCGTCGTTAACAGCATTAATGTCAGACATGGAGCGTTTCGCCTTGAAAAATTCATGGTGCCCGTTCAGGGAGACGGGGTGCGATAGGTTGTCGGTACCAGAATGGTGTCCTGCGCATCGTTTACCAGCCCGGGAAAGTCCAGGGTGTAGTGCAGGCCACGGCTCTCTCTGCGTTGCAGGGCTGAACAAATGATCAAATCGGACACAGACACCAGATTGCGCAGCTCGATCAGGTCATTGGTCACCCGGTAGTTACTGTAAAACTCGCCGATTTCCCGTGACAGAAGATCGACCCGATGTTTGGCCCGTTGCAGTCGCTTGGTCGTGCGAACAATGCCTACATAGTCCCACATGAAGTGGCGTAATTCATCCCAGTTGTGGGAAATGACGACGTCCTCATCAGAATCCCTGACCTGGCTTTCATCCCAATCCGGTGCCGGCGGTGGTGCCGGGATGTCCGCCTCTCGGCGGGCGATGTCCTGGGCAGCCGCGCGGCCATAAACCAGACATTCCAGTAGGGAGTTGCTGGCCATGCGGTTGGCACCGTGCAGGCCGGTGAAAGCGGCTTCGCCAACGGCGTACAGCTGATTGATGTCGGTTCTGGCTCGTTCATCGCTGACAATGCCGCCACAGGTGTAGTGAGCCGCGGGCACCACCGGAATCGGTTCGCGGGTGATGTCGATGCCAAACTCCAGGCACTTCTCATAAATGGTCGGGAAGTGGTGTTTTATGAAGTCACTCGGCTTATGGCTGATGTCCAGATACAGATGGTCAGCCCCCAGTCGTTTCATCTCATGGTCGATTGCTCGGGCCACAATGTCGCGTGGCGCGAGTTCGGCGCGATCGTCAAACCGGTCCATGAAGCGGCTGCCATCGGGCAGTTTAAGTAATCCGCCTTCACCGCGTACCGCCTCTGTAATGAGAAATGACTTGGCGTTAGGGTGGTACAGGCAGGTGGGATGGAACTGGTTGAATTCCATATTGGCCACTCGACAGCCCGCCCGCCAGGCCATAGCAATGCCGTCGCCGGAGGCGCCATCCGGATTGGTGGTGTACCGGTAAGCCTTGGAGGCGCCGCCGGTGGCCAACACCGTAAATCGCGCCCGGAACAGCTCAACATGATTGTCTTCCAGGTTGAGAATGTAGGCGCCGACACAGCGATTGCCCGGCAGTGACAGTTTTCGGTTGGTAATGACGTCAACGGCAACCCGTCCTGATTTTAGGTCAATGTTAGGGCGTGCCATGGCCTGGCTGGTCAGAGTCGTCGATACCGCATGGCCGGTGGCGTCGGCGGCGTGGATGATGCGCCTGTGGCTGTGGCCACCTTCCCGGGTCAAATGGTAGTGTTCGTTGTCATCTTCCCGGGTGAAGGCGACGCCTGAGTCAATGAGCCACTGAATGCTCGCTTTACTCTGTTCTACGGTGAATCGCACGGCGTCTTCGTGACACAGCCCGCCACCGGCGCTCAGGGTGTCCTGGATGTGGTTTTCAACGGAGTCGGTGTCGTCGAGTACCGCGGCGATGCCGCCCTGGGCCCAAAGTGTGGCGCCAGAGCTGATCTCTGCTTTGCTGATCACGCACACCCGAAGATGTTCAGGCAGATTGAGCGCAACCGTGAGGCCGGCAGCGCCGCTGCCGATAATCAGCACATCGTATTCGTAGGATTGTGGCATTGAGTCGGTATCGCGGGCCATAATGTGGAAGTGTATTGAACTAAACTTTACGCCTGCTGTCTATTTGGCCTGATGGATATGCCGCCTGCCGGTTGCTGTCCCAACGTGGGTTCATGAACGAACGCCGGAAAAGCCCAATGACACCAGCAAATCTCATCAAGGCCGCTCAACCAGCCAAAAAAACAGGACTTTCTGTTACTTCGTCCATGACTCCTGATAACGACCGGAAGCCAGGTGAGCAGACCGACAGTCAGACGGATCTGCAATTGGTGCGCAAAGTTCGCAATGGCGACCGTGCGGCCTTCGACCTGTTAGTCATCAAATATCAGTCGCGGGTCGCTTCGATCATCAGTCGATATGTCTACGACAGCCAAGAAGTGATGGACCTGAGCCAGGAAACCTTCATCAAGGCATTTCGGGCGATTGAGCGTTTTCGTGGTGACAGTGCGTTTTATACCTGGCTTTATCGCATTGCGGTCAATACCGCCAAAAACTATCTGGAAGCCCGAGGTCGCCGGCCTCAGGGCTCGGCAGACGCCGCAGATGCCGAGAATTTTGACGATGGCGGGCGCCTGCGGGATGTAGCCTCGCCAGAGCGGTTGTTGCAGCGGGAGCAACTGCAAAGGGCGTTGTCAGACGCGATTTCTGAGCTGCCCGAGGAACTTCGTTCTGCTTTTTTACTCAGGGAATACGACGGGTTGAGCTATGAAGACATCGCCCGAATTCTTGAGTGTCCGATCGGGACGGTCCGTTCGCGGATCTTCAGAGCCCGGGATGCGGTGGACCGTCAGTTGGGTCCCTTGCTTAATCATTCAGTGACGTAAATGAGGTTGCATCCGATGGATGAGCGTCTCAGAGAAACCCTTTCAGCCATGATGGACGATGAGGCCGATGAGTTGTCGGTTCGGCGGTTGTTGTCCCATGGCGATCAGGAAGATATCAGAGGCCAGTGGCAACGCTGGCAGCAGGTTCGTGATCTGATGCATGAAAATCACGGCCCGGCAGATGCGGTCGATGTTGCGGTGGCGGTACGTGAGGCCCTGGACGGTCATGTTCGTCCGGCTCGGCCAGCTGATGGCGTGCCGGAAGCCCCTGGCGGTTCTTACTGGCGATGGCCAGTCGCAGCCATGTTGGTAATGGCCTTGGTGATCGGCTTCGGCGCTGGTGCGGGTTGGGACTCACAAACGGTTGAGCCTGCGGCACCGTTCGCGATGACAGAACCCGCCGATGATCAGGCGTTGATGTTGTCGGCAGCAGTGGAAGAGGTGGCGTTACAGGGGCTGGATGAGGATCAGTTGCAGCAGATGCGTCAGTATTTGCTTGAACACGCTCAGCACAGCAGCGTCGGTGCCGGCCGGGGCTCTGTCGGGTATGCCAGGCTGGTGAGTGCTGGCGGTGGATACTGAATGCGGGGGGAAGGCTGATGAGGTTTCCGGTGAGCAGCGTACCCGTCAGATTCAGGCATGTTCTGGCGGGCCTCTTTCTGGGGCTGGCGGTGCCTCTGGCCCACGCTGGATCAGCCACCGCTGAGGCTCCGGATCTTCCTGATGACGCCGCGACGGCGATGTCCTGGTTGGAACAATTGGGTCCGGCATTGAACATGACCTCCTATCGTGGAGTATTCGTTTATGCCCGTGGTGATCAGGTGCATTCCATGCAGATCGCACACCGTTTCCGGAACGGTCAGGTTGAAGAACGCCTGGTCATGCAGGACGGCGGCAGCGGCGAATTTGTCAGAAAAGGTCTGAATGTTGTGTGTGTGTTGCCGGATCGGGGGCGGATCAGTCTGAACGAGGTGATTCCCTCTGGGCCCTTTGCCGAGGCGTTTAGCAGCCAATTGATGCCGTTCGGTGACTGGTATCGCCCGCAACTGGTGGGCGAAGACCGCGTGGCAGGGTACGACGTAATGACCATTGCCTTGACTGCGCGCGACGAAAATCGTTACAGCCATCGGTTGTGGCTCGAAAAAAATACCGGTTTGCTGGTCAAGAGCCACGTGCGCGATGCCGATGGCGAAGTGCTGGAGCATTTTCAGTTTACCAGTCTTGAGATTACTGACGACATCGCCGATGAAGAATTGGAGGTGCAAACGCAAGGCCGTGAAATTACCCAGACCTTGCAAGCCAGTGACGCCACCCAGTCGGTGGTTAGCCGGATGAATGGCTGGACACTCAACTGGCAGCCGGAAGGCTTTATGCCCGCGGCGGCACCGCGATCCGGAAAAGGAAAGGCGGTCGCTTTTTCCGATGGCGTGGCGGCATTTTCAGTCTTTGTTGAGCCGGTCGGGAGTCTGAAAATGCCCACAGGCGCCTCCCGGGTTGGGGCCACCACTATTTACATGCGTGAAATGTCAGTGGCGGAACGTCCGTTCCTGGTAGCGGTGGTTGGTGAAATCCCCCCCCGAACGGCGCGTAAAGTTGCCGATTCGGTGGAAATTGACGATATTCTCGCGTTGGAACTGTCCGAGCGATGATCACCGAGACTGGAAAAGTGGTCGGTTTGAGCGATGGCAATGCCTGGGTGCAAACCATTCGAGTCAGTGCCTGTGAAAGTTGCTCGGCCCGTTCCGGCTGCGGCCAGCGAGCGCTGGCAAAAGTGTCGGGAGGGCGGGCAAATCAGGTGTTGCTCGCCAACACCGTGGGCGCAAAGGTTGGCGATGAAGTGGTGATTGGTATCGACGAGCAGTCATTGCTGCATGCGTCACTAGCGGTCTATGGCGCCCCGCTCTTGCTGATGCTCCTGGCGAGTATTGCCGGCCATCGTTGGTTTGGTGGCTCGGACGCCGCCGCCATCTCCGGAGCGCTGATCGGTCTCGGGTCGGGTTTCTGGTGGGTGCGGCACTGGCAGTCCCGAAGGGGCGAACGATATCAACCCCGGATGCTCAGAGTGAACAGTATCCAGTCTGTTGCCTGCCTCTAAGCCCTACCGTTTTGTAAGTTGAAAAACGGTGCGGTCGCCCCAAAATTTAGCGCGTGATTACAAGCACAACAGGGGGTTTACATGTTGAGAACAAGCGCGACGGCCATCCGGCCAACGCCAGCCAGGAAAGTCCAGCATTGTTGGGCAGTGTTACTCATGGTGTCTGTTCTGGTGTCGGTGTTCTGGGCTCAGTCGAGTCAGGCGAGAGGGTTGCCGGATTTTACTGAACTGGTTGAGGAAAACTCTGGCGCTGTGGTCAACATCAGTACCACCAGCGAACCCAGAAGCGAGGGCTCCCGCTTCCAGGGTTTGCCATTTGACGAGCGGCAGCTCGAACAGCTTCCGCCGTTTCTTCAGGACTTTTTCAGCGGCCCCCAGTCACCGTTTGGCGGATCGCCCCGGCAACAGCAGCCTCAACGCTCCATGGGGTCAGGCTTTATTGTGTCGACCGATGGCTATGTGCTGACCAATAATCATGTGGTTGAAGGTGCCGATGAAGTCATCGTCAGGCTCAACGACCGCCGTGAATTTCAGGCGACCATTGTGGGTACAGACCCCCGTTCCGACATGGCAGTGCTGAAGATTGAAAATGGCGAAGATCTGCCGGTGGTCAGGGTGGGGAGTTCCCGTGACCTGCGTGTCGGCGAGTGGGTGTTCGCCATAGGCTCGCCGTTCGGGTTTGACTACACCGTTACCGCAGGCATTGTCAGCGCGCTGGGGCGTTCACTACCTTCCGAAAACTACGTTCCGTTTATCCAGACCGACGTCGCCATCAACCCAGGCAATTCTGGCGGCCCGCTGTTCAACCTGGATGGCGAGGTAGTCGGGATTAACTCCCAGATTTATACTCGTTCGGGCGGTTTTATGGGGGTGTCGTTTGCTATCCCCATCGACGATGCGATGAGCGTCTTCCGCCAGCTTCGCGACCAAGGCAGCGTTGCCCGGGGCTGGCTGGGTGTTTTGATTCAGGAAGTAAACCGGGATCTGGCCGAGTCGTTCGGGCTCAAGCGCCCCCGGGGCGCCCTGATCGCTGAAGTCATGCAGGGGTCTCCGGCCGAAAGAGGTGGACTGGAGTCGGGGGATATTGTACTTGAGTACAACGAGGATCCGGTTCGTTTGTCTTCAGACCTGCCGCCACTCGTGGGCCGGACCCCGGTTGGTGAGTCAGTACGCCTGACCGTGTTGCGAGGCGGTCGGGAAATCAATCTTGACGTGACCATTGGGCGACTGCCGGAAGACGGCGAAACGGAATCCGTGCCGGACGCGGGCGGCAGTGATGAACCAGCACAGAATCCCCTTGGCCTTTCGGTCGAGCCACTTACGGCTGAGATGGCCGATGCCGCCGGAGTTCAGGGTGGTGTTCTGGTGGTCCGCATTGGACAGGGGCCGGCCTCTGACGCCGGTATACGGTCAAGAGATATCATCACCGAAATCAATCGTCAGCAAGTTCGGTCGCTGGACGATTTTAACAAGGTGACAGGCGATCTGCCGTCCGACAGAGCGGTCTCGGTCAGGGTCGTTCGCGAAGGCCGGGCCATCTATCTGGTTATGAAGCCCTGACGCCTTCCGCATAGCTGTTTCCGAAGCCCCTGGTGCCTGTAACGACATGCCCGGGGGCTTTTGTTATACTCAGCGGAATTTACAATAAACCGGGTCATGGAACGGACCGTAGCGATGACGACCAACAAGGAATTGCCCCTCCGTAAACTTCTTCAATTCCGCTATGCCTGGATTGCCTGGCTCGTGTTTCTGGTCGCTGTGGCGGCGACGCTTCTGCTATGGCAGGTTTCCATACGCCTGGTAGAAGATCGCACTGAAGCCCGTTTCAGAACCCAGTCTTTACAGCTAAAAACCGCCATTGAGGAGCGCTTGCTGAACTATGAGCAAGTGCTGGCCGGCAGCTCGGGTTTGTTCTCAGTGGCTGGCGATGTGACTCGTGATCAGTGGCGGGAATATGTCGACAAGATTGATTTGGACCGTTACTACCCGGGGATTCAGGGCATCGGATTTGTGCAGCGGATCGGTGTGCGTGATATGGCGGATCACATTGCCTCGGTTCGTGCGGAGGGTGTTTACAACTACCTGGTGAAGCCGCTAGGCACCGGGCCATATTACTATCCGATGGTTTACCTGGAGCCCGGCACCCATCGCAACCGGCAAGCGCTGGGCTATGATGTGTTCAGTGATCCGGTACATCGGATTGCTATGGAAAAAGCGCGTGATCAGGCTGTGCCGACGGTCACCGGCAGCGTCGTTCTGGTGCAAGAGGCACTGGCCGAGGATCAGGCCGGGTTTTTGATGTATTACCCGGTCTATCAGGGTGGCGAGATCCCGGACATTCGAGCAGAACGGCGGATGATGCTGACCGGCTATGTGTTCAGTGCGTTCCGGATGAACAATCTGATTGATGGTATTGTTGGGCTGATTTCTCCATTTCTCGATGTCCGGATTTATGACAGTGGTGTTGTCGGTCGGGACACCTTGATGTATGGCTCGAATCTGGGATCGCTGGATGACGACTTCAGTTTTGAGATGGGCCAGACCATTTCCCATGGCGGTCGTGAATGGCTGTTGCAGACACGGTCCACTCCCGCCTTTGACTTTCTTGCGGCCGACCCAAGACCGCCCATTGTGCTAGGGTCCGGATTGGCGATCAGCCTGTTGCTCTGCCTGTTTGTGCTGGCGCTGATCCGCTCCAGGCTGATTGCCCAGATCAGCGCTGGGCGTTATCGGGCGATCACTGAGGGGGCCGCTAACGTCACCCTGGTGATGGATCGTCAGGGCGTGCCTTTGTATGCCAGCCCATCCAGTCGCGACATACTGGGTTTTAGCCCGGATATCGTGGACACCCTGGTGTTTGAGGAACTGGTGCACCAGGACGACTGGTTGGCTTTGCAGCGTGGGTTTGGTGAGGCCATTAGGGCGCCGGGCAAGCAGATGCCGGTGGTGCGCGCCCGAATTCGGGACGCCGAAGGTCAATGGCGTGATATGGAAGGCACCTACACCGCCATGTTAAGTGTGCCTGGAGTCAACGGCGTAGTGCTGAGCCTTCGAGATCTTACCCAGCTTAAAGCGGCCCAGTCTGAGCTGCACCGGCTTGCCTTCTACGACCCACTGACCGGGCTTGCCAATCGCCAGTTATTCCGTGATCGGCTCAGTCATGTGGTGCGCCGTTGCCGCCGTAGTGGCGAGCCAGCCGCCCTGATGTTTCTGGATCTGGACGGATTCAAGCGTATCAACGACACCCTCGGCCATGATGCGGGTGACGAGTTGCTGCAGCAGGTTGCGAGCTGGCTTGAAGGCTGTGTCCGTGAGGAAGATTCGGTGGCCCGCCTGGGTGGCGATGAGTTCGTAGTGCTGCTGTCCCAGATCAGTGGTCCGGATGCGGCCACTAAAGTGGCTGAAACCATTCTCCGGCGCCTGTGCCAGCGCATCCGGCTCAATGATCATGAGGTGGGCATCACCGTCAGCATCGGCATTACCATGATTCCCCATGACAGTGAGGATACCGGCACCCTGATGAAGTATGCCGATCTGGCCATGTATCGTGCCAAGGAGCTTGGGCGCAATAATTACCAGTTCTTCACGCCGGCGATGAATATCAAGGCGGCGCGGCGTTTGCTGCAACAGGAAGAATTGGCGACGGCACTGGATGGCGATCGCTTTGTACTGCATTACCAGCCCAAAATCGACCTGGTCAGCCAGCGGGTAATTGGTGTTGAAGCGTTCCTGCGCTGGCATCATCCGGAGAAAGGTCTGGTCTCTGCGCAGCAGTTTATCAATCTCGCGGAGGAGACCGGTCTGATCATCCGCCTCGGTGAACTGGCGCTACGCCAGGCCTGTATCCAGGTGCAGGCTCTTGAACGGGCCGGGTTCGAATCACTGAAAATGGCGGTCAACCTGTCCGTCCGTCAGCTCACCGACTCCGGTTTCCTGGACATGATTCGGCAGGTGATCACCGAGACCGGCGTGTCGCCGGAGCGGCTCGAGCTGGAAATGCCTGCTGAGCTGTTAAACGAAGATCCGCGAATGTTACGAGAGCTTCTGGTGTCGCTGAATGATCTCGGGGTGTGCCTGATACTGGACGATTTTGGCACTGGCTCATGTTCTTTGGTGGCGTTGCAGCAGCTACCGCTTGATGTCATTAAAATTGATCATCGGTTCATTCGGGACATTCCCTATAACGTCAGCGCGACCGATGTGGCGTCTGCGGTGATTGCTTTGGCCAAGAAGCTCCACCTGACTGTAGTGGCCGAGGGTGTTGAAACCCTGCAGCAACTGAGCTTCCTGAAATCTGCCGGTTGCGCCCAATGTCAGGGCAATCTGTTCAGTTACCCGTTGGACGAAGATGCGTTGATCGGGTTCCTGATACGGCAGTACGAGAAGCCGCTTATTTCCTGATCATGGCAATGGCGGCCGGTAACCGGTAAAATCACGCCGTTCCCGGACCCGGTAGCGGCCATTCCGGGCTCAATCCTACGTCTTATATGAGTAATCATTGTCTGTGACTGACCTGAGCCGAATCCGTAACTTTTCCATCATTGCCCACATCGACCATGGTAAATCCACACTGGCGGATCGTTTTATACAGATCTGTGGTGGTCTGACCGAGCGCGAAATGGCCGAGCAGGTGCTCGATTCCATGGACCTGGAGCGGGAGCGGGGCATTACCATCAAGGCCCAGAGTGTAACGCTCAACTACAAGGCGCTGGATGGTGAAATATACAAACTGAATTTTATCGACACCCCGGGCCACGTGGACTTTTCCTATGAAGTGTCCCGTTCACTCTACGCCTGTGAGGGTGCGCTACTGGTGGTCGACGCCGGCCAGGGTGTTGAGGCCCAGTCGGTAGCCAACTGTTACACCGCGCTGGAACAGGGTTTGGAAGTGGTGCCGGTTCTGAACAAGATGGACCTGCCTCAGGCCGAACCAGAGCGTGTGGCGGCGGAAATCGAAGACATCATCGGCATCGAGGCCCAGGATGCCGTGCGCTGCAGTGCCAAGAGCGGCCTGGGCGTTGAAGACGTGCTGGAAGATCTGATCAAGAAAATTCCGCCGCCCAAAGGCGATCGTAGTGCGCCTTTGCAGGCGCTGATCATTGACTCCTGGTTTGATAACTACCTGGGTGTTGTTTCGCTGGTGCGGGTTACCGAAGGGGTTCTGCGCAAAGGCGACAAGATTGTTATCAAGTCGACCAAGAAAGCCTGGAACGCCGACAAAGTCGGTATCTTTAATCCGAAACCCACCGACACCAACATCCTGGAAGCCGGTGATGTTGGCTTTGTGGTGGCCGGCATCAAGGATATCCATGGCGCACCAGTGGGCGACACCATCGTGCACCAGAAATATGCCGATGAGACGCCAATGTTGCCGGGCTTCAAAAAAGTTCAGCCCCAGGTATACGCCGGCTTGTTCCCGGTCAGTGCAGACGACTACGACGACTTCCGGGATGCCCTTGAAAAACTGACCCTTAACGATGCATCGCTGTTTTTCGAGCCTGAAAACTCGGATGCACTCGGGTTTGGCTTCCGCTGCGGCTTCCTGGGCATGCTGCACATGGAGATCATCCAGGAGCGGCTGGAGCGGGAATACGACATCGATTTGATTACCACGGCACCGACGGTAATCTATGAAGTGGTCACCAAGCAGGGTGAGACCTTGTCGGTGGACAACCCGTCCCGGCTTCCGGATATTGGCTCTATTGAAGAAATGCGGGAGCCCATTGTCGAGGCTAACATCCTGGTGCCCCAAGAGCACCTGGGTAACGTCATCGCGTTGTGTGAAGAAAAGCGCGGTGTGCAGAAGAACATGCACTTTATGTCGTCCCAGGTGCAGCTCACCTATGAGTTGCCGATGGCCGAGGTGGTTATGGATTTCTTTGACCGGATCAAGTCCGCCAGTCGGGGCTTCGCGTCACTGGATTATCATTTTATCCGGTTTCAGCCCGCGAATCTGGTGCGGCTGGATGTGTTGATCAATGCGGAGCGCGTGGATGCGCTGGCGCTGATTGTCCACAGGGATCTGGCGCACCGGAAAGGTCGTCAGCTCATTGAGAAGATGAAAGAGCTGATTCCCAGGCAGATGTTTGATATCGCAATTCAGGCTGCGATCGGCACTCAGGTGGTGTCTCGGGTAACGGTCAAGGCCCTGCGGAAGAATGTCACCGCGAAATGTTATGGCGGTGACGTGAGCCGGAAGAAAAAACTGCTTCAGAAGCAGAAGGAAGGTAAAAAACGTATGAAGCAGCTGGGCAATGTTGAAGTGCCTCAGGAAGCGTTTCTTGCTGTATTGAAAGTGGATAACTAAAACAAAGGCTCCCGGATGGATATTGATTTTCCGCTGGTACTGGTAGTTCTGACCTTCGCGACTGGATTGATCTGGCTGGCGGATAAAGTGTTTCTCAGGAAGAGGCGGGCGCCGGCCGCTGGCTCTGAACCTGCGGCCCAAGGCGATTCACCAGAGAGCGCTGAGCCCTGGTTGGTTGATTTGAGCCGTTCGTTCTTTCCAGTCCTGGCCATCGTGCTGGTTCTGCGTTCGTTTCTGGTCGAGCCGTTTCAGATTCCCTCCGGATCGATGTTGCCGACGCTTGAGGTCGGAGACTTCATTCTGGTGAACAAGTATGCCTATGGGCTTCGGTTGCCAGTGGCCGGCACCAAGATTTTCGAGGTGGGTGACCCGGAGCGCGGTGATGTCATGGTGTTCCGCTATCCTGAGGATGGTAAAACCAATTACATCAAGCGGGTCATCGGCCTGCCTGGTGATCGGGTGCGTTATCGCAACAAGCAACTGTTCATCAATGATCAGCCGGTGGCCCGTGAATTTGTGGCCCGCTTGCCGCCGGTGGAACGCTGGCGTGAAGAGGTGGGTGGCGTTGAGCACGATGTCTACCTGACTCTGGGTCGCGTCGCCGGACCTGGTGAGGGCGAGTGGGTGGTGCCGGAGGGGCACTACTTTACGATGGGTGACAACCGCGATAACAGTAATGATAGCCGATTCTGGGGCACGGTGTCTGACGACCTGGTGGTCGGCAAGGCCTTTGCCATCTGGATGCACTGGCAATCACTGACAAGTCTGCCATCTTTTGATCGAGTGGGCAGTATTGATTAACCCCCGCTGTGCCGGAGTAGACGAATGATGAAAATGACACACCCTGTTGGCCTGAAGCAGCAGAACGGCAGCGGTCTGACGATGTTAATCGTGGCGCTGTTCTTTGGCAGCCTGTTGGCGCTCGGTCTGAAAATCGGCCCGGCCTACCTGGACGACTACACGATCCAGGAGGCCCTGGAAGGTTTGGATGGCACGGAAGGTCTGTCCCGGATGGGCCCCGCGGAAGTGCGCAACCTGATTAACCGTCGGTTGAGCGTGAACAATCTCGGCGGGTTTGATGCCAAGCAGATCAGCATCGACAAAAACGGCGATCTTGTGATTCTTAAGCTGGATTACGAGGTGCGTAACAATCTATTTGGTAATGTGGACACCGTTGTCCGCTTCCAGCACGAGTATGAGTTAAGGGAACAGTGAGTTCACAACCAGATCTGGATCAACTGCAGCGCCGCATCGGCTATACCTTCAGGGAGCCCGAGCGATTGCTGCTGGCGCTTACCCACAGAAGTTATGGCAACCAGAACAACGAGCGCCTGGAATTTCTTGGCGATTCGATTGTCAACATGGTGATTGCGGAACATCTGTACCTGCATTTCGAAAAGGCCCGTGAAGGTCAGCTCAGCCGCCTGAGGGCCCGGATGGTCAAGGGCGTGACCTTGGCCGAAATTGGCCGGGAGTTCGAATTAGGCAACTACCTCCGACTGGGTTCCGGCGAGCTGAAAAGCGGGGGCTATCGGCGGGAATCCATTCTGGCGGATGGGGTGGAGTCGATCATCGGTGCGATCTATCTGGACAGCGACTTCCGCACCTGTCGTGCCCAGGTGTTGCGCTGGTTTGAGCATCGACTTGCCAATCTGGACATTCAGGACACCCAGAAAGATCCGAAAACCCGACTGCAGGAATATTTGCAGTCGCGGCAATTCCCGCTGCCTCTGTACGAAGTGATGTCGGTGGATGGCGAAGCGCACAACCAAACCTTTCACGTGTCCTGTGCATTGCCATCGCTGGACCGAAAAACCAGTGGCACTGGCAGTAGTCGCCGTATTGCTGAACAGCAGGCTGCCCGCAGTGCCCTTAAACAATTGGGCGTGGAGAACGACTGATGAATGATATTACCCGCCCTGAAAACCCGGATAGCCGCTGTGGTTTTGTGGCTATTGTAGGCCGCCCGAACGTGGGCAAATCCACGTTACTGAACCATATTCTTGGCCAGAAGCTGAGCATAACCTCTCGTAAACCGCAGACAACCCGGCACCAGGTGCTTGGCATCAAGACCGAGGGGCCGGTTCAGGCGGTGTACGTGGACACCCCGGGGATGCACGAAGATGAGCCCCGCGCACTGAATCGCTACATGAACAAAGCGGCGTCATCGGCGTTGATCGGCGTGGATGTTGTGGTGTTTGTGGTGGACCAACTGGCCTGGACCACCGCCGACGAGATGGTGCTTGAGAAACTGAAGCACCTGGAGTGCCCGGTCATTCTGGCGATCAACAAAGTGGACAAGATCGAGAACCGGGATCGGCTGCTGCCGCACCTGGAAGTTCTGGCCAGGAAGCGTGACTTTGCCGAGATTATTCCGCTGTCGGCGCTGAAAGAGACCAACCTGATTCCTCTGCAAGAGGCGGTGGGTCGTTACCTGCCTGAGAGTATTCATTTCTATCCGGACGACCAGATTACCAATCGCAGCGAGCGGTTTATGGCGTCGGAAATGGTGCGTGAGAAAATCACCCGCCAGCTTGGTGAAGAGCTGCCATACTCGGTGGCCGTGGAGATTGAAGAATTCAAACATCAGGGTCGTACTTTGCACATTTCAGCTCTGATTCTGGTTGAGCGTGAGGGGCAGAAAAAGATCATCATTGGTGACAAGGGTGAGCGTCTGCGCCGGATTGGTCAGGAAGCCCGGCTGGATATGGAGCGCATGTTCGATACCAAGGTGATGCTCCGGCTGTGGGTGAAGGTCAAGCGTGGCTGGGCCGACAGCGACCGGGCGCTGAAGAGCCTGGGTATGGACGATTTCTGAGGCGGCTATGAAGGGAGCGGTGCAACAGGAGCCCGCTTATGTGATCCACCGTCGGCCATGGCGAGAAACGACCATGCTGGTGGATCTTTTCACCCTCAACCATGGCCGTATGAGCCTGGTTGCCCGGGGCGCCAACAGTGCCAAAAGTCCCCTCAAGGCCCAGTTGCAGCCCTTTCAGCCGCTATTGGTAGATTGGACTGGCAAAAGCGATCTGAAAACGCTGGTACAACTGGAAGTACGCTCGGCGCCACTTCTTACCAAGCCCCGAGCCCTTTACAGCGGCTTCTATCTGAACGAATTGCTGCAGCGGGTTCTTCCTGTTGCAGATCCCCATCAAACCTTGTTTGCGGATTATATCGAAAGCCTTCAGGCGCTCACTGCGCTGTCATCAGGCGATGATGTCGAGCCGGTGCTTCGACGTTTCGAGATCGGCTTTGCCGCAGCCCTGGGCTATCAGTTTGCCTGGGACGAGGTGACAGACACCGGGCTGTCGGTCGAGCCTGGCGGTCGCTATGGTTATGATCCACTGCAGGGTGTTGTTTCCGGGCTGGCGCCGGGGGTCCGGGTCAGTCAGCTGCCGGGTGAGGATTTGCTGGCGCTGGCGGCCGGCGATCTCACCAGTGAGGCTCCCCGCCGAACCGCCAAGCGTGTGATGCGGGTATTGGTGGATTTTTTACTGCAAGGCAAACCACTGAACAGTCGCAGCCTGTTCAGTCATTCCGTTTCATCATCAGGGAGAACCCCATGAACCCCAGAGTGTTGCTAGGTGTGAATATTGACCACGTTGCCACCTTGCGTCAGGCCCGCGGAACTCGCTATCCGGATCCGGTTCAAGCAGCGCTGATGGCCGAAGACGCGGGGGCGGATGGCATCACCATTCACCCCCGTGAGGATCGTCGGCACATTCAGGATCGTGATGTTTTGCTGCTCAAGGAAGTCTTACAGACCAAGATGAACCTGGAGATGGCGGTGACCGATGCCATGTTGGCGTTTGCTGAGCAGGTGCGGCCCGAATGTGTGTGTCTGGTTCCGGAAAAGCGGGAAGAGCTGACCACTGAGGGCGGTCTTGATGTCGATGGTCAGGAGGAGCGGGTGGCGAAGGCCTGCGAGCGGCTGGCAAGGATAGGTGCCGAAGTGTCGCTGTTCATCGATCCTGATCCGGTTCAGATTGATGCAGCGGTCCGTTGCGGCGCACCAGTCATCGAACTGCACACGGGCGAGTATGCTGAGGCCAGGGATCCGCAAACCGTTGAGGCCTCCTTCAAGATCCTTGCCGATGCGGTCGCCTACGCCCGGAAGAAAGGCCTGATCGTAAACGCAGGGCATGGTTTGCATTATCACAACACCGAGCGGGTGGCCGCGATCCCGGGCATCAATGAACTGAACATCGGGCATGCCATCATTGCCCGGGCATTGTTCAGCGGCCTGAAAGACGCCGTGCTCGATATGCGCGCCATCCTAGACCGTGCCCGGGCCTGATTAGCGTCAGGTGGTTTCCGGTTGGCGCCGCTGTTCTCTGAACAGTTGCTGCCAATCGGTTTGCTCGCTCCAGCTCTGGAGCCGGTCCATCGCGGCCAGTAGCTGATCTTTCTGCAGTTCTCGGTCCGGGGCCTGGCATTTCAGTGCGGTTTCAAGCCGGTTAGCGGCAGTGCGCAGTTCTGGCACCCCGCAGTATCGAGTTGCGCCATGCAACTTGTGCACGCACTCCAGCAACGCCTCCGATTCGTCGTTGTCCCACAGGGCTTTAACCCGTTCAGCATCGGAGTGCAGTTGTTCCAGCAACATGCTGAACAGCTCTTCGGCCAGATCGGCCTTGCCTGCGGCAAGCTGGATACTCTCATCGACACTGACACAATCCTGTTGCATGCGGCGGTTTGAGGGCCGCAGAGTGCGCCGGGTATCCCTTACCTCCGATACCTTGAAGCTATCGTTGGAACTCCGGCAATTGTAGCCGGTGTATTCACTGATCAGTTCGATCAGTTGAGTGCTGCTGATTGGTTTAGCCATATAGCCGTCAAAACCCTGCTGGGCCAGCCGTTCCTGCTCATCGGCCAGGGCATGGGCGGTCAGGGCTATGATGGGTGTGTGGTGAGAGCCAGAATCGAGCCCGCGTATGCGTGCGGTGGTCTCGACACCGTCCATGCCGGGCATTTGCAAGTCCATGAATACCAGGTCAAAGGGCTTCTGACGGACTTTGGTCAATGCTTCAAAACCGCTTGAGGCGCCTTCTGCCTCTAACCGGAAGTCCCGCAGCAGGGTCATGACCAGTTTCAGGTTGGCGTCGTTATCATCGACCGCGAGAATTCTCGGCACGTTGACTGGACCACTGTTGCGCAAGGGTAGCGCGGCTTCCTGGCCACCGCCGTTGCTGGAATGGATGCCATGGATCAGCAGCAGCAGCTCATCATACAAGGCGTCACGGCAGACGGGCTTGGTCAGATGCCCGCTGGATAGTCCGGATAACGGAGTGTCCTGAGTCTCCAGGGTGGGGGTTAGCAGCAGCGTTCGGCAATCCCGTTCGACTTCCAGTGAGCGCACCATGTTGCAATACTGACTGGAGTTGAGCAGGTGCCGGGTGATGCCAATAATCGCGGTCGCGAAGCCTTCCTGCTTGCGCTGGGCTTCTTCCACCTGCTCGACCAATGTCGCCGGCGATTCGGCCCGTGTCACAATCATGCCCCAGTCCCGGAGCAAATGTTCCACCGCCAGCCCCGTTGTCTTCTGTTGCTCCAGATAAATGATGCGTTCGCCGCGGAGCGCATCCTTCTGGGCGTTACTGTCGGCCCCGCCGGACAGTTCCGGGGTCAGGGTGAACCAGAACGTTGAGCCTTTACCCAGCTCGCTTTCAAGACCGATCTTGCCCCCCATCTCTTCAACCAGCCGCTTGGAGATGGCCAGGCCGAGCCCAGTGCCGCCATATTGCCGGGCGGTCGACGCGTCTGCCTGGCTGAAGGCGTTGAACAGGGATTGTTGTTGGGCTCGGGACAAGCCAACCCCGGAGTCGGTAATGCTCAGCCGCAAGGTAGCCCGGTTGTTTTCGGTATCTTCATCCTCAAGGCTGGCCCTGAGGACAACTTCTCCGGTCTGGGTAAACTTGATGGCATTGTTTACCAGGTTGGTGATCACCTGTTTGACCCGGAGAGGGTCTCCCATGATGTTGTCCGGCACGTCGTTATAGACCAGAGAAACCAGGTCCAGATTTTTGCTGTGAGCGGCGGGCGCCAGCATCACCATCACTTCCTCAACAATGTCCCGCAGCTGGAAGGGCACCCGGTCGAGGATGAGCTTGCCGGCTTCGATCTTCGAGAAATCCAGAATATCGTTGATGATGGTCAGCAGGATCTCGGACGACTTGCGAATGGTGTTCAGGTGGTCGCGCTGCTGCCGGGGCAGGGGGCTTTTCAAGAGCAGTTCGGTGAAGCCGATGATGCCATTGAGGGGCGTGCGGATTTCATGGGACATGTTGGCCAGAAATTCAGACTTGATTCGGCTGGCTTCCAGAGCTTCCTTGCGAGCGAAGTCGAGTTCGATGTTCTGGATCTCGATGGTTTCGAGGGTTTCCCTGAGATCCTCGGTCGCCTGATCAATGTTCTGCTGCATTTCTGCCTGAGCCTGGCTGAGCTCCGAGGCCATATCGTTCAGGCCGGATTCCAACTGCTCGAATTCCGGACCGGCGCTGGTGTAAACCCTGGTCTCCAGCTTGCCTTCTTTCAGCTTTGCGACCGCTTCGTTGAGTTGGAACACCGGGTCGGTAAAGGCCCGGCTGAGGCGCAGGGCGATCATAAGACTCAGCAATACCCCGCCAACCACCAGCAGCAGTGAGATAAGCAGCGCTTTGTAGGTTTCTTTTTCGGTCCGGATGTGGGACATCTCGACTGCAACCCAGCCCAGGGGTTGCTGGCGTCCGGCGGCAGATTGGCGCACGTCCGGGTCGAGCATGGTTTCAACCATCAGATCCTGCAGGTGTACCGGCGTTACGAAGCGGGTACTGCTGCCACGGGTGACCCGGACAGCCTGGTCGACTTTCAGGGAGGATTCCGCAATGGCATCGGCACCACCGGGACCGGTGTGCAGCAGGCGCCGACCATCGGGCGAGAAAAAGGTGATTGAGCGCACGTCCTGCTCCTCCAGCAGGGCGTTGGACAAACTGCTGAGCAGACTTCGGTTAGCGGTAAACAGGCCGTATTCGGAACCAGCAGAAAGCTGGCGTGACAGTGATTCGCCGCGATCCTGAAGCAGATTTTCGATATTGGTGACCCAACTGTAGGTAAAAAACAGTCCGAGCAACAAGGTGGTCACCAGAGTGGGAACCAGAGTTACCACCAAGACTTTTTTGCGAATGCCCCAGCGACGCATAGTGAATTCCTGTCAATCAATCGAGCCCGGCGTAACGGCGTTTCGCCGGGGCCAGGGACTTCCTTGTGAGCATAGTTGATCCGGAATCCAATAACCGAGGTAAAGGTTCCGAAGACCGTGGGTTATAGCCGCAGGTCATGGATATAGCGACAAGCTGTATTGGGACAAAGCGGCCATAACGCGTATGATTCCAAGCCGAAAGTGTATCACAGGGTTTCGCTATGACTTTCCCCACGATTGAAGATTATGTAGGGCATACCCCTCTGGTTCGTCTGCAGCGGCTGCCGGGGCAAAGCTCGAATGTCATTCTGGCAAAACTGGAAGGCAATAATCCGGCCGGGTCGGTCAAGGACCGGCCTGCCGTCAGCATGATTCAAGAAGCGGAACGCCGCGGTGACATCAAGCCGGGCGATACGTTGATCGAGGCGACTTCGGGTAATACAGGTATTGCGCTGGCCATGGCCGCCGCGATCAAGGGCTACCGGATGGTGTTGATCATGCCTGCGCACATGAGTGAGGAACGTCGGGCCTCCATGCGCGCGTATGGCGCTGAGATCATCACCGTCAGCAAAGAAGATGGTATGGAAGGTGCGCGGGATCTGGCAACCCGCATGGAGGCTGAAGTCAAGGGCAAGGTGCTGGACCAGTTCAGCAATCCAGACAACCCGCTGGCCCATTACCGCACGACCGGTCCGGAAATCTGGGAACAGACCGCAGGCAAAGTCACGCACTTTGTCAGCTCCATGGGCACCACCGGCACCATTATGGGGGTTTCCCGGTATCTGAAAGAGCGTAACCCGGATATTCAGATTATTGGTCTGCAGCCGGCTGATGGCGCATCGATCCCCGGCATCCGGCGTTGGCCGGAAGCCTATCTGCCGAAAATCTTTGATGCTGCCCGGGTGGACCAGGTCCTGGACATTGGCCAGGAAGAGGCTGAGAACACCATGCGGGCCCTAGCTTCAGAAGAGGGTATTTTCTGCGGTGTTTCCTCAGGCGGCTCCATCGCCGCTGCCCTTAAATTGTCCCGAGACGTTGAAAATGCGGTGATCGTGGCCATTATTTGTGACCGCGGAGACCGATACCTGTCTACCGGTGTTTTCCCCGGCGCCTGAGCGGTCAGTCCCCGCCGGCAACCCATAAGAGAGTACAGCCTATATGAGTAAGCGTCGCCGCAAGGTTCTGCCTAAAGAGCCCGTGCGCTGTGAAGTTGAGAGCCTGGGTCACGATGGCCGGGGCATTGCCCGTGCCGATGGCAAAATCCAGTTTGTTGATGGCGCACTGCCCGGTGAAACGGTAATGGCCAAAATGGTCGGCACCCGCAGCAAGTTTGATGAGCTGCGTACCACCGAGGTGCTGTCACCGGCGCCGGATCGTCAGCAGCCACCGTGCGAATTTGCCGATTTGTGCGGCGGTTGCAGCTTGCAACACATGACGGCCGATGCCCAGATTCGGTTCAAAGAAAACACCCTGCGGGAGAATTTTGCTCATTTCGGGGGCATTGAGCCAGAGCAATGGATCGAGCCTATGCGCTCGCCAGATACCCTGGGATACCGCCGCAAGGCGCGTCTGGGTGTTCGATTTGTCAAAGCGAGGGAGTCGGTGCTGGTGGGCTTCCGTGAAAAGCGTAACAGCTTTTTGACCGACATCGATCGTTGCGCTGTGCTGGACCCGCGCATTGGTGAGCGGATACAGCCGTTGCGCGAGTTGCTGCACAGCCTGGCCGCTTACGATCGCATTGCGCAGGTCGAAGTGGCCTGCGGTGATGATGCCGCCGCCATGGTCTTTCGCAATATGGACGACCTGGTGCCGGAGGATCGGGAAAAGCTGATTCAGTTCGGGCAGGCCCAGGACTTGCATATCTATTTGCAGCCAAAAGGCCCGGACACAGTACACCGGATCTGGCCGGAGGCCGCCAGTCGGGATGATGAACGTCTGAGCTACCGGATGGATGAATTCGATCTAACCATGAAGTTTCATCCCATGGACTTCACCCAGGTCAATGCCGGCATCAACCGCGACATGGTACACCGTGCCGTGGAGTGGCTGGACATTCAGCCAGGCGAACGAGTGCTGGATCTGTTTTGTGGGTTGGGTAATTTCACATTGCCAATAGCCCGCACAGGTGGCCAGGTAGTGGGTGTGGAAGGTGACGATGCCATGGTGGTTCGCGGGCAGGAGAACGCCCGCCTGAACGGTCTCGACAACGTTGAGTTCCATGGAGCGGATTTGCACGGTGATTTCACCGGGCAGAGCTGGGCGAAAGAGGGCTTCGACAAAATTCTGATTGATCCGCCACGGTCCGGTGCTGAAGAAATCTGCAAGTATCTGACGGCGTTTGGAGCCAACCGGATTGTGTATGTGTCTTGCAATCCGGCAACCCTGGCGAGGGATGCCGGGGTCATGGTCCGGAATGGCTATCGCTTGGTGCAGGCGGGTGTTATGGATATGTTTCCACACACCACCCACGTTGAGTCTATTGCGTTGTTTGAGCGTAACAAGAACTGACTGAGCGGCGGCCAGTCAGCCCCGGGGTGGTCAGGATGACCACTCGGATAACCTGAAAATCAGCGGGTACAACTCTGCTATGGTAAAAGTTCGGGAAGATTATTCGATCACCGGTGATGGTGAGGTGGATATCGAGCGTTGTGTGCGTCACATCGCTGAACAGACTCACCTGGATAATCCGGATCAGCTCCGGAAGGCCTGTGAGAAAGCGTCGCACATCGCACTGCAGGCGTTTCGGGAAGATCGTCTGTGGACCCCAGGTTCGAGCAGCTTTTTGACTGGCCTTGAAATGGCCCAGGTGCTGGCAGAGTTGCACCTGGACCAGGCCAGCCTGGTGGCGGCCGTGCTGTATCGCTCGGTGCGCGAAGAGCGGGTGTCTCTTGAGGAAATTCGTAAAGAGTTTGGCGATGAAGTTGCCGGGCTGATTAATGGTGTGCAGCAAATGGCGGCGATTTCGTCGGTCCATCATCCGCTCAAGGGCAATGTGCTGGGTCAGAGTGAAGGCCAGCTCGACAATGTCCGCAAGATGCTGGTTACGATGATTGATGACGTTCGGGTGGCGCTGATCAAACTGGCCGAGCGGACCTGCGCTATCCGGGCAGTGAAAGACGCCCCGGAAGCCAAGCGTATGCGGGTGGCCCGGGAGGTCTTCGACATCTATGCGCCGCTGGCCCACAGGCTGGGCATTGGTCACGTCAAGTGGGAGCTGGAGGATCTGTCTTTCCGTTACCTGCACAGCACGGCCTACAAAAAAATTGCCAAACTGCTGGACGAAAAACGGATGGACCGGGAGGGCTACATCCGGCGGGTTATCGAGACACTGCAAACCGAGCTTCAGGCCTCAAGCATCAAGGGTGACCTCAGTGGTCGGGCCAAACACATCTACAGTATCTGGCGCAAAATGCGCCGCAAAGGCATCGACTTTTCGCAGGTCTACGACGTGCGGGCGGTTCGAATCCTGGTGCCGGAGGTCCGCGATTGTTATGCCGCTCTGGGCATTGTGCACACCCTCTGGCGTCATATCCCCAACGAATTTGATGACTACATCGCCAACCCGAAAGAAAATGGCTATCAGTCACTGCACACGGCGGTCATCGGCCCCGATGGCAAGGTCATGGAAGTTCAGATCCGCACCCACGCCATGCACGAGGAAGCGGAGCTGGGAGTTTGTGCGCACTGGCTCTACAAAGGCACAGACAAAAATAACAAGTCCACAGGCTATGACGCCAAGATCAACTGGCTGCGCCAGGTACTTGAATGGCAGGAAGAGCTGGGTGACCTGTCTGGACTGGCCGACCATCTGAAATCCGATGTGGCGTCGGATCGGGTTTACGTGTTCACGCCAGAAGGTCACGTGGTTGATATGCCCCAGGGCGCCACGCCGGTTGATTTTGCCTACCGGGTGCACACCGAAATCGGCCACGCCTGCCGCGGGGCCAAAGTGAACAGCCGCATTGTGCCGCTGACCTACCCCTTGAAAACCGGTGACCAGGTTTTTGTGCTGACCTCTAATAATCCGGCACCTAGCCGGGATTGGTTGAATCCCAGTCTGGGCTACATTCAGACCTCTCGGTCCAGGGCAAAGGTCACTCACTGGTTCAAGCAGCAGAACCGGGATCGCAATGTTACTGACGGCCAGGCCATTCTTGAAGACGACTTCCGCCGGCTATCACTGTTTGAAGTCGACCTGGCGGATCTCGCGAAGAAGGTGAACTACCACTCGCCCGAGGACATGTTCGCGGCCATAGGTGCCGGAGACCTACGGCCGACGCACGTAGCTCACGTTGCCCAGCAGATGCTGGAGCCAAAGTCTGAACAGCTCGACCTCAAGCTGACCCCGGCTCGCAAGCAGGCCTACGACACAGAATCTGACATTCAGATTCGGGGGGTCGGCAAGCTGAAAACCCAGGTTGCCAAATGCTGCAAGCCTTTGCCGGGTGATGCCATCGGCGGCTACATCACCGTGGGGCGAGGGGTGACAGTGCACCGCCAGGATTGCCTGACGTTCCTCAGCTTGCGAGAGTTTGAACCCAATCGGATCATTGAGGTCAACTGGGGCGGTCAGCCGGCGTCTGTGTATCCGGTGGATATCGAGATCGAAGCCTACGACCGGTCTGGTCTGTTGCGAGACATTACCCAGGTGTTGTCGTCGTCCCGCAGTGACGTGCTGTCGCTTAACACCCTGAGTAACAAGGACGAGAATACGGCAACGATGCGGGTAACGGTCGAAATATCCAGCCTGGAGCAGCTCGCCCGACTGTTGGCGCAGATTCGTAATCTTCCGAATATCATTGATGTGAGGCGCAAGCGCGGATGAGCTACACCATCGACGACCTGAAAACCCTGATGGCCCGTCTCCGGGAGCCGGAAACCGGTTGCCCCTGGGACACCAAACAGACGTTCAGCAGCATCGTGCCCCACACCATTGAGGAAGCCTACGAAGTGGCGGATGCCATTGAGCAGGCTGACTACCCGCACCTGAAAGATGAGTTGGGTGATTTGCTGTTTCAGGTCATCTTTTACGCCCAGATGGGGCAGGAGCAGGGCCACTTTGAGTTTGATGGCGTTGTTGACCACCTGGTTCAGAAACTGATTCGTCGACACCCTCACGTGTTCCCCGAGGGCACGCTGGCGAGCCGGATCGACCCGGATAACCGCCCGGATGAAGCCTGGATCAAAGAAAGCTGGGAACGAATAAAGGCTGAAGAGCGGGCGCAAAAGCCGGTTGCAGATGAGCCCGTGAGCCGTCTGGACGGGATCGCTCGCACCCTGCCGGCGATGGCTCGGGCCGAGAAATTGCAGAAAAGAGCCTCACGACACGGCTTTGACTGGCCGGATATCGGCCCGGTGTTCGACAAGCTGCACGAAGAAATCGATGAGCTCAAAGAAGCCTGGCAGGCGGCCGAAGCCGGCACCGGCAACCGGGACTGTGTTGAGGACGAGCTTGGCGATCTGATGTTTGTTTGCGTCAATCTGGCACGCTTTATGAAAGTAAATCCAGAGCAGGCCCTTAAGCGAACCAACCATAAATTTGACGCGCGCTTTCGGGCGATCGAGCGGGCCCTGGAATCCGAGGGGCGTAATATGGACGAGGAAACGCTTGAAGCGCTGGATGCCATCTGGCAATCGGTTAAAGGCGTTGAAAAAGAGCAGTGGGTACGAACGCGACGCGGCACCGATAAGTACAATCCGTAACCAATTCCTGGTCACGGAAGCGTCATTCATCGTCTAAACTTGTGTGTGTAGGTGCACTGATCCGGTGCGCCTTGCTGTCAAATAGGATGCAGGGGTGAAGGCACCATGAAAATCAAAGATCTGGTCAAGCATTGGGACAAGCACGGTCGCGGCAGGCTTAATCGTGACGCAGCTTATCTGTCGTTGTCTGATCAGCACCACGAGCTGTTGCAGAAAGTAGCCGCCATGTACCCGATGAAGTCCAGCCAGGATCTGATTCGCGATCTGGTCTCTGCGTCGCTGGATGAACTGGAAACCAGTTTCCCGTATGTGCAGGGTGACAAAGTGGTTGCATACGATGAAGACGGTTTTGAGGTATTCGAAGATAAGGGCCTGACGCCCCGATTTGTGGAGCTTAGCCAGAAGCAGATTCAGCGCCTCAAAGCTCGCCAGCTTGAATCCGTAGCCTGAGACGCAGCGCTAACCAAGCTGTTTTGGCAGACATCGAAGCTCGCTAAATGCTTCGATGTCTGCAGAGCATCTATTTCGCCTTGCTTGCCAGGCGATCCTTCAGTGGCCCCTTGCTGACCAGATCATCAAGAGCGGCTGCAACCATATCGTTCAGAATCTCGCTTTCACTGCGGTCCGGATAGAGTTCAGCCAATGCGGCAATGCGCGCGGCATCCTCCAGTGGCAAACGCAGATTGTATTCGTGTGTCCGCTCAATCGCCTTTTTCTCTTCTTCCCAGTGTTGGGGTAAATCGGTCACTTTCATGGTTGCTCCTTGGGGCGCAGGGTATGAATCGCCAATAGACTTTTCGAACGAATCCTTAGTATCGTAAGTTTACTTCATCTCCGTCAATTCAGAAGGAATTCAATGTGACTGAACTGCATCCTGATCTCCGAGAAAATGTGCGTTTGCTCGGAGAACTTCTGGGCCAGAGCATCCAGCGTTTCCCGGGCCAGGACTGTTACGAGCGAATTGAAGAGATCCGGGCTGCGGCCAAGGCCGATCGTCGCCAGGAAAGTGGATCTGGCCAGCGCCTGGTGACCTTGCTTGGCCAGCTCAGTGACAGCGAGTTACTGCCAGTCACTCGGGCGTTCAACCAGTTTCTGAATCTGGCGAACCTGGCCGAGCAGTATCATGGTATCCGTCGTAAACAGGGCCATCCGTCCGATTTGATGGTGGAATCTTTCGGCGAGGTGTTCGAGCGCCTCAAATCCGGTGGTATCGATGCCCAGGAATTGCACCAACGGGTCGCAGATCTCCGGATCGAGTTTGTCCTGACCGCGCACCCGACCGAAGTGGCGCGCCGAACGCTGATCCTCAAATACGACGAAATGTCTGATTGCCTGGCAAAACTGGACCACGAGGACCTGATGCCAGCGGAGCGGGCAGAAATCATAGCCCGATTATCTCAGTTGATTACCGAAGCCTGGCACACGGATGAGATTCGTCACGAGCGACCTACTGCGGTGGACGAGGCCAAGTGGGGGTTTGCGGTGATCGAGAACAGCCTGTGGCAGGCCTTGCCCAGATTCCTGCGCAGTCTGGATACCTCGCTGTCAGACGCCACGGGTAAGGGCCTGCCGCTGCAGGCGGCGCCGATCCGAATCGCTTCCTGGATGGGCGGTGACCGGGACGGCAACCCGAATGTCACCCACGAAGTAACTCGTGAGGTGTTCCTGCTGGGTCGCTGGATGGCGGCTGACCTCTATTTACGCGACATTCAGTCATTGCGAGCCGAGTTGTCTATGTGGCAGGCCAGCGATGAGCTGCAGGCGCAAACGGGTGAATCCCGGGAACCCTATCGCCAGGTGCTGGCGACCCTCAGGGATCGACTGATCCGGACGCGTGACTGGGCCGAGGCCAGCGTGAAGGGGCTGGCGGCAGACAACACTGACATTCTTTTTGAAAACGAAGATCTGACGGAGCCACTGGAGCTTTGTTACCGTTCGCTGGTCGAGTGTGGTCTCGAATTCATTGCCAACGGCCCCCTGCTGGATACTATTCGCCGGGCCCATACCTTTGGTCTGCCGCTGATTCGCCTGGATATCCGGCAGGAAGCCTCGCGCCATGCGGAAGCCGTTGCCGAAATGGTGGATTATCTCGGGCTGGGGGATTACCTGTCGTGGTCTGAGCAGGAGCGGCAGGGCTTTCTGTTGAGAGAGCTTACCGGCCGCAGGCCGCTGGTGCCGCGTCACTGGCAGCCGTCGGACTCCGCTCGTGAGGTGCTTGCCACTTGTGAAGTGGTGGCCGGTCAAACTCCGGAGGCGCTTGGTTCCTACGTGATCTCCATGGCCAGCAAGCCCTCCGATGTTCTCAGTGTGATTTTGCTGTTGCGCGAAGCCGGCATGCAGTATCCGATGCGGGTGGTGCCTCTGTTCGAAACCCTCAGTGATCTGCAGGGAGCGCCTGACAGCATGGCCGCCCTCTATGAACTCGAGTGGTATCGGGAATACTGTCATGGCCGCCAGGAGGTCATGATCGGGTATTCCGATTCATCCAAGGATGCGGGTCAGTTGATGGCGGCCTGGGCACAGTATCAGGCTCAGGAAAAGCTGACCCAGGTTGCCAGCCAGTACGGCGTTCACCTGACGCTGTTCCACGGTCGCGGCGGCACGGTTGGTCGCGGTGGTGGCCCCGCCAACCGGGCGATCCTGTCGCAGCCGCCCGGCTCGGTTAATGGCAGCTTCCGCATTACCGAACAGGGCGAGATGATCCGCTTCAAGTTCGGTTTGCCGCGGCTGGCGGTGCAAAGCCTGACGCTCTATACCACGGCGGTCATCGAAGCGACTCTGGCACCGCCGCCAGAACCCGAAGACAGCTGGCGCGAGGTTATGGACTGGCTGACCGAGCGGTCACTCAAATCCTACCGGGACGTGGTGCGAGAGAATCCTGATTTCGTGCCCTATTTCCGCCAGGTCACGCCGGAGACTGCCCTGGGCAAACTGGCTCTTGGCAGCCGACCGGCCAGGCGCAAGCCGACCGGCGGGGTGGAAAGTTTACGGGCGATTCCCTGGATTTTTGCCTGGACCCAGATGCGCCTGATGCTGCCAAGTTGGCTCGGTAGCGACGTCGCGCTGGAGGAGGCGGCAGGCCACGAACGTTTGCCAGAGCTGCGGGAAATGATGCGGGGATGGCCTTTCTTCCGAACCTACGTGGATATGCTGGAAATGGTGCTGGCTAAAGCCGACCTGCGCATTGCCAGTTACTACGAGCAAACCCTGGTCGAGGATGAGACCCTGAAGGCGCTGGGGGCTGACTTGCGGGAGCGCTTGAGGGGCTGTATCCAGCGCTTGCTGGAACTTAAGGGTCAGCAGACCTTGCTGGAAGACGAGCCGGTGTTCGCCCATTCCATGCGGGTGCGGAATCCCTACACCGACCCTTTGCATTATCTGCAGGCAGAGTTGCTCAAGCGTGATCGTGAGAGCGAGGGTAAGGGCGAGGTGCCGGATATGGTGGAGCGAGCCTTGAAGGTGACCATGGCGGGTATCTCCGCCGGTATGCGTAACACGGGCTAACGTGCATAATAGCGCCGGGGGTCGGAACGCCTCCGGAACCGGATTAAGGAGTTTTCCCCTTTGGCACTGTCAGACAAACTGGCGAGTTTTCTCACCCGCAAGGGTATTCAGTACCAGCAAATTGAAATTGACCCGGTGGCCAATCTCGATGGTGCGGTGCTTGCCTCTGGCCAATCCCAACATAATTTTATCCAGCCGACGTTGTTGATCGACATCAACGGCGTGTGTATGGCGGTGCATCGGTTTGACAGCACACTCGACCTGGATGCCGTGCATCAGTTTACTGGTCGGCGGCTGCAACCCTTGACGGCGCGCCAGACGGCCCGCCTGTTTGGCGACTGCGATCCCGGGTTCGTGCCGCCGGTAGGGGGTGCATGGGATTTGCCGGTGCTGGTGGATGAGGACGTGGTGAATGCCGAGCGGGTGCTGTTCTCGGCAGGTACCAACCACTGCCTGATTGAAATGGAAGGTCGTGTGCTGCGTTTGGCACTGGCCGGTGCCCGGGAAGGGCATCTGGTTATCCGGGGCAATGGAAATGATTCCCGGGGGGCTTTGACCCTTGATGAGGTGGCGGACAAGTTGCAAAAGCTTTACCGTCTGCCGCCCATGCCGGCGCTGGCTTTACGGATATTGAAACTGACTGCGAACAGCGAGGCCACGGCGAGAGAGCTGGCCGAGCTGATTGAATTTGATCCAAGCATGACGGCGCAGATCATGCGTTATGCCCGCTCGGCATTGTTTAATTACCCCGGGCAAATCAACTCGGTGCAGGAAGCGGTTACCCGGGTGCTTGGGTTTGACCGGGTTGCCCACATTGCCATGGGGATTGCCTCGGTTCGGGCCTTTGATGTGCCCAGGACTGGCATGCTGGGCATGGACAATTTCTGGCGGCACTCGCTGTACTGCGCCTTCCTGTGCCAGAGCCTGGCAGCCCGTTCCGGGCGAGACAAGGGCCTGGCGTATCTGTGCGGGTTGTTGCATAACTTTGGTCTGCTACTGGTCGGTCACCTGTTCCCCTCGGAGTTTCAGGAGCTCAACGCCCTGCGTGAAATTAATCCGGAAGCGAGCATGCACTCTCTGGAACAGGAGGTGTTTGGTCACGGTGATCGTCAGGATATTCTGGCGGTGGGTCACGGTGCGATCGGTGGTATCCTGCACAGCCTTTGGCAGTTACCGGGGCCCGTGATCAAGGCCGCAGGCATGCATCAAAATCCTGGCTATCACGGTGAGCACGAAGACTATGTTTTGATGGTCCAGCTTGCTAACGGAATGCTGAAGGAACAAGGTATTGGTGATGAGTTCAATCCGGATGATATCCCGGCACTGACCGAAGCGCTCGGACTGGCCCCGGCGACCCTGGAGCTGGTTCAGCAGGAAATCCGGCAAGTCGCCTCCGATCTGGACGTACTGGCGTCTTCTCTTGCATCCTGAGTGAACCCTAATTGCGCTTCACGATGCCGGATAATGCTTATTTTCCCGGTGGTTCAGGACATGATACAGAGGTCGACTTTCTCTGTAGGGCCTGACTTCGTATAATGCGGCCTCAATTTTGGGCAGGCAGGCTCAGAGGCTGCCGAGAGGTTGTCGCAAAGGCATGGATTTTTGCCGCAACTTTTCAAACGATACTATAAGACAACGGGAGCACAACGTTATGAAAATCATTATGTTAGGGGCGCCGGGTGCAGGAAAGGGTACCCAGGCACAGTTCATTACCGAACGTTTTGATATGCCACAGATTTCTACCGGCGACATGTTGCGCGCTGCCGTTAAGGCTGAGTCCGAGCTGGGCAAGCAGGTGAAAGAAGTGATGGCATCGGGTGGTCTGGTGTCGGATGACATCATCATCGCGCTGATTGATGAGCGTATCCAGCAGCCGGATTGCAAGAATGGCTTTCTGCTGGATGGCTTTCCGCGAACCATTCCTCAGGCCGAAGCACTGAAAAATCAGGGCATTGCGATTGATTACGTTGTCGAGATTGCCGTTGATGATGAAGAGATTGTCAGTCGTCTTTCTGGCCGTCGTGTGCACGAAGGCAGCGGTCGCATTTATCACGTCAAATACGATCCGCCCAAGACCGAAGGCAAAGACGACGAAACCGGCGACGCCCTGGTTCAGCGTGAAGATGACAAGGAAGAGACCGTGCGCAAGCGTCTGAAAATCTATCACGAGCAGACAGCACCACTGGTGGATTTCTATCACGACTGGGCTGACAAGGCGCCTTCGGATGCCCCGAAATACGTACGCGTGGAAGGCATTGGTACTCTGGACAGCATTCGCGACCAGATTCTGTCTCAGCTCAAGTAACGGATACCGGAGCAGCCCGGGAGGCTCTTAATTCTGTGAAGCTTTTAGCACTGGATACGTCCTCTGAGGGTTGCTCGGCCGCTCTCTGGCTGGATGGCCGGATCACCGAGCGGTTTGAACTGGCCCCAAGGGGCCATACCCGTCTCTTGATGCCCATGGTTCGCGAACTGCTCGCAGAGCAAGGGCTTGCCCCGGCGGATCTTGACGCCCTGGCGTTCGCGCGAGGCCCAGGTTCTTTTACCGGTTTACGGATAGCGACCGGTGTGGTTCAGGGGTTGGCCTGGGGTTTAAGCCTGCCGGTGGTGCCGGTGTCATCCCTGGCCTCCGTGGCCCTGGGGGCCATTGAAGAGCATCAGCTTGCTGACAGTGACCTTATTACGGTGGCGTTTGATGCCAGGATGGGGGAAGTCTATTGGGCCACTTACCAGTGCCGACAGGGCTTGCCTGTGCTGTTTGGCGACGAACGCGTGTGCTCGCCAGGCGATGTCAGCCTGCCGCTCTCTGAGGGGTCGGCCGCCTGGATTGGTGCTGGCCAGGGCTGGGCGTTTGCCAGCGACATGCCGGAGGCAGTGGTAAACCGTATCGGTATTCGCGATACCTCCCTTGTGCCTCGTGCCGCTCAGGTTGCGCGGCTGGGAGAGTACGGGTATCGGCAGGGTGATGCCGTCTCTGCCGAGCTGGCTCAGCCGGTCTACATCCGGGACGAAGTAGCCTGGAAAAAACTTCCCGGACGAGAATAGAAGAGCACAGTTTTTGATCAGTTTTTGGGTTGCCCGCCTTTTCAATTGAGCTTTGATCTTCCATAATGTTGTCTCACACACGATTTATCCCTGTGGTTGCGCACTATGATCGGCGGCATTAATCCGGCAAATTCTTCCCTGATTCAGTCGGGCAATAACAGCCCAGCTAGAGAACGTACGGATGTTGCCAGGTCGCCTGCGGCGTCACCGCAAGCTCTGGCTGATGATGCGGTTCGTCAGGATCTCAACGCTCCACGACAGGAGCGCGACACCGCCCCCGGAAACCTGAACGCTGGTTTTGAGGCAGTTGAGCGCCGTGTTGAGGCGCGCCGGGCCGCCGAAGATGCCCGTTTTGAGCGGTTCCGCGCCGATGAGTTACCTCTGCCAGCGACCAGGGCGCTGTCAGCGTTTGCAGGCGTTGCGGCTGCAGGTCAGGAATTTGAGGGCGGCAGCCTTATCTCCGGCATCGACATTCTGGTCTGATGCTCGATCTCTCCCCTAAAGAAACCGCTTCTCTGGCCAACACGATCGCTGTCGCTTGTGCCCCCCTCGGGGGTCAGCATGCAGCGCGAAAGTTGGCCGATGAGCTGGGCCTGAGCTGGCTGGGTATCGTCAAACCCCAGCAGATTCGTGACTACCCGATCTTACTGTATATGGATGATGAGGGCCTGGCGCTCCAACTCACCGGCAAAGGTGCGCCGGGTCCGGTCAGGGCCGAGTTTGTGACAGGCAAAATGGGCTATCGTAGAGAACATGGCGGCGGTACTGGCCAGCTGGTTGCCCGTGCCGTCGGATTGCAGAAAACGAAAGCGCAATTGCATGTGGTGGATGCCACCGCTGGCCTGGGTCAGGACGCGTTTGTTCTGGCGGGCCTGGGTTGTCGGGTTACCCTGTTTGAGCGCAATCCGGTGATTCATGCCTTGCTGGCGGATGGTCTGGCGCGGGCGACCTTGAATGCCGAATGCGCGGAGGTGATTGCACGCATGAACCTGCAGGCAGGCAGCTCCATTGACTGGTTGCAGAAAGCAGAACCGAATACGGTGGACGTGATTTATCTGGACCCGATGTTCCCGCACAGAGACAAAGCGGCACTGGTCAAAAAAGAAATGCAGGTGTTTCGTCAGGTAGTCGGCGACGATGACGATTCAGGGCAGCTGCTGGCCGCGGCGCTGACGTGCGCGCGTTATCGGGTGGTGGTGAAGCGGCCCAGAAAGGCGCCAGCGGTGGCGGGCCCTGAGCCCACCACGCGCATTGAAGGCAAAAGCAGTCGTTACGATGTCTACTCCATTAAAGCGTTACCGGCCTGAGTAACCAACACTCTGGCCGGCCCGCCTGCGGGGCTCAGGCATCCAGCATGGTGACTTGCTGAATGGCTTGCTGCTTTTCTACGCTCAGCACCAGCCGGGCATCCTCCGCCACTTCATCCAGGCCATCGCCGTAGCAGAGTCGTCCTTCCTCATCGGTGGTCAGTACCCCCGTCTTCTGCATGTTGGCGATAAAATTCCGGAACAGGGTTTTATCAAAGAACTCGGGGGCATTCAGTCCGAACAGAATGGACATGCGCTCGGCCAGCAAGGTGCTTTGTTCCTCCAGCTCCGTTGCGGTCAGTTTTCCGGAACCGTATTTGCGCAGAACACCCAGCGTGATGTGGTAGCGCTCCAGTGTCTGGATAATAAATCGAGACAGGATGCGCGCCCTCAGCATGGCTTCGGTGCCCTCTTCTGGCCGTCCCAGGCGCTCTTCATCCAGCTGGATCAGCAAACCCTGGTCAATCAGCACGTCAATCCACTGGCTGATGACGAATTCCACTTCGTCCTGGTCAAACCGGATAAACAATTCTGACTGCAGGTAGGGGTAGGCAATGCTGGTCAGGAACAGGATCTTGTCGCGGCGCAGGCTGGACTTGTTCTCAAACAGGCTGACAATCAAGGCTGGCAAAGCGAAGAGATGTTGAATGTTGTTGCGGTAATAGGTCATCAGGATGGCATTTGAGCCTTCCAGAGCAATGATATCGCCCAGTTTCTGGGGCTGCCGGGTGATCAGGCCCATGTTTTCGCAGTAAGCGACCCAGTCGCGGCCTGAGCCATCAGGCAGAGTGACCGTGTCGGCATAGGGCAGGGCCCGTAGCAGGTCTGCGTACTTGTCCAGCAGGCGGATCAGCTGGCCTTCATCCATGGCCATGCGTTCTGTGCCCAGCAACACGGTCGCGGTCATGCCAATAGGATTGACTGCAACCGAAGCGTTGATGTTGTTTGCCACCCGTTGGGACAACTCATCGACGGCGTCTGCCAGCCAGGGTGGCCGGTATTCGGAGTCGAATGCTTCTTGTCGCCAACTGTCGTTAATGCTGTCGAGAACATCGGCCAAAGGGATTGCATCGCCAAAGTTCAGGGCAACGCGGCCAAAAGAGTCGGTCAGTTTGCGGGCAGTTTTGGCCAGCCCGAACACACTTTCTTTCTCTTTTTTCTTGCCTCGTAACTCGCCCAGATAAGAGCGGCCTTCCATGACTTTTTCGTAGCCGATGTACACCGGTACAAACACGATGGGTTTACGATGATCCCGCAGGAAGCTGCGTACCGTCATCGCCAGCATGCCGGGCCTCGGCGGCAGCATGCGCCCGGTACGCGAGCGGCCACCCTCGACGAAGTACTCTACGGAGTAACCCCGGGTAAACATCACATGCATGTATTCGTTGAATACCGTCGCATAGAGTGGATTATCCCGAAAGCTGCGACGCATGAAGAAAGCCCCGCCCCGGCGCAGAATCGGGCCAATCACCGGCATGTTGAGGTTGATGCCCGCGGCAATGTGTGGCGGCATCAGGCCGTTCTTGTACAGAACGTAAGACAGCAGCAGGTAATCAATGTGGGATCGGTGGCAGGGTACATAGACCACCGCGTTGTCCTGTGCGGCCTCCTTGACCACCTGAATATTGTTGACCGCGATCCCCTTGTAGATGCGGTTCCACAGCCAAGCCAGCACCAGTTCCAGAAACCGGATGGTGACAATCGACATGCTGGCGACGATCTCATCGGCGTATTTGTAGGCCCTGGCGCGTACCTTCTCAGGCGGGATATCATCCCGGGCGGCGGTTTCCCGGATGCTTGCCTTGACGGCCTGGGTGCGCACCAACCCTTCCACCAAGGTGCGCCTGTGGGACAGATCCGGCCCGAGCACAGCCTGGCGCACTCGCCGGAAGTGTGTCCGCAGAATGCGCGCCAGCTTGCGCTTGGCTTTTTCTTCATTATCGCGGTATTCGTCTACCACCTGTTTCAGCGACAGGGGCTGGTTGAACTGCACGTAAGTGCTGCGACCGTGGACCAGGATGATCAGAAATTTTTGCAGGCGACCAGCAACAGACCAGGTGTCTGAGAGCAGCAATTTGACCAGTGACTTTTCTTTGTCCGGAGAGCGGCCCCAGAACAGCGAAACCGGCACGATCTGCACGTCTTGTTCCGGGTGCTCCAACCCGAAATGAACAAGCCCGGTAAATTCTTTGGTGTGTACGGGCTTTTGCCGCTCGCCACGGAACAAGCTGCCAATGCGCTTGTACAGAAAAAAGAAAGAATGTGCCGGGCCATTTTTAACCGGCAAAATTTCAGCTGCACCAGGCAGGCGGGCATGAATGACTTCCTGTTCGAGTACCAGTCGGCTCGACAAAGAGCTGTATTGCAGCACATAGCAGACAGGTTTGTCAGGATCGAGCCCAAGGGCTTCCAGGGTATTGCCACTGACATCGGTCCTGACCCACAAAAACAGGATCTTGCGGAAAAGAGACAGGATCAGGCTACGAACGCCCTGATAAAGCCGCATAAGATGTTACTCCGGTACTGGAAACAGGCGCCAAGTTTAACGGGTTGAGGCGGGAGCGGAAAGCGGTATACCGATTCTTGGTAGTGAATGTGATGTGTTACATTGCTGTTCAGACAAAACGGCGGCTGAGACGAGAAAACTATGGTGAACAATTGCGCCCAGTGGGTGCCTGGCTGGTCTGAAGATGCGCCGGTGGAGGGGGATCTTCTGCTGGCCTTTTCCGGCAGCAACATTCTGAAGCCAGGTGATGGCTGGTTCTTGCGATGGGGCGGTCCTGAAATGGGGGGTAGCCGCCCGGAAGCCCTGGCACTTGGTACCTGGAATGGCCTCAAGCTGTTTGTCACCACGTTGCCGGATACTGGCTTGCCGGGTTTGCAACCAGTGACCCTGAGAGATGCCCTGATATTGTCGCCAGAGGCACCGGCTGAGCTGCTCAGCACAGGCTTTCAGGTTTGGCAGTGGTGGCAGGATCACCGGTACTGCGGTCGTTGCGGCGAGCGCACACAGCCGCACCCCAGGGAGCGCGCGCGCT
>LJZQ01000012.1 GCA_001314845.1 Marinobacter excellens HL-55
CAATCAGGGAAACCACGTTTTCCGTTTTGGCACCCCCTCCCTGCCTCGTTCCAGCTCCAAAAGCACGAATCCCCAAGCGAAGGGCAGTCCAGAACCGCCCAAACTCCGTAGTACCGTAAACCAGAAACGGAGCACAGCATGAAATACAACGACCTGAGAGACTTCATCAGCCAGCTGGAAAAGCTCGGTGAGTTGAAACGCATCAGCGTAGAAGTCGACCCCCACCTGGAAATGACCGAAATCTGCGACCGCACCTTGCGGGCCGGTGGGCCGGCGTTGTTGTTTGAAAATCCCAAAGGATACGACATGCCGGTGCTTGCCAATCTGTTTGGTACGCCCAAACGGGTGGCACTGGGCATGGGGCAAGACGACGTGGCCGCGCTCAGAGACGTTGGCAAACTCCTGGCGTTTCTGAAGGAACCCGATCCCCCCAAGGGCTTCAAAGACGCCCTCGAGAAACTGCCGATTTTCAAGCAGGTGATGCGCATGAGCCCGAAAGTGCTCCGTTCCGCACCCTGTCAGGACGTGGTCATCGAAAAAGACCAGGTCGATCTGTACCAGATTCCAATTCAGCACTGCTGGCCCGGAGATGCCGGCCCGCTGGTGACCTGGCCGCTGGTCATTACCCGTGGCCCCAATAAAGAGCGCCAGAATCTGGGTATCTACCGGCAACAGGTGATCGGTCGCAATCGGTTGATCATGCGTTGGCTCAGTCACCGCGGCGGGGCGCTGGATTATCAGGAGTTCCGTAAGGCCAATCCGGACAAGCCTTACCCGGTGGCGGTCGCCCTGGGCGCCGATCCGGCAACCATTCTCGGGGCCGTCACGCCGGTGCCAGACAGCTTGTCTGAATACGCGTTCGCAGGCCTATTGCGCGGTGCCCGAACCGAGCTGGTGAAAGCGGAGCTGAGCGATTTGCAGGTGCCGGCTAGCGCCGAGATCGTGCTGGAAGGTTTTATCTATCCGGAGGATATGGCGCCGGAAGGGCCGTTCGGTGATCACACGGGTTACTACAACGAAGTGGACCAGTTCCCGGTGTTTACCGTGGAGCGCATCAGCCACCGTCGCGACCCGATTTATCACAGCACCTACACCGGTCGGCCGCCTGATGAGCCGGCGATTCTGGGTGTGGCGCTGAATGAAGTCTTTATTCCGATCCTGCAGAAGCAGTTTCCGGAAATTGTTGATTTTTACCTGCCGCCGGAAGGCTGTTCCTACCGGCTGGCCATTGTCACCATGAAGAAACAGTACCCCGGCCATGCCAAACGGGTGATGATGGGCGTATGGTCATTCTTGCGGCAGTTCATGTACACCAAGTTCGTGATTGTTACCGACGATGACGTGGATGCCCGCAGCTGGGAGGACGTTATCTGGGCCATGACTACCCGCATGGATCCGGCCCGGGACACCACCCTGGTGGAGAGCACGCCCATTGATTATCTGGATTTTGCCTCGCCGGTGTCTGGGCTTGGCTCGAAGATGGGAATGGACGCCACCAACAAATGGCCCGGCGAAACTGACCGGGAATGGGGCACGGCAATTGCGATGACCGACGAAGTCAAACAGCGGGTAGATGAGCTTTGGGACAGCCTGGGCATTGAAAATCCAGCGTCTCGCCCCGATTGACAGGAGCACAATGGTGCTTCGGATTCGTCTGCAGCCCTCGGGAATTTTGTTTCAGGTGCCGGCAGGCGATGATCTGTTGTCGGCAGCAGCGAACACCGGTATTCGAGTGCCGGCAGCCTGCCGTAACGGCGTATGCGAGATCTGTGAAGCCCGCCTGACAAGTGGTCAGGCCCTGAATACCCGTAATCAGCAACCCATACCGGTCGGCGAGCGCCTGATGATGTGTCGGAGCCTGGCGCTGACCGACCTTGAACTGGAGATACCTGCCGTTATGGCATCAGGACAATATCAGCCTCGGACGTTTCAGGCCAAAGTGGTGGACGTTCGCTCCATCAGCCATGATGTTTACCGGGTTGAGCTGCAATTGCCCGGGCGCCGGGATGTAGCCTTTCATGCCGGGCAGTACCTGTCGGTGAATCTGCCGGATGCAGACCCCTGCTACTTTTCTATTGCCAGTAGCCCGTCCGCTGGCAACATTGAGCTGCATATTCAGGCTTCTCCGGAGTGGGTGTCGGCACAGAAAGTGATCGATGCACTGACTTCGGGCCAGGACGTCAGAGTGGAGCTGCCCCATGGCAAGGCGTGCCTTGCAGCGGCGCCCGCCAAGCCCATGGTGATGGTGGCAGCGGGTACCGGCTTTGCACAGATGAAAAGTCTGGTGGAGTATCTTCAGGAGACGAACTTCAATCACCCGGTGAAGCTGTTCTGGGGCGTTCGCAAGCACGAAGATATGTACCTGCGCTCGCTGGCCCAGCAGTGGCACAATGATTGGGCGCCTTTTACGTTCCAGCCGGTGGTTGGCGACGATGAAGACAATGACTGGGGCGGTCATCATGATCAGTTGGTGCGGGCGGTACTGGCGTCAGGTTTTGACTGGTTAACGGTTGAAGTGCATGCCAGTGGCTCACCGGCTATGGTGTATACCTTGATGGATGCTTTGCTGGAGGCAGGGTTGCCGGGGCAGGCGTTTTTCTCCGATGTTCTTGAATACGCCCCTCGGGGATGAAGCAGCCTTTTCAGGTGCCATAAAAAAGCCGGATCGTTGATCCGGCTTTTTTTGTTCAGGCAAAGGTAAGATCAGGCTCGCGGCATCGGCAGCTCAGGTAGGCCATTGTCGGTTGCCAGGCCTTGCATCAGCAGTTTGACGCTGGATTCTTCTTCTCCCATGTGGGCGTTAAGCCGGCTCAGTTCCGCCAGGGCTTCCCGGCTGCGACGTAACTGCAGGCTGGTTTCGAAATATTCTTTGGCTTTGCCCCAAAGTTCGTTGCGCAGGCAAAGCCGGCCCAGGGCCAGCATAAGCTCGGCGTTGGCGGGGCGATCTTTCAGCCATTGTTCGGCAATCAGCAGTTGTTCTTCCGGTTGATGGCCTTTGATCCGCCCGTAAAGATTGATCAGCTCATCACTCCAATGATTTCTCAGCACCTTGCGCAGCAGGGTTTCTGCTTGCGCTTCGTCGCCCAGCCTGGCCAGCAGCCGGGCATAGTCTCGAATGGTGTATTCGTCTTTGCGGACAAACCCCGGTAGCTCGTCCCACAGCCGGGTCAATGGCTCGAGGGAGGTGTTCGGGTCGCTTTTGCGCAGCCGTTCGGTATCCTCGGCGGCCTGCTCCAGAAGGTTGTGCCAGACCTGCCGTTCGAGGTCGTCCAGCTCACTTTCTGGTAACACGCTGCGCTTGCGCAGCTCTGGTGTGAGTTTGGACAGCTCGCGCCAGTCTTCCAGGCGCAGATAGGTGTTCTTGAGCAGTTTCAGGACGAACGGATGATGCGGAGATTCTTTGCGCAGCCTGAGCAGGGTGGCCAGTGCTTGCTCCAGCCGGTTGCCGGCCAGTTGCAGCTGAGCCTGGGTCAGGCCAACCGCCATGTTGGAGCCAGGCGTGCTTTCGTATGCTTTGCGTAAGAGCTCATCGACAGCGCCATGGTCGCCACACTCAAACGCTGCCTGTGCAGCTGCCAGGTAGTTGATCAAGGGGGTGTCGGCCCGGTCGGCTGAGGTGGCCAGCAGCTTCCTGGCCCGGGGCCAGTTGCCTTCAGCCAGCGCCAGTAGGCCCTGAGTGGTGCGCCGACGAGCCCGTCGTTCGTTACCTCGGGCGACCCAGCCGGTGACCAGCCCCGGGCCGTGGCGAAAGCGCCGAAGTGTGTTGAAAAAGAATACCGACAGTGCCACGAGCGCAACAAATAAGCCCAGACCCACCCAGAAGTTGGTCTCAATCAGGTAGTGGCCCAGGCTGATTCTGATGTAGCCGAGGTCGTAGGACAGGCCCAGCGACAAGGCAGTACCGATCAGTAACGCGACCAGCAGAATAAGCAGCAGCCGGATCATGAGTCGTCGCCCCCGCGCTCAGCGTCGGAATCTTCCGTTGCGAGCCGTCCGGCCAGACGTTCTTTGAGCAGGCCCAGAGACTGACTGATATCGGGTAGTTGCGGGTCGACATTGCGCTCAGACAACTCGTTCAGGGAGTCGGCCAGCCCGCGAATAGCCGGATTAGTGGCATCGTACCAGTCATTAATGGTGGTGATTGCCTTACTCAGTGCACGTTCATACAGTGGCTGATTGCCCCGTAACACCGCCATTTCGGCTTCTTCAAGCATCAACTGGAGGTTGAGCCTGGCCCAGGCACTTTGATCCGGTGCCAGCAGAGGTTTGACCGGCGCGTCCAGACGGCGTACCACGACCACTTGTTTCAGGGTGTCGGCAAAACGGTTCCAGCCGCGTACAAACCTGTTGCCACTGTCATCGGACTCAGTCGTACCTTCGGCTATGCTCAAGCCTGGTGCCTGATCGTGAATCAGGGCCTGGTCGGTTAGCTCGTGGATGCTGGCAATGGCGGCTTCCAGTTGCAGGTAAAGCCCGGTGCGGTCAACGTCCTGAATCCCGCGCAGTGCCAGAATCTCTCGCGCTAGCTGTTGGCGTACCGGATAAACGCCAATGTCGTCGGACTCCCGCAAGACCTCGTCGGCGGATTCCAGTGCAGACAGGGCGCCCCGGATGTCTTTTTCAATCAGCAGGCGCTGATTAGCAACCCGCAACAGGTATTCGGCCTCAGCCAGCAACCAGTCCGTTCGGGTACGGTTGCCTGCCTCAAGCAGTTCCCGGGCGTTATGATCAATCTGCCGTTGCTGGGTGGCAATCAGGTCCCGCTGGTCTGACAGTTTGCTTTCCAGAGCCTGCAGGCGCTGGGCCTGTTCGTTGCCCCGGCTGCCGTATCGGTCTTCGAGTTGTGCGGTGTCGAGTCGAAGATCCTGAATGACCTGCACGGTGGCTTTGTGGGTCTGCCATTGTTGCCAGTTCCACAGGCTCAGAACCACAGCCAGGATCAGGGCGATCATCGCAACCACCCAGATCGGCCAAAGGCGTGGGCGCTGGGCCATGGGTGGGCTTACAGGTGCGGGCAGTTGTTTTGTTGTTTCAGTCACGGGCATCCTTACTGGGTTTTCCGTTATTACCGGTATGACCGGCTTCCCGCATCAGTCGGGAAGCCACACTGGCAACCAGGTTTGCATCGGTCAGGCCATCAGGAATCAGCAGGTTGATGAAACCGGCGATGCGAGCCTGTTCCGTTATTCGCTCTGCCGGCACCACCAGCAGCGCATCAAAGACCGCCTGAGGGTAGCCGGAGCCAATATCAATAAGATTGTTCAGGGTTTCCCCGGAAAGCGCAATGATCACGTCTGGCCGGAACACACTGAAATTGTCCTGAATCTGTTCTGGAGCATAGTACGGTCGGAAGCGTCGGTACAGTGGCAGGGCCGTTACCTTTGCCCCCCTGTGCTCAAGGGTCTGGCGAATCAGCTCTCGGCCCTGCTCGCCCCGGGCCAGCAGAACCCGCTCATGCTCTAGTCTTTGCAGTGAGGGCAGCGCCAGCAGCGCTTCGCTGGTCCAGCCTTGGGGCGGCTTGCGTGGGCGCAAGCCTCGCTCAGTGAACACGGCGGCCGTTCCAGCGCCTACTCCGTACCATTGAATGCCCACAGGCATCTGCGGCCACCACTGCTCGATCTCATCGAGCAGTAATCGGGCGGCATAGGGGCTAACGGCAATGATGTGGGTAAAGTTGTCCAGCTCCTGCAGCAGCGATCGCCGCTCCGGTGTTTCCGCTAGCGGTTCCCTAGCCACCAAAGGCATCAGCCTTACCTCAGCCCCGGCCTGCCGAAAAGCCCCCGCAAGGCGAGAGGCTTCCGGTTCCGGCCGACATATAAGTACCCTTCGACCCTGCAATGCCGAGGCCTGGGTCTCAGGCTCAGCGTGGTGTGTGGCCATAGATCTCAGCCAGTACCTTGTCGGCACCCATGGCCAGCAGTTGCTCGGCCAATTCCCGACCCAGGCGCTCACCGTCTGCTCTGGGTGCCCGGCCTTCAACCCGGAAGATCTGGCTGCCATCAACGGCGCCAACCAGACCCCTCAGCCAAACGGTGGTGTCGTTGTCTTCCAATAGTGCATAGGCGGCGATAGGCACCTGACAACCGCCTTCCAGGCGCCGGTTCAATGCCCGTTCTGCCTTGACTCGATCGGCGGTGTCGTCGTGGTTCAGGGGTTCCAGCAGTGTCTGAAGCTCGCTGTCCTCAAGTCGGCATTCAATGCCCAGGGCGCCCTGGCCAACGGCGGGCAGAGACAGGGTGTCTGGCATGCAGTAGCGAATGCGATCATGAAAGCCCAGGCGCTTGAGGCCAGAGCTGGCCAGCACGATGGCGTCGTATTCACCGGCATCCAGCTTGGCCAGTCGGGTATTGACGTTACCGCGCAGCATCTTGATTTGCAGGTCCGGACGGTTGGCCCTGAGCTGGGTTTCCCGGCGCAGGCTTGAGGTGCCAACGACGGCGCCCTCGGGTAGCTCTTCCAGCTTGCCGAAGTGGTTGCTCACAAACGCGTCGGTCGGGTCTTCCCGCTCACAAATGGCCACCAGGCCAAGGCCCTCCGGGAACTCCATGGGCACGTCTTTCATTGAGTGCACGGCAAGGTCGGCGCGACCATCCAGCATGGCTTCTTCAAGTTCTTTAACGAACAGCCCCTTGCCGCCGATTTTGGCCAGTGGCACATCCAGGATCTTGTCGCCCTGGGTCTTGATCTTGACCAGCTCAACGGTGATGTGACTGTGCAGCCTTTCCAGTTCGGCTTTGATGAATTCCGCCTGCCAAAGCGCCAGGGCGCTGCTGCGGGTTGCGATGCGAAGGGTACGTGTTGACATGGCACTCACTGTCGTTGGGGAAAATGTGCCCCAAGGTTACCTTGTGGCCGCAAAAAAGTCCCGCGGCGGCAGGCGGTCTACCCCGTCAGTGGGAGGGTTGGTGCTCCTGCAACCACTGGCGGACATGACTGGCATGGCGACGGCTGACCGGCAGGACGGAGCCGGAATCATTGAGTATCAGCACGCTTTGACCATCGCCATTGCGGCGCAGGGCCTGGATAAAGCGAACGCCCACCAGGGTGTGCCGGTGAATGCGCAGCAGGAAGTCCGGGTAGGCCTGTTCCAGTTCTTTCAGGGTGTAGTCGCACACGGTTTCACCCCGACTGTGATACAGGGTGACGTATTTCTGATCGGCCTCGCAGTAGCGTACGTCGGCCAGATCAATCAGCTCGGTACCTCTGTGTGTGCGCACGGCCAACTGGCCGAAGCCGGCATCGGTGGCTTGGGTCAGCGCCTGAAGTTGCACGCGATTGACTTTGCCGGCACGGGCGAGCGCGTCGGCCAGTGCCTCCCGGCGCACGGGTTTGAGCAGGTAGGCCACGGCGCGCACTTCAAACGCCTTGATGGCGTAATGGTCGTAAGCGGTGCAAAAAATCACGGCTGGCGGGTTGTTGAGCTGGCTTATTCGCTCGGCGGCCTCCATGCCGTCCATGCCCGGCATACGAATGTCCAGCAGCAATATATCGGGTTCCAGCTCCGCTACTTTGCGCAGAGTGTCGTTGCCATCCGCGGCTTCGCCACAGACCTTGTAGTCCGGCAGTGCCTCGATCAGCCGCTGAATGCGCTGGCGGGCCAGTTGTTCGTCATCTGCAATCAGAATACGCTGTGGTGTTGTGGTCATGCCTGTCCTGCTAGTGCCGTGGTGGAGTTTTCGGCTGGCTGACGGTTCGTTTCGGTAGCCTCAGGGTCACGGTGTAAATGTTGTTCTGCTGGCTGTGCTTGAGTACCGCTGGCTCGCCGAACAGAGCCTGCAATCTGGCTTGGGTATTGATCAGGGCGATCTGATTACCCTGATGTTGTGGGCCGGCACTTTCCGGTTTCGGGTTCTGCACCATCAAATAGACAAAGTGCCCTTTTGCCGTGGCCTCAACGCGAACGGTACCGCCTTCCGGTCGGGGCTGCACGCCGTGATAGATGGCATTTTCAACCAGCGGCTGCAGGGTCAGCGGTGGTATGGCCTGCTGGTCCAGTCCTGGCTGGATGTCCCACGCCAGTTGTAATCGTTCGCCCAGCCGCAAGGCCTCAATGGCCAGATAGCGCTGACACAGGTCGAGTTCATGGCTGAGCGGAACCAGCTGATCATCGGTGCGCAGACTGGCCCGAAACAGCTCGGACAGATCCAGCACGGCGTCTTCAGCCTGCTCCGGGTTGGTGGCGATCAGGCTGGCAATGGTGTTCATGCTGTTGAATAGAAAATGGGGTTGAATCCGCGCCTGCAACGAGGTCAGGCGAGCCTGCATTTCCGCTTCCCGCTGTTGCTGCCACTGATGCTGCAGGTAAAAATAGCGTAACACCATCAACATGATGAGCAGAGCCAGCAACAGTTTTTTGGCAATGCCCTGCCACAGGCCAATGCCAGGCTCCGGGTGCAATACGCTGTCGGCAAACAGACTGAAGGCCAGTACGTCCAGTAGCACAATCGCGATAATCGCCAGGGTGGCGCGGGCAACCGACAAGCCGGCCAGCCAGGGCCGCAGCAGGCAGATCAGGGCAGCGCTGGTGAGGGTAGTCCACTGCACAAACAATGACAGCAGGCCGAAGTAGTTCCAGTCAATCCAGCTGCGCTCGGCCTGAACGATGGCCAGCACAAGCACCAGCAACTCGCTGGTGATCAGCAACAGGAATACCGCCCGCACCCGGCACAGATCCGGCACGTAGAAGTCAGCGGTCTCCTTTGCGTTGATGCTTTTGTCGGGCTTCAGGGGTGTCTCCTTAACCGGCACTGGAATGCTATACTGCCGCAAATTTTCACTTATCCATGGCCGGCGTGATGATGCCGGGCTGTCAGCAGGAAAGATAGACCATGACGGATCAGAAAAAGCCTGACCAGACCACATCCTCTGAAAAACCCTGGGGTGGTCGTTTCAGCGAGCCTACCGATGCCTTTGTTGAGCGCTTTACCGCCTCGGTCGGTTTTGACCAGCGGTTGTATCACCATGATATTACCGGCTCCATTGCCCACGCCACCATGCTGGCGAAAGTAGGCGTGCTGACCGATGCCGAGCGCGATCAGATTATCGAAGGCCTGAAAGGCGTCAAAGAAGACATAGAGGCTGGTCGGTTCGAGTGGTCTGTCAGCCTGGAAGACGTGCACATGAACATCGAAGCCCGGCTCACCGACCGCATCGGTATTACCGGCAAAAAACTGCACACCGGCCGTAGCCGGAACGATCAGGTCGCCACTGATATCCGTCTGTACTTGCGCGATGAGATCGATGTTATTGCTGAAGAACTGAAACGCCTGCAAGCGGGTTTGCTGGATCTGGCCGAGCGCGAAGCCGACACCATCATGCCCGGTTTTACCCACTTGCAAACAGCCCAGCCGGTGACGTTTGGTCACCATCTGCTGGCCTGGTACGAAATGCTGGTGCGCGATGCCGACCGCCTGCAGGACTGTCGCAAGCGGGTGAATGTGATGCCCCTGGGCGCTGCCGCCCTGGCCGGTACCACCTATCCGATCGACCGTAACCTGACCGCGGAACTGCTGGGCTTTGACCGGCCGACTGAAAACAGCCTGGATTCGGTGTCTGACCGGGACTTCGCCATCGAATTCTGCAGCTTTGCCGCGCTGCTGATGACCCATATGTCTCGGTTCAGTGAAGAACTGGTGCTATGGACTTCGGCTCAGTTTGATTTCATTGATCTGCCGGATCGCTTCTGCACCGGGTCTTCAATCATGCCCCAGAAGAAAAATCCGGACGTTCCGGAGCTGGTGCGTGGTAAGACTGGTCGGGTCAACGGCCACCTGATCAGCCTGCTGACCCTGATGAAGAGCCAGCCCCTGGCCTACAACAAGGACAACCAGGAAGACAAAGAGCCACTGTTTGATACCGTCGACACCATCAAGGGCTGCCTGAAGGCCTATGCTGACATGATTCCGGCGATCCGGGCGAAAGCCGACAACATGCGGGTAGCGGCCAAACGCGGCTTCTCCACAGCGACCGATCTGGCGGATTACCTGGTCAAGAAAGGGGTGCCGTTCCGCGATGCCCACGAGATCGTCGGCAAATCCGTGGCTTTTGGTGTAGCGGAAGGCCGTGACCTGTCGGAGATGACCCTGGAAGAACTGCAGCAGTTCTCCGATGTGATTGGCGAAGACGTGTTTGACGTGCTGACCCTGGAGGGTTCCGTGCAGGCTCGGGACCATCTGGGCGGCACCGCGCCGAATCAGGTGCGTGCGGCGGTGGCCCGCGCCCGGAAGGGGCTAATGCTGGTGTAGTCCATGGGATGTGTCATGGACTGATCGGTATAGAAAAATCATGACAAAACCGTAAAGTTCGGTTTTGTCATGAACACAGAATATCGGCTAGGATTGCCGTTTCATTTTTACCCGTTTTCTACCGTCAACAAGGAATGCTGACGATGAGCTTCATGAAACTGGTCAGGCCCTCGGAGCTGAGAGCCTACGATCTTCCCCTCGTTGAAACCCCCTTTTTCGCCGCCGATAAGGCCAGGCGCCTGGTTGAAGAGAGCGACCATGTTCGTTCTAACATGCACTCGTTATTCAGGCACCACTACCGTGGCCGAGGCAACATAGCCGAGACTGTCCACCGGGCGGTGAAAGACGGTGAGCTGATGTTGGTCTGCGCGGGCTGGGATGGCCCCTTCTCTCCCATGGTGACCTGGCAGCCAGACAATAGATTGCCTGCCGGCGGCCGGTGGCGGGTGAATGACAACTGGATATACACGCCTTCTGGGATTGAGAGCGCCGTGGCGCAACTGAACGAATGCGGCGTGACCCCCGATCATTTGCGTCAATCCGACCCCTGGGGGGTTGGGGCGCTGGAAGTGAATATGTTCTCGATGCACTACCGGCAGTGTCAGCGTCAGGAGCAGGCGGCTCAGGGCAGCGAAGATGACCACCGGCTGAGCCTGCCCTTAGGGGCTTCCGCGTTGGTGGCTCCCGTTCTGATGTCCGCATCCGCCGCCGAAGGCGCCAAGGCGGACTCCTCCCGGGAACCCTCCCCCAAGATTCACCTGGAAGTCGGCCTGTTTACCGACGGCACCATGAACAATGCCGCCAATACCCAGGCTTTCGATAAGCAGCTGGAGCAGGAGTGCCTGATTCCCTATGAAAATAACACCATCAGCCGGGAAGAGTGTGAGCGGCGGATGGCCTTGATGCTAGGCGACAGTTACGCCAATGCCCCCAGCAATGTGGCTAAGTTGTGGGATTTGTACATCGAAGAAATAGAAGAGGTGGAAGGTGCCAGCACCTACCGGCGTAAAATTTATGCTCCTGGGGCGGGCACCAAGACCGGTGATGATGATGTGGCGTATAGCGCAGCCACGGGCATGGGGGAAGCTGGCATTGTCCCGCAGGTAAACTACGCTTTCTCGCAACTGGCCATGCGGGTGAAAGAAGTCTTGCAGGATCTGCCTGCCGAACGGCTGGACAAACCCATCGACAAGCTTACCCTGGACCTGTTCGGCTTCAGCCGGGGCGCGGCGGCGGCCCGCCATACTGCACACGAGATAAATCAGAGGGGGAATGGTCTGCTCGCCCAAGCGCTGGCTGACGGCGGTATCCTCTGGCCGAAGACGGTAGAAATTCGCTTCGTGGGGCTCTTCGACTCCGTGGCCGCCATTGTTAACCCGGCCGCCGGCGATTTGTTGGCCCATAACAGTCGCAATCACCCGGTGAAGCTGTACCTGGATCCGGACAAGGTCGGCCATGCAGTGCACCTGACCGCAACCCATGAGCACCGCAGGAACTTTGCTCTGAACAGTCTGCGAAGCCGCGACGGCAGCTTGCCGGCCAACTTCCGGGAAATCTCCCTGCCTGGAGTTCATTCCGATATTGGAGGTGGTTACGGCGACAGCCAGCGGGAGGATGTGCTGTTAAGCCCCAGGCTGCAGGTACCTCGCGACCGGCTGCGCTGGCCGGACAAAACCCTGCAGTGGGACAATCTGGAGGCCAAACGGAAACAGGTAGAGGCAGAAGGCTGGTTAGGCTCCTACAGTTTGCCGGTACGGCAATCCGAACAGTTGCAGGGATGGCCGAAAGATCAGGGCCCTGAAGGGCCAGCCCGGCTGGATATTGTTACCCGACGCCAGGAGCACCCGGCGCCGGATGGGCGGGTAGAACTGGTGTTGCGGATGCTGCGCCAGGTGCGGGGGGAGTATTCGCAGGTAGCCTTGAGGTTGATGCATCGGCTGGCCACCGATAGCGGTGCGCCGCTTCAAGATATCGATACCAGGAAAACCTACAATACCTTGCCAGAGGAACTGAACCCCATCCTGCAACAAATCCTGGAACAGGTTGAACAAGGGAGCGACGCCCCCTCGCTGACCACTGAATATGAGAGCCTGTTGCTCCAGCGCTATATCCATTACTCCGCTCACTACAACGGCGTCGAAACCCTGGTGGCGGGAACGCCTGCGAAGTTAGAGGGATTTCATCCCCATGCACCGGTGCTCTCCGGGGAGCGCCTGGTCTATCCACAGACAGAGGGCGAATGATGATTCAGAAGATTCTAGCCATGGGGCTGGTGACCATCGCCCTGTTGGGCAGCGGGTGCTCAGCGTGGTCGAAGTCAGACGACACACTTTGGATGATCAGGATAGCGGCGCCACAGCACTATGAAGTGTGGGTGACCGACATGTTTCTGGAGAAGACTGGCGAGCGGAGTTGGCGCCAGCCCATAGGCGCTGTGGGGTGCTGCTGGAAAGGCCCCCATGGGCCAACTGGGCCTGGGGCCGGGGTTGACCCCTTTCCGGAACTGATTCTGGTCAACTGGTTTTCCTACGCGGAGCAGAAATATTACACCAAGATAATTAAGGTGCCGGAAGACCTGCTGGACCGAATGCGGGAGCCGGCAACCTATGTGACGCAGGTTGATGTGCGCTCAGGCCCCCGGAACCTTCTGACCATTGGCCTCGCGCCTGGCGGTACCGTGGTGGTCTGGATTTCGAACCAGATTGGCAACGAGATCGAGGTGATGCGTATGCAGGCCACGGAGGTACCGGGTGATCCGGATGACTTTGAGGTAGGAACCAGGAATTATCTCGAGAAACACGGCGACTACCTCAGGGAACATGGCGTCCCGAGGGAGGGCTGGTAGGCGGCTCCCGGCAACCGCTTACCCGCCAATGCGGCCGGTACTCAGATCCACGGCTACCGGCTTCAGTTCCGCCAGAGGTCGGGGCCGGGATAATCGATAACCCTGACCGAAGTGAATACCCAGGGTGCGCACCTTTCTCAGGGTTTCGTCGTGTTCAATGAAGGTGGCCACGGTTTCTTTGCCGGCGGCCTCGGCGATGCGGTGCAGTGCTTCCACCATGATCTGCTGCACCGGATCGCTGGCCAGGTCGTCCATGATGCGCCGGTCTAGCTTGATGATGTCGACCGGAAGGTTTGCCGCCAGGCTGTAGCTTTCGACCGAAGCGCCAGCACCTTCAAGTGCAACCCGGCACCCCACACGATGCAGTGCATCGCATAAAACCGTCACTTCGTCTGGATACTGTGCGGCATAAGACTCTCGTATTTCGAGGCAGAAACAGTGGGGCAGGAAGGGTGATCTTGCCAGCGCCTGCTCCATAAAATCGGCAAAGGTATCGTCCAGCAGGGTCGCCAATGACAGGTTGAAGCCACAGTATTTCAGTCGTGGTTCCAGCAAGGGATATTGGCCTAGCCAGTCCAGAGTTTGCCGAATCACCTGTCGGTCCAGGCGCTTGGCGAGGTCAAAACGTTCGGCAATGGGCAGAAACTGATCCGGCGTCAGCGGCGCCGCCTGTGGCTCTGTCCCGGGCACCCGGCACAGGATTTCAATATGGTCGCCCCAGGTCACGCTGGCAACCGGCTTGAGATCCTGGAATTCGAGAATCAGATCGCCGGTATCCAGGGCGTGCTGCAACTGTTCAAGTTGATGGTCATTGCCGAGGCTGGTCACCTCACCGGCCAGTGCGTGGGCGGTGTGGATGCGGTTTCTTCCGGAGGTCTTTGCGGTATGGCACAGGTCGGCTGCCTGGGTGAGCAATTGTTCCGGGGCTTCAGGGGTGTCTGCGCCGAGAATCAGCAAGCCGCCGCTGGCGGTTGTCTGTAGCTGGTGGCCCTGCCATTCAAACTGGAATTGCGCGATCTGTTCACGGATTTCGTCCGCCAGTTTGCGGGCTCTGGGTTCCGGGCAGTTTTCAATAAACAGCGCAAAGGTGTCGCCAGACAATCTTGCCAGGGCATCCCGGTTGCGTACCCGCAGTCCCAGCATGCTGGCCAGTTCGCGCAGGTAGCGGTCGCAGGTGCCGCTGCCTGCCTGATCGTTGAACTGCTCAAACCCGTCGAGATCCATAAACAGCAGGCCATCCACCGATTGCCGTTTGCGTTTGTGCTTCATGGCCCGCTCCAGATGCTCGACAAAGGAGCGGCGGTTCATCAGGCCTGTGATCGGGTCGTGGCGCATGCGGTAATCGCCACTCCCGCTGTGTTGAACGCGGTTGCTGATGTCTTTGGCAACATGCACCGCACCAATCACTTCGCCCTGGGTACCCAGGATGCTCTGGAAATGGAACTCGTAGACCGGCAGCCCCTCACCCTGGCGGTTGAGCGGGACCTCCGCAACAAAATGCTCACGATCAAAGGCCCGTTGCCACAAGCGTTCGATCAGTCGTCGTTCATTCGGGAAGTCGTTCAGCAAAGTTTTCAGGCTGTCCCCGGGCCTGGGTTCGATGCCGAAGGCACTGCTGAACTGTTGAGCCCAAGGCGTATTGAAATGCAACAGGTTCAGGCTGGTATCCACGGCGACCAGAAGATCCGGTGTGGCGCTCGCGGTCGCCGCCAGAATCCATTGTGCCTGTTGCCGGGCATGGTCGTGCTGCATGGCCTCGCTGTGGTTGACCATTATGCCGCCGAGTTTCTGGACCCGGCCACCATTTTTCAGGGCGCGTCCGGCCAGGGTGACCCGCTGAATTCGCTGGCGCCCGGTGGTGATGGCCAGCTCCAGGCTGAAGGTTTGCCCGGTCCGCATGCATCGGCGGAACAGCGCGCGCACTCGGTTCTGGCCAGTCTGGCAGTAAAATAAGGCTTGCTCAGGGGAAAGCTCGGTGCTCGGCCGCAACTCAAGTAACCGGTACATGCCGTCTGACCAGCTGATTTCATTGGCGGTGATGTCCAACTCCCAAAGACCAAAGCCGGCGCCCTGTTCCGCCAGCTTGATCAGGCGGCCGTCCATGTCTGCGCTGTCTTTGAGTGTGATCGCCGCGTTGGCGGCCCGGTCGGAATCTCGCATTTCCATGCGCAAGCCCAGGCTGGCGGTAAAAAAGAAGCCATCTTTGTGACGGAAAGTGACCAGTACCGTTTGGCCGTTGTCGAGGTGGTGACGGTGGGCGGGCGCGAAGGGATCGTCCTGGCGAGAGGCCAGAACCCGGTGCACCGGCTGCCCGGTGAGTGTGCCGGCGTTGTAGCCAAACATGGCTTCAGCGTAGCGGTCGGTCTGTACAATCCGGCCATCATCATCAACCCGTATGAGCGTGGGGTGAATGACTGTGCCGGCGGGGTCCGGTCGATAGCGTTGAATCAGAAATTCTTTCACAGCGCATGTGCCTCGTCTGGATCACCCGTTAGCGGCGATTGCCCTAAAGTGGTTATCCTTTTATTTTTTTACCGGTTTTGCCACGATTCGGTCATCATACTGACTATCGTAATGAAAATAACCATCCGCTGGAGCTGCCTTGACCGTTCACGCACCGCCTATCGTTCTCGATTTCGAGGATGGCATTGATCGCAAAACCCTGCGACGGCTGCGGGACCGGTTTTTGCTGGTTAATCAGCAGCGCTGGCAGCGCGCTCGTTCAGCCCTGACGTATCGGCAACAGATGGTGCTCGACCTGCTGCCTCTGGTGTTTCACCGCAATCATCCGGCTTTGCCCGGCTACCTGGACGGTGATTGTCCTCAGGGTATCGAGGGTTACACGCCGGTGGCCGAGGTGCTGGACGCTGCCCGCCGGTTTGCCCGCAGCTTCAGTTACCGGGATCAGGGCCGCAGCAAGACCGATCTCGACAGTCTGTTTTTGATGGGCAGTCCCGGTACCCTAGGGCATTCGGTGGCGAGCGATCTGGATATCTGGTTATGCCATCGGGAGGATCTGCCTGAACACGGCATACGTTGCCTGGAGCGCAAAGCCGAGAGCCTGTCGCAATGGGCGGCGACACTCGGGGTGGAGCTGCACGTATTTGTGTTTTCTGCGGCGGACTGGCGAGCTGGTCGGCAGCGGGCCGAGGTAACCGGCGAAAACTGCGGCAGCGCCCAGCATTTCTTGCTGCTGGACGAGTTCTACCGCACCAGCATTCATCTGGCCGGGCAATACCCGCTGTGGTGGTTGGTCCCGGCAGACGCAGAAACCGATTACGAGCAATGCCGCCGTCGTCTGGTAGAGTGCCGGTTTATCAAGGCCAGTGACTACATTGATTTTGGCCCAGTACCCTCGATTCCTCCCGAGGAGTTTCCCGGTGCCGGTATCTGGCAACTGTACAAGGGGATAGACGCGCCCTGGAAAGCCATTCTGAAATTGCTGCTGATTGAATGCTACGCCACCGACAGCTCACAGCCGCTGCTGTCGGCCAGCTTCAAACAATCGATCTATCAGGGCCAGACCTGCCCGGACGCCCTCGACCCCTACGTGATGCTGTATCAGCGGCTAGAGCAATGGTTGCTGAGCAGCGGCACCCCTGAACGGCTTGATCTGGTTCGGCGCAGCCTGTATCTGAAGGCAGGCCTGCCACTGACCCGGGCGGGCAATGCGGGGGATCAGTGGCGCATCGAACTTTTGCGCAGTCTGGTGCAGCACTGGGGCTGGTCAGACGCCCGCGTGCAATCCCTGGACGACCGCCAGCGTTGGCGGGCTGAGGAAGTGACCGGCCTGCGCCGGGTGGTCGTGGAGGAATTAACCCACAGCTATCGCTTGCTGTCCCGGCTTGCCCGAGAGCAGGAGGCCCGGGCTACCATCACCGCCAGCGACATTAACCTGCTCGGTCGTAAGTTGTACGCAGCTTTTCAGCGCAAGGCTGGCAAAATTGAACTGGTCAACCCTGGGCTAGTGCCGTCGCTGGCGGAGGAGAACCTGTCGTTTCATCACCAGTCCGAGCAAGGCGGCACTGGTGATGGCTGGTTATTGTATCGGGATCTCGAAGATCCGTCTGACGCTTTCTGGCAACCGGTGATTCGTCGTGCCGGCAATCTCGCCGAGCTGCTCATCTGGTGTTACTGCAACGGTTTGCTCAGTCGTTCTACCCGGCTCAATGTGCGATCAGGAAACAGCGTGGCTTCGGTGTCGGAGCTCAAGGACGTTCTGGAGGTGTTGTCCGGGTTTTTGCCATTACCGATGGCGTCTGCGTCCCGGGCTGCACTGTCCCGCGCGGTGCGGCCCCTGAAGAATCTGTTACTGATCAATGTTGCCGTGGATCCACAGGCGCACCTGACCGAGCGAGGTTTGCACAAGCTCAGCTCTCGCTCGGATTCCCTCGGGTTCAGCGGTGGTCGGGACAACCTGGTGGTGACCATCGACCAGATCACCGTGAACAGCTGGCACGAAGTCAGTCTTCAGCATTACGCTGCGGGTGACACACTGATTCAGTGCCTGAAGAACGTGCTGGCACCGGTGGCGATGAATCCGTTGCAGTTGCCCGATATCCACGTGTCAGCGCCCAGTCGCGGTCATGGTCAGGCCATTGCCCGTCGGGTTCGGGAGCTGTTCAACGATGTGTTGCGTCAGTTCTTTGCCGGAGGCACGGGGCCGCACCCGCTGCGCTACATCATAGAGATGGATCGCCGGTATTTTTTGCTGCAGTTCACCGGCCAGGAGCCCGGATTTGTGGCTCTGGATAATCGCACGGCGCTGATGGAGGCGTTGCTTCAGCCCCAGGAACACTACTTGCCGGCTGTGCCGGATCGCCATGCCTTGCTGGACGAGCCTGAGTTACGTGCAGTCTGTCAGGCCTCGGAAGCCGGCAACATACAGGTGTTCTGGTTGCTTCAGGGCGACCTGGGACGGCTTTGGGTCGTCGATGAGCAGGGCAGTCTGTGGGCGCGTTCGGTCCGGGTGGGTCAGCGCAGTCATTTGCTCGGCCCGTTGTTGCGCTTTCTCGACAATCTGGTGGAGAGACGACTGCTGCGCCAGGCTGAGCACCTGGACCCGGTCGGCGGTATTCGCTGCTACGAGATGATGCGCCGGGATGGCCACTGGCTGGCTGAAAGCCGAGCTCAGCAAGAGGCTCGCGTACCGGCGTCCGGTCTGGAGGTTCAGGCCGTCGGTATCCAGCAGGGAGACGGCACACTCCGGTTTGACATCTACTGTAATGATCAGGAGTTCAGCGTTCAGGAATACGGTGACCGGCTGATACCCGCGGTGGCCCATTACATCCGTTCGTTACGCCACAGCGGCGAATCCTACCCGGTCTACCTGACCGATCTGCACCTGCCCCACGACCTTGACCCACGGCTTTATCAGCGCGACATCCAGACCGGTCAGTACCTCTATTACCGCTCCATGCTTGAGGATGCCCTGAACAGTTATCTGACCTGAGCGGCCGCCTCTCTCGCGATACAGGGCAGGTGTCGGGTATACTTCGTTCATTATTCACTTTGGGGTATGGGTATGCAGGTTGGACCTTGTCGCCGGCCACTGTTGGCAGCTGTGATGCTGGTTGTGTTGATGGTTTCCGGGTGCGGCCAGAAAGGCCCGTTGTACCGGGATAACCCAGCGCCAGAGGCAGAACCTGCAGGCGTCGCAGATCAAGCCGTTCAAGCCGCAACGCAGACTGATGATGAGGCTCCGGCGCCGCGCTGAGCGTCATCACTGATTGCACATACCGCCCTGTCCAGACTTTCAGGAACAACATGGATCATTTCAATTACCGCGATGGCGAGTTGTACGCCGAAGATGTGCCGGTTGCCGACATCGCCGAGCGTTTTGGTACACCAGCTTACGTGTATTCCCGTGCCACGTTGGAGCGGCACTACCGTGCCTACGACGAGGCGCTTGGCGAGCGTGCGCACCTGGTTTGTTATGCGGTGAAAGCTAACAGCAACCTGGCGGTATTGAACGTGCTTGCCCGTCTGGGTGCCGGCTTTGATATTGTCTCTGCCGGCGAACTGGAGCGCGTGCTCCGGGCCGGCGGTGACCCGGGCAAAGTGGTGTTCTCCGGTGTTGGCAAGCAGGAGTGGGAAATGAAGCGAGCGCTGCAGGTAGGCGTGCGGTGCTTCAACGTGGAGTCCGACACCGAGCTGGATCGCCTTAATACCGTCGCGGGTGAACTGGGCGTTAAAGCGCCAGTGTCGCTGCGGGTGAATCCGGATGTGGATGCCGGCACCCATCCGTACATTTCAACCGGACTGAAAGAGAACAAGTTCGGCATCGACATTGCCGAGGCGCCGCAGGTATACGCCCGCGCCGCCGGGCTGCCCAATCTGGATGTGCACGGTGTCGACTGCCACATTGGTTCACAGCTGACGTCTGTGTCGCCGTTCCTGGACGCCCTGGATCGTGTGTTGGCGCTGATTGATACCCTGGCGAAAAATGGCATTCACATTCGGCATCTCGACATGGGGGGCGGTCTGGGTGTCACTTACGACCAAGAGCAGCCGCCGCAGCCTGCCGACTACGTTAAAGCGCTGGCTGAAAAGCTCGGCGACCGTAAGCTGGAACTGATTCTGGAGCCGGGCCGTTCAATCGCCGCCAATGCCGGCATTCTTTTGACCCGGGTGGAGTTTCTCAAGTGCACCGAGCACCGAAACTTCGCCATTATTGATGCTGCGATGAATGATTTGATCCGCCCGGCGCTGTATAGCGCCTGGCAGGCGATTATTCCGGTCCAGCCACACCAGCAGACAGAGGAGAAGTCCTGGGATCTGGTGGGCCCGGTGTGTGAAACCGGGGATTTTCTGGGCAAGGATCGCAAATTGCGCCTGCAGGCGGGAGACTTGCTTGCGGTGCGTTCGGCGGGTGCCTATGGTTTTGTCATGGCGTCTAACTACAACACCCGTAATCGGCCGCCCGAATTGATGGTGGATGGCGATCAGGTGCACGTGGTGCGCCGCAGGGAAACCCTGGCCGACCAGTTGGGCCCTGAAAGTTGCCTGCCGGAATGAGCGTGGAGCGTGAGATGAATCCGCAAAGACGTGGCCCGGGCCCGCTGCTCCGGTTCACCAAAATGCAGGGGTTAGGCAACGATTTTATGGTGGTGGATGCCATCAGCCAGCCCTTTCGTCTGCTGCCGGAGGCAATCCGGGAATTGGCCGATCGCAACTTTGGCATTGGCTTCGATCAGTTGTTGGTGGTCGAGCCGCCCGGATTGCCGGATGTGGATTTCCGATACCGTATCTTTAACGCCGATGGCTCCGAAGTCGAACAGTGTGGCAACGGTGCCCGCTGTTTTGCCCGATTTGTCCGGGATCAGCGCCTGACCAACAAACGTGTCATTCGGGTTCAGACCGCCAAGGGCGTGATCGAGCTGAAAGTCGGTAAAGACGGCATGGTGATGGTCAATATGGGCGTACCGGAGCTGAATCCGCCTGCCATTCCGTTCGCCGCAGACCGCCAGAAGACGGTGTATACCGTGGAAGTTGATGGTCAAACGGTGGAGCTGTCCGCGGTCTCCATGGGCAATCCTCATGGTGTCCTGTTAGTGGGTGATGTCGATACCGCCTCGGTGGCGACGCTTGGCCCATTGCTTGAAAGCCATCCACGTTTCCCGTCCAGGGCCAACATCGGATTTTTACAGGTGCTTGACCGTACTCACATCCGCTTGCGGGTTTTTGAGCGGGGCTCGGGTGAAACTCTGGCCTGTGGCAGCGGTGCCTGCGCCGCCGTGGTTGCGGGTCAGCTGCGGGGTTTGCTCGACTCCCGGGTTGAAGTAGAACTGCGCGGCGGCTCCCTGGTGATCGAATGGCAGGGGGATGGTGCCCCTGTTATGATGGAAGGCCCGGCTAAAACCGTGTTTGAAGGCCAGTTGCGGCTGCCGGGTGATTCGCCCGTCCGCCGTCGCAGAAGCCCGCGAACTGCAAAAACACGAGCCTGACAGCTCTGGAGAACAGGATGACAGAACAATCGGCCCGCCAGAAGGCCGGCGAACTAACCCAGGACCAGGTGGCAGACTACCTGCGTGCAAACCCGGACTTCTTTCTTGAACAGGACGAGTTGCTGCGCAGCCTGACCCTGCCCCATGACAGCGGGCGCGCGATTTCACTGGTTGAGCGCCAGGTGCACCTGTTTCGGGAGCAACGGGACACCCTGCGTCGGGAGCTGGTGGAGCTGGTGTCCATTGCCCGTCACAACGACCGTCTGTTCGAGAAAAGCAAACGCCTGCTGATGCAGGTGATTGAAGCGAAGACGCTCAACGACATGGCGGCTGCCATCGATGACAGCATCCGTGGAGATTTCGGGCTGGATGCGGCAACCGTATTGTTGTTCAGTGATACTGCGTCAGCCGAGCAGGCCGAGGGTGCTTTGCACATTGTCGACAAGGCTCAGGCTCAAGAGCGCCTGGGCGCTTTGCTGGAGGGTGACCGCGCCGTCTGTGGCCAGTTCCGGGAGAATGAACGCAAGTTCCTGTTCCCGGGCCGGGACGAGGCCATTGCCTCGGTCGCGCTGGTGCCGCTGCGCCATGACGGCCTGGTCGGTGTGTTCGCCGTTGGCAGTTGTGAATCGGGTTACTTTGACCAGAGCATGGGGTCATTATTTCTCAGCTACATCAGTGACACCCTGAGCCGGTTGTTGCCGCCGATGCTGACACGTTTCGCCTCGGAAACCCCGGTAACCGACCTGACGGTGGAGAGTGGACAGGGGTGACCATCCCTGGCTCGCTCGCCAACCCGCCGGAGTCGCTTTCAGCTCCGCTGGACGGGTTTGTCCGGCATCTGGCCTCCGAAAAACGCCATTCCCCCCGCACCTGCGAACATTACCGGCGCGACCTTCAACGCCTGGTTGCCTGGTTGATGGAGTCTGGCATCGAGCACTGGCGTGACCTGTCGATTCATGACATGCGCCGCTATGTGGCAAGGCTGAGTAAAGACGGCCTGGGTGGCCGGAGCATCGCCAGACACCTGTCGGCTATTCGCCGTTTTTATACCTTTTTGCTGCGTGAAGGACTCGCCCGGGATAACCCGGCACTGGACATGCGCCCCCCCAAAAGCGGCCGCAGGCTGCCCAAGGTGGCGGACGTGGACCAGATCAGTCACCTGTTGGATGTGAATCCCGATGACCCGCTGGAAGTGCGGGACCTTGCCATGTTCGAGCTGTTGTATTCCTCGGGGCTCCGACTGGCAGAACTGGCCGGGCTGGATCTGACCGGACTGGATTTGCGTGGCCGGGAAGTCCGGGTGCTGGGTAAGGGTAACAAAGAGCGGATTCTGCCGGTGGGTGGCAAGGCGGTGTTGGCTCTGCAGCGATGGCTGGAGCAACGGCCGGAGTTCGCACACGAGTCTGAGCCAGCTGTGTTTGTCAGCCAACGCGGCAATCGCCTGAGCCGTCGCAGCATCCAGGCCAGACTGGCGCGCTGGGGTACCGTACAGGGCGCCGATCAGCGCCTGCATCCCCACTTGTTTCGGCACTCCTTTGCCAGCCATATGCTGGAGTCCAGCGGTGATCTTCGCGCCGTACAAGAGTTGCTCGGCCATGCGGACATTGCCACCACCCAAGTCTATACTCATCTTGACTTTCAACATCTTGCCCGGGTTTACGACCAGAGCCATCCCCGGGCAAAGCGCCGGTCTGCCGTCGAGCAGCGTGACAGCGATCAGGCCGGACCCTGAAGGAGTGTTTCATGGCATCTGAAGAGTCCTGGAAGGAAAAATACCTTCGGGAGCTGGAAGACGCAGACCAGCGCGACAAGCAATGGCAGGCTGAGCGCAATGTACTCGAGCGCATGCTGGTGCGCACAAGTCTGGCGTCGGAGGGGCAAACGCCGGAGCTGGATAGCCTGCTGACCCGCCTGAGAGACGATCTGCGCAATCAGAATATCGACATCGGGGCTTGGCGAACCTTGCAGGACCAGATCGATAAAGCCATTACCCGGCTTGATGAACGGGATCAGAGAGTCACAATTTTTGCTGAATCCTCTATTAATGCAGCAGGTCAGCCTGATGATGAGACCGACCTGGCGGGGCATAGCCATCGCCTGCGGATTGCTCGCCGTGTGGGTCAGCTGTTGGGGCAGTTGCTCAATCAGGTGACACTAGAGCCGGAGGTGGAATCCCAGGCCAGAGCCCTTCAGCAAACGCTGTTGTCCACCAACGATTGGGACATCCTCCGGGAGGGTCTCAATCAGGTGGCGAAACTGGTGATTGAGGCGGTTACGCGCAGCCAGCGGGAGTTTGAGGTGTTTCTCAAACGACTGGACGAGCGTCTGGAAACCTTACGTCTACATTTTTCTGAGCAGTCGGATGCCCAACTGTCTCGCCGAGATGACACCGACAATCTGGATCGGGAAATTCGCGAACAGTTGGGACGGGTCAGCGAAGACATTCGCAGCAGCCGGGATCTACAGGGCTTGAAACAATCGGTGAGCCAGCGCCTGGAATTTATTGGCAGTGCACTTGAGCGCTTTCGTGCCCGGGACCTTGAACGCGAAGACATGCTGAAAATGCAGCTCGACGCGATGCAGGAAAAAGTAGCGGCCATGGAGGCCCACTCCGAGCAAATGCAGACCCAGGTGCGCAGAGAGCGGGAGCGAGCCCTGACCGATCTGTTGACCCAGCTACCCAATCGGGAAGCGTGGCAGGAGCGCCTGGCCTTCGAGTACAACCGCTGGCAACGCTATCATCATCCTTTGGCAGTGGCGGTGATCGACATTGACTTGTTCAAGCGAATCAACGATTCCTTCGGCCACAAGGCGGGCGATCGGGTGCTGCAACTGGTGGCTCGTGAAATGAAAAGTCGACTGCGCAATACAGACTTTATTGCCCGCTTCGGGGGCGAGGAATTTGTGTTGCTGTTGCCTGAGACGGCCCTGAATGACGCCCGCGACGTGGTTGACCAGTTTCGTGGCCATGTCGGGCAACTGCCGTTTCATTTTGGCGGAAAGCCGGTCACCATTACATTTTCTGCGGGTGTTTCGGAATTCCGCGAGGGTGACACGGAAGATGCAGTCTTCGACCGTGCTGATCGGGCTCTTTACGAGGCCAAGGGCGCGGGTCGAAATCAGGTGTTGACGAGTTGAGCAAGCACCTCAGTGCCTGAGCAGAGCGTCAAGCTCGTCAATGATTTCTGCCCAGTCGCTGTCCTCTTCCAGTCCCTCTTCCAGAAACTGCGATTGGCTTTCAGACCAGAAAGGCGCGTCCTGAATGGCAATTTCCGACGGCAGCGGCGAGTATCGGCCGATAAAATCTTCTATCTCTTTTTGCCCTGACGGCAGGCCGAGTTGTTCGAACAGGGTCTGTAGGCTGTGTTTGCTGGTGTCCATAAACGGCTTTCTCCAGTAAGCAAAGTCGCGGTATGAAATCGTCGACATTTGCAGGTATTGTTCCCTGAAATGTAGTGGAACCACCGAGGATATCCAGTGAAGTCTCTTCCACCCTTAATGTGTGGCCTCTTGTTGCTGATGTTTCAAGGGCTGGCCTTGGCCGATCCGCCCCAGGCGTCTCCTGCGCCGGTTCTGGGGTTTGAGGATTTACGGTGGCTGGATCAGCAGGATGTTTTTCGAGTAGGGGTGAGGCACAGTCAGGTCCCGTTGGTTTTTGATACCGGTGACGGCGAGTTGGCGGGGATCTGGATTGATTACCTGGCCCGGTTGTCCGAGAAACTGGGGGTGCCCATTGAGCCGCGCCTGGTTAATGGTCCCTCGGTGCTTGGTAATGGCGATGTAGACCTTGTTCTGACGACCCGGATACCGGGCGCTCCGGTCGTCCCTGGGGCCAGACATACATCACCAATGATGTCGCTGACCTACGGCATCTTCGTGAATTCTGGTGATGCGGCCTTCCGCACCTTGTCGGATCTCGAATCCGCAAATGTGGCGATTGTCAGTGAAGATCCGAACCAGTTCCCGCTGTTGGACCCGATCGACAACTTTACCCCGATTTCTGCGGCTAGCCTTGGCGATGCCGTCAGCCTAGTGTTGTCAGGCAAAGCTGATGCGTTTTTGGGACCGGCCCCAGTGGTTTCAGACTATCTGGAATCAGCCATGATTAATGGTATTGGCCTGGCAGTGATACTGGATAACCGGTCAGTGGATGTGGTGTTGCAGGTGCCGACCAGCAACGAGCGGTTGTTCAGGGTGTTTGATCGGGCTATCGCGGCCGTCAGTCATAATGAGCACAGGGACATTCGTCAGTCCTGGTTGCAGGCTGACATGCCGCAGCTGGAAGGCCGTGGCGTTGCCTTGACGGCAACAGAGCTGGAGTGGCTGAGGCGTAACCCCGGGCTGAAAGTTGGCATGCGCAGCGACTGGCCGCCTTTTGAGTTCGCACAGGATGGTCGCGCTGCGGGTCTGGCCTCTGATCTGGTCAAGCGGCTGGAAGAGAACATCAACGTACGCTTTAACCGGGTTATCGTAGACTCCCGCGTGTCAGCGGAAGACAAACTCAAGTCCGGCGAGGTGGATATCCTTCCCGGGATGTCCCGAACCCCGAGAACGGAGCAGGATTTTTTGTTCACCCGGGCGTACGTGTCGGTGCCAGTGGCGCTGGCAATCCGGGACACCGGGCGGTTTATCGGAGACCTGAGAGAGTTGCGGGATGAGCGGGTTGGCGTGGTGAACCGTCAGGCCAGCCACGATTATTTGCTAATCAACCACCCCAATCTGGATATTTATCCCCAGCAAACCGTCGAAGAGGGACTGCTGGCTTTGTCTAACGGTGATCTGGATGTGATGGTGACGCACATACCGGCGGTCAGCTACACCGTGGCCAAACTGGGCCTGTCAAATCTTCGGATCACCAGCATCACACCCTATCAGTACGATCTGCGCCTTGCGGTCAACAAAGATAATCCGGTCCTGCACCGCATCCTGAACAAGGCACTGAGTGGTTTGCCGCCGTCGGAAACCGAAGCGGTCTATAATCGGTGGATCCACCTCGACATCGAACAGGAAACGGATTACACCGTGGTGCGGCGTATCATTATGATCGCCATCGTGGTGGTGCTGATTTTCCTGTACTGGAACCGAAAGCTGTCGTTGGAGGTGGACGAGCGGATCCGCTCCGAGAATGCCTTGCGCCGCAGTGAAGACGATCTGCGCGCAGCCAAACTGGAAGCAGAACGCCTGGCACGAGAAGCCGAGACCGCCAGCCGGGCCAAGAGCGAGTTCCTGGCCAACATGTCCCACGAAATCCGAACCCCGATGAACGCGGTGATTGGTTACAGCGATCTGCTCTACAACTCGGTGACAGACCCTCAGCAGCGAAATTATCTGAATGCAATCCGTGCCGGCAGCCGCAGCCTGTTGATGCTGATTAACGACATTCTCGACCTGTCCCGAATTGAAGCTGGAAAGATGCGCCTGGATTTCGGCCCGGTGTCGGTCCGGCGACTGCTCAGTGATGTGCGGCATATTTTTGATCTGCGGGCCACCGAACAAGGCATCACCCTTGAGGTGAGCGTTGGCTCTGGCATGCCATCTTCGATGATGCTGGATGAAACCCGATTGCGACAGGTGTTGTTTAATCTGGTCGGCAACGCCATCAAATTTACCCATGAGGGCGGGGTCACCGTTCGAGCGGTCGCAAAAGAGTTGAGCGAAGAGACGGAGCAAGAGTCGGATGTGCGCTACTACCGTTTGCTGGTGACGGTTTCGGATACCGGTATTGGCATCGCGCCGGACCAGCAAGACCGCATCTTTGACGCCTTCGAACAGCAGGAAGGTCAGAGCTCCCGGCGTTATGGCGGCACTGGCCTTGGCCTCGCCATCAGCCGGAAACTGGTGGAGATGATGGGCGGCGAGCTCAAAGTGAAGAGTCAGCCCGATGCGGGCTCAACCTTTACGCTGGTGTTGCCGAAAGTGGCTGCCACGGTGGAACAGGCGGAAGATGAGGGGGCCCCGGAGGAAGCGGAGCGGCTGCTGGCCCAGACCATGAGCATGCAGGAGCGGGGCTGGCTGCGGGAAAAGCTGGCCGAGGATTTCGGTGATGAGTGGCAGGAGGTTCGCGAGAGTGGCGACCCGGAACAGATGAAAGACTTTGCCTTGCGAATGGTGGAGTGGGGGCAGCGCCATCGGTCGCCCTCGGTGACCCGGTATGGCGAAAAGCTACTGGCGGATGTGGACGCGTTCAATCTGGATGCGGTTAACACCGCGCTTGATGCCTTTCCCCGGTTGCTGGGACAACGCTGACTGGTGCGTATCAGAGGCAGTCGAACTGGGATTGGCGGTCGAAGGCAACCGACACCATGTCGTAGCCGGAATCGGACAGCGATCGGACCAGTTCTCGATTCCGGAGCAGAGTCATGCAGACTTTGTGTACGCCGGCCTGCAGCTGCTCGACCGCAGGTTGTTGGCCGTTAAAGCGAAAGTCGACGATCAGATATTTGCGATCAACGGCAGCCAGTTCCGGAATGTCTTCGCGCTCGACGCTTTCATAGCCGATGTAGGTTGCCTCATGCCCGGGAAACACCTGGCTCATAACGACGTCGAGATTCTCAGCCCGCAGGCCGGTACTGGTCAGTCCGAGTGCGGCTGCGGAAATGAGTGCACAGAGTTTGATGCGCATAGGAGCAATCCTTGAAAGCTGGCAATGTCCGTACCGTGTAACCAAATGTAATGTTTGGTTACAGTTGATTATTGCAAAGAGTGTCGAAACTTTCGCGAGTTATGTTCGCCATTTTTCAATTGTTTGCATTTCGCACACGTTTGACGTCCGTTCACTCTGCCCGGACCTGCCAGACTGCTCCGGTCGAAGATTTCCGCTATCATGCAATCAGAGCCATATGTCTATAAAGAGGAATAGCCATGTTCCAGCTTGTGTTCAAAGGAGAGTGTGCGCCGGGCACCGATCTGGAAACTGCCCGCAACAATGCGCGTAGCCTGTTCAAGGCCAGTGTTGAGCAGTTGGACCGGATGTTCAGCGGCCAACCGGTGGTCATCCGCAACAAGCTGGAGCAGGTTCAGGCCGAGAAGTATCTGGCGGTGCTGCAAAAGCATGGCATGATCGCCCATGTACAACCGATGGCAGGTGCGGCTCCTGCCAGCGCACCTCGGCCGTCATCACCATCCCAGTCGGCACCGAAACCGGTTCAGGATAGTCCGCGTACGGAGACACAGGGTGCCGGGGCTTCGGGGGGTAAAGCGCTGGAGCAGGAGCCCGGGGATCGGCTGCCGGTGGCCGGCGAAAAGGTCGACGATATTCTCGCTGGCTCAAACCTGACGCTGGACCCGGTGGGGGTTACGCTGGCTGAGCATCAAGAGGCAGAAGCGCCGATGTTCGAGCATCTCGATGACTGGTCGCTGGCTCCGCCCGGGTCCGATCTGGGGGTAAGACGGGATCTGCCGCCACCCATGGTTCCAGATGTATCGCACCTGTCGCTTGCCGACGACGACAAACACTCAAACCACAAGTAACCCACCTTGCCCAGATTTCTGAGTTGCACTGTTTTCATGATGGCTATGGTGCCCCTGTTGTGGGCGCCAGCCGCATTCTCTGAACCTGAGAGTCGCCCCAAGGTGGGGCTGGTGCTCAGTGGTGGGGGCGCCAAAGGCATGGCCCACGTGGGGGTTTTGCGGGTGCTGGAAGAAATGCGGGTACCGGTTGATGTAGTAGTGGGTACCAGTGCCGGTGCCGCTGTGGCCGCGCTCTATGCTTCCGGGATGTCTGTGCATGAGATTGAGCGGCGTTTTATCGGTCTGGACTGGGTGTCGAGTTTTCGGGACGACCCGGGCCGGGAATACAAACCGGTGCGTCGCAAACAGGACGACTGGCGTTTGCCTCTGGTGCCGGGGCTCGGTGTCAGTCTGGACGGCGTCCGTCTGGGCGGTGGCCTGGTTACCGGTCAGAACCTGGGGCTGATCCTGAACGAGCTTACCCGTAACGCCGCATTGGTTGAGGATTTCGACCAGTTGCCGGTGCCGTTCCGGGCGGTTGCAACGGATCTGGAAACCGGCGAGCAGGTGGTGATCTCGGATGGCAACCTGGCCGAAGCCATCCGAGCCAGCATGAGCATTCCGGGAGTGTATGCCCCGGTCCAGCGAGATGGCCGGCTGTTAGTGGATGGCGGTGTTGCCAACAACCTGCCAATCAGCGTGGCTCATGATATGGGGGCGGAGATCGTTATTGCGGTCGACATTACTGACCCGTTGATGAGCGCCGATCAAATGAGCGAGGCGTTCTCGGTGGTGGGTCAGCTAACGACGCTGATGACTCGTATCAATACCGATGCCCAGCTTGCGCTGTTAAACCCGGACGATGTGCTTATTCGTCCGGATCTTGAAGGTTTTGGTTCTGCCGATTTTTATGAGGGCCCGGTGCTGTTTGAACTGGGGGCTACCGCCGCAAGGGAACACGCAATTGCCCTTAATCGTTTGACCGTACCGGAAGAAACCTGGGTGGCCTATCAGTCAAGGCGTGCTGCCGGCGGCTGGGCGCCGGGGCCTGTCGCCCGCATCGACATCGCCCAGGGTGACCGTCTGGCTACCGATTTTCTGAGAGAGCGAATCCGGCAGCAGCCGGGTGAAGTGCTGGATGCAGAGGCGCTGGAGGCGGATCTCAAGCGGGTCTATGGCTTGGGTTATTATGAGTCGGTGGCCTGGTCGATGGTGCCCTCCAGCGAAGGGCCGGTTCTGGTGATTCGGGCCCGGGAAAAAAGCTGGGGGCCAAACTACCTGTCTTTCGGGCTTAATTATGAAGACAATTTCGAAGGTGACACTCGTTTCAACCTGGCCGCCGGACTGCGCATGACCGAGCTGAATCAGCTAGGGGGTGAGTGGCTGACCGGCGTCCAGCTGGGCACGCAGCCCTGGGTTCGCAGCCAGTGGTATCAACCTTTGACCTATGGCTACGATCGTTTTGCGGTCCTGGGCATAGAGTACCGGCAGGACGATTACAGCGTCTATGATCAGGGCCGGCGTATCGCCGAGGTGGATGTCACGTTTCGCCAGATGGATCTGGCGCTGGGTATGGAATTGGGCGGCGATGCCGAACTCAGGCTGACCTATGTTCGAGGCTACGCCACCGTGGATAATGAAGTGGGCATGCCGGTTGCCCCGACGGATGACGTGCACCAGGGAAACCTGAGCCTGCAGTTGGTGCATGATTCGCTGAGCGATGCCTTTTTCCCGAAAGCCGGGGCGTTTGCGGGTATTCGGGCCAGGGTTGAACGGGACGACCTGGGCTCTGACCGGCGCTTTGACGCCCTCACCGCCATGATACTGGGCACTGGCACCTGGGGTCGTCACAATTTGACCGGCCTGGTGTACACCCGTCAGGTGGTCAGTGGTGACGCTGGTATTGAAAACGCCGCTCGCCTGGGCGGTTTTCGTCAGCTGTCGGCCTATGCGCCCGGAGAAATTACCGGCAATGATGCAGTGCTGGCATCGGTCTATGCGCGGCGGGAATTCGGTGGGCCGGTTATGCCCTGGTTTGCCGGCGCCGGTTTTGAGACTGGTAACGCCTGGGACACCATGAGTGACGTCCGTTGGAGTGAGCTGGTGCGCTCATCCAGCGTGTTTGCCGGCGTCGATACCTTGCTGGGACCGGTCCAGCTATCGGTGGCCTACAATAACGAAGATAACTGGGCGGCCTATCTTAATATCGGCTTCTCGTTTACCCAGCTGTTCTATTAACCGGGATTTCAATATCAGTCGGGCTTGATGGCGCTGATCACCTGCTCGCATTGCTGGATCGCGTAGCGGTGCAGAATGTCGGCAAGGGCTTGTTCGTCCCGGTTACGGATGGCAATGATGGATTGCTCCATGTGCGCCAGGTTGTCTTCCAGTACCCGGGCGCCACCTCGGCGGAAGGCCACAAACGCGCAGCGTTTGGCCGAAGGCCAGAGATCGTCAATCGCAGAATCAATAAAGTAGTTGTCGGCATACACCAGTGAGGCTTTGGTGTAGTCAATGCCCAGCTCGAGAAAGGCCATCAGGTCATTCTTCTGATAGCAGCTCTGCATTTGTTGATACAGGGATTCCAGGCGCGCCATGTCATCCGGCTGCCACTGCCGAACCAGTTTGCGCCCGGTGTGGGTCAGATAAAGCTCCAGGGTTTCGTAAAGGCTGCGAACAAAAAATGCATCCATAGGCGTAACAAACGCACCTTTCCGGGGTACGTTTTTTACCAGGTGCCGCTTTTCCAGCAACAGCAGGGCCTCCCGGATCGAGCCGTGGCTGACGTCCATCTCTTTGGCCATGGCGCCCTCGTAAATTCGCTCCCCGGATCTGAGCTGTTCAAAAGCGATGAGATTCTCTATGTGGCGGGCGACTTGTTCGGTCAGGGTTTCTCTGGGCTTGAATGCGTTCATGGGTTATCTGTTTACAGCAGTTGGAACGTCAGGATTCACCATGGTCGCACAATGTTATGGTGCGAGCCACAACATCCACTACAGCAACGGTGCCAGCAGGCGCACGGCACGGCAACTGAGCCGGAACAGGATTGACCTCTCCTGGTAGTCACTTTCGGTCATCAGCTGGCACTGTGTCAGATCTTCCCTGAGCATACTGTCGACCGAGTGGATGAAGTCGGGGCTGGTGCTGATCGCCGTAATCTCAAAATTCAGTCGCATTGAGCGGTTGTCGAGATTGGCTGTGCCCACTGCTGCGTAGCGGTCATCCACCAACACCACCTTCTGGTGCATAAAACCCGGCTGATATCGGTAAATGCCAATGCCGGCCTGGCTGGCCTGGACCAGGTAGGAGTATGCGGCCAGTCGTATGAGCCGGCTGTCGGATTTTTCGGGGATCAGAACGCGAACGTCCACGCCGCGCAGAGCGGCCAGTTGCAGGGCGTTCATGATCTGAAAGTCGGGCACAAAGTACGGTGAAGCAATCCAGATCCGGGTGCGGGCATTATTGATGCTGTTGAGGAAGAACAGCGTACAGGTTTCCCAGGTATCGGCCGGGCCGGTGGGTAGGATGAGCACCTGTTGATCACCCTTTTTGACTCTCTCAGGATGCCAGTTCAGCTCCGGCCGCAGGCTGCTGGCCCAGTGCCAGTCCTCCAGCCACGCCAGTTGCAGGCCGGTTGCTGCCGGCCCCTCGATACGGCAGTGGGTGTCCCGCCAGGGTCCCTGATCCATCATCGTGCCCAGGTATTCATCGCCCAGATTGATGCCTCCGACAAAACCGATTTGACCGTCACAGACCAGCAGCTTGCGATGATTCCTGAAGTTGATCTGAAACCGACGCCGGCGCACATTGCCCTTGCCGAAAGAGGCAATGCGGGCGCCAGCTGCCGCCAGCTCATTCAGCCACTGGCGTGATAGAAACACGCTGCCGATGTCGTCGTACAAAAACCAGACTTCCACACCCTCGGCCAGTTTGCGCTCCAGAATAGCCTTGATGCGCTGACCGACCTTGTCGGAACGGACGATGTAGAACTCCATGAGAATGTAGTGCCGGGCGTCTTCCATGGCTTCGAACAGGGCCTCGAACGTGGCCTCACCATCCCGGAGCAGAGTGCAGTGGTTGTCATTGGTAAAGGGTTGCCGGCTCAGCTTGCACAATACCTGGAGTTCGTCACTGAAATGTTCATGGCCTGGGTTGGATATGGAGGTGGTCTGTTGCTCGAACTGGTCGAGCAGGCTAGTCAGGGCCTGATCGCCCATGCGGCGGGCCTTGATATAGCCGCCGAAACGACTGCGGCCGAATAACAGGAACATGGGCACGGCCAGATAGGGCAGGCCCACCAGCGCGATGATCCAGGCAATCGCTCCCTGTGCAGTCCGGTAGCTGAGCAGTATCCGATAGATACAGGCAAGCGCCGCCAGGTACAGAAGTGCCAGAGGAATAGCCAGCAGTGAAAGATCGTCAGCGGTCATGGGTAGCACTCTGGTGATTGGCGCGGAACTGCGCAGGGGCGGTGCCGGTCCAGCGTTTGAACGCCCGGCTGAAGGCGCTGAGTTCTGAAAACCCGAGCAGGAAAGCAATCTCCCCCAATGCATATTGATCGTCGGCCACGTACCGCAGGGCTTTGTCTTTGCGAACTTGCTCTACCAGGTCATGAAAGCTGAGGCCCTCCTTTTTCAGTTTGCGATAGAGAGTTTGGCGGCTCATGTGACACTGGCGGGCCAGGGTATCGGCATCAATCCGGTCGGTCGCCATTTGCCGGGAAATCAGGCGACGAACCTTGCGACTGAACGATTTGCGGGTCTGCAAGCGGGCGAGCACTGCATTCACCTGCTTCAATACCGCGGAATAGACGTAAGGATTCCGGTGCGGAATGGGTTGGCCAAGGTGCTGACTGGAAAACGCTATACGGGTGATACCACTGCCGAACAGGATCTGACCCCCGAACAGCTTGCGATACTCGTTGGCGTAGGAAGGCTCCGGGTGGGCAATCTCCAGCCAGTCCGCTTCAATGCTGCGATCAATAAAATGTCGGGTTCGGCATAGCGCCGCCGCCAGCGTGCGGTCCATATCCTGCCGGCTGTAGTGGTCTGGGTGGTCCGGCTGCCACGTCAGCACCGCCTGATCCGGAGTCTGCTCAAAGTTCAGGGTAACCGACTCGTTGATCAATCGGTGCAGGCGCACATACTGCACCACCGCCTCACCCAGAGTGTCGCAATTGAAGAAGACATGGCCAACCAGCCCCATTCGTTCCGGATCAATCACCTGGCCCGCATGCAGGCCAACGCCCGGGTCGCCGGTTGATTGCTCGGCCAATTCCCACAGCTGGTAGTGGATGCTGGCGGGGACCCGCAGGTCCGGGTCTTCAAGCGCTTCCAGCGTGACGCCGATCAGGGCCTCTACCTTTGCGCGATCCAGTAAACCAAGCGTGTCGAGATAATGCACCAGAGCCAGTGTGCTGGAGGCGGCGACCTGAGGTGTGTCAGCTTGGTCCGTTTGGGCATGCATGCCGGTGTCTGGCTCCCGATGATTAACTGTGCTGCTGGTACAAAATGTCAAACGATTGGGACAGTCAGTCAACGGTCGGTCCCTCGTTCAACGATAGCATGGTCATCATCAGGTTGAAGCAGTCTGGAAGCAAAAATGGAGGTGTTGTATGGAACGGGAAATCTTTGTACCCCATAGTGAAGCCGAGCGTAAGAACGTGATTGCGCTGGCGGAATACTTGGGCAGTATCTATTACTGCTAATGAGAGAGTCGTAATGTCTGTGACCTTGTAGCCGGGATTTTCCCGGCTTTTTTGTGCCCGAAACTTCCCGCCCAAATTCCCCTTGCCCCCCAAGCTGGCAATGGTAGTGTATTCGGTCTGATCGCATAACCGGAGACCACCAGCTTATGAGTGTTGGACTGAATAACCGTATTTCCGGTGAGGGAGCCCCTCTGATCCTGCTGCACGGGCTGTTCGGGTCACTTGAAAATCTGGGAGGTATCGCCCGCCGCCTCGAAGATGGCTGGCAGATCCACGGTCTGGATCAGCGTAACCACGGCGCGTCTCCGCATACCGATACCATGAACTACCCGGCCATGGCCGCCGATGTGATTGCCTACATGGATGCCCAGGGCATTAAGCAGGCCACGCTGCTCGGCCATTCCATGGGCGGAAAAACCGCGATGCAGGTGGCCCTGAGTTATCCGGACCGTGTCAAGGCGCTGATCGTGGCGGATATTGCGCCGGTGACCTATAAAGCCCGACATGATGCGGTGCTGGATGGCATGAAGAATCTGGATCTTAAGGGGATAAGCACGCGCCAGGAAGCGGACAAGCGGTTGGCAGAGTTTGTTGAAATTCCCGGAGTCCGGCAGTTTTTGCTGAAAAACCTGGAGCGTGTTCCCGCGGAGCAGGCGACCGACGCGGCGCAGAGTTTTCGCTGGCGCCTGAACCTGCCGGTGATTGATGCCTGCTATCAGAATCTTGCGGCGGCACCAGAAGGTAACAGCCCTTATCAGGGGCCTGTGCTGTTTTTGAAGGGTGCAGACTCAGCCTACATCCAGGACAAACATCAGGATGCCATCCTGAGGCTGTTCCCGGCGGCGGAGCTCAAAATCATCGAGGGCACCGGGCACTGGTTGCATGCAGAAAAAGCCGATACCTTTGCAAAATTGTGCCGGAGTTTTCTGGAATTCCGCTAGGCCGGCCACTGCGTTGCCAGCTACCGGGTAATGTCTGCTAAGGTTGGTGTGCATTTCCATCGCCTGCGGGCAAAAGAACGATAAACGGATCGGGCGCTCATGATGAAATGGTTGTTGATCGGCCTGCTGGTCGTCTTCCTGCTGCTGGGCAGTTTCTTGCTGACACCATCGCCAATAGACAGCAAGGCATGGCAGGCACCGTCGCCACCGGCGCTGACCGGCGTGCTTGCCCCCAATGAACGCCTGAGGCTGGCGGATCTTCTGGCCAGGGGCCAGGTGTATGGTCCGGAAGACACCACCATCGATGCCCAGGGGGTGCTCTACACCGGCACTCAGGATGGCAAGATCGTGCGAGTGTTTCCCGATGGCCGGGTTGAAAACTGGCTTGACACCGAGGGCAGGCCATTGGGTTTGGTGTTTGATGATCAGGGCAACCTGATTGTAGCCGATGCCTGGAAAGGGCTGCTGTCCATCACTCCGGAAGGGGCGATCACGGTACTGACCCGTGAGGCTGAAGGCACCCCGTTCCGCTTTACCGATGATGTTGACGTTGCCCCCGATGGCCGCATCTACTTTACCGATGCCAGTTCTCGTTTCAATCAGCCTGATTACCTTCTGGATCTGCTTGAAATGCGACCCCACGGGCGCCTGCTCCGGTATGACCCGAGCACTCGCAGAACGGAAGTGCTGTTGGGCAATCTGCATTTTGCCAACGGTGTGGCGGTGTCACCCGCAGGCAATTACGTGCTGGTTAACGAAACCTGGAAGTATCGTATCCTCAAGTACTGGATCGCCGGCCCGAAAGCGGGTCGGGCGGAAGTGTTTGCTGATAATCTGCCGGGCTTTCCGGACAACCTGGCGGTAGATCACGAAGGTCGGTACTGGGTTGCCTTCCCGACGCTTCGAAACGCCCAGGTCGACCGTATGCACCGTCAGCCCTGGCTGAAAAATCTGGTCGCCAAGTTGCCGGATGGGCTTAAACCACAACCACAGGATTACGGACTGGTGGTAGCGTTCGATGACAGCGGGAGAAAGTTGATTAGCTTGCACGATACCCGTGGCAGTCATCTTCAGGAGATCACCTCGGTGAACCCCCACGATGGGGTTCTATACTTTGGTTCACTTCACAACGATCGCATCGGCCGGCTACCGTTACAGGCCATTCCCGGCCTTGGAGAACAACCATGACTGACGCACAGGCGCTGAACTGGGATCTTCCGGATCCTTTCACCATGACCATCACCGTGCGCCCGGAAGACACCGATCGGTTGGGTCACGCCAACAACGTGGTGTATGTGCGCTGGTTGGAGGAGGTCAGCTGGGCTCACATCGACAGCCTGGGCATGACCTGGGCGGTGCATGAGGAGACTGGCAAAGCCATGGCCATCACCCGCACCGAGTTGGATTACCTGGCCTCGGCAAACGCAGGCGATGAGTTGGTACTGGGCACCTGGCTGACCGACTGGGATGGTCGCTTCCGGTCGGCCCGGCAGTTCCAGCTGATACGACCGGCTGACGGCAAAACCCTGTTGAGGGCGATGTCTGACCATGCCTGTGTTGACATGAAGTCGCAGCGCCCATCAAGGGCTCCTAAAGTCTTTGTGGACACCTTGTCGGGTGCGCTGGTGAAGGGTGGCCGAGGCCTTGACCGCTGAGGCCGGTTGCAAAGAATTCTGCTAGTCTGAAATCTGAGGCCGGTAACGGCGCCGTTCTACTGTTGTGTGGAGACACCCATGGAATCATCTGATCTGACCGAATCCGGCACCATGCGCCACGTGGTTTATGATCGTTTTGGCGAGCGTGATGTGCTGCGGGTGACCGAGTCGCCTTTACCCGTGCCGGGCGAGGGCGAAGTGCTTATCCGGGTGCACGGCGCGGGCCTTAATCCGATTGACTGGAAAACCCGCCTGGGACTGGGTTTTGTGGCCAGCCAGATTGAACACAGCCTGCCGTGGACGCCGGGGTATGATGCTGCAGGCGAGGTGGTTGCGGTGGCGGACGATGTCACCACGCTGGCACCGGGCGACCGGGTCATGGGTATGATCGGTTTTCCGATCGCCGGCGGTGCCTATGCGGAATACGCCACTGCCAACGCAGACGATCTTGCGATTGTTCCCGAAGAACTGGACCTGATGGCGGCGGCCGGCGTCCCTCTGGCGGCTTTGACTGCCTGGCAGGCATTGTTCGAGGTAGCGCGCCTGGAGTCTGGCCAGAAGATTCTTATTCTTGCAGGTGCTGGTGGTGTTGGTCATTTTGCGGTGCAGTTTGCGCTGGAACGCGGTGCTCACGTGATTGCCACCGCCTCGGCTCATAACCGGGACTTCCTGGCCGGGCTCGGTGTGCATGAGGTGATTGACTATCACGCCAGCGACATTGCCGACGAATGTTACGGCCTGGATGTGGTGCTTGATCTGGTCGGTGGCGACACCGGTAAGCGAGCTCTGCATACATTGGCGGAGTCCGGTGTGCTGGTCACCATCCCCACCAACACCGCAGACGAAGTGGTTAGCGCGGCCGAGGCCATGGGGGCCAGGGCTCACGGTATGCGGTCCCGGCCAGACGCTTTTCACCTGGACGAGATTGCTGAACTAATCGAGGACGGCGACGTCAAAGTCCACGTTGACCGGGTGTTCCCGCTCGATCAGGTCAGCGAAGCCCACAACCTGCTTGAAGCCGGGCACGTCAGAGGAAAGCTGGTGCTCGACTGCCGCTAGTCGGGCTGGTTCGCCTTGCGGGCAATGCGATTGAGCAGGCGCGAGGCGGCAAAAAAACCAAAACTGGCGGTCACCGGGCTGGCGGCGCCGAACCCTGAGGCGCAGTCCAGCCGCACCGGTCCTTCGGTGGCGGGCTTTTGCAGGCAAACTTCGCCATCTGGTGCGGGGTAGGTTAACTGTTCCAGCGAGTACACCGCCTCAATGCCGAAGCGCCGCTTCGGATTTCTGGAGAACCCGTATTCCCGGCGCAGCATATTCCGCACTTTCGCCAACAGCGGGTCTTGCGTGGTTTTGCTCAGGTCTGCCACCTGAATCTGGGTCGGGTCCATCTGGCCGCCCGCGCCACCTGAGCAGATCACAGGAATCTTGCGCCGCTGGCAGTGGGCAATCAGCGCCGCTTTGGCCTTGACGCTGTCGATAGCATCCACCACCCCGGTTACATCTTCGGAGATCAATTCCTGAACGTTCTTGGTGGTCAGAAATCCGAAATGCACGCGGATGTCGGCGTGGGGATTGATGGCTGTCAGGCGTTCCGCCATGGCGTCGGTTTTGGTGCGGCCATACTGACCGGTCAGGGCGTGCAGCTGTCGGTTTGTATTGGACACACAGATGTCGTCCATGTCGATCAGGGTGAGTTTGCCAATGCCACTGCGCGCCAGCGATTCCGCCGCCCAGGAACCAACGCCGCCCAAGCCGACGATGGCAATGTGGGATTCGCGAAAGGCGTTCAGGGCACGGCGACCATACAGCCTCTCGATGCCGCCGAAGCGGAAGTTGTAATCGTCGGCGGTCATTCTGCCTCCAGTGGGGTGAACCAAAGGCGCCATTGTAACCTGTTGACCGGGGAACCATAAAAAAAGCCACGCAAATGCGTGGCTTTAAAATACTCGACCCTAGAAGAGGCGAGTTAGACTAGTTCAGAGACACTAATCAACATGAGCATTATCAAGTCCTGACCTGTCTTGAAGAAGGTCAGAATTTGCCATTTATCGGTCATTTCCGGCCATAAATTTTGGCCTGACCGGTGGCGCTGCCGTTTAAGCTGCCCAGTGATCGTCGCTCAGTGCCATCAGGCTGTCTTTGCCGCTCTCAATGTCTTTCACCAGCCAATCCACTTCTGGCAGCAATTTTTCGAAGTAGAAGCGAGCAGAAGCGACCTTACTTTCAAGCAATGGCTTGTTGCCTTCACCGGCTTCGAGCTGTCGGCTGGCAACGGCTGCCATGCGCGACCAGAGATAACCGATGACCGTCAGTGCCATCACCCGCAGGTAAGGCGTTGCCGCTGCACCGGCTTGCTCCGGGTCTTTCGGGGCGTTCTGGGCCAGCCACATGGTAGCTTGCTCCAGGTTTTTGATAGCGCCCTTGAGCTCCTCACGATGCGGGGCATCCGGATTGTCTTTAAGGTACCCAGTCAGCTCGGCAAACAAAGCGCGCACTAGCTGGCCGCCTTTCAGGGACAGTTTTCGGCCCACCAGATCCATCGCCTGAATGCCGTTGGTGCCTTCGTAAATCCGGGCAATACGACCGTCCCGCACCAGCTGCTCCAGCGGCCAGTCCTGGGTGAAGCCAGAACCGCCCAGCACCTGCTGGCCCCAGTTGGCGTTGTTGTAGCCTTCGTCGGTCAGGAAGGCCTTAACCACAGGTGTCAACAGTTGCACCAGATCATCGGCGTTTTCACGAACGCTTTCGTCGCCGTGCGCCACCGACAGGTCCAGTTGATGGCCGGTGAATAGGGCCATGGCGCGCATGCCTTCGTTCAGAACCTTTTGGCGCATCAGCATGCGGCGAACGTCCGGGTGCACAATGATCGGGTCAGCCGGTCCATTCGGGTTCTTGGGACCGCTCAGCGAGCGGCTTTGCAGGCGATCTTTGGCGAAAGCCAGGCTTTCCTGATACGCCATCTCCGCCAGGCCAAGGCCTTGCATGCCGACCATCAGGCGGGCTTCGTTCATCATCGTGAACATGGCGCTCATGCCTTTGTTGGGCTCGCCCACGAGCCAGCCTTTGGCACCTTCAAAGTTCATCACGCAGGTCGCGGAGCCTTTGATGCCCATCTTGTGCTCCAGGCCACCACAGAAGGCCGGGTTGCGCTCGCCGGAATCCGGCAGGACCTTGGGTACCACAAACAGCGAAATGCCTTTGGTGGTGTCAGGGGCGCCAGGCAGCTTAGCCAGCACCAGGTGGACAATATTGTCGACCAGATCGTGCTCACCACCGGTAATCCAGATCTTGGTGCCTTCGATGGCGTAGCTGCCGTCATCGTTCGGTGTGGCTTTGGTCCGAATCAGGCCCAGATCGGTGCCGCACTGGGGTTCAGTAAGGCACATGGTGCCGGTCCACTCGCCAGAAATCAGCTTTTCCAGGTAGGTGTTTTTCAGTTCATCGGACCCGTGCTCAAACAGCGCACTGATGGCGCCATGGGTCAGACCCGGGTACATGCCCAGCGACAGGTTGGTAGAGCACACCATCTCGTCGACGACGAATTTCAGGGTGTGGGGCAGGCCCTGACCGCCGAATTCGATTGGCGCATCCAGCGCGGTCCAGCCGCCCTCCACGAACTTGTCGTAGGCTTCTTTGAAACCGTCCGGCGTTTTCACGGCTTTGGTTTCCGGATCGTAGCTGCAGCCCTGACGGTCGCCGGGCTGATTGGTTGGCTGGATGACCTCGGCCGCCAGCTTGCCGGCTTCGTCGATGACCGCGGAGATCAGGTCAGGCGTGGCATCGGCGTATTTTTCCAATTCGTGCAGCTTGTCTGCTCCCAATACATCAAACAACAAAAAGCGAAGGTCGTTCGCGGGCGCCTGGTATTGCATGGTCACTCTCCTGTTAATACGAGTTCGGCATGAACTGCCTTTTGGTTTCTGCTTTGCGGCAAAGATTGCTCTGCAAAGGAAATATGAAGATTCATACGGGCGTTTGAAGGGTTTGGTTTTCCGAAAGTCAGCCTGAATGAATTGTTTTTTCGTATCACCGGGATGGAATCCATTGATCAGTTGAGGAGTCGAGCATGGCAACGGTAATTGCAGGCATTTCGGGAGCCATTGGCAGCGCCCTGGCGACACGTTATCTGCAGGACCAGCCGGAGCAGACGCTGATCGGGCTGTGCCGGTATCCGGAGCAGGTGCCTGAAGCCCTGCAACAGAGCTCGAGAGTGCATTTGCTGCCCTGGGATGCAGCTGCCCCGGAGCACACGCTGCAAAATCCGGATATTGAGGCGCTACTGGATCGTTATGGAGGCATAGACGATCTCATTTACGCTGCCGGGCTGTTGCATGACGACGGCATGTTTCCGGAAAAGCGCCTGGAAGACCTGAGCGCAGACAATTTGGCCCGTGCGTTCCAGGTCAACTGCATCGGTTTCGGGATGCTGGTCCAGGCGTTGGCACGAGGGCTGCGGGGCAAGCGGCTCAAGCGGGTTATTGCCGTATCGGCGAAAGTTGGTTCGATCAGTGATAACCACCTGGGCGGCTGGTACGCCTATCGTTGTTCCAAGGCTGCACTGAACATGATGGTGAAGAACCTGTCGGTGGAGTTGCCCCGGCGCTATGCCCCGATCGCGTGTGTGGCTCTGCATCCAGGCACTACCCGGTCAGCGTTAAGTGCACCGTTCAGCCAGTCGCTGGCCAGCCTGCAGGTGCACGACCCGGCCGAGACTGCAGATAACTTGTTTGGGGTGATTCAGGCATTGACGGAGTCGGACAACGGCCGGTTTGTCAGCTGGGATGGCAGCGATCTGCCTTGGTGACGTAGGGGGGGATAGAAGATGCAGCGCGGCAGTCATTACACTGCCGCGCTGCAATTATTCAGCGGATAAAAGGATTGAGCATTCGGGTGAAAGTGCCGGTCAGCTTGAGTGGCGCACTGAGTACCGACAGGGTGATGCAATCTTCGCAGCCCACGGCTACCGGTTTGTGCTCGTCCTGCTCATTCAGTACCACAAAGTCCCATTGGTTAAAGACGCCTTTCTGATCTGCAAACGCACCTTGCAGAACGATGGTGGTTTCGTTACCGCGATGGGTATGGGCCGGTGCTTTGCCGCCGGCAACCAGCTTTTGCAACACCACCCGCTCGCCTTGGCCAGGGAATTTCTCGGTAACGTCCAGAACACTAACGTCACCAAGCTGTCGCTTCCAGGGCAATTCGTTGATGTCATCACCCAGCAGCTTTTGCAACGGGGACAGACGGGGTGTGCTGGTAACCGGTTCAGGTTCTACCGGAGCCGAGTCAATGCGCGCCAGCAACTGTTCGAAGCTGCTATCGGCAACGGACACCTTGGGCTGATGATCCATCATCACCGCGCCAAGGCTGTCGAGGGTCTCGACCCTGCTGCGGCAATGCGAGCATTGGTCAAGGTGCAGCCGAATGCACAGGGCATGAGGCTCACTCAGATTACCCGCGCTGAATTCCATCAGGGTTAGGGTGTCGGGGTGGTGCCGTGTCATACGTTCTGATCCTGCAAAATCACTTTCAGTTTATTCAACGCCAGGCGGACCCGGCTTTTTACAGTTCCCAACGGGATCTGGAGCTCATCTGCGACCATCTGGTGCGACTTGTGCTCCATGTAAACCTTGGCAATCACGGTAATCTGTTCTTCTGGCAGAAGGCTCAGGGATTCACGGATCCGACGCTCAGACATCAGGCGATGCAGTGATGTTACCGGCTCATCTTCGTTGTCGCCGGGAATCTGCCACAGATCTTCAGTTTCGATGGCCATTTCGGCACTGCTGCGCTGCATCTTGCGGAGCATATCGATGCGCTGATTTCGCGCAATGGTGAAAATCCAGGTTGATGCCGCCGCCTTGCGCCAGTCGTACAAGCAGGAACGGCGCCAGATCGAAATGAACACCTCTTGTACCAGCTCTTCTGCGTGGTTCGCCATACCGTTAGAGATAGCGTAGTACTTGATCTGCGGGGCGAAATGCTCAAATAAAGATTGATAAGCCGCCCTATCCTGAGTTTTGCCTACTTTTTCCAACAAGGGACCCCAAGGATCTTTACGCCCTTCGGGTTTTGTTTTCTGCTGCTCCAGTGTTGTCACCGGGCGCTCCTTGACAGTCGCATGACTTGAACTCTTTATGGTCATCATCATTCTAGGCACTCGTCGCAGATTTGTCAGTTGAGTTATGTACGGTGCCTTGCGTTGAGCGGATTGGAAAAAATGTTATTAATTGTGTCTGGCCCGACCGTCGTGGGAAATCTGTCAGTGGGGTGATTGCCGGATAGTCAGGCAGGGGCTAGTCTGAACAGTATCTAATGCAACCTTTATTCCTGATCATGACCGCGATGCTCACCGGTGGCACCTTGCCCGTAACTCGGGCCCATTACGCAGAAATCCTGTGCCGGTTGGCGGAGGAACGGGGTATAGGGCGTCATGAGTTGCTCAAGGCGGCCGGTATTCGCGACGCGCAGCTTGGCAATCCTGATAATTTCATCACCCTCGATCAGTTTACTGAGCTGTGCCGGCAAGCTCTGGTTCGCTGCGCGGATCCGGGACTGGGCCTTGAATTTGGTAAACGACTCAAGTTCACCGCCCACGGAGCTTTGTCGCAGGCGGCGATCAGCTGCGACACGCTTGAGCAGGCGCTGCGCATACTGATCAAATACTTCCGCATTCGTTTCGCCTATATGTCGTTATCCTTTTTTATCGAAGGTGATGAAGCCGTGTTGCAACTGGACATCCATCACGACACCGTTGAACTGCACCGGTTCAACATTGAAGTGGTGCTGGGGTCGCTGATGGATGTGAATGTTTTACTGTTTGGCCAGCGACTGCTGGATGGCGGGCGCTGCCTGGTGGATTACGCGAGCCCGGACATAAACGACCAGTATCAGCAGTTGTTTGGTGGTGCAGTCAGCTTTGACGCCGGGGTCAATCAGCTAAGGTTTCGTAAGCACCTGCTGAATCTTCCGATGTCGCTGTCCAATCCGGTGGCTCGCCGGGTGGCGGAGGCCCAGTGTGAAGAAGAAATGCGGCAAATGGAGGCGTCGTCGTCCGTCACTGAGCGGGTGGTCCGGATACTGGAGTCGGTGCGTGATGGCCGTTTACTGAGCCTGGATGACGTTGCCGGTCAGTTGCACGTGTCTGACCGGACGCTGCGGCGTCAGCTGGCGGCCGAGGGCGCTCGCTTCCAGACCCTGCAGGAAGCCGTCCGGCATCGCCGCGCGCTCGATTTACTACGGCGAAACACCCAGATGGCTATTGACGAAGTCGCCGATCAACTGGGTTACAGCGACCCGTCCAATTTTGGCCGGGCTTTCCGCAAGTGGGAGGGCATTTCACCCTCGGCCTGGCGTCGGCTGCAGCAAGACCTGCCTGACTGAAAGCTACTCCTCCAGGTAAGTATAGCCTTCCAGGCCCGCTCGGAGCTCTTCCATTAGCTGAACTTGTGTTTCGCTGTCCAGATCGCTGGCGGCAAATTTGGCTCGATAGGCCTCAAGCAGGTTGTCAGGCTCAAAGTTCACATAACGCAGCACTTTGGCCACTGTGTCGCCGGTGATGGGGGTGCCGATGTCATATTTACCCTGAGCGTTCAGGCGAACATCCACCGAATGGGTGTCACCGAACAGGTTGTGCATATCACCCAGGATTTCCTGATAGGCGCCGGTCATGAAAAATCCCATCAACAAGGGCTCACCCGATACCTCCTCCGGCAGGGGCAGGGTGGTCTCGATGCCCTGGCCATCCACATACTGGTCAATGCGGCCATCAGAATCGCAGGTAATGTCCTGAATCACCGCCCTGCGGTTCAGGGGACGGTTCAGGCCATTGATCGGCATGACCGGGAAGATCTGGTCGATGCCCCACACATCCGGCAGTGACTGGAACAAGGAGAAGTTCACGAACAGTTTTTCCGCCAGCTTTTCGTTCAGCTCGTCTATGATCTCCCGGTGTGCCCGGTTGGCACCGTCCAGCTGGACCTTCAGCAGGCGACAACAGCAGGTGTAGAGGGTTTCCGCCTGAGCGCGCTCGACCAGCGAGAGCAAGCCGTGGGCAAACTGCGCGTGCACGTCGGCCATAGCATGCAGGACGTCGTGGTAGATTTCCGCCAGAGACCTGGGCGACAGGTCGTCCTGCAGGCTCTCCAGGTCGCGCCACAGATCCTGAAGCGGCGCGGGCGCGTCTTTGGCCGGCACCACGGGCTCTCGATGATCGGGTGCTTCCCGGTCGATCACATTGGTGACCAGTACCGAATGGTGTGCGGTCAGCGCTCGGCCGGATTCGCTGATCAGGTCCGGGTGGGGAATGCCCTGGCGGTCGCACTCAGCCTGTAATACATGCACCACGTTGTAGGCATACTCAAAAACGCTGTAATTCATGGAGCAACTGCTGCGGGAGCGGGTACCTTCGTAGTCAACCCCCAAACCGCCGCCGATGTCGACAGTGCCGATGGGCGCACCCAGCTGGTGCAGCTCACTGTAGAATCGCGCGCATTCTCGCAGGCCGGTTTGAATGTCCCGGATGTTGGCAATCTGTGAGCCTAAGTGAAAATGCAGCAGTTGCAATGTGTCCAGCGCATTTGCCCGCTTCAGGGTGTCGATCACATCAAGAACCTGACTGGCGGACAGACCGAATTTGGATTTCTCGCCGCCGGTGTTCTGCCAGTTGCCCTTACCGATGGTGGCCAGCCGTGCCCGCACACCGATCAGGGGCGACACGCCCAGGCGCTTAGCTTCGTCCAGGATCAGCGGTAGTTCTGACTGCTTTTCCACCACAATAAAGACCCGGTGCCCCAGCTTCTGGCCGATCAGGGCCAGGCGGATGTATTCCCGGTCTTTATAGCCATTGCAGACAATCACTGAGCCAGGTTGATGCGCCAGGGCCAACACCGCCATCAGCTCCGGCTTGCTGCCGGCCTCAAGCCCGACCTGACCAGCGGAGGCTGCCGGTTCCGCGGAAACCAGTTCTTCTACTACCCGACGCTGTTGGTTCACCTTGATCGGATAGACCGCTGTGTAGCGACCCTGATAACCCTGCTCGGCGGTGACTTTGTTGAACGCATTGCACAGCTTGTTGACCCGGTCATGCAAAATGTCGGTAAAGCGGATCAGCACCGGCAGGGCGATACCGGCGTTAGCCAGTGACCGGGTCAGGCTCGGAAGGTTGATACGCGCTTCAGTGCGACCGCGATCCGGGCACATCTCCACTTCGCCCTGGGTATTGACGGTAATGTAGCCGTCACTCCAGTGCGCGATGTTGTAAACCTTGTGGGCAGGTGATGCTGCGCTTTCAGCCATTATTGCTATCCTGTCAGGGAACCCGGGGCGGCCGGCGGGCCAGTCGAAGGCTGCATTGTAGGAGTTGACCGGTGCCCCTACAATACGCCCTTTTCAAGATGCCCAGGCACGTTGCTGCGGCACACAGTGGGAGACAGACATGACAGCATTGAACGAAGGCTGGTTTACCGAGGTGTTCCAGGACCAGGGCACGGCTTTTTCCTTGCAGGTAAAGGCCAAGCTTCACGAGGAGCAGACCCCGTTCCAGAAGCTGGAGATATACCAGACCGAAACGTTCGGAAACCTGATGGTCCTGGACGGCTGCGTGATGCTGACCACCCGGGACAATTTTCTGTACCACGAGATGATGACCCATCCCGCGCTGTTCACCCATAAAAACCCGAAAAAAGTGGTGATCGTGGGCGGCGGCGACTGCGGCACCCTCAAAGAAGTGCTCAAGCACCCGGACGTGGAAGAAGCCTGGCAGGTGGAAATCGACGAGCGGGTCACCCGCATGTCCGAAAAGTACTTTCCCGAACTGTGTGATGCCAACGACGACCCACGGGCCAACTTTTTCTTTGGCGACGGAATTGCCTGGATGCGGGAGGTTGAGCCAGGAAGTGTCGACCTGATTATCATCGACAGTACCGACCCGGTCGGTCCGGCCGAAGGCCTGTTTGCTCTGGACTTCTATCGGGATGCCATGGCGGCTCTGCGTGAGGGCGGGATTATTGTTCAGCAGAGTGAGTCGCCCTTACTGCACACCGAGACCATCATCAAGAACATTCACAGCGACATGTACAAGGCTGGATTTGGGCATGTGCAGACTTTGCCTTTCCCGCAACCGGTGTACCCCACTGGCTGGTGGAGCTGCACCATGGGCAGCAAGCACAATCCGCTGAAGTATTTCCGTGAAGATGATGCCAACAATCGCCCGTTCGTGACCCGCTATTACAACGCGGGCGTTCATCACGGTGCGTTGGCAATGCCACAGTTCATGGTCGATGCCCTTGAAGATGAGGTGCGGCCAGAAGAGGGCTGATGGCAAGCTTTTAAAACTACAAACAACAAGGGCGCCCATGGGCGCCCTTGTTGTTTTATCTTGTCAGAGCAATGTTACTGCTTGCTGCTGACAAACTCCGGATAGGCTTCCATACCACACTCAGAGTAATCAACACCTTCGTACTCGTCCTCTTCGGAAACTCGAATGCCCATGACAGCCTTGAGGATACCCCAGACGATCAGACTGGCACCAAATACCCAGACGAAGATGGTCAGGGCGCCGATGATCTGGCCGCTGAAGCTGGAATCGCCGTTGGTGATTGGCACCAGCAGCAGGCCGAGCAGACCGCAAACACCGTGAACAGAGATGGCACCAACGGGGTCGTCAATGCGCAGCTTGTCCAGAGTGACGATGCTCATGACCACCAGCAGACCGCCAAACGCACCGAAAACGGTCGCCAACAGTGGAGTCGGCGTGTCCGGGCCGGCAGTGATGGTCACCAGGCCGGCCAGCGCGCCGTTCAACAGCATGGTCAGGTCGGCTTTGCCGAACATGAGGCGGGCCAGAATCAGGGCCGCGAGACCGCCGCCAGCTGCTGCCGCGTTAGTGTTCATGAACACAATGGCGACGTCGTTAGCGGATTCTGCGCTCGCAGTGGCCAGGACTGAGCCACCGTTGAAGCCGAACCAGCCCATCCACAGGATGAACGTACCCAGTGTGGCCAGCGGCAGGTTGGCACCAGGGATGGCGCGAATTTCGCCATTCGGGCCGTACTTACCTTTACGTGCGCCCAGTAGAAGTACGCCAGCCAAAGCGGCTGCAGCGCCGGCCATGTGCACGATGCCAGAACCTGCAAAGTCGCTGAAGCCCAGATCGCCGAGGTTGTACATGCCGAAGACATCCGCCCCGCCCCAGGTCCATGCGCCTTCCATCGGGTAGATGAAACCGGTCATGACCACGGCGAAGACAAGGAATGCCCAAAGCTTCATACGCTCAGCTACTGCACCGGATACGATGGACATGGCAGTAGCCACGAACACGACTTGGAAAAAGAAGTCTGATGATGGTGCATAGGTCGATGCGGCTTCATAGACAAAGCCTTCTTCAACACCTATGTCCTTAATACCGCTTAGGAAGATGCCGCCGCCATACATGATGGCGTAGCCGCAAACCATGTACATAGTGCAGGCAACAGCGTACAGGGCGACGTTTTTAGTCAGGATTTCAGTCGTGTTTTTAGAGCGTACTAGGCCAGCTTCGAGCATGGCAAAGCCAGCTGCCATCCACATGACCAATGCGCCACAAACAAGGAAGTAAAATGTATCTAGTGCAAACTGTATCTCAAAGACAGTGCTTTCCATAGGAGGCCCTCCGCACAAGGCTCTTAGGTTATAAGTTTTTTGCGTTGGCTAGTTGCCAGGTCAGTCTGGTGTCAGACTGCCTCTTCTCCGGTCTCGCCTGTCCGGATCCGGATGGCCTGTTCCAGTTCAGTCACAAAGATTTTGCCGTCACCGATTTTTCCGGTATTGGCTGCTTTGGTAATGGATTCGATAACCTGGTCCAGCAGGTTGTCACCAATGGCGACTTCCACTTTGACCTTGGGCAGGAAATCCACCACGTATTCCGCGCCACGGTAAAGTTCTGTGTGGCCTTTTTGCCGACCGAAGCCTTTGACTTCAGTGACGGTTACGCCTTGTACGCCAATCTCGGATAGTGCCTCACGGACATCATCCAATTTGAAAGGCTTGATGATCGCTGTCACAAGTTTCATTGCTTTCTCCTTGGTAAAGCCGTCCCAACAGTGAGGGCCCATCGGCCGGTTGTTGAGTTCGGGATGCTGCCACCTCGCACATCAATTGTGCGGATTGCGTACGAGAGCTTTAGCATCGGGTGTGCCAACGCAAAAAAAATGTTTAAAAACAGTGTGTTGTGTATTGTCCGCGCCAGAATGGCGCAATAAGCTGCACCATAACAGGGCGCTGCGCCCAATCTTGTATCAAAACAGAGCATGGCCGGGCATCAGGCCGAAGCCATTATAATGCTGACCGGGCACAGTATGGCAGGGGCAGCGGTGTGATACACTCCCGTAAGTATTGTTAGCGGCATGGCCAATGGTCTGATCTTGCCGGGAAACTGATTTTTGGAGAGGTGTCACATGAAAGGCCCACAAGATTTTTTTGCTCAGTTGCAGGGTCAGTTTGGCCAGTTTGTTCCGGATATGGCCCGGGCTGCGAAAGACGATTTCGAGGCTCAGGCTCGGGCAACCGTGATGACCGTTCTGTCAAAGCTGGAGTTGGTCACCCGTGAAGAATTCGATGCCCAGCAAGCGGTCTTGATGAAAACTCGTGAAAAGGTCGAAGCACTCGAAAAGCGCGTTGCCGATCTGGAGAAGTTGATCCAGTCGTGATCTGCTGATCGGGCCCGAGCGCAGGATGCGCATTGCGGGCCCCATACTGAAACATTGCCAAGGAAGGTTGTCATGCTTGCTGTTGTCCATTCCCGTGCCATTATTGGCGTCTCTGCTCCTGCGGTTACTGTCGAGGTGCACCTGTCCGGTGGGTTGCCGGCTCTTTCAATCGTTGGCTTGCCTGAAACCGGCGTGCGGGAGAGCAAAGACCGGGTGCGCAGCGCCCTGCTGAATGCGGGTTTCGAATTCCCCGCCCGCCGTATCACCATTAATCTGGCTCCGGCCGATCTGCCCAAAGAGGGCGGTCGTTTCGATTTACCCATTGCCCTTGGAATTCTGGCGGCCTCTGGCCAAATTCCGGGCGAAAGCCTCAAATACCTCGAGTTTATTGGCGAACTTTCGCTGGATGGCGCGCTGCGGCCGCTCAAAGGCGTGTTGCCAGCGGTGTTGGCTGCGCGCGAGGCAGGACGATCGCTTTTGCTGCCCCAGGAAAATGCCGAAGAGGCTGCTCTGGCCAGTAATGGCGATGTACTTGCGGCCAGCCACATTCTGACGGTATGTGAGCATCTGTCCGGTCGGGCCCGATTGGTACCGCTTGAGCGCGGCGAGTCCGGCGTTGACGCCGGCGCGGCCGCCGACGCAGCGGATCTGGCCGATGTGCGGGGTCAGCAAGTGCCTCGTCGGGCCTTGGAGGTGGCCGCCGCCGGCGCCCACAATCTTCTGTTTTTTGGCCCTCCGGGTACCGGCAAGAGCATGTTGGCCAGTCGATTGCCAGGCATTCTGCCGGCTCTCGACGATACATCTGCAATGGAGGTGGCCAGTGTTCATTCCGTTGCCGGCTTGCCGCTCAAGGCCGGTGGTTGGCGTCAGCCACCGTTCCGCGCGCCTCACCATACCGCCTCAGCGGTCGCCCTCGTGGGCGGTGGCAGCAGCCCCCGGCCAGGTGAGATCTCCCTCGCTCACAGAGGTGTGCTGTTTCTTGATGAACTTCCAGAATTTGAGCGGCGGGTCCTGGAGGTGCTGCGGGAGCCCATGGAAACCGGCGAAATTGCCATCAGCCGCGCGGCCCGCCAGGTGACCTTTCCCGCTCGGTTTCAGGTGGTTGCCGCCATGAACCCCTGTCCTTGCGGTTACAGTGGTCATCCGACCGTCGAGTGCCAGTGCACGCCGCCACAGATTATGCGCTACCGATCAAAGATCTCTGGCCCTTTATTGGACCGTTTTGACCTGCATGTTGAAGTACCGGTGCAGTCGGGGGCCGTGTTGTTGGGTGCCGGCGAGGCCGGGGAACCCAGCGCCAGCGTGCGGGAACGCGTGCTGCAGGCTAGGGCCAGGCAGGCGGAGCGGGGTGTTCTGAATGCAGGGCTGGCAGGTCGGGCGCTGGACAATGCCTGTCGGCTTGATGCCGACAGCGAACGATTGCTGTCAAGCGCCATGGAAAAGCTGGGCTTGTCTGCCCGGGCCTTGCACCGGATTTTGCGGGTTGCGCGAACCCTGGCCGATCTCGAAGGGCAGGCAGTGCTGGGCCGAAGTCACCTGGTGGAGGCGCTGGGCTATCGGCAACTGGACCGTCAGCATGGTCATAATTCGGTGGTCTCCTCCTGAACCGGCGGACTCTGGTAAACTGGTTGGCAAGATTTCGATAATCAGATCCGTATTGACGGTTGAGGACAACAGATGACTGACCAGAATGAGACCCCCGATGCCTCCGGAGATAATCCGGTCACGACCCGCCGCGGTGTGCGCAGTTTTGTGCTGCGCCAGGGCCGGATGACCGAGGGTCAGAAAAAAGCCTACGACCGTAGCTGGCCAAAGTACGGCCTGAGCCGGGACAACGGTATGATTGATCCCCGGGAGGTGTTTGGCCGGGACAACATGCTCAATCTTGAAATCGGTTTTGGCATGGGCAAGTCGCTGGCGGACATGGCCGAGGCGGCCCCGGAGCAGGATTTTATTGGCGTTGAGGTGCACTTGCCCGGTGTGGGTGCTCTGCTGAAGGAAGTGGAAGACCGGGGATTAGAGAATGTTCGCGTTTACAGTATTGATGCCAATGACGTCATTGATCTGTGCCTGCCGGATGCCAGCCTGGACCGGGTGATGGTGTTCTTCCCGGACCCGTGGCACAAAAAGAAGCACAACAAGCGGCGCTTGATCCAGCATGAATTTGTTCAGCGAATCCGTCATAAGTTGCGGGTTGGCGGCATTCTGCACTTGGCCACGGATTGGGAGAATTACGCGGAACATATGATGGAAGTGATGGCAGACTCTGAAGGCTTTGCCAACACCCAGGAAGAGGGTGGCTTCTCACCGCGTCCGGATGAGCGGCCGATCACCAAGTTTGAAAAGCGGGGTGAAAAACTGGGTCACGGTGTGTGGGACTTGTTGTTCTACCGCACGAACTGATGCCTTGCGCGGTCGCCCTCTCAGGTTTACCAGAATAGGTTAATGGCTGAGAGGGTGCCTCCGGGCAGCTCGAATTATGACCAGCCCGGCTATGCCCAGCACAAGCCCGGTGAGCTTAACCAGGGTCAGAATGGTGGCGGTCACGCTCATGGAGTCTGTGGGTGGGCTCAGGTTGTTCAGCAACACGATATTCTCTGCAACATCGCTCACCCCGGCAATCACAAAAAGCAAACGCACCCAACGGGCAATCATCCGCTCCCGAATGCCTGGCCGGTCCCGGGTGAAGTGCCTGGTCAATTGCAGCAGGGCGGCCAGGTAGGCGAGGATAAACAGAAAATCCACCCACAAAGACAGATGCGCCCAGATCAACCCGCCGTCACGCCAGCTCCGGATGATGGTGTAAGCCTGTTCAGCCGTGCCGGCCAGTTGGAAGCTGACGATGCCCTGTGGCGCAGATCCGGTTTTCAGTTGAAAGTTGATAGCCATCAGCACCAGAAACAACCCGATGGACACCACGAAAGAAATTTTCATGGGCAAGCGCATGGCGTGGTGCCGGGGCGATTGAGACGGCTGAGCTGAGTCCATCACAGAAAGTGTTCCAGCAAGCTGTTCAGATAACGCTGACCCTGCTCCGTCGCCTGAATCCGATCGGGGGTCAACAAGCATTTGTCGCGTAACGTTTGAAGTTGTACCGCAACTGACGACAAGGGTAAACCTGTACGCATAGGGTATATGTGTTCCGGGGCGCCCTGCTTCAGTCGCAATGCGTTCATCATGAACTCCAACGGTCGCTCCTCCAGTGCAATACACTCGCTGCCGGCGGTTCGGGAACCGATGCGTTTCAGGTAGGCTTCCGGTTGACGGGTCTTCCAGTAACGCCGAATTTGCCCGTCGGCCAGGCTGACCTTGCCATGGCCACCGGCACCCAGGGCCAGATAGTCTCCGAACATCCAGTAATTCAGATTGTGACGACTTTCGGAGCCGGCCAGGCTCCAGGCCGATACTTCATAATCGCTGAAACCTGAGGCTCGTAGTAAGTTCCCGCCCTGCTGATAGATGTCCCAAAGCCGCTCATCGTCGGGCAAATCCGGAGGTCGAGAAAAAAACTCGGTGTTCGGTTCAATGGTTAACTGATACCAGGATAAGTGGGCGGGCTGGTGAGCAAGGGCTTCGCGCAGATCGGCCAAAGCCTGCTCAGGTGTCTGGCCGGGCAGCCCGTGCATTAAATCGATGTTGAAGTTGTCAAACCCGGCCGAACGAGCCGCCTTAATGGCTTGATGTGCCATGGACTCATCATGAATGCGGCCCAGTGCTTTGAGCTGCTCGGGCTGGAAGCTTTGCACGCCAATCGACAATCGGTTGATGCCGGCTTCACGAAAACTGTCAAAGCGACCGGCCTCGAGTGTGCCGGGGTTGGCTTCGAGTGTGATTTCGGCGTCGGTTGCGAAGGCCAATCGCTGGCGCAATTGCTGGAAAAGCTGGTGGTAAAAGTGGCCGCTCATGAGTGAGGGCGTTCCGCCGCCCACGAACACACTTTCAATCGGGCGATCGCGAACAAAACCGAGGTCATGATCAAGATCTTCCAGCAGGGCGTCCAGATAAGCGCTTTCTGGAATGTCGCCCCGGATGGCGTGGGAGTTGAAGTCGCAGTAGGGGCACTTGCGCACACACCAGGGTACGTGGATGTAGAGGCTTAGCGGCGGAGACACCGGCGAAACCGAAGCCGTTGCCATGCCCTCAGCGCTCCTGCCGGAGCTGTTCCAGTAGGCCGGCCAGGGCGCGTCCGCGGTGGCTGATTTTACCTTTTTGCTCGCGCGTCAGCTCAGCGGCGCTGCAATTGTATTCCGGTGACAGAAACACCGGATCATAGCCAAAACCCCCGTCGCCCTGTGGGCTGGTCAAAATCTGACCGGGCCAGCGACCGTGACTGATGATCGGGGTTGGGTCATCGGCGTGCCTCAGGTACACCAGGACGCAGTGGAACTGGGCGCTGCGCTGATCTGCGGGCAGCTGGCGCATGGCGGCCAGCAGGGCCTGAACATTGTCAGCATCGCTGGCGTTGGTGCCAGCGTAGCGAGCCGAGCGCACCCCCGGCTCACCATTCAGGGTATCCACAGCAAGTCCACTGTCATCAGCCAGCGCGGGCAGCCCCGTCACTCTTGATGCGTGACGGGCTTTCAGAATGGCATTTTCAATAAAGGTGACTGCGGGCTCTTCTGCCTCACCGACGCCCAGCTCGCCCTGGGGTACAGGCTCCAGTCCCAGTGGCCTGAGCAGGTCGTTGAACTCAGCGATCTTGCCCTTGTTGTTGCTGGCGATAACGAGTTGAGTCATGGCGTCAGTCATTGAACAATGTGTGGGAAAACCGGACCGGCAGATCCCGATTGTGGCCGGTGGGGCGGGCTTTGATGTTAAAGGTCATCAGGTCGGCGGTGCGGTACTGGTACTGGGCAATGAAGTAGACCGCATCGCCTTCCTGAATACGCCGGAACGCCAGGAAGTTCACCTGCTGGATATCGTTGGCAACCTGGCCCTCAACCTGTCCGCCCACGGGGCGAATCTCGCCATGCTCGCCCTCTGTCATGATCGATATGTTGATGATGCCGATGCTGCGGCTGCGCTGCAGGTTGTTGGCTCTGGCAACTTCCGGGTCCAGGAAGGTGCTGGGGAAGACACTCCAGTGCACCTTATATTCGCCAAAATCCTTCTCTCCGGCATGGGCCTGAGCCAGGATCAGAAGTCCGAAGGCCAGGGTAAGAAACTGTGTGATGGACCGAGCGATCATGATGCGTTCTCCCGTGTGATGCGATAGATGGCAATTTCCCCCAACAGGTTTGGCCACAACCTGGCCAGCCAGCTGTTCTGATGCTGGCCGTCCACAACCCGACGGCTCTTTATCCGAATGCCTTTTTGTCGGCACAGCGCTTCAAAATCCTTGAAGGTACACAACCGAATATTGGGGGTGTTGTACCATTTATACGGAAGCGCGTCGGATTCGGGCATACGACCTTTCAAAGCCAGCCCCCAACGCAAGCGCCAATGGGCAAAGTTCGGGAAGGTGACAATGCCCTCACGGCCAACCCGAAGCATCTCTTCAATGACCTTGTCCGGGCGACGAACCGCCTGTAATGCCTGGGTCATCAGGACAACGTCGAACATGCCGTCATCAAAGTTATCCAGCCCCTGGGTGTCCAGATTCTGCTCGATAACGCTGACGCCGCGGCCCATGCAGGTGGTGATGTGGTCTGGATTGATCTCCAGGCCGAAGCCGGTCGCGCCGCGCTCGCGCTGAAGGAAATCAAGCAGCGTGCCATTGCCGCAGCCCAGATCCAGCACATGGTTGCCGGGTTGAACCCACTGTTGAATGATCTCAAGGTCTGGCCTCATGCGCCCACCTCCCGTGCCACTCGGTCCAGGTAGGCGGTAAAGATATCCGTGTACCTGGGCGTGGGGATCAAAAACGCATCATGCCCCCAGGGGGCGTCTATTTCGGCGTAACTGACTTTTTTGCGGGCCTGAATCATGGCGTTCACCATTTCTTCCGAACGGGCCGGGGTAAAGCGCCAGTCGGTACTGAATGATAGCACCAGAAATTCGCACTGAGCAGGCGCCAGTGCCTTGGCAAGATCGCCGCCGGCTGCGTAGGCCGGGTCGAAGTAGTCGAGGGCGCGGGTCATCAGCAAATACGTGTTGGCGTCGAAGATTTCCGAGAAACGTTCACCCTGATAGCGCAGGTAGCTTTCAACCTGGAATTCCGCATCAAAGCCGAATTTGTAGGCCTCTTCCCGCAATTCCCGACCAAACTTTTCACCCATGGAGGCGTCCGACAGGTAGGTGATGTGGCCAACCATTCTGGCCAGCATCAAGCCCCGGCGTGGCAAGGCTCCAAAGTCCTGATAGCGGCCATCATGAAACTCCCGGTCTGAGGTAATGGCCTGGCGCGCGACCTCGTTAAAGGCGATGTTCTGAGCGCTGAGTCTGGGTGTGGATGCTATGACCAGCGCGTGGCGCAGGCGCTCCGGGTAGTCGAGGCTCCATTGCAGGGCTTGCATTCCACCCAGAGAGCCGCCTATCACCGCGGCCCACTGTTGAATGCCCAGCCGGTCGGCAAGGCGGGCCTGGCTTTTCACCCAGTCGGCCACGGTGATGACCGGAAAGTCAGGGCCGTAAGGTTTGCCGGTGGACGGGTTGATGGAGCTCGGCCCGGTGCTGCCATGGCAGCCGCCAAGGTTGTTCAGGCTCACCACGAAAAAACGATGGGTGTCGACGGGCTTGCCGGGGCCGATGCAGCTGTCCCACCAACCAGGTTTTCGCTCGTCCATGGAGTGATAGCCAGCAGCATGGTGGTGGCCGCTCAAGGCGTGGCAGATCAGCACGGCATTGCTGGCATCGGCATTCAGCGTGCCATAGGTTTCTACCACCAGATCATAGCGCTCTAGAGACTGGCCGCAGGCCAGTTCGATAGGCTCATCAAAAGGGATGGTTTGCGGGCTTACTAAGCCCACGGAATCCGAGGGCAGGGAATCAGGCATGGGTGTGATGAGTTCCTGGTCCGGTCCACAAGTGTCTGGCCACAGGCCAGGAATTGTGCGGGAGTTCGCGACAACGTTGCAGTTTAAAGGGGGGTGGGGGGTTGCTGCAACCGGTGCGTGTCCGACTTGAGAGGTTTCAGTCCCCGGGCGACGATCGCCCGGGGACTGAACGCTCAGACAGCGCCTGAGATATTGACCACTTTTTGTTGAATCATGGTCGGCGCCGGTTTGCGGATCTGGCGCATCATGGCGTCGGCCAGTTCCAGCTGTTTGCGAAGATCGGTGATCGAGTGGTCGAGGCGTTGACGCTCGGCGCGGCTGTCACGGTCACTCCGTACCATGTCGCGTAAGCGACGGATCTGATGTTCCAACAGCTGTTTCTGTTCCATGGAGTACTGCATGATCGGCAGCAAGGCCTCTTGCGGCCAACGCTCTACATCCTTGCGCACCCGGCCATGCAGAGTGCGTGCTTCGCCGACCATCACGTTGAAGAAACGGCGTACCAGTAGTGACTGTTCGGTAAGCAGGTTTTTCGGGCTGATCCGGAACCGCTTGGCTTTTTTTCGAAGCTCGCGGATGGCAATCACATGGCGACCGGCTCTTAAAGGGATGGGTTCAAGGTGCCTGGCTCGGGTATCTTCGTTATAGCGTCGATAAATCGCGCCCACCATTTTTTCTGCGAGCCGGCCCTCGGCGAGCAGGTTCCTCAGATCGCTCTCCAGTAACTCGAAGAAGTGATCCATGGCCCGGTTCATGCCCGCGGTGGTCCAGCTTTTGGACATCATGTGGCGGACCTTGCTGGCATGATTCTCAAATCGATCTTCTGCCACCAGCTTGGTCAGCATATCGCCCTGTGAGTCCATAAGCCGGCGGGAGGAGCGAAGGGTGATCAGCTTTTTGTAGTAAAAGTCATAATCCCTCTGGGCTCGCTCTGCCAGTCGGCTCAGTGCGGGTTTGTCCATAGTGACACCCGCGCAGGCCTGGCGCTCTTCTTCCAGACATTCCAGCCGGTATTGCATGGCAGCCTGACTGTTCTGCAGCATGCCCAGAAGATCGTTGATCAGGTTCTGGGTGATCAGCTGTTCCTTATGCATCAGAATGCGTTGAATGATCAGTTGCTCAAGCTGGCCGATATTGGAGCGGCCAAACAGCGCATCATCCTTGCGTACCCGCGCCAGCAGGCCTTGCTTGGCTGACAGGGGAATTACATCCTGTTGACGGATGCCCAGATGATCGGCGGTGTAACTGCGCACCCGCTCGATGGCGTCATTGGTGTGCTGCTCGCCCTGAAGGTCGTCCCACATCACATCGATTTTGTTCAGCACCGCAAAGCGGCCAGCGCGATGATCGGCGTGCTCGGTGTCGATGTGTTCTTTCCAGATGGTCATGTCGCTGGCGGTCACGCCGGTGTCTGCGCTCAGCACGAAGATCACGGCATGGGCTCGGGGCAGCATGCTGATGGTCAGTTCTGGTTCGGAGCCCAGCGCGTTCAGGCCTGGTGTGTCGAGGATGCGCAGGCCTCGCTCAAACAACGGGTGGCGAATGCTGATCTGGGCATTGCGCCAGGCGGGTACCAGTACGTGGCCCGGGTTATTGCGGTCATGCTCCAGCATGTCCTCGTCGAACCCCAGTTGGCGGGCTTCTTCCGGTGGCACGCTCTTGACGCGAGCGACTTCCGCCAGGACCTCACGCATGATTTCCGGGTTGCGCTCATCAAGGTCGTGTTTGACCCAACGTTCCGGTTGTTTGCGAAGTTGTTGCAGGGATAGCTCGCCGGTGCGGGTTTCGATCGGCAACAACAGTAAATAATTCTGGTTGGCGCTGCGATCGTAGAACAGTTCGGTCGGACACATGGTGGTCCGGCCAGCCTGTGATGGCAGCATGCGCTGACCGTATTCTGAAAAGAACAGAGCGTTGATCAGCTCGGTCTTGCCCCGGGAGTACTCGCCGACAAAGGCAATGGTCAGCTCATCTTCGATAAGCAGCTCCAGGCCATGACGAATGCGGGTACTGACGTCTTCAGAGAATAGATTGTTGTCTTGCAGCCACAACCGATACCGGCCAATCTGCCGAATCAGTTCTTTTTTCCAGTTGTGATAGGCCTCAACCTGCTGCGACAGAGTTCCCTGCTGATTCATTGGTAATCCTTCTGCGCGACTTCCGGGTGCTGTCCCAGGGAGCGTCTGGCGTACTTCTCGCCTCCTGGATTAAATGACGTTAATAATAGCCTGTTTATTCAGGCGTTTGGGGTGAGCCAGTCGGCATTTTCAGGGAAATTTGGGGCGAAAAGCAAAAAAGACTGCAGAATCAATTTGTTGACGCTGCAGTCTCGGCTGTTTCAAAAAGGTACGATCTGTAAATTAATGTATATTTGTGATGAGGCTTACATTCCGAGTCCGATGGCGCCCAGTCCTGCTGCCATTTTCATGTGGTCGATCATCACTGAAATCACGTTCAGGATCAGGAATACAATGATCGGTGACAGATCCAGTCCGCCCATCGACGGCATAATGCTGCGCACCGGGCGCATTACTGGCTCGGTGATCTGTGCTACCAGTTGAATGGCTGGATGTCCGCTTTGCGGCGCGATCCAGCTAACCACAACGACGGCAATCACCGACCAGAAGTAGATCTTGACGATCAGACTAACCACATTTAATACAGCCCAAACCAGCAGGGTCAGCGGATTGATAGCCGGTATGCCGCCGTTGAGCGCGACCAGAATAAGAAAGAAGGTGATCGCCTGAATAATAACAGCGAGCACCAGGGCGGCTCCATCGATGCCGCCCAGAACAGGAATAACCCGGCGTAGCGGCTGCAAAGGCGGATTGGTGGCCTTCACCACGAACTGAGTAATCGGGTTGTAGAAATCGGCCCGGGCCAGCTGCAGCAAAAACCGCAGCATGACAATGGTCATGTAAAAGGTGGATGCGATCAGCAAGATCGTAATCACTATATCTGCCAGCATGGCGCTGTATCTCCGTTATTGATTACTGTTTGTCTGCCAGTTCTTTGGACATCTCTTGTGAGCGTTCAAACGCTGCGCCGTAGGCTTGTTTTACGAGGTCCCGCAGGCCGCCGTCTTCGAACGTATTGACCGCCCGCTCGGTGGTGCCACCGGGCGACATCACATTGCGCTTGAGCTGCGCTGGATCCTGATCACTACGCCCCGCCATTTCGGCAGCGCCGGCCATGGTCTGAATGGCCAGTGCCCGTGCCGTTTCCGGCTCAATGCCAGCCGCAGTCGCAGCTTCTTCCAGCGCTTCAAGCATCAGGAAAAAATAGGCCGGTCCGCTACCTGATAAGGCGGTAACACCGTGCAGCAGATTTTCATCATCTACCCACAGTGCGGTGCCGATGCTTTCAAACATCGCCTGCACCGCGTCTTTCTGGGCAGGTTTGATCTGATCGTTGGCGAACAGGCCGGCAGCCCCTTTGCCCACCAGTGATGGGGTGTTCGGCATCACCCGAACCAACGGCATACCGCCGCCCAACCACTGATCAAGTGTTTCAGCGGTCAAGCCCGCCGCAATCGAGACCATTAAAGGGTGGGTGTTTTGTACCACCGGTGCGATATCGCCACACACTGCCGCCATCACTTGTGGTTTTACCGCCAGTACCACAATGTCTGCTTGCTGCGCGCAGTATCGGTTGTCGGTGGTCACGCTCACGCCAAAGCGCTTGCGAATGGACTGCAAGTGGTCATCGTCAGGGGCGCTGACCCAGATATCACCGGCTTGGTAGCCGCTGTCCAGCATGCCGCCAATGATGGCGCTGGCCATGTTGCCGGCACCGATAAAAGAGATCGTGGGTGATTTACTCAAGAGTCACTCCGGGCTTGGGTCGGTTAAAGAATTGAATGGGATCATAGCAGGAACAGTCCGGTTCAGCTCTGGCTGTGTTTGGGTGGTCGGCTTCCGAACAGTGCTGTACCTACTCGCACCCAGGTTGCGCCCTCGGCAATGGCGATCTCGAGATCATCCGACATGCCCATGGATAATGCGTCCAGCGAGCCGGCATCCGGGTGATCCTGTCTCAGGGCGCGCAGTGTGTTGGCCAGTTTGCGAAAGCTGACGCGTAATTCTGCCTCCGACTGGTCCGGGGCCGGGATGGCCATAAGGCCCCTCAGTCTAATGCTGGGTAGCTCGCCCACGGCCGCTACAAGCTCGGGAAGTTCCTCCAATGAACACCCCGATTTGCTCTTTTCATTATTAATGTTTACCTGCAGGCAAAGATTCAGGGCAGGTAAGGACGCAGGGCGCTGCTCACTCAACCGCCGGGCAATCTTCAGCCGGTCGACGCTGTGTACCCAGGCAAACGTTTCTGCGATTTGCCGGGTTTTGTTGGACTGGATCGGGCCGATGAAATGCCATTCAATCTGGCTCAGATCGCTCAGCGCGGCAATCTTGTCCAGTGCCTCCTGCAGGTAATTCTCACCAAACGCGATTTGCCCGGCCTCAGCCGCCGCGCGGAGCTCTTCGGGTGTGCGGGTCTTGCTGACTGCCAACAAGCGCACACTGCCGGGCTCCCGGCCCGCGTTCAATGTTGCTTTTTGTATGCGTCGGGTTACGCTCCCGATGTTGTCTGCTATGCTGCTCATAGTGTGAGTTTGCCGCTTCTGGACTAAAAGAAAAAGCCCTCCGAGGAATCCTATGGATATTACTGAACTGCTTGCCTTTTCGGCCAAACAGGGTGCGTCGGATTTGCACCTGTCTGCCGGTCTGCCACCGATGATTCGTGTTGACGGCGATGTCCGTCGTATCAACCTTCCGCCCATGGAACACAAAGAAGTGCACGGGCTGATCTACGACATCATGAACGACAAGCAGCGTAAGGATTACGAAGAATTCCTCGAAACCGACTTCTCGTTTGAAGTGCCCGGTGTGGCCCGTTTCCGGGTCAACGCCTTCAACCAGAACCGGGGCGCCGGTGCAGTCTTTCGAACCATTCCCTCGAAGGTTCTGACTATGGAAGATCTGGGCATGGGCCAGGTTTTCAAGGACGTGTCTTCGGTTCCCCGTGGTCTTGTGCTGGTTACGGGCCCGACCGGTTCGGGTAAGTCCACAACCCTGGCGGCGATGATCGATTACATCAACGATACCCGCTACGAACACGTCCTCACCATTGAAGACCCTATCGAATTCGTACACGAATCCAAGAAGTGCCTGGTCAACCAGCGCGAAGTGCACCGGGACACCCTGGGCTTCAACGAGGCCTTGCGTTCAGCGCTTCGGGAAGATCCTGATATCATTCTGGTGGGCGAGCTGCGGGACCTGGAAACCATCCGCCTGGCCCTGACCGCCGCAGAAACCGGCCACCTGGTGTTTGGTACGCTGCACACCACCTCGGCCGCCAAGACCATTGACCGTGTGGTCGACGTGTTCCCGGCGGAAGAGAAGTCCATGGTGCGATCCATGTTGTCGGAATCCCTGCAGGCGGTTATTTCCCAGACTCTGATGAAGAAGATGGGCGGTGGCCGGATTGCCGCGCATGAAATCATGATTGGTACCTCCGCGATCCGCAACCTGATCCGGGAAGACAAAATCGCCCAGATGTACTCGTCGATCCAGACCGGTGCGTCTCTTGGAATGCAGACTTTGGATCAGTGTCTGGAAAAGCTGTTACAGAAAGGTCTGATTTCTCGCGAAGCGGCGCGGATGAAGGCGAAGATGCCGGATAATTTTTAAATGCCATGCTCCAAAAAATGAAAACTGGGTAGAAAAATGGAATTCGAAAAACTGTTACGGCTGATGGTAGAGAAAGGCGGATCGGACCTGTTTATTACCGCAGGGGTACCGCCGAGCATGAAAGTGAACGGGAAAGTGTTGCCGGTCACCAAGAATGCGCTGACGCCGGAGCAAACGAGAGAGTTTGTCTACGGTGCCATGAACGACAAGCAGCGCGCCGAATTCGATGAAACTCACGAGTGCAACTTTGCCATCAGTGCACGGGGTATTGGTCGTTTCCGGGTCAGTGCGTTTTTCCAGCGCAACCTGTGCGGAATGGTGTTGCGTCGGATTGAAGTGAAAATCCCCCAGATTGACGAATTGTCTCTGCCGGAAGTGATCAAAGAACTGGCCATGACCAAGCGTGGCCTGATCATGTTTGTGGGCGCCACCGGTACCGGTAAGTCCACCTCGTTGGCGGCCATGCTTGGGCATCGTAATCGCAACAGTCGTGGTCACATTATTTCCATCGAAGATCCGATCGAATTCGTGCACCAGCACCAGGGTTGCATCGTGACCCAGCGCGAAGTCGGCATTGATACCGAAAACTTCGAGGTCGCCCTGAAGAACACGCTTCGCCAGGCGCCCGACGTTATCCTGATTGGCGAGGTCCGTACCCGCCAGACCATGGAGTACTCGGTGCAGTTCGCGGAAACCGGCCACTTGTGCCTAGCTACCCTGCACGCCAACAACGCCAACCAGGCGCTGGACCGGATTATCCAGTTCTTCCCGCCGGAGCAGCACAACCAGATCTGGATGGATTTGTCTCTGAACCTGCGGGCGATTGTGGCGCAGCAACTGATACCGACGCCGGATGGCAACGGCCGAAAGGCGGTTATCGAAGTGTTGATCAACACGCCGTTGGTGGCCGATATCATTCGTAAAGGCGACGTGCACAAGCTTAAAGAGCTGATGGCGAAGTCCAACGAATCTGGCATGCAGACCTTCGATCAGGCGCTGTACAGGCTCTATGCAGAAGGCTCTATTACCTACGAGGATGCTCTGGCCCACGCGGACTCTGCCAATGACCTGCGTTTGATGATCAAACTGGGTGCAGATGCCCAGGGTGCAGACAAGCTGTCATCTTCCGTGGATAAGCTGACCATCCAGGGCGATTAAGCTTTTGCTTCGTTCCAGCGACCCCTGTCCGGGGGTCGCTGTCATACCAAAGTCGTACTTTGTTAGCTAAAACAACCAGTAGTTTTGGCATTTGAGGCCAATGCTTTGTGCTGCGTATACTCCCCGCGCGACCTACAAAGGAGATATCATGCACAAGAATACCAACACTCTCGTAAAGGCCATTCGCCTCGCAAGCCTGGCAGTTGTTGCTGCACCCGTCAGTGTGATGGCTGGCGGCTTTGCCCTCAATGAGCAGAGCGCCAGTGCAATGGGTACCGCTAACGCCGGTGCCGCCGCCAATCCTGAGAATGCCACCACTGTATTCTTCAATCCTGCCGGGATGAGCCAGTTGTCTGGTACCAATATTTCCTTTGGTGCGGCTGTGCTGGATATCGATGCCAAAGCAAAGAGCAGTACGATTGAATCGACAGACGCTCTTGGTCAGCCCGGAGCTTACACTGGCAACGGTGGTGATATTGCCGATCCTGCGGTCCTCCCTAATTTTTACTTGGCCCATGAAATCAACGACTCCATCGACGTTGGCCTTGGTATTCATGCACCTTTTGGACTGGCAGCCGACTACGAAAATGATTTTGCCGGACGTTACTTGGCTGACAAGACTGAGCTGACGGTGATCTCCTTTAGTCCCTCCATTGCGATTAACAATGGACAGGGCCTGTCGATGGGTATCGGCATTAACATCATGTACGGCGAGGGTCGTCTGACGCGGTTTCAGGATGTTCGTGGGGCTGTGGTGCAATCCCAGGTTCGAGATGCCGGAGCTTCAAGCCTGGATCAGCTGCCTCCCGCAGCGCAGCAGCAAATCGTCGACGGAGCAAATGGCTTGGCTCAGTTGTATCCTGATACCTATTCGGACGTCGAAGGCGACGATATCGCCGTTAATTTTCGAGTCGGTTTTCTCTACGAACTGTCGGAGTCTACCCAGATTGGCTTGACAGCCCAAACAGGCACTGAATTTGAACTTGATGGAGAGCTGGAAATCAGCCAGTTCCCCGGCGAGGCACTGGGGCTTTCCGGGCCGCAAACGCTTTCGGAAAAAGCAGAAGTTCCGCTGGCCATTCCCGAGAGCCTAACCGTGGGCGTGCGCCACAAGCTAAATCCTGAATTTACGCTCCTTGCCGGCGCAACATACTCTCGCTGGAGCCGATTCGAAGAGCTGGATGTTTACAGCGCAGAGGGTGGTGCAGGGCAGATTTCACAGGTTATCCAGCCGGCACCAGGTGACCCGATTACTCACGTTACCGAGAAATGGAACAATACTTGGCAATTTAACCTTGGTGGCATCTGGCAAGCAAACGAGTCCTGGGCATTCAAAGCTGGCTATGCCTTTGATGAATCGCCGGTAAACGAAAAATTCGTAACGGCACGCATTCCATCTGAGGATCGTCACTGGCTGACACTGGGCACCCAATGGAAAGATCGTCAGAGTGGCTGGACGGTGGATGCCGCAATCGGCACGCTGATCTTTGCTGATGATGCGAAGGTTAATGATCGCGAGTATTCTCATCAACAGCCGACCGTACCGTCCTCAAATGCCAGCTATGACGCGGAATACGAACTCAGTGCCTGGAGCGCTGCTATCGAGTTCAGCAAGGCTTTCTGATTGATTTGTTGACCTCCCGAGTGGCTGGCCCGGCATGTCCGGGTCAGCCCACTACCTGGCCGCGATAGATGACTTGCGTCTTCCGTGGTCGTGCCCCTTCCCCTCCTTCATTCTGCGTGTCTCTTGATTCATTGTTTGCAATGACCTGGCCGCGGTAGGTTTTTTCCCCGCTATTTTCATGTTCCACTTCGCTGAGCTTCGGCACCCTTTGTTTCAAGGCTTCCCAGGTATGCACCAGATGTTGCGATCGGGTTTTGCCTGCGAACTCGGCCAGATGCTCAGCCAGATGATCTTCGTTCAGGTGAAGTTTTACGCCGAATTCAGACTGAATCAGCCGGCGGCACTGCTGCACCAGTTTCAGGTGGGATGGGTCGAATAACCAGTCGCGTTCATTCGCTACGGAATTCATGAATAGGCCTCGTATCGATGTCACTGCATTGGGCATAAGTGCGCCCAGACAGGAATTAACGAAGCAGAATTCGTGCCGTTGTCGTACAGGCTGAGTTTATGCGGTTATTGGACGCCATAGCGGGGTGCACTGCCCTGTTTCTGTGCCATCTTGCTGAAAATGAACAAAAACAGGGCGATAGCAAGGCCGTTGAAGGGTCAGTGCGCCTGATCCCAGTTGTCACCGGTACCGGCTTCCACCAGTAGCGGCACATCCAGCTTGGCGGCCGCCGACATACGTTTGACCAGGCCATCGCGCACGGTGCTCAGCATGTCTTCGCGCACTTCGATGATCAGTTCGTCGTGCACCTGCATGGTCATGCAGGCATGATCCGCGTGCTCGGTGTGCAGCCAGTGGTCGACATCAATCATCGCTCGTTTGATGATATCGGCCGCGGTGCCTTGCATCGGCGCGTTGATGGCGGTGCGCTCGGCGGCCTGCTGCAGCTGTTTGTTGCGGGCGTTGATCTCCGGCAGGTACAGGCGGCGGCCGAACAGGGTTTCCACATAGCCGTCGTCGTGGGCTTGCTTTCGGATGTTGTCCATGTACTTGAGTACGCCGGGGTAGCGTTCGAAATAGCGGTCGATGTATTCCTGGGCTACTTTGCGCTCCACCCCCAGTTGGCGGGCCAGCCCAAAGGCCGACATGCCATAGATCAGGCCAAAGTTGATGGCCTTGGCGCTGCGGCGCTGGTCGGAGTTGACCTCAATCAGGCTGACCCCGAACACTTCCGCGGCGGTCGCCTTGTGGATGTCTTCGCCGTGCTCAAATGCTTTCAGCAGGCCTTTGTCGCCAGACAGGTGTGCCATGATCCGGAGCTCAATCTGGGAGTAATCCGCAGCCAACAGTTTGTAGCCCTTCGGCGCAATAAACGCCTGACGAATACGACGGCCTTCTGGGGTGCGGATGGGGATGTTCTGCAGGTTGGGCTCGGACGACGACAGGCGGCCTGTCGCGGTGACCGCCTGGTGATACGACGTGTGCACTCGGCCGGTCCGATGATGAATCAGTTCGGGCAGGGTGTCAGTGTAGGTGGATTTGAGCTTGCTCAGACTGCGGTGTTCCACGATCAGCCGGGGCAATTCATGCTCGTGGGCCAGTTCCTGCAGCACCGGTTCGGCGGTGGAGGGCGCACCTTTAGGGGTTTTCTTGATCACTCGCAAGCCGAATTTGTCGTAAAGAATGACCTGCAATTGTTTGGGGGAGCCCAGGTTGAAGGCTTCGCCGGCCACTTCATGGGCCTCTTTTTCCAGCTCTGCCATGCGCTCAGCCAGCTCCTGGCTATGCTGGCGCAAGGTGCTGGCGTTGATCAGGGTGCCTCTCTGCTCCATGCGCGACAGTACAGGCACCAGGGGTAGATCGATTTCCCGGTACACGGATTCCAGCTGTCCGGTTTCCTTCAGTTTCGGGCTCAGGGCCTGATGCAGGCGCAGGGTAATGTCGGCGTCCTCGGCGGCGTAGGGGCCGGCCTTTTCCAGATCAATCTGGTTGAAGGTCAGCTGTTTGGCGCCTTTGCCTGCGATGGATTCAAAGCTAATCGTCTGCTCGCCCAGGTATTCCCGGGCCAGGCTGTCCATGTCGTGGCGGGTGGCTACCGAATTGAGCACGTAGGATTCCACCATGGTGTCGTCGCTGATGCCTTCCAGGTGAATGCCGTGGTTGGCCAGCACGTTTTTATCGTACTTCAGGTTCTGGCCGATCTTGTTCAGCTTTGGGTCTTCCAGCAGCGGTTTTAGCTGACTTAATACCTGGTCGCGGTCGAGCTGATCCGGTACGCCCATGTAATCATGGCCCAGAGGCACGTAAGCGGCTTCGCCGGGTTCGATGGCGAAGGAGACGCCGACAATTTCGGCATCCATGTAGCGCAGGCTGGTGGTTTCGGTGTCGAAAGCAAAGCGGTCTGCGGTTCTTAGACGCTTCAGCCATTGGTCCAGCTCAGCCTGATCGGTGATGACCGAGTATTCTTTTTTGGGAGCTGTAGGCGCGCTATCCGGGGCGGGCGCAGCGGTATCGGCTGCGTCGCTGTCAGCCGCCGATGTGCTCTGGCTGGTTCCTGCATTTTCCAACTCGTTGATCCAGCCCCGGAATTCGTATTCGCGGAACAGTTCAAGCAACGAGGTGTTGTCTTGCTCGCGCTCTTGCAGATCTTCCAGGCCAAAATCCAGATCAACGTCCAGACGGATGGTGGCCAGGTCCCGGCTCAAGGGCAGGGTGTCGGTTGCTTCGCGCAGGTATTCGCCGATTTTGCCTTTGATCTCGGTGGCATGCTCGATCAGGTTGTCCAGGTTGTTGTAGGTCTCGAGCCATTTTACCGCGGTTTTCGGGCCGCACTTGTTCACGCCCGGGATGTTGTCGACCTTGTCGCCTACCAGCGCCAGGTAATCGATGATCTGCTCCGGTGTTACGCCAAACTTTTCCAGCACGCCGTCCCGGTCCATGGCGGTTTCGGTCATGGTGTTGATCAGGGTGACGTGATCGCTCACCAGCTGGGCCATGTCCTTGTCGCCGGTGGATACCACCACATCAATGCCTTTGCTGGTGGCTTCATGGGCCAGGGTGCCGATCACATCGTCGGCCTCAACGCCCGGCACAATCAACAATGGCAGGCCCATAGCGCGGACAATCTGGTGAATCGGATCGATCTGTATGGCCAGATCTTCCGGCATGGGAGGTCGGTTTGCTTTGTATGCTTCATACATGTCATGACGGAAGGTTTTGCCCTTGGCGTCGAACACCACCACTACTTTGGAGCCCGGAAAGTCCTGGTCCAGCCTGCGTAGCATACTGATAACGCCTTTGATGGCGCCGGTGGGGTGATTTTTGCTGGTGGTCAGGGGCGGAAGGGCGTGGTAGGCACGGAAAAGGTAAGAAGAGCCGTCTACCAGCACCACGGGTGGGGTCTTTTTCTCAGTCATGTCAAAGCAGGTCCGGATTCTGATTGAAGCGTGGGTTGGCTTGTGCAACTCTTTAACGAGCGAATCATTCTATAGCCAAAATATGAACCAAAGGGTACCACGAAAATGAAACGAATCGCCTGTTCTGCCCTGCTGGCGGGGTTTGTGTCAGCGCCGGTCATAGCTCAGCAAGAGGGGGCTCTGGACGCGACGCCGGTGGTAACGCCCCAAGAGCCTGTGGTTATCTCGGATTACCAGCCAGCGGCAGGCGGTCCGGAAATTGTGATACGGCCGGGTGATAATGAGGTGTTCTATGAGTATCGGGTAAACGGTCAGCTGATGGAGATCAAGGTCGTGCCAGAAGTCGGTCCGGAGTATTACCTGGTGCCTTCGGATGGTGGCTGGATTCAGGACTCTGAGTCAGACCTGCTGGTTCCGAGCTGGGTTATCTTTCGCTGGTAACTGACCGGGTTGTCAGATCAGGTTGACTTCTACAGGGTCTGAACGCCGGCTTTCCAGGCCATCAACGTCAACCGTGCTGATCGAAAACTCATAGGCCCCGGGCGGCATGCCCTCGAGTGGATAGCGTGTGGTGTTTGCATCGTTCAGCGAAATAATATCGAAGCTGTCTTTATGCTTCAGTCGGAAGTAAATCCGGTAGCCTGAGATCTGGCCGTGGGCCAGTGACGAGCCGTCCTCACGAGTCATGGGTGCACTCCAGGCAAGGGTGCGTGGAGCGACGCTGGCGTCTTCTTGCTCACTCTTGGCCTTCGGTTCGCTCTGTCCGAGCGTTGCCAGCAGATTGGACTGCGCCTGCTTTAATCGGGCATCGGCAACATCGGAGGCGCGCTGCGAATCGAGCTTGCTGGCGCGCTTGTCCTCCTGACATCCTGAGAGTAAGCCGGCCATGCCAAAAACAAAAGCACACATCATGGCGGGCACAAGCAGGCGGGCCTTGAGGCTTGGCGGTCTGGGCAAAGAAATCATCATGGCGTACTCGCATACGGGGCCGTTGACAGGCCTTCTGTTTCTTTCGTATCGAGCCTGAATAAAACCTGGAGACGGGCTGCGTAAATCAGTCGAGGGGATTATGCCAGCCCTTGCCTTTCGATCAAGTGAACTATCCGTAAAATCCGCAATAAAGTTTTAGTATGAACATTCTAATTTTTATCCGTACCTTGGCATGTGAAAGTTACCAAAGGCGAACCGAATTATCGCAACGCCAACACGATCCGAACGATCAAGGAGATATACCATGGGTAAGCTGAAATCCTACCAGGAACAACTGCAAGACATCGTTGAGAAAGGCATCAATGCCGCTGAAGAGCAGCAGAAGAAGCTGGCCGCCAAACCTTTCGATTACGCTGAAAAGCTGGAAACAGAAGTTCGCGAATACAGCGTGAAAGGTCTGCGTAAGCGTTACACTGGCTACTCCGAGAACCTGTTCGGACAGTTGCGCACCCTGAACAGCCGTTTCGGTAACTTCGCTGCCGAGTTGGTTGCCAAGCTGGAAAAAGAAGCTGCGGAAGGCGCCGATGCGGTTTCTGATGCCGCTCAGGATGCCAAGAAATCTGTAACAGCGAAGAAGCCTGCCGCACGCAAGACCACAGCTCGCAAAGCTTCTGCCGCAAAGACTGAAACCGCTTCTGCCTGAAGTTCAGGTTGATGGGTTGTTAAACAAAAAGGGCGCTCATTGAGCGCCCTTTTTGTTACCGCAAATCAGCGACTTTCATCCGGATCGAGGGGCAGTGTCCGCTCTTCACCGGTGATCGTCTCGAGGCGTTCGATATCAACCTCAAAGGCTTTCTTCATGGCGCTGATGTCCTGCCTTTGGGCGGCAATTTCCCGCTCGACATCGCGAACTTGCGATTCCAGCCTGCGGATTCGCTCCAGCGTGGCCTCAGGAATGTCGCGGCCGGCGCGTTCCAGGTCTGCGGCACGGCTCTGTTCTGTATCCAGCTGGCTGGAAATAACAGAAATGTTGCCGCGCTTTAGCTGAATCACACCTTCCAGTTCCCGGGTTTTCCGGTGCATGGCACGCACAGCCTGGTCGGGGTGACTGTAGCGTTTTAGCAACTCACGGTCCTGAGAATGCTGCAGCTCCAATTGCCGCTGCCGCTCCTTCTCGGCTTCCCTGCCGGCAATCTCCTCCGCGGTGGGGGCGGGGGCGATGGTTTCCATTACTCGCCCGTTGGTGCTGAGAATCTCATAGCCGCGTTTGGTGGCTTCTTGCGGAATGGTATTGCTGATCACCAGTTGACCGTTTTCGTCCGTATAACGATACATAGTGGCCTGTGCATTGGCAGCAAACAGCATTCCGGCTGCTGCCAGGCTGGCAATAATCGTTGATTTGGTGACACGGTGTGGCATGGGGTCAGACTCCGTAACGATCCCGGTAGCTGGCCACGGCTCCCGCGTGACCGGCAAACTCCGGATTGGACTGTAGGTAGTCCAGCACCTGTTCAAGGCAAATAATACTGACAACGGGAATGCCAAACTCCTGTTCCACTTCCTGGATGGCAGAACGTTCGCCGTTGCCTTTTTCCTGTCGGTCCAGGGCAATCAGCACGCCAGCTGGTTCGGCGCCTGCCGCGCGGATGATGTCTATGGATTCCCGGATCGCGGTCCCGGCGGTAATAACATCGTCAACAATCAACACCTTGCCTTGCAAGGGGGCGCCAACAATGTTGCCGCCCTCACCATGATCTTTCTTTTCTTTGCGGTTAAAGGCAAAGGGTTTGCTGTTACCGTCTGTTGCCAGTGCCATGGCGGTCACCGTGGCCAACGGAATGCCCTTATAGGCGGGGCCGAAAATAATGTCATAATTCAGGCCGCTGCGTTCTATTGCTGCAGCGTAGGCTTTGCTTAGTTGTAGCAGGTCGTTTCCGGTATTGAACAGCCCGGCATTGAAAAAATACGGGCTTGTGCGCCCGGATTTGAGTGTAAATTCGCCAAAACGAAGAACATTCCGGTCAATGGCAAATTCGATAAATTTTTGCTGATAGTCGTGCATGGCAAGGCTTCTGGCGGGGTTTGATCTTTAATTAAAGTGTAAAACCGGTATCATACACACAAACCGAATCAGGGAACACGTATGCGGGTAGTATCAATCAGCGTCAACGGTCTTGAACAGGCTGTTGAAAAAGGCTTTTTCGACTGGCTGGCCGAGCAGGACGCTGACGTCGTCTGTGTGCAGGACCACCGCATGCGCGCCTACGAGATTGAGGACAAAAACCTGATCCCGGACGGCTACGAGGCTTACTTTATTGATGGTGAGCTGAATGAGCACGGTGGCGTGGGCATCTTCACCCGGCATTTCCCCAAAGCGATCATGTACGGTTTTGCCAATGAGCAGGCGGATCGTGAGGGCCGGTTTATTCAGGCCGACTTTGATAAAGTTTCCGTGGCGTGTGTGCTGGCCCCGAACGCGCTAGGGCGCGAAGAAGAGTTGACTGGCGAAGATGATCTGACCGTTCTGGACCATAAGGACGAGTTCATGGAAGCGTTTGGTCTGCACATGCAGAAGACCCTGCGCAAGCGTCGGCAGTTTATTATCTGTGCCAACCTGCAGACGGCCCATCACGTTACGGATGCCAGCCCGCTTTATCACAAGCTCGACTTTTCTGGCTTCCTGCCCCACGAGCGCGCCTGGCTTGATCGCTTGTTTGATGAGATGGGCTGTATTGACGGTTTCCGTGAGATCAACAAGCAGAGCAATCAGTTTACCTGGTGGCCGGAGGGAGCTGAAGGCTCCCGCAAGAAAGCCGGCATCCGGGTCGATTACCAGTTGCTGACGCCTGGCATCCGTAAAACCATCAGTGATGGCTGGATTGATGACGAGACTCGGTTCTCTGATCACGCACCGGTGATCATGGATTACGACATCGAAATCGGGCTCTGAGCTGGGCGGATACTCCACTAAACAGCGGGTTCGGAGGGGGAGGTCTTTCCGGGACCCTCTCCGGCCAGGGATGGCCGGAGCGGAGCGCACATGGAGGTGCTCGTAGCGTGTCCCGGAAAGGTCTCCCCCTCCGGACACGCGGGCGTCTAACTTACTCAGCCAGCGCCGCTTTCTGAAGTTCAAACAACTGATCAATCGCCTTCCGCGCCAGTGCCAGCATAGAATCCAGTTCTGACTGCTCAAACGGCGCGCCTTCCGCAGTTCCCTGAATTTCGATGAAGCCACCCTGGTCGGTCATGATGACGTTCATGTCGGTTTCGGCTTCGGAATCTTCCGGGTAGTCCAGATCGGCTACCGGAATGCCTTTGTAGACACCCACAGATACCGCTGCGACCATCTGCTTGAGCGGCGATTTCTTCAGGCGTTTGGTGGCGACCAGGTGGTTCAGGGCATCAACCAGGGCCACGCAGCCACCGGTGATCGCTGCAGTGCGGGTGCCGCCGTCGGCCTGGATGACGTCACAGTCGATGGTGATGGAGTGTTCACCCAGAGCGGTCAGGTCAACTGCGGCACGCAGGCTGCGGCCGATCAGGCGCTGAATTTCGACGGTGCGGCCACCCTGTTTGCCACGGGCGGCTTCACGGCCCATTCGGCTGCCCGTGGAGCGGGGCAGCATGCCGTATTCGGCGGTGATCCAGCCTTTGCCTTCACCGCGCAGGAACGGCGGTACCTTGTTCTCAACGGAGGCGGTACAGATGACTTTGGTGTCACCGAACTCTACCAGCACCGAGCCTTCGGCATGGCGGGTGTAGTTGCGGGTGATGCGGACGTCTCTGGGTTGCTCTGGCGTTCTGCCACTTGGTCGCATGATGTGTCCTGTTTATGAAGGATAAATGTCCGGCACGACGCCGGTCGGGATCTGTGAAAGGCCGACGAGTATAACACGGCGATGCAACAGGGCGGGATGGAGGCCTGTGATCTTTGGTCGGGTTCGCCGCCCGGGGGAGTACCCTGCTAAACTCGATGAATCTGTCTACCCGTAATGGAGCCAATATGATTCGCAGCATGACTGCTTTTGCCCGCAAGGATACCCAGGGTGACTGGGGAACCCTGACCTGTGAGATCCGGACGGTCAATCACCGTTACCTGGAACCTTCATTTCGCTTGCCGGAGGCCTTTCGGGAATTGGAGAACCGGTTTCGGGAGGAGCTGCGCAAGGGTCTGAAGCGAGGCAAGGTGGATGTGTCTATGCGCCTGCAGTCGACAGACAACGAGGTACAGAGCTTCGAGATCAGCGATGAAATGGCGAAGGCGGTAAACGAGGCCGCCAACCACATTAATCGAATGCTGGATAACCCGGCCCATATCAATGCCCTGGATATTCTGCGCTGGCCCGGTGTGCTGTCGGTGCCTGAAACAGACTACAGTGCCGCTAAAGAAGCTGCCGCTAATCTGTTTGCGGATACCGTTGCAGAGCTGGTGAGCGTGAGAGAGCGTGAGGGCGACCGCCTGCGACCGTTATTTGAGGATCGCCTGGCCACCATGAGCCGACTGGTTGCCGAGGTGCGCGAGCGGATGCCGGATTTACTGGCGGCACAGGAAGCCAATCTGCGTGAGCGTTTTGCCAGGGCAAAAGTCGAGCTTGATGCAGACCGTGTGGCTCAGGAAATGGTGATGTTGGCGCAGAAAAGTGACGTTGCCGAAGAGCTGGACCGCCTCGATGCCCACGTCAGTGAGGTGACCGAAACCCTGCAAGGCGACGACGCCATCGGCCGCCGACTGGATTTTCTGATGCAGGAGCTGAACCGGGAGGCCAATACCCTCAGCAGTAAAAGCATTGATGCTGCAGTCACTCGCGCGGCGGTCGATCTGAAGGTGCTGATCGAGCAGATGCGCGAGCAGGTGCAGAATCTGGAGTAGTTTTCGTCAGGTTGTTTGGCTGGGATGCGCAGATAGGTTAAACCCCGTATAATTTGCCGCCTTCTGGCCGCCAATGGCGGCCACCCACCGAATCTCGGGAGTCAGTCAACCATGAGTCAGGCCGGTGAGCAGGGAACCCTGTTTGTGATTTCCGCGCCCTCGGGTGCAGGTAAAACCAGTCTTGTGTCAGAGATGCTCCGGCAGGATGAGCAGCTGGGCGTGTCGGTATCTCACACCACCCGCGCTATGCGCGAGGGCGAACAGGACGGGGTGAACTACCACTTTGTCAGCCGTGGTGAGTTTGAGGCGATGATCGGCCGGGGCGACTTTCTGGAGCATGCCGATGTGTTTGGCAACTACTACGGAACGTCGCAGATATGGGTGCGTGACACTCTGGCCAAGGGGCAGGATGTCATCCTGGAAATCGACTGGCAGGGCGCGGAGCAGGTGCGCCGGTTAATTCCGGAATGCGTCAGTATCTTTATCGTGCCGCCGTCGGCCGAAGTGTTGCGACAGCGGCTGGTCGGCCGGGGCACCGACGCTCCGGATGTGGTGGAGCGCCGGTTGTCAGAGGCCGAGGAAGAGTGCCGCCACGCGGTAGAGTTTGATTATCTGGTGGTCAACGATGACTTTGGCGTTGCACTGGCTGACTTGCTGGCCATCGTTCGCTCCCGCAGACTGAAAATGTCGGTACAGCAGGTTCGTCACAGGCGTTTGCTGGGAGGACTCGCCGGTGGGGGTTGATGGTGGTTTTGCCTGTATACAAAATGAGCCGGGGGAAGTAGACTACGCGGTCTGCTAAATCAGTGATTCTTTTTTTCGGGGAATATAATGGCACGAGTTACCGTTGAAGATTGTCTGGAACACGTTGATAACCGTTTCCAGCTGGTTATGCTGGCCACCAAGCGTGCGCGCCAGATTGCCACCAAGGGTTCAGAGCCAATGGTGCCGGAAGAAAATGATAAGCCAACGGTGATCGCCCTGCGTGAAATTGCCGAAGGTCTCGTCAGCCGCGATCTTCTGAAGGAAGATCTGGACGATTAAAAATCGCCGACAGGGATGCGTACATTTACCTGTCAGTGACTAAGGACCATTGAAATCTGTCTCAGCAGTTTATAGTGTATCTATAGAAACCTGCTGGAAGGACAAAGGAAGGCCCGGATGCATGCATTCGGGCTTTTTTGTCTCTGGCTTCTAGAAAAATGGTGGAGGCGCGGTGTCGTTAGAGGCAACGGTTGAAGAGCTCGCCCAAGAGCTCAGTTCATATCTGGATACCAATCGCATCAATCAGGTGCGAAGGGCCTACTATTACGCCGATCAAGCCCACGAAGGGCAGATGCGCAAAAGCGGTGACCGGTACATCACCCACCCACTCGCCGTCGCCCATATTCTGGCGGAGTTGAGGTTGGACCATCAAAGCCTGATGGCTGCCATGCTCCACGATGTCATTGAAGATACCGGTATTCCGAAAGATGCGTTATCGGAGCAGTTTGGTGAAGATGTCGCGGAGCTGGTGGATGGCGTGTCCAAGCTCACCCAGATTGAGTTCCGCTCACGGGCTGAAGCCCAGGCTGAGAATTTTCAGAAAATGACCCTGGCCATGGCAAAGGACATTCGTGTAATCCTGGTCAAGCTGGCCGACCGCCTGCACAACATGCGCACCTTGGGCCCCATGCCCTATGAAAAGCGCCAGCGCATCGCCACCGAAACCCTCGATATTTACGCGCCAATCGCCAATCGTCTTGGTATGCACTCGATCTCCACCGAGCTGGAAGATCTGGGTTTCTGTTCGCTTTACCCGATGCGATCCAAATACATATCCAAGGCGGTGGAACAGCTGCGGGGCAGTCACCGGGAAATCATTGACGACATTCGCAGCAAGCTGCAGGAAAAGCTGGAAGAGCGAGGCCTGCCGGGGCGCATTCTGGGTCGCGAGAAACACCTGAATTCCATCTACAACAAGATGAAGTTCAAGCAGAAATCCTTCCATGAAATCATGGATGTTTACGCTTTCCGCATCATCACCGACACTGAAGATGACTGCTATCGCATTCTCGGCGCCGTCCATAGCCTCTACAAGCCGTTGCCCGGTCGTTTCAAAGATTACATCGCCATGCCCAAAGCCAATGGCTATCAGTCGTTGCACACCACGCTGTTCGGCATGCATGTGAATATTGAAATCCAGATCCGCACGGAGGAAATGGAGCACATTGCCAACAATGGTATTGCGGCCCACTGGATGTACAAGCATGAGGAGCCTGGCGTTACCAACATCAACCAGTCCAGAGTCGACCGCTGGGTGGAAGGATTGATGGAGATGCGCGAGAGGGCCGACGACTCGATGGAGTTCATCGAGCATGTGAAAGTAGACCTTTTCCCGGATGAGATTTATGTGTTTACGCCCAAAGGTCGCATCATGGAGCTGCCAAGGGGTGCTACGCCTGTCGATTTCGCTTATGCCATCCACACCGACATCGGCAATGCATCGGTTGCCTGCCGCATTAATCGCAACCTGGCATCGTTAAGCCAGCCGCTGCAAAGCGGTCAGACGGTGGAGGTTATAACCGCCCCAGGTGCGAAGCCCAATCCGGCCTGGCTCAGCTTTGTGGTGACTGGCAAGGCTCGTAGCAGCATCCGCCATGTATTGAAAACCCGCAAGCGGGCAGAATCCATGGAGCTCGGACGTGCTCTGCTCAAGAAGTCCCTGAAAGGCTTCGGGGCCAAGCTGGCGGATATCAGCGATGCCCAGAAACAATCGGTGGTCAATCACAACCAGGTCAACAGTTTTGATGATTTGATCAGCGATATTGGTCTCGGCAATCGCATGGCCTACCTGGTGGCTCGCCAACTGGTGTCGGGTAACGAAGCCCTGGATGTGCCCGCCAGCCTGGAAACTGTGCCTGGCAGCAAGCAGGGCGCGGTTACGATTCGGGGAACCGAAGGCCTGCTGGTCAAGTTCGCCAACTGCTGCAAGCCGATTCCCGGGGATCCGGTGTTGGGTGTGATGGATTCCGGCAATGGCATGGTGATTCACTCAGACACCTGTTCACGGTTGCCGGAAGACAGTGAAAGTCGTGCACGGCTGACGCATCTGAAGTGGGCCAAAGACATTACTGACGAGTTTTCTGTCGAGCTGCGTGTTGAGCTTGAGCGCCAGCGTGGTGTGATTGCCGAAGTCGCTAATGCGGTGGCCATGGCCGATGGCAACATCGAGCGGATCGGCGTGGAGGATCAGAATGCTAAGTTTGGCGTCGTAAGTCTGGTGGTGCACGTGCATGGCCGCAGGCATCTGGCCAGGGTTATGCGCCGGGTTCGGAACATCCGGGCCGTCACTCACATCAGCCGTGTTCGCCACTGAGTAGACCCAGGTATTGTTGACAGGTGTGGCAGCCAGGGGTGACGATTGGCGTTTTGAACGAAAGGAAACTGCACGTCATGACCAACAAATCGATTATCCAGACCGAAAACGCTCCTCAGGCGATCGGTACGTACTCCCAGGCGGTAAAAGCGGGAGACACGGTGTATCTGTCTGGCCAGATCCCCCTGGATCCGGCAACCATGGAGGTGGTGCCCGGAGATTTTGCGGCCAAAACGCGTCAGGTATTCGAAAACCTCAAGGCCGTATGCGAAGCCGCCGGCGGTGAGCTCAAGGATATCGTTAAGTTGAACATCTACATGACCGACCTGGCCAACTTTGCCACGGTAAACGAAATCATGGCGACCTATTTTCAGGAGCCATACCCGGCGCGGGCTGCGGTCGGTGTTGCAGCTCTGCCCAAGGGTGTGCCTGTTGAAATGGAAGCGGTGATGGTGCTCAGCTGAGGCCGTCGATCATGTCCCGGTACCCTGCGCGATAGTCGGGGTACCGGAACTTAAACCCGCTCTTCAGCAATCGCTGATTACTGCACCGCTTGCTTCCCGCTCGTCCCCCTTTTCTGGCGCTCGCCACCGGTGCTTTGCACTCAATCTGCTGTCTGACCCACTCAACAACCTGATCCAGCGTGACCGGCTCACAATCGGTGGCGATGTATAGGTTCTCTATGGCATTGCCCGCCAACGCTTGCTCACTCAGCCAGGCGATCACCCGGGCTGCATCCTGCTCATGAACCCGGTTGCTGAACGGCGCTGGCGGTTGTGGGTTCATTCGCCCCTCGATCACCTCTTCCAGAAAACGCTGTCGGGTGGGGCCGTAAATGCCGCTGAAGCGCACCACTGTGGCTGGATGAATGCTGTCGAGGGCGGTTTTTTCACCCTTGAGGATGATCTGGCCGGTGAAGCGGTCCGGTTCGGCAGGACTGGTTTCATCTACCCAACTGTCATCGTTCTGGGCGTAAACGCTGGTACTGCTGATAAAAATCAACCGGGTCAGGGGCTGGTCACCGAGGGCGTCGAGCAGATTTTGTAAGCCTGCAACATAGGCGTTGTGATAGCCCTGTTCATCATAGCTGGACGGTGTCAGGCAATAGATCACGATGTCCAGCTGCTCTGGCAGCTTGCCGTTCAGGGTTTCTGGCCGGGTCAGGTCGGCGCCAATTCCGGTGATGCCCGCGGGCACCCGGTCCGGATTGCGGCGCAAGCCGTATACTTCTGCGGTTGCTGACAGTGTTTTGGCGATGTCGCCGCCTAATTTGCCACAGCCCGCAACCAGAATTCGTGCAGATTGCTTGCGATCGGACATTGCCATAGACAATTTCAATCCTTATGCTTTCGCTTATAAAGTATGTGAAAGTTTGACCCGCCCCTACTGACCGGAGCTCACCATGACACTCACGGAGTTACGATACGTCGTTACGCTTGCCCGGGAAAGGCATTTTGGCCGTGCGGCGGAGCGCTGTCACGTCAGCCAGCCGACCCTGAGTGTGGCGGTAAAAAAGCTGGAGGAAGAACTTGGCATTCCGCTGTTTGAGCGGAGTAAAAGCAGCATCCGGGTTACCGAAGTGGGCCAGCGCATCATTGAGCAGTCACAGCGGGTGCTGGACCAGGTGGGTGTCATCAAAGACATGGCCCAGGACGGCAAAAATCAGCTCAACTCGCCGTTGAAAGTCGGGGCCATCTACACTATCGGGCCCTATCTGTTCCCGCATCTGCTGCCGGAATTGCGGCGTGCGGCGCCGGCCATGCCGCTGTACATCGAAGAGAACTACACCGCCAACCTGCGCCAGAAGCTCAGGCACTCGGATCTGGACGCGATCATCATTGCGCTGCCATTTGAAGAACCGGAAGTGGTTACCCTGCCGCTTTACGACGAACCTTTTGTGGTGTTGCTGCCGGCGGATCATGCCTTGGCGAAGAACGATCAGATCACACCCGAAGAGTTGTCCAGAGAGCAGTTGCTGTTGCTGGGTCCGGGGCACTGTTTCCGAGATCAGGTATTGGAGTCCTGCCCGCCGCTAGTGGATGCCATCACCCGGCGGGTTGACCAGGGCACACCAGAGCTGGTGACTGAGGGCAGTTCGCTGGAAACCATTCGTCACATGGTGGCCTCCGGCCTTGGTATCACCGTACTGCCGTTGTCTGCTGCGACCGGCATGAAATATCAGGAAGACATTCTGGTGGTGCGTCCATTTGCTGCCCCGGTACCGTTCCGAACGGTCGCTCTGGCCTGGCGAGTGACCTTCCCGCGGCCAAAAGCGATTGATGTATTGTCGCTGGCGGCCAGTCAGTGCCGGGTAATAGAGCGGGCAAAAACTGATACGCCGGTGGCTGCCGAGCGCGCCTGAGGGCTGTTATGACGTCACTGGACGACATCCCGGTTACCCAGCTCAAGGGCGTAGGCAGCGCCCTCGCTGACACGCTTGCCAAATTGGGCGTCAACTCATTACAGGATCTGCTGTTTCACCTCCCCCATCGTTATGAAGACCGCACAAGAGTAATACCCATGGGCAGCCTGCGCATTGGCGATGTTGCCGTGGTTGAAGGCGAGGTGATGAAAACCGATCTGGTGATGGGGCGTCGCCGTTCGCTTCAGGTGACCTTGCGGGATGACAGCGGCTTTCTGGTGATGCGTTTTTTCCACTTCAACGCCGCGCAGAAGAACCAGCTTGCTGAAGGCACCAGAGTTCGATGCTTTGGCGAGGTTCGCCCTGGCCGGGCCGGTTATGAATTTTACCATCCGGAATACCAGGTCAACCCGCAGCCCATGCCTGCGGCCGGTGAGGCGACCCTGACCCCGGTGTACCCACTGACCGAGGGCATTCAGCAGCCCAGGGTGCGAGCCCTGTGCCAGCAGGCGCTGGGCTACCTAGAGCGATTCCCGATCAAAGACTGGTTGCCGCCGGAGCTGTTGGCGGACTACCAGTTGCCGGGCATCAGTGATGCGGTAAAGCTGGTGCACTCACCGCCGGCCGGTTCACCGGTTCACTCACTGCTGGAGGGGCGTCATCCGGCTCAGCAGCGGTTGGTTATGGAAGAATTACTGGCCCATCAGCTCAGTCTGTTGCGGGTTCGTCAGCAAATACAGGCGCGGCAGGCGTTACCCCTGTTACCGACCGGGGATTTGCCAGAACGGTTTCTGGAGCAACTGCCCTTCAGCTTGACCGGTGCGCAAAAGCACGTGGTGCAGGACATCCGACAGGATCTCAGCCAACCGATACCGATGCTGCGTTTGGTGCAGGGGGACGTCGGCTCCGGTAAGACGGTTGTTGCGGCCCTTGCCGCTATCCAGGCACTTGGCTCCGGGGCGCAGGTGGCCTTGATGGCGCCAACCGAGATCCTGGCAGAACAACACTACCGGAATTTTACAGGCTGGCTTGAGCCACTGGGTGTCCGGCTTGCCTGGATATCCGGCAAGGTCAAAGGCAAGGCCCGGCAAGAGGCGCTGGCGGCAGTCGCCGAAGGTGACGCGCAAGTGGCCATCGGCACCCATGCGCTGTTTCAGGACGAGGTTAAATTCCAGCGGCTGGCGCTGGTGATTGTCGATGAGCAACACCGCTTTGGTGTGCACCAGCGGCTGGCGCTGAGGGAAAAGGGTGTCGGCGGTACTCTGGCGCCGCACCAACTGATCATGACCGCCACACCGATCCCCAGAACCCTGGCCATGAGCGCCTACGCGGATCTTGATACTTCCATTATTGACGAGCTGCCCCCGGGCAGAAAACCCATCGAGACCATCGTGCTGCCGGACAGCCGCAGGGATGACATCGTTGAGCGAGTGCGCAACGCTTGTCAGGATGGCCGTCAGGCCTATTGGGTCTGTACCTTGATCGAAGAGTCTGAAGCCCTGCAATGCCAGGCCGCAGAGGTGACGGCCCAGGAGCTGTCAGAGCGACTGGCGGATCTGAATGTGGGGCTGGTGCATGGTCGCCTGAAAGCCCAGGAAAAAGCCGATGTGATGGAGCGTTTTAAAAACGGAGATCTGGATCTGTTGGTGGCGACAACAGTTATCGAAGTGGGTGTGGACGTGCCCAACGCGTCACTGATCATAATTGAGAATCCGGAACGTCTTGGCCTGGCCCAGTTGCATCAGCTGCGGGGTAGGGTAGGCCGAGGTCATCAGGCAAGTTTTTGCGTATTGATGTACCACCCGCCACTGTCCAATAATGGCAAGGCCCGGCTGCAAGCTTTGAGAGACAGTCAGGACGGTTTCTTTATTGCGGAAAAAGACCTTGAAATCCGCGGCCCGGGAGAGGTTCTCGGCACTCGTCAAACCGGTTTGATGCAGTTCCGGTTGGCGGAATTTGAACGGGACAAAGGCTGGATCGAACCGGTCAAAGAGATGGCGCCGGCGCTGATGAAACAACCAAAAGTGGTCGATGCCCTGATTCGCCGCTGGCTTGGCACGAATATCCGTTATGGTGAGGTGTAATTTGTCATGCGATGCCATGATGATAAAAGGGTATGCTCTGGGCCACTAATTCTCAGTTGTTGTCTTGATAATGCCTGCAAAATGCAGCCAAATAGATTTTGAACGTCAATTCGGAGATCGATATGGAACTGCCTGTCGTGGTTCAACAAGCTCTTGGCGACAATGCCGCCGGTGTGTCCTTACGGAGCGTGAGCCAGGTTCAAGGGCATCATTTGTTAAGAATGGTGTTGCTGAATGACGGCGAGGGTAACCTGCAGGCCATTTGCCGGCGGGACGACATGCTCGACCTTGAGGCGTTGAACAATCGCCTGGGTCGCGATCTGCGAATCATGCAGCGCCGTGAACAAGTGCGGGTACGCCAGCGTTCTGGCTTGCAGGAGTTGCCGGCGTTACCCTCGCTGACGGGCTGGCCAACTGTGGTGGATCAGTGTGTTGACCAGCTGGAGTCTGTGGCTCTGGAGCTGATCGATCAAAAACTGGCGATCGTTATGCCGGCCGAAGACTTTGTTCAGTTGACCGCCAAAGCGGATCGTTTTGATTTTACGGTTGAAACCAGCACCATCTCAGTCAATCTGAATAACCACGGGGCAGATCGTGATCAATTGCATTCTGCCCTTAAAAAATTTACCGGTCTGCGCATTCAGCAGCGTCTGGAAGACACCCTGGAGCTGCCTCCGTTGCCGGAAACAGCCCAGCGAATCATTCACCTCCGGGTAAACCCGAATGCGGTCATGGGCGATCTCGTTGATGTGGTGGAAAGTGACCCCAGCCTGGCGGCGCAGGTGGTCAGTTGGGCATCCTCCTCCTTTTATGCGGCTGCGGGGCAGGTACGTTCGGTGCACGATGCGGTGTCCCGGGTGTTAGGTTTTGATCTGGTGATGAACCTGGCGATGGGTTTGGCTCTTGGCCGTGCCCTGAAGCATCCGAAAGACCACCCGGATGGCTATGTGAATTATTGGCAGCAGGCTATCTGGCAGGCCCAGTCTGCGGGTATCCTCGCGAGCATGATGCCACGGGGCAAACGGCCGATGTTTGGCCTGGCCTATCTGGCAGGCTTGCTGCACAACTTCGGTCACCTGGTTCTGGCCCAGGTATTCCCACCGCACTTCAAACTGGTGTGCCGATCCCTGGAGGTGAATCCGCAGATTGATTCCAGCGTCATTGAACATTACCTGTTGGGCATTACCCGTGAGCAGATTGCGGCGCAGTTGATGGAAAACTGGGGCATGCCGGATGAAGTAACTCTGGCGATCCGTTATCAGAAAAACCCGGTCTACGACGGCCCTCACAATGTGTATTCACGGCTGCTTTGGCTGGGGCGGCAACTGCTAACGGAGCGGGGTGTTGCCCTGGGCGCTGGCGAGCCGGTTGATCAGTCAGTCTTTGATGAGCTGGGCCTGGACAGAGAGGCGGTCGAGGAGCAGTTTGATGAACTGGTCAACAGCAAAGACAGCATTATGGCAATGGCCGGGATGATGGGGCAAAACTGACGAAAAAAAAGCCGGCACTTGTGGCCGGCAAGTTCACCCGCTTGTTGCAGAGTCGTCCAAACTTGAGGAAAAACAACACGAGCCACTGCCCGAATGAATTGCGCAGTGTCTGTCTATAAATCTAGACAAGCTTGATCAAAAGAAAAGCGGGAAATGACACCTCACGAGAAATGAGCGCGGTGTCATATTTCTTGGGCAGCAAAAGCTATTGATTTGCTTTACTATATTTCGAGGTCGGTGCCGCTTCCTGTTACAAAAAATTACACAAAGGCGAGTTGCTCAATCGAAGCGGTAATGCCGGATTGCGGTTGCTGCCCTGCGAACTTCATCAGCATGTTCCTTCTCTACCGCAAGTCGCTCTCTATCCATCTTCTGGACGAATTTGGTGTCGGTACTCTGCCGCGCGCGGTGAGTTGGCATATGCTGAATCTTGTCGTGAACCGTCTGGAACACGTAAAAAGGTGATTTCTCCAGCAGCTCTGGCGCAATGTAGTCCAGTAAACCCTTGAGCCGAAGACAGGCTTCGGAATATTCCACCTGGTCCTCCTCCACCGCCATGGCAATGATGCGAATACTCTCGATCATATCGTCACGGCGCTTGGCCTGGAATTCTTCCGTTTTCCTTTGGCGCTGACGGTGTTCAGCGATGGCCCTGCTCTGGCGCCAGATGTAGTAGAGCAACACCGCGATGGCGATCAGGCCAAGGGCTATGATGACCAGTTGCAGTCCTCTGGGCATGTTGGGTCTCCTGAATCAGAATGAGTCACGCTTGTTTGCGTTCGGCCTCAGTTTGCCAGACTTTGACCTGCACTACCTGCCCGTTGAGTACGGAAGTGCCGGAAACCGGATCAACCTCGGCGTCATCCAGCACATCATTGATGCTTGCGCCGGCATGGGCAGTCGCAACCGATTGGCCAGTGCCCGGCCGGCTGTGTCCCCAGCCATGGGGTATCGAGACAACGCCGGGCATGATGTCTTCGGTAATTTCGACGGGTAACACCACCGAACGGTCGCCGGAGCCGATCTGTGCCTGCTGACCGTCCACAAGGCCACGGTTTGTGGCATCCTGCGGATGCATCATCAGGGTGCAGCGATTCTTGCCTTTCACCAGGCGCTGACTGTTGTGCATCCATGAGTTGTTGCTGCGTACGTGCCGGCGGCCGATCAGTTGTAATTGGTCGCCCGATGGCTGCTCCAGCAGGTCTCTCAGACGTTCAACATCCGCCAGGTAGCGGCGCGGTGCAAGCTGGATCTTGCCATCCTGGGTGAACAGCCGGTCTGGCAGGCTGGGTTGTAACGAGCCGAGATCAACGCCGCTTGGGTAATCCTTCAAGGCTGACAATGACAGCCCTTTGGGCAAATCCTGCCAGCGCCGGTTCAGCGGGCTGAGTTTGGCCAAGCTTTTCAGAGGGTGGCGCTTGGGCAGTATGTCCATAACCAGATCCAGCGCTGGCTGAACAAGCTTGCCAGCCTTGCCCAGGCTGGCGCCGTAAGGGCCGGTGCGCAGCATCATATCCAAAATCGGGTCTGGCCCCAAACGCTTGAAGGCGCGCCAGCCAAGCTCTGCACGCCACGGCAGGCCGCCGCCCTTGCGTTGTTTTTCCAGGCGGTGGGCCAACTCCAGAAGAATCTGCCAGTCATGACGGGCATCGGGGCCCGGATCGAACAGAGCTTCGCTGTACTTGGCGACGTTGCGAACGGCAAACATGCTGAAGATCAGATCGTAATGGCTGCGCTCCAGGGCTGCCGTTGGGGGCAGAATCACGTCGGCATGTCGGGTGGTTTCATTCAGGTAGTAATCTACCGACACCATGAACTCCAGCCCGCCCAGGGCTTGCTCCAAACGCGGGCCGTTGGGGCTGGAAAGCACCGGGTTACCGGCCACTGAGACAAACGCATGGATCTGGCCTTCGCCCGGGGTCAGAATCTCATCCGCCATGGTGCTGGCGGGGTATTCGCCAGCAAACTCTGGCAGCTTTTTCACCCGGCTGTAACGTTTGCCGAAGTGGCCTTTCTGGCCAGACATCGCGCCGAGCGCAACCAGATCCACCGCCGGTTGAGTGAACAGAACACCCCCCGGGATGTCCAGTTTACCGGTGAGAATGTTCAGGCAGTAGGCCAGCCAGGTGGTTGTGCCTCCGAACGCCTGGGTACTGGTACCCATGCGCGTATACAGAGCAGCTTTACGGGTGCCGGCCAGGTCTCGGGCCAGCTGGCGAATTGCTTCGGCAGACAGGCCGGTGTGGCCAGCAACGGATTCGGGCGCAAAGCTCAGGCAGGCCAGGTGCAGCAGGTCGATATCTTTGATCAGGCGCTCAGCTGCGCCGGCATTGACCAGTTTCTCGTCAAATAACGTGTACACCATGGCCATCAGCAGTAACGCATCTGTGCCGGGGCGAACAAAGTGAAAATCGTCCGCCAGCTTGGCCGTTTCAGTGCGGCGGGGGTCGATGACCACCAGTTTGCCGCCCCGCTGTTTGAGAGTTTTTAGCCGCCCACGCACATCCGGCACTGTCATAAGGCTGCCATTGGAAGCCATCGGGTTTGCCCCGATGCAAATAAACAGATCGGTATTGTCTATGTCCGGGATCGGGAACAGAATCTGGTGCCCGAACATCTCGAAGCTTGCCAGCATGTGCGGCAACTGGTCATTGGAGGTGGCAGAAAACCGGTTCTGAGTGCCGATAGCACGCAGGAACGGCATGGTGGTCATCAGGGCGCCGTGATTATGTACATTGGGGTTGCCCAGATACACCCCAACGCTGTTCTTGCCGCGCTTGCTGCGCACTTCATGCAAGCGCCGGGCGACCAGATTGAACGCCTCATCCCAGGACATTTCCTTCCAGCCATCCGCCGTTTTGCGGACCGGTTTGCGCAGGCGCTCCGGATCTTCATGCAAATCCTGCAACGCTACCGCTTTGGGGCAGATGTGTCCCTGACTGAGGGGATCCTGCTCGTCCCCTTTGATGGAGGAGATCTTGCCGTTCTGAACCTCAATGGCAACGCCACACATGGCTTCGCAGAGGTGGCAGGTGCGGTAGTGTGTGCCGTTTTGCATGAGACTATCCCGGGATTGTTGTTTTAGGTTTTAAGTTGCAACCAGATTATCAGGAAACGGCTGTGAGGCCAAAGAATAGGGTGAGTGCTGGACAGAAAACGGTCATGCTGGCTCAGCATGACCGTGGTCACTTGTTGAAAAAGGGCTGGACTAGAGCCCGTTAAGGTTCAAGGCGATGAGTTTCTGGCACCTGCTTTATCGGGAAAGAGATAAAGTTAAGGTTTACGCCACCCTCTGGAATTTGGAGCGGGATTATAACTGGGCCTTCGGCAACAGCCGGTTCATCGCAGTTTGGATCGATGAAGCATGCAAGTGAACTGACTATGTTGCCAGCGCCGGCACCTAGACCGTTGATTATGTCAACCAGATCACCAAGCAAAGGCAAGTCGCTGAGAAGTGGAATCCTTAAATCTACGTTGACGTCCAGATCTACAGCTTTCTGCGAAATCAGGGATACTTGCATGCGACCATCATCAAAAAATGTGATCGGTCCTTCGAGATGCAGTTCAATGTCTTTGCTGTAAAGATCATGGTTAAGTAACTGAGCTGCCGGCAGGCTTAAATTGGGAGCATCAAGGGTCAATGGTGCAACCGTTCTGAAGCGCGGTTCGCCATTCTCGTCTTCAAAGATCTGTCCTTTTAGAAAGCCAAAAGGATTGTCTTCTGAGGGCTCTATGTATTTCATTCGCAAAATGGTTGTACCAGTCGCCTGCTCACCCAGCGCTGCCAGGAACACGCTGGCGCTGGTGGCTGCCAGTTGAGTCGGGTATAGGATGACATCCACTTCAGGACCGGTTGCCGGCTCTGGCGTCACGGGTCCAACAACGTCGGTGTTCAGAGCAAACGTTTGATAAATAAATTTGTTTTCCGGGCATGTTGTTCCTGGTGTGCAGCCAACATTGGCGGGTACCGGGGCTCCGAGTACTGACGCACTGCTACCTCTCACCAAGAGTTTGGCAGAGTTGGCAGAGGGTGCGAATTCAGAGCTATCGCCTGGGACTAGCTCATGATTGAATGGCTCCAGGCAATCTGTGCCAGCCAGCGTATCGCAATCAACCACATAGTTGGAGTTGGTGTCTCTAACTGGAAGATTGCGGAGTGGAGTGTAAACCGAGGCAGTTGGTTCTGTACCGCGGAAAACAATGTCCAGATTCGGACCGCCGACGGAGGAAGGGTCAACCAGCAAATCTGCTTTGAGAGGCATACCAAGCTCAGAGCAGATTGCCTCCGTTCCTTCGCAAGGGCCGTCGCGGCTCACCAACTGGTAACGATAAAACGAACCTTCTTCCCACGGCCTATCGGGGAAGAAACGGATTCGTTGATTGCTGAATTCGAGGCGACCACTCACTTCTTCGGTAGGCTCTCCGGTTTCACTCAGTTTGTGAACCTTAAAGGTTTCTCCGAGACGTACAGTGTTCGGGTCCATAGATTGGGAGAAAACTACTACGATTGGACGATCTGCCGGCATGGGTGAGATGGGTAATGCTTGGCCGAGTGGACCGTCTGGTGCGGCATCGAGACACTGACCATGTGTGCCTTGTTGAATGTTCAAACCCTCTGTCACGCAGGGATAGCCAGGATAGGTCGTTAGAGGTATCGGAGAAACTACAGGGACGTCAGAACCACCGAGGTCAGGGAGCTCGAAGTTGAGTGCCAGTGACGAACTTCCATTGCCCGCGAGGTCCGTCAGGTCAGAGGCCACCAGAACGGTGTAGGGTACGCCATGTTCAAGACCTCCGAGCGGATTGACGGACACAGTTGTCCCATCGGCTTGTATACGAGACTCGACAATCTCACCATTGTTCTTGAGTAAAACTACGCCTGATTCAACCGTGCTTGGAAGCAGCGGTTCATCAAAGTTCAGAATGACCGGATCCCCGGGGCGCTGCAACTGATCTCTGTTACCTGGAAATGTTTGATCATCGCCCGGTAGCCAGCTAACCAAGATTGGGCCGGAATTATCGAAGAGCCTGGTTTCAATTGCCTGCAACTGGGAATTTACGGATGTATCAGCTTGAATCTGGAAAGCGATGGTTGAGTTTGTAATTTCTTGGCCAAGAAGATTGGGTTCAACGATCCCTATCGCGTCTATGGTTAAAATGCCATTTTCTACCAATGCAATGCCAACTAACTCTACGTGAAGCAAATCCTGGGATAGAGAAGCATTGGGCTGTGCCGCCTCGGTATTCATTGCCACATCCATAAACAAACGGACGTGACGCGGTGCATTTTGATCTCGGGTGTACGGATTGGGCAGTAGATATCCCGTCGCATCAGATGCCATTACAACGTTAATGTTGCCGGTCTGCTGAAGCTCATTAGTTTGCTGGTCGATAATCCCTACGGTGCCATTCACCCGAACGGGCAATGAATTGCCGGTCAGACGACTCCCGCGAGGTATCCTGAGTGGTAGTGCTTCATCAGCACCGAAACTTGGGGCAAAAGCCAGCTCAGTGAACAATCCACTGAGGGATGTAGACTGGTCCGTAACTCCTTGGAGCACTGAGTTCAGAATAACTCCGTTGATTGCTTGGCCGTTGAGTTTTGATGTCGTGTTGCCATCGAGTTGACCCGGGTCAGTTGCATTCTGAAACTGTACTGCGGTGGGTTCCGAGGCGCGCGCAGTAAATGACTCCTGCACGGAAAGCCGATCCCCCGATATTGAAGGTAGATTCGAAATTGAAAGAGTGTACCTTCCACCCGGCATCAATTTGTCTTCTGGGGTCCCGCAAGTGGCAGGATTGCCCGTCGTGCAGGGATCTACCGTAATCCGGCGGTCTTTAACGAGAACTTCTGAAGATACAACATTATTATTGGCATCCAGAAGCCTGATCTGGCCTCCTAGGTCTTGCCAATATGGATCGATGGACTGCGTAAGTTCCAATCGAAACGCAGATAAGTCAGAGGGCCCAAAAGGCGTATTTGCTTTGGGTATGATACTCGCAATTTCGAACGTCTGTGCTGTCGAATCGAGTTCTTTTAGTCCCGAAAAGCCCCCTCGCGTTGTAAACTGGATCCCTGGCTGTGTGTTCGCAGTGCTAGTTGGATTTGCAATTAAACGCCCATCCGCCGTCTCCAAAGGAGACGAAAAGGTGACATCGTATTTTGTACCCAAACTGAGGTCTTCAGTTGGTTCTAATACAACGCTACGGCCGCCATCCACGGCGCGAGCATTGAATTCAGTTTGGCCCTCCGGGCCAGACAGGACAACACTTGAATTGACAGAGTTGATATTAACTGGCGTGTTGAAGCGTAGGATAAGGTCAGAAATCGGACTGACATTTCGTTGCCCGTCGGCTGGATAGGAGTAAACCAGAGTGGCGGGACCGGTGATCGGTTCTCCGCTCTGGGGGTCAACCGGTGTAATGAGTGTTTGGCGGTCTCCGTCGCCTCCACAGCCGGCGATCGCAAAGATGAGAACGAACGGTATGATGTTTTTGTTCATGGTACCGTCTCCTTTAAAATTTAAGAGTGAGGGAGGCACTGAATACATGTACGTCACCATCTGCGGTTACCGGTACATCTGTTGTGTTGCCTGATGTGTCCTCCGATACAATCGTGAAGTCGCGTTCAAGTAAGCGTTGGTATTGGTACCCTAGGTCAAGTCTGACTGGGTAGGCGAGAATCCGAGTGCGGTTGTAAATAGCAGTCAGACCCAAACCAAAGACAGCCCGGTTTGTATCGAAGTAATTCAAGTCCGGATTACGATCACTGTTCAGTGGCGACTCTTCGTAGGCCAAGCCGCTGGTAACCAGAAAACTTTTGCTAAGTTGATACTCAACGCCGATCCGGGGAATCAGGATGTCATCAAACTTGATTCTTTGGCTCGGTGGGAGCTCTGCCTGATCTTTTATGGAATCACCCTTGAACTCGTCTTCCAGCTCAGACCACCTTTGCTGTTCTATGGATCCCGCCACGCGCCACCCATCGCCTTTGTACTGCAAACCCATTGAAAAGGTCTCGGGTTGAAACGAGTCTATGGTCGCGACTGCGAGTGTTAAGCCCGGATCAGGTATTGTCTGATTAACAATCACGTTAGAGTCAACAGACGTAGATGCAGCGGATTTAGTGCGATAGGCCAGAGCCAGTTCCCAACCGTCAAGCGCACAGCTGTCAGTACAAAAAAACTTGGACGGGGTAATTGTTGTTCCTAAGATAGCTTTCAGGGATGGCTCGGCATTTACAGAGAGTTTCTCTTTCGAAGTTTCTCCGCCGAGCGTGGATACTGCTTGCAGGTTAGCTACAGCCTCCAGTGTCACCCTGGCGGATGCGCCCACGGCCAGGCCATCAATAACCTCAGTCGCACCACCGACATTCAGGAAAAGTGGCTCTCTACCGAATTGTAAAAATTGCCCTTCGTTAGAGGTTTCAGAGCGGAAAGCCAGCATTTCTTTGCCGTACTTCTCCACTCCAAGCATTAACCCAAGATAAATGGGGCGTTTTGCCCTTGTCAGAGAGCTCAAGTTGGTTTTGAATCCAAGCAAGACATGTTGTGAGGGAGAATCAGCTAGAATGTCTCCATTAGCGTCAGGTCTAGCAGCTCGGAGTTCTTGCTCAGAGTGGAGAATGCCGGCTGTCATTTCACCCCTTTCATCGGCCGTGAGGTATGAAGGGTTATAGTATGTGGCAGAAGCTTGTTCGTTAAACATTGAGAGGCTCTGAGCCGAGGCAATGTCCGTGGGTAAGAGTCCATAGCTGGTAGCCAGGTTGCCCATGCTGGCATGGGCAGTCGCCGATAAGCCGGCAGTTGTGGTTGCAAGCGCAAAAGATACTGCCCGCAAGGCGATGCGGTTAGAATTGATCATCTGTAAAGCTCCTATTATTTTTGTCGTTTAGGTGTTCGAGTTTCAGTGATTATATTATCAGTAATTGTCGTAGTTACATATTTATGCTGGATGTTATCCCGCTTGTCTTTTTGGGACGTTGGCCTGGATGACGCAAAATTGCGTCGAATTGAACACCTAACTTCCCTCCTATTTCGATGCACAAATATGGAAATTAGTGCAGAGTAATTCAGGTCAGGATGCTTGGGGTTGTGGGTAAACGCTACGGGGTGTACAAAAAAAGGCCAGCGATCGACTGGCCATAACGAAGATTTGGTGCAGTTGGGAGGCCCGGTTGTCCGGGCCGGCTTGGACTTAGTTCTGGGTATAAGGAGACAGGTAGTTCAGGTTCAGTTTGCCCGGCGGGATTTCAAGGTGAATCCGGCTGTTGGCGTCCACGGCGACGTTTGCAATGCCACCGCATATGGAAGTGAATGGCCATATTCCACAAAGGCCACCAGTGTTCTGGCCGGAAATCTCGATCGTTCCGCGCACGTCCACGTTAATGGGCACGGCCTCGATATTACTCAACGAAATCTGCATCCGGCCATCATCTAGGAAGGTTATGGGTCCCCGCATGCGTAAATTGTTGATTTCGTAGCTACGCAGGTTGTGACTCAGATTTGCTGGACCGATGCTCGGATTCAGGTATGGAGCATCCAGATAGACATTCAGTACGGTCTCGAAAGTCAGTTGACCGTTCTCATCGTTGAAGATGAAACCCTTCGGCGGAATCCTTCCGACTTCGCTGTCGTCATCGTAGCGGATGCGCATCAGCATGGGACCGGTGGGAATTTCTTCGTTCGGGCTGAGGTCGACACTCAGAATGAAGTCCGGAAAGGCATCAATGAAGCTGGTGTCGATTCGGACCCATACGCTGCTGGAGGTCGTGGCCAGTAAGGAAGGGTAGATATCGACCGGGACTTGGGGGCCGTTGTCGTTGTTCAGAGGGTTGCCGTACACTAGGGTGTCCAGCATTGCGGTAAGGTAGATCGATTGATCTCGGTCGCAGTCCACTCCGACGGCGCAACCAATGTTCGCATTCTCGACAACGGTCGAGCTGTTTAGCGGTGAAACACCATTGGCTTTCAGTCCCGCAGAGTTCGGTAGTGTTTCATCGGCGGTTGCACCTTGCTCTATATCTTTCTGGAAGGTCAGATCAGAATTGGCATCTGCGGTTGGCAAATTGCGCAAAGGAAGGCTGACTGTCTGAGGACTCCCGGCTACCGCCACAAAGTGGTTAACTAGTGCTTCGCCGCCAAAGGTGCGGTTGTTTCGGTTGCGAGTGCCCTGTGTTAACAGTTCGGTCTGCAGCGGTAGACCAAGGTTAGGATTAATATCATTAATCGCTGAGCGAATAGCCTCACTACTGTTTAAAGTATACCGATATTGAGTGTTCGGTTCCCAGCCAACAACGGGTGTGATGACAAGGCTGCGGGGCTCGCGCCTGATATCATAATCGCCAGCAGGTACTGGTTGCCATAGGCCATTCTGAAGCATTTCGACAGAGAAGTTGACGCCCGGTATCAGGGTTTCTGGATGGATGTTTTGTGAGAAACGGACCACCAATGGCTTATGACTTGCGTATTCGGGAATTGGCAGAAGGTCGTCCGTTGTTTTGCCACCAGCACAGCGGCCCTGGTGACCTTGACTGAGGTTGATGCCGGTTTTCGTACATGGGAAGCCGGGAATGGTTGCGAGCACCAGCGGAGATTGATCCTCCGGTGTGCCCGGCAGTGTGGGTGCGAGGTTAAAGTTCAGAGTAGTAGAGCCAAGGCTGAGCCCAGATGTGTCCTTGATGTTCTCCAAAGTCAAGTTGTACTCGATGCCATGAGCAAGCGCTTCTTCGGGACGGACAACCAGCACAGACCCGTTCAGAGAGCGCTCTGTGTTAAGCTCGTTACCGCCTCCAAATAGTTTAACGGTGTCCCGATTAACGGTGCCTGGTAGCAGAGGCTCTGAGAAGTAGATGATCAGCGGGTCGCCGGGGCGTAATGTATCGGCCGCCTCTTCGCCCGGCACCCAGCTTTTAATGAACGGTGCCTGAGTATCGGCAAAATTTCCGGCTGCCGGTGCATCGTCCGGATTCCGGTAGCCCTCAAGGCGGAAAGAAATCAGCCCGGACGCCACATCCACGCCCATGACGTCTGGCTCGATCACTCCAACGGCCTCGATGGTCAGGGTGCCTTCCTCCACGATGGCCGTGCCAACCAGGTGTACATGCAGCAACTCCTGAGCAAGCGCAGCATTGGCAATGGTGTCGCCGGTATTGAGCGCCATGTCGATAAAGAGCTCAATCATCCGTGGCGCGTTCTCATCATCGGTGTAGGAGTTCGCCATCAGAAAACCATTGGCATCTGACAGGAAGCGCACTTTTATTGCCTCCGATGAAAAGCCTGCAGGAAGCGCGCCCGCCACGTTGACATCGACATTGGAGCCGGTCATCAGAGTGCCCCGGTCAATCCTCAATGGCACGCTCTGTTTGTTGGCGTCAAACCGCGGTATGTAGCCCAACTCTGCAAAGACGGTTCCCTGCGCTCGGGTACTGTTGTCCTGTCCCAAAAGCACCGAACGCAGGCCTACGGAATTAAAACCTTCGCCGGAAAGTGACAGATCGCCCAGAGTCGTTGTGGCCGTTTGCGGCATCCGCTCCCGCTCACCTTTGGGGGAACGGGAATCGAGAGGTCGGATAGTCAGCAGGGAGTCATCCGACAGGTTCAATGGCGCCTGGGCCAGCATGCTCCGAATGTCGTCGCTGAGGTGAAGAGAATAGGTTTGGTTTGGGTCCAGGTCTGACTCAGGGTCAATGGTGACCCGGTGGCCACTGACATACAGCTCTGCGGCAACGGGTTCGTCCTGACTATCCAGCAGGGCAATAGTGTCCCCGTAACGGAGGGTTTGCTCATCCACCGGTTCGGTAAACTGAATCCTCAGGACCGAGAGATCTGCAGCGGGATAGCGGTCGTCGCCCGAGGGAATAACCCGCGCCAGATCAAAGCCCGTGCCTTCGGCGCGGTTCAATAACGGGCCACTGGTAGCGGGCGCCGTGGTAAATTCAATGCCGCCATTCGGGAGCGTGACCAGGTCACTACCAGCCTTTAGGCCATTGGTTATCAGGGTATAACGGGTGCCGGGTAACAGTGCTTGTGCCGGCCGAAGGGCTACCCCCCGGTTCTCTGCGGTCATTTTCGCGTCCGTCAGAGTTACAGTGTCGCCGTGCTCGCTCTCGAGTTGCAGGCTTGAGGCAAGTTCGCTCTCGGGGGTGGCTATGCCCTGTGTAAAGCGCAGGAAGATGGGCGTGCTAGTGGCTACCGCGGCTTGCCCGGCCATGGGGTAGCTGAAATACAGGTCAGCCTTTGTTACCTCTGACCGGTTCACGGTTTGCTCGTCGCCGCCGCAGCCCGCAAGTACAGACGTGGCCAGGGCCATTGCCATAATGGAACGCTTCATACTACACCTCGTCAGAACTTGAAGGTCACAGAGCCCGCGACAACGTGCACGTCGCCATCGGTTTCGACGGTTTCATTGGCGACTTCGCTACCAAACGGGGTTACCTGAAAATCCCGTTTTTGCAGCTGCTGATACTGGTAGCCAAGATCAAAACGGACCGGGTAGGCAAACAGGCGGGTGCGCTCATATTTAGCGCTGATACCCAGGCCGATTACGATCTTGTCGTTGTCGAAATAGTTGACCTCTGGGTTCTGCGTGCTGCGCAGGGGCGATTCTTCGTAAGCGACGCCCGCGGTGACAGCAAATGCCCTGGACAGCTGGTATTCACCGCCAATTCTGGGTACCAAAATGTCATCGAAAGACATTCTTAGTCCTTCACTGACACCGCTTTGATTCTTTATGGTGTCACTGGCGAAGACATCTTCAAGTTCCGACCACTTCTGATGTTCAAAACTGGCTCCAACACGCCAGCCATCACCCCGGTAATGAAGACCGAAAGCGATGATCTCGGGCTGGAACGAGTCGATGGTGGAGACCGCCAGAGGCAATCCTGGCTCGGGAATTACCTGGGGGACCACTACATTGGCGTCCACCGTGGTTTTGGTATTGGAGCGGGCACGATAGGCGAGGGCTGTCTCGAAGCCGCTGACAATGCAGGCTTGCTCCGGACAGACGGTCTCGCCGAGGTCCGCACTGATGCTGGCGATACCTTTGAGCGACGGCTTGGCGCTGACGCCGAGCCTCTCCTGGCTGGTTTCGCCAGCCAGTGTTGAGCGGGCATCCAGGTTAGCCTCAGCTTGCAAGGTAATTCGTGCTGCCACACCGACATCAATCCCTCGCCAAATCGTGGTAGCGCCACCGATATTCAGAAACAGAGGCTCGCGCCCATACTGCAGAAACTGGCCGTCTTCCGAAGTTTCAGATTCGAACGCCAGCATTTCCTTGCCATACTTTTCAACACCGGCGATGAAACCGAGATAGAGCGGATGTCCGAAACGAGTCAGTGATCCTAGATTGGTCTTCATGCCAATCAGGACATGCTGGCTTGGAGAGTTGGATAGCACATCACCGTCTCGGGTGGGGCTGCTGGCACGCAGTTCCTGCTCGGCGTGCAGCAAGCCCGTTGTCAGCTCACCTCGAGGGTCTTTGGTCAGGTAGGCGGGGTTGTAGTAAGTGGCAGACACCTGCGTATTGAACATTGACAAGGCCTGAGCCGAAGCGATGTCACTGGGCATTACGCCATAAGTGGTACCAAGGTTTCCCATACTGGCATACACGGGTAACGACAGGGATAGACTGATCGCCGAAACCGAGGCGCAGAGAATCCGCTTACCTGCGAAATCAAAGCCATTCATTGTAATACTCCGTTGTTTTTGTAGTCACTTGTTGGTCTTGAGACCGATTTTATCGTTGTTGTTTGATGATAAGCCCCTGCCGGACGAGCATGGTGTGGCCATAGTGACAGTAAGTGCTAAGCCCAAGAGTCAAGGTTGATGTAAGTATCTGACAGATTTTGGAATAGTCATCCAGAGGATAGAGCAGGTCCACAGGGTAAAGTGTGTTTATGTGACAGGGTTCACAAAATTGGCAGGGGGTTGGCACTCAGATAAAGCTGCAACAGAATGGTAGAGCCTTTCCGTTTGCGACACCGCCAGTGTCAGCCCCTCGCCTTCAATCAGCTCAACGGTAATATCTGGGTTGATGCCGCGGAAAATGTCTAGATGATGCGCCGGGGTGCTGGCATTACCGCCACCATGAATAAGTGTCAGAGGCAGGTTCGGAGTTTCCAGTAAGTGGCTCCAATCCTGAATCATAATCCTGAGATCTTCCAGGTACCCCGCCCCGAGTTGATTGATGTAGAACCCGTAGGCTGCAATCACTCCCTGTTTGAGGGAGTTCTTGTGAATCACATGTTCATCCGGCTCCACACCCTCGAAAATAACTTTCGGCCACTGTTCCGGCCCGAGCTTTCTCATCCTAAGGATCAGCAAGCGAATCATTAACTTGGCCAGCCAGGGCGCATGGCGGGCAGCTTGAATGAATATGGCTTGATGAGCTGGCATGGCGTTGATCTGCTCCAGCTCTTTGAACGGTGGCGCCGCAGAGACTGAAACGATACCGTTTATCTGGATGCCGGGGTGTTGCATGAGCGCAAGTGCCGGTATCAGGGCGACTTCGTGGGACAAAATGGTTACCCGGGCGATCGACAGGGAGCCCAGTACGGCGAGGATATCGTGGCACTGGCTTTTCAGTGGGTCTTCGGCTTTGTCCGATGGTTCGGTCCGACCATAGCCGGCACGTTCAATGGCTATTACATCCAGACCAAATTGTGAGGCCAGTCGTCGCTCGTCCGGAAAATCCCCAGCACCAAAAGACGGACCGTGCAGGAAAAGCACTGGCCGTCCGCCCAGCTTGCCAAATCGTCGCCAGCCAATCCGTCTTTGCTCGCGAGACAGCTCATGGATGCTCATGGGGTAGTCGTCGTAGTGAGCGGACAGCAGATCCCCCTTTGTCGTCACGGTATCCATCGCGGTCGCCGCAGAGGCGGCCATGGTGGCCGCCTGCACCTGGCTTTTGGCGCCGAGTTTTTGCAGCAGGCTCTTGATCTGTTGCCGAACGGTTGTCACAGAGCTGCCCCGCTTTTCGGCGATCTCTTCTGACGAGCAGCCGCGAGACAGGAATGCGAGAATATGGCGCTCACTGGTAGACAGGCCAAAGACGTCCGCAAACGCCAGATCAATGGATTCTGGCCAATGTTGTTGTAAGGCATTCAGTACGAAGGTTTTCAGCTTTTGCTGGTACATGCCCACGAGAATCAGGGGCAGGGTATGCTCATCACTGTCTTTGCGATAGGCCTTTAGCAGCGTTGGGCCTGAGGTGGTTGTAAGGCGTTCCTTGAACTGGTGGAAAGCCTCCGGGCTGATGCCAAGAGCGACCAAACCATCACCGGACTGCATATCAAACAGTTGGGCTGCGCCCACGTTGAGAGCGACCACCTGGCCAGATTCGTTAAGCGCCAGGGCGGGGGCTGTGTGGTCATTAACCAGTTTGTAGAGCGGGTCGTGCCCGGTTGCATGCTCCTCAAGGTCGTGCAGGGCAGTAGACAGCTCCAGCGCCAGCTCCGTTGGCAGAATGGCTTGCGAGCTGAGATCCGGTGCCAAGGCCACGATCAGGTCCGCAAACTCTGCTTTCCTGGCCGCCACCGCGGAAACCAGTTCTTTTAAATTGTTATTGTCCGACATTTGTGTGCGCCAGATTTGTGTTATCGGTTAAATTAAATCACGGTCTTACCGGATCACTTTATACCAGATGGTAGATGCTGCCCTGTGGCAGGCGTATTAATGTTACTCAAAAAATCAGGGGAGTCACGGGCAGGTGATTGCAGACTATGCAGAAATTTTCCGGCACCGTGGCGGCAGTTACCACCGGGCCATGTTAACCGTACCTCATGCCCGGGTGCGTGAGTTTCAGCGGGCCGTTGAGCCGCTGGCTGCGGATCTCGCTGCTAATCCCATGCTGCGGGTAGCGGATGTGCCCGCCGGTGGTGAGTATCTTCAGTATTTCCTTCCCAACTCCATCATCTATCAGGGCTTTGACCCCAGCTCGGGCTTTAATAGCGACCTGCACGAGAGCTGCGGGCTGGCCGATTTACCCTTTGCTGGTCAATCCATCGATGCACTTGTCAGCTTGGCAGGCCTGCACCATTGCACAGATAAGCGCCCGTTTCTGAATGCTTGTCACTGTGCGCTGGTGCCCCGGGGCTTGCTGTCTGTTCTTGATGTGCGCGCTGGTTCTCCTGAAGCACGGTTCCTGGATGAGTTTGTGGGCGAATACAACGGCATGGGTCATCAGGGCGACTATCTTGGGCCTGAGTTCGTGTTGCAGTGTGATACACAACACTGGGAGATCCTCTCGGCGGGGGTGGTGGATTGCCACTGGCAATTTGCCAACAATACCGAGTTATGTGAGTTCTGCCGCGGTTTGTTCCGTCTGCAGAATGTCTCCAACACCGCGATTCTGGATGCCGTTGCCCGATACCTGAACTTCAGGGCAAGCGTGGATTCGCACGAACCGGTGCAGCTGCCATGGCGCCTCTACCGGGTGGTTGCCCGCAAACGGTTGTCGAACCAGAGGGAGCACTGAGTGCCGTCCAGCCCCGATTGGGACATGCAGCCGCCAGTTACTCGCTACCCTGGTGGCGCCGATACTACCCGCCAGTCGGGCTTCTGCGTGAATATCCGGCCACCGTCGAAGGGTTCTGAACCGCTTTCGCCCACCTTCGCTACCTTGCTTGAGCGCGCATTTCCGGGACCCACCTTTGGTAACGTACCGAAACCGCCGGCTCACCCGGTTGGCCCCGAGCCCTGGCTGGAATGGCTCGTGTATTGGTACCACCGGATGGTTCGGTACGCCGGTTTACCGGTATTCGACACTCCAAAAACACTGTCATCGCCGGATAAACCCCAGTATTACCGGATGTATTGCCCAGCCTATGAGGGTACCGAGAACGCAAGCTTGTCACTTTTGAAGTGGCTGTTGACGGTTTCCATGGCGCCGCAAACCGACACCCTTGTTCGTGAGGCAATGAGCGGCCTTGAGCCCCTGATGAGATCGCTGGCGGCTGGTGCTCCAACCTCCGCCAATACCCTGCGCTTCCTGTTCGCGGCGTTCGAGGCACGGCTGCCCGTCGTCAGCCTGGGCCACCACATGTTCCAGATCGGCATCGGGGCATCCGGCATTTGGCTGGACAGTTCGTTTACCTCTGGAACGTCGGTTATGTCGGCCAATCTGGTGCGGAATAAAGCGGCCACCAGCGACTTTCTGGCCAAAGCGGGTATTCCGGTTCCCCGGCAGGCACTGATCACGGAGGAGGCCCAGCTGAAGCCAGCTGCCGGGGCTCTGGGGTTTCCATTGGTGTGCAAGCCGGCGGATCTGGACGGTGGCCAGGGCGTTCATCTGCATTTGAAAGACCTGCCTTCGCTGGCGAAGGCTTACCGGCAGTGCCGGGAGCTGAGCAAGCAGGTGCTGGTTCAGCCCCAGGTGCAGGGCCGGGATTACCGTTTAACGGTGCATGCGGGGGAGTGTGTCTGGGCAATTGAGCGGGTTCCGGCACGAGTGATTGGCAATGGCGAGGATACCGTGGCGGCGCTGATCGACCATGAGAATGCCCGACCGGAGCGCTCCGGCACCGGTCACAGCCCGCTCAAACCACTGCCAGGTGTGGACTCCGCCAAAAACCTGTTGAAGGCTCAAAACCTTAAGCCCACCAGCGTGCCTAAAAAAGGGCAGATCGTTGTCCTGTCGCATTTACCGAATGTCGCTGCCGGTGGCCAGCCCGTACCCATATTCTCCGAAGTGCACCCGGACAATGCCGAGTTGGCCGCTACAGTGGCGCGCCTGTGCCGGCTGGACCTGGCCGGCATAGACCTGATTATGTCGGACATTCGCCGGTCCTGGCGTGATGCCGGCGCCTGGGTGATCGAAGTGAACGCGCAGCCGGATATTGGCCAGACCACCGCCGCCCACCTTTATGGCGAATTGCTCAAAAGGATGCTGCCGGAAACGCCGGTTGAGATTCGCTATGTAGAGGGCCGGGAGAATGATGCCTGGGGCCCGGGGGACAGGGTGAGTTGTCAGGGGCGTTTGTGGAATGGACTAAGCTGGCAGCCATTGCCGGAGAAACAGGCAGAGCGGGTTGCCTGGGCGCGGCAGTGCCTTTTGGATGATCAATGCCAAGGTGTATGGCTGGATAAAGAGAGTTGGGCGTGGTTCAGGCAGGCCGCCACGGATCTTGCGATCCGGTGACGGCTTGGTCAGTGCTATTAAACCTGGGGAGGCTGGCTAGTGGTGGTGTATTCAACACCGCCCAGACCGGGCAGGGGGATAAAATGTGTTGGCCCGTTACCAGGGGAGCAATCGGCATCGAAACTCATGGTTGAAATCGCAACAGAGGGATCGCGTGACGTTTGCTCGTTGTCACCATCTACGAAAACACGAAGAGTATTTTCATCGTTGGTGTTATCCAGGAACACCAGCCCGGCCACCAGGGGGGCCTCTGAGGTTGCAGAATAACCGAGCGAGGATCCGTCCGGGCAGGAAAATTCTTCGACATTGGCGGATCGGTCCCTCAGCAGGCCTTTCAGTGAACTGATGTCAGCTGTACCCGCGATAAGGCCGTCAGTGGAGCCGTGCTTACGGGTTTCAAGGAACAGGCTCTGTTCACTCTCGCCAGTTCCGAAAACGATCGACGTCGAGTCAGAGTTTTCGTCGCCACGGTAATTAGCTTCCACGGCCAGCTCGTAGTCGAATAGGCCTGGGTCGCTGGGATCAGGCTTAAGAGAAAGAACCGATGCAAAATTGTTGAACTTGACTTGTGCTGGCGTGCCGCCATTGGGTGTAGTCACGATCTTTAAATTGGACGTATCAAAGGCGTACATACCGTTAAAGTCGTTGTCGACTAACCTTTGGATAAACAGTCGGGTTCTGAAAGTCTCCGCGTATTCGAAATTGCCCAACGCATTTTTTTGCGATTGCGAGAACTCACCGAAAACGTGGGTTTCAGTGAAGTTAAATGCCAGACCGTAGGTTGTGCCATTCATCATGGCAATTTCGACGGGCGCAGTTTCTTCGTTGCCATTTGGGCCAAAATTAAAATAGAAATTCTCCATGAGAACTCTGTCTCGACCCATTGAGCTATTGCTGCTTTCCCCGACCCACTCTCTGATAAAGCTGACTTCCCCATCAATTGTTGCAACAACAATGCTTGTATTATCGGGGTCAACAAGTTGACAGTCGTTAAAGTCCAGCAGAAAGCTCTCGTTGAAAAGTGCTGCTGTGTTGCCTGATCCGTCCGAATAAGCTCCCAATTCAGCCTCGTTTTCCGGATCAGTAATGGTAGTCTGAAAGCTATTAGCCGGCTTGCCATCGGCTGCGTCAGCAGGGTTTGCATCGTCACCAAAGTTTGCTCCGCACTGGATATTGGTGAAGTCATCCAGCCCTGTCAGTAATTCAAGGCGAGTTTGACCCGAACTGTCGGTGCCATCGATGAACTGTTCTCTGATTAGTTCATAAAGCTCGGGTGGTAAAGCTTTGTCCGGAATATCCTTCATCTCATTCAGCGCCGCCGCCGGATCCTGGCTAAACGCAAAAACCGCCGGGAAGGTTGGTTCATCCGACGTCGTGTCGCCATCCGTCTGCTGATTTCCAGAGGAGCTGGAACCACCGCAACCCACCAGCGCCAGTGAGGTGGTTAAAACCGCTAAACCCAGGAGATTCTTCTTTGTATTCATGGTCGACATCCATTCTGATCACGGGATTAAGTACCCGAACAGAGTAGGAGAGCGACACAATCGGAGCATCTACCATCTGGTATAAAAGTTGAGTTCTGCAGGGAAAAAAGTTGTAAAAGTATGTAAAACGCGGGAGTTTGCCAGCCAACGTGGGCGACGAATGTTAAGCGAGTGGGGATCTGGTGTGAACTTGAGGGAGTGGTGGGCCCACCTTCTCCCGAAGTCCGGCTGTAACCATCTGATAATTAGGTGGGTGGTTGACTGTGGTGTTCAGAAATACCCCCATAAGTACCCCCAAAAATAACCGGCTACCCCCGGCAGTCTCTGGAACTCATACGGGCAAAATCTAGCGCCGTACCCCCTCGAAAAAAGTTTCCTTATTTCTCCCGCGTAAAAATGTGATTGAGGGCGCGGTGTCCGGGCCGTGGGTCTGTGGCGATTTTACCCGCCCCGGTGCCTGGCTTCAGAATATCCGTATCCGCAAGGGTCTGCGGATTTTGCGGATTTGCGGAAAACTCCCGTGGGCCCAGTGTTTCTGGGGGTTCGCTGGCTTTTAGCGTTTGCGGATTTTTGCGGA
>LJZQ01000008.1:0-97354 GCA_001314845.1 Marinobacter excellens HL-55
ACCGACGAATACAACGGCGATTTCAACACCATTAAAAGCAACCTGAACCGCGCCATCGACGCCGTCAACAAGATGATTGAGGATGCAAACATGCTGTCGCAAGCAGCGGTGGAAGGCGCACTGGACACCCGAGCCGATGCCACCAAGCACGAGGGCGACTTCCGGCGCATCGTCCAGGGCGTCAATGACACGCTAGATGCCGTCATCGGGCCGTTGAACGTGGCCGCTGATTACGTGGACCGTATCTCCCGCGGCGAGATCCCCGAGCCCATCACCGACGAATACAACGGTGACTTCAACACCATCAAAAATAACCTGAACCGCGCCATCGGCGCCGTCAACAAGATGATTGAAGACGCCAATATGCTGGCGCAGGCAGCTGTCGAGGGCGCACTGGATACCCGAGCCGATGCCACCAAGCACGAGGGCGACTTCCGGCGCATCGTTCAAGGCGTCAATGAAACCCTGGACGCTGTAATCGGCCCCATCAATGAAATCATGCGGGTTATGCAAGTAGTAGAGAGCGGCAAACTCTCAGAGCGCATACAGACTCCTTTCCGCGGCGATCTGCAGCGCCTGTCAGAATCCATCAATAACACATTGACGTCTGTGGTCGAACCCATCAATGATCTGATCGAAACAATGAGCGGTGTGGAAACAGGCGATTTAACCAGGCTCATTTCTGTCACTTGTAAAGGTGACATGGTTCAGCTCAAAGATGCCGTAAACAACACCATCAACAAACTCGAGCAAATGGCGATCGATATGAGGGTATCCGCCGATTCGCTCAACTCTGCTACCAAGCAGGTGAGCTCCACCGCCCATTCACTCAGCCAGGGCGCAAGTGAACAAGCCTCGAACGTTGTTCAAACAACATCCTCAGTTGAACAGATGACCGCCTCTATCGCTCAGAACGCTGAGAACGCAAAGGTTACAGATGGTATTTCTCAGAAAGCGGCAAAAGAGGCGACGGAAGGCGGCGAGGCTGTTCAGAGAACCGTCAGTGCAATGAAAAGCATCGCAGAGAAGATCGGCATCATCGACGACATCGCTTATCAAACCAACTTGTTGGCATTGAATGCGGCGATTGAAGCGGCCAGGGCCGGTGACCATGGCAAAGGGTTTGCGGTGGTCGCCGCGGAAGTTCGCAAACTGGCAGAGAGAAGTCAGGTTGCGGCACAGGAAATCGGGGATCTTGCTTCAGGCTCGGTGGACCAGGCCGAGAAGGCAGGCCAACTGCTCGACGAAATGGTGCCATCAATCCAGAAAACCTCCGACCTGGTCCAAGAGATCAGCGCGGCATCTGATGAGCAGAGCATTGGTGCGAATCAAATCAACAGGGCCATGGACCAGCTGAACCAGATAACCCAGCAAAGTGCATCGTCCGCCGAAGAACTGGCGTCGACTGCGGAAGAAATGAACGCACAAGCAGAGCAACTGAAGCGGCAGATTGCCTTCTTCAAGGTTAACAATAACGCCTCTGCGGACACTATTGGTTTAACCACCAGACCACCGGCTCCAAGAGCGCCGAAAGAGGTACATATGCCGCCGCCCCGAGCCCTGAATGGAAAAAACGGGCACACACATGATGAGGCGGAATTTGGAGAGTTCTGACCACCATTGAAACCTTCCCCCAAAGCTTCCAGTCCTTTCGGATGGCTGGAAGCTTTGTAGGCCTTTCGACAGGTAGTGATTTAGCCGCTCTTCGTTGTCGTTTAAGCCAATGGCCATTAGCTGCGACAGTGTTGTGATAAGAAGACACAGAGGAGCCGACATATAGTCCACCGCATTTGCGCTTTGATTTTCGTTGTTATCGCTGCGATACCCACACCCATATCAGCAGGAAACGAGTGGCAGGCCTACCCTGCCGACCTCGTCCAATACCATTACAAAGCCGAGACGCTTGATAACCAGCATGAGGAGTACGTACAACTTCTCAGGCAAGCCTGGGCTTACCTCTTCAATGGCGAATTTAAACAAGCCAGAGATCTGGGCCTGGCGCTGGGCCCTGCCGGCTATTTTCCAGGTCTCTATGCCCAAGCGCTCTACGCCACACTGATCGAAACCGACCCAGAGTATCGGAAGACGCTGTTGGAGGAGGTAATCGCAAGAACAGATGAGATATTGCCAATGGCACCAGACCACCCAATGATTCGGTTCGGTAACACCTATGGCAAAGCCCGGATTCTGGAAAATCTATCCGCGACCGAAGCAATGGCAACTGGATATACCTCAGATATCACCGGAGGACTGCAAGAACTGCTGGACGAGAACCCTGAGAATATCTATGCCATAGTGCTCTATGCTGGCGTTCAAGCAGGAATCATCGAAAAAGCTGGTAGTTTCATCGGCAGGGTCACCTACGGCGCACGTAAGTCGAGTATTGAGGAGCTTTGCCAACGGGCATATGAAATTGCGCCTGGTTACCCAGGGCTCTACTACGAGCATGCCAGATCAGTCCAAAAGCTGGATGAAAAATCTGGCACTCAGCAAGCGCTGGAACACCTCCGTGCAATAGCCTCTATCGGCGCGGTCTCGGCAGAAGACGAGCTCATAAAACATCGGGCGGATTCGCTTACACACAAGCTCACCCGCTAAGAGATTTCGCCACTACGGTGTCTGCAATTAACTCAGCTGCCTGCGGGTGGCCGAAAAAGTAACCCTGAAAAGCCGGGCACCCCAAGCCGAGCAGTATATCAAGCTCCTCGCGGGTCTCAACGCCTTCCGCTAGTGCGTTTAGTCCGGTGCTGCGTGCCAACGCGAGCATCATGGAGGCAATGGCCTCGTTGGTGCGCTCTTTAGTAATATCCCGAACGAATGACTGATCGATTTTTAGTTCATCAAAAGGCAACTCTTTAACATACCGAAGAGACGAATAACCCGTACCAAAATCATCCAGGGAAAACCGGACACCAAGCTCCTTTAGCCGCAGCATTTTGTCCGCCACCTGAACCAGGTCCTGAGCCAATGCGCTTTCAGTAACTTCCAGTTTCAGCCGGTTTGCAGGAGCACCAGACTCAGCCAATACCGCGGTAACCTCATCAACGAAAGATGCTTGCTTAAATTGCTCCGAACTCACGTTTACCGCGATGACAAGATTTGCCACCTCGCGATGACCAGCACTCCAAACAGCGAGTTGCCGGCACGCCTCATTCAGAACCCACTTACCGATCCCCAGAATCAGCCCATTCGCCTCTGCAAAGGGTATGAAGACTCCGGGCGACACCATTCCAACCCCCGGCCTATGCCAACGGATCAAAGCCTCAACACCGGTCGGAGTGCCTTGACAGTCAACTTGCAACTGATAATTCAGCTTGAACTGCTGGTCCCGGATGGCCTGTCTGAGGGCCGAATCAAGATCTACACGTTCATTTATCGCTCGCTGAAGCTCGGTTGAAAAAAAGCAGCTTCGGTTCTTGCCGTCATCTTTGGCCTTGTACATCGATAACTCTGAGTGTCGCAGCACCTCGTCAAAACTTGAGGCATAGTTGTAAAACAACGCCACGCCAATACTCGCCGTCAAAACTACATCTTGGTTATCAACTAAAAATGGCCGGCTGAGCATCTGATACACGCGCTCCACCAGAGTCTCCGCAGACTCTCTGGCACCTTGTTCAGTATTGCTGAGTTGGGGCGTGGCCAAAGCAAAAACATCGCCCTCAATCCGCGACAATGCCCCACCCGGCGGGACGATGTATTTGAGGCGCGATGCGACACCGGCTAGAAGCTTATCCCCCGTAGCGTGACCTTCTGCGTCGTTGATCACACGAAAATCATCCAGATCAATCAGGAAAAAACCACCGAAACACTCTCTCTCGCTACTGAACTCAATAAACCGCCCTACAACATCTCGGAAGGACTGGCGGACCATAAGCCCCGTTAGCTCGTCAACAATACGGTCATCCTCATTGCTGTTGGCGACTATTAACAGTTCAGATGTGGCGTCACTCGGACTCCCTAGCGAACCATCGTCGGCGCCTCGGTCGATGTCATCCAGAGCGCATCCGAGCAGCCCGCCAACGGTCCTTAAACACTCCAGTTCAACATCTAAAGGTTTGCCCGCATCTACCTCTAATGCGAGAGTCCCTGTCAAATAGCTACTTCTACCCTTCAACGGCAAAAACAAAAGTTCATACTGGTAGTTGGCAACACTACTGCTTAGACGAGTGACGTCCAAATAATCCAGGACTGGAGACAGGCGCCTGAGCTCAGGCCAAAAATCGATAAAAGACACTTCAGAATGGTTGGGCCTTCCATTACTCCAAATGGCCCTTATGGTCAGTGCAGCATTATCGCCAGAGTCGCGCAGCAGAGCGCACCGGGTCCCGTGAAACAGCCTTCCGAGTTCCGCACAAATTAACTCTAGCTCAGACTCAGACCCTGTCTGCCAAAAATTGGTAACGGACCTGGCTATGGCCAGCAATTCAGATGACCCTCTTCCCAGGAGGTCACCTGCGTTCTTGTTATCAATCATCCCGTCAGCCCCTTCGCCTACCCCAACCACCTCCCTGCGGCAGATGTGGACCTTAATAGATGAGAAACACACAGTTCCTCAGTAAAGAGTAGACCATTAACGGTAATCAGCCATAACACCGTTCAAAAAACGCGACATGTAACCGAAAGCTCACGGCGTTGTTCGTGCAACCGAGATCAACAGCTCCCTCTGCTCTGACTCCAGACGATCGCACATTCGCTGTGCAAAGCGCTGCTGAGCAATATCTGTTGCAGCGTCTCTCAAACTGAAGTACTTATCCTGTAATTCTAGATTGTGCTGCATGCAAATCTGAAGACGCTCAGCATCCCCACCCAAATCCTTGGACCAAGACAAACCGACGGACTTTTCGCGAAACAACGAGCGATCAGGCTCCCGACCGTTTTTTATCGCCATCACGATTTCTGTAAGCTCAACAATCGTCGTTATATCTTCAGCCAGATAGTCTGCCGTCAAAAGTTGTAAGCGCTTATAGGCAAAAGGTGCGGGCAAATCCGGGGGCACCCCGTCCCACATCGCAGATTGATGAGCATCGTTCCCGTAGCGATCGCCGACCGCTTTCATGGAGGGCCCAACAACGTTGCTCCAAGTGCCATCATCTATGCACTCTGCAGGGTTAACACCCTTCAACACCAAAAACAGAATGGACACTGGCTGATGGTTTATAACTTCCTGGCCTCTGAGCAAAGCCGCGCGTGCCTCATTGTCATCCGACGTAACTTTTATAAGCCTACGACTGCCATCTTTCTCGTATATCAAATGAATGAAACTTTCTAAGTCGACTTCGTATCGATCTGGGCAATCAGCGAGGGAGAAGAATCCCCGTTCCAAACGTGCCATCAGTCTAATCCCCCAAAACGAAATCGATTTGGTCTATCAGTTCGCTCCAGTTGTCCTCAGCAAGCACGCCTGCCTCTATACAAAAGGCACAATGACGCTTCTTGCACGTTTCCGTGTCATGGATCAGGACTCCATTATCCAGCTTGGGTGCAAACTCTCTGATGTCTCGCGGCGGCACGGATTGTAAATACTCATGCAGAGCCGTTTCAGCCAATATTTCGGTCGCAAACGGCCCCAAATCGCCCTCGTCCCTGGTCAGCGCAAACCACCCAACGGATGTACTTACCAGGCGAGAGCTGTGCGACCTAACGAACTTGGAACGTTCAGGAAACTCTGCGACCTCTGCAGTACTACTGACATCCCCCCGTGTATGCGCAGGGGGCGCAATTGGGTCTTTCGAAGTGTCTTTGCTTCGCCTGGAGAATAACTTCGCCATGTATCACCAAAATAGGTTCATGAACGCCACTGAAAACTTCTAGTTAATTGTATAATACACAATATGCCGTACTTTTTACGAATAGAAAATAACAATGGCCTTGAGCTAATGCCACAGATCTGATTTTAGGTGATAGCTTGGACTAACAAGAAGCCCCTCCGGAAGAGGGGCGAGGGGCGAATCACTGCCGAACGAATTTTCTGATGACCGTTTCCGTAACCCAAAAGCGACTCGCCTCCGAAGTAGCTTAGTCCTGCTGCCAACTCTGAACAGCTTCTTTGCCGTGCTTCTCACGCCAATCGTTCAAAGTTTTATGGTTGCCGCCGCGAGTCTTGACTAATTCACCAGTATGGGGATTTTTGTAGGTTTTCATTGGGCGCTTGGCACGAGTAACAGGCGCATCAACTTTAGTCCCTGTTAAAGATGGATCAATCGCTGCCAGAATCTGAAACACATCCTTAGGCGATTTTCCATATTCCTGCATTAGAGCACGAACCTTGTTTTCAAATTCAAGTTCGCTTTTCAGCGCCTGATCCTCTTCAAGCTTTTCAAGCTCAGCAGCCAGCTTTTCCATAAGCTGTTTCTTTTGGTAGTAATCGTTAATCTTTGCCATGTAAGTAAAACCTTCTTCGATGGATTTTAATAAAAATGATTCTACAGATAAACTCACGCAATCATAATAAATCATTCACAAATTGGCAAAACAAAACTCTTACGGCCAATTAATAAAAAAAGCCCGACAGCAATGCCGGGCTTTTCAACGATGGGGGGCAAACCCCTGTACATTTCATACCACCAAATGTCTTGGGGTCTGCCCCAGTTTTACAGGCGCAAATCGGCTTGCCCCAATGGCAATACACCTTTCAAATCAAACAAAACACCATTGCTATTGGTATAACTACGTAATTCGTCCGCATTCAAAGCCGCATATTCCCTGTGCGGAACCGCGAGCAAGACGGCATTGTAGTTTCCTTTAGCCGGCTCTGGCACCAAAGAAATACCATATTCATGCTCAGCCTCGGCGTTATCGGCCCAGCAATCGGTAACATCCACCTGGCAGCCATAATCCTGAAGTTCGCGCACTACATCAATCACACGGGTATTGCGCAAATCCGGGCAATTCTCTTTAAAGGTAAAGCCCATAATCAAAATCCGGGAACCGGCAATCGTATGGCCTTTTTTAATCATCACCTTCACCAGGGCCGAAGCAGCATAAGGCCCCATATTGTCATTCACCCGGCGCCCGGCAAGAATAATCTCCGGGTTATAGCCAATCGCCTGAGCTTTATGGGTGAGATAATAAGGGTCCACCCCAATACAATGTCCCCCTACAAGGCCAGGTTTAAAGGGCAAAAAATTCCATTTGGTTCCGGCGGCGGCCAATACCTCATTGGTATCAATCTTCAAACGCGCAAAAATCATCGACAACTCATTCATCAATGCAATGTTCAAATCACGCTGAGTATTTTCAATTACCTTGGCAGCTTCTGCGACCTTAATAGAGCTCGCTTTGTGGGTACCGGCGGTGATGATATCCGCGTACAGGGCGTCAACTTCTTCAGCAATCTCGGGCGTAGAGCCAGACGTCACCTTCATGATCGTTGTTACCCGGTGCTCTTTATCACCCGGGTTGATCCGCTCCGGGCTATAACCGGCGAAGAAATCCTGGTTAAAGGCAAGGCCAGATAACTTCTCCAGCACCGGCACACACACTTCTTCGGTAGCGCCTGGGAACACCGTGGATTCGTAAATCACAATGTCGCCCTTCTTCAACACCTTACCCACACTCTCACTGGCTTTCACCAGCGGCGTCAGGTCGGGAGATTTGTATTCATCAATGGGCGTAGGCACCGTCACAATGTAGATCTGGCACTCCGCAATGCCCTCCAGCGAATCCGTGAAGGACAGGTGCTTCGCTGCCACCAACTCATCCGCAGACACCTCACGGGTAAAATCCACCCCATTCTTAAGCTCGGCAATACGCTTGCTGTTGATATCAAAACCAACCACCTCGCGCTTCTCACCAAAGGCCACAGCCAAAGGCAATCCCACATAACCCAAGCCAATAACACCAATCCTTTTCATTAATCCTCCCATTTTGGGGACAGACCCCAAGACATTTTGATCGGTCAAATGTTCTGGGGTCTGACCCCAAATCTGTTAGTTTGGTATCACCACTGCAGCCTCAGACAGCCTTTCACGCAACTCCCCCTGCAAAGCCCGCTTCGCGCCCTCGTCCCCATGAACAATTCGAATCTCGCTGGGCGCTTGAGGAATACCCTCCACAAAGCGCAACAAATCCTCCTGCCCGGCGTGGGCGGAATAGCCGCCTACGGTGTGAACCTGGGCGCGAATATCGTAGCGTTCGCCGTCCAGATCTACCCAACCGCCGCGAGGGCCGTATGTAAGAATGTTGCGGCCCGGGGTGCCTGCAGCCTGGTAGCCCACAAACAATACGTCGTTACGGGCATCGCCCAGCATCGCTTTCAGATAATTTACCACCCTGCCGCCAGCGCACATACCGGAACCTGCGATCACCACGCAGGGGCGATGGGATTTAGCGAGGTATTCCACCGCATTGAGATGGTCCTCGTGGGAATTGATAACGGTGAGTTGCTCGAAGGAAAGCGGATGTCGGCCGGCTTTTACCAGGGCTCGCGCTTCATCATCCCAGAAGGGTTTGAGATCGCGGTATATTTTGGTGAACTCGGCGGCCAGGGGGGAATCGACGACGATTTCCAGATTGCTCCAGGTCAGAGACTCGCTACGGGGTCTGTCCCCTTGGGGACTGACCCCAATGGCACCATCCCCAAACTCCGCAATCAGCCCTTCGATCTCATACAACAACTCCTGAGTGCGCCCAATACTGAACGCCGGTATCAACACCGTACCGCCATCCTCCAACGCGTGCTCAAGAACCGCCTTCAGCCGGTAACGCCTGGTTTCCCGGTCTTCGTGGTTCTTATCACCGTAAGTACTCTCAATCACCAGGCGATCAGCACGCTCCGGGGGAGTAGGCTCCGGCAGCAAGGGAGAATGAGGCGCGCCGAGATCCCCGCTGAAAACAATGCGCTCTGCCGCTGAGCCAGACACCGCATCGCACTCCACATAAGCCGACCCCAAAATGTGCCCTGCCCGCTGCAAACGCACCTTCAAACTTCCAGCCTCTTCCTCAAACACCGAATGCCAGCGGCCATAAGGCAGCGGCACAACCCTCGCCCGTATCAGCTGCAAAACACGATTAATCAAACCGCGATCCCGAGTGAAGCCAATTTTCAGGGCGTCTTCCAGGATTTCCGGGAGCATAATGGCGGTAGGTTCGGAGCAAATGATCGGGCCGTCAAAGCCGGCGGCGAGCAGGTAGGGAATCCGGCCTACGTGGTCGATGTGCACGTGGGTAACAACCAGGGCGCGGAGGTGGTCAACGGGGAAGTCGATGGCCAGATCGGAGGCGGACGAGCGGTTTGTGGCGTCTTGGCCTTGGAACAGGCCGCAGTCTATGAGGATGCCTGGATGGGAGTTTGACGCTGGCAGATGGGTGGGGGCTGACCCCGAGGGATCAGACCCCTTTATAGCCTGCAATAATCGAAGCTCGTGGCACGAGCCCGTTACGCCATTTACGGCGCCGTGGTGCTTAATTTCAATCATTTACACTTCCCTGTAATTAAAAATACAAAGTTAAGCCCCTAAAATAAATTTCATATATTTACATGATACTGCTCAACAAATTTCGATAAATTTTTTCCCGACAGTTCAGAGCAGCCTTCCGCATAAAGTGTGAGCTCCTAATATCCCATGCACGAGAGAGCTCAGAGTCAGGACTGTTGCCGCTAGGTTGTTTATGATAACCCGCTTGGTTGTAAACCGTCATTTCACCAAACCACAACTCCCTACCGTCCCAATACAAATCAACACGCATGTGATCAAAATCTCTACCAAGCATCTTTGCTAGCGCAATCGCTTTATCGATCAGTGCGGGCGGCTTTATATCTTCATTAGGTTTCCCCAGCGCTGCTTTCTCAGCGCTTGGTACTACCAAACCTTCGCTGTCCAGTTCCCAAGCGTTCGCCCAAAGTGAATCAGAACGGCCACCAATGTGAACAATGCGCTTAACGTCCTGACCAAAAGTATAAATTTTTACCTCACTCAATTCACAACCCTGGCCCATAATCAACTCTTCAAAGAACAAGGTGCGCGGTATATTGAAATAACCCCACTCATGATTCGCTTTGCCATGATCAAACGCCAACATCCTGCCGCCAGCTTCCCGTAGGCTTTTAACATCACTTACACCATTCTCAAAAATACAAACGTCACCTTGACCATGGTTAGATTTAAACGCCAGAGGCATCTTGAACATAAAGTCTGGCAACGCAAGAAGGTCGTCTGGATTATCCGACTGCCAAACTACGTTGGCCATTCTCAACTCAGGAGCCCTCTTTGCCACCCAAGACTTGCAAGCAAGTTTATCTGAAAGAATGGTAAATCTCGGGTCATGATCAACAAACTTACGCCAAAGATACTTTTCATTGTAAGTTTTCGGCACAGCGAAGAAGGGAAGCGTTTTCGTAATTTTAAGGTATCGGCGGAATGCGCCAGGCTTGGTTAAAAAGAGTAAAAGATGATAAACGAATAGGATAATTTCTAGCAGCCTTTTACTTGCGGGCATGTGCATATAAAAGTCCCCAACCAACATGGACCCCGCGCTCATCGATTGAAACATCGAGGCCCTTAGTTACCTCGTCATAAACCGTCCTTAGACTGGCTTTATCAAGACCAAAAATCTGCTTCACATAGCGAACCATTGTCTCCTCATCCGGAAAACTCCAATCAAATCCATAATAATTCTCCGAAGTTACCTCAAAGCCGGCGCCCAACAGCAAGCGTGAAAAATCTCCTGCAGAGAAAAAAAGACCGTCATGACCAGTATGCGTGTAACGATCCACAGTGCCATTCAGAAAATCGGCAACCCGGCTGCCAGCCATAACATCGGCTACAGCGATTACTCCACCGGGCTTTAACACTCTGTACGCTTCTGAAAAAACAAGATGGCGCTCGCCCCGGGAGAAGTGGTGTAAACCAGCCAGACTTCCGAGCTTGTCGGCATACAAGTCTGCCAGCGGCATCGCCGTCATTGGCGAAATCTTTACCAGATAGCTGGAAGAGAGCGAAGATGCGAACTGCTCAGAGGGCTCTACGCAAACCGGCATCGCACCCGCTGAAAATATGACATCCGCGAGATAACCGCCGCCGGCTGGTGCATCAATGATTACCTCTCCAGGTGTGGGGTTGAGCAAATCCAAAAGAATCTGCCTCTCAGTCGCCCGGGCAGCTGGGCAGAGCTGCGACGCTAGATTATAAGATTTCCCCCTAACCTCAAAAATTTCCTTATACCCGACACCTTTCACTCAACAATCCTCATTTCTGCGCCATCACATTGGAGGCCAAAATTTGCGGTCAGGCATGCGTCAGCACTTGATAAATTGTCAGGTGCTGCTCAACAACGCGCTCCAGTGAAAACTCCTTCTCTGCCAAACGTCGGCCGGCCAAACCGAGTGATGCCCGTTTTTCAGGGTGTTGCACACAAAACTCTATCGCACTGGCTAAATCCATGGCCGACTTTGCCGGCACCAGTATCCCTGACTCCCCCGGAACTATTGCATCCCGGCACCCCGGCCAGTCTGACGTCACCACTGCTCGCCCACAGGCAGCTGCTTCGATCAACGTTTTCGGAACCCCTTCACCATAGTAGGATGGCAAACATACCACGTGGGAACTCATGTAAAGTTCAGCAACATTGGTACAGAATCCTAAAATCGAGACAACACCCTCGCTACGCCACTGAGCAAGCGTTTGTTCATCGACAGACCCAGGGTTACCAGGATCAATCTCCCCAGCTAACAGAAATTTGGCAGGCACGCTGCGAGCATTAAGGATTCGTGCTGCCTCCACGAATTCAAATACACCTTTTTCCCTAAGCAAACGAGAGGCCATAACAATTTTCGGGACACCCTCTGGCTCGGGCCGATGAACATATCGTGATAAGTCAACGCCAGAACCGGGAATGATTACATCGGCTCCCTCGCGAACGGCACCAGCCCTAATTAACGTTTCTCTATCCTCATTATTCTGGAAGATTATGCGCAAGTTATCGTGCTTTAACGCTGAACGATATAGCGTTTTGACCATAAAACGTCTCAGAGCCTGAACACCTCCGCCCTCATTGAAAGCGGTGCCCAAACCAGAAACAGCCACCACAACCGCCCTGACTCCCGTTAGTCGAGCGGCCAAGCCACCGTAAAGGACTGGCTTAATCGTAACCAGATGCACAATCGACGGTTTTAACAACCTGAACAAACGCGCAAGTGACCACAAAGTTCGGAGTTCCTGGATGACTTGCTGACCACTACGAGTAATCGGTAGAAGATGGTGATCGAATCCGTGCTCAACAATGTCAGCGACCTTTTCACCAGGCCCCGTCGCAATCGAGACCTTATAACCGTTGGCCCTCGCGGCAAGAGCAATTGGTAAACGATGCGAAAGAAAAAAAGCGGGGCAATTTACAACTATCAGAAGATGCGAACTGTTAAGGCTTGCATATTCTTTGAGGTACCTCTTAACCATTGAGTCCAGCGAGAATCGCTCTGCATGCTGCCTACTAGCCTTTGCCAGGGCCTGAGCACCAACCGAATCCAACCTTAATCGGAGATTTACGATTGCATCCGCCCATGCCGAAACCGAAGTTACGTCCCTAACCAGAGAGATTGAATCACAGCCAGAGAGCACTTCATTCAAGCCGGGAACATCGGAGCCAATCACCGGCAATCCTGTCGACATGCCCTCTACCGCTACAAGACCAAAACCTTCCCACACTGAAGGAATCAGTTGAACATCTGCATCTTGATAAAACCGACTGACGTCCTCAGCCCAGCCGGCAAGGTGCACGATATCATCCAGCCCCAGCTCCCCAATGAGAGACTCGAGCCGCCCTCTCTCAGAACCTTCTCCCACTATAATATAGCTTTCTATGCTTTGCCTCGCCGCAGCCACTGCACGAATGGCGGTGTCAAAATTCTTCTTGGGGTGCAATGAGCCCACGGAAACCAAACGTAGCTTTCTACCCTCCAGTCGGGGGCGGTATACCAGAGAGAATAATTTTGCTCCGTTAGGCGACACAACAAGCTTGTGCGTCAAATCAGGGCCAACCCAAACAGAAAGTGCGTCATACACACCTTTGCTAATACACAAGACTCTGAGATATCGTGAGTAGAGCCAACGGTCTAACAATTTCAACCAACGCACGCGTCGCCGATTGTGTGTATTGTGTTCGGTATAAACCAATGGCAGATTCATAAAAAGAGTAGCGAGTGCAACATATAAAAATGGCCAGGTGAGGTGTGCATGCACTATCAACCCCGGGCACTCCCGCCGTTTCTTCTTCAAGAAGCGGCGAAGCTTTAATATGGCCATAGGCGAACGCTTGCCCACACCCAATGAGAACTCGCCCGCATCCAGACTCCTGCCACCAGACGAGAAAAACACAACCTCCGACTCCACCCCCTCAAGACCATATCTGCGATGAGTCTCACGAACCAAAGCCTCTGCGCCGCCCGCTACTGGCTCCGTAATCACCTGAACAATCAAAAATTTGCTCCCACTCAAAACGAAACGCCCATGCCGAAAAGGACTTCACGGGACGAAAGAAAATAATGTCCAAAAAAGTATATTAAAAATAAGGAACCAAACATCACAAAAGACCGCCCCTGAAGCGACAGTCCAGCCAGCAAAACCAACGGCAGTACACTCTCGAAAACACGGCCGGCCAGCGGAGAGGTAAAATACAAACCAAGATACATCGCTACGAAAGCTACCTCAGCACCATGGCGGATGATCCAATGCGGTCTTTGCGCCATGAACAGGCCAAAAATTAATGCCCAGAAAACAAACGCTTTGCCAGAACCTGTCACCACTGCGTTTGCATATCGCTCCCCTTGTCGTACACCCAACAAAGAGGCAACTTCTACAATAAAAAAGGTGGAGCATGCCGCGAGCGCACCGATTAAAAGCGGCGCCAACCAATACTTCAGCTTAAAAAAAGCAAGAACCTGATAGGCCGCCAGAAAAGCCAACACAATGAAAAAAGAAGCATGCATGAAAGGTGTGACAGCAATCACCAACCACCTATTACTGCCCCTACACAACAACCAACCATAAAGAAACAAAGCAATCGCATAACCTTGCCGCAGTTGCATTACATAATTCTTGAGAACCTGTGGCAGAAGCAAAATCAGAACCAGCCACACCACCATCCGAAGATTGTGATTGAGAACACAAAAAGCAGCCAGAAATGAAAAGCTGAAAATCAGAACCTCAAGCACGGCAGGTCCAGACAAAAACAGCCCCGGCACATAATTTACAATGAGGAAAAGTGGCTCATTGAACAGAATGGGAAGAGAGCCCTGAAGCCAGTAACTCAGCATCGATACGCCTGGTTCCGTAGCATAAACCAGGTAATTATCCCGGTCTTTAAATAGATCCAGCGGCAGAACAAAAGCCAGAAAATACGCGTACAAGCTTGCAAATATAACTGGCCAAAAACGCTCAAGGCTTAGCGTAGTAGAGGCCTTCACGGGGAGGGCTCCCGGTAAGCCAAACTCTCAAGAGCAGCCTCAAGTCTCTTCACCTGCGCATCTTTACTGAAACGTTCCATGCCTGACGCAGCAGCTTGCCAAGCATCAAGGAACTGTTCCGAATTGCTCAGTAATTGAGCAACCCTATCACGCCAAGCGATGGTATCACCGGCTGCAATCATCAAACGCTGCTGATAAGCAACAGCCTCACGCAAGCCACCAATGTCTGAAACCAACAGCCACTTGCCCGCCGCCAACGCTTCAACTGCTACCCGACCAAATGGCTCGGCCCAAAGAGACGGCACCAGAATCAAGTCTGCTACCGTGCAAAACTCTTCTTCGATATCACACCAACCGACGAACAGAACATTATCTTGCTCCACCTGATCGCCGGGCGCTATGCCAGGATACCCAACAATTCGAAAGCGCAGGTTTGGAAAATCCCTCGCGAGTGCCCGCACAACCTGAATCCCTTTTTTGTTACTGGTTCCGACCATAGAAACCGTTCTGATGCCACCGACAAAAGGCCGGCCGCGCGGCTCAACATCAAGAGGGGGAAAAATCACACTCATCGGCACTGATCCGGGAACGGATTTTTCACAATACTCAGCCATGAATTCGCTGTTTGGTAGCAGCATATCTGCTTTAGCAACAGCCGCCGGCCCAAACTTTCCAAGAGCTAACCGCTTTATCCAGTTCTTCAGCCAGGCTTTTCCGCCCGCCGGCTTTTCAAAATTTTCGTATGCGCGTATGAACACAGCAACAGGCACACCAAACGCCTTCCCTAACCTGAGCGCCACTCCCAGCGCTTCTGTGCCTGTAAGTAAAACATCAGGCGCATGTGCGCTGCACTCCGATAAGGTTGCTAAAGACCGACGATAAAGCTGCCAACGGGACAAAAACCATCCCAACGCCCCGGAACTGCTCCCAAATTCTTTAACGTCAACACCACTTTCCTCAAAAGCACCAATACCCCCAGCGTTCAAAGTGATAACGCTTACCTCATGCCCCAGCGCCGCAAGCCCTTCCAGCAGAGATTTATTCGAAAGCTCCCCTCCTCCCACATTACCGACAAATGACACTGGCCGGTAACTGGGCAGAATAGCCAAAATACGCATTACGTCTCACCCTGTCCTGCCTGGCCACCGGTACTGGCCCGATCAGGCAACTGAGGGGTATCCGTACAATGAGCTAGCCAGTGCATTAATTGCATCAAGTTAGCTCGCTGTGTATTTTTCAATGGTGCTTCTGTCAGCAAATAGGTAACGGAAGCGTCGTGCTTTAGTAAGGGTTCAATAGAAGCCCGGCTCGCATTCTGCTCTGCAGCTTCTCGCCAGGATGGATCAGAAAACAATCTGTTCCAATCATTCCAAGGCCCTTCGTTGCCATCAGGCCGTCTAATCAAGCCTGCTAATGCGCGCACGAACCAAACCGTAAAATGTATGGGTATATTCTGCCACCAACTAAAGTAAGGTAAGCGCCCATCTGCATGTAGCGCCCATTTTGCTGGTTTAAGAAACACCCGCGTAGCTCGATTGAATAGCCGGCGGTTTAGCTTCCAGGCTGTAGGTACGGCAGCACCCACTTTGACCGCTTCCTTGCACATATAGGGCTCATAAGAGGCAAACAGCCGCCGGTTGGCATGCAGGTTTGGCATATCGTTGTGCATGCTGCTCGGGTACAAGTGAAACCACTCTTCTGCCGTGTTCGGCCGAAGCTTCCTTACCTCTTCTAGCCGGGACCACTGGCGTTTACGCACCTCGCTGGCCAAAGTAAGAAAATCTGAAAACTTACCAAACCTCGCCCCGGGAGGCTGATAACCGGACCGTTTGATTTGCGGAAGAAAGGGCAGTTTGCCATAGCCTTTAAAAAGCCGAACGTGAACACACTTGAGTAACGTATCCGAGAAAAAACCTCCGAACACCGCAGAATAGTCAGCCAGATCAAATTCCCGATTGAAACCGATGGTATGAGCGTGCGTATACTGGCTCCCTAAACCAACCAGCCGCGCCGCCTCTGGCAGAATATCGAGATAGTGTGTTGGCGCTCGATACCCAACATGAAAGCGAGCGCCGTAAATTTCAGCAATCTTACGGGCAATCTGCCCCTCACGGTTCATACCATCCAAGAAAATGAACGCATCCCTGGTTATTACCTTGGGTATCATGCCTGCGAGAGCCCTGGAATCCTCGCCACCGCTCACAAACTGAGCAACCCGCTCCATTTTTTTTGTCACCCGCTCCACATACCCCGAAAGGCCATCAGAGAGCACCGCCGCTGCATCATCCAGAGCCTCAAAATAATTGTCCTCAACAGGCTGCCAATACGGTTTCACCTCCCTGGGGCGCCCCGCATTGAGAATGATTTCGCTGCTGGCTGCACATTGACGGATGCGTTCATACACCGTAAACGGATAGGTCACTATGTCGTTAAGTAAAAAGTCGGTCACTGATACCCAATCCAGATTGGATTGCTCGCCGGTTACCGCTGCCAGAGCATCAACATGAGTGCCCAGGCAATAACTCGATGACGACTGCCAAACATAAACGGGTATAAAACTCATCAAATCCGTCACACAACGAACCACCCGTTCCTGCTTATCCACAAGAATTATGGTGAAGGGACCACTCAGATCCTCATCCCAGCGAATCGCCCCGCTAACAATCCACCGCTCGAAAACAGCCCTGGCGCCCTCATTACAGGGCTCCTCGCCCACCAAAAAATCATTATCACGAAAGTAAAGAACAGGGCCGCCAATCACCACCGCGAGATAACGTTCTGTCTCAAACGGTTTAAACCCCCGATAGTGCCCTTCGCTCACAGCCAGAGAACCCCACGTGCCATGAAATTCTTCGATAACCGGTGGGGTTAACTCGTAAATAGAACTGAGGGCACATGCCAACTCGCCCTCAAGGCGCCGCTCCGAAGAAAAGAGATAATCGCTCACTTAGCCAACCTAATACTTTTATACATGGTCAAACCAATTAACAAACAGTTCAAAAACACACCGGTGAGGGAGAAAAACACAACCGCCAGAAGGTCCGACTCATACACCCAGAACCCAAGAAACAGAGCTGTCACTCGTAAACCGACACTGACAATCTCATATACTAAAAAGAACCCCTGCATCCCGAGTGTCTGGATCGCCACAACACTCGGCCGATTAAGAAAACCAAAATACAGCCAGAGGGCCAGCCACCGTGCATATTCTCCGGCGGTTACCCATTCGCTGCCAAAAACGACCCCAAACAACCAAGGGCCAAATGCAACGACTAATGCAAAAGGGGCAAAACCAACCCCACCCAACGCCAGCGTGGCTTTCCACAACAATGGCCATACGGATTCTTGCCTCTGGGCCGCTTCTGCAATCTTGGGATAAAACACGTCCCCTACAGACTTACTGATTAGCAGAACAGGAGCTCCAAGCACCGTCTTACCCAAACTGTAAAAACCTGCCGCGGCGGGCCCCGAGAAACTGGCCAACATTAACACCGGCAAGCCCTGAGAGAGGGCATTAATCATCACCTGTGGCGCTCTAAACATCGGAAAATCCCGGTAACGCCCGGCAAGCTGCCAAATATTCGCACGGTCAGCGCCACCGGCCGGCCCTCCCAACCGTTCAACCCCCACATTTCTTCTTACCCCTAACCATAAAAAGCAGGCGTGTAACGCATGCCCAGCCGTCGCCAGCACAATCAAAGTGGCTCCTGCCGGATGCCACAAACCGAACCCTGTTTTGGCCGCATTCAAAGTTAAAGACTGAGCCACCGCTACCCGGGCAATAGACTTAAAAGCCTTTCGACGTATCAACAACTGCTCCAGGATTTGCTGACCAGCAGCAAAAAACATGGCCAACGGTATAAACCACATAAACTCAGACAGCGGCTCCAAGCCCACGGAATAAAGCAGCTTATCCCCGAAAACGAAGAGCAGAAGTAATACTAATAACGAAAGACCAGAAGCCAGAACAGCGCAAAGCCTCGCGAGAGCATGTGCCTCTTGGTCATTTTTCGGCAAAACGATAGCAATGGGATAAGTCAACGCCGCCACAGGTAACACAATCGCTAATACCGCTAAAAAAGTGCCCAAAAGACCGAAGGCCTCCGGCCCGTACAACCGGGTTATCAGCGGTGCAAACGCCATCGTAATAACCTGGGCACCCGCAGTACCAGATGCGACAACCAATACGTTGCGAACAAAACGGCTACGATGAAGGCGAGTCAACACAGAGCGCAAAAGATCACCGGCTTGTGATGGATTGAAATGGCCGATACGGTGCGGACCACCCCAGCCATTCATAGGTGTGCGAATGGTCCACTTGCAGCGTACCGCACAAACGGCCAATTGCCGCCTGCTTTCCCAGCACAGTTCCAATGAACTTCAAACACCAAACCGGCACGGGCAACAACAAAGGCCGGGCCCCTTTTACCGCAGCCATCGCGCGCACCATATCGCGAACACTCAGATCTTGTTGGTCGCTGGGAATAAATACCTTGCCTGCTGCATTGGGGTGGTACACGCAACACTGCAGAAAGTCCGTCAGGTTCGGCAGCGAAACCAGGCTGCGCACATTGTTCAGGCAGCCCATCGGCAGTGGCTTTCTCGCCACCGCAGCCGCCTCCAACCTGGCAAAATTACCTTTCACACCCTCACCGTATACAAGCGGCGGCCTAACTATAACCAGCTCACAATGGCCCTCAAGTACCTGCCGCAGAGCCTGCTCCGCCTCCCACTTGGATTGCCCGTAAGCATCTTGGGGCTGAGGAGCGTCCAACGGATGAAACGGCGCGCGGCCGTCTGTGGATTCACCGTTCACCTTGATGGAGCTGAGATAAACAAAACGCCGAACATCAGCTTTCACAGCTGCTTTCGCAAGATTGACAGAATACTCCACGTTCACTTGACGATAGTCTGCCAAAGCGCTTGATGTTGCTTCGTCCATGACATGTGCCCGGCCGGCGCAGTGCACGATGGTGTCAACTCCGCCCACAGCAAGGTCTAAGTTCTCCAGACTAAAAGGATGACTTAACACCCTTTGCTCTGTATTTATTGGACACTCTTGCCGACTCTTACGGGATAAAGTTCGGACATTAAATCTACCCTCATTAGCCAGGGCGCCAACCAGATATCCACCAACGAAACCGCTGGCGCCGGTAACAAGTACTAGCGGTTTCGAATGGTCGCCGAGCTCAGCCACCAAGCACCTCTTTTTTGCCCGCACCCAAGCTATACATCCACAAACTCACTGCCGAAAACGTTGTAAAAAACACCAAAGGGCCCGAGTGAGGGACTGCGTTGGCTATCAATGATGCAGGCAGCATAACAAGCATCATCACACCTCCATACAAAAGCGTTACCGGCAAATGTCTTCCAAAGCGCCTCGCTAACTTTTGATATGCGTGAAGATTATGGGCTTGCAAAGGGTTTTGGCCGGTAGCAACGCGCGTGATTAACGTTACCGTCGCATCTGAAATGAACAGTGTTAGCAGAATCAGCCAACTCCAAAGGCTGACATTTGTTTGTGACGCTGACAACAGCATTAAAAAACCTATCAAAAACCCCAGAAAACCACTCCCGCCATCACCCATAAATATTTTTGCCGGAGGCCAATTCAGTATCGTGAAACCTAAAACAGCAGCAAGCATAAAAATACACATCCAACTCCATTCATTGAATCCCATATACCAGAAGTTGAGAGCCATACCCGCAAACAGTGCCAACGCCTGTACCGCAGCGAGGCCATCGATACCATCCATAAAGTTATATAAATTTATAAGCCAAACCCAGGACACCAGTAAAATGAGCCAAAGAAGATAGATTGACGATGAATCTACACTGTACCCAACAATCGAGAACGTAGGCAGGCGGGGAACCGACCAAAGCCCAATAGCAACAATCAGAAAATGCAACGCCAAACGTAATTTCGCAGAAACATCACCAAAGTCGTCCCACACCCCCACGGCTAACATCGCAAACCCGAGGCCGACAAATGCAAACATGGACGTGTCTGGCACCCAGTCGAGCATAGAGAACATGATCCCAAGCATTATCGCAGTAGCGGCAATAGCGATTCCTCCTCCATGAGGAGTCGGTACGGTATGAGCGCAACGTTCACTGGGCGCAACCAATGCCTGTTTTTGAATCGCCCACGCGCGAACGCCCGCGGTTACCGCCGTCGCGAAAACTACGATACCGAAAACCAGTAACACCAAAGCGAGAGTTACGCCTGTCATACCCGCACCAAAAGCAGAATTGTGGATTAGCCGCGTGCAACGGCCCAACAAAAAAAAAGCCGCAAAAGTAATATCGCGGCTTCATTATGAACGAAACAAGTACTAAATATACATTACGAGCTCACAATAAGCGACAGCACCCAACAGGCCAGCTCAGCAGATTTGATCGTGTTCCAACACCTACCCCTCACAACAAGCGGAACTCTAGCCAAGCTTGATCACATTAGATGAAGGCAGCGCCGAACGGTCATCCAAATCACCATTTGCCCAAACCAAATCAGACACCCCGCCGTTCGGCACATAGCCGGTATGGCTACCTTTCAGGAGATTGACCGCCGCTCCACAATCGAATGCCTGACTCGCCCGCCCCAGCCCCTCCAATATCCGATGCACCTCCGGCCAGGTAAGAGATATCTCCCGGGCCATCATGATTCGCGGGTGAGCGGTACCCTGGGGGTTGTTACCAATTAGCAACTCTTCAAACAGCTTTTCTCCCGGCCGTAAGCCAGTGAAGACAATCTCAATATCGCCATCAGGATGGGCCTCGTTTTTCTCTTCTAACCCCATCAGGCGTATGATCTTGCGGGCCAGATCAACAATCTTGACTGGCTCACCCATATCAAGAACAAACACTTCGCCACCCTCCCCCATGCTGCCAGCCTGCAATACCAACTGGCTGGCCTCTGGAATGGTCATAAAATAACGAATGATGTCAGGATGGGTTACGGTAACCGGGCCACCATCGCGAATCTGGTCGCGGAACAAAGGCACGACAGAACCAGACGAACCAAGCACATTGCCAAATCGCACCATTGAAAACACAGTGCCAGACTGCCGCTGGGCCAGTGCTTGCAGCACCAACTCTGCGGTTCTTTTCGTCGCCCCCATTACGTTGGTAGGCCTGACAGCTTTATCAGTTGAAACCAGAACAAATCGTTCTACGCCAGCGGCGATGGCAGCTTCTGCCGTGTGCCAGGTACCAAATACATTATTCTGAACACCCTCAATCACGTTGTGCTCAACCAGAGGAACATGTTTGTACGCTGCCGCGTGATACACCGTGTCAACATCGAACGCCCGCATCGCTACCTCACAGCGGCGACGGTGAACCACACTGCCCAGGAGCGGGCAAATCTCAACACCCAAGTTTTCGATCACATTGATAGAACGAAGCTCGCGTTCAACGTTGTAAAGGGCAAACTCCGACATTTCAAATAAAACCAAAACCCGCGGCTTGTGGCGGATGATCTGCCGGCACAACTCAGAACCAATGGAACCACCGGCGCCTGTCACCATCACCGACTTATCGAAAAGGCCTTCAGAAATTTGTGCGCTGTCTGGCCGCACAGGCTCGCGACCCAAGAGATCCTCGATCTCGAGATCACGAATATCGTTAATGCGCTTATCGCCTGAGATCAACTCAGCCATGCTGGGCACGGTTTGAACGGGAACAGCCAAAGGCTCCAACTGCTTAAGAAGCCTTTTTCGATCTACCTTGGAATCAATATCCAGAGCCAACAGAAGTCGTTTAACCCGGTGCTGGCGCACTGCGCGCTCAATGTGGCTGATGTCGTAAACCGGGATGCCGTTAACCAACGTACGGTGGTTAGCTTTCAAAAAGCTGATAAAAGCAACTGGGCGATACTCGGTACCCTGCTCTAAAGCTTGACAAAGCTGAAGCCCTGTCTCGCCAGCACCAATAATCGCTACGGGCTGTTTGTTACGTCCCGCAGGGTGCATTACCAGCATACGGACACCCATACGGCTGCCAGCTACAAAGATAAATGCCAGGGCGGCGTATATGATGGGCACCGACCGAGGCACCGCAACTTCAAGCCAAAAGCCAAGAAAAATCAACACCAATGCCGAAGTTACCGTCCCCACTACCACCGTCAGAAACGCGCGATCACTCAGGTAACGTACCACCGCCCGATAAAGACCCAGACGAACGAATACCCCCACAGTAATAACAACCGTCAATAGGGAAAGAACAATCTGCGGCTGAGTGGGCACCCAGAGTTGCTGATCAAAACGTAGGGAGAAAGCGGCCCACAGCGCGAAAGTCAACGCCACAACATCGGCGGCAATAGACACAATCCGTTTGTGAAACCGAGAAAGGTTCAGAAATTTCTCAAACATCCGTTAACGTCCTTGCAAGCTGTTGGGCCGAGAGGAATTCATCGTATCAGAATCAGCTCTTACCACTTGTAAAAACCGTGCAAAATATTTTTGCAAGCCATTAAAAATTATCACATAACCCAAACCAAACGATACTTCACATTGCAGTGCGAATTCAATTCAAAGCCTGCACAGCTACCCCCCTGATGACATCACAGGTTTTCTCAATCTCAATGCAGGACATGGTCGGGTGAACAAGAAACATCAAACTGGTTGCGCCCAACGTTTGTGCCACAGGTAATCGAACTTCCGGCCGCCAGCCGGTGCCCTCGAACGCTGACTCAAGATAAACCTCGGAGCAGGAACCCTGGAAGCAAGGCACCCCACGGCTAACAATCTCGTCTATCATCCTATCCCTACTCCATCCCCCTGAAAGGCGATCAGGCTCAATCTGAATGTAGCACTTGTAATGAGCATGTCGACATTTGCTCTCTTGGTGGCAACTGGCCTGACAAACCTTACCGCACGCAAAGGCAGGCGCTCTCAAACCCGGAATTTCTCTTGCCGTTGCCCAAATACGCTCGGCATTACGAGCGCGAGCATCCGTCCAGTCCGGCATTTTACGGAGCTGAATTCGGCCAATCACCGCCTGCATCTCCGTCATCCGCCAGTTAGTGCCAAACGAATCGTGCAGCCAACGGAACCCGGGGGGGTGCTCTCGCTCATAAACCGCCTCCCAGCTCTTGCCGTGATCCTTATATGACCACATTCTGGACCAAAGCTCCCGGTCGTTGGTGGTCACCATGCCACCCTCACCGCCGGTGGTCATGATTTTGTCCTGGCAAAACGACCAACAGCCCACATGCCCAATGGAGCCCACCGAACGCCCCTTATAACGGGCGCCATGGGCCTGGGCGCAGTCCTCAATAACGTATAGCCCAAACTCCTCCGCCAGGGCCATAAAGCCATCCATATCACAAGGCCAGCCCGCCAGATGTACACACACAATGGCGCGGGTACGGGGGGTAATCACCTGTCGTACGGTTTCCGGCGTGATGTTCTGGGAGTCCGCATCCACATCCGCAAACACCGGCACCGCGCCAGCCGTCACAATACTGGACGCAGACGCCAGGAAGGTTCGCGGCGTCACCACCACCTCATCACCCTCGCCAATACCCAGCGCTTTCAACGCCAAATCCAGCGCCACCGTGCCGTTAGCCAGGGCTATGGCGTATTCGGAATCCGCAAACTGCGCAAACTCCCGCTCAAACTCGCGGCACTCCTGGCCAGTCCAGTAATTCACTTTATTGGAGAGAAGTACATCGCGCACTGCATTGGCTTCTTCCTCAGAAAAGGAAGGCCAGGGGGAAAACGGTCCGTTTAACATGGTTACTCTGTTAGTCGTTTGAAAACTCGAATGCTGTTAAAAGCGGAGAGAAAAGAAATGCTTTTTTTGCCACGGACGCACACGGACATTCGCGGACCAAGCAAAAAGGTTTGGGGCCACCCGACAAGATCAGCGACAAAGCTCACGATCAGGTATATCAGCAAACCCCTCAGCCACCACCTGCTCTAGCTCAGACGCAATACCATCTGCATACGTGCTCTATCAAAAAACTGGCGCGGCTCTTTTTAATCGCCAGCCACACCGCACTGCGCCGAATAATATCGGGCCCGAGCTCAACCTCCATCGCCGCTAGCCTGTCCGCAATCGCGTATTTACTCGCCAGTAGGTTCAGAGCTAATCCAGTCACCAAGCGCCTCTGCCGGCACTTCCGCAAACAGCCTCGCTAGAAACTCCAGTGCCACCCCTTCATGTTTCAACGCGAACGCGAGGTGAGCACCCAGCGACGCTTGAGGTCGCATCGCCTCCGTATAATACTCCACACGGCGACCGGCTTCCTGATGGGTTTGGCGCCTGAGCCCGATACGGCTCTCAACAGGCAACGGCTGGATTGCCCGCACCTTGTAGCGTGCTGCTAACCACGAATAGCCGATTTCATCGCCGCTCATCGTGCTCAAAATGATTATCCCACCGAAAAAATGCTTAAAAACCAAGATACCGAACAAAAACAATTCTAGCAGCCGTTTAATCTTCTTTCCGTGTTCTTCCGGGGCAATGCCCTCGGCCAGGCGTTGCACGTGGGTGGAGGTGTTGGACTCCGGGAATTACCAGGTACCCTCTGAACAAATGATGATGTTTTTCATCTTGGCTCTTTTCCCTGGGGTTAATTGGAAATCCTTTTTCTGGCCTTTCAATGCCCCTTGCGCATCCTCTCAAGCGCCGCCTCAGCAAGAAACGCCGAGCGGGATCGAGCCTCGGCTGGGTGCTCTTGCACATACCGGTCAATCTGCCTCAATACCAAGCTTGGTACCGTGATATTGATCTTCTCTGCCTTGCCAAGAAACGGCGTTATATCCACCTCCACAAAGCCCCAGATAGCCCCGTCAAAGTCAGGATTGCGCCTATGCAGAGCAATCGTCTGAGCAGCAGGGATCTCCTGGCCCATCTCCGCCAGCAGCTCCAGGTGCCCCTGGATCGCCTCCCTGGCGTTGTCCAAAGCCTCATCTTCACTACTGCCAGCAGAAAAACAGCCCGGAATATCCGGCACCGTCACGCCAAACTGCTTGCCGTCATCTGTATGAAGTGCAACTGGAAAACGCATAGCCAATACCTCTGCTTTTGGCATCCCATGCCGAAACATTTACTTCCACCCCGCCTGTTTCCAGATACTTCTCAGAGTACCCTTTGGAATTTCAGATTTCGGGTGAGGTAGCGTGACCAACCCTGGTTTTTCGGGATGCTTGAAGTGGTGGTGACTACCCGTCACACGAACCAGCTCCCATCCATCTTTCTCGAGTCTCTTTTTGACTTCAGAACTTCTCATGCAAATCCTTTTGCCTTAGTGGGTACTATAACCACCGCCAATTTTTAATCAACACCATAACCACCTTTCCAGGGGTATTTATTGCCACGGACACTCACGGACCCACACAGACAAAGCAAGTAAAGTTCTCCAAACCAACCAGGCTACAAAGGGGTCGTACCCCGCAGGGGTATGACCCCACCCTTCTGCCAGCGCCGATCTCCGGCGTTCAGCTCTTCCGGGGCTCAAACACCTTGGCCGGATTGCCCACCACCGTAACCCCTGGTGGGACATCTTTGGTCACAACAGCGCCCATACCAACCAAAGTACCTTCACCCACCTCAATCAGCTGCCGAACTGAAGCACAAGCACCTATCCAAGCCAGCGAGCCAACCCCAGCCCCTCCGGCCAAAACCGCATTCGGGCTTACATGGGCAAAATCACCCAACCTGCAATCGTGCTCCACCACGGCTCCGGTATTCACAATGCAACCCTCACCAACATCGGCACAGGCGTTGATAACAGCATTGGCAAAGATCACCGAACCGGCACCAACCACGGCATATTCACTCACCACCGCAGAAGGATGGACAATAGAAACCAGCCTGGCACCCGAGGCAGCTAACTCTTGCTGCTTCTGCTGACGAATCAGGTTATTACCTATGGCCACTACAAGTCCGGCAAAATCACCTAAACTCGCCCGCAAATCCGCTGTATCCCCAACAACTGCCCAAGGCCCATTCCTCGTCAGCTCCGGCCAGGCATCATCAAAAAAGACCACATCGTCCCACCCTGCAAGCCCAGCTGCATCAGCTACAACCTTACCGTGGCCGCTGGCACCCAGGATGGCAAGGCGCATCAATCTTTACTCCCGGTAAATCTGGACATGGTTACTTCTCCATCCCCACTGATTCCATCCCGAACCAATACCCTTTTTACCGTTAAGAACAGAATCTTCAAATCCAGCCACAACGAACGGTTGTCCACGTACCACACATCCAACTGAAACTTATCTTCCCAGGAAATGGCATTACGACCATTTACCTGCGCCCAACCCGTTACACCAGGGCGAACCTCGTGGCGGCGATATTGCTTCTTTGAATACAGCGGCAAATATTCCACCAACAACGGCCGAGGGCCTACCAAACTCATGTCGCCTTTAAGAACGTTCCACAGCTCCGGCAACTCATCCAGGCTGGTAGAACGCAGAAAACTGCCAAACGGCGTCATGCGCTGGTCATCTGGCAGTGGGTTGCCGTGTTTATCGGTGGCGTCCAGCATGGTGCGGAATTTCACCATCTCGAAGGGCTTACCATTAAGGCCGGGGCGGGTTTGGCGGAACAATACCGGTGAGCCGAGTTTGCGGCGGATCAGTAGAGCTACAATCCCTATAACAGGCAGCAGAACTATCAGGGCGAAAACAGAGGCCAACACATCCAATACACGTTTAATCACTTAACCCCCATCTCCCCCAACATAAACTCATTCACCCGATGAACATCGTACTTCTGCTCCGCCACCTGTCGTGACCGCTGCCCCATCGTGCCCACCAACTCAGGCTTCTGAATGAAGCGAACCATAGCCGCTGCCAACTCATCCACGGCCTGCACAGGCACCAGAAACCCGTTATCGCCATCGGTCACGGTTTCCCGACAACCCGGTGCATCTGTGGTGATTACCGGGCGGCCCATGGCCATGGCTTCCAGGACGGTGCGGGGAGTGCCCTCACGGTAAGAAGGCAACACATACACATTGCAGTCCGCAATGGCCGGGCGCACATCCGCCAATTTGCCCATAAACTCAAGCGTGCCTGAATTCACCCATTCATCCAGTTCATACTGGCCAATGGCATCCGGGTTGTCATCTATCCACCCCACCAGGCGAAACACCGCATTCGGGTGATCAGCTTTCACCTTTTGAGCGGCCTGGGCGTATTCGCGAACACCTTTGTCACCCAACAAACGAGCAATCAGAAGAAACGACGGCTGCTGCGGTAACGGTGCCAAAGCATAACCTGTCACATCCACACCAGAGCCATTCACCACACAGGAAGGAATAACCGATGGCAATAACCTCAGTTGCCGGAACAGGGCCTCGTCATCTGGGTTCTGGAAAAACACTTTGCGACTTTTGGAAAGCCCGAACCGGTATAACCGCTGAATCAGCTTGCGCAGCAGGCCCCGCTTGCCAGAGGCCTCCCCAGTAAAGGCATAACCTAAGCCGGTAACCAATGCAAAGCGGTTGGGAACACCCGCCAGCCAGGCCGCCAGAGAGCCATAGATGACCGGCTTGATGGTATACCCCAGCACATAATCCGCCTGAATTCGGCGCATTAACCGCCAAAGTTCACGCACCGTGCTCAAATCCGCTAACGGATTAGTTCCGGTGCGCTTCAAACCAATGTTATGCAGGGTAATACCCAGGGATTCCAACTCCGCGCGGATAGCAGGCACATCGTCCAAGTCCGGCGCAGCTACGTGCACATCCAGCCCCTTTGCCACCAGAGCCTGTAACAAAGGGCCCCGGAACTTAATCAACGAATCGGGAAAACTCCCAATCAGCAAAAACGTTATCAAAGCCGCAAATCCGCCTCACCCAAAGGCAAAACACCCTTCAGATCAAACAACACACCTCCCGCCTTCAGATAACCCCGCAGATCCCCCACACTCATGGCGACATACTCATTATGTGGAACGGCCACAATCAAGCCATCATAGCTGCCTTTTTCCGGCGCATTGGTCAGGCTAAACCCGTATTCATGCTCAGCCTCGGCGTTGTCTGCCCAGCAGTCGGTAACATCTACCTGGCAGCCAAAATCCTGCAGCTCTTTCACCACATCAATCACACGCGTGTTGCGCAAGTCCGGACAGTTCTCTTTGAAGGTGAAACCCATTACCAGCACCCGAGCATTGGCGATGGTGTGGCCCGCTTTGATCATGGCCTTGACCAATTCCGACGCCACATAAGGCCCCATGCCATCGTTGGTACGGCGGCCAGCCAGGATGATTTCCGGGTGGTAGCCAATAGCCTGTGCTTTGTGAGTCAGGTAATACGGGTCGACACCAATACAGTGGCCCCCGACCAGGCCGGGTTTGAATGGCAGGAAGTTCCATTTAGTTCCGGCTGCAGCCAGCGCTTCGTGGGTATCAATACCGAGCCGAGCAAAGATCATCGCCAGCTCATTCATCAGCGCAATGTTCAGATCCCGCTGGGTGTTCTCTATCACTTTGGCGGCTTCCGCCACCTTGATAGAACTGGCTTTGTGAGTGCCGGCGGTGATGATATCCGCGTACAGGGCATCCACCTCTTCAGCAATCGCCGGAGTTGAGCCAGAGGTCACTTTCATAATGGTGGTTACCCGGTGCTCCTTATCTCCGGGGTTGATCCGCTCCGGGCTGTAACCGGCGTAAAAATCCTCGTTGAATTTAAGGCCAGACACCCGCTCCAGCACCGGCACGCATACTTCTTCCGTTGCACCGGGATAAACGGTCGACTCGTAAATCACAATATCGCCGGATTTGAGTACCTTACCTACGCTCTCACTGGCCTTAACTAACGGAGTGAGATCCGGCGTTTTGTAATCATCAATCGGAGTGGGAACGGTAACGATGAAAACCGTGCAGTCCGCGATATCATCCAATGAATCGGTAAATGACAACTGAGCCGCGCCGGCCAGCTCATCAGCAGCCACCTCACGGGTAAAATCCTCACCCTGCGTCAGCTCGGCAATGCGGTTGGTGTTAATATCAAAACCCACAACTGGGCGCTTTTCGCCGAAGGCAACGGCAAGGGGGAGGCCTACATAGCCCAGACCAATAACAGCAATGTTCTTCATTTAATTCTCCAAATACCAAGGCATCGCCTTAGCAATCCCCTCACGAATCCGATACTCCGGCGCATAACCCAGCTTACTCGCTGCCTTACCAATATCCGCCTGAGAATGCCGAACATCCCCCGGCCGGAAATCCCGGTACACCGGCTTTTTGTCATACACCACGCCATTCTCGGCCAAAGCACTCTTCAGCGCAGCGAACAGATCATTCAACGTGGTGCGGTCACCCACCGCCACGTTGTAAACGTCATTCTTGGCCGAATCTTCCGCCGTGGCCGCAAGCAGGTTGGCCTGCACCGCGTTCTCGATAAAACAGAAGTCCCGGCTGGTATCTCCATCACCGTTAATGAAAACGTCCTCACCGCGCACCATAGCTGCTGTCCATTTTGGGATGACTGCCGCATAGGCACCGTTCGGATCCTGCCTTTTGCCAAACACATTGAAGTAACGCAGTCCAATGGCTTTGAACCCATAGCTACGGGCAAACACATCGGCGTACAGTTCATTCACATACTTGGTAACCGCGTACGGCGATAGTGGCTTGCCTATATTGTCTTCCACCTTCGGCAACGCCGGGTGGTCGCCATAGGTAGAGCTGGACGCCGCATAGGTGAAACTCTTTACCCCCGCATCCCGCGCTGCCACCAGCATATTCAGAAAACCGGTAATGTTGGCCGCGTTGGTAGTAATGGGATCATTCAAAGACCGGGGCACCGAACCGAGTGCGGCCTGGTGCAACACGTAGTCCACACCCTCACAGGCCCGGGCACAATCTTCGGGATTTCGGATATCGCCTTTGATGAAGGTGAAGCGGGACCATTGCGCTGGCGACACCAGAGAATGAACTTCATCCAGATTGCTTTGGTGCCCGGTGGCAAAGTTGTCCAGTCCGATTACGCGTTGGTTTAGTTTTAGGAGGTGCTCAAGGAGGTTGGAGCCTATGAAGCCGGCGACGCCGGTGATTAGCCAGCAACCCTGGTCTGGCAACAATGAATTCGTTAAATCCAGATATCGCGACATACTTTCATCCTAAAAATTGAACCCTAAAACAGGTAAGACAACCTTAAAAGGTAGCCGATACAGTGATGCACGAAATTTACTGAATGGTTTTAAAAGCTTTGGTGTAGAAATCGACTCTACGTCTGCTTAAAACACCATCTGTATAGTTCTTAGCTATTTCGTAGTTTTTCCGTGCCATAAAAATCTGAAGGTCGGCATCACTCAAAACCTTTCGAAGATCCCGGCTTAACTTTTCTACATCCCCAGGCTGATGCAGAAACTCTTGATCAATGAGCTCGGGAATCCCACCTGCAGAAGAAGCTAATACCGGGCAACCCCGACTCATTGCTTCGATAGTTGCCCTCGGCAACCCTTCCAGAAGAGACGGTTGTAAAAACACATCTAAATCGTCTAGAAACCTTAAAACTTCATGGCCGGATGACAATTGACCGACCAATCTAACGTTTTCGTGCATCCCATGATCGTCAATCAAACCCTTAACATAATCGGGGGCTCCGCCGCCTGCCAACAGTAATTCAAATTCAATACCAGGATCACTTTGCTTCAATTTTTGCAGGGCTTTAATTGCTACACTGAAACCTTTGTACTTAACACCAACATTCGAGAGCATACCAATTTTTAGCTTTCTAGCCGGCGAGTCAATATTGATCCTACGCAAACGTACTTCTAAGACCGACGAATCAACCTCGCCAATGTGGACATTAGAGGCATTCTCTGTGATCTCGCCAGGGAAGGGATACTTTTCCTGAAGAAAGTGTTTCGTAACGTAGAGTGCCGCTGTCGAGTCTCTAACAATTCTACGCATCTTGAGAAACTTGATCGGCGCCAAAACCTTGCCTGCAAGATTTCCGTAATGCCACATACTATCCCATGCGCAACCCACTACTTCTGTAATGTAGGGTTTTCTCAGATCGACGCAAACGGCGTGCGCATAGGCACCAAGAGATGATGGTACACGGATAACAACAACATCGACCTCCTTTATTTGTTCACGTAGCTTTTCTTTTATTTCTGATGAGTATCGATAATAGTCAAAACCACCCTTCACCCTGTATAGCAAGTCAAAAACAACACCGTCGCTAGATGATTCGACCAAACCACCCTCAAGCTCGGTCAAAACAAAACCTCGAGCAACTACGCGAACCTCATCTATCATGCCAGTATTAAAATACCGAGACCAAGAATCTGACCTTAGGCCACCTGGTGAATAATTTTTACTTCCATAAACTCTAAAAACGTGGTCATGAACAAACAGCATCCTCATATGCGTTTCAACACCCTGGCAGGAACGCCCCCAATTACAACATTTGACTCAAATTCATCAGTAACAACCGCACCTGCTGCAACGACAGACCTACTCTTAACAGTAACACCGGAAAGTATCCTTGCTCCGCAGCCTATCCAAACATCGTCAAAAATAGTAACACGACCCAATTCTACAGCATTATACTTAATCGGAGTGTCTGAGTTTATCCATGTATGGTTAGAGGTTAATATACTCGAATTATGTGCTATTGAAATATTACTTCCGATTATCAATCCGCCATACGCATCAAAGTAGCAATTGTCATGAATACTAACATTATCTCCAATATTTAGTTTATGCCAGTTAAGTATACGAACATTAGTGCCGACTCGTACGTTTTTACCAACGCTTCCACACAAACACTTAAGAATCACATAGCGAATTCCAATAAACGGAAACTGACTAAACCTTGAAAAAAAATCCCAAAAAAAGATCAAAACAGATTTTGGCAGAATTTTAAAAATCAAACATAAAATGTTCAAAACTGAGGCATATCTTAGAAAAAGATCCCGACCGCTACTCATAAACACTAAGCTCCGAACACTTAATTATCAAATGCGACACAAAAACTACGATTGCAATACAAAAGCACTTAACTGTCACAGACAATTACCATTAGATAGATTTGTTTCAATTTAGAAAACTGGGGAAGTAAATCGTGATAGGCACTAATTTACTCTATACCGGTAGCTTCTATAATATAAAAAAATAAAACCTATAGGTTGGAGCTCTTTAGACTATAATTTTCCAAACTACTTCACGATTTTATTTACTGAAATCCGACAACCGATATCCAAGTGAATTCACGACTGCTTTCGCTCTAGAATCCCAAGTATATTCAGACTTGAACTTTAAGTGCGCATTTTCTGAGCAGTAATGTCTTAAGCTTTCATTACTCAGTAAGGAGTTTATAGCTGAAACCCACTGATCAAGAGATCCAGAATCGCAGAGTAAAGCATCAACACCATCCGAAAGCACCTCCTTAAAAACCGGAAGATCCGTACAAACAATCGCTTTCTTTGTTGCCATATACTCAAACAATTTCATTGGCGAAGTCCACTTTCCAATATTTCCTTTTCCTATAAATACGTCAGGATAATTAGGCAACAAAGCAATCTTAAAAGCTCCATAACAGCTATCGATATTTGCTGGATCAATGAACCCGAGAAACTCAACGTTGTTATGCTTAATCAACTTCCTGTAATGATCGATTTCAAATGGTTCCCCCCCAAACACCACATAGCTGACGTTAGGCATCCTATTCGCCAGCTCAACAACTCGCTCCACTCCTTTCCCTCTCTTAAAGCTTCCAACATACCCGACATCATAAACTTCGTTTTGATCAGTGACCCTAATACAATTTGCAGCATCGTGGTGTACAGAGATCCGGGAATCGGAAAATTCATAACTAGCTACAAGGTCATTTTTTAGCTCCTCAGATATACAAACTATAGAAACAGAACGACTCTTTGCCAAAAATCTCATAACTCTTACAAGTAATCTATTTAGGCTTCTCTCCGGTAATGCATGAAACTCGAAAACAAAATAGCCTCTGAAGAAAAACAATAGAAATATAGACGCATACCATCTAGTATACACAACATCGACACTATTCAATTTAAAAAAACATGATAGTAATTGACCGAACGCTCCCCATCGTGAAGTCAGGAAGTAGCTAGGATTTTTCCCTCCATAAATTTTTTCAATCTCAGGTTTTGTGCTAAGAAATCGTCCAGAAAAAACAACTTGCGAATATTTTGACAGCGATGCCGTCATATTGTAGGCATGAACTGAACTGGCGCTTTGAGAAGGAAGTACACAAGCAGCGCAATATAAAACCTTAAGTGTCACGACGCTGTCCTTTATCTAATAGAATAGATGCAGAAACCAACATGAAAAGCACAAGAAATGTACCACGACTAGCCAGATGCAACTCCTTAAAATTCATAAGCAGAATTGCTACGTACAATAGGATTGCTAAAGCTGAGACTACACTGCTATTCTTTGTATGAAGATACGTTAAAAAAAATAAGAAACCAAAAACCATAACGGATGTAGTAATCAGCCCGTAGCCATACACCAATCTAACGTATCCTATATCAGATTTAACGTAGGGAAGATTTTCATTTCTGCCTAAATTTAACTCTCCAAAGAGCAAACCTAGCTCATCATCTGGGAAGCTCCACATACTCCCGATCGCCCTTGCCGTGTGGTTTACTTCACCTGAAAAAAAACCCTGAGTAAGCCAGGCAAAATTTTGGCTATCTTTAACTACCTCACCAACACCGGAATAGAAGATAATCGGCGCCAAAATAAATAGAAATACAACCAAAACCGGGACAAATTTTCGAATAAAAACAAGGCTGTTAGACTCTTTAATAGTGCATAAAAAAAGAAATATCATTATAAATACAGCACTGAAATACAACCCTGTTCTACCCATTAAAACTATAGCCAAGAAAATAACCAAAGACTGAAAAACATAAAAATAGTTCTTCTCTTTTAGAAATAGAAAAAGAGAAATGAAGAACACAAAAGAGAACGTAAAAGATGCAGAAGCCCCTCCGCCAATACTAATGTCAAAAATTCGATGGCCAGTTTCTATCCAATTTAACTGTGAATCATAATCTAAGATTAAAGAGGCAATTAAAGCCAACTCCGAAGATGAGAAAAAAACTATAACAAAAGCCGAATTCACAGTGGTAGATAGTACTACCGCCTTCAAAAGGTCAGACCAATCTAGGCCGTTAGATCTGAATAGCCGAGCAATAAAGAAAGCTGAAAAAAAGTAAATCAGCAACCTCAAAAACATTATATAAACTTCGGGATCAGAATGACCAAATCCGGCTTCGGACAGGAGATAATAGAAAATAAAAAAAGCCAGAAGAATCAGGGATGAAAAAATCAGAGTTGAATTAAATTTATATTTTACTAGGAGCGACAGCAACCCAATTATTACAACCGCAAAATTAGACATCATCATAACATCTAACCAAATAGTGCGCGGCCCATATAAACAAAAAAACACTAGAAGATAACTTCCAATTTTTCTTTTCACAACTAGCTAGCAGCACCCTCTCGTTAATTATATGTAGATTTAGTATTCATTAAACTGTCGGCGCTCCGACTTTAAATCGAGCCTTACAGTTTATTATTCAGACCAGAACTAAAACCCATAATATATTCAAAAATGCAACACCATACTTTATTGAAGTACCAACTAACTAGCGCAATCCGGACTAACTCCATATCCTTCTCAAAGCAAGGTATAACTAAGCTTTAGAAAATAAGCGATACATCTTAGGTGCTAGTACCCCAAAAAAGACTTTTGTTCGCACTGAACTTGATTTAAGCATCAAAACAATAATGCGCCCCCAGTCCATCTTTTTTTTTGCATCAATATAAGTGGTCCAATCGTCTGACATCAGTGTTCTTGCCAGGCGGACCGATAACCATGCTCTCTCAGATAAAGTCATTTTGTCCCAATGTTCAATCTTTACTTTAATCGTACCAGAATAACTATCCGATAGATTGTTCAGGCTTGCCTTATCATCATTTACTTGGTCCGAACTTTCATAGAAATAGCCTATTTCAGGAATTCTACCTACGCGGACCCCAGAAAGCATAAGTCTTAAATAAAGATTTACGTCTTCCCCACGCCTCAACGACAGGTCATAAAAAACGCCGGTTCTCAACAACTCATTCTTTTTTATGAATGGTTTTAGAACACCATAATTTCTCTTAAAAACACCACAGGTTCCCTGAAGCATTTCAATTAATTTAATCTCTTCGTTCACGTTATTCCAATGAGGCCAATAGGGGCGCTTGAACCCTGTAACTTCAGCTAAATCGCATATATTATCAAAAACAATGCCGCAGTCATTATTTTCAATGAAATCATAGAAGTTTTCTAGCCGTTTCTCGGAAAACTCATCATCTGAGTCCAATATAGCGACCCAATCACCAGAAGACGCATTGATCCCAGCATTTCTTGCTGCAGACGGCCCACCATTTTCATCTAATTTAATTGCTCTTATTCGCTTATCAGAATCGGCCATTCTTCGCGCTAGTTCATAGGTACCATCTGGCGAATTATCGTCTACTATGATCGCTTCCCAACTCCCACTCGTTTGCGCTTTCAAGCTATCTATCGCTCTATTAAGAGTTTTCTCAGCGCGATAGGCTGCAATTATCACAGATACCAGTTTTTTTTCCATACTAATAGCGACACCAGGCTTGGTATACCATTGATCAAACTTAATATTAAAGAGTCTGTTTATAATTTGTTTAGACCAATTCCCTTACAGGGGCATATAACTAACTTAACTTTTTAAAATCCAGAAAAGCATCAAATAAACACATTCTTAATGTAGAGAGCAAAATCTGGCACTATTAACTTTCTATTAGAGTCTACATAGCATAACAACTATTTACCCTATTTACTTTTTACCCCAAATCTTTGATAGGCTAACCAAACATAGCCAGCGCCTGCCCTTGACCATAAATCTGCACATTAAGCGTCGACTAAAACTCTTCAATATTCAGCAAATTATATAACGGGATTTATCTTGACCAATTTATTGGAAAACATAATTCTTTACTTTAACTGCAACCACAAAAGTGCCAATATAATTCACCTAACTTTCATAAAGTGCTTTCATGAGAAAATCATCACTGCTTGTAGAAAGCTTCTTCCTTATACTGTCAACCGATGACCAATCGATATTATTTTTAGGTATGCTTAATGAGGTTTTAGCTGGCAAAATTATTAACCTATCGATTAGGCCGAGTTGCGAAAGTAGCGATTCGAACCGCGCTAGCCCCCTGCCGGAATTTCCAATCGCAATAAAGGGCTTATGAAATATTATAGCGAACACCGTCCCATGAAATGAATCCGTAACCACAAATTCTGCTTCACTAAATGCTTGAAGCCAACTTTCCACACTTTGAAGGCGACATCGATCTAGATTCTGCCTATTTATTTCAGCAATTGAATCTTGTGTCTTAATCGAAAACACTCTGGAATTTAATGAATTACTGATTTTATCTACTAACTCTTGTTTTTCTAACGAACCATCAAGGATATAGGATACCAAACATCCTTTATGCTCATTGATTCCACAACCTTCAATAAGTAGTTCATAGTCCTCAATATCCAAAAGCAAGGTTGGATCAACAACGCAGGTAGCATTCACGCCTAGCTTTTCTTTGCAAACGTCCAGAGCAGTGGTTTCCCGTACAGATATCGCATTAAATTGCTGTGCTAGTTCACTACAATGTGCGGTTAATTGGTCGGAATACTCCCAATCATCGACACCAAAGGAGGCTCCATAGGCAATTCGCTTTGGCGAGTAATCCGTATCGTTGAGAAAATCCAGATAGAAATTCAGGATACTGGGAGAGTATCTGGGCCGCCACACCTGATCGCTTCCTACTAGAAATGCATCGAATTTATTGTTTTGGTAATAGCGCCTTAAATCTTTCTCGTCGACTATCGTTGGTGACAACGTTAACTTTTGGTCTCGAAATTTTGTCAACTCCCCAAGAGTGTAGACATCCCATTTATCCGAATTTATCGTCCCACCCCTTCCTCTTAGGAGATTCATCGAGTTAATAATCTTCCGCTTTGCCATCCCCTTTATACTTGGCAATTTCCTCCGATCTAGTGTCTCTACTTCCACCCCTTTTTTCTTCAAATGTGTTTGTAAGGCATAAGCTTGTAGAAGCCCTCCATAATTATGACCAAGAGGCTGAGTAAGGATTGCGACTTTCATTTCTTTCCTAGCGCCTTTTTCAGCACATTCACACCACTTTGCCCGATTAAGCTACGAGCAATATTTTTTGCTCCTTTATTAGACTCCCTTCTTATATTCCGAATTACCTCTAATGCTAAACTCTCTTCCTCGCTATCGGTAAACACCTCAAACACCACGGACTGCCCAGCGGCATCTTTCTCCAAAAACTCGTGATGTACCGCTTCATATTCTTCCTTTGAAGATGCGCTAATGTACTTAAAGCCCAAATCCTGAGCGTAGTGCTTTATCAATGTCGGAGATTTGCTCCCATAGTGGCCCGATGCCGAAATGAACTCATCCGCCTGGTCACCGAAGTGTGCAGCCTTACTATTGTATTGGCGGAATTCAGTACCTTTCCCGTTATTTATGATCATAATGCGCAGATTGTTACCAGCATGCCGATTGCCGAGCGCATTCATGTCGTAGAAAAAGGCCAGGTCGCCCAAAACACAAAAGTAAAGCTTGCCGGGATTGGCGAGCGACGCACCCAACAAACTGGAGAGCCCTCCATCGATACCAAATCCCCCCACGTTAGACATCGACCTAACAGAATGCGGTAACTCAAAGAAATTCCACGCGCGGAGACTGTTAAGGATACCGAAGTGGACGACCGAGCCTTCAGGAATCTTGTGCGCCGTTTGTTGTGCGACCCAGATGTTAGAGAACGGAATCTCCGGGCATTCCTGCTGAACCTCCCTCAGACGAGCCTGGCAGTGTTTCAGGTATTGATCGTTCGAAGTGTTGGATGAATTTGTGTAGCGCTCGAAAAATGCTTTTTCATCCATCTCAAATACATAACGTAACTTACGAAAGGTATCGCGAATCTCACCGTCCTCGCTTACACGCCAGACTTCTTTGCCGACCATTCCCATACTGGCGTAGTCGCCGGTCACTTCACCGATATGGATAGTCACATCCGGCTTGTCAGATGTAGGATCCGCCTGATCCTGACTGGCTGCGAGTGAATACAGCAGCCGGTATTTTCCTTTGTAAGAACTGGTGTGGTCACAGAATACGACACCATTGTTGCTGCCGCAGAAGCGATCAAGTGCTTCCGTTTCCTCTGGGCTAAAAGGAGCATGAGCACCAATAAAGACTGCAACCCTGCCGGTGAGTTCTGGCAACGTGTCGGTTGCAGTGAATCGATTCATCACACGACAGGCCGGCAGGGTTTTGGTTTCATATGAACGGCTATAGCGGGTTGGCATATTGATGTGGACGGGGCCACCACCACCGCGCTTTAGCTCAAGAATGGCTTGGTTGACTTTGACTTCGCATTCCCACCAGTCGTCATCGTCTTTTACGATGGGAAGTTCCACGCTGATGCGCTGAGTATCGTTGGGTAAGTTGCTTCGATCCGTGACCTGCGCGACATGATGCCCCACTTTGGCCACTAGCTGTGTTGACGTAATGGCAAGTATTGGCAATTTGCGGTAGTAAGCTTCAATTAGGCCCGGTGTGTAGTTTTGCGATGAGGTTGCACCTGTACAACTAATAACTACCGGCTCACCGGACTCATGCGCCAACCCACACGCCATATATGCCGCCGAGCGTTCGTCAACAGCGGAATAAACCTCAAAAAAAGGATCATACTGAACACTAGCAACAAATGTCACATTCGTTGCGCCCGGAGAGGCAATTACCTTCCTGATCCCGTTAGCTTTTAACAGCGAAATAATAATAAGGGCATTCTTTTCGTCAGTGTAAAACTTGCTCATAGTCTCACCAGGCCAGGTGTTTAATTTTTGATGAAGCGGTAAATAAGGTATTTGATTTTCTGTTTCCAGTGCTCAATCTCTTTAAGGCTCGCCATTTCACCGCTGAATCGGTCTTTGATAGCCTCCGAGCGCCAATCGATAGCCAGAAAGTTTGGCTTTTCAAGAAACTCTTTAAGGCACCGGGTAAGACCCGGCTCAAGCGGCCTGAATTCCTGCAAGTCCACAAATTCCGAGATCTTCGAGCTATCAAACGCCCGGTTAAACAGCCGATCGTATTTGATTTGATACTCTGCCGGTTTACTGCGTGAAAAATCATCCAAACCCAGCAGCAGTACTTTAGGGCGCTTGCCAAAGTGCTTTTCCAGTACGGCAAGATAAACGTTCAGCACTTCCCGCCAGGTAGCCGCATCTCGTTGTGTGATGTGATAGGCCTCGCCCAATGCGCGGGGCTCGCCAATAATTGAGGCCATTGCACCAGCTACATCAAGACCGTATGTCAGCGTGGTGAGTTTAGAAACAATATCCTCTGAGAAAACCATAGTGCGGCCTTTCAGCGCCCGGTACAGCCAGCCTTCTTTTTCCAGTACACCTAACTGCAGGCGTTGCTCACTGTAGGTGATATAGGGCCGAATGATCGTCCAGCTCTTGCTGCCAGACTTGTGAAGGATATTCTCCTGCCTTGCTTTAGCCAGAGAATATTCATCGGTCGCCAAGAACTTCGCATCCTTAGAGCTATCAAGCAATCGTGGAGATTCTTCGCAGATTGGCCGGCTGGAATCTGCGTAAACACGGGCAGAACTCAGGAAAATGTATTGGTCAGTGGCCGCCAGAAACTTAGGCGCGCGTTGCTCAAAGACAGGCGTGGTGTAAACCATGAAGTCAACGATCGCATCCCACTTACGAGTAAGTAGAGGCGCCAGAAAGCTGTTTTCCTTTGCGTTGCCCTGAATATAGACGATGTTGGCCGTCGATTGTCGGTGAGAGCGAGTTGTCACACTCACCTTATCGCCCCGATCAGCAAGTATTTGTACGAGATGGGCCCCCATTGCACCGGTACCACCCAGAACCAGAATATTCTTCATGCGCTTTGTAATTTGGGTAACCTTGAACGAATCATTGTAACTACCTTTGCCCGCCAGGCCTTATCGAGCCCGATGAAATACATGGCAATGGTGGAGGCAAAAAAGCTGGTGAATATCACCAATGCTGACCAGTAAAAACCGTTTGGTAGGAACTGGCTTATAAAAGTAACTGGAAGCGCCGTAACCACAACGATGGCCAAAACCGGTAGCGCAGTGAACCGTAAGAAGTTCACTACAGGGAAACCCGTAAGACGGTTAACCAAGAAGAGTCGCACACCGAACATCAGGATATTAGCGATGATGGCAACGATAAATACGCTGTAAGCAGGGGCTCCAGCTGCAACCACCGCCCAAGCGGTCAGGAATATACAAATTTGAATCGTACCCAGCGTGAGTTCATAAGCTTTCATCTTACCGGGTGCCCTGGCGGCGGCTGTCAGCGGCATACTAATCGACAGAATCAACGCTTCTATCAAGGCCAGCTGGGCAAAAAGCACTGCATCGGGCGGCACTGTAGTCAGCCAAATACCAAGTATGGTCTCCATCTCCACCATCATGGGCAGTGCAAACACCCATAGAAGAAAGAACGTGATTCTGGAGCCTCCGGTAATTAGTCCATACATTTCTTGATGCTGATTCGCTGCGTAACTTTTAATAATCGGAGGATAGAGACTGGTGTTGAAGTTACCCGAGAATATATTGACCTGACTAGCAATCTGTACCGACAGTGCCCTGGCAGCCACCACTGCCGGACTGAACGACTGATTCAACAAGACCGTGATGGCATGAGTCCTGGCAATGGTTGAAACCTGCCCGAAAACGGTCCAACCAGTGAAACCTATGATTTCTTTGAGTAAGGCTGAATCCCAGTAGAACTTTTTGAACTGACATTCTTCGTACCGGTAAAGGCAGATCCCGACATAGATTATCGCGTTTACAACGCCAACAAACAGCACCAGAAGGCCATAAAGTTCGAGCTTGTCCCATACGATGTATTGCAGAAGGAACACTACACCGAGCTTCATAAACGCTTCGAGGATCGAAATGTATGCGTATAGCTTCATGTCTTCATGCGCCATGATGATGGCCATGAAGGGGGTGGTGATTACGCTGAACAGAAACGTAAGTATTGCAAAGTGATAGAGTGCTTTAGCGGCTTCAAACCGGTCTTCCGGCACTGACAGTTCTGTGTTAACAAACCAGAGGCCGATAGTCTGCAGAGCTATATAGGCTATTAATGCAACCGATCCGTAGAGAACTAAGTTAACAGAGAAGGTCGTTTTCAGCCGCTCGTTGTTCTGCTCCCCCAAGGCGAATGAAAAAAAGCGCTGGGTTGCCTGAGCCAAGGAGCCGGGTAGGAAAGTACTGAGGGCCACAAGGCCGCCTACTGCGCCGTATATGCCGTAGTCTTCTACCCCGAGCTGATCGAGAACAACCCGGACTGTGTAGAGGCTAACGAACAGAATCAACAGCTGACGGAAGTAGAGCATCAGCGTGTTCTTGGCTATTCGTTTGTTTCTGTCTGAGGTCATGGCGATGGCTTCAGCGCTCTGGCAATCCCTGGTTTTCAGCGGGCCTGGCTTCTTCTTTGCCGGACCGAATAAAAGCTATGACGAATACTGTCAACACACCTAGCATACCGCCGAGCATCGAAGCGACTACGGCTATCAAAGCGCGTTTGGGCTCACTCTTTTCTTGAGGTACCACAGCAGGGTCTACGGTTTTGAACACGTATTCACGCTGGGCGTTGGCGAGCATTACAGTGCGTGTTTCAGTTTCTATTAGCTGGTAGAACACCTGCTGCATGCCGGTGATGTTGGTTTGGCGTAGTTTTTCTTCCAGGTAGGCGATGCTCGCTTCGGCTTCTTGTACATCTTGGGCGCGCATGTGTTCGTTGATGTCTTGCACCAGTTTTTCCACCCAGTCTTTGGCGGCTACCGGTGAAAGGCTTTTGATGCCTAGGGTTACCATGCCAGTGTCTTTGTTGTCACTTACGCTGAGAAGTGCGCGGAAGGCTTTTACCAAGTCCCAGTTTGTGGGTTCCTGGGATTTGCCGGAGTCATCCTGTTGCCATTGGCGGGTTTCCGGGTTGTAGACTTCACTGTTGATAACCCAACGTTCATTGGCCATGTCCCAGGCTTTTGTGGCCATGAGTGGCACTGCTAGTTCATGGTGGTGAATGAAGTCTGTCAGGAAGGCGCGGGAGCGCAGGGTTTCTTTGGCTAATACGGTTTTGTTGGCGCCGCCGCCACCTCCAAGGTTTACTCCGGCCAGGCTGGCCAGGCCGCTGAGTTGGCCGCTGATTCGGCTGCCGCCTTCGTTTTGGGCTGGGGCTAGTAGGGCGCTGGCTTGGTAGATATTGGGTTGGCTTAGGGCGTAAAAGACGCCGGCGGCGGCGAAGACGATGGTGAAGGCGATGATTATCCATTTGCCTCGCCATAGGGTGGCGAAGAGTTCTCGGAGGTCTATTTCGTCGTCTGGGTAGTGAGTTGTGGTTGGTTCGGCCACGGATATTGTTCCTTGGTTTAGCTTGGGTGCCTGGTGGGTCAGACCCCATGCGGGGTCAGACCCTGGCCTATCTGGCCGGCGTTATAGGCTGTTTACTGCTGCTGCGCCTAGGGCGATTTGGTAGATGATTTGGCTTACGTTGGTCCAGAGTTCCAGCTGGTTCAGGCGGTCTACGTCGATTGGCATGATGACGGTGTCGCCGGGTTCTAGTTGCTGGCTTCTGCCGCCGAACCAGCGGCTGCGTTGGGGTAGGGTTACGGAGCCGTCGGCTTTTACTACGTAGACTCGGCTTTCGTCTGCCTGGCGGGTGGGGCCGCCGGAGCGTTCCAGGTAGTCATCCACGGTCAGGCCAGCCTGGTGCAGGTGGCTAGTGGGGAACTGTACTTCGCCGAATACGGAGACCGACTGGGGGATAGTGGGTATGGTAAGGCGGTCGCCGTCTTGCAGGCGGATGGCCTGGTAGTTTTCGCTTTCCAGCACGGCGGCCAGGTCTATGACCATTCGGCCTACAGGGCGGCTGCTTTGCACTTCCTCTAACAGGCCTTGTACTTCCTGCACCCGCTCGGCGTTTTGGCCGCCGAAGCTGTCACCGTCCAACTGAATGCCGAGGAGGTCGCTTTGCAGGCGCTCTTCTGCTTCGCGCAGGCGTTGGGCTTCCAGTTGGCGGAGTTTTTCTCGGGTGAATACGGCGCCGCGTGGGAAGGCGTTATTGGTTACGCCCCCTGCCCTTTGCAAGACGTCTTTCAGGGTTTCGCCATCGCGGAAGGTGTATTCGCCGGGGTAGCGCACTTCACCGGCCAGGGTGATGGTGCGGGTTTTGGCAAAGTCCGGGATGGATTTTATCAGGATGGTGTCTCGGCTTTGCAGGTTGATGCCTGCGTTGCCGGCCATGGCGTCTGCTAGGTTCACGTTGAGGATGTTGGTCTGGCCGATGCCATCATCATCGGTAGTGTAACGGGCCACTTCGGCTTGGTATAGGGAGGCAGAGTCTTTCAAGCCGCCGGCGACAAATATGGCATCTGCCAGGCTGCGGGTGGCGGGCATGGGGTATTCACCCGGGTAGCGCACGGGACCGCTGATGCGGATGGTTTGTTGGGGGCTGCCGGGCTGGGCCTGGGCTTTCAGGCGTTGCAGAACGGGGGTGAACAGGCTTTCACGGGTGAAGTTATCACCTTCCTCGCCGCCCTGCACTTTTCCGGCATCGGAGAAGATGAGGATACGGTCCCTTTCTTCCAGTTGCAGGTCTTGGTCACTGCCCGCATTTTGAATGGCATCGCGAAGGCGTAGGTTGAGTACCGATATGGAGTCGGTTTGTTTGTCGGTTCTCACGATGGCCGCGTAGCGTTTATCCGCCGTTGGCATCAGGTCTGCGTCCAGGCTTTGCAGGATGGAACTCACACGCATCCCCGGCATCCAGGCGAATTTACCAGCACGGGTGGCTGCGCCTTTTACTTCCACGTATTGGCCGGTGATGTCGGAGATAGACGGTATGCGAACACGGTCGCCGGCTTGCACGCGGGCGTTCTGGCCTTGTTGGGCGGTGTAGTCTGCCTCTGCGATGATGCGGAGGAAATCCTGGTTGGTTCGCTCGATGTTTACTCGCTGGGGATAGGCTTGCGGGGTTAGGCCGCCAGCCATACGCACCAGGTCTGCCAGGGTGTTGTCGCCTTTGAGTTCGTAAAGGGCTGGGCGGTATACCTCCCCTTCTATGCCGGCACGTTGGCCCACAGGCGGGATGAAGATGACATCGCCCGGTTGCAGGCGGTTGTCTGCGCTGCTGTCACCTTTTTGCAGCAGGTCATACAGATCCAGAGTGCCGACCAGTTTGCCGTTGCGTTTGTGCTGTACGTTACGCAGGGAGCCGTTCTGTTTGATGCCGCCGGATACGTAGAGGGCGTTGGTGATGGTAGACAGCGAACTGACGCTGTAGGAGCCAGGGTTGCGCGCCTCACCCAATACGAATACGCGCATGCTGCGCAGTTCGCCCAGGGTGACGGCGGCTTCTACACCAATGTATTGCTCGGATACCCGCTTGCGGATTTGTTGGCGGGCCTCATCAAAGCTCAAGCCGGCGACGGTAACCGGGCCGGAATCCGGAAAGCTGATGGTGCCGTCGCGGCTGATGGGCAGTTCCAGGTTCTGGTTCTGGTTGCCCCACATCTGGATGCGCAGTACGTCGCCTGGGCCCAGGGTATAATTCGAAGGTATGGGTATTTCTGTAACCGGTGCGAAGGTGGTGGGGCTGCCGGCGAAGAGGTCGTAGCCGTAGGGCTTGAGGCCGCCGTTTTTGGCGGTTTGTTGGTCTTCCTGTTCTTTCTGGCTGCGAGCCCGTTCGCGCTCTTCGTCAGTGATGGTGGTTACCGGCTCTACTACGTTGACCTGTTCCGGGCGTTGGCTGGTGCGTTGGCCGCTGGTTAGGTTGTTCAGGTCTACGCCGTATTGGCTGGCCAGAGATTCCTGCTGGGCCCTTGGGAGCTGTTTGAACTGGTCAAGCTGGGCCTGGCTGATGGATTGGGCTTGGGTGGCCAGGGGGAATAGTAGGGCTAGTGGGAGAAAAAGGGTTTTCAGGTTCACGGGGCTTGTGTTCCGGTTTTGATATTGAATTTTTGGGATTAAATAATTTTTTGCCACGGACGACGCGGACTAACACGGACGAAATAAAAATGTTCAGATCTTTTGTCCGTGAGTGTCCGTGCCGTCCGTGGCTAACATTCTTTAAAACCTATAAGTCCAGCTGGCTGACACAGCAACTTGGTCTTTTTTGCCGCTGATGTATTCGACTTTTTTGTCGGTGGCCTGGAGGTTCAGGTCTAGCCAGCCGTTGAGTACCTGGGTGCCGTAGCCTAGCTGCAGTATTGCTATGTCCTGGCTGTTTGCCGGGGCGGTGTAGAAGACTTTGTCGTTGGGGGCGACAACTCTGGTGCTGCCATCCTTGTTGAGTTCGGCGTAGCTGGCCTTGGCGGTGAGGTTGCTGCCACTGGGGAAGAAGTGGTATGCGCCCAGGGTGACGGCTTCGGCGTCGCCTTCAAAGCTGGTGGCCATGTTGCGGCCGTAGTGGCGGTAGCCAGTGCGGTAGCGGCTGTGTTCGTAAGAGACGTTGGGCACAGCGCTGCCCATGAAGTCGTCGGCCAGGGTGTTTACGTATTCCAGAAACCATTGTTGATCTGCATTGAACAATTGGCTGGTCCAGTCTGCACCCATTAACCAGGATTTCTTTCCGGGGAAAGCGCCGGCTTCGTCTTCGCCCATCATTTCAGCGTACAGGCCCATGCTTTGCTGGCCAACACTGAAGCCGTAGCGGATGTCTATGCTGCCGAGTTGATCGCCGGGGTCGTCTTCTTCCAGCTGGCCGTTGTCTTTGCCGATCAGAGCGTTCCAGATAGTGGAAGCGCCCTCTGGCCGCCCTTCCCCGCCAAAGATAATGGCGCGGGACAAGCCGATGTCCAGGCCGCTTACGGGGCGGAAACTGAAGCGCATGCCGATGAGCTTGGCCTCGGGCACCGCGCGGTCTTTCTCGAACTGACCCGCCAATACGGTGGCATTCCAGGGGCCGAGCCAGCTTAGCCAAGGTGTTTCGAAGGCGCTTGGGTCGTTCCTGGTTACCCACACAGACGGCACCGGCCGTGCATTGTTGGAGAGTATCAGGCTGGATTGCCAGCCCGGGCCCCACCATCGGTCGATGGCACCGGCGCCGAGCACCCAGTTGCTTGCGGTGGCGGCGAGGTAGCTGCCGTCCAGGCGGAATTCTTCGTCGTCGTCCGGATCATGGGCGTAGGCGGGTTTGAGGCCTGCGGCCCAGGCGTTGCCTTGCCATTGCAGGTTGAGGGAGGTACCCGCTTTAGCCAGGGCGTTGCTCTGAAAACCAGTGAAGGCCGGAATGTCTGATTGGGCGTTTACATTGAGCTCTGCCCTGAATCCCGGCTGGGCTTGTTGTTCCTGCTCAAACCTTAAGTAGGCGCTGGCCATGCCGACGGATGGCAAGTCGGCGTTGGTGCTGGCTTGGGTGCCACTCTCCAGAGCTGCCCAGTTGATAGGCCAGGTGGTTACGGAGCGGTCCAGATGGTTACGGTCTGCCAATTTTTGTACGGCAAAGCGGGCACGGGGGTCGCCAGGTTCCAGCCAGGGGGCCGCGGCAATGGAAAAGCTGCTCAGGCACGCTACCGCCCCACCGACCAGGGCCCAGTGTTTTAAGGACAACATAGTTGTTTCTCGCAATACACGCGAACAGACAGGGATAAGAAAATTGTGAAAGCCCGACAGGTCCCTGTCAGTTAAACCCGGACTCACTGGAGATGAGTGTTACAGGACTGTTACGATTGTACCGGTCACCCTGTGACAAGCAAGTTACAAACCTCCCCTTCGCACCCCGCTCCCTGCCTTTTGGCGCTATAAAAAAACCCGCGAAACCGCGGGTTAAAATAAGGTCGCAATAAGGATGCAAGCTTGCGGAGGGGTTAAGGCCATCAATCCTGCAAGCCCCCATTCCGCACTGCATAAACATTGTCATACTATAAACCAGATATGTCCACCCCCAATACCCGTTTGTTGCCAGATTATTCCGGGTTGAGAGGTAGACTTTGGTTGAACCTGCAGTTTTGGGCGTTAGCATCGCAGACATCAAACCAAAGGGTGTCTTGCGCTGGCGCCACGCCAGGCACCAGGAATCTAGGCTCTGTACTTTCGGCGATGATCTGTTTGCCGCCTTGAGGATCACTTTTAAGCACCACATGACGCTGGTCGCCCGTTAAGGGCTCATCGTTTATGGTCAGCTCAAACAGGGCGTTGAAATCCAGATCAGCTGGCTGATTGTTAAGGTAGGGCCCACGATTGCATCGCAACGGGCAATCCCAAATCGGCCTTAAGCGCACATTGGGAGCGGTCTGGTCCATGATTACCCTGTCGAGGGCCAGGCCGGCGTCTGCTACCCGGCGGGTGCCAGTGAGTAATGAAAGGTCGATGCCAAGCAAAGAATCACTGGCTGGCCGGGCGGTCACTGTTAGGTGTTCAGCAAGCGCTGCTGGTTCCAGTGCTGGGTTTTGTTGTTTAAGCAACGCAGCAATGCCAGCCACCAGAGGTGAAGCGAATGAGGTGCCACTCACGGCGATGAGCCGGCCACGTTGGTCCAGAGACGTTACCCGAACCCCCAGGGCAGCCAGGTCTACGTTGTCTCCGGTGTTAGAGAACTCGGCAAGCTGGCCGTCTGCCTGGACTGCCGCAACGGTGAGGACGTTGGCGCAGTTGGCCGGGGTGAAGGTTGATGCATCTGTACTACTGTTCCCAGCGGCCACGACCACCAAAACGCCACGGCTATGGGCATAGTCTATGGCGTCTTGCAGGAAGAAGGGGCATTCTGCCACGCCCTCACTGCCAAGAGACGCGTTGATGATATCGACCGGCGCGGGGAGCGCCGGCACGCCATCAATAGAGGGATCCCCTGCCAGCCAGCGTATGCCCAGCGCGGTGTCTGCCAACGAGCCGGCTACCTGCCCTTGATCGTTGCAGCTGAGTGCGCGGGCGGCCACCACATTGGGGGCGACAATCCCGGTGATGCCCGTATTATTATTGGCTATGGCCGCCATAACGGCGGTTACCGCGGTGCCGTGGGCGCCATCACACACCGGGTTAATGTCCGGTTCCAAGAACGTAGAAGAGAGGCCCTCCGGGGAGGCCAGGTTGTACCCCGTTTGGTAATTCAAATCCCGGATGTTGTAGAAACCGGAATCCAGCACACCGATGCTCGGTTGTTGGCTAATGAAGACGCGCAGGTAGGCATCCAGGATGTTCTGAACACCCGCCGTCAGCGGGCCAGGTGCTTGCCAGGACGTTTGCTGACTAAACCCCGGGTCTGTCGGTTCGGCATTGGTAGCTTGTGGCGTGACGGCACCGCTGGCGCCTGCGCTGTCGTCGGGAGCCAGCCGTTGAGGCGGCTCTGGCTGCGGCGGTATAGTCACTACATGATCCTGCGCAATCTTGAGCACGCCGGGCAAGCGACGCAACTGATCCATGGCGGCGGCTTCGTTACCCGGTGTTACGTTGGTAAGCCCAAGGGCGCCATGGCGCTCGAAACCCGGAGGCAGCTGCACCCCCTCTTCAAATTTAACCAAGATGCGCCCAGTAGGCTGGCCGGGGGTAAAGTTGAGCCGTTTGGCGTTATCAGGGAGGTTTCCCGGCAATTGGGATTGCTGAGCCACGGCATGGATCGCGGGCCATACCGCCAAACAGAGCCCGACAAAGATTAGACGAAGGCCCATTAAAACACCTCACACAACAGATTTTGGGTGGCTCTAACCCGCACAAGGCCGTTTAATGCCATAAACGCCTCTTTGAGGAGGAACTCGCCGGCTTGCCATTCACCAAACCGTGAATCGGTCACAAAAAATGAGTAATAGCCGCCATCCGGGCTGTAGGCCATTGGCCCCAGAGTCGCGACCAGGTCAGCCGGCAACCCGAGCGTCGTAAGCAAGTCTTGCTGGGTTTGCAGCAGACGTTTGGCGTAGTCTCCATGGTTTTCGATGGCTTGTTCGGCATTATCGAGGGCTTGCTGTAACAGCGGCAAAGTGAGTTCGCCAATGCGATACAACCTAAGGTTGGCATCCAGGTTAACCAATGCGCGGTCGAGAACCGGGTGTGTTGCCTGGTTTTCCGGAGCAAATGGCGCTAGTTGCTGCTCTCTTTCGTTAAAGGTCTGCAGGCCAGTGAGGTAGGCGTAATCTGCCAGAAATCTATACAGAGCCAGAGGTTGCTGTAGCTCGAGCAAGGTATCTCTCTCGGCTAAGGTCCGCTCAGCTTGGGCGACCACAGCGCTCGCGATGCTATCTGGCTCGTCCGGGCCTGGCGCTGGCTCGTTACTGGGCGGGGGCGATGTTGTGCGGTCGCCATCGGTTGTTACGTCTGGCTCAGGAGGCGCGTCACTGCCACCCCCTCCTCCACCACAGCCGGCGAGTACGAAAAGTAAAAAAATCAGGGTTAGGAGTTTGATACGGCACCTTTTACTATCAAATATCACTACATATTTCGGATTTTAAACCACTTGTTACCGATATCCAACTGCGCAGTCGTTTTCGCTCAGGCCTTACATGGGCTGCTTTTCTCTCGTGGGAAACTTACTTAATAATGGTTGATCCGGCTAAAAATGCTACAAGTTCCCACCATTATCGCCCCCACCATTCATTAAGCGGTAAAAAAACCGCAACATTTATTTAGGATAATACTGTTTATTCGACAAATTCAAAAACTCAATATGGCACGCTAAAATGAACGATGGGGCAGTTAACAAAACCCGCAGAACTCTGCTGGCCGGCGTAGGAGGCATCTCTGTTGCGGGCATCAGCGGGTGTTTCGGTGGTAGTAGCGACAACGGATCAACGCTAGTGGCGCCGCCACAAGACAGCCCCACAAAGCCTCCTATTACCGAAGTTCCAGAAGAACCCATCAGCCCGGAACCCCCTGAGGTCAATGAGTCGATCTTTCCGAGCGACGGCACGCACCCTCCGCGCGGTATTCACGCCAGTTTTGTGGAAGATCCCTACACTTCAAGAACGCTGACCTGGTTTACCGATGGTCACGATGAACCCCAGTCTTTCATTCGCTACACCCAGGATGAGTCGCTCGTCGACAAATGGGGATCAGGGCAGGCATTGCCTCAAAACATGGAAGTCAGCGAACCCAGCGACACGTTTGGCGTTGAGGTGCGAACACACCGGGTAACTCTTCGGGCACTGGATCCGAACAGGTCGCTTTTCTATCAGGTAGGATCGGATGTGGGCGGGTGGTCGGGCATTCATACCCTGAAACCGATTCCCGAAGAAAGCTGGCGCTTTGTGCATTTCGGCGACCATGGCACAACGCCCAACGCTCAGAAAGTTCATGATGAGTTGCTCAGACACCCCGCGGATTTGTGCCTGATAGCCGGCGACCTTTCCTACGCCGACGGTAATCAGCCTGTTTGGGATACCTGGTTTGATCAAAACGAGCCGTACCTGTCGTCTCACGTGATGCTTGCAGCGGCCGGTAATCATGAGAACAAAGACGGATCGTTTAAAAGCTCTGCTGGTGCCTTTAAAAGTCGGCTATCGCATCCGCAGCCAGGTATATCCGTCACCGCATCAAACCCCGGCAGCACCTTTTACAGTTTCGACGTTGGGCGTGTTCATTTCCTGGTAAGCAGCGCCGGCGCTGTTATTGAGGATTTTTCGTTACCAGAGGAGCTGATCAACATGGAGGTTGACCTCTCAAAGGCTGCTATTCGACGCCTGGCGGGTGAGATCGATTTTATCGTTATTTTACAACACTACCCCATTTGGACAGATCAGGAAGGCCGCTCGCCGGCAAACTTCACACTTGTGTCGCTTCAGGAGCAGATTCTGGTCCGATATGGGGTTGATCTTTTGCTTGTAGGCCATGATCACGTTTATCAGCGCTCCGCTCCTATGGCCTATGGTTTTCGGAATCCCATCGGCTACATGCAGGTGATGGCCGGCACCGGAGGGGTATCTGTTCGCCTTTTTGACGACAACGGTTTCCAACGTTGGAGTGAATCTGAATTTGTGGGTATTGGGTTTGTTACCTATGACGTTGAACCGGGCGTGATTCGTGGAAACTTCTGGGGTGCAGCCCCTGTCGGGCTCGATAATGAATCCCGCCAAATCGTAAACGAAGATTTTGAAATTCGGGACTCTTTTGAAGTTAAGAAACGGTCGCTGGCCTCGATTAAATCTGCTGCGGTGATGCCCCGAGACCCGAAAATTCTTTTAAAGGATTATTCGATGATCGCTTACCACACGAAGCTCAGGAACCACAGAGACGAGCATGGGTGCTAGTTCAGCAAGGCAGGGTCAGCACCGATAAACGATTGGATTGGACGGTTAAAGTCGATGCAACGGGGTTGCTCCCTTCAACAACGTACTATTACGCTTTCGCGGCGCTCGGAAGAACATCCCTTGTGGGGAAGACAAGAACTGCCCCTGATACGCACACGAATTGTAAAGACCTCAGAATTGCCAACGTATCCTGTTCGTCGTTCTGGTCAATGGAGTTCCATCCCTACCGTGAAATTGGTGAACGACAAGATATCGATCTCGTTTGCCACTCGGGCGATTATATTTATGAGTTCGTTGACGACAAAGGTTGGTTCAGGGCGAGAAACGACCGTTTCGACTTGGACTATGTCGACTTCAGGAAATGGTTTAATCGGGATGAGTGCGCAAGGCGCTATGCTTTGTACCGAAGCGACCCTGATCTGATACGAGCCCATCAGTGCGCTCCTTTCACGATCATGCCGGATCAACATGATTTTGACGACGAAGTTGATCCAGATACCGGTCTGGAATTCACAGAAGCAGATGCGTCGCTCGCAGAACGAATCAAGAGCAGCGTTCTGGGTTATAGTAAATCAAGTCAATATGTCGCAGCTCGGTACAACCGAGGTCTTGCCTGTCGCTCGCACCTTATTTGGTGATCGCGCATCAGGGCCGGAGCTTTATACAAGCGGTTGGGGTGGTTTCCCAAATGCTCGCCGAGAGCTCTATGCCTTTATGCGCGAAAACAGCATCATCGATAATGTTGTTCTCTCCGGCGACAGCCACGGCTGGTTCGCCCACGATCTGGTTGAGGACCCCTCGATACCCAACTATCTGCCTGCGCTCTCCTCCTCTGGCCCTGGCGGGCTGTTGCAGACCGTCGGTGTTGAATTGGTGCCCAGCTCTCTGGGGCGACCGGGCGGAGGGGAGGTCGTCGCTGGTATCATCTACGAACAGACCATGGGCCGAGCCGTGCGCGAGGACTATGACAATTTCCATGAAAACTTCGTACCGCTAGGAAAGGCAGCCATCAAGGCACTTGAGACGGCAGCTAAGCTTGCAAATCCAAATCTCCGCTATTTCAACTGGCGTTCGTATGGTTACGGGATCTCCCACATAACCGAGAACAGCCACATTTTCGAGCTTTGGGAGGTGGCCTACCCTAAAGCAAACGGGCGAAGTAAACTCATCCAGCAGTTTGATAACCGAAAAGGAAATCCTGGCCTACTCGCCAGAAATCTCTTTGGGCGCTCCGAAACTGGGGGCACTGACGACGTTGATCGTGACAGCCTGCCACCTGAACAGACCCAAGCGCGCGAATTCACCGAACAGATCGATCGCTAGGCAGTCGCCAGATTATCAGGCTTTATACCGCCTTAGGTGTTCTTGCAACCGCTCTGCCAGGTCTTGCAGTGCTTGAGCGGAGTTGTTGGTTGCACTTGCGTTTTCTTCACTGGTGAGGGCAATTTGGCGTATGTGGTCCAAACGTTTGTTGATGTCTTCCGCCACCATACTTTGTTCTTCCGCTGCGCTGGCCATTTCTACGTTGGCGCCACGGATGGACTGTGCGGCCTCACGCAGGGATTCGATGGCCACGCCGGCCTCTTCAATTAAACTGCTGGTTTTTTTCGCCAGCTGGCTCCCGGTGTCAATAACCCCAACAACATCGCCAACGCCGTTTTGCAGCTGCTCAATCTGGGTATGAATTTCCTGCACGGATTCCTGGGTTCGGCCCGCCAGCCTGCGCACCTCATCGGCTACCACCGCAAAGCCCCGGCCGTGCTCTCCGGCTCTGGCCGCCTCTATGGCGGCGTTGAGTGCCAGCAGGTTGGTTTGTTCGGCAATGCCCTCGATAACAAACAGTATGCTGCCAATACTAGACGATGCCTCTTTAAGCATTGCACCGGCCTCAGCGGCGCTTTGATTGTTATCAAGCTGGTTTGAGATGGCTTGTGTGGTTTGATCTATCAGCGAACGGCCGCTTTCTGCCAGCGAATCCGCCTGTGTGGCTATGTTCTCTGCCCGGGTGGCGCTCTCTGCAACGGTTTGCGCGGTTGCCGTCATTTCATTCATGGCGGCGGCCACCTGCTCGGTTTCTTCGCTTTGATCGCCAATCACCGCGGCGGATTGACCGGCAATGGTCTCCAGGTGTGACGCTGATTCTAAAAGCTGATGCGATGACGCTTTGGTTTCTGAAATGGTTTGTTGCAGCCGGTCCAGCAGGCGATCAAACCCTTTGGCCATTTGGCCAAGCTCGTCGGATTTGCTGGCATTGAACCGAATGGTCATGTCGCCTTCGCCGTCTGCGATGTCTTCAATGGCAGCAATCATCGACTGGAGCGGGCGCCCCACTACCCATTGCACCAGCAGGCTGAGAATGACGACCAAAATCAACCCGCCGGCTGCGATCCAAAGCAACGATTGAACGACTTGTCGTGTAACCAAGCCAGACACCTCGTCCTGTGAATAACCGGTTACAATGTCATATCGCCACGGTTTAAAAAGCTCGGTGCTAAGTTGCCACCGCTCGGGTGTCGTTTCGAGGATGTTCTCCAGCTCGTCGGTCTGGACGGTGTCTGAGTGCATCCGCACCCTGCCCTGGTCGTCAATTACGGCGATGAAGCCATCCTGCAGTACGCTTGCCGCAGACACCACCTGTTCGATTTGTGCCAGGTCTGCTGAATAGCCTACATACCAGATACCCACAACCTCCCCGGCTGCGTTTTTCAATGGCGAATAGGCGGTGATGTAGGGGTTGCCCAGTATATCAACCTGGCCAAAGTAAGCTTCGCCACGACTGATTGCCTGCCCGGCGGCGCCGCTCATGTTGAGTTTGGTACCAATGGCGCGGGTGCCGTCGGACTTCTGAACATTGGTGGAGACACGAATAAATTCGCTGCCTTGGCGAACAAATAGCGTGGCTGTACCACCCATAATGTCGGTAACGCCATCAACCAACGCAAAGTTGTTGTTGATTAACTCGTTACCCAGATACAGGCCGGGGGCATTGGTGCCTCCTACCGCCGACATACCACGAATGCTAGCCGGGCCAAGGTCTTGTCCGCGCTCGATTAACAAGTTCAGTGAGCTGCGTACCCGTTCGAGCATCAAGTTGTTGGTCACCGAGAAAATTTTGATCACTTCGCCTGTAAGCAATGCACTGGTTTTTGCCACGTCTTCCGAAATGCTGTAGCGGGTGTCGACGGATGAGACAACACTCACGGCGACAGCAAACACGACCAACAACCCGAACACAGCCGATATGAACACGTTACGAATGGACATTGAGCGTTCCCTCAAAGCAATGTATTTTTTCTTGCATCTGACCTGGCAACACTGCCTCAAGTCATTCCAGAGACCGCTGAGACACGTCGTTCAGCGCTCTGAGTGAGCTGGCGAGGCTTTCGATGCGGCTGTTGGTTTCCGTTACCAGTCGATTTATTTTATCGGCCGATTGGCTGGATTTTTGAGCCAGTTGGCGAACTTCATCTGCGACCACTGCAAAACCCCGGCCTGCTTCACCCGCCCTGGCTGCTTCAATGGCCGCATTCAGAGCGAGCAGATTGGTTTGCTCGGCAATCTGGTTGATCGTGTTGACGATGTGTGAGATGGAGTCTGAAGACTTGAGGACCGATTCCATTTCCCGGTCGGTGACTTCGACGGCCTGCATCTTGGAGTGCACATCAATACCGTAGGCCACGAAGTATTTGATACTGCCCGAGAAATCCGCGATGGGGCATACTGTTAACTCAAACCAATGATCCTGACCGTTCCCGTTAGGCATCGCGTAGAAGCCTTTCAACTGCTCCCCACCAAGAAGTTTGTTGAAATCGTCCTGGCCAACGATGGATTTCAGATTTTGAATACGGGCTTTGGTGGCCGCCTCGGAGGTGTCGCCCAGGCTGAGAAGCATATATCGATTGGCGCTGGTGAGAGAGCCGTCCAACTGCCATTCGGTCACGCCGTTGCTGTCGCTGATGGCCTCAAACCGCCGGGTAAACTCTAACGATTTTTCTTTTGTGTCTGTTACATTCGCCTGTATCGAGATGTAGTGCGTCAGGCGACCCTGATCGTCAAACACCGGGTTGATCGCAAGCGACACCCAGTAAGGCTGGTTGTTGCGGTCGTAATTCAGTATTTCGTTATAGAACGGCTGATTTTCACGAAGTTTTGTGCGTATTTCGTCAACGGTCGCCGGGTCTGTATGGGGCCCTTGTAACAGGTCTCCGGGGCTTTTGCCCACCACTTCATCTAATGTGTAGCCTGTAAGCTGGGTAAAGCCTCTGTTAACGTACGCGATGGTGCGGTCGGGCTTGGCGATGATCACGGCGTTATCGGTCTCGTTGGCCACCATGGACAGCATTTTGAATTCGTCGCGCCGTTCCACTTCTTCCGTCACGTCTTTCAGAAAAGCCGTGTACAGGATTTTGTTGTCCAGCCGGATTTTTGACAATGCAAGCGAGGCCCAGCGGCGGGTACCGTCTTTTCTGAACACCGGTACTTCGCGGGTAGTGCCAACGATTTTATCGACGCCGGTGTGGCGGTTGGCGTCCACCATGCTGTCGTGACGGTCGCGAATATCGTGGGGCACCAACATTTTGACGTTCTGGCCGAGCATTTCTTCGCGCTGGTAACCCCAGAGTTTCTCGGCAGCGGAGTTCGCAAAAATAATGCAGTTGTGTTCGTCAATCGTGACCACGGCGTCCAGGGCTTGCTCAAGGGTTTGGTTGATCATTTCCCGGGAAGTTCGCTCTGCCGTGATATCGCGGATGAACGCGGTGTAGGTGATGGATCGGCCAGAAACAACTTTGTTCAAAGCCAGGTTTACCCACACCTGGCTGCCGTCTTTACGCGTCATGCGTACGTCGCGGCTGGTACCGACAATCTTATCGGCCCCGCCCTTGCGGTTGCGGTTGATGTGCTCATCGTGATGCTGCTGTATGTCTGACGGCACCAGCATTTTTACGTTGTTGCCCAGGACTTCTTTTCTGGAATAGCCCCATAGCCTCTCGGCGGCCGCATTGAAAAAAGTCACCTTGTTGTTTTCGTCAATACTGACGACGGCGTCCAGACATTGTTCCAGAACGCTTTGAAGGGAGTTTGACCGACGAAACATGGTTTTATGAACCTTTGCATAAGCTAACGACGTAATAATGGCTTACGCTCAAGAAATGTCCATTACTCCGATGCGCTAAAACTGTAACGACAAGTAAATGAAAAGTGAAAAACTGTCGCCTTCATGTACAAAAAACCGCAAATTTTGGTTGGATCGTCTGGAATCTCGTGATTAAAATTTTAACAACTCTGACTAATCTGAACCTTTAAATAATCTTTGTGGCTAGCATGATGGTCTCAAGCAAACTATTATCAAAGCCGGTTGTGGCGGCGCTGTTTACATTGATAACGGTGCTGCTGGCCACAAGCCTGCTTACCTACGTCAACGATCGCTCGTTGCAGTCCAACACATCTTCTTCTCTTCGCACGGCCTCCTGGAGTTTGGCGCAGATGGGGCGTGAGGCCAGCGCCCTGAATCTCGAAATAGCCTTGGCAGCAAATGGCGTAGGTTCCCAAGAAAAATTACAAAAACGCTCTGATATTCTCTGGCGTCGTCTGGACGACGCTCTGAATAGCCCCGAAGCCAGTGTCGTGCTCTCCCAAAGCAATAACGAACAGGCAATCAGCCAGATTTTCGAAGCTTACCGGGCGCTGGAGCCGAACATCTCTGGGCTTTACAACGCCGATGAGGCGACTGTTGCTGTTACTGTTGCAAGCTGGAACAGCTTGAATGAGAAGCTCCAACGGCTGATTGAAGACAACTTTGTTGGGGATGAGACAGCTTTTCTGTCGGTTGAGCTTGAAAGATCCCGAGACCGCTTGGCGAATTTGAGAATTTTTACGCTCAGTCTGTTGTTAATTACCTTTGCGTTCCTGGCTGTCGCTATTTTCATTGTAAGAAAACAAAACCGGCTGAACTCTGTTACAGGACTCCCTAACAGAGAAACGTTAAGAGACGTCAAGAAAGCTGGCGCCGAGTATGCGGTGATCTGTGTTGAGATCGCCAATTTTGATCTGGTGCTCAGTGACTTTGGCACTGAAGCAGGTGACGCACTGCAAAGAGACATTGCCACAAAACTCCGCGATTTGGTGACCAACCAAGACGAAGTTATTCACAAGACCCCGGAAAGCTTCGTAGTGTTGGCGTTTTGCAGGTCAAAGAACATTTTTGAAGACAAGCTGACCCGCCTGCGCGAGGCACTCTCATTTGACTGGCGCTGGGGCTCTGCCGTTACACGGATCAGGCCGTTTATAGGCGTGGACCCTTCAAATGAGGGCTTTTGCCCTGACTGGAACATTCGTTATCAACGCGCTCACCGGGCTCTGGTACAGGCTAAACTTGAAAAGGAGATAGTCGTCATTAGTCAGGAAGACTTGCGCAAAAAAATCGATCAGGAACGCCGACTTCACGCGGAATTACTACGTGCGTTTAATGGTGAATCGTCTACCCTGACGCTCAGTCTCGTTTACCAGCCAATCGTACCCATCGACAGAACCCGGTTTGTTACTGGCTCAGAAGTCCTGTTGCGGTGCCATGATCGTAATTACGGCTTTATTCCGCCTAGCCAGCTGGTTGAAAACTCATTCGGTCTGCGCTGCCCAAACGCGCGTCGTCAGTTAGCCTGATATCCGCATCTTCGTAACCCTGATCTCCAGGTTGTTTCAGCCATCGATCAAACCAGGCCACGGTATAATAGGTAATCGACGGCCTGCCCCAACCGCCCGCACAAGACCCGTTGTTGACGTCTGGACACCGGGACGATGCCGGGAACAATGGCAGCAATGAAAAGTCGAAATGCGTTGTACCCTGAAAACCAACGGTATAGGCCGGAATACCTGCCGCACGCCAGGCATTGAACGCAACTTTGCCACCCTGTGAGTCTGGTGGTACCGGGTATGGCAAGGGAGCAAAACCGTAGTCAGCAAAGATCGACATGGCAGGGACCCTTGGGGCAAAGTCCGGCAATGTTCCCTGGGTTACGGCCAGTAGCAAAACATCATATAAAGGTGGGGGAAGCTGCAGGTTGGTTGCGGTTGTTAAACCCTCGCCTTCAGGAGTAATGAGACTATCCCATGCTACTGCTACATCCACCGGGTTTTCGTCGTCCAGAAGCCCGGGCCACGGGGCTGCTCCAGGAGCCTGCACATAACCGTTGGTGATTACAATGGTGGGTACTGTGCGAGTGTCACTAGCCGACTTGGGCACCCAAACCTTTCCTACAAGTCGCGCACATTCTCTGTCGTAAAAAACGACGTCGGTAACATCAGCGTCATTCTCGAAAAACGCCTTACCGTCCGGTCCGGCGGCTTGAGGATAGCGATAAGGATCACCAGTACACGGTAGAACCATAGGTTGCGCATAACGGAGTAAGCGGCGAATTCAGAGTGAGAGACAGCGGAGGCAGCCAGCAAAAGGTAGACAACATCAATGCCCAGTATTTCACAAGCAATCCCCAGTAATTCGCAATTTTGAGAACAAGACGCACAAAAAAAAGCCCGCTTCAGAGAGGCTGTGCGGGCAAGTATAGAACAAGCGACTAAAGTCTCAAAAAACGTAATACCGGATATTACATTCCGTGAAGACTCGGTGTACTGGTGAACCGTCATGAAGATAACGGTTAAGGCCGGAAACCACACCAATCCACATAATTTATACTATACTATAATTCTCCAATATCAAGCGAATTTGACAACATCCTTGTGTCATTAGAGGCCATCAAGGATTAACGTTGAGCAACAGGTTTGGAGATCCGTTCAAGTTGGTAAGCTGATTGCGGCTGGCCTGCGTGTCCAATTGCTGAGCAACCTGCTGAGGCGTGAGACTTGGGTTCTGCGCAAGCAATAAGGCTACAGCACCCGCTACATGGGGAGATGCCATGGATGTACCGCTGATAGTGTTGAAGTCGGTATCACCCGTATGCCACGCTGCGGTGATGTTGCTGCCCGGTGCCATAATGTCTACACACTGACCATGGTTAGAGAAGCTACTGCGGCGATCCCGGTTATCCGTACTGCCCACCGTAATGGCCTCAGCTACTCGATTGGGAGATCCATTACAGGCATCGGCATTGCTATTGCCCGCGGCAACTACAACGGGAATGCCTGTTGCCACGACTTCACGTACAGCATTATCCAATGCAGCGGAACTGCCACCGCCGAGCGACATGTTCGCTACAGCTGGCTGTTCTGCGTTGTCGACCATCCAGTCCAGAGCCTCGATAATCGCGCTGGTAGCACCAGACCCGTTACATCCGAGAACGCGCAAGCCAATGACCTGACTCTCCTTGGCTACACCAAACAACGTACCAGCGGCACTGGAAGCTACGTGAGTGCCGTGACCGTTGCAGTCCTCCGCAGAGTATGCAGATACGGTGTCTTCGTTACCGAAAGGCACCAGGCCACCGAACAGCAATCCAAGCAGGTCGCCAATCAACGGCAGGCCACCACCACCGCCACCGCCGCCAAGACCGCCGTCGTCATGAAAGTTGACACCGCTCGCTCTGCCCTGAAAATCGGCATGGGTGGTTCGAATGCCCGTGTCCAATACATAAACGTTTACGCCCTGCCCTGCCGTGACTGGGTAGGTAAACTGGTTGTCGAGCGGCAAGGTAGTTTGATCAACTCTGTCCAGGCCCCAGGTGGCATCTGGCTGGGTTTGAGTGGCGGCAGTGCTTATCCAGCTATCTGGTTCTACCGCTTTGACCCCAGGCAATGATTCCAGCAAACGGGCCTGGCGCTCTGTTACCTGTACGGTCGCGCCTTGCATAACATTTTGGTAGACGAACAGAATATTTCCACCACCCACAGCGGAGAGGAGTTGCTCGATACCGCCTACCAAGCCACCGGAAACGCCAAGAATGGAAGACAGTGAAGGATCAACTGTCACAATATAGCGTTGCGCTATGGTGTTGTCTGGGGCTTCGGAAACCTCTTCCTGAACTGGCTGGCTGGGCTTGCTGAACAGTTTCGAAAATAGACCCGCCTGCGCACTCAGGGGTGCTGCAGCCAATACAAGGGCTACGGCTGACGCCGCAGTTGTCCTGACAGTTACATGTGACATATTCGCTCCTTGGCTTCTTAGTTTTTATCGAATAATTAAATTTATACAAACTAAATGCAATTTCAATCTTTTTTTGTGCGAAGGCGAAAGTCTTAAGGGGCCAGTCGCCTGGCCCCGCCGCTCAGAAAAGACTGCGCCCGCCAACGGCCTCATATCGGCAGAACGGTTTGGGGGCGGCGCCAGCCTCTACCCATATCGGGCTGGAAAAAGCCACAGGTCTTCCAGTATCCGGGTTGCGAACACGCAAGAAGTAATAGGGTTCTTGCTCGGTGGCACTTAAATCAAAACTGCCCTGGCTCCCCTCCAGAGTTGTCACGATACGGTTACCACGGGTAACAACCTCGACTATGCCGTCAAACGCCGAATCACCCAGAGCAAGTTCAAACCGAGCAGGCATAGCGAAGCCGTTCGGGCGACCCAGGCGAGCACCCATCGGCTCGTCATCAATTCGGAAATCCATTCTTAACTCGTTGAAGTTTTGAGCAACGGCATAGAAACGCCTGGCCAGCATTGCTTCTTTCAAATCAGGCAAGGCCTTTGAGCGGGAGATCATGACCGTTTTGGGTAGCGACGGCGCTCCCCAGGTAGTGCCGTGATGGTCTTCCGAGCCAATCGCCCCAAGGTACCACCCCTTATCGAGAGCATAAGAGAGCCAGCTTCCGTTCTTGCCAGAGCTGTCGTATTCGGATCCCTTACCAAACATCTCTAGCCCTACTACGCGCATATTTGCGCTGGGCACATGCTCAAAATCGTTGAAGGTGTAAGCTGGGTCTCTGCCACCCGGAATATTGGACACAACGCTTTCTATCAGGTCTTCCCGGCCAGCATGGTTGAAAATCGCCACGCCATCGCCGCCACCGCCGAGAAAATCAGGGTAGGTGAACCACTGCCAGAACAGACCCATCGAAATAAGGTACCCTGGCCCGGTTTTGGCGTTTATCTCAAGGCCTGAGAAAAATACGTTGATATGACCAAACCGGTCCGAAGTCCATTCAAAACCTCGAAATGCGGTGAACGCCTCGTTAGTGGCTTGATCCACCTGCTCCAACGTAGCGTCCCATTTCCGGAAACTGTCGACGGGATTGTCTTTGTCTGCAATCAAGCAATCCGGGAATTGCTCTGAAAAACAATCGCCGGTGACTGTCAGCGGTATTCGGGCATTATCTGAGTGGTCGCTGATGCCAAAGAAATCCAGGCCCTGGCGCTTAGCACGATCGAGGGCGTCAGCCGGACGGGTGCCGATGGCACCATCTGAATAGCCGGTGTGCCCATGAATAACACCTACATAATGCTCAAACGTTTGTTCATCAAAGGCTGGTGTGCACTCCGACGCAAGCTGAGGCGATGGCAGGGATCGAAGCACAAACAGAGGGTCTGCCAGCTGGCCCAGAATCTGGCCGCAACCCGAGAGGCTTGGTGCCACTAAACACTCGGCTATCGGAGGGCTTACCCTGGCGATAATACTGAGCGGGCATTCCAACGAGAACGGGTTGTCATTGCAGCGCAGGGCGCCACCGTCGCCAATCAGATCGTTGACCAGCTGCAACGGACATCCGCTCTGGAACGGATTGAACAAACAACTGATTAGACCGGGCTTGGGCTGTGCCCTGGGCACGATTTGCAACTGGGCTGTGCGTTGATCGGTCAGAGCCCCGTCAGTCACCGTAACGGTAAAATTCAGAACTGCCGGGTCACTAAGCTGCGGCAACTCGATGATCGCGTTGGGTGCAAGAGGGTTCTGGATGGCGACGGGGAAAGGGTCGCTGCCAGATTGCGTCCAGGTATATTGGAGCGGGTCATTTTCCGCATCAACAGCCTGTGACTCGAGAATAACGGTTTCCCCGCCCGTTGCCACGCCCGGGTTGGCCCTCATGGATTGGACGACGGGCGCGGTGTTCGTTGTTGACGGCAGGCTTGTAATTGCAACCGTGTCGACGGAAGCGCCACCCAGATGATCCACTGCCTGAAAAGCGAACCGATACACCTTGGCCACATCGGTTCGGGGTAAAGTCACTGTCGCTACGAGCGTGTTTGCATTCTCGATGATGACCGGCTCGTCGGGCTCTACGAGGCTCCAGGCCACTCTTGCGATGCCGTTCTCATCGGTTGCACTGGCTGTCAGATTGAACGCTTCTCCTCCGATTACGTCTCTGTCTGGGCCAGCATCAACCACGGGCAGCGGATTAGCGAGTGTATCTCTGACGGTGACGACGACGGTGTCAGAAAAAATCGCGCCACCAAATGTTTCTGCCTCAAACTGGAAAACCAGATTGGTAGAACCACCCTCAACCTGGGGAGCCTGATAGGAGACAATATTTTGATCCGGCTCGCTGAGGATCTCCGCTGTGGGCCCGGATAATTGACTCCACATCACTCTTACAATCGTTTGATCGCCCTGCCCGCTGACTGTACTGGAGCCTTCAAGCGAAAATGTGTCTGCCTCGTCTACCGTTTGCGGCTCGCCGGCACTCACCATAACGCGCGGGTCTGCTGGGGGCTGTTCCTCTGGATTGGTTGGCCCGCCGGGTTGCTCGGGCTGCGCCTGAGGAGGGTTCTGTTGTGGTGCCTCATCAGATGATGAGCCTCCACAGCCGGCAAGAATCAGTGACGCAGTAAGCGCCAAAAAGAACCATTGGAACTTCATTGTGCTCTCCAGAACATCAGTTGTTATAAGGGGTAATCGCGGTGGCTGTTAAGTGATAACTCGCCACGGCCAGATCCGATTCTGAGCGGTCAATTTTCAACTGCCCTGCGACCATGACCGGCTCCTCGGGGTTATCGAGAAACGGCGCCCGGGATTCCGACGCATCAACCAGCACAATTTGGTTGCTGGCCGGTGGGGGGACATGAATGCAGGCGCCATAAAACGGCACCAACAAAAACTCTTTGACCCTGCGGGTACCGGCCTCGAATCGAACAGGCACAACATATCCGGGTATTTGCACCACCTGTCCGTCCAGCTCACCAACAACCGGTGCGTTATCAAGGTAATCGCGGAGTATCTGGAACAACCTCTGAGCTTCCGGATCGTCATCGTCGAGGCTGGAGATATCCTGACCATCAAGAGGGTCCCTGTCTGGCCAGCCAATGGGAACCAAATCATGCCAACCCACGGGTCTTGGTGACGCATACACGGCGTTTTGAGCTGCCAGGGGAATGACTAAAACGGCTATCAGACCAAGGGCAAGCCGGCGACAAAAGCGGCGCTTGAGGTCTGACAGGTGTGTGGCATTTGAGGACATAGCAGCAGGCCCAATGAAACATAGGAGCGATAGATGATATCAGCGATGCGTGACAGATAAGTTACGATAGATTGTTATATACGATTTCTCAAATCCCAGAAAAAGTGCTTATGGTAATATTTTTTTTAACATAAAAAATGCTATACGATTATTTAGGCTGCATGCTCACTGAAGCTAAAAGTAAGAAAGACCCGTTTTGACTCTCAAAAGGACTAATACAATGAATACAAGCATGTTTCATAAAGCCGCCCTTGCAACGGCTATTGCTGCCTCGCTTTCCCTGTACGGATGTGGCGGTGGGTCTGGCGGGTCTTGAGGTAGCAATAATGAGCGACCTCAGGCTCAGCAATCTGTCAGCGGCAGCGCGGTTAAAGGGGTTTTGAAAAACGCGGAAGTAACAGCATTTGAGCTTGATAGGAGCGGCAACCGGCTTGCACCGAACGTGGGAACCACGCGCACAGACAATGCCGGGGAATACACGCTAAATTTGGGACAAAACTATCAGGGCGGGCTGATTGAAATTGTGGTGAGTGCAGACAGCGCCACCCGTATGGTTTGCGATGCCTCAGAATGCGGCACGGTTGTACGCGGGCAAGAAATTTCCAGCGGCCTCAATGGGCTGACTCTGACCAGGCTGGCTCAACCGACCCCCGGCCAAACCAATATCAGTGCCCCGGTGAGCGCTTGGACTACCCTGGCGGCTAATCGGGCCAAAACCCTCGCTTCAGGCCGTGAAAACCTGGGTACCGCCATTGCCAAGGCTAACAGGGTAGTTTCCGAAATTGTGGGCTACGACATTACCAAGGTGCAGGCCAAAGGGGTGTCTCAGTTGAACGCCAACAGCTCACCAGAGGAGGCGCAGTCTGCTGCGCTGAACGCTGTCGTTGCCGAAATAATATTCGGTGGTAGCAACAACTTCGGCAGCGCCTTGGCCGATTTTTCCAGGGAACTGGATGACGGAAAAATTGAACTGGAGGGCATCTCGACCGCTCTTGATAAAGTCATTGCTGGCTCAGGGAACGCCATAGCCACCAATGTGCTGGACTCGCTTGCGCAGCGATCGGAAGAACTAAAACTGATAAACGAACTTGATGCCGAAGATATCGAAAACTCCGTAACGGCGCCAGATGCTCCGCTCGCGGATAAAATCCAGGACTTTAAAAATTTCCTCACACAGGTTCGGCAACTCGGTGATGGCTTGGGAGCCTTCGGCGACAGCAATGCTCTTGATACCGCCCTGGGTGCTGACGAAGCCACGCTCACCGCAATTTTCGATTCGGATACGGTCAACACACTGCTGTTGAGTTTCAATGTCATCGGGCAGGCGCTGAATGCTGTGATTGATGATCCGCAGATCGAGAGTGTGTACTTAAAAGATCCTTCCGATGGAACAACGACTATTGGATCTGCGGACATTGTGCTGGTGGAGGAGGATAACTCGTTTACGCTCAGCCTGGACGGCGAGGCCACCGGTTCAACTGGCCAGTCCTTCCTTCCCTTCGATCTCAGCGTTACCGTGCCGGTTGCGTTAGCGGTGCTGACCGATGACAACACAGACCTGACCAGCTTGGAAGAAACGACCACGCTGCAGGTTGACGGAACGGTTGGTGACCAAAATACCAATGTTTTGATCGAGCTAACGGATCTCAAGGCGACCCTCACTTTGGAAGAGGCACTGGCAGGCGATAACGGCGCAGCGCTGGATGGTGAGACTGTGCTGACGGCTGCGCTTGACGGCGAGCTCTCTGGCGCATTGAACATTACTGCTAAAGATGGTTCAGAATCCTATACTTTCAACGGCGACGTTCTGGGCCGGCTGGTAACCTTTGATGACGGTGCGCGGATTTTTGATAAAGAACTGCCGGTGTCACTGGAAGAAATCAGGCTGTCTGGCGAATTCAGCGGTTCCGATAACAATTCCTTTGCCGCGAGTGCCGCTCTGAGGGTTCGGAATGCCCGCGAGTTCGATGTGTTTGGATGGCTGGATTTGAGTTCGCAATCCGTCACTGAAGGCGGTTTCTTTAACGAATTGCCAACGTCCATCAAGACCACGATCGAGAATCTCGCCAATCGAAGGGATTACTCTGGTGACATTCGTTTCGACTCTGACAGTATTTTCGATAACGAAATCCGCCTGATTAATCATGGTTCTGTAGAATTTACCAGCGCTGCATTCGGAGATGCAGAACTTCAGGAAGCTCTGGGACTCGTAAACGACGCCTTTGAGCAAACCTATAACCTGGACGGCTTGGAACTCGACGTATCGTTCGCTGAAATGAGATTTAACAAAGGCCAGGGTGGCGGCATAACGGCCGTGGCAGAGGTCGAAGGCCTGGAAAATGCAGACAGCTTTTTGAACGCAACGATCTCACTGACAACCGACGTCAACTATGCAGGTTTCAGCGGCAAGGCAGTTGCAACGGTCAGTCGCAACTCGCTAATCGGCGGTAACTTGAACATCAATTTCATAGCACAGGGTGTGCCCAATGCCACCGCCCAGAATCTGCGCCTGCAGGTCAGCAGCACCGATCTTGAGGGTGCAGGCAGTGCGGATATTACGTTCTCCAGCCCTGCGGGCTTCCGCTTGGCGGCAACAGTTACCTTCGATGACGATCAGGAAATCACCGCGCTGACCGGGGACGCCTTTGTAGGTGACGACGACATTGGTGACATAGAACTGCGCAACGGGGTGCCCTTCCTTGTTTATGCAGAGAACAATGGCGAAACTAACTTTGAGTCGCTGTTTTGACGGTGAGGTTTAACGTCAAACCCGAAGGGCGGCGCTTATGCGCCGCCCTTATGTTTTTAACCGCCAGCCCAAGTGCTGCTTTGGCCAATGATATCGAGATTTTCGGACAGCTGACCATTCGGGCCGTTGATGAACTTGAGCCCATCAAAACCAGCATTGACGACTGGGGAAGCCAGTTTACCGGAGGCGAGCGCCAGTGGATCCGGGCCCGGGCGGAATTAGGGTTCAGAGTGGACCAATGGGAGCTTTCGGTTTTTAACCGGGCGCTTGCGGATTTGAGGATGAACGAGGAAGCCGTCGCTTTTTACGGCAAAATAGCCCGGGGCGAATCGTTTGAATCCGGTCAGCAGATACCGGTCAATGTGCGGGCAGAATCCTTTACCGCAGAGGGTCTCAGGCTGGGTTATCGCTTTGCTACGGACACACTGGTTGTGCGCACCGGATTATCCGTGTTTCGTTCCGATTATCTGTATTCTGGCTCGCTGGATGGCACTTTCTCCACTACAGAGGGCGATACGTTTGATTTGAGAGCAGAGGTCGATTACGTCTACCATCGCGATATTCTGTTGCGGCGCCCCAACGTAGAACCTGCTACCGGCACTGGATTCTCTCTGGATGTTCATGCCGACTGGCAAGCCATGCCGGGGCTACGCATTGAGCTGGGCGCGGAAGACCTGGCTGCCAGAATTCGCTGGCGCAACGCCCCGTTCACCAGAGCGACTGCGAACACGGAAAGGCGCTCAACTGGAGACGCCGGCTTTTCAGGGCTCAAGCCCACGATAGAAGGCGTGGAGGGGTATCGGCCGCATTACACACAACGGCTCTCTCCGAAGTTTGATGGCGCCCTTGAATTGGGCGATGGAGCTTTTCGTCCGAGAATTGAACTCGTTCATCAGTTTGATGACACTTACGCAGGTATTGGTGGCGTTCTGGCTTCAACCAGTGCCCATCAGTTTGGGCTGATGCTGTACCCCAAATACAATTCTGTCGGGTTTCGGCTGCATTCTGGTCAGTTTTCCGCAGAACTTTCCGCCGACGATGTTGATGAGCGGAAAATCGGCGCGGTCTCACTATCTTTGTCTTTTGGTTACTGAACCGCACGCACTACTAAAGCTCCTTGAGTAGAGCTTATGCACGCTCAAACAGGTCCGCAACGGGCAGATCAGCATTGTGCCGGGCATGAGTCACCTACAGGTTATTACAAAAGGGGCTTAGACCGGTCGAAACGGCAATTTTGTGCGTTTCGATCACACAAATCGATCCACAACGCATCAACAGCAGGATCAACATTCTTCAATAGAAACACCGGCTCCCGGCTCTGAGCGATGGCTATCTTGCTGCCACTGGTCGTAGTTTGAAAAACCACAAACCTGTCTGTGCTAGACGACAACCTGGCTCCACTCACCGTCACTTCGAACACACGATCCAATTCAACATTCAACGGATTATTCTTTATGAACGCGTCCACTGGACGACGCTGAGAGCTGCTGAGAAACCGCTCTATTTGGGCAAATTCGTTTCCACTCTGTCTCTGGATACGATCCATCGCTGCTCTCGCGTCAACAATCGGTATACGACTTCCATCAGACTGAGCTACCAATCGAGAAGTCGATACCAGGAGTTCAGTTAAGTCCCGAGCGGCCAATGGCTCTGCAGAAGACTGTTTTAATAAACCGGCTATTCCTGCAACAACCGGTGCAGAAAAGGATGTACCATCCCAGAAGGTCAGGCGACCAAAACGGTCCAGGGAAAGAACTTCTGAGCCAAGGGCAGCGACATTGACGCTTGTGCCGGTGTTAGAAAATCCGCTCAAGTCGCCCGACGATCTCACCGCACCCACAGTCACCACCCGTTGGCAGTTTGCCGGCGCGGTGCTGGCAGCGTCTTGCCCGGCATTACCAGCAGCCACCACCGTCAACACCCCCCGGCTCCAGGCGTAATCAATGGCTTGCTGCAAATACACCGGGCAACTGCTCACTTCTGCACCCAATGAGACATTAATAACATCAACCGACTGTTGAAGCCTTGGCGCTTGTGTGACCGAGGGATCTCCGGCCAGCCAGCGAATAGCCAGCGCCGTATCAGTCAAAGCACCCCTCACTCTGCCGCTACTATCACAGCTCAAGGCGCGAGCTGCGACGATGTCCGCTTTGGCTATTCCGGCAATACCAGTGCCGTTATCTGTGATGGCGCCTAGTACACCACTTACACCCGTGCCATGGGCATTAAGGCAAACCGGTGCGACCTCATTTTCAAGATAGCGCGGTCCGTAGCCGTCGTCTGAGGCAAAATTGAAACCCTGGGCGTATTTAAGGTCGTCTAACTGATGGAAGCCCGAATCCACCACTCCGATCCGTACTCTTTTTTCAAATGTTGATCTCAAATATGCCGCAAAGATGTCCTGCACACCCCGCTTTATAGACGATGGCGATTGCCAGGCTATCTGCGAGCTGAAACCCGGGTCTGACGGTATCGAACTTGCACTAACCGCGCTCTCAAACGTTTGTGCTGAGAACGCAACCGTGCCGGGTTCCGCGAGCCGGGGGGCGACTGGCATGGGCGGATTGCTGACCCAGACATCTTCCTCAACCACCGCTACCTCAGGCAGGCTCGCAAGCTGGGCCTTGACTGCGGCTATGTTCTCGGCGCCAACTTCAATAATCTCGGAGCTCGCCATAGTTTGCCCGATTGAAAGCGCTGAAACTGTGTCGCGGTATGTCACCACCAGGCGGCCAGGCCCCTCAACGGATTCCGACGCTACCACCTGAGTTGGCGCTGCCGTCGCCGTTACAAGCGCTGACAGCATAATCATCGGGTACAGTCTGGTTTTCGTCATTGTGTTGTTTCTCATTTACAGAATGGTATTCAATTGAATTGAACCAACGATTCCAAGGCTCGGTATTCCGGGCGCAGCCTTAAACCACCATTGCTGGCAACGACATAGTGATCAGAACTCAGAATCCTGGAATAGACACCCGTGCTCTCAACATATTCCAATACGCCGCTGCCAAGGCCATCTGGAGCAATCGCGTCGACGAATATGCTAATCTCGTTTAACTTATCCCGGCCGTAAGTGCCATGATTGGCGATCATCCGCTCCGCAAACGCCAACTCCCGTCGCAATACCTGTTCGGAAACCAATCCCTGCCGGTATCTGTCCTTGACCTGCATGAGATTGTCTAAAGCAAAGTTGACATCAAAGGCCCAGGGGCTGTTTTCGGGATTGAACGATTGCAACCGTGCCTGCAGGTTCTGGTTGGTGATGTCGCTTCTCAAGTACGCCATTTGCAGAAAAAAGTTAAAAAACAGCGCGTCCTCGGAGAGTGAAACAACCGTGCTGCGGCTATTTATAGTATTCACTACCTGGCTCTCAAGACTCGCAGCAGACGCATTTTGAATGGAGACGCTTACCTGCACCCGGGCGCTTTGATCCTGGTAGCGGAAATCCAGCGTCACTGACTCGTTAACTGGTCGGTCGACCTCTCCGAGCATCAGAGTCAGCTTGTTGCTTGCCACGGAAGAAAAAGAAATCAAACCACTGTCACTTGTAACAATGACGTTCTCCGGTTGAGCAAAGGTTCCCGTCATTACCAAGGACTGAGATTCCGGCCCGGCATAAAACGCATTCGCAAATTTCACGAGTCCGTTGTTTGACTCCACACCCCTCACGCCTCTTTCTGAGCCAGACGAGCCTGAGTTATCAGAACCTTCGTCTGAACCACCGCCACAAGCCGTCAGTCCAAGGGCTGCCACGATGACCACCAGCCAATTTCTCGTCCAATCCGTTTTTATCACGATGTCCACCTCGTCATGGGTAGGGCCGTTAAAATGCAGGCTCGAAATGGTGTTCGCTTGCGAAGCGCTGCGAACGCCACTCATTTGACGGGTAATCCTAATAAAAAACGTCAATAAAAAATCTCGACCAGTTCGCTCAGAAACTTCAGGCGGCGAAAAGGCTCGTTAGAAAAAATCAAAGAACGGTGATAGCGGCAAGAACTCAAGAAACACTATTCTTCTTTATTTTCAACGTGATAAGAACACTTAAGGAACAAGGAAGAATCTAAAATGTTCGGAAAGGAGGGTATGACGGGATAATTGTAAATTAATGTCTGAAATCGTCAGCTTTTTTTACGCACTTTAGTAGATTGCGCAAAAAAAGCTGACGCATGATGCGTTGGGTACAAAATCAGTTATCCAGCACCTCGACCGGAACCACTGGAAGAACCAGGCTGGAGGGCGTATCTGGCCCAGTGTGGAGTGTCATTAAGCCCAAAACGGATGGTATCAGCGATGTTAGAAGCGGTGGAACACCCTGAGCAACATTTGAGGTGTTGATAGAAGCTCTCAATGCGCTACCTGGAGGTACGAATGCACTGCTGGAGAAAATCTCGACCGAGACTTTTCGCACCTCATCGCGCTCCAGCATCGAACGGTCCTCTACCCGGAAGGTATGCCAGGGCTGAATCATTTCACCGTTTACAAATCGGGAACGGCTTTCATCTACCGAATTCATACTGGCAGTCATCAAGCCGTTGGTGATCGGACTGGTAGTCCCGTTGGGGTGGACAAGGTCAAGCCGCACTGAAAGCTGAACGTCTCTTGCGGTTGAAGAAACCCATAAATCAGCCTGCATCGGTCCATTCAGGTATAGCCCTTTTTCCCCGGCTGGCAACTCAAACTTGATCGCGCCGAGCTCAGAAAAACGGTTATCCTCCAAGCAGGGTAATGGGATCAGCCCGGTAAGCCCGGCAGTCCACTGCGTGGTGCTGAACGAGCATAGGCCGTTCAGGGGCTGTTGAAGCACCTCAATTGCCTCTGAGCCCACAGGCTGAGCAGAAGTTATGGCGCCTTCGGGGCCAAGATAGTAACGCTGAGCCTGCATTTGTGGGTGAGGCCAATGGCTCGCAGTTTCATACTTTTCCAGGCCCAGAACGTACTGAGTTACGTTAGGTTGAGTCTCTGCGCCAGCATCTAACCTCATTACATATTGATCAAACCACTGAAGACGGAGAACGTCCAGAGGCGGCACTCCATCTCTGGGTAAACCGTCACTGGGAACACCAGCCGCCTCTATGTGGGTCCATGGGCCGATCAGAAGTTTGACAGGGACACGACCACTCAAACGCTCGTACCAAAGCGGCTCACTTCTCTGGAACAGGTCGAACAGACCACCCACCACAAACGTGGGCACGTTTATCTTATCTACGCCCTCCATGGGCGAACGAATTTCCCAGAACCCCTCGTCAAATGCAGTTTCTTGCTCGCCCAATAGCGCTTTGAGGATGGTAGGCACCTGAAAATCCAACAACGCACCTGTCAGCCGCTCTGGCACTGCAGTCAGAAATGCGCTCGGATCGGTTGGCAACAACTCGAGGGGCAACAAACCCAACCCTGTCACCAATGCCATCCAGGAGGGGATGAAAGTGGCATTGACATTGCCACCGGTAAAGACAATATCGCGGTAACCGTCACCAATCGGCACGATGGGAAAAGACGCTTTCACAGCGGGATGGTTCTGTTGCGAAGTGAGAATCGAGGTGATGCCCAGGTAAGAAATACCTTCAAGCCCAATGGCAGGTTTAGCCCAGGATTGATCAACAACCCAATTCACAACTTCTGTGTAGTCTGCCTGCTCTCGTTCGCCGAACGCCTCCCAATTACCACCTGAATTGCCGGTGCCGCGCACATCGACCACCACATGGGCATACCCGCGCGTGACCAGATATTCGTTGGCGCCGCCCACCTGCGGCACAAACTGCCCTACTGACGTGTTATAGGAAGTTTGGGTCAATACGACGGGAAAACGCCCACTCGCAGGAGCATTCCGGCCAAAACCAGGCAGTGTGACTTTGACAAACAGCTTGGTGCCATCCGACATTTCAATGGTCTGATCAGGCAGCGAGACCGCATGCGTATGTGTTGGTGCTCGCTCATAGACGTTCCACTCCGTAGAACCTTCCTCGACCACAGGGACGAACTTTGCCGCCGTGTTCCGGCTGCCAAGAGCCATCATCTCGCGCACAGCTTTCGGCTGCTCGGAGTGAACCTCGGGGGGCTCAGAATTCGGTGAAGCAGGCGCGGAGCTAGACGGCTGAGAATTCTGATCTGATGAACCGCCACATCCAACCAGCAGGAAGGCAGCACTGATCATTGCGAAGTAGAGCGAGGCTGTTTTTTTCATTGTTTATCCCGAATAAGACCACATCAGGATAAAGATTGCTCTACGATAAAGTTTGGGGCATTGGCCAGAGAGACAAACACCTGCGGGCCATGTCACCATGGTATCATGGCCCGCAAGCCGGCTTAGCGACGGATCAATCGCTCAAACCCAGACGCTTCATTGTTTCAATCGTGATGGCACCAGAGGCGAGGCCGTTCTCGATTTGGTATTGGGAGAGGGCATCTATCGTGCGCGGCCCCGGCAATCCATCCTGTTCACCCGGGTTGTATCCCAGCCGGCTAAGGCTTGACTGAATGTTCCGCACCGTGTCTCTTGTCAAATCCCTGTCACAAACGGCCTGGCGCGCAACAATCTGGGGACGCCCCTCAAACCGCCGAACATTTACATCCATGGTTTCAGCGGGAATTTCCCTTTCTATGGCCTGCGCAGGCTCAACCAATTCAGCAATTTCGAAAGATTCAATTTCGTCATCCAGCTCTACCGGCACCACTTCAGCGGGCTGATCGACCATCTTGCGCGTAACGGTTTTGAACTCTGCAGGAATCACTTCAGTTCGGGTAGTTTCAGGCTTAACCAACCGGGTGACTGTGACCGTTTTAGTTTTTGCAGGAATCTCTTTAGCGCAGAAACCGAAAACGGCTGACGACGCTCCGTAAGCCGCAGCGCCTGAGGTACGGCAAGGTTCCAGTTCTGTACGTGCTTGCTCCAGAACCACTTCTTCCTCTACATCACGGTACTCTGAAGGCTCAACAACCAAACGAGTTGTTTCTGGCTTAACCAGCACCCGCTCTTCAATCTCTTTGTACGTTGCCGGCTGAACACGGAAGGTTTTCGTGCCTTCTTTGGTGACTACCTGCTTGAAACCACGACGGAATTCGGCCGCTGTCACTTCTAACCTTGTCTCAGAGTCGCGGACCTTCACGGTCACGCTATCATCCACAGGACGCGGCTGAACCTGAGCGTACACCCAACATTGCCCTGGTCGTATATCAAGTTCTCCATTGCCTGTCTGACTAAGGAGCAAATCCGCCGTACCGATAGATTGCCCTACTCTCTGATCACTGACGGGAACCGGAGAATCCTCATCAACAGTCGCGGCCTGGGGCTTCGGCTGCTCAGAAAGCCGAGGGCTCTGCAGCGGTTCTGCTGCCCGAATCACCTTCGTTGCTTTCTGCTCGACCGTGGGTAATTCATTCATCCCGAGCTCGTAGGTGTACAAACCACTCACTCTTGGTGCTGGCTGCGGCTCATGCAGCGCGCAACCTGTTATTGAAAGAATCAGCAAGGAAAACCCAATGAAGTGCTTAACAGAGATTGGTCTGCTCATGGGGCCCCTCATGATTGAGCTGTGAATTGTCGCGAAAACTCGATGCCAGAAGCGATCACCTGATCACTCAGGCCCGTTTCACGCTGAAGCTGTTCGACCATTTGATTACCACCGCGCAAGTAGTATGCCGCTACCATACTGCGCGCCACACTCTGCTGCTTGCCTGAAAGCTCATAGGCTGTTCTCAATTCAAAAGCCGCCTGACCAAACAAACCTCCGCGCATCAGCGCAACACCGAAGTCGTTTCTGATGGGGGCTGAGGCTGGGTCTTGATTTTTCGCTTGCTGAAGCGAATCCAGACCTTCCTGAACACGATTCGTCTTGAGATAAACGACACCCATGCCGTGGTAAGCAGCAGCGCTGCCACATGCCCGTACGATTTGTTCGAATGCCCCCTCAGCCTCAGCAGACTGTTCCACCTTGGCCATTAACTCAGCCCAACGGAGCCAATGTTGTTGGGTTGAGAAAGAAAGTGTTTCAAGGCGGGCAAGCGCAGCGTAATTCTCTGATCTGGCCATCAAATCATCGATTGCATCCAACTCGACTTGTTGCTCGGGCGTCACATTGTTTGAGCAGACAATAGGAAGGCTGTCATTGGAAGACGCAGCGTCTACATGGCCATCCTCTTCTGCCTGCATAGCGGCACAACCTACCACCAGTGTTGCCATGGTTGCGGCCAGAACCGGACGAGCGATCGCGTTCCAGTACTTCATTCAAATCTCCTTCATGAACAGGTGCGGTCAGCGTATTGGACTAGTATACCCGAACCGGTGCCTGGTGCGAGCGACACCACTACCACCCAGCGTTGAAAAAGTTGGGGTGCACGATTACCCCTGACCCTTCACGCGATGCAATGGCGATCTCCGGGTACATCTTACATAAACGATGACCCTGTTGATTTACTATGATATAACCTACACTATACTATTCGTTACAAACCGTTTTATCGTGCCAGAAGTTCAGATCTGCGGCACGCTCCTGATCGGGACCTCAATTATGCTGAAAGCTGAAGCTCAAACTTCACATGCAAGTGTTAACGGAACCGCCCGTTCGGCTTTGTTCTCAGAGGATGTTAGGGAGGCCTTTGTGCCGTCTCGTGCCCTTACCGGCAATGCTCTCTCGCTGATCCGACCTTCTGACAGATTGAAAATGCTGGTAAAAAACCGCCAGGCATTTGGCCTGGACCCAGTTTTCAACCATGACGACATCAAGCATTGGTTCAGGGACATGAGCGATACGGCCCTCAGGGTCATGATTAATCGTCACTGCGCCAAAGCGGACGTAATAAATGCGGTGTGCCATGGAGTCTATCAAGCAACAGACCTTGCATGGAGCTCGCGGAAAATTCTTGTGGCCGCCGCACTCAAACTACGAGGCGAAGACAGCATTTATCTGACAATGCACAGCGCTTTGCCCGAGTTTGATAATGGCCAGGATTTGCTTGTGTTTATCACAGCTGGCAGGAATTTCATGCTTAAATCAGAACTACACGGTGTTGTTGCCATCAAACACACTGCGATGCCACTGACTAAAGTGCGCAAGGCATTGGTTTGGGATCCGGACCTATCTTGCTACAAGGCACTTAATCAACAGGCCATCATTGACTATCAACGGCACCACCTCGGACTGAAATCTCTTATGAGGGAAGCTGGAGTGAATGGAGAGCTTCCCGACATCTCTCAACACGGTGTCTGCTAGCATGAGCACACAATCTTTCCAACCAGACTTGCCCTTGATCGTGCGGGCCGCAGAACACTATGCGTTGCTGTTAGCTGAAAAGGCCGAGTGGCTCGCAGAAATCGGTATACCAAATTTTGAGGTATACCTTCAAAGACTCGATCAGGCTGCCGCGAGCCCATTGGATACTTTTCTAGGTCCAAATAACGAGCGCGTTTTTCGGGTCAATATGAGCGCTGAGCATATTCCCGGCAACCAGTACACGCTGATTATGCGCATACCGGTTCCAACAAACCTGATCGAAAAACTCCTCAGCAATCGAATTGTTCTGCATCAGATGATGCGCGCCTGTAGAATATTTGAAATAGAGGCAGTACCCGTGCTTCACCAGGATGATCCCGTTTCTACACCTGATCGCCCGGCAACAGCCAATCAACTCAGGCAAAAACCAGAGACAAGAGGAAGGAGTGCGCGAGTATCTACTAATTATCTCGCGCAGGCTCTGGCTCAGTACCAGAGGCAGGCGCGCCGTCAGTAAAGCTCATTCTCCTGCAGGGCAACGTAACAAATGGCCATCGACTTTTATGACTTTGGGGAACTAGACAGCGGTTTTGCCGGCTGGAGGGTTGGAGGCACCCTTCGTGGAAAACGTTATCAGAAGTACTTTTCGTTAAAGAACCCCTATGCCTCCATTGATGATGAAACATGGCAGAAATATCAACATTTGAGGGCAAGGTATTACGAAGCGAAGATGCTTGCAAGATCCGCAGCTTGTCAGTATCGGGACTTCATAAACACAAACCACAAACGCACACTCCCTATGCGCGGTCTGGGTTTTCAGGGAATGACTCTCGCTATTTTGCAGAGCCCGGGAGCGAACTTTTACCGATGCCAGTTCATTGTCAACAATCGAGGGAAAACCCGCAGATTTGCCATCACCGATAGCCTTAGCTTCGATGATGCCTGGAACGACGCCGTGACGGCCTGGGGAGATCTTTTCGGCATACGGCCAAGAGACGTTCAGATTATACGTGTCACCAAGAAGCCCGCACCCTCAGCATTTAAAGAGCTCAGGCGCCATATGAATGAGCGTGAGGGGCAATCAATACCGGTAGACGCGTTACATCACGTATTCGCCCAACAACGAAAACGGTTGTCCCAGAGCAAAATGTTCCAGCACGCTGAGCCCCCCCCGACAAAACGCAAGCCAGATAATGAGCTAATGCAACAGCTATCGTCGATGCTCGCCGCTGAAATCCAGCAATCTCATGCGCCTGACAATAAACGAGATCCGCAATAAATTATGCAGCTCCGTCCGATTGACTGAAAAATCACAATAATCAGTCACCACAGTCATTTGTATACTTTTGTAACAAGGTGTATGTTTCGTATATGATAGTTCATACGACATAACTCCAGAGGAGTTAAACCATGCAGCCAGCTCAGCACGAAGTCAGCATTTCTGAAAAGATCTCAAGGCTCCAATCGGTGATTGAATCTCAGAGTTTTGAGCTGGCCTTTCAACCAAAATTCCGGTCTTCGGGCGCCATATGTGGGGTAGAAGCCTTAGCACGTTGGCCTAATGCAGTTGCGGCCTGGCAACAACCCGAGGAGTTTGTCAGGTTGGCGGAACGAGAAAGCCTTTCGGTGGCACTGGACCTTCAGATCCTCGCCCAGGCAATTAAGCTTATGCGCTCCCTGCCGAGCTCCATTAATGACCACCTGACTCCACTGTCAGTGAACGTCTCAGCCGCCAGCATTCTGGATCCGTTATTTATACGCTCTCTGGAGCGTATTCTCTCGGTTGAGCACCCGATCAGACTGACGCTAGAGTTAACAGAAACTGCACCATTGCAATCTCTTAAAAAAGCCAAACGAGTTTTCGACCATTTGGCACAGCTCGGCGTGTCGCTATCGATCGACGATTTTCTGTATGGCTACAATGACATCGGTGTATTATCCGCACTACCTGCAAACGAGGTCAAGATTGACAGAAAGGATGTCGCGCTGATTCATGAACGCTCAAGTTTCCAGCGCGTGGCCGCTATCATTACCATCGCGAGGCAGCGTAACCTGTTTGTTACCGCAGAAGGAATTGAAAACGATGGGCAATGGAGCTTGCTCAAGTCTATGGGCTGCGACTTTTGCCAGGGATTCTGGTTGGCACCGCCAATGAATATCAAGGACCTTGCAGCCTTCGCGTCAGGGAGAGCACAGCGCCTTAACAACGCCCCGGCACGCCAACACATCGGTACACATAGCAAACATTACAAAGGCTTAAGCCCCAACCAGGGACTTGCACCGCATTAATTTATAAAGCATCATCAGTGCAATACGATTGTCTAATAACAAATACAATAGGATTACATAATGCCACTCTCGAAAGTGCTTGATTCTGTAACTAACTTCAAAAGAAGACTTGTGTCAGCTTCCTGGAAACGTGTCTTGACAGGCGTCTTGGTTTCGGCGGGCCTTGCGGGTTGCTCAGCAAACCCGGTCTACACGACCACTGGAATTGTGCTTGTCAATTATGCCGATGCAGAAGCAACACCCTATGTTCTTGAGATGACAGACGCCCGCATGGCCTGCGCTCTCGGTCAGTCGCTGGACCCCCTGGTTTACTCCTTCAGCCGCGTTACTTCACCACCAGACACAACAGGTTCTCTACTGATGCTGTTGGCCGCTAATTGCTCTGAATATGAGCTTATGGAGGCGGAACTGGACTTCCTGAGAGCAAATTTCGAGGGTAATTCGAACGCTGCCAGACATACTCGAGAGCAAGTCAAACGATTGAACGCAGAAGTTGCCAATCGGCGCGTTCTTGCCTTCAACCGTGCTATGTCTGCGTTTGACTTCAACTCCGCCGCAGAGCCACTTGAATGCCCTTTTCTTTTCAGTGACCAAGATGAATTGACGTTCATGTTCGGGCTGGTCACTGGCTTGCAAGCGATCGTTAATGACGCTAACTCAGGTGCCGCCGCTGGAGTGCCCCGTAGTATTGCGCCGCAAGCAGAACGTGCCATCAGGTGTGTGGACGACGAAAAGTGGGGCGGAATTCCGAATGCCGTCCGGGCTGTTGTATGGCTGCTACTCCCAGACACCCGTCCAGATCTCTCTCCCGACCCCTGGCAGGTATTGGAAAATAGCAGCGAGCTCGGTTTCGAACGTGGATACCGAGTGTCGAGTGCTCTGGAAATCGTAGCGGCTGAAACTTTTGGACGACCGGAGGTCAAAGCAAAAGCCCTGGCTAAAGCAGCCGAGGCAGAAAAGGAGATGGAAGCATCCAATCGCTTTCCGTTGCTCGACGCTGTTGCCAAGAAAATTCTTTTGCACGCGTCTGACAAACACTGGGTCACTGAATATGGTTACAGAACACCCTCGAACCAGTTCGGTAGCATGTCACCGGTTTCCCAGAGAGCACCTGTTCAGACCATGGATCTAGACGATCTGCTTTAAGCCATAAATTCGCTAACAATAATAGATGGAGTATTCTATGCGTAAACTTTTTGCAGCAACTGCCTTATCTGTGCTGATTCCGGCGACGGCATCTGCACAATCACTATCTGTATGCGTATTTGATGTCATAGGTGCTAATGGTGACGTTTTTAATGTCATGAAAGATTATGCCCTTGAAGCGAAATCGTTTGGATTAACACTTGATCTGAAACCATACACAGATGAGGGTGTTGCGATAGGAGATTTCAACGCAGGACAATGCGACGCTGTCGCAGCCACTGATTTACGTACCCGTCCGTTCAATAAGTTCACTGGTTCTATCAGTGCCGTAGGTGCACTGCCCTCCTATGACAACCTGGAGACGCTTCTTGCGACGCTCGCCCAACCGAGGGCAGCTCAATTTATGACGAGCGAAGGCTACGAGGTGTTAGGCATTTTCCCTGTTGGTGCCGGATATCTTTTTGTGAACGACCGCTCGATCAATACTGCTGGAGCCCTGGCAGGTAAGCGTATGGCAACTCTTGAGTATCAACGCGACGCCATTCATATGGTTAACTATGTTAAGGCGACAGTTGTACCTTCGGACATCACCAATTTTGCCGGTAAGTTCAACAACGGTTCTGTTGATACCGCTTATGCACCTGCCTTTGCTTATGAAGCGCTTGAACTGTACAAGGGAATTGAGCCAAACGGCGGTGTTGTTGACTACCCTCTCGCACAGCTCACGGTCCAGTTGATTGCGCGGGACGGCATTCTGGATGACGAGCAGGCTCAGAAAGCACGCGAGGCAGCCTGGGGAATGCACTCTCAGGTAATGAAACTGATTCAAAGCCAAGAGGCAGCAATACCGGACAATAAATGGATTCGTATTCCAGACAAAGACATCGTTGGCTATCAGGAGATGTTTCGGGAAAACCGGCTGGAGATGCGAGACGGTGTAAACAGTGCGCCTTCCGTTTATGATCCGCGTATGCTCAAATTAATGGCCAACATTCGGTGCGCCAGCAACCCGAGCGCTGCAGAATGTACATCAGACAACAAAGAGTAATATCAGTCTGTCTCTGAATAGACAAAAAACGCCGGGCTAAAACCCGGCGTTTTTTGTTTACCAACCACACAACTATCAATCATCATGGTTGGTCAATTGCTTCATAGCTCCCTTGGCCTTCACCACCGATTTTTGCCGGTTTGAGTGCTCATTTATACTGGCAGCGCTAAGTGATGAAAGTTCCAGAGAGAAGCCTTGGCAGGCCTTCTTGACCGCTAGCTTGAGTTCTCCGGGCATCACGTACTGGTCCGACACTTTGCAATTGTGGTCAATTTCACGCAATGCCTGGCCACCCAAAAGATACATCTCAAATCCACTATCAGCCAAAGCTTCGACTTCTGCCAAATACTGTTTCTGGTATTCCTGGCGCATGATGGGCTCCGATTCGTTACACAGACAGCCTAAGTCTATTATCCGACCTTGGCCATGGCGTTGACCATTGTCACATAATCCTCATAATACTTTACGGGCGTTATCCACTCCCGTCTCACAGGACCTTGTTCAATTTTTGCATCATTACGAAGAGACGAAATCAGAATATACCCGTACCGCTCATAAAATTTCTTCAATTCCTTGGCCTGACAGGGATCCGTGGCGGAATCCCAGTCTGCATAGATGACATATTCTTCATCGTCCATATCGAATGAGATCATCTGTGGCGAATTCGTGCCGAAAGATTCGTTCAAAAAAACCGCATTCTTTGGATCACCACCATCCAAAGGCAAGCCGTAAAGAAACCAAACAACGTTTGCCACATCGCCATTCTGGTCACGCTGTATGCCAACGATTCCATCTAATACTATAGACATATGCCCCCCTACGAATCAGCTCTCCGCCCGGCGCTGAACAGCTTCCAGATATTCATCCATCTCTTTCTGGTTGGCAAAAACCGTCAAATCAGGCATGACTTTCACAATTTCAAAGACTTTCTTCACGCCTTTGGTCATTTGAGTAACGCTGACCTGGCCTCCCCGTGATTTCATGAGCTTCAACGTTTTGAAGATCACTCGCAACCCGGCAGAGCTGATAAATGTAACACCAGCCATATTGAAAGCAACGACCTTGGTTGAAGGCCCAATGATTTCTGATAGCTTTTTGTCGAGTTGCGGCGCTGTATCACTGTCCAGTGATCCTTGTAGCTCGAGACTGACAGCTTCATCGACATTACTTCTTTCTACGATATTCAGAGACATGCTTCATCTTCCTTGGGAAATCCTGTGGTGTTAACTTCAACCAACAACGTGTTAAATCCACTGTTGTAAGTGTAATCCAATTTATCGCTGAGCTGTGAAATTAGTGCCAGGCCGAGCCCGCCAATGCGCCTGAACTCAATCGACTGATCGACAATGGACTGGGCCTGCGTTGGGTCAAAACAAGGCCCGGCATACTGAAAACTCAGCCTGATGACTCCGCCTTGGTGACTTACACCCAACCACCACTTGAAATCATCATCCTGACCAGCTACGTGCTCGCGCATGTTCGCATGAAACTCGTCAATGATTGTACAACAATCATACATCCTTTCACTATCACTATACTCCTCAGGGAGTATGGTTCTGAAGTAAGTCAGTATCGATGAAACTGAATCGTCTGGAGATATCGCTAGTGTCATAGCGCTTGCCCATGGTGATGTATTGTCAGCATTGTTATGTCATCAGACTGTGGGGCATTACCAATGAAATCCTTAAGCTGTTCTCTCATAAATCCAAGTAAAGGCTCTGTTCTGCCCTCAGCGCGAAAACCAAGGCTGAGAAAGCGATCATCACCAAACTCCTCTCCAGCGTCATTGAATGCTTCTGTGACCCCGTCGCTATATAGCGCGATGCGTTGCCCCGGATCTATTCGAGAGGTGACAACGGAGTATGAAGTGCCCTCATAGAGACCCAATGGCGGACCAGCGTCAAAGTCATAATATTCCGGTGCTGCGATTCCGTTAATACCAAGTGGTTGATTGTGACCAGCGTTAAGCCACACCGTGTGTCCTGTTTTTAAATCGATAGTGCAAAGAATCATAGTGACAAACATGCAGGAATCGTTGGACCGGCAAAGCTCGTCATTGAGTTCCTCCGCAATCGCATTAAGATCTCCGTCTCGAGCTCGCGCGAGCAAATTTAAAAGGCTCACTGTCTTTGCCATGAACAAGGCCGCTGGGGCCCCCTTGTCTGAGACATCGCCCACTGCAATCAAGGCTTTGCCGCTTGGCAGCCTTATAAATTCATAAAGATCACCACCGACTGCCTTGGCAGGTTGCAGCCAGGCTTCAATTGTCCAATTGCGATAGGTTTCCTTGAACTGGCCACCGCCAGGAACCATGGCCATTTGTATGGAGCGAGCAACAGACAACTCACCCTCGAGTTTACGACGTTCGAATTGCTCATTCTCCATCGCATTGGACAACGACTCAACCAGTCTTCTGTTCAGAAGCACCGTGCGGACCAATGTACCAATAACTCTCAAATGCTCGATGACATCCTGTGCGAGATACACAAACTGCGACTGGATAGCAACGAACCCAATCAGCGACTGTTCAAGATCAATCGGTGCAAGAGGCATAACCAGTACTGGCTTTGGTTCGTCACCCATACAGATGTACCCATGCAACCGATCTTGATGAGTTGCATAGTTCTCAACCTGCCAGGAGGCGTCCTCACCGAGCCAGTCTTTGACCACCTGTTGCGGCACTTTCTGATCGTTTTGCAGATCCTCAGACGCGACATCGAGATTCTTGGACGTAAACACGAGCGGCGCAAAGCTTTTACTCTCAGTGCAATGCTCCCAAATGCCAATGGAACCAAGCTCATAATGTGCTGCTATCCTGTGCAAAACGGATCGCAGCTTTGCTTTGAAGGCAGCACCAGGAGTGAGATTGACCAATTCCACGCCAAGTTCTCTCAAAAGCCGTTCACTGGAAAAAGCTGCCTCGAGATTTTCCCGCCATTGGTGTCTCTCTACGGCAAGCCCCGCAAGGGAAACAATTGAGGCAAGGTCAGCAAGGGCCACATCATCCGGTTTTCTTGGGGTAATGCTGAAGGCTGAAAATACGCCAAGCAGGTTACCTTTTTGATCAATCACTGGCTCAGACCAGACAGTCCGCACACCGAGTTCCGCCGCGAACTGCGCATACCCTTGCCACCTGTGATCGTCAGCGATCACTTCACAAATAACCCGATTCAGGGTGTATGCGGCAGTACCAATCGACGTTTCACCGTAACGCGCTTTAACAACAGGAATTTTCTCGCGCCATTTTTTGGCGAACACGGAAGAGCCGACAGACACCAGCTGGTCTCTTTGCTGGTCAAAAAGAGACATCAGGCAGTGGCTATCCCGAAATCGAATCTCTGCAATTTTACAAAGACTGTCGAATACTTTTTCAAGCGGAGCACCGGTGTTAATCCCTGTAAGAACCCGGTTTCTCAGGGTGTCAGCTATTCGGTCCATCTTATAACGGTGGATATTGTTTGCACTCAGGATTCGAGCAGCCTTGCCTTCAAACACTGTGTTACCAACGAAACAGTCTGCCCAGACACCCTGACTATCCTGGTCATTGAACAGCCATTCTTTGCTTTGAGAGCCGCTCGCCTTGAGCCCTCCCATCCATTCTTCAAAGTCAAGCAGCGAGTAGGGGTGGGGCTGCCAGGCATCTGGACGCATCAAAACCTTATCCGAAAGCTCAGCAGAATTACCACACCCGAACAAGTCAAGTGCCTGCTGATTAGCAAACATGAGTGTAAGGCTGTGCCTGTCGAACACCATGATGATAGACGCTTCCTGATTGAGCAACGATCGGGTGTCTGAAATTGAGGACCGAAGCCTGCGTTGGGCGTTTTCAAGCGCCTTGGTCAGTTGCCGATCTCTTGCCAGTGATCTTTTGCGTTCACGCCGAAGGGCCAGACAAATACCGACAAAGGCAATAACTGACAGCCCCGCCAGCAAGATCTCCATATGCTGAAGAATCCATTCCAGAATGCCGGCTCCGTTCACTGCAATCATTCCCTGCGCACCTTTCTCATTGCACAAATACGGCTTGCTCTACTAATTGGGAGCCCGTTTGCTCAGCACCGAGCACTCTCAGTTGCATACCACCTAAATCCGCACCAAGCGCAGCGAGCAGTGGCGACACCACCTGACGGATGACGGGTTCGGTTACGTCACTCAAGAGTGCGGTTAATGGTGTGACCAAACCACTTATGACACCGCTTATCAGACCAGACAAACCACCCTGGCCACAATCTAGCGCCAAGTTCCTCACGCGAATATCCAAACCTTGGAGGCTATTGTCACTCGCATTTACTGTTTCGATGTCACACTGGCCCGACGGGCAATGAAGGTTATAGCTTTCCAACACCTGCCCTGCAGCTGCGGAGGCGAGATTCACCTCGAGGTCTGCATCCAGGCAGACATTTACCCCCGGAAGAAGCAACGGTTTAAGGCGTAGTATTGTTGCACTCAGTGGGGCCGGCGTTACAACTCCCGTTACATCATTCACGGTCCCGGTTTGTATGTCAGCGACACCATCTTGTACCAGAAAGTCAAACTCCGCCTCATTCAGCGAACCTTTGGCGCAGTCCGCATTAACCAAGGTTGCCTGACCACCGCCCACGCTGACTGCCAACGGCACCGAAATGTTGTCAAGAACCGAAAGCTGCAACAACCCCAACGAAAGCGTGTCCACTAGACTCCCCAACACACCTGTCGCCAGCTCCACGTTAACCGCTGCCTCGAGGGTAATGTCCGATGAACGGATTGTTGTTAACCACTCCCCCTGTTCATTCTGCCTCGCGGGGCCAACAACAATTTTAGTTGGTTCGTCCACGACCAGACCAAGGGTTAGATCAACATTCCCCAAAAGCCCAATGGACTGCACAAGACCGGCTAAAAGGGTGGAATCCGATGTATCCAGGCCGAGACTTACCAACGACGCCGAAGTTTGATTCAGAGCTCTCGCACTGTTGAGGACCACGCTAGTGACAAAATCGTATAGCGGAAAGGACGATTGCGATACATCGGGTACCTCGCCTGCCACTTCGAAAACCGCAGCAGCGCTTAACCCGCCAAGGCCAATTGCGCCGGTTAAATCATCTACGATTGACCCGACGGGCGTGGCTACCCCTCCGACCACGTTCACGACGGCAGACAACACATCCAGTAGTGGTTCATCGACCAACGCAGTCAGGTCGCTAACACCCATTTCCGTCAACATCTCGCCAATACCGACTGTCGTGGACTCTAGGCTCTGAAGGCTGGTGGCATCGAGAGAGTATCCTGGCACCCCTATCAACTGGCCCACAAGTCCTCCCAGTAGCCCACCCTCAACCGTCGCTGTTGAGCCTTGAGAACTCAGTATAGCGAACACCTCTTTTCTAGCTGCTGCTTCTGCGGTAAGTGTTACAGGGGGAAATATTGCTTCAGGTAGTAATGCAGAAACCGGTTCGGAGCGACTATAACGAACCCAGCTGGCATTGGTTTGAGCCATTTCCGTCGAGGTGTTTTTGCTGACAAAGTTCATCGGAGAAGTGGTTGTACTCCCCGCAACAAGCAACCCCGGGATGACTTCCAGATCGGAGCTCTCACCATCAAAGCCTGCCGCCATAGCGGCTTGCAAGCCTCGTGACTGCATGCGAATGTAGCTTGCAGGCTCGCCACTACACGTTTGCGCTTCGTCTGCCGCGGCGGTGGCAGCAGAATTCACAATCGATTGCATTTCCGATTGAATCAACAACAGGCGCGAACCATCGATAAGCAGAGTGGTGAATACGGCAATCAGCACCAACAGCAAAGGCGTTGCAACCAGCAGTACACCCCGTTGCCGGAAGTTAATCATCACTTGTGGACTCTCTTATCCGCACAGGGATTGGCTGATCAAAAGAATCACTTAACCTCTCCCAGGATTTAACGACGATAGCAGCAGGCAACTCCCCCTCGGGTTCCCCAACCAAGCTCTGTTCGTATTGGTTGCGCATGATACGCTGCGTTGGCACCTCAGACTGTTGGCCGAACGTCAGGCCAACAAGAGACTGATCCGCCTCATCCTTTTCACTGGCGACCGCTGGCAACGCAACCAAAAACACAACCAATAGGCTCAATAACTTCATAGCACCGTACTCCATTCTGCTCAGGGCCGTTTTATTTGGCTAAGCTGCTGTCGCTCATCGCTGAAACGCATCCAGGATCGACAGCACAGCAGGCCCACCAATCAACATGAACAACGACGGAAGCATAAATAACATCATAATGACAGTCATACGCGCTCCTATCCTGTTGGTTTCCTCTTTAAGTTTGCTGCGCTCCTCGTGTTGAGCTTCCTGCACGATCTGGTCCAGGCCCGAAGCAACTTTGGAGCCCAAGGTGCCTGACTGCTTCATCAATGCGACATAACTCCGCAGGACTGTGAGGTTCCTATTTCGGCCTAACTCATCAAGCGCGGCACTGCGCTCGGCTCCACTTTCCATAACACGATTAAAGCGATCAATCCTGCGTATCAGGCGGGGCATAATGTCACGTGCCTGGTTGGAGATAAGCCTCAGAGAGCGCTCTGGGCTCAATCCCGCCTCCATCAACATTCTTGTGAGCTGACATAATTCTATCGCTTCACGATTTTGCATTTTCTCAGCACTGGCACCCGCAGTACGGATGAATCGTCTGGGTAGGTAGAAAGCTCCGAGCAGACCAAGCGCCGCCGAAACAAATTCCAGTCGAGTAAACGCTATCAGGGCAATGGCTATCGGTAACGCCCAGCACCAGGCCAGATAGTATCGTCGGGAAGCAGTGGCGCTGCGCCCCGTGGCGTCGAGGTAAGGCTCTAGCTCCTGAAAATCGGATGCAAACAGCTTTTGATCTACCAACCAGAACACGAAGTCGCCGCCAGCTTCCTCAGATTCATCGACCAAGGCTACCCTTCGATGATTTAGCCGCGCATGAATTCTGGCTTTGATGCTCCAGTTGGGGGCGCTACGAAGCGCAACGACAGCCGTTAGGCCAGCCAGAGCCAGCGCACCAATAAACATCAATTCAGGCACGCCCCACCCCCCGGATCAAGTTCCAGATCATGAATATGCCAAGAAGCTGCAACCCACCCGAAATTGTCAAAAGCGTATGGCCAACGTCAGATTGAAGCAATTTTTCAGAAAACTGCTCATTAAGAACCACCATGTAAACGGCGAGCGCTGGTGGAAGCAACGCAAACACAACAGCAGTAAACCGCGTCTCTGCGGTAGCGGCAAGAAACTCTCTGCGCAGCTCCTGTTGGGATCTGATTGCACGGGAAACTTCAAACAGAATTGGGCGTAAAGAGGATCCGAACCTTGAGGACGTCCTCAAAGCGATGGAAACCTGAGTAAACGCCGGCACTTGATAAAAACCCGCAAAAGCATCCAGTACCTCGGTATAGTCACGCCCCTGGGCAACTGCATTGCGCAGGCGAAACACCATGGGATCAAACACTGGCGAGGCATCGGCGAACGCCATGACAATGCTCTGTTCTACCGACCTGCCAACAGAAATAGACCGAAGCATATTATCCAGAATCGCGGGTAGCTCTTCGTATATTTTTCGACGCTGTTTTTCGAATTTCACCCGCCAAAGTGTCATCATGGCTGTGGCTATGAAGAAAACTAATACCAGCGCCTCAACCCAGCCTCGATAAAAAAAAGCAAGCACCACGCCAGTAACGACCAAAACCGAAAGCAGCATAAGTTTTGTCGCCGAAATTTTGATGCCGGCGCGCATCAATAGATTTTGTAGCGGACCGAGGTCGATGACAGCCAATCGTTCCTCAGTAGCGGTGGTCTCGCGCGCCAGGCGGCTTTTAACTCGTTTTTTTACACTAGCACCCACCAACAACCTGCTTACGATCAGCTGAGCAAGCATGACCATCAGCGCGCCTGTTCCGACCAACAAGCTCAGAAACCAGAGAACCTGGCTAGTCATGCACCGATCTCCTGCGCAGCAGACCAGTCCATCTCCGGCGATTTGTACAGCGTCTCCATTCTATAGGGGTCAGATTTTGATGGCCTGAGTGCAACTACTTCACTGACCAGCCTCCGACCGTTAGGCAAGCGGGCTAGTTGCACCACTATGTCCAGGGAAGAGCCGATTAGACGACCGATAGCCTTCTCTCCGGCGTCGTATCCATTGACTGCAAGCAACGTCTCTATCCTGATCAACGCATCTCTGGCGGAATTGGAGTGAATGGTGCTCATCGACCCCTCATGCCCGGTGTTCATAGCTTGAAGTAATTCAATTATCTCACCGGAGCGCACTTCTCCGACGATTACCCTGTCAGGCCGCATTCGTAATGCGTTGACGATAAGATCCTTCGCGGTGACCCGGCCACTACCTTCCGTGTTAGCCGGACGCGTTTCAAGCCTCACGATATGAGGATGATTGAGCTGCAACTCAGCTGAATCCTCGATCGTTACAATGCGCTCATCTTTGGGAATGAACTCGCTTAGCAAGTTAAGAATCGTGGTCTTACCTGTGCCTGTTCCCCCGCTCACCAAAAGATTACGCCGTGACTCAACAACCTGAGCCAAAATATCCAGACACTCTCGTGTCATGGACCCGAGATTCACGAGTTCGTTAGCCGTGAGATGTTTTGACGAGAATTTTCGGATGGACATGGAGGGACCATCAAGCGCTATGGGCGGAATGATGGCATTAACCCTGGAACCATCAGGTAAGCGGGCATCCACCATTGGGCTGCTCTCATCCAGTCTGCGCCCAAGCGGTGCAAGTATACGGCGAATAATTCTTATTACATGCTCGTCGTCAATAAAACGAGTCTGAACTTTTTGAAGGATGCCTGAGATTTCAACAAAAACACTTTTGGCGCCGTTTATCAGGATGTCGTTTATCTGGTCATCTGCCAGTAGGGGCTCGAGCGGCCCAAAACCTAACACCTCGTCCACCATTTCTCTGACCAGCATGGATTGATCAGAGCTGGCCATGGGTATTCTATGAGCCGCAATGTAATGCTCGACAACTGACTGAATGAAACGGGCCACCTGATCCTTTTCAACCCGGTCGACCTCAATACCTTCCTCATCCAGCCGCTCGATGATGTGTGAATGCACACTTCTCTTGAGGTTTTGATAGTCGTCGTCGATTCTAGTAGGCATTTAAGACCCCTCAGGCGCTGGCGCGCTTTAATATCAGGCTGGAGAGACCTTTTTCTTTTTCAATGAACTGTTTTCTAACAAAGCTTCGCAAACATTTTTCATACTGAGTTTTGGCCGGCAACAAAGATATCGGAATACCCGCATTGATTGCATCCAGTCTGTATCTCCACTCAATCGGGATAAGTAAATCACAGGATCGCCCGAGAGTTTTTTCAGCATCGGACAATGACAGATTGCTCTTTTTCTCGAAACCGTCAACGACAACGAAAACGCGACATCTGTCTGAGACCCAGTCTGACGCATACTTGATAATGTCATCGCTGGATTGAATTTGATCGACCGCTGGGTGGGTCAACAACATAATGTTCGATACGTCCGAACCCAGCGCCCTTAACCAGCCTTCAAGGTGGCCAGCTTCTACACGTATAACGAGATGATCGAACAGGCTGGCGAGTTGTGTGATGGTGATGTAAAGATCGGCGCCGGCGTCACCTTCCAGCGCTTTCGAATCAAGCTGACCCGACAACAACCTTAAACCTGGAGAAAATTCCTCAAGTGCGGTTTCTACAAAGTTGCGGTCAACGTTGTCACCTCTGGATACCAAGTCGTTGAGGGTCAACCTGTTAAGATTGTCAAAGTAGAAGGTTCGATTTGGGTCTGAGCCCGAGTCTAGCGCAAGAATGCTTTTGTCTTTTTGGGACTCACTGAGCTCATGAACAAAGTTCTGACCAAAGAAGCGGGTATCCACAACCGCTGAAGCGGCCGTTACAATCGTGATATTACTCTTAATTTCGCGACTAGACGCCCCTCTTGCTGGCGCAGCTACGCTGGCGACTTTCGCCACCCGCTCTCGGGCGGAATCTGCATCTACGCCTGTAATCAGGCAGTCGCGGGCGCCAGCACGCATGATATTAAGAAGTAAATCTTGAGATATGCGCTGAGACACCCCTACCAGATGCGCCTCAGGGCAGGATTTCTGAACCGCAGAAAACACCTTTAAGGCTCTGCTGGCCTCGTTTTCGTCTATTGCCACGATGACGACAGCTGCACCAGTTGCTTGAACTAACCGGCTTACACGAGAGAGATCCGACGAACTGACAAGTTCGAGATTCCAGTCAGATTCCAGAACGCGCTCAAGCCAAACGCGAACGCCAACATCGTCAGCAACACAAATAATGGTATCGCTCATGCCTTACTCCATCACCAGCTAAGACCGCTTTCGATCGGCGCTCCCGCTTTACCGGGATTAATGGCCATGTCGAACCAGTCTGTGCTGCTCTGTTCGTATTGGCGACCAAAATTTCTGACTTCAGCAGGCAACCGGCTCATGGCAGTTACAAACCTGGGCGTAACCACCATGATGAGCTCTTTATCCTCAGATGACACTCGGTCAGAGCGGAAAAAAGCGCCTAGGATCGGAATATTGCCCAACCCGGGCAACCGGTCGCTGCTATTTGTGGTTGACCGGCTTACCAGTCCGCTGATGATAAAACTCTGCCCCGGCGCCATTGAAACCATCGTTTCTGTTCTGCGGATTCGTAAACCAGGCACTGAAACGCCTGCTGTGGTGACGCCAGATGAAAAGTCCAGTTCACTGACTTCGGGAGCGACTTTCAGCACTATCTGATTCTCGTCAATTACCGTAGGGGTCAGCGCCAGACTGACGCCAAACTCCTTAAATTCGATCTGGACATCCCCGTCTCGGGACGAAACCGGTATAGGAAACTCTCCGCCAGATAAAAAGGTGGCGGTTTGTCCGCTGAGGCTTACAAGAGAGGGTTCTGCAAGGGTATAAGCGAAGCCTCCAGACTCCAACGCATTAATAACGCTGAGCGAGTTCGATCCGAAACTGAAAAGGTTAAAGCCCTCAGCCCTGAGAGCACCAGGAATAGATGGAGCCGAGCCCGCTGCACCGGCACTTGCTGACCCCGGAGGCGCAATTGTCACGCCATTCGCACCGCCATTAAAAAGTCTGGAATAATAAACCCCCAGCGTGTTCAGCTCTGAGCGGTTTACTTCCACGATGCGAATATCAGTTTGCACCTGCATCGGCGTTGGGTTTTTAGCACCACCAAACCGGGAAACCTGATAACCGGTGACTCTTGGCAATGAAGCTCCCTCCAGCCAAACCCGAACCGTTGCAGTACCGGGTGACTCAGCGGTAACGATGACCTCACTCTCGCCCGAGGCGGTCACCGAGACCACTCTAGGGTCCGAAACGGAAATTTTAGCGAGGGGTTCCAGAAACTGCAGAACGTCTTGCTCTCCTTGCCCAAGCGAGACTGGTTTTCCTGAGGCAAAGGCTGATGTTGTAAACGCTAACAATAGACCGGGGACAATGTGGCGAAACCATAAACTGAAAGCTTTTACCCAACCGGTTTTATTGCACATAAACACTCCTTGTAGTGGAACCCTCGAATATCTGAATCTGCCTTCCTTCTGGGGTTTCTGATTGTTCTTTTTGCTCTCCAGCCATAGCCTGAGGATCTTCCTCAGGTTGTTCCCTAATGGGCCGGATATCGTTGAGAAATGCCAAACGATGGATTTCTTCTTTCAACTGCGGCTCATCGGCCATATCAGAGGCACTGGCAACAAAAGATAACCTGGATTCTGACGCAGCCAGTAAAATACGGGCCACATCATCCCGAGGAACCGAAAGAACAAGGGTTTGATTACGCCGCTGATTATCGTTCGATTGTTCTTCAGCAGGGTCAGTCGAGCCCTGGACCGCCAGGACCTCGACCTGGCTTAGGATTTCCACCGTAACCGCCTCATCGTCCGCTACACCCCTGAAACTGCCGTAAATATCGAGATAATCGCCAGGCAAAACAAGCCCCCCCACACTCGTCAGGGGAGTCAGATCCAACGCCAGTGCGCGTTTGCCTTCGGTCACTAACGGTTGAAGCCGGGTTGCAGGCTCAAAGAAATCGGTTGTCAGAATCTCGCCCGCCTTGAATTGCCTCTCAAGAGGCTGGTCGTAAGACAGATTACTCGCTGAAACTGCTGTTTCGATAACAGCCGCCGTTTCAATCGTTGACACCGACTCTGGATCGAGAGTGTCTCCGGCATTTAGTGTACGGGTAGCGATAACATAAGATGATTTAAGCTCGGATTCGCGTGATTCTGAATCTTCAACAAGTTTTGCGGCTTCCGTGAGAGACGACTGTTCAGCGTTTTGCGTTGAGAGCAAACCATAAATGGCCAAGCCGATCGCCGCTGACGCAAGCACTAAAGATGGTAAGGCGTATATAAACCTTGACCTCATGTTTCATATCCTTTGCCAGCCAGGATGGATTTTTTGTCCTTCAGAATGCTACGGATGAGCGCGCCGTCAACGAAGTAGGCAGCGGAGGAAATGAGCCCAGGCCAAACACGTTTACCTGCGGCAAAAACCCTGACTCAGTCGCTTCGGCGCGAAGCGTACATTCCAAAAGATCAAGACCTCCATCCGTGCTTACAGAACATTGACTTTCGACAACTCTATCCGCCGCTGCCTTCGGAAGACGCTGCCTGAGAGCCTCCAGAACCTGGTTACTGTGAGCAATGGCGTCATCCGAGAAATCAGCCGACGCCCTTCGGTCAAGCGAGAAAACGGCAGAAGATGCTCGATCAACCGCCACCTGCATTTGTGACTTGGTGAAGAATAGTACCCCATAGCCCGCTGCGCCATATAAGAATCCAACCAGGATTGGAAACACAAGCACGAACTCCAAGGTGATCACACCTCTCGATCGGATTGCTGCCATGACGTTTAGCCCACCGCTGACTGGGTAACGCTGTTCACCAGAAGGCAAGAGTACAAAACAGTACCGGCTGGCAAACTGCGAATAAACTCAGGGAGTAGCCGCTTCCTCGACATCCCCGAACAGATTCTGAAGCGTGGTTGAAATGGTACTGGCAATATCATCATTTAAACCAATCACCGCAATCAGAATGGCTATTACGACCGCACCCAGCATCAGATATTCCAATGACGATGCACCCTTTTCGCGATTGAAAGTCGCCATGCCGGTAAACTTTGCAAACATCTTTTTTGTTCTCATTTTTCTCTCACCCCGATTGATGATTTACACACTTTAGCCCGCGAACAGTCCGAAACTGACACATTATCGTGGACTATACGATAAAGCTATCAAACCAGTTAATATAAGGGTAGCTCTCCAGGGACCAACTTACACCGTCATTTCTGCAAAACTTTGTAAATTTATAAAGCAATTGTTTGACTATTTGTGCCAACGGCCGTCTTTGGCAAACTGCCCCGGGTCAATGCCGCGAGCTTCTATCTCCTCTTCTACACTCTCTTTGAGCAGGCTGTAGATAGGGATACCAGCTTGAATACCAACACGAAAAATCATCGAAAGTCGTCGAGCGAAAAATGGGCAAGGCGTCTCAGGGTTAGCAAACTCATAACTCATGACACGGGACGCACCAAAAAGTGGCGCCAACTGGCCTAATTTGAACTTTTTGTCCTCTTGCTTCAGGTAGGCCAATACCGCATGCCCGGCCATTGGCTCTGAAATGAGAAATCGAATGTCCTCAGGGTACCGGAACAAATATCGTAGCAGGATAGCTGTCGGCGCATCTACGCGCTGCTGGGGGCGCTGACGAAAACGGTAAAAGGCTTTAACTTGTAAACCCAACACCCAATACGCTTCCGCACTGGTTAGTCCGAAGCTTTCCCTGAACAACGCAAACAGGCTGTCACTTCGCCCAAGTATCGGCCGACAAAATCTGTCGTAACTGAGAAATTTGTCATCGCTTACAGGCGAGTTGTTAACCCATTTGCCCCTAACAAGTGCGTTGAACGGGTCAAGATCCCTGGATTTCGCTTCATCACGCAATACCGCCAAGTAGCAATCGTTGAACCATTTACCAAACGTCTTGTGCACTGCAGATTCAAAACTCAGATGTGCCTCGTCATCCAGCCAGTCGGTTAGTGAATCCTTTTCCCGGAGCAATGCCCACCCGTCATGACGCTTGAGAGCATTAATCACATAGTCTGGAGCATCATCCGACACAGACACAATGCCCTGTAGCTCGGCCTTGAAAAGCTCTGCATATTTACCGACTACCAGCAACTGCAGACGCGCAACCGGTAACCCGGCACTTTGAATACCGGCAGCACCCTCACTTAACATCTTGTATGAAGATATGTAGGAACGACCAAAGAGAGGAGCAAAACCAGATTTTGCACCGGGCCTGACCGACTGCCCCTCCCCAATGGCATTGATAAATGGCTGTAGCAACTCAAAGACTTCAACGCTTGTAGGCCTCAGCGGGATCGGAACCAGCTGAGGACATTTAAGAAGCAGTCTCACCAAAACAGCCTGGCTCGGCCGGATGCCCGGAAGCTCCACATCATCATCTCCGGTCGTATCCTGCTGCAAGACGCTCTGCTCCGCAGCTCGACCGACTGTATACACCGATGACTTGGCTCTTTTTAGCTGGCTTAACCGATTAAGGGGAACATTCATGAGTAAAGCAAGATCCAGGTCACGAATTTCTCCTCCACCAAGATAGCTCTCTAGGACAGCTTTCAGGTTCGACAGCGTGCGACCGTTAATAGGCTCTGAAGGGTGAATCAATTCATTTTTGGACATTGGGGCTGACTCGGACTTTTTGAAATTTTGTTAACTTTTGGAGTTTGTTCACAAACTACCGTTGTTATGTTCTCTGCTATAATTTTCAATGCTACCATAGGATCCTGAATTTTTGCTTCGCAAATAACACCATATCTACTGACTTGAATGCACTTCACAAAGGATGGTACAGACCGTGTCTGCAATCGGAACCAAAACTTTCTTCCTCTTCGACGGTGACCGCCAACCAGACACTCATAAACTCGGATATCCAGACTACTTTCAAGGATCTGAGTTAAAACTTCCCCGTAACGGCTTGACGCTACTTTATGGAAATAAGGGACCTGGCAGCCTGATTGGCGCAGCAGTCCGGGAGAGCGCTGCGACAGGTCGGGGCGTTTGCTTTGCCGATATTAAAGTCGAGATTGGCGAATGGGACAGCAACAAACAACGACTAAGTACGTTCGAGCACTGCAGATTCCTCAATCTCCCCCTGAGGGCCAATAAAGAAGTCCTGGATGACATTAACGTACACTGGAACCGCTGGCTGGACGAGGAATGCCTTCCCAATGAAGATTTCCCGAGAAAGCCGTCAAACAGGATGGATCTGTTAGACAAGCTGGTCAAAATTGCGCCCTATTGCCATTTGAATGCGATCGCCTATGACGCCGCTACTCGCTTTGGCATTGCTAAATTTGTGACCATTTTTAACCGGGACGCCATCCTACACGATCAGATAAATGTGATCCCGCCACAGACCAAAGTTTTGATAGATTTTCCCGGGGGCTGAACACTACTCCCCCACCCACACTCTCCCTTGATGCCACAATCAGACGACTCTTCCCCAGCCCGCAGCACTTTTCCTGAAGTTATTCTGCAGCACCAGACTGCGCAACCTATAATCATTGGTATGTGAGCAAACCGTAAAAAATTGTCAATCCCTATTTTTTTATCGCATAATACAATTTATACTCGAATCTGAATAATCGATCTGGAGGGATCAACGTGCGTAAAACATCTATTGCAGCCTTGTGTGCTGTTTCAATTCTGCCCTGCACAGCCTTTAGTGCGGAAAACTTTCCTCTTAGCTACACAGCCGTGGGCGTTGAAGCCAGCTACATCGATGCCGGCAACTCACGCAATAAATCCACCGTTCAAGACAATTTGAGTAATTTCTACCAGGGTGGTTTGAACCTTACTCATCAATTCAACCCGAACTGGGGACTCTTTGGCCAGGTTGGCTATGCAGAACCAGAAACTCGTAACGGCAATCTGGACACAGACCTGATGCAATATTCATTGGGTGGCCGGGTACATCCAGCAAAATTCAGATTGGCCGGATGGCGCCCCTTTGGTGGCCTTGGCTACAGCTACACTGATATCGATGTGGATGCAGGTGGCGGTAAAAATGAGGACTCCATTTATCTGGAAGGTGGCTTTCAGAGAATGGTTGCGCCACGATTCATGGTAGAGGCGGGTGTAAGAGCTCGTACCGAGCTGGAAGATGGTTATATTGATGGCCAGTACTTTGCCGGCATCCATTACCTATTCAACAGAAAGTTCCCCACTGCACCGAAGCCAGTGGTTGTGGCAACTCGTCAACCAGCTGAAGTACCACCCCCTGTCGACAGCGATGGCGATGGCGTTATTGACCAACTCGATAAGTGCCCAAACACCCCAATGGGCGCACTGGTGGATTCGCAGGGTTGCCCAAAAGAGCTGACCAAAGAGATCCGCGAGACTCTGTATGTTGAGTTTGAGCTGGACAAAACTGAGGTTCGCCCGCAGTTCTTCCCGGAAATCGAGAAGCTTGCAGTTGTTTTGAAGCAATACCCCAATTCCACCATTTTGCTGGAAGGGCATACCGACAGCACCGGCTCCGCCAGCTATAACCAAAAGCTTTCGCAGAGCCGGGCAGATGCTGTTATGAAAGTTCTCATCAATGAATTTGGTATCGCAAAACAGCGGATCACTACCTCCGGTATGGGCGAATCTCAGCCAATTGCAACAAATGAAACTGCCGAAGGCCGCGCTCAAAACCGTCGGGTAGAGGCTATTGTCTCCGGCGAATACTCAGAAATCATCAAGAAGTAAGCAGAGGACGCAATCATGATGTCATTTAAACACTCTTTGCTGGCGTTGGGGGTTGCCTCAACATTTATCCTTACCGGCTGCGGTGGCGGCGGTGG
>LJZQ01000008.1:97363-125622 GCA_001314845.1 Marinobacter excellens HL-55
TGGCGAGCCGCGCCTGAACGTTCCACAAGACCCAACTCGTGATCAAACAGAGCAACAGGGCTTCTGTGATTCTTCGACAACCGCGTTTTCGGTTACCGAATTCGTTCCAGTCGACGGCGCAACAGATGTTGCAGTCAATACCAATGTGCGCATTACATTCAATGCTAACGTTGATGCAGATAGCGTACCTGGTAACGTACGTGTGTTGATTGACGGCGCTAATGCTATTGCGCTCGAGGAAGGTAGTCCAAGAGTTATTGGTCGCTCTATTGTCCTTAACCCTCTTGACGACCTTTCTGCCAACTCGACTTTCACCATACAGGCAGACTCGGGGTTGCGCGCTGACTGTGGTGAATCAGGCACAAAAACACTCGGCTCTTTGAACTCCTCAACGTTTTCAACTGGCGATGTTAATGAACAGGATACAACCGGCCCTACTATAACAAGTAGTGATCCAGAAACTGGCGGTTCTCTTGCTGCAAGAGATACCAGAATCTTTGTCGAGTTTGACGAACCCATTGACCCTTCGACCGTTTCGGCTGATAACTTTGTTGTTACGCAACTGGATTCAAGCGGAAACCCGGTCGGAACCGTTGCGGGAGCGTTGAATCCAGTCGGTAATTCCATTGAGTTCACACCCAACGGTAACCTGGACGGACAGACTTTCTTTAAAGTCAACGTTGGCACCAGCATCACAGATCTTGCCGGCAATGACCTCACGGAAGCAGGTGAGTTCACCTTCCGCACTGGCGGTCTGGTCCTGGCCCTGAATGACGGCATAGTAAGCCAAATCCCTGGGCTCGGTGACGGCCTGAATGCTCTCGTGGGGACCTTGCTACAGCCACTGGCGTTTGGCGATTCCGAAGATGGCTTGAGCAGCCTGGATAACGCAGTAATATTGCAAATCCCGCTACTTGATGGTCTGCAGGATCTTACATCTGGCGGCTTGCCGAGCACGGAAGTTAACGGTGTTGAATTCACCGATTTCACGTCTGCCCTTGTAGCTGTTTGTGATCCCAAGTCAGTAACCAATACTCAAGACGGCATTGATGTTGACTGCGCCCTTGCGCTTGACCTTGGTCTGGACCTCACACAGCTTGCGTCACTGGCAGATGCATTCACTGGGGGCAACCCTGAGCAAGTGCCTGATCTGTTGCTAGGCTTACTCGAGGGCTTGGCAACAGGCGACCTTTCGGCTGTCCCACCAGAACTGGGTACGCTGTTCAAAGAAGGTGATGGTCTTGGTGTAAATCTGTTTGTACTTGATGACAATTCTATTCCTTTGCCAGATCCTCTGGAAAACGGGTTAGTCGAAGTGCTGGATACCCTGGGTCAACTACCTTTGATTGGGGAACTTGTAGACCAGCAAGATGGCAAACCACTGGTAGATTTAGGGCTGCTTGAAGGCGAATTACTGAGTGTAAGCGCCGGCAATCTGCTCTCGATTGGAGTTCTCGAAGGCTTCGAAACTTTTGTAGGCCCTAACGGAGTGCTGAATCTTGGCGGCGCTCTATTCGACACGTTGCTGGAGCTCTCCCCGATTGGCGGTGGTGAAGGCGGCGGTACTCCGAGCCCGGAAGATCTGCCACTGATAGGCGACTTGCTGATGTTGCTGGATGCTGGCAACTTCCTTGGCGGAGATGGTTTCGACCCCAACAATCTGCCGATCATCAGCGATTTAGCGGGTCTGATCAACGGCGGTGGAAGCTTCGACCCCGCTGAAATTCCCATTCTTGGCACCCTGCTTTCAGCCCTGCCTGCTACCCCAGGCGAGGGTGATATCCCGCTGATTGGGGATGTTCTTGATCTGTTGAACCCAGAAAACATCACCAATGGTGATCTGCCGATCATCGGCGATCTATTTGAGCAATTACTCGCCCTCGGCCAGGGTGGTGATACACCTCTGAATGATCTGCCACTGGTCGGCGATTTGCTCGGGTTATTACAAGGTGGTGCTGCGGATAGCCCTCTGGGTGACGTTCTTGACCCGTCAGCACTCGAAGCAATTCCGGTCATTGGGACACCCCTGAGTGGCCTTCTTGGCGGTCTCCTTGGTGGTATCACTGGCCGATAACTAGACGACAAAAGCGTGCGTTCGCTTCTGAGCGCACGCTGACAACCAAGCTCTCCAGATTATTTTCAAACCGCCCTCGGGCGGTTTTTTTCTGTACAAAGCACAACAGCGTTAGCCACAAATTGGTCATAAATTTGTCATGTCAGGGCATTAGCCTTAAAAAAAATGTTTTAGCTTAATATAGTCGATGGGATAATTTATGACAGATTTAAACCTCGATAGACGACGCTTTCTCCAGATACTCCTGGTCAGCGGCTCCGCGGCCGCCTTGGCTGCATGTGGGGGCTCGGGGGGCGGAGCACTGCAGATTGATCAACCCTCACCGGCTTCGCCAACCCCAGATACCCCGACAAGCCCTGAAGCACTGGCCATGGAGCTTCCGCTGTCACCAGGCCCCCTGATGGGTATCGGGCCGCTGCAAGATAGCGGAGTAGACGGCATCAGGGTTCCAGCCGATTTCAGCATCCGAAGGGTAGCCGTCTCTGGTTTGACAGCCGATACGCCAGTGCCTTTGCCGTCACTTGGTATTATTAATTACCCCTGGCACATATTCCCTGATGGTGGCGCCGTATTTGACCTTGATGACGGTGGCTGGATCTACGCCAGTAACAGTGAAATTGTGCCCGGAGGGGGCGTAGGTGTGCTCAGATTTGATAGCGAAGGACGGATCACCGACAGTTATCAGATTTTAAGGGGCACTCGACGTAATTGCGCCGGTGGCCCTACCCCCTGGCAAACCTGGCTATCTTGCGAGGAAGTGCCTGACGGGAAGGTATTCGAGTGCGATCCTCTTGGTACACCTGATACTGCGCAGGAGCTCCCCGCGCTGGGCATCTTCAATCACGAAGCTGTCGCCGTTGATATGACAACCCGCACTCTTTATTTGACTGAGGATGAGGGCGACGGTCGCTTGTATCGTTTCCGTTCTTCTGGCTTGGTAACGTCTATTAACGGTCGCCAGGGGCTTGATATGCAAAACGGTGTTCTGGAAGTCCTAGAAATCGAGGGCTTCGAGTCTGGCGGTTATCAAGAGGATCTCCGTCAGGCCAGAACGGTAAAACGAGTGAACTGGGTTCCTGTAGTATCGCCTGAGAGAGCTCAGGGCCAGGTTCGAGCCGAGTTTCAGCGTACCAATGGCCGGGGCGCCCCCGGTACTGTTTTCCGTGGCGGAGAGGGAATCTGGATCCAAGAGTTCAAGCAAGATGAACGCCTGACTATCAGCGGCGCCCCCAACCCCCTGCGTGCTGTTGTGTATTTTGCCTGCAAGGGAGACAACCGAGTATATGCTCTAGATGTAGACAACGATCTGATCGAAGTTGTTTTTGACAATGAACAGCTGATTGCTCCCGACATGGCCTTCGACGACGTAGACAACCTCACGGTGTCTCCCATGAATGACATCATTGTGGCAGAAGATGGTGAGGCGATGCGGCTGATGGTCATGAACCCGAACGGCCCCTCGAAAATACTCCTCCAGATTCCCGGAGGTGGAAGTGAGCTCACCGGGCCGGCATTTACAAAAAACGGTAAATACCTCTATTTCAGCAACCAACGCGGCAGCGCCCTCGGCCCGGGCATACCCGGCTTGGGCACCACCTACGAACTGGAAATTCCAGATAAATACCTGACGATGATCTAAGCACCATCCACCACTCTTGCCCTTACAATCTTTGGGTTCAGACCCCAAGTTCAGAGGGTGATGGACTGGAAGGTGCCAGAGCCGCCGCCGGTGGTGGTGGGTTTCTTGCAGATGCCGTAGCCGGCGTCGATCTTGCGGTAGTGATCAAGATGATAGCCGGTATTAGAGGCCGCGCCTTTGCCGTTGTGACAATGCTGGCAGTTCACTTCCAGGTGGGCCCGCGGGCGGGCTTCCAGGTCTTCATCCGAGCCACTCGCCGCGCCGCTGTCGCTTGGTAAGTTCCAATGGGGCAAGCGTTCGATGTTGGTAGCCACGCCACGGCCATCAATCTGCAGCGCCGGTGCGTTGGCCAACAAGCCCTGGTCTTTCCAGTACTGAAATTGGTTGACCCGGGGGAAGCCGCCCTGCCCTGCGGTGCCCATGAATTCCGATTCCGGCCGGTAAGCCCGGTTCAGGTTACAGGTTTTGGGGCCGATGGGCGCTGCGCCCGCTTCCTGGTCGTAGCTGGAGTGGCAGGTAATGCACTGGTTCTGGTTGGGAATGGCGTAGCTGTTGGTGGAGCCGGCCAGCAGTTTGCCGGTGTGTTGGTCTTGATAGTGCAGCTCACGCCTCGGGTTTCGCCACCGGGGACCAGCTTCGCTACTTTCTGGCCGTTGGCCATCGGCGCTTCGCACAACTGGTTAACGAATTCTTCGGAAGTTGCCGGATCTATGCCTCCGCTGCGCTCAAACGGAGGAATGATTACTCGGGGTAGGCTGGCAAGGTTCGGCCGAAGCGGGCCTGGCAGTCGTGTATGCTCATATCCGAGTCGGCAAAGAATTCAGTTGGGCCGGAGAGGATGTCGCTCAGGCTCTGCCAGAACAGCAGGGATAGGTCCGGGTCCATTGCTGCGAAAAGCAACTCAAGTCCTCGGATGCCATGGAAGTTCATGTAGGCCAGGCTGTCGCTGGTCAGCTCGTTGTTTTGGATACAGGCGCCCTGCCCCGGGCGGTTGATGTTCTTGATGCCGATCAGCGTGGGCAGCACGGTCTTCACTTCGCCATCCACCAGCACTTTTCCAGGTTCGGCTGGGGCAGATCGTAGCCGGAGTTCTTCATCACGTCGCTGTGGATGTGAAGGCCTTCGGTGTAGGGGGCCAGCTTTTTGTCTGAGGTTTTGCCCTTGCCGTCGATCAGCTCGTAGCTGGTGTAGATGATCGCTGCGGTACTGTTGTCTTCGAAGACGTTGTTGTATATCTCGACGTTATCGTAACCCAGGGTAATGAACACGGTGCCCCGGGGCACGGCAGACACAATGCCGCTGGGGGCAAAGTTGTAGGTGTTGTTGTTACGGGAGATGTTGTTCAGCATTACCGAGGTATCGCCGTACTGGGTGATGTGTTCCAGGTCATAGATCAGGAAACCACCGGTGTTGCATTCTGCCAGATTGCTGTCGTATTCCCCACCCTGCACGTTTTCGATCTCGAAACCCATGACGTTATAGGCGGCGCGGCTACTATCTCTTCGGTGGCCTGCTCACCGGACTCCACCCGGAATACCCGGCCTTTAACCTGGGCGGCTGCTCCGCCTCCTGGCCCGGCCGGTTTTTCTCCGCCCGGTCATTACCCGACGAACCGCCGGAGCCCCCAAAACAACCGGACAACAGTAGCGTTGCGATGACGCCCGGCACCGAAAAACCTGAGGTTCTCAACCTATGTCTCATGACAACTATCCTTCTTGTTATAGTTTTGGTGTCTAGTTTCGGGTCTGACCCAAAGACAGACCCAAAGACATTTGTTGTTGCGAAATGTCCGAGGGTCAGACCCCAATTTCATAGGGGGGCGTTTTCGATGCGCTCCCACATGCGCAAGTAGGCTTCTGCCGAGGTAAAGAGTTGGTTGACGGCGGCGTCGATCAGCTCTTTCGGACGGTCGGAGTGGAGCATCATGTCGGCGATCTGGTCCGGGTAGAGGCCGTAGTGGGCGACACCACGGCCGTCGTAAAGGCCGAATTCCCGGTCGCCGGTTTTTTGTTTATGGAACACCACGCGGCCATCCACGGAGGTGAACGGATACAATCTTGCCTCGTCTTCGGCGCTGCCTGGGTTATTCGCCAGCTGAGCGATGCCGTTGACGTCAGAAGCGAAGCCGGCACCGCCAAAGGGCCCGACTTTCTGGTCATCCGGGCGGGGGCGGTTGCCATCCCGGACCAGTTTATCGACCCAGTTCTCACGGACGCCACCAAAGGAGGCAGTGATGCCACCCTGGGCGGCGATGCGGTTGCGCAGGGCTTCGGTACCGCCCCAGCCGCCATGGCTGTTGATGACTGGGTAACCCAGTTTTTCGGTGATATCCAGAATGCGGGCGGCGGCCTTGCGGCTGATGTGGTCGGTTTCGATCATCATCTTGCGGCGAACCAGTTCCTGAATCAGGAAGTCGCCCAGATCAGTCAGGCCCCGTCGGTTGCACAGGTGTTCGGTGCCCTGGCGTGGGTCCAGTGCAGCCATTTCTTCCGGACTCTGCGGGAAGCGGTCGCCCAGGTAATCGAGCTGAAACAACAGCTGATCAAGGATACCGAAAGGCTGCATCTGGGCACTCTGGTCGATTTCGTCGCCCGCAAATTCGGTACCTTCCGGGCATTCCTCAAATTCGATGGGATGGCCGGTTTCAAGCAGGTTTCCGGCATAGAGCACAGGGCCAATTCCGACGCCGGAAGTTAGATCCGGCAAGTGACCACCAAAAGCATTGTCGAACTTGTGCACCGGGAACATGTTACGAACACCTAGCTGATAAAGCTGGTCAAGCCGCTCAACGATGTCTTGTGCAGTGCATTCGGCAACGCCCATGAATTCGCCGCAGCGCATGACTTTCGACATTTCGATACCGAGAATCACGGCCATCTTGCCGTCGCCAATCACTTCCCTGGCCTGTGCCGGACTGGTGACAATCTGGAACCACCCCTCACCGGGCCCGCCGTGTTGGGCGTCGATGTAGTTCTGCATCTCATACATGCGCTGGATCTGCAGCAGGATGGCTTCCATGGGATCGCAATCGTTCTGCTTCTGGGGGTTGATTGCGCAGAGTACTTCGTTATGCACCAGGTGATTCACCAGGATTTTCATGCCGGAGTAATGCGCCCGCTCCAGCCAGCGGTAGTAGCTTTGATGGTGTTGCAGAGAGTTGTATCGTGGCCAGGAGTTGAAGGTTGGCCAGCCCTGGGTATCGTGGGGGCCGCTGCCACTGGTGACAAGCTCTACAAAGCCGGTGGCACCCCAGGGACCATGGGCCACTTCGCAATTTTCCAGGGCGTGGGTAACGCCAAACTTGTGAAACGGCGCACCGTAGTTAACCCGGCCACCGATGAATTCATAAGCGGAAATGTGAGAGTGAGCGTCTACATACCCGTAAATGTCATCGTTCTTGATGCCTTTGATATTCTTAAATCTATCTACGTCTTTCAGATAGATGGCCGGGCCGCGTTTGTCGGCCAGTTCGAGACTGAGGTCGGCTTCCGGATAATCCGCACAGCCCTGGGCTTCAACAAAGGTGAAGGCATTGCCTTCGGCCCGCAGGGATGGGGAGACCAGCGTCAAGCCTTCATTTGAGATCCCCAGCATCAAGCCGGTGATGGCGGAAGTGAGCGTATACTCACCGTTTTGCAGTTTGTTGACCTTCCACACCGCCAGTTCGTTCGGGGCGTCGACGGCGGCAAGCCGGGGGCGCACATCTGTGTTGGCCAGTTGATCGCCGGCGAATTCCAGGCTTTCACCCAGTTCCCGGAGAAGACCACCAAGAGGTGCGATCGGGTCTAGTACCAGGTTAGTGGTGTCGCCAAGGCCGGCAACCAGATAGCTCAGCTCGCCAATGAACAGGCCAGTGGTATCCAGAAATTCACCACCGGGATCACTAATCCCCAGCAGTTCGAACTGCCCGGCTTGGCCAGCTTCGCGCTGGTAATCGGACATCAGCAGATAGGCGCCAAGTTCGGTTGGCCGCAGGTAAAAACGAGCGGCCTGAGCGGAGTCCGTGGTTACTCCGTAGGTCTGACCAGCCCCTTGTGAAAGGTAACGGCCGTGAGACTGAAGGTTATAGCAGCCATTGGCCAGGGCAAAACGGGTATTGGCGTAGACCTTGTTTGTATTGTCCAGAGTGGAAGATGGAGCAAAGTTATCAGAACCGGGCGGCTGTTCGATGTTTTGAGTTGCGCCTTGCGAGGAATCTGCGCTGTCGCCACCGCAAGCAGACAATAGAATAGAAACTGCACAGACCGCAGAAACCAACAAGCGCTGGCTCAATGAGATAGCCACGTTATGTCTCCTTTATGGGCTTTTAGCCCTTTTTGTTTTAGTATCGTTTTATTTATATTATGCTTAATTATTGAGCAAATAAGTCAGTGTGTCATTCGTTAAAAGATTCATTCCAGGCCAATCTTTATGGCTCAATACAGATCAATTACAAGAGGGGGAAATAGCTCGCCCCGAGTGGAACGAGCTGGAATCTCTACCAAGCCTGACTCTTAACGAACACCCGCACGGCGTAATGCAGCCGGAGTAAAATCGTTGGATCGAGCCGTCACACTAAAGGTATAAGGATCACTCTCCTCATTCGTCAACCCCATCACCAGGTAACGGCCAGACATCAAGTCGTACAGGGTTTCCGCGGCGTATGTAGGCACATTGACATCGTAGCCCTGCATATGATGCGACTCGGCTACCCGCCACAGATCACCGCGGCCGTCATAATGATCTACAACTGAGATTTGCCAGGAATCCTCGTCTACATAGAAGTCTCTTCTGCCATAGATGTGGCGCTCACCATCTTTTAGTGTGGCGCGCACATGCCACACGCGGTGGAGTTCGTAGCGGGTGACTGACGGGTTGATATGGCCCGGCTGGATGATGTCGTTATAACTCAAGTCACGTGAAGCAAGGCGATAAGAGTTATAGGGAATGTACATTTCTTTTTTGCCCAGCAGCTCCCAGTTGTAGCGATCCGGCGCGCCATTGAACAGGTCTAGGTTATCAGAAGTACGCTGGCCGTCTGCCGCGGTACCCGGGCCGTCATAAGCCACCTGTGGTGCCCTGCGAACCCGGCGTTGGCCGGAGTTATATAACCACGCGCGGCGACCTTCTTTTACCTGATCCAGAGTTTCGTGCACCAAAAGCACGTTACCTGCCAGGCGAGTCGGTGCGGTGATCACCTGTTTGAAGTAAAACAGCACGTTGTCGTCCATGCCTGGCCTGTAGTCAGCCAGTTCAACGCGATCTGTCAGGTGTTCGGTGAATTTAACCGGGCTGAAATCGCCATTGGCCTGGGGCGTTACCTGGGCCACGTTCCGGATGATGGAACCACCACGGTAACGGGTGATGTGGTTAAAGATCACCTCCTGACCACTCTGGGGAATTGGGAAAGGCACACCTTTCTCATAATTCTGCAGGCCGTTACCATCCGCTGTAAGCGATACGGTTGTGGCATTTTCCCTGGCCAGGTTCAGCTTTTCCTCAGGATAGGTTGAGGTCCGCCGGGTTTCGAACACTGGGATCGAGAAGGTACTGTAGGTCTTGATCATTGCCACCTGGCCCGGGGACAGGTTATCCGCGTATCGGTCCACGTTGCTCTGATCGATCACGAACTTTACTTCATCATTCGGGAATGGGTCCGGATAAATACCCTGCTGAGGCTGATTGACGCCGGGGTCGGTCAAACCACCATCCCAGGCCGGGATGTCGCCCCCGTTACCGGCTTTTTCAGCGCCGATGGGGGTCAGTTCGTTGCCCAGCCTGGCCGATTCAGATTCGGATACTGCAGCCATCGCAGTGGATGCCCCGAACAGGGACAGCGCAATTACGCCGGCTAGCAGGTGTTTCTTGTGGATTCCCATTATGATTACTCCCATGTTTTGTTTGTCGTTGTCAGAATGAGTAAGAGACACTGGCGGAGATGAAGTCTCGGTCGGAGATTTCGTTCCAGTCGCCGCCGAAGTAGTTGGTGTAATTGATAGAGCCTGTGTAGCGGTTTTGGTAGCTAGCATCCAGGCCAAGGCTCAGCGATTTGTTGCCTTCCTTGAAGTTACCGCCCGGGTCTGGTGCGTAACCTTTTACATCGTGGGTGAAGAACAATTTGGGCATCAGATTGATGCCGGCAAAAGCGTTGGCGTATTCAAGCGCAAACAGTGTGCGGTACCCCCAAGAGAAAGACGTGGTAAAACCATCGTTCTTACAAAAGGTGGGGTTGATATTCAGCCTAGAAGTTTCATCACCCGGCCCCGCGCTACAGAAATCCCCGGTAAAGCTGTCGCCCTCGAGAGGCACCGGACCAACACCAAACATGCCTGAACGACCATATCTGGCCTCGCTCTTGTCTGGCAGGTCGTGCACGTAGGTTGCCCCAACTTCGGCAATGGTGATGAATCGGTCAGCGCCCCAGACGCGGTCAACAAAGTGAATCAGTGTAGCCTGGGCTTGCGATACGTCGTAGCGATCAAAGCCATCCACGCGCTCACCCGCGTAATTGACACCCGGATTGGCATCACGGAAACGCTGTTCCAGTTTGCTGACAACCTGACCATCGGGGCCCCGCTGCTGCAAGCCACCGTAGATCAGTTCGAAGGTATTCCATTGAACAGGTACGTCTTTCTTGAAGCTATACTCCGCACCCAGTGAGGTACCGGTTGGCAAGGTGGTGTTGATGCTGATGCCATAGAGTTCGATACCTTTGGGGTAATCAATGTAATAACTTGGGAACCGGGACTCCGGCAGGTCCTCGTTGATGACCTGGCTGTTGAACTCCTTTTCCTCCGGGTTAGCCACAACCCCGCTGAGCATAGGCAACCGGCTATGGTAGCGAACATAGTAAAAGCCAAGTTCGGAATCGAGTGCCGGCACGTACCAACGCAACGCAACGCCAAACTGGTCCTTGTCACCAGGCTCGACGTCGCCTTGACGGGGAGCAACGAAACCTTCCTCCAGCGCTTGCGCATCGGGCACCTGACCGGCCAGCAACACCGGTCCGCAACCGGGGGATGCCACGTCTGCTGAGGAGAAATAGGTGCCACAATCATCAACCTTGAACGGCTCCCATTCAAGCTGCGCATAGGCTTCCAGAGTGATTTCCGAGGTAAGGCCTATTGAGGTGTAGATCATGTTTACCGGCAACAGGGCGTCTTTCAGTTCGGCACCGGGAGTTCTCAGGGCAACCGCATCAATCGGGTTGGTTGCGTTGATGCCGCCCTGGATGAAGGTGCTCTCCCCCCAGCTGACCACCTGCCGGCCAGCCCGGACAGACACCGGTGTGTTGCCCAGGTACCAATCGGTAAAGATATAGGCATCCAGCAGATCCGCGCCTGCAGCGTTGTCTTTGGCTTTGCTGTTAAGTTCACGGCGCTGCCCTACCGGGTCCACCGCTCTTTTGTTGTCTTTCAGTTCATGATCATAGTAATAGGTACCACGCACCAGCGCGCCGATACGGGTGAGGTAGTTACTGTTCGGACTGTAATCCAGGAATAGCTCGGAGCGGCCCCGGAGGATCTGTGAATACGGGTCGCCTTTATCGAAATTGAGGTTACCGTCATCAAAGTTATTGGATGACGCCCCGATGTTGCTGTAAGCAAATTCTGGCCCCAGGTTACCCTGTGAAATCAGTTTTGGGTCACGGTCTTCCACACGGACAGCGATACCGGCAGTCAAGGTTGTACTGAAGGACCCGTCAATACCATAAACGTTAAAGTCAATGGCGACTGCCGGCGATGTGGCCAATGCAGCGATCGCTGCGACCAGGCCTGTGTGGTTTCCGGCGAACCGGCCAATCGTTGTTTTTGTCATTGGTATGCTCCTGTGTCTGAGCTGCCCCGGCCCTCTGAGCCGGGTTCATTATTAGCGAGTGATCTGTGACTCAAGGTGCCTGAGCGGAGTATTTCAGTCCCCGGTGAATGCCCCGAACAAACCGCCAACCAGCCCTGAGAACAGCCCACCAACGGTGTCTACAAGGAAATTGCCCGAGCCACTGGGCTCGTCATCGCCGTTTTCGACAGGATCTCGACCACCGTCCGTTAAATCCTCGCAGCTGGCATCGCCCGGGTTGGCACCAAAGCCTTGCACGACACACTCGTTATCGATAGACACTTGCCCGCTCAGAAACAGGCCACGCATCTGTGCAATCATCTCGTCGAAAACCGCACTGGAGCTAAATGGATCTGCACCTTTCTGGCCTGCCGAGACCGGGTTGCCATGGGAGCCTTCGAGGAACCGGGTAATAACTGGTCTGGAGCCATCGTTATCGGAGCTGCCTGTATCAACAGCACCCATAAACCTGGCAAGTGGATCAGTACCCGTCAGCGGCGCCGGCAGGCTCTTGATCTCAAAACCGGTATCCAATACCCGATCCAGGGGGCCTTGTTCATACAGGTCAGCATCAGCCGAATTGGGGATAGTGCCGTCGCTCGGGCGGGCCGGATCTCCCGACATACCAGCAATGGACGTCAGCAAGGTGGCGTTGTTACCGCTCTGGGCATAGAGCGGTGCAAAGGCGACTGGATCGGTTGAATCGAGCAGCGCCTGGAACACGTTGAAATAGATATTCAGTTCTGTTCGGCCTTGAGTCAGCAGGCCCTCTGAAGCTGTAGCCAGCGTAGGCAGGAGCACAGGCGCAATGGTTTCCCGAGAATTTTCGGCCAGCCGGCTGAAATGTCCGCCTGTGTTGAATAACACCGATGCCAGAATCGGAGTGAGGTCTGGATTATCTTGCGCAGCCAAGTTATTGATCACTGGGAAAGGCACGCCGCTCATACCACTTAGCGAGTGGCTAATGAAGTGCACTCGGCTGGTATCCATTCGAATCCCGTTGCTGCATTGGCCACGATCATTGCAGTCGTTAATGGCATTCTCGATAGCCGGCAGCAGGGCATTAACATGCAGCAGGTCCAACACGCCCTGGCGCATGTTGTCACGGGTGTTGGCAAAGTTGGTGAAGTTCAGGAACAAGCTGCCGGATTCCGGGTTTGTTACCGTGCTCGCGTCAACGGGCCCCATTTCCGGCCCTGCGGTAAACCCGAAGTGGCGCTCCCTTGCTTGGGGAGACGCTCCCTCTTGCTCGGTAATCGCCACCATACCGGGGCGACCGTCACTCTGGTCTGACGTCGCCGCTTGCCCGAAGACACCGTTCAGAGGCAGGTCAATGCCCACGGTAACAAAGCAGTCTCCACTGTTCTGAAGTGGCACTCCCTCACTTAGGCATAACAGGCCCGCAGCCGTCGCCATCGGGAGAATAGCCGAGCGGTCTTGAGTAGCAGCGTGTTGGTAGATGATGACCGGGAATTCGAGCGTGGGGTCAAGGTTCGAAATTTGGCTGGGATCAGGCGCGGCCACAATGATGGGGACTTTCACGTCGCCCTGCTTTTGAGCGAAGGGGAAACGGTAGCTGACACGGTTAGATGTTGCTTGCGGCAAGTTTGGATTGGCGCTGAAATCGGCCGGTAACCAGGAGCCAGTTTGCAACGGCGTGCCGTCGGTTCCATCTGGCAGAGGCTGGTAGTATGGCAGTGTAATTTCACCCTCATAAACTCTCGGCGAAACCGTCACATCCGGAAAGATTGGAATTTCTAAGGCAACCTGTTCCAGAGCCGGATTTATGTCGCCACCACTTTTTTGACTAAAAAAGCGCACGGGCGACTCAGTGCCAGCCTGATGAGCTCTCGGGAGGTCCAGTAGCTCTGCAGCCTCGCCTGCAAGCTGGTTTGCCCTAACAGAAACATCTACCTCAGATTCAACAGCTTCAACGGCCGCCAACTGCAAGGTATAAGCTAATCGACGATCTGCACTGGCAGACTTGACCAAGTCACTGTAACGCAGGGGTATTCCCGAGGCATTAGCTTCTGATAGAAGTACGGCAAGCTCATCGTTGAAAAGGGAGAAGGCCTCATCCGTTAGCAACCGGAAAAGCTCAGAGTTAATCCGCTGATTTTCTTCCGTCGAACCCGTCAGTGGCTGTCCGGAGAGGTTTAAGTTTCCTGCAACAAGCTCGCTGATAACTGCCCGTTTGCGCTCCATCATCAGATGCTGCCTGAACCAAGCGGCGGGTGCAGCGTTAGCTAGCAAGACGTCTTCTACGGCAGTGGTCGTGAAGCTGATCGCAAACGTAACGTCATCAAAGGTGGTTACCTCGGCTTCTGGACCGCCTTCCTGGCGCTTAAACTGGAAAAACTCGCTAGCCCAGGCGCGAGCTGGCAACACGGACATCCTCAGGGGCTTTAACTGGGGGTTACCCAAAACGAAGTTCGGATTCGATGCCGAGTTGAAACGGTTTTCTGCCACTAGAGGATCGCCGTTCTTATCGATAATTTCATTACCAAGGGCGACGGTATACTTGGTCTTCTGTTTGAGCGGCGCCAGCGGCTGAATCCGGATGGCATTATTGGGCGCACCGCCCGGCTCACCCACCGGTGCGAAAACATCGACGGTGATGATGTCTACTCTGAAGCGCTCTTGCAGCAACTGCTGGAAGATTTCTTCGGCTTGCAAGGTCTGGCCCTGTGCCCTCAAGCGCTTGGCCAGCAGGTAGCGATCCATGTCGACAATCCCCGCAACTTCACCGTCTTGAGGGAATACCGCATCGCCAGACGGGAAGTTCATTTCCAGAACGAAGACGTTCTGATCCGGGTTAGGCACCACCTCGCCGTCGATTTCAACGAAGTTTCTGGCGTCCAGTGTCTGGTTCGGGTCCAGGCTGTCACTGATCTTTATATCGAACGGCGCGAGGATGGAGTTGCCGTCCACAAAACCCAAACCGGTAGTGACCGGGTTGTCAGGGTCTGTACCGTTGAGCATGGTGCCGTCCAGCTCCGGGTTCAGGAAGAACAGCGGATCGCTGGGTAGCGGAAATGCGGTTTCCAGCGGCCGGAAGATTGGCCGGGTGCCGTCAGCGATGATGTTCGGATTGCTGATGCTAAAGGTCGGATTGGCATTCTTGTCAGTTTGCCCCCCGCTATCGAGGCAACCTGTCAGGGTTATGCCGGCCATGAACGACATAAAGGTAGGTAATAGGTATCGATATTTGAGAAGCATTTCATTCTCCTTTTTGTTTTTTGCGTCACCAATGCCCCAAAATTTATCGCATAGCTTAATTTATTCCAATCACGTATTGCACTTTTGTTGTAAAATTTTGCAAAACTTGTCTTTTAAGGACACGTTTATAACCTCGTATGGTTTAATTTATGTTGAACACACAAAAGCCAGAAGATATAGTTTACCTAAGCTATCTTTTGGGGCGAGTCATGGAAAACAGACAACACTTTCGGGTCTCAGACTTTTTGCCTGTCGAAGTCTATGACGGGGAAAAGCGTGTTTTCCCGAGGAGTCGCCTGCGCCCTACGTCGATAGTGCAGGGTAAGCACGAAGACATTCTTAACGCTGTTTTAAGGAGTTTACGAAAAGCTAAAGCCACAAAAAAACTTAGCACTGATGGGTTAAAGGCAATCCTATCTCTCGAACTTGCAGACGTTTACATGCGTACAGAAGAAGAACCAAACCTAGCCACAACCGACCCAAGAAGATGTCATGTGTCGGTCAGCGAGGGCGGTATTCGGGTGGATATGTTGGAACATGATTACGATCCAGAACACACTACTTTCCTGACTCTGGTGCTTCATCTTCCTGGGGATAACAAGCCTTTGTGCTTGAATGCTCATGTGAGAGGGAGTAATCGTATCGTTTCTGATGGCTTAGTATTGCTAAGGTTCGAGTTTTCAGGGATGTCAGAACATGCCCGGCAAAGGCTATTCCGCTATATTTTAAAGCTACAATCGCAAAAGGTTCGCACGACCACAACCCCAAATAACGAACCCCAGGCTGTTAAAAAACAAGCTCTTTAAATCGTCGTCACTACCTGATTCCTCCCTTGCTCCTTAGCTCTATACAGTGCGACATCAGCCCTTTTCACCAGAGTGCCAGAGCTATCACCGCTCAAATAACAAGCAACACCAGCACTGATCGTAACAGGCTTGTTGGTGTCATAAACGTCGGACTCAATCAAACGACGGATATTCTCCGCCACATGTTTGGCACTCGCGAGGTCGGTCTCTACCAAAATAATCAGAAACTCTTCCCCACCCCAGCGCCCAATCAGGTCAACAGCCCTGATCGACGACTCAGCGCGTCGCGCAACTTGTTTTAACACTTCATCACCAACGTCATGGCCGAACTGGTCATTAATCTGTTTGAAGTGATCAATATCGAACAGGACGACAGATAATTCATTGTCGTATCGATTTGAACGTTTGATCTCTGAGACCAGTCTTTCCTCTATACACCCACGGTTTAACAAGCCCGTTAACTGGTCATGGTTCGCACGCATCTCCAGTTCCCGCAAAAGATTTTCCCTACTCAAAAAACTCGCGATGCTGGGTGAGACCATATTCATCATGTTGCAATAAACAGCGTCTGGGATGTGGTCTCCGGGTAACGCAAAGATCATTACACCCATTCGGTCTGTTCCAAGATGTAATGGAGAAATAAAGAAAGAAGCGTTGGCCGAGCTTGAGCAAATGGGTAGCGCAGAAAGGAGTTTGGAGGCCATACTGCTTCCCTTTTCAACCAGTATGGCCTCCATGGCAATGTCACTCTCCTGTAGTGAAAGGGTGTCAGTGCAAAAAGTCTTTACTGATAACAAACTCTGTCGCGATGAACTCGTTCCCGAAGCACTTATCTTGTCAAACAAACTACCGACCACCTCGGCTTCTTCAGCACCGGAATCGTAAATTATGCCGACTTTGCCATCGCATAACGGAGTCGCAGTGGTCAAAAATATCAAGCACTCATTAAGTGTTGATGAACTTGCCTCACCCGTCGCAACCATCAATCGCTGGCCAAGCTCTTTAACCGCCTGATCTAATCGGGCCTGCCGAAAAATAGTGGACATTGCCACTTTACGCTCAAGAAGCACGGCCACCACAAATAGAAAGTTGGCAACTGAGTCATCGCTTGGGTAAACATCAACCCCATCCGACAGATAAAGATCGACAGTTCCGAGAGCGTCTCCGTCATTAGATAAAACCGGGTATGCTTGCCACGACACAACCCCCTCAGGAATGATGGCGGCGGCTCCGCGGGGGGCGTCCTGTGCACCATATTCTCTCGTTACCGGCGTTTCTGTCAGCAACGCGGTGGCAGATGGAGAGTCCCCAAACACTAATGGAAGCCTTTCTAATAAACTGAAAATAGTTGAATTTAAACCTTTGCTCCAGGCCAGCTTTAGTGTCCTAGCAGAGCGGTCTAGCAATGATACTGAACAAGCCACACCATCCCCGAGTTGGCAACGAAGCAAATCCGATGAGTTTTCTAATGCCATAGGCAAATCAGTTTCGTTTAGTATCGACCTAATAACACTGGCATCCGACCTTTCTCCGCTTTGTTTCCTCTCTGTATCAGGGACGCTGTCAAACCATACACAGACAACCTCCCCCAAGACCTCAATCTGGATACTGACTGAGTGTTCGGCTTGGCACTTAGAATGGTCAAATGGAACTTTGAGCGTATCCTCGAAGCTTCCAGATGCTATCGAGGCGTCACCAAGCTTACGACTGAGAATGGGAAAAAAACCCGGGTACTTGTCGCTATTAAATAGGTAGGAAATCAGCGTATCCGGTGTCTCGGGCTTTCCGCTCAATGCCCCTATCCAATTGGTGAGAGCTTCAGACGGCTGGATAAATTTTCTATCGTGGCGCCCCGCTACAAAAACCATTGTCGGCATGAACTCAATGCACGAGCGAAGGTCATCCTGATAGCGTCTGACCCTTTCATATGCGAGCGCTTGCCGCTTTGAGTGATCACACAGTGCATGTTCAGCCTTCACCAGCCGAGATTTGTATCGCATCACCAGAAATCCCAGTACAAGGATCACTGAACTGGTCACAATAACCGCGGATATCTCTCCGATAACCGTCAATTCAACTCACCACATTTCTGAATTTCTAAACCAAGCACATCCGCATACACCTCTGAGAAAGAGGCACCTCTTGTAGTCCGCAGGCGGTATCTGACCGAGACTACCTGTCCAGCACTTAACCTACCACGGTGTGATGGAAAACAATTCCGCCACAACATTTGGAAAGATTCCCCAGACTCCCTGTTCCCGTTGCAGTAGTCATCGACCAAAAAGCGCTGATGCGTATCCATCAGAACTGAACTGCTTCGAACCACAAACTCCTGTTCGAATATTGGTTCAGGGAAAAGGCGCCCCCAAGCTTGCTTTTCTAACCATTGAGCGAGCGCGGTTACCCTCTGATCAGAAGTAAGCGGACCATCAATAATGGCCCCGCCGAGAGATGCTGAACTTGAAGAACCGCCGTTCAAGTAGCTTTCCAGCTCTTTTTTGAACTCACTGTACGCACTCGCTTCTAGTAAAAAATCCCCTGAGAAAGCGTCTGCCCAGAATCGAAAAGCGAATTCTTCACCGAGTTTAAATCCAATATCACGAAGCGCATCATTGACGTTTATATAATCTGACCTTAAAAAACATCGGATTAATCCGCTACCCACCTGAGATCTGACCAGCTGAGTTTTTCCCGTCTCTGCATAGCATCTCTCTGCATAAATCGGGAATAGGCGAGCGTCATTTTCGAACTCACGTTCTTCGTAATCAATCAGTAACGCTGAGCTTTGCTCCGATAAGTCACTAATCTTCGGATTTGCGCCTATAAGACCAGCTAGATGCTTCAGCGATGGAAAGTAAGTCTTAGCCTTTAAAAAAGAGGCCCTACTCGCCCTTGCCTCGGCGATCTTGGCTTTGTCCGCCAATAAGCACTCAATCAGCGTTTCGGGGCTCTCTGAATAACACACGCTGCTGAAAAGAGGGATGAGCCGCATTTGCAGCTGTTGTGTTGTGAATGGGTAACTTGCTTCACTTTCAACCAGCAGGTGCCGCAAGCCATAACACAGAATGCCTCGTGAATGAGAGGTCCTTGGCTGCAGAGTCCAACCACGACTGATCCTATCGACACCGCAGCTGACAATGCTCCGCACATGAGGAGCCATAGGCATATCGTCGCAAAGATACGATAATGCAACTAAAGTTTGATCAACCTCCAAACCGGCGGTCTTCAGTTGTGCGGTTAATGCTTGGGTTCTTGGATGTTCGGACAACAGCTGTATCAGGCGGTCTCTGCAACAAAGCACTAGTTCATGAGCGATAGCAGTCACTGTAAACTCTTTGGCTCCATATGATATTGACTCATCACAACTGGGACCAACTCTTACAACATCAGGCATGCCGACACGATGAGTTACCAGTGTCACGATATCCGCTGATACTTGGTTATGCCTGATCCGGGGAATCAATTCGTAGTCTGGATCTAATGCAAGAATAAGATCAGGAGAACCTTCTAACTCTTCGTCCAGATCAAAATCTTCTTTAAGGTTTCCACCTCTAGCACGACAACAGAGATATTTCAGATTGAAACTACTCACATCGTTACTAAAGCCACCTCGAGACGTCTGAACAACATCCCTCGTTGATTGGAGCCCTTTAACAATAAGATTTAGTCCTCGAATTAGCGACGATACTGCTAGAATGTGGTCCGGGTTGGGCCGACAGACAATAAGTACATTTGCCCCACTCAGCAAAGCCGAGGCGAGCTTCTCCTCTGCGATTTCGAGGCCGACATGATCCAGTGCGGGCTTACCAAATGACCCATTCTGGGCACTAAGACGTGCCTCGAGAATCCTATCTTTAATTGGATCAATGATTGAAAGTAGCTCTTTCCCGTCTCGAACTTTCATATGTCTTCTTATCAGATCATCAGTGTTTCGATCGACGGATTTCATACTAGGCCCACCATGATGCAGTGTCATCTCGTGATTTGCTGGCTAATCTGGCGATCAATGGCCGCAGCAAGAAGGGGCTCCAAAACGCGGATAAGTTCGGTATCACCACTTTGTTTCACAGCTTGGCAAATAACGGATAACGAGGACGAAAACGCATCGTCCGGGCCATAATTCAAAAGGACAGTAGAGAGACGGTCGCTTCCATTTTGCTCGCGCGCCAGTGTGAATAAGGCTAAAGCGAGGTCGTAGTCATACCCAAAGAAATCCGAATCATTCTGATTGGAGCAGATTAGTCGGATGACCTCAGGCTGGTTGCCAAAGGCTGCCCAGGAGACGGCTTTCTTATCGGACAGTAGTTTGGAGGCCAAACAGGGAAGGTGTTCTCGCATACCGAAGACGAAAAAGTCCACACGCGCAAGGTCTCCTTCATAACAAGCCTTTCTATATGCTCGCTGGAGATTTAACTCGAGTGCAGACCTCGCGTTCCTGCTGATGTCAACGAGTGATTGCGATAAAAGCTTCGGCAGACTAGCGATAGGCTCCACCAAAAGATTCTCAACCGACGGCACCTTTGACGACGCTAACATTGAAATTTGCCTCTCGATAAGTCAGAAGATAATAGTCTATATTATAATCAAGAACAAACCAAAGCCACGACAATATCAATTTCACACAACACTCTGGATATAGCGTTAACAAACTTACGACATTACCCAATACACAGTAAAAAAATTATTAAGGCTTAACCGACGCGAGTGCAACCTTAACTTGATGCTGACGTTGCATAAAACTAACCAACACAACTGCCCGCTCCTCACCATCGTAAGCCTGAAAAATAGCGCTGATGCCTTTGAAGGGCCCTTCGTCCAGCTCCACTGGCTGACCCGGCTTGATACCACCCTGCTGCGCCACTTTAACAAGGCTGACTTTAATGTGCTCAATCACCTCATCAGAGATGGCGGCTGGTTTGTTAGAAAATCCCACGATTCGAGCAACACCCCGCGTGGACCGAAGCTTCGACCACATGGGGTCAGTTTGCTCAAGATTTACAAACAGGTAACCGGGAAACAGCGGCTCCAGCTTCTGACTCCGCTTGCCAGCCCTGATCTTCTCCACCTCAATCTTTGGGTAGTAGCAGGAGACATCCTGATTCAGCAAATGCTGCAGTGCCCGATCCCCTTGCGCCGGTTTGTGTTGTAAAGCATACCAAGCCATAAAAAATCCATCTTCGGGGTCAGTCCCCAGAACATTTGATGAGTTGAAATATCTTGGGGTCTGACCCCAATTTCAAAAATACCAGCTACCCGCCGCAATGAAATGCGGATTCAGCACATCCTCCTTGCCGTATTTCAGGGGTTCACCCTGAGCTGTTTGCACATTGCCTCCAGCGGCCAGGAGTATGGCGTGGGCGGCAGCGGTGTCCCATTCGCTGGTAGGCCCCATGCGGGGGTAGATATCAGCGTGACCCTCGGCAATGCGGCAGAACTTCAGCGAGCTGCCCGCCTGCACGGTTTCGTGAGGGCCCAATCTATCAATGAAGGTCCGAGTTTCCTCATTCAAATGGTTTTTACTAGCCACCACTCGCAATATTCTCCGGGGCTCTATGACGCGAATACGGTGTATTCGGCCCGTGCGATTGCGCATGCTCGCACCCTCACCCTTAATGCCCCAGAAAGCTTCTTTCAATGCCGGCGCTGTGACCACGCCCATCACGGGCTCACCATCTTCTATCAGCGCTATGTTGACGGTAAACTCGCCTGTGCGCTGAGTAAAATCTTTAGTCCCATCGATCGGATCGATCAGCCAGAACCGGCGCCAATGTTTGCGATCTTCCCAGGGGATTTCTGCGCCCTCCTCCGACAGTATCGGAATATCCCGGCTGATATTGCGCAGACCTCTCAGGATGATGTCGTGGGCCGCAAGATCTGCGGCGGTGATAGGAGAGTGATCTTCTTTGTAGTTCACTTTGAAATCGGAATGGTAGATGTGCAGAACTTTCTCGCTGGCTTCATCCGCCACTTTAATCACATCGGGGAGTATAGAGCTGTAATACATGATTGCATCCTGCTAGACCGCTTCTAGAGTAATGGTAGCAAATTTTGGGGTCAGACCCGTGTGCATTTGATGTGACGAAATGCACACGGGTCTGACCCCAACTTGAAATTAGACTGTCGGTGGGGCAGATTATCGAGCCTAAAACAATAGTCACAAGGAATGTGAGATGCCCCGCCGACCACGGATTTGCCCGGCCGGGATGCCCCAGCATGTTATTCAACGGGGCAATAACCGGCAGATTTGTTTTCAGGATTTGGCCGATCGCGCCGCCTATGCGATGTACCTTTCGCGTTATCAACGCAAGTTTGGGGTAGACATTCACGCCTGGGTGTTCATGACCAACCACACCCACCTGCTGGTGACACCCGGCACCGATGATGCGCTCTCTGCGTTTATGAAGTCAGTCGGGCAATCTTACGCGCAGTATTACAACGGCAAATATGAGCGCTCCGGCACCTTATGGGAGGGGCGATTCAAGTCTTGCATGGTGGATACTGAGCAGTACTTTCTGCAATGCCAACGCTATATAGAGCTGAACCCGGTAAAGGCCGGCCTGGTGGATTATCCCGGGGACCATCAGTGGTCCAGTTATAACTGCCACGCCTATGGCATGCGCTCCAAGCTGCACACACCTCACCCTTGCTACCTGAACTATCAGCCAGACCCGGACAAGCGTTTCATCAGCTACCGCTCCTTCATCGCCAGCCCAACGCCTGAGGGCATGGACGACGAGATTCATTACGCAGCGATATCCGGAAAGCCGCTGGGATCTGAGGAGTTTCAGGAACGGGTTCGAGCCAAGTACTGGGAGGCGTGATTTTGGATTTTGGGGTCAGACCCAAGTGCATTTGATTGTGTTAAATGCGCGTGGGTCTGACCCCGTTGCAGGCGCTGGCAGAAGGGTGGGGTCAAACCCCTGCGGGGTTCGACCCCTTAGTAGCCTGCCAACTCAGATTTCAACTTCTTCGAAGAGCTCGGGTACTTCGGCGTCCCAGCCGAATTTTTCGGTAATGTGTTTGCGCATGGTGTCGCTGGCGACGGCTTCACCGTGGGTGATGTAGACTTTTTCGGGCTTGAGGTTGCCTTGCTCCAGCCAGGCCAGTATTTCGTTGTAGTCGCCGTGGGCGCTCATGGAATCCAGGTTGTGGATTTCGGCTTTGACCGGCCAGTATTCGCCGTGAATTTTCACGGATTCGGCCCCATTAACCAGTGCATCACCGCGAGTGCCCGGAGCCTGGAAGCCCGCAAACACAACGCTATTTCGAGGGTTGGGCAGCAGCGTTTTAAGGTGATGCAATACCCGACCACCGGAGGCCATACCGCTGGCCGAAACGATCACACAAGGGTAACGCACGGCGCCCAGCTCGATGGACTCATCAACCGTGCGGACAAACTGGGTTTTGTTATCAATTAACTCGCACTGACTTTGGTTGAGCTTGTGCTCTTTGTGGTGCTTGATAAACGCTTCCGTCGCTTTAATGGCCATCGGGCTGTTCAGGAACACCGGCAGTTTCGGAATCCTGCCCTGCCCCATGAGTTTATGTATAACGTAAAGCAGCATCTGCGCGCGCCCAACCGCGAAAGCGGGCATGAGCGTGATGCCACCACGGCCTGCGGTTTTGGTGATGATTTCTTCAAGATCTGTTTCCGGATCTGAATCGCCGTGGGTGCGGTTGCCGTACGTGGATTCGCACACCAGCACATCGGCATGCTGCAACGGCTCTGGCGGGCGCATAATGATGTCGTCCTGCCGGCCAACATCGCCGCTGAACACTACGGTACGATCCGACCCCTTGTGATGAACGTGCACACAGGCTGAGCCCAAAATGTGCCCAGCCGGAGTGAAGCTCACCTCAAAGCCTTTTACAGGTTCGAACGTTTCGTGATAGTGCAAAGATTCAAAGTGCTTCAATGCCTCCATCGCGTCTTTGACGGTGAACAGCGGCTCGGGTTTTTCGTGCTTTGAGAACTTCTTGCGAAAGGCGTATTTGGCGTCTTCTTCCTGCAGGTAACCCGCATCTGGCAGCAGCACTTTACACAGCTCATGAGTGGCCTTGGTGCAATAAATTTTGCCTTTGAAGCCATTCTTCACCAACGCCGGCAGGTAGCCAGAGTGATCAATGTGGGCATGGGTCAGCACCACCGCATTGATGCTGGAAGGGTCTACCGGAAACGTCGCCCAGTTCCGACGCCGCAGGTTTTTTACACCCTGGTACATGCCGCAATCCACCAGCAGGCGGTGCTTGTCATCAGAAAGCAGATAGCGAGAGCCAGTGACGGTGCCTGCGCCACCGAGGAAACGAAGTTTCATAGACATATAAATCCTTGTCTGGTGCGTGATGCTTTCAGCTTAGCCTATAAATCTATCCTGAATACTGATGCGGGTCAGACCCAAGTGCATTTGGGGGGGCGAAATGTACTTGGGTCTGACCCCGGTTGGGGTGGCGTGATATCCTTCGGCTTTCTGAATTTTATAGGTTTTACTATGCGAATGATTATCCGTGGTTTTTTCCGTCTTTTGCGGCTGGTTTTGACACCTATCATGTTGATTATGGAGAAGCTCAGCACGCCCAAGGCGATGAGCCGATCACCTGAGGAGCAGGCGGCAGTGAATGAGGCCACATCTGACCTGGCGCTTTATCAGTTCCGTGCCTGCCCGTTCTGCATCAAGGTGCGTAAGGAAATCGCTCGGCTGGGGCTGAATATTGAGCTGCGGGATGCGCAGCATGATTCGGTGCATCGCGAGGCGCTTTTGGCTGGCGGCGGGAATGTTAAGGTGCCGTGCTTGTTGATTAAGGATTATCGGGGTGGGGAGCAGTGGTTGTATGAGTCTGATGAGATTAAGGGGTTTTTGAATCAGCGGTTTGGGTGAGGGGTACTTGGGTGCCATTGTCTTCGATATGGGTGGGGTCTGACCCCGTTCGGGGTCAGACCCCTTTGTAGCCGGCCTCTTGGTAGCCTTAGGCTTTGAAGCCTTTGCCTACCAGGTAAACCTCACGCGATCTGGATCTTGATGAGTCGGGTTTGCGGACGACGACTTTGTCGAATACTTCCCGCACGGCTTTGATGTAATCGTCGTAGCCTTCGCCGTGGAAGACTTTGGCGACGAAGCTGCCTTTGGGTTTGAGCACCTGGCAAGCCATGTCGAGAGCCAGCTCGATCAGGTACATGGAGGCAGCCTGGTCGGCAGCGTTTACGCCACTGATGTTGGGGGCCATGTCTGAGATGACGACATCGGCCTTGGCACCATCGAGGGTGACCATGATCTGGCCAAACACGTCCTGTTCGGTGAAATCGCCCTGGATGAATTCCACCCCGGCGATGTTGTCCATGGGCAAGATGTCGGAGGCGACTACCCGACCTTTGTGACCCACCAAGTTGGCGGCCACCTGTGACCAGCCGCCGGGCGCGGAGCCCAGATCGACCACCAGCATCGTGGGCTGGATCAAGCGGTCTCTGTCGTTGATTTCCAGCAGTTTGTAACTGGCGCGGGAGCGATAGCCATCCAGCTGTGCCTGTTTTACAAAAGGATCGTTGACGTGCTCTTCGAGCCAGCGGTTACTGCTTTTGGAACGGGCCATGGGCTGCCATCTGTTAACTGCGGAAAGGCAGCATTGTACGCTGCCGCTACCCATATCTTCAAACCTGACAGGCACTGGGCACCGAAGCGCTGCCGCTACCCATATCTTCAAACCTGACAGGCACTGGGCACCGAAGTACAATGGGCGCCTTTCTGCAGCCACATTTTAACCCTAACCCGCCGGGCCCTGGCCTGACGGCAGGAAATACCATGATTCGCGTTACCGAACTGGCCTTACCCCTAGATCATCCGGAAGCCGCCCTGCGCGCCGCCATCCTGCAGCGTTTGGCGCTCCGTGATCAGGAGCTTCTGAACTTTACCGTGTTCAAGCGCAGCTACGATGCGCGCAAGAAGAACTCTGAAATCAAGTTCGTTTACATCATCGACCTGGATGTTCAAGACGAAGCCAACGTGCTGGCCCGCTATGCCGATGACAATCATGTGCGCCAGGCACCGGATACCGGCTACTACCCGGTAGGACAGGCACCGGCCAACCTGCAGGAACGGCCGATTGTCGTCGGGCTGGGCCCGTGCGGGTTGTTTGCTGCGCTGCTGCTGGCTCAGATGGGATTCCGGCCGATCGTACTGGAGCGGGGCAAGGATGTTCGCCGGCGCACCAAAGACACCTGGGCCCTGTGGCGCAAGAAACAGCTGTCGCCGGAATCCAACGTGCAGTTTGGTGAAGGCGGCGCGGGTCTGTTCTCCGATGGCAAGCTGTACAGCCAGATCAAAGATCCGAAGTTCTATGGCCGCAAAGTGATGGCCGAGTTCGTTAAAGCCGGCGCGCCAGAAGAAATCCTCTACGTCAGCAAACCGCATATTGGTACCTTCCGACTGACGGGCGTGGTATCTCAGATGCGGGACGAAATTATCAGTTTGGGCGGCGAAATCCGCTTTGAGCAGAAAGTCACCGATGTGATTCTGGAAGATGGCCAGGTGAAGGGCGTCGAGCTGGCCAATGGTGAACGTTTAACCAGCCGGCATGTGGTGATGGCGCTGGGCCACAGTGCCCGGGACAGCTTCCGGATGTTGCACAAGCGCGGTGTGTACCTGGAAGCCAAACCCTTTGCCATCGGCTTTCGCATTGAACACCCACAAAGCCTGATCGATCATGCGCGGCTTGGTAAATACGCGGGCCACCCTGCGCTGGGCGCTGCAGACTACAAACTGGTGTACCACGCCAGCAACGGTCGCGCTGTTTACAGCTTTTGCATGTGCCCTGGCGGCACAGTAGTGGCCGCCACCTCTGAGCCGGGGCGAGTGGTTACTAACGGCATGAGCCAGTATTCCCGCAACGAACGCAACGCCAACTCCGGCATTGTGGTGAATATCGATCCCGAAAAGGATTTCCCGGGCGATGCGCTGGCAGGCGTGGAACTTCAGGAGCAGCTGGAGTCCAAAGCCTATGTTCTGGGCGGCAGCGACTACTGTGCGCCGGCGCAATTGGTCGGCGATTTTATCGCAGGCAAGCCGTCTGAAACCTTGGGCGAAGTGGAGCCTTCCTATAAGCCCGGGATTCTCCTGGGCGACCTGGCCACCGCCCTGCCCGATTACGCCATCGATGCCATTCGCGAAGCCCTGCCCGCGTTTGGCCGGCAGATCCGGGGTTTTGACCGCGCCGACGCGGTGCTCACGGGCATCGAAACCCGCACCTCCTCCCCGGTGCGCATCACCCGGGATCGGGACAGCCTGCAAAGCCTGAATACCCGGGGCCTGTATCCAGCCGGTGAAGGTGCGGGCTACGCGGGGGGTATTCTGTCAGCCGGTGTGGATGGCATCAAAGTGGCCGAGGCTGTCGCCAAAGCGATGCTGGCCGATCTCGACGCCGCTGGGGAAACCCAATCGTGAAACTGGACGACATCAAGAAGCTGCACCAGAAGAAATACCGCCAGGCCTTTGGATACTTTTTAGTGGAAGGTGAGCACCTGGTACTGGAACTGGAAAAAGCCGCTGCAAACACCAGCCACTGGGGGCAGGCACAACTCTATGTCACTGAGGCCTATGAACACTGGCCAAGCCCCTGGCCGAAGCACCTGATCACAGACCGCCAAATGGCCCAGCTGGCCGACACTAAAAGCCCGCAAGGCGTTCTGGCCGTGGTTCCAATGCCGCCGGCTTCAGCGGAAACACCCGCGCCTGGTGACAAAGCCATCTACCTGCACGAAGTCCAGGACCCAGGCAATCTCGGCACGATTCTGCGCACCCTGGCCTGGTTTGGCGGCCTGCGCTGCCTGCTCAGCCCCGGCAGTGTGGACCCCTACAACCCGAAAGTGGTCCGCGCCAGCATGGGGGCGATTTTTCATGTGCCGGTGGAAACGGAAGTACCCCTTGCTGCGCTGGCCAGCCGGTACCCCCGCATCGCTTGCCTGGATATTGGTGGAGAAGCCATCGGCAATCCCGCCTTTGCGGACCACAACTGCTACCTGTTCGGCAACGAAGCTCGCGGCGTGCCTGCCGAAGCGCTGACCGATCTTGGAGCCCAGCGCTACACCATTCCCGGAGCAGCCAACATCGAGTCTTTGAATCTGGCATCTGCGGTCAACATGGCGGTTTATGAGCTCAACCGCAGCACCCGCGCAACAACAACCTCCGGAACCAAACCATGATCCGCAAGTACGTGATCGCCTTCGTCTCACTGGCAGTATTCCTCGCCTTCATCCTGGCCATGGTGCTGATGGTGCAACTGCACCGCTACGGTATCGCCGTGGATGTCGCCCGCCTCGAAAACCTGCAAACCTGGGCCGGCGACGACGACCAGCGCCAGGCGCAAATGCAACAGTATTTCGAACGCTGCATCTCCAACCACCGGGACCCGGAAGACAAACGCAGCCCTGAACATATTCGCGCATTGTACCAATGCGCCGAACAGCACGGCTCCGCCGAGATCGCTCTAATGGTGAGGCAAGCGCCCAATACCGTAGAGGCCCCGGCACCCCTGCGCTGGTTCTGGTAATCCAAGTTGGGGTCAGACCCAAATACATTTGGTGGGGTGAAATGTCTTTGGGTCTGACCCCATGCTATTACTGAAATAGAACACGTAGCCCTTTATGGCTCCCGCGCCAACGGCAATTACCACGGAGACGGCATACTTCCCTCATCAACCAGCTCCTGAGTTTGCAATC
>LJZQ01000013.1 GCA_001314845.1 Marinobacter excellens HL-55
TTGAATTCCTCGGAGTAACGCTTTCCGCTCATTGCCAACACCTGTAGATTTGCGTTTAGTGTAACGCTATCAGGCGTCTACTGTATCGGGGGCTTGCCAATCCTCACAGTTTTGTCCCGGTTGCGCTTGTATTTGGTTTTGTCTTCAACCACCCGCATCTGGTACTTTGGCGTTCTCAATTCCCGTTGCACAGCACTGTGCTGCGTGGCTTTCGCCTGTTTCTTGGCCATCTCGGTTTCTCCTCGGTTGGCTTGCGTTAAAACTTCACTACTATAACACGCCTCAAAATCTCAAGAGCGTAAGCAATGACACTCACTGTCTGGCTAACCTTTCTGGTCGCAGCCCTGTTCATCAGCCTGTCCCCCGGCGCTGGCGCGGTTAACTCCATGAGCAGCGGTCTGCGCTATGGTGTGCGCAAGTCTCTGCCCACTATTGCCGGGCAGCAATTTGGTTATGGCGTACAGATTATCCTGGTGGGTGCCGGCCTGGGCGCCATTGTGGCGTCATCCACCTTGGCCCTGACGATCATCAAATGGATTGGCGTGGCGTATCTGATCTGGCTGGGCATCCAGAAATGGCAGGAGCCGCCCATCGAGGTTTCCCGGGCGGATCTGTCTGGTTTCAGCCCCCGCCAGCAGTTCTGGAATGGCGCGCTGGTGAACCTCACCAACCCGAAAGCCACGATCTTTCTGATCGCCCTGTTCCCGCAATTCCTGGTGGCAGGCACGCCCCATGGTCAGCAGCTGGCCACGATGGGCACCACGCTGATCCTGGTGGATATTCTGGTGATGGTGGGTTACGCCCTGCTGGCCAGCCAGTTGTTCCGGTTTATGACAACGCCCATGCGACAACGGCAAGTGAACCGTTTGTTTGGCGGACTGTTTGTGACAGCGGCGGTGGCTCTGGCCAGCTTCAAGCGAGCGTGACCTTTCATGCCAGTAGCCCAAGAGAAAGCAACCATTCACTAACTCCTGGATACTGTTACAGGTTCAACACAAACTCCTGCCCCATGAGTAATCACCGGCACACCATTCATTCCCTTGGATACCTGCCATTGAATGCAATTAGTGATTCACGCATACGTCCATTTTGAACGCAGTTCCGCCCGGAAGACCCACTGTGACTTGCAAAACGACACTCTCTGTATATTTTCGTTACCAATACCGTAGCTGGTTCATTCAACTCACAAGCAAGAATCTACGTATTGAATATTCATATAACTAACTGCAATACTTGAAATCAAAAGATCAACATACAAAAAGACCCGCAAGACGAAAAAACCCTTCTCCTAAAGGCACTCAATGTCGATATCCAAGCTTTTCCGTAACCGATACAAGCAGATGATGGACCAATCCATTGATGCCATTGTCAGTATTGACCACCACAATCGCGTCACCTACTTCAACAAGGCCGCTGCAAACCTGTGGGGCTACTCGGAGAGTGAGGTCCTCGGCAACAATGTAAAGATGCTGGTTCCGAAAGAAATTCAAAGCAAACACGACGGTTTCGTGAATCACCATCGAGAAAGCGGCGAGAACAAAATCGTCGACACCAGCCGTGATGTGCAACTAGAGCGAAAGAACGGGGAAAAAGTCTGGGTCAGAATTGCGCTCAGCAAATTACCTTCACGCCGGGGCAACCATTACACCGCCACGGTGCATGATATTTCCAAGGAACGAAGTGCACAGAGAGTCATCAATCAAACTCTGGAGCAGGCACTCGATGCGGTTGTCACTATTGATGGTTCTAATCAAATTATTTTTGCTAATCCGGCGGCCGAAAGTCTGTGGGGTTATTCAAAACAGGAAATGATTGGGCAGAACGTCAAGATGCTGGTGCCGCCAGAAATCCGACCGCACCACGACGCTTACGTTAACCGCCACCGGCGCACTGGTGAAGACCGGATTATCGGGACCACCCTGGAGGTTCCGATTCACAGAAAAGATGGCGGGGTAAGATGGGCCAGCGTGTCACTATCGCGCATAGACCATGACAATGGTGAAACACTCTACACCGCATTTTTCAAAGATGTGACAGATGAAGTTGCTCGCCGGGAAGAGTTTCAGATGCTCTCGATGGTAGCGAACGAAACCGATAACGCAGTCATCATCACTGGCCCGGAAGGCAAGACAAAGTATGTAAACCGAGGCTTCACCAAGCTAACGGGGTACGAGCCTGACGAGGTGATGGATATCAAACCGGGCGAACTCCTTCAGGGGCCCCACACAGAACCAAAAACCATCAAATTGATCGGCGAGCACCTGTCGAATAATCAGCCGTTTTACAGCGAGATCCTGAATTATGACCGCAATCGCAAACCCTACTGGGTATCGTTGTCGATCAACCCTGTGTTTGATGATAAAGGCGTGCTCACCAGTTACATTTCTATCCAGGCAGACATCACAGCAGCCAAGGAGCAATCGCTGGAGGCATCACGCCGGTTTGATGCCATCAGCCGAAGCAACGGCGTGGCTGAATGGTCACTTGACGGCAAGCTGCGCTCGTTGAACTCCTACTTCCTGGAACATCTGGGTGGCAAGTCGGCCGAGGACCACGAAATCAAACGCAACAACCTGCAGAAGATGTTATCCAGCAAGCAGTTCAGCGCCGTTATGAGTGGAGAGCAGATTTCTGGCACTTTCGCTTTTCGAGCCGCCAACGGTCAGGACCGGTTGTTCGAAACCACGGTTGCAGCGATCTCAGATTCAGAGGGCAAAGCTAAATACATTGTCACTTACGGTATAGACGTCACCAGCAAGAGCGAGGCGATCGAGGTCACGGACCGGGAAATGGCGCAGGTCGAGGCCTCAAGTACCGAGATCCAAAAAATCATCAGTGTGATTAACTCAATTGCTGACCAAACCAACCTGTTGGCGCTCAACGCGGCTATTGAAGCCGCCCGCGCAGGCGAGGCGGGCAGAGGCTTTTCTGTGGTGGCAGATGAAGTACGCCAGCTAGCCAAACGATCATCAGATTCGGCCTCTGACATCAGACGCTTGGTTGACGAGACCAACGAACGGGTGAAGAGCCTTGGAGAGTCATTACGCAATCTCAACAAAGACACCTAGCAGTGCCATTAAACCCGCTGGCGTATCGCATCGCCACATCAACAACCGAAGCTGGCGACCCTGAGCCAGGGCCGCCGATGACCATCACTCCTGCAGAGTAATCTTCTTTATCGCCACATTTTCAATATCGGCTTGGTCAAACAGCATCGGCCGCCATTCCAGATCGCTGTAAAGCTCCGTCTGATCCGAGAAGTTCTCACTTTCCGGGTCATGACTCTGGCTATAGCTCAGGAACATTTCAGCTTTTGGACCGTTTTCGGTGTACTCCAGTGCCATTACAAAACTGGCCCCATAGTTGATCGGGTAAGCCAACTTGTTTTCATCCAGCTGGAACAGAGGGCTGTCACCGTCTTTAACCGACTGACCGATCACAACATTCGCGAGATCGGAGGTGCTTCTGGAACTTGCTTTAGTTTCGGCCATATTGAACACACCCTCAAAAGAGTAACCTCCGGAGATGGCAATCGGCTGTTCGCCTTCGGCTTTGAGAACATACTGAACATTTCCCAGCGGAGCATCCAGTGCAATACCCGCTTTGTTAAGCCTGTCTGCGGCTGCCGCCAAAGCCTGGAGTACCGGATCAGTGTTGGCATTGGCTGTTTCTAAGGGTGCCAGGCCGGAGGGCGTAGTGACAGGCTCCGCAGGATCAAACTCAGTGGCAAACAAGTTATCGGAAAGCTCCCGGTGGCCAGACACCCGGAACGCAGCCAGAAACTCCCGCATCAGGTGTGCGCCAGTGCTGTCAGTATTGTATCGACCATCCCAGTTGATCAGCGTTTGACATGCCGCACCCAGGTTAAAAGATTCGCCTTCATATTCCACGGTAGGATACGTCGTACAACGACTGGTCAATTGATTCTTCCATTCTCCGCCAAACAGTGAGCCGTTGTGGGTCATCACGGCTTTTAACTCTTCCATAGAAAAACGGCCATCAGCGCCAGCCAGACCAGAATTACTGCTATCCGAAATCAACTGAGCGTTGTAACGGGTACGAGTACTGCGAATGGTTTGCTCGGGACCGTACATAATACTGAAGTCTTCCAGTGGCTCGTCCAGGTTGGAAAGCCAGTGGCTGCTGTTCGCGTTAAACACATAATCGCGGCGAGTTTGTTGTGGGGCATCGGCGAATGGAACAACGCCCGGTGTTCTGGTTTCGCCTGTGTCTAACCACTCATACCTGGCATCATCACCCGGCAACAAGACGCTGCCTGCACCGTCCTGCCAGATCGGTGCGAACGCAGCCCCAAGTTGAGGATCCGCTAATATAGACCGCCAGCGCCCTTCAGCATCGGCACTGAGCATTGGCACTTGTGTACCATCGATGTAGTTGGCTGTGCCATCGCTATCAATCATCAAAGTATTAACCCAGGGAATGCCTTGATTCTCCTCGAAGGCTCTGTAGAAGGCTTCGCGACTGTCCGCTTTGCCCATCGCAAGCCACTGGTCCAGCATTCGGGTATTACCGGCATTGGCATCCCGGAACGCTACAGCTGTGTTGCTATTCCAACCCAGCGCTGGTGACAGAGACGCAAGATTAACAACCGGCCCATGGTGGCTGAAGTACACCGGCTGGCTGTAATCGGCAAGACTACCATCAGGCTGTTTGACCTGAATCTGCACCGTTTTAGTCGTCATGTCGCGGACTTCGGTCTGACCATCTGCAGAGTACTCATAACGGGTCGGGTCAGAAGGGTGCAACTCGAGCTGGTATAAGGTAAAACGCTTGGACTGCGATACCGTGTGTGTCCACCCAAGATTCTGGTTAAACCCGACCACAACCGCTGGCACACCGATCATCGTCACGCCATTGATATCCAGCTCGCCCGGAATGGTCAGATGGTTCTGGTAAAACCGCAGTTCGCCGTCCCAGGGAAAGTGTGGATTTCCTAGCAGCAAGCTTTTGGTACCGTCCTCGACTTTATCCTCTCCCAGCGCCCAGCCATTGCTGCCGATACCCTCGGAGGTGAACACCTTGGCGGGATCCAGTTCCAGATCAAAAGCTGCCATGCTGGCAGTTGGTGGCTGTGCTGCGGCAATGGCGCTGATAAAGTTACGCGCGCTGGCCAAACCTGCCAAGTCAAGATGGTAAGCTAGCAAGTCCTCAGCGGTAATGGGTTCGACCCATTCGGCGCCCCTGCAAGGCGACGGGTAATCCATCGGGCCTGCTCGCTCAGCCAGTGACCGGTTGAACCCTGCCGCGTAGCCTTTCAAAAGCTCACTCGACGTTTCCGACAGTTCACTGAACAATTCAGAGGCTTGTGCCGGATAGTCCAGAGCCTTGTAGCCAACGTCCGTGAGGATGTTCTTGCTCCTCTCACCGGGGCCAAAGTACCGGGACTTCTGAGACTTCAGTTTCACCAACTGCTCGGAAAGTGTGCATAGATTATTTCTGGCGTGATCGTATCCGGCACCGTAACCTAATGATCCATAATCATTGGCGATGATGTGCGGTACTCCGAATTCGGTGTAACGTATATCAACCTGATAAACGGGGGTTCGCTCCGATTCGGTTGACGAACTTGAGCCACCAGACCCTCCGTTACAGCCCGACAGAAGTAGCGGGCAAATGAGCGAAATCGTTGTTAACGAGCGAATGTTCATTAACGGTTCCTCTTTATTGTGTTTGTGTTTCTGGAACCGTTATTAGATCAATCAAAATCAATGGAATCGTCCTCGACGATAGAGCCGAACTGATTTCTATTAAATACATAAAAACAATAGGTTAAAGGTTCGAACAGATCGATTCGAACGTGGAGAAAGGATGAATTACTGGACGGGTACTGTTGCTCTGATCTGCCTTTGCATTGGCGTCATTCTGCTTTTTGCCAGTCTGAGCTGGTTTGTAAACCGGCAGAACGACAGGTTACCAATGGCATACCTGCTTGCGCTCGTCTGCCTGATGGTGCTGCAGTCATTGGAGTTCGTGTATCAGGCGAGCGAATGGATGGAGCGCGCTCCATTCTTTCTAAAGCTGGTCGACCCGATTATCGTGATGATTCCGTTTTGTCTCTATGGGTACATCCGAGCCATTCAGGGTGAAAATGCTCTGCGCCGGCCTTTGGATTGGTGGTTACACGCATCACCGATGCTTCTGGTTGCGTTGCTGGCCATACCATTCTGGAGCATGCCAGGTGAACTGAAGGTCCACTGGATGCTTCAGGGTAGAATCGCCGAATCACTCTGGCAGCCGGTCACGCTCCACGGAAATGCCTATCTGGCTGTCATCGCGGTCACGAGCCTATTCTATTGGCTACTGCAGCGGAATCAGGGCATTCACACTCGAAAACCGGCTGTGCGCGAGTGGGTGGGCCATTTCCAGCTCATTCAATTAATTATCGCGGTGAGTATGGTGCTGCGAATCGCCATTTATCATGTTTTTGGTGAAAGCTTTTCTGTTGCTTATGTCTTGGCCCCCACCACGGCGTACCTCACTTATCTTTTGCTCACCCACGCACACCAACCGACACATGTACCAAGAGCTGTCAAAGCGCCCCTCGAATCAGCACCATCGAACGGGCCAGAACATGAACCTGCAGTCGATAGCGCAGATATGGCCCTTTTCGAACACCTAAGTCAATCCATGGCAGATGGACTCTTCAAAGACAATAATCTGACGCTTAGAACTCTGGCAGAAACGTGCGGCACTACCACTCATCAGGCTTCTGCGGTGATCAATCTATGCTCTGGCTCAAACTTCTATGAGTGGATTAATCGATACCGTATCGACGAGGCCTGCACTGCTCTGAAAAGCACTGATATTGGCATATCGCAAATATGTTATGCGGTGGGATTTAACTCAAAATCCACATTCAATACCGCTTTTCGCAAGCAAGTGGGTTGTACACCTACTACGTACCGCAAGAACGCGCAGCAAGCTCAGACGGGTTCATCAGGTGAGACAAAAAGGCCTGACGAGATCAGCCAATCCATCACGGGCGGGTAGTCGTCAAGATCCAACACGAACTCCTGGCCCCGGGCAACACTCTTCAAACGGCAATAGTCCGGACTGTCACCCATCCGCCAGCGTGCCAAATTATGATGATAGCTTAAAGGCTGCTGACCAGGCCCAGGCATAAAAGCAACAGGTAACCGCCAGTCTGTCACTTGCACCGCGTCCGGGGCCGTCAGTCGCTGGAGGCTCGCCAACCGCCCAACCGTGCCCGCACCGGGTCGTTGCAGATCCAGTCCCGGCAGATCAAGCCGATCACTGCCCACATAAAGACAGTTCTGACGGGAACGCTCGCCATGCAGGTGCGGATGATAAGCAGCCCAAGGCGGTACCTCTGTCATTCCATCCAACAGCCAGACTTCGCCCACCTGCAACCATCCCCAGATGGCATGGAACGCCCGACTGCCCGGCACGAATCGCCAGCGCCCACGGTACTTTTCAACCGGCCGGAATAACGCAAAAAATAGAAATAGATCTCCCTGCCCCACGCCGCAATTAACAAGGTGAGCCTGGGCTGAGCTGTGCTGGCCAAGCATCGGCCGCCAACCGGGTTGCCGCGGGAATGCATCTTCAATCACATCCGGGTCCAGATGGGCACCTTTTCGGGAAAAGGCCGGCTTGCCGGTAAGCTGGGATACCAGTCTACCAATGCTGTGACCCTGATGCTGAATCTGACCGTAGCGGATCGGTGATTGGTCATCAGGGATGGGCAGCGCCAAAAAACGTCCGTCGGGAAAGACAGGGTTGGGGCAGCCACCGGCGGAACTGTCAAAGCCTTTTCTACTGAGTATGAGATTCATAACTGCACATTATTTACAAAAGCCATCTCAACAAAAAGGGCCTGCCAGAGATCACTAGCAGGCCCTTTTATGAACGCCCCGTTGGCAGGCACTACCGGACTGCGTTGACCACCTCATCCACCTGCAGACGGACACTCTGCAGGCCACCACCTGAGAGGTACCACAGGCCCGGGTTCAGAATCATCACCCTGGTTGAGACGCCCCTCTGACTCAAGGCAGATTGCAACGTCAACCGTGCCAGCGGCTCACCACCAATGGCAGCACTGCGATCCACCACCAGCAGGGTATCCGGCGCCATCTCAGCCAGAATATCCTCCGTCACCGGGTAGAAAGTGCGCTCGCCACGAGTGACCGGTTGGACAGTATCCGGAACGGTGGCAGCGGTCAGTTCCAGCAAATCAAAAATAACTGGTTCGCTGCGCAGCGACAGGTTACCGTCGTTATGGGTTAATACCGTCACGGTTCCCCCAGCAGCCACTGCGGCTTTCTGTTCAGCGACGTGCTGCCAGAGCGCATCCAGTTTGGTGCCGGCGGTTTCCTCGAGCCCGTAGTAACTCGCCAGACTGATCACCCGCTCATTCACCGCTTCGCGATAATCACCTTCCGCCAACGTCACATCGCGCACCGGGGCAAGCCGGGCCACTTGCATTTGGATCTCAGTATCCTGACGACTGGTCATCAGCACCAGACCCGGGTTCAGCTCGTCAATCAGTTCCTGGTCTGGCAGTTTCAGGCTGCCCGCATCAGGCACCCTGGACTGCATCCCATTCAGGTAGTCGGGCAGGCCACGATGAGGCAGCGCCAAAATCTGTTCATTTACACCCAGCTCAACGAGGGTGTCCAAAGCGCCGTGGTCGTAGCTGATGACTGTGGGACCATTTATAGAGCCGGTTGTCGCACAACCCGCCAGAGCAATCGCGGCAACCGAAGCCGTCAGTACCGTTGTATGGTTTTTCATGGTCTTTCCTGAATCAACTGGTCTTGAATACCTGCAAGGCGTTCAAACCCGAACGTTTATGGGAATGCTTATCAATTTCAGGAAAGTTACCATAGCCCAACGCGTCAAGTACCGGTATGGTGCGTTCCGGTTTCCGGAACAGCCGTCGCCATGACCCGATCTCCGAGCCATTCATCCGGCACGCTGGAACGCAGGTGCGCCATGAATGCCCTGACCCTTCGGGGCAAACAACCGTGAGGATACAGCAAGGTCACCGGCAACAGTGGTCCTTGCCACTCTGGCAGGCACAACTCGAACTGTCCCGGATGCGCTTCCAGCCTGCGATCAGCGAGCCAGCGCGGGATCAACCCCAAGCCTCGGCCAGCCGCTATGGCATCGCCCTGAACGCACGACTGATCGACAGTAAACGCGCGGACAGGCGTGGCAAGCGGATAGTTTCCCTGCTGGGGATGACGCAAAACCAGATCCTGCTCTGACACACCAAGCAGATCAATCCAACGGTGGCCATCAAGCTGCCCTGGTGAGGTCGGTATACCATACCGCTCGAAATAGCTCGGACTACCGTAGATGCCCTGACTCAGACTCCCCAAAAGCTCTTGGCGAAGGGTGGTTTGACCCACCTCCCCAAGCCACAGGCAAACGCCCTCATCCAGCTCGCCGGGCATGGTTTGCTGGGTGCCTATCGACACCCGCACATCACCATTCATTTCCAGAAATGATCGAACCACGCCAGAAAACCAACCACGAACAAAGGCTTCATGGCAGCGGAGCTCCAGTTTACCGCTGACATCTTCTTTTAACTCGTCCAGTGCCTCGCGCCCCTGAGTCACCAACTCCAGAATGTCACTGCTGTAGCGATAGAAAACCCTGCCCGCATCATTCGGCACAATGCGCCGGGATTGGCGTAGCAACAAAGGCTGCCCTACCGCCTGCTCCAGCTGGCGAATTTTCCGGCTCAGCGTCGATTTCGGCAGACCAAGGTCTCGGGTACTGGCCGTCAGGCTACCTGTTCGAACCACTGAGACAAACGCTTCAAGTTCTGAGAGATCGTACATCTTGTCGTTCCACATTATGAAACCCACTGTCTCAAGTTATCGCTTTAAAATTATAATGCGAACCATTATCATTACTTTCCAGCTTGCTTTGCAAACTATCTGTTCCCCGGGGTCCAAGTCTCATGAGCCAACACAAGCCAATCAAACGCTTTTTCACAGCCGCCGCAGCCCTCTTAGGCGCCATGGCTCTGGGGCAAGCCTGCGCGGCGACTCACAGCGTGGACACGGCATATGGCACAGTCACTATCAACAGCGAACCACAACGGGTTGTCACCCTTTATGAAGGCGCACTGGACTCCGCCCTGGCAGTCGGAGCCAACGCCATTGGCGCGGTGATCACTCGGGGCGGCAACGACGTCGCTGAATACATCAAGCCGTTGGCCGGTGATATCGCCATCGTGGGCGCACCTGCAGAAACCAATATTGAGGCGGTGATTGCAGCCCGCCCGGATATTATCTTGGCACCAGCCCAGACCAACCAGCAACAGTATCAACTGCTGTCCCGGATTGCCCCGGTGGTGGTGTCGAACGTACCCTTATTCCAGGCAGACAGCTGGGAACAGGAAACCCGGCTGTTTGGCCGGGCACTGGGGCGCGACGAAGCCGCTGAAACCGTCATTGAAGACGTCAAAGCCCGCATTGCCGAAGTCGCCGCTCTGGTGGAAAAAACAGTGCCTGAGGATCAACGCGATGCCACGCTTGTGCGCTGGATGCCGCAAGGGCCCTTGGTGATGGCAGAGGGACTGTTTTCCGTCACTCTACTGCAAGCGGTCGGTTTTCAGGTGACCGACAACGGTCTGGTCGGCGACAGCCGCCCCCACAGCCAGCCCCTGAGCCTGGAAAATCTGGTCCGCATGGATCAGAACTGGGTGTTCCTGGCCACCCTGAATGCCGATGGCCAGCAGGCACTGGAGGCCGCCCGCCAAACACCCGCCTTCAATCGTCTGAAGGCCAATGGCCAGGACCGGGTGGTCGCCGTCAACGGCCAACTCTGGACCAGCGCCACCGGCCCGCTGGCAGCCAACGCCATTCTTGACGACATCGAGACGGCGCTGGCCAAACTTGCACCGTGAGCGCTTCGTTGTCTGCCAGAGCAAAACCGCGAAACGTTGTTGCGTCTCGCCCCTTACTCCTGCCGCTGACCGCGGCAGGTTTTTTTCTGTTTTGGGTAATTGTTGCCAGCCTGGTATACGGCGCCGGCCCGGTTACCCCGCTGGAAGTCCTGGCCACGCTGGTTGGCCAGGGTTCCAGTGAGGCCTGGTTTGTCGTTACTGAACTGCGCCTGCCGCGAACCCTGATTGGCCTGACCACCGGCCTGGCCTTGGGCATTGCCGGGGCCCTGCTGCAAGCCATGACCCGCAACCCTTTGGCCGAACCGGGATTGCTTGGCGTCAGCGCCGGTGCGGGGTTTGCCGTAGCTGTTGCTATTCTAGTCGGTGCCAGTACCGCCACGCTCACCACCCTGATTGCCCAGGCCGGTGCGCTGGCAGGTTGCTCTCTGGTAATTGCCGCCACACGTGTGCAAGGGCTGGGCAACGATCCGGTTCGACTGGTTCTGGCCGGGGCAACACTCAGTGGTTTGTTGCTCGCACTCACCTCCATGCTGATGTTGATGGATCAACGGGCGGCAGACGAAATCCGCTTCTGGATTACCGGCAGCATTGCGGGCAAAACCCTGGCAACGTTTCAGGCCACCCTGCCCTCGCTGGTCATTGCACTGGCGTTGGTCGTCGTGGTGGCCAGGCCGCTGGCAGCCATGGCACTGGGTGAGCGTGCAGCAGTGGGGCTTGGCCACCATCCCGGCCGTATCCGTTTTTTGATCACCATTATCGTTGCCCTGCTGGTCGGCGCTGCCACGGCTCTGGCCGGGCCGCTGATCTTTGTTGGTCTGGTCGTGCCCTTTATTGCCCGCGCCTTTGCCGGGCCAGACATTCGCAAAACCCTATGGCTGTGCCTGCCCATCGGCCCTGCCGTGGTGTTGGCAGCCGACGTGGTTTCCCGTTTGATTGCGGCGCCGGCGGAAATGCCTCTGGGCGTGGTCACCGCCCTGATCGGAGCCCCTGTTTTGCTGGCGATTGTTCGCGCCGGCCGGATGCCTTCACTGTGATGCACCGATACCGCTTCACCATGCCCGACAAACGCACTCTGGTTGCTAACCTTGTTCTTCTGGTGCTCGCCGGTGCCGCGGTCATGACGTCGCTGTCCATGGGGACCGTGCAAATTGCGCCGGCGGAGGTTATCCGCGCCCTCACCGGCACTACTGTCGATCCGATGGCCGCCTTTGTGATCAACGAACTGAGACTTAGCCGGGTCATGGCAGGCCTGCTCAGTGGCGCCGCGTTAGCTCTGGCCGGGTGTCTGATGCAAACCCTGGCACGCAACCGGCTGGCCACCCCCGGCATCATCGGTATCGACAACGCAGCTACTGCCTTTGCCGTCGCCTCTGTTGTGGGCACGGGCATCGCCCTGGCCCCCTCGGCCATGGCTCTGGCGGGCGCTGCCACCGCAACGGTCCTGGCCTTCGGATTGGCCGGGGCCAATGGCACCCGCGGCTATCGCTTTATTGTTGCGGGACTGGGCATCGGCGCTATAGCCGGCGCGGTCACCCAGGTCATGCTCAGCCAGGTCGCCATCGATGACGCCAACGCCGCCTATCCCTGGACCGTGGGCAGCCTTAACGCACGCACCCCTGAAAGTGTGCAGTTACTGGCGCTGGGCCTGGCCGTCGGCTGGCTGGCGCTGATGTTCCTCAGCCGCGCCGTGAATAGCCTTCAGTTCTCAGATCCGGTCGCCATAACGCTGGGCATAAAACTGAAGCGCACCCGATTATTGGGGCTGGGATTGTCGGTACTGATGACCGGCCTGGCGGTATCAGTTTGCGGCCCGGTCGGGCTGGTGGCCCTGCTGGCCCCTGAACTGGCCAGAAGCCTGTGCCGGCCCGGCAAAGTTCCCCTCACCGCATCTGCTCTGGCGGGCGCTGGCTTTATGGTAGTGGCCGATCTGCTGGGCCGCACTCTGCTCTCCCCGCTGGAGATTCCGGTCGGCATCATCACCGCCATCGTTGGCAGTCCGTACCTGCTGTGGATTCTGCTGAGACCCTCAACACGGAGCCTGACATGATCTCAACCGATACCCTTGCGGCCGAGCGCATCACGCTGGCGCACCGACACCTCACTGTGGCGAAAGACCTGAGCGTGCAACTGCCGCCAGCCAAAGTCACCGCCATTGTCGGCCCCAATGGCTGCGGCAAGTCTACTTTGCTTAATGGATTAGCCCGGATTCACGCACCGTCGTCCGGAATCGTGTTGCTGCACGGTAAGGACATTCACCGGTTGCCGACCAAAGAAGTGGCCAGGAAACTGGCCCTGCTACCACAGGAAAATACCGCACCGGAGGGGCTCACCGTCGGCGACCTGGTGCGCTTTGGCCGCCAGCCCCATCAAGGCTGGATGACACCCTGGTCAGAGGGGGATCAACGGGCGTTTGACCATGCGGTTACCGCCGCCGATGTTGGCTATCTGATCGACCGACCACTGGATACGCTGTCCGGCGGCCAGCGCCAGCGGGCCTGGATTGCCATGGCCGTAGCCCAGGAGACACCGCTGCTGCTACTGGATGAGCCCACATCGGCGCTGGATCTGGGCCATCAGATTGAAGTCTTTGAGCTGATTCGCCACCTGAGCGGGCAAGGCAAGACCGTTGCCATGGTGGTCCATGATCTGGCCAGCGCTTGCCGTTACGCGGACCACATGGTCGCCATGAAGCAAGGCGTGATCATTGAGGAAGGCGCACCGGCAGAGATCGTCTCACCGGCGTTGGTGCAGGAACTTTACGGCGTTAGCTGTGACCTGATCCACGATCCCGCCACCGGCAGCCCACTGTTGATCAACGTACGGCGCCACATCCAAAAGCGCTAACCCGGTGATCAGGCTGCCTCGGCGGCCTTCTCCCGGGCAACCGCCATGGGCGCGCCCCACGCCAGCACAACCGCACCGGCAGAACAGGCCATCATACTGACAACAATAGGCAACAAGGCGCCGCCACCAAACGCTGAAGACAGCGCACTGACTCCGCCCGCCAGGGTAAACTGCGAAGCCCCCAGCATGGCCGCCGCGGTGCCACCCAGGTGCGGGAAAAATTCCAGCGCGTTGGCCATGTTGTTCGGCACGATCCCGCCTTGAAAACCAATGGCTGCAATAATGCAGGCGGCCACCATCCAGAATGGTCCGTCCATCACCACAACAGTGACCAGCGCAATCAATGCTACAAACTGGAGAATGACCTGGACCCTGAGCAACACCACTGACGGGAAGAACTTCAGCAAGGGCCGGTTGATCAGATTGAGCACTGCCATCAACGCAATATTCGCTGCAAATAGCATCGAGAAAGCCTTGTTGGAGAGGCCAAACCACTCCTGATAGATAAACGACGAGTGGGTAATGAACAACAACATAGTGCTAAAGCACATCACCTGAATACCGATGAAGCGCATGGTGGTTTTGTGCCGCAGCACCAACAGGTAGTTGGTTACCAGCGTCTTCACCGGTGTTGTGGCCCGGGGCCTGGGTTTCAGGCGGGGGAACAGCGCCAGCTGCAATACCAGTGCGACAAGAGCGGCGTAGCCGGCCAGGACCAGGAAAATCCAGTGCCAGTCACCCAATGCCAGCATCAACGTCCCGAGGGCAGGTGCCGCCGCCGGGGCGATAAACATGATCAGGCCGATCAATCCGTAGAGCCGGGCGGCATCCTGCCCGCCCACCTGGTCCCGCACAATCGCAGGTACAGACACAGCGCAGAACGCACCACCAACGCCCTGAACCACCCGCCACGCGATCATGACACCCAGAGTTTCCGCTTGCGCAATCATTACACTGGCGATCGCAAAAACGGCAAGACCACCAAAGAGGATGCCCTTGCGACCGTAGCGATCAGACAACGGACCACCCACCAGCTGGGCCATTCCCAGTGTTGCTACATAGGCACTCAAGGTAAGCCCGACATCGCCATGGGCAATAGCGAAACCCCGGGCAATTTCAGGAAAAGCGGGCAAATAGGCATCCAGGGCGAGGGGCCCCAGTGCCACCGTTATACCGAGCAGCAACGCAAGCTGAAAGTGAGACAAAATCTACCCCCCAAGAGAAGGTAGATAGCTAACAATAACAGGCTGGTTTTAGCAATGACGCTTTCCGAAATACGACTAATTAAGCATGCACTCGCGGCTGTAAGACTGGCTCAGTTCTCGTCGCTTCTGCCTGAGATTATTACCCCGATCATTGCCATAGCCAGCCCTTAATCTGGTTTGCAATCGGTCCAGTTGCTTACGTTTTTTTTCGCACTGTTTGTTACGGGTCTCTTGTTCGCGCCGGGATTGAGCGTAACGCTCTTTACTGTTTGGCGCGAGCAGTTGGTCCAGCTCCTTGCGCTGTCGGCTAACGCGATCGGCCTGGAGAATATTCTCGTTCATTGGCACCGTCGCCGGCGACCGCAACTCAATCCGTGAGTGCCCACCCATCACCGGCGGCGTATCCGAAAAGTGAATAGAGCCGTTAGCATCAATCCAGCGGTAAGCTTCCGCCTGAGCGGAGCAGGAGAACAAAAAAAGCAAAAGCGGAGCCATGGTCCTTGGCATAGGTTCACATCCTGTGAGGTTGAATTTTATCCGTTGAGCCCGGTGTCAGTTGCAGACACCGGGCAAAACTATACGGCAATCAGATCGATCCTGCTGGGATCGGTTTAACGGTCCAGCAATTCGATCCAGTGCTGCACCGGCACCTCGGATTTAGTGTCCAGGTGCAACTGGCAGCCTATGTTCGCGGTCACGATTTTAACCGGGTTATCCACCGTCAGCGCCTTGAGCTTGTTGTCCAGCAGCTTCTGGCTCATCTTGGGTTGCAGGATGGAGTAGGTACCAGCAGAGCCACAACACAGATGCTTGTCTCTGGTTGTCGCCAAGTCAATGCCTACCTGGGTCAGCACCTGTTCAACCACACCACTCTGCTTCATCGCATGTTGCAGGGTGCAGGGGCAATGAAAAGCCACTTTGCCGGCCTGAGCACTGGCCTTCAGCGGCTCCAGATCCTGCTTCAACAGGAAGGCGCCAAGATCGATGCAGAGCTCACTGACCTTGCGGGCCTTGCTGGCATACACCGGATCGTCTTTAAGCAGATGGCCATAGTCCTGCACCATCGCGCCACACCCGGAAGCCGTCATCGCAATCGCTTCGGCGCCGGCTTCAATGGCGGGCCACCAGGCATCGATGTTACGGCGCATCTGCTCCAGCCCACGTTCATGTTCTGACAGGTGATAATTCACCGCACCACAACAGCCTGCCTTGGGCGCTTCCACCAGGGTTATGCCCAGCTTGTCCAGTACCCGCGCGGTCGCGGCATTGGTGTTGGGTGCGGCAGACGGCTGCGCGCAACCGGCAAGGCCCAACACAATGCGGCTGTGGCTGGATGCCGGCCATGGGCTGGCCTCACGGCGAGCCGGCACCTTGATGCGCAGTTTCTCGGGCAGTATCGGGCGAAACAACTGCCCGAGCCTGAGCAGCAAACCAAACAGCCGGCGCTCTGGCAGGATGCGGGTCAACGCCCAGCGCAGCCATCTTTCCTGATGGCTTCTCGGCAGTTCTTTTTCCAGCAGGCCCCGGCTGATATCGACCAGCCGACCGTATTGCACGCCGGATGGGCAGGTGGTCTCGCAGCTGCGACAAGTCAGGCAGCGGTCCAGATGTTCACGGGTTTTCTCGGTGGCTTCGCCGCCTTCGAGAAACATCTTCATCAAATAGATGCGACCCCTGGGGCCATCACGCTCGTCGTTCAGTTCCTGATACGTCGGACAGGTTGCCGTGCAAAAACCACAATGTACGCAGGCCCGGAGGATTTCCTCCGCCTCCTGCCCTTCGGAGGTATTGGCAAATTGTTGAACCAGATTCGTTTGCATAATTACAACCAGCTATAGAGACGGCCGGGATTGAAGATGCCGTCGGGGTCAAACGAGTTTTTCACGCGGCGCTGGATGGTTTTCAGCGCCTCGGGCTGGGAGTGCATCACCTCGCCATTGCGATCACCGCCACGGAACAAGCTGACCTGACCGCCCGCCGCCCGGGCCAACGGCTCCAGATCACTGATTGACGCCTCGCCGCGGTACCAACGCTGCGAGCCGATCCAGTCGATCATCCAGGGGCCGTCAAGGGCGGGCATGTTAGCGGTGGAGCCAACAGAGAAGCGCCAGAGTGGCGTGCTTTGATCATCGAAAAAGCCATGTTGAAGATCCTGAACCTGCCGCCAGAAGGTGTCGCCATCGGCCACAACATCCCCACCCCACTTGTCCGCAGTAGCCTCCACGGCGGAACGGGCACCCGCCAGTCGCAGATAAACCTTGCCATCCACCCAGCAGGCACCGGTAATGGGCTTGGGCTCGGCAGCCCGGCGGTTCATGTAGTCAACCACCTCGTCCATGGCCATCTCGCGCACCAGGGTGATGGTTGCCGCAGGCCTGGGCATGACTTTGAGACTGATTTCAGTGATCACGCCCAGGGTACCCATAGCTCCAGCCTGTAGCCGAGAAACATCGTAACCCGCCACATTCTTCATCACCTGACCACCAAAACGCAGATGCTCGCCCTTGCCATTGAGCAGGCGCACGCCCAGCACCTGATCCCGCACAGAGCCAGCCCACGGCCGGGACGGTCCGGACAGGTTACAAGCCAGCGTGCCGCCAATGGTGGAAGTTTCGCTGATGTGCGGCGGCTCAAAATGCAGGCACTGGCCATGCTCCGCCAGCACCGCTTCGATTTCCGTCAATGGGGTTCCGGCGCGCACGGTCAGCACCAGTTCCACCGGGTGATACTCAACCACACCGGTGTGTTCAGCAAGGCTCAGAGTGCCAGCCGCTGGGTCTGCGTTCCGCCCCATGAAAGCTTTGGAGCCGCCGCCCAGTATATTGAGTTTATGCCCTTCGCTGCGGGCCTGGAGCACTTGCTCCTGTATTGCTTGAATCTGATCAGCCATGGGCAGCATCCGCCTGTTCGTGCTTGTGTTGCTTGTGCTCGATGGAGCGGTATTCCTGGCAGAACTTCAGGGTAGGCACTCCTTTACCGGGATTAAGAATGCCGGTGGGATCAAAAGCCACTTTCACATCGTGGAACTGCTGCAGTTCTTCGTCATTGAACTGCACCGCCATCTGGCGAATTTTTTCAACGCCTACGCCATGCTCGCCGGTAATGCAGCCACCCACCGCCACACACAGCTCCAGAATGGCGCTGCCAAAGGCTTCCGCCCTGTCGAACTCACCGGGCACATTGGCATCGAACAGGATCAAAGGGTGCAGGTTGCCGTCACCGGCGTGGAACACATTGGCCACCCTCAGGCCGAATTGCTTTGACATGGTTTCCATTTCAAGCAGCACCCTGGCCAGATGCCGGCGCGGGATGGTGCCATCCATACAGTAGTAATCCGGCGAAATCCGACCCACCGCCGGGAACGCCGACTTGCGGCCCTTCCACAGCAGTGCTCGCTCATCCTCACTCTGGGAGGTACGAATCGACGTTGCCCCCAGTTTGCGGAAAACACCCTCCGCCTCGGCGATGTGCTCGTGCACCTCTTCTTCGGTGCCGTCCACCTCACACAACAGCAGGGCTTTGGCATCCCGGGGGTAGCCAGCGCCACAGAAATCATCGGCAGCCAGAATAGCGTGGCCGTCCATCATCTCCAGACCACCGGGAATAATGCCGTGGGAAATCACCGCGCCCACGGCATCACCGGCTTTTTCGATGCTGTCGAACCCGGCCATGATCACCTGAGCCACTTCCGGCTTGGGCAGCAGTTTTACCTTCACCTCGGTGACCACACCCAGCAAGCCTTCAGAGCCGGTCAGCAAAGCCAGCAAGTCCATACCGCAACCATCCAGGCCATCGCTGCCGACCGTCACCCGGTCACCCTCGGCGGTGATAATTTCCACGCTGAGGATGTTGTGCACGGTCAGACCGTATTTGAGGCAGTGCACACCACCAGAGTTCTCGGCGACGTTACCGCCGATAGTGCAGGCGATTTGTGACGACGGATCTGGCCCGTAATAGAGCCCATGTTGCGCCGCCTCTTCGCTGATGGCCAGGTTGCGAACGCCTGGCTGCAATCTGGCGGTGCGACCCACCGGGTCTATCTCCAGGATGTGGTTAAATTTCGCCAGCGACAGCACCACGCCCTCTTTGTGAGGCATGGCGCCGGCGCACAGGCCAGTGCCCGCACCCCGGGCGACGACGGGCACACTGTGCTCATGGCAGATACGCATCACCCGCTGCACATGGGCCACGGTGTCTGGCAGCACTACCATCATGGGCAGTTCCCGGTACATGGCCAGGCCATCGCACTCGTAGGGTTTCAGCGTTTCATCATCCGTAATCACGAATTCCGGATCGATAAAGGATCGGAACTGCTCGGCCAGCATCGCCTTGCTGGCTTTGGCTTCAGTTTTCATATCAGACACCGGTTACTGGCGTTTGTGTAAAAAAGTGATCGATGCCCACCCCGGCACAATCCACGTAATGTTGCAGCGAGCCGGGGTTCAAGCCAATGCCGCCAACACACACGGAAGCACTGAACACGATCCTTAAGCGTGATACTCCTGACCACAACAGTTTTAGTCCAGAAAATAGCCAACTGGTCAGACCAGTTTGTGGATCTGGCAAAATGGACGAAACCGCTGCCATGGGCCATAGTTAGCGGTCTGGAGAGCGTATACAGGGAAGGATTCTAGATCTACACAACTGACAACAACTGGTCAGACCAGAGCGACCATGCAGGTAAAGACGATGGGCATATCCCAGGAAATATCCTTCCGGCTGGAACGACTGATACTCGATGGCGGGCTGGCCCCCGGGCAGAAGGTGCCATCAGAGCGTCAGCTCGCAACCCGACTGGGGGTCTCCAGGGCAATCATTCGGGAGGCCCTGCACGAACTTCAGGGTCGCGGGGTCATCAACACCCAGCACGGCCGGGGCTCTTTTGTCGCCAACATCGTACCCAGCACCAATGACGACAACAGCCCACTGATGCATCTGTTTGCCGGCCACCCACGCACCCTGTACGACCTGCTTGAAGTTAGAGAGCAGCTGGAGGGCCAGGCCGCCGAACTCGCCGCCCAACGAGCCACCCACGGCGACCGCCACCGCATTACCAAGGCCTACCAGGCACTGGAAGAAACCGATCCACTGAGCAACGCCCGGCCCGACCATGGTTTCCACCAGGCCATTGTTGAAGCCTCCCACAACCCGATCCTGGTACATGTGCTCAATGGTCTGAAGAACATGATGCTGTTGACCGTGCATGCCTCCGTTGCCAACCTGAACCCCAGGGCGGACATGCGCGAACTGATCATGAAGCAGCACAAACAGATCTATCAGGCTGTCATGGCCGGCAAGGCCGCCAGCGCCAGAAAGGTCGCCATGGCCCATGTCAGGTTTGTTCAGGATTCCCTGCGCGGCCTTGAAAGCCAGGGGGCAGAAGTCATCAGAGTGCCGCTTTATTCGGACAACTTTCACGAAAACCCAACAAAACGGTATTGATTTCCGCGGCGACAGTCCGTAAAACTTGCGCCCTTATCAAGACAGCCCAGGAGTCACCCCATGGCGGAAACAGCGCCACTGATTTGCAGGGACATCCACAAGACCTTCGACCAGCTCGAAGTCCTGAAAGGCATTTCTCTGGAAACCCGTAAAGGCGATGTCATTTCCCTGATCGGCAGTTCCGGCTCCGGTAAAAGCACCTTTTTACGCTGCATCAACCTGCTGGAAACCCCCACCTCAGGCGACATAATCGTGCACGGTGACCCAATACGGTTCAAAAATAACCGCAAAGGTGTGCGCGTACCTGCGGATAACCGCCAGGTTGAATTGATCCGGGCCCGGCTCTCCATGGTCTTCCAGAGCTTTAATCTGTGGTCCCACATGACCGTGCTGGAAAACATTATCGAAGCACCGATCAACGTGCTGAAAATCCCCAAGAAGGAAGCCATCGAGCGAGCCGAGTCTTACCTGAACAAAGTCGGCATTTACGAGCGCAAAGACTATTACCCGGCCCAGATGTCTGGCGGCCAGCAGCAGCGTGCCGCCATTGCCCGTGCCCTGGCGATGGAGCCGGAGGTTATGTTGTTTGACGAGCCCACCTCCGCTCTCGATCCCGAGCTGGTTGGAGAAGTTCTAAGGGTTATGCAGAGTCTGGCCGAGGAAGGCCGCACCATGATCGTGGTCACCCACGAGATGGCGTTTGCAAGGGATGTGTCCAATCAGGTCCTGTTCTTGCATCAGGGCGTGATTGAGGAGCAGGGTTCACCGGACAAGGTCTTCGACCATCCGGAGTCGGAACGCATGAAGCAATTTCTTGCTCCCAAGTTCTAAGCACCGGTGCTATCTTGAAACCGGTACTGAAACTGAAACTTCCATAAAGAATAAAGCCGTAACGGCAAAAGACTGGAGAAGTGACACATGAAAAAACTGATTGTTGCAGCAAGCTGTGTTCTGGCCATGATCGCCGGCACCGCTCAGGCCCAGGATCGCAACCTGCGCGTTGCTTTTGACATTCCCTACGAGCCATTTGAATACCGCGATGAAAACGGCGAGCTGACCGGGTTTGAAGTGGAACTGGCCACCGCCATGTGTGAAGAGCTGAACGCCAACTGTGAATTCGTGATCCAGGCGTGGGACGGTATGATTCCGGGCCTTCTGGCGCGCAAGTTCGACATCATCATGTCGTCCATGTCGATCACTCCTGAGCGCGCAGAGCGTGTGCTGTTCTCCGAGCCGTACTACATCACTCCGGGTGGCTGGTTTGGCCCTGAGTCCTTCGACACCGACGTAACCGACATGGACGCCATGAGGGGCAAGAACGTGGGCGTGCAGCGCGGCACTACCATGGACACCTACGTCACCGAGAACATGGGCGGCGTGGTTTCCATCAAGCGCTACACCACGGCGGAAGATATGGTTCTGGATCTCGAGGGCCAGCGTCTGGATGCAGTTTTCGTTGACTACCCGGTAGGCGAGCAAACCATTCTGAACCGCGACGGTTACAAAGAAGTTGGCGAGTCAGTAAAGCTGGGCGACGGCGTGGGCGTTGCCATGCGCAAGCGTGACACCCAACTGGCCGAAGACATCAACGCAGCGCTTAAAAAGCTGAAAGAAGATGGCACCTACGACGCCATCATGAACAAGTACTTCAGCTACGATATCAAGATCTAACAAGACCCCGGGAGCAGTCATCTGGCTGCTCCCCGCTTTCCGGATATTTCCATGCTTGATCTGAAAGGCTACGGCCCGGCCCTCGCTGAAGGGGCAGTGGTTACCATTGAGCTGGCCTTCCTCTCGCTTGCTCTCGCACTCACCCTGGGGTTGCTTGGCGCCTCGGCCAAACTCTCTGGCAACCGGGTACTAACTGGCGTGGCAACCGCTTACACCACACTGATTCGTGGCGTGCCCGATCTGGTGATGATGCTGCTGTTCTACTACGGTGGCCAGGTGGCGGTTAACGCGCTCTCCGATTATTTGTGGGAAACCAGGCAAATCGACTTTTTCTTTCAGTTCGATCCGTTTATCTCTGGTGTGGTGACGATCGGGCTGATCTTTGGCGCCTATATGACGGAAACTTTCCGGGGTGCGTTTCTGGCGGTAGATGTTGGCCAGATTGAGGCTGCCAAGGCCTACGGTTTTTCCCGCTGGCACACTTTTCGGCGGGTGATGATTCCGCAAATGCTGCGCCACGCCCTGCCCGGCATCGGCAACAACTGGCAGGTGCTGCTGAAAACCACGGCACTGGTCTCCATTATTGGCCTGACCGATATGGTGCGGGTGGCGGAGGAAGCGGCCAAGGCGGAGCGCATGCCGTTCCACTTCTTTATTCCGGTGGCGGCGGTTTATCTGTTGCTGACCGCGGGATCAGAATTGTTTATCAAGTGGCTCGACAAGCGAGCCAATGTCGGCGTGGTTCGGGGGAATTGATCGATGCCTGATTTCATTGCCGAATGGTTGAATGAGAACGATATCTTCAACGCCATGACCCTGATGGAATACTGGGGCGGCATGGTGACGACGGTGCAGCTGGTATTCTTGTCGCTGGTGATTGGTCTGTTGATTGCCCTGCCGCTGGCGATCCTGCGCACGGTGAGAAATCCGTTTGTGTCTGGCCCGATCTGGCTGTACACCTATTTGTTTCGCGGCACGCCGCTGCTGATTCAGCTGTATATTATCTATTACGGTGTGGCGCAGATTCCCGGTATTCAGGAAACCTTCTGGTGGACCATTTTCCGGGAGCCGTTTTACCCGGCTTTGTTGGCGTTTACGCTGAATACAGCGGCCTATACCACGGAGATTCTTCGGGGCGCGATCATCGCCACACCCAATGGCGAGATTGAGGCGGCGAAGGCTTACGGCATGGGCTGGCTGTTGCGGATGCGGCGGATTATTCTGCCGAATGCGGCGCGGCGGGCGGTGCAGGCGTACTCGAACGAGGTGATTTTTATGCTGCATGCGAGTGCGATTGCCAGTGTTGTGACGATTATTGATTTGACCGGGGCGGCGCGGAATATTTACTCGCGGTTTTACGCGCCTTTTGAGGCGTTTATCTTTGTGGCGCTGCTTTATATGGTACTGACGTTTATTCTGGTGTTCGCCTTCCGTAAGCTGGAAAATCATCTATTGCGGCATCAGAGGCCGGCTGGCTCCTGACCCGTCTTGTGCAAGGCCAGCCGGCGGGACAGGCTTTCCGGGAAACGCTACAAGCACGTCCGTGTGCGCTTCGTTCCGGCCATCCATGGCCTCCAAGATTCCCGGAAAGCCTGTCCCGCCGGCTGACCCCAAACTTATTGCGGGGAGTCTATGAACGTTTCAAATCGCCTCTTTGACTTCCATCCTGACTGGCTGGTTCATACCCTCGCCAATGCCGACGACGACCTCCCCGAAATCAAAACCCGGCTTGCCGATGGCGCTCAGATTTCCCGCAAAGCCAACGGCGTGCTGTGGCTAACGCCAGCGGACGGAAGAAACAACCCGAACAAAGAAGCGCTGATCATCTCTGCTGGCATTCACGGTAACGAGACGGCGCCTATTGAGGTATTGAACAGCCTGGTAACTGAGCTATTAGCCGGGGCATGGCAGCTGGCTTGTCCGCTGTTGCTGATTCTGGGCAACCCACCGGCGATGGCGGCGGGCTCGCGGTTTATTGATGTGAATATGAACCGGCTGTTTAACGGGGCCCATGGCAAGGCGGACTATGCGGGGTTGCCGGAGGCCCGGCGGGCGCAGTTTCTGGAGGAGATGTGTCGGCAGTTTGCGATGGCGCATCAGGGGTTGGCGCTGAGTCATTATGATTTGCACACAGCTATCCGGCCATCGAAGCGGGAGCGGTTTGCGTTGTATCCGTTTGTGGAGGGGCGTTCGGTGCCCGCCGGGCAGTGTGAGTTTTTGCTGGAGGCGGAGGTGGAAACGCTGCTGCTTCAGCATAAGGAATCCACGGTGTTTTCGTCGTTTACCGCCAGCTTGTTGAACGCAGAGAGTTTCACAGTGGAGCTGGGTAAGGTGGAGCCGTTCGGGCACAATGACTTGAGGCGGTTTCGCGGTATTGAACGAGCGTTGCGGCGGCGCTTCTGCGGTGCGTCAGCGCCTGCAGCTGCGCCGCCGTTTGATCATCTGACGGTGTTTGAGGTGGTGCATGAGATCCTCAATACCGGGCCGTCGTTCACCTTTCATGTGCCGGACGATGTGGCCAATTTTACCGAGTACCAGCCCGGCACGGTGATCTGGGAAGACGATCAAACCTGCTACCGAGTCGGCACGGCGCCGGAGGCGATTATATTCCCCAACCGGGAAGTCCCGGTGGGGCAGAGGGTCGGCCTGACGGTCAGGCCGGGGCGTTCTCCGGTTCGCTGACCGGCAGTTTGATCAAGCGGGTGCATACGGACGGAATCACCAGCAAAGTCAGCACGGTGGACGCCAGCAGGCCAGAGATGATCGCCCAGGCCATGGGTGGCCACAGGGTGGAGCTGGAGAACGCTAGGGGCAACAAGCCAGCCACAGTGGTCGCAGTGGTGAGCAGGATGGGTCGGGTGCGTCGTTCAACGGCGGTTCTGACCGCATCACGAATCGCCCTGCCCTTCTCCAGCTCACGATCCATCACATCCAGCAGCACGATGGCATTGTTCACCACGATGCCCACCAGCGCGATCACTCCCAGCAGCGACTGAAAGCCGAACGGCGACCCCGACAACACCAGGCCGGGGAAGATGCCCACGGTCGCCAGCGGCACCGTCAGCAGGATAATCCCGACCCGCCGGAACGAGTTGAATTGCAGCAGCAGGAAGAACAGTAGTAACAGCATGCCGATGGGCGCGGCTGTCAGCAGGGCGGTGTTGGCATCATTGGAACCTTCCGCATCACCACCCATTTCCAGTCGAGTGCCCGCGGGCAAAGGCTGTTGCGCCAGTGCGGCATCCAGGCCGTCGAGAACCTGGCTGAAGCTGAAGCCGGCATCCAGATTGGAGCTAACGGTATTCACCCTCACCCCGTTACGCAGGTATCTGGCCGCAGGCTCCCAGGTGGTCTCTACCGTGGCGACGGCAGACAGCGGGATGGCATCACCCTGGTCGTTATAGGTGTTAACGGACAACAGCCGTGACAGCGACAACGACGTCCCTTCCCGGGATCGAAGGATCATCGGGATGGGGTCGTCTTCCTGGCGGTAGCGCTCGGCCACCGCACCAAAGCTCTGGCCATACAGGCTCTGGGCAACGTCAGCCCGGTTCAGGCCATAACGGGCAGCGGTCGCATCATCCACGTTGATGGCGATGCTGGGTACGCCGATATCCAGATCGTGACGCACATCTACCGTGCCGTTCACTCCTCGCATCAAGGCAAATAGCTGTTCTGTCGCCCTTGCCCGGGCATCATCATCGGCGTGGTACACCCGCACCTCGACCGGAGCCGCTCGGGGCGGACCCTGGCCCAGAATACCGACCGACAGATCGACCTCTGGCAGGTGAGCAGCCACTTCTTCCCGAATCCAGGGGATCAGCTCATTGGTGTCTTCCAGAGTGGGTGTCCGGATAACCAGTCTGGCGCGATTTGGTGCCTGCGGGGAGCGCTGCAGGTTATAGTAAAAGGCCGGGCCTGCGTAGCCGACAAAACGATGCACTTCGAGAGTTTCAGGCCGGGTACGTACCGCCCGTTCCAGGCGTTCCGTGACTTCTGCCGTGCGCACCTGATCGGTGCCCTCCGGCATGTACAGTTCAACAATGACTCTGGGCCGGTCAGCGTTCGGGAAAAACTGCTGGGCCATGAAGGGTGTCATACTCAGGCTCAGAATCACCAACAAGGCACCTGCCAGCATCAGCCGACCTGGATAACGGAACACCAATCCGCCCAGAAAACGCGCAAGGCCCATCAAGCGGTCACTCTGCACATTCTTTCTCGGCTTGAGGAACCGGGCCGCCAGCAGCGGCACCGCCGATATCGCCAGCAGATAGCTGACCGACAGTGTCAGCATGATCATCACCGGCACACCACGGGTAAAATCTGCCGCGCCGCCTTTGGCCATCAGCAAGGGAGCAAAGGCAGCAAGCGTGGTTCCGGTCGAGGCACCAAGAGGCCCAGCGAGCTCACCCACAGCTTTTCGCAAGGCATCAAGGCGGCGCATCCCCTCATCCAGATGGCCCTGAATATTCTCCACAATCACGATGGCGTTATCGATCAGGATACCCAGCGAAATCACCATGCCGATGACCGCAATCTGATGCAGCACTCCGCCACCCAGGTCATACAGCCCAATGCTGATCAGCGCCACCATGGGCAGGATGGACGCCACCAGCAGGCCCATGCGAATGCCCATGCCGGTGAACACAACTGCCACGATAATTAGTACCGACAGCACCAGGCTCCAGGCAAGATTGACCAGGCGTTCGGAGACCTTGTCTGGCTGGAAGAACATTTCCCGTATTTCGTAGGGGCCGATATCCACTCGCACCTCGTTCAACCGGTCACGGATGCGCTCACCAAAACGGATAGCATCGGTGCTGCCCTCCTCCATGATGATCGACAGCAACACCACCCGCTCACCGTCAAACCAGGTTTCTGGCTGGCGCGGCTCTGCCGGCCCTCGCCAGACATCCGCAGCGGCCGCCAGGGGCACCTGGGAGCCATCGGGCAAGGCAATGGGCGTCGCCCGGATGTCATCAATATCGGCAAATTCGGTATTGGGCAGAACGGACAGACGTTTGCCATCCACCACCACAAAACCACCCGGGATGGTCTGGTTGCGCTGAGCCAGGGTTTCCAGCACACGTTTCGGCGAAATACCCAGGCGAAACAACGCGGCATCGTCCAGGGCCAGGGTGATCTGTTCATCGGCATCGCCTTCCAGCTCGATCCGGGAGATGCCCTGAATGTCGGAGAGGTTCTGCTTCAGGCGCTCCGCCACTTTCGACAGCTCGGTCACGGAAGACGATCCACCCACCGCCAGAACCACCGCCGGAATGTCGATCAGGCGGTCATCCAGGGTCATCTGACCGACGTCATCAGGAAAGTCCTGCCTGGCCCGTTCCATGGCCTGTCGCACCCGGTCCCAGGCGGGATCGGTATCGTAGATGTTGTCTCTGAGTTTGAGTCGAGACAGTGCCACGCCCGTGCGGGCGGTGCCAAAACTAAAATCCAGCTCTTCTACCTGGCGCAGTTCATCGGTCAGCGGCCGCAGCACCAGCCGCTCCACCGCTTCGGCACTGGCTCCGGGGTAATTGACCGTGATCATGCCGGCCCGGTACGGAAAGCTCGGATCTTCCTGCCTGGGCATGGTGCTGTAGGCAGCAATCCCTAGCAGGCAAAGCATGGTGACCACCATGCCCAGCAGGCGTTGGTAATTGAGCAGTCGGCGGGTCATCAGCGAACCTCCACCCGGTCACCGTCCACCAGACGGGTGGTACCGGCATACACCACCTGATCACCGGCGGCCAGCTCACCGGGATGCACCATCACGCGTTCACCGATAACACGGTCTATCTCCACCGTTACCCGATGAGCAATCGCATCTTCAACCCTGAACACACTGGTGCCGGAGTCGTTACGCACCACCGCCAGCAAGGGCACGGTCATGGCAGACGCACGCACCGGCGTGATACCGACTTCTACCGGCTCGCCAGCACCAAGGGCGTGCACCGGCAAGCTCACCAGAACCGGATGCAGCTCACCACGAATGGAGCTACCCCGGGCGATTTCGATCACGGTGCCGGTTTCCGGCGCTCGATTGCGATCCTGAACAGACCAGACCGGCAGCTCCTGCCCAACCCGCACATGACTCAGCAAGTGCGCCGGCACCCGAACTTCCACCTCCCGGCCAAGCGGGGAAGACAAACGCATCACCGGCTGGCCGGCCGATACAAACTCATCCCGCTCTACCAGCAAAGCCTCAACCTGACCGCCGAATGGCGCTTTCAGTACACTTTCTTCGAGCAGGCGCGTGGCTTCTGCTAGTGACGCCTCCGCAGTGGCCATGCTGGCTCTCAGGGAATCCCGGCGGGCAGCAATCTGTTCCAGATTCTGCTCCGATACCACACCACGCTGATGCAGTCGGCTGGAGCGCTCCCACTCTCTCTGGGCCTGATCAAACTGGGTTCTGAGTTCTTCTATGCGGGCAAGGGCGGAGTCTCTGGCGGGCTCCAGGGCCGGGTTATAGAGCCGGGCGAGCACATCGCCGGTCTTTACGCTCTGGCCCAACTCGATGGCGCGCTCCCTCAGTGTACCGCTCACCTGAAACGTGAGTGTTGCGCGCTGGGAAGCGCGCACAATACCGGAGAAGCGCAGCGGGATTTCTTCAATCTCGCCGCCGGTGACTTCGGCCACACGGACAGACACTGCCTTGTTTTCCAACGAGGTTTCGCCGGTGCTGTCGGTACCACCACGACAACCCGACAGCACCAGAACCGCCAGCACAAGGCCAACAAAAGTAGATAACACACCGCGCTTGATGAGAGACATAAGGTTCAGCCCCTTTCCCTGAAAAGTTGATTGTTGGCCCACCGTCCAGTGGCGGCCGCCGATTATTTTCAAACATAATGTCATTCTTTGACAAATTGTCAATAATCGGTTTTCATTCACTTTCAGGTATCATGCAGCCAACGCACAGGAAGCCGGGAACACGATGAACGAACCCTTGAAGTCACGACGGGAACGGGAAAAGCAGGCAAGGTATGAGGCCATTCTGGACGCCGCTGAACGGGTGTTCTCAGAGAAGGGCTATGAGCGTACTTCAATGGACGACATCGCCCGTGTCGCCAGCCTCAGCCGGGCGTTACTGTATGTCTACTTTAAGGACAAAGCGGCGATTCAGCGCGGCATCATGTTGCGGGCCGGCCAGAGCCTGGTGGCACGTTTCGAGAACGCCCGCCGTGCGGCCGATTCTGGTTTGGCGCAAATCCGGGCCATGGGTGAGGCTTATTATCGATTCTACCTTGAAGAGCCCGATTATTTTTCGGCACTGACCACGGCCGCTACCGTGATCGGCGAGGCGGATGAAGATCAGACCAGAGAAATGCTCTGCTCCAAGAATGAACTGATGACCCTGATGACCGCCGCCATTCACACCGGCCTTGAGGACGGCACCATGAGCCGCGAACGCATCAGCTCCCCCGCCTACACCGCACTTTACCTGCGCGGCGCCCTGCACGGCGTGATTATGCTGTGCCAGGCGGAAACCACGCAGACCAGCAGCTTTCCGGCGGATGCGTTGATTCGCCACACCATGGACATGCTGACCCGCTCTATCGCCAGCCAGTAACGCCCCAGCTCACAACTGGAAATCGTAGATTGAGCCGAGACCCAGAATCCCGGTGAGCTCATCCAGTGCCTTGCGCACCTCCTCCAGCAACATCGGGTCGGCCAGGTCCTGTTGATCAAGCTCCGTGCGGTAGTGGGCATTCACCCAGGCAACCAGACGGTCATATAGGGCATCGGTGAGAATCACCCCCCGGTTGATGGCGTGCAGTTCCTCATCGTTGAGCACCACGCGCAATCTCAGGCAAGCCGGGCCGCCGCCGTTTCTCATGGACTGTTTAACGTCAAATACCTCAACATGGGTGATCGGGCCGTCCGCTTTCACCAGTTGATCCAGATAACGGCTCACCGATGCAATCTCCCGGCATTCGCCAGGCACCGCCAGCAACATGCCGTCGGGCGTATTCAGCAGTTGACTGTTAAACAGGTACGAGGCAACGGCGTCTGCCATCGGCACGTCAACGGCAGATACTCTGACCGCCGCCAGTTCTGCGCCGGTCAGGCGGTCGCGTATATCCGCCAGCACCCGATCTTCTTCCAGAAACGCCAGCTCGTGATAGAACAGGCAGTTGCCATTGCCCACCGCAATCACATCGTTGTGGAACACACCGGCATCGATGGCGGCCGGGTTCTGCTGGGCGAACACAGCATGGCGGTCGGTCAGCCCGTGCAGCCGGGCCACTGACCGAGACGCTTCCAGGGTTTGCCGGGCCGGATATTTTGCCGGTGCAGGCGCCTGCTCGTTAAAGGCCACCTGGCCGTAGACAAACAACTCCACCCCCGGCTCACCATAACGACTGCACAGGCGGGTGTGATTGGCGGCGCCCTCATCCCCGAAATGACTCACCGACGGCAAGGCCGGGTGATGGGCAAAATAGCTCTCATCGGTAAAGATCGATTTCAGCGCACGACCGGTGACTTTATGCTCGATGGAACGGTGGAACTTTGCACTCAGGTTGGCCGGGGTAAAATGCACCCGGTGATCGGCGGTATCGGCGCTGGGCGACACCGTAGCCGCATTGGCCGTCCACATGGCGGATGCCGAAGACACCGCGGCCAGAATCGACGGATCGGTCGCCGCTGCACGCTCCAGAATCTGCCGGTCGCTGCCCTCAAAGCCCAACGCTCGCAAAGTCGGAATATGAGGCCGTTCATGGGGCGGCAGAATACCCTGCACGTAGCCACGGTCGGCCAGCTGTTTCATCTTGGCCAAGCCTTGCAGGGCGGCCTCTTTGGGGTTGGCCACCGAGTTAACGTTGGATTTGGACGCCACATTACCCCAGGACAGGCCCGCGTAGTTATGGGTGGGCCCAACCAGCCCGTCAAAATTCGCTTCAACCGCGTGTTTCACCATAGCTGGCTTTCCTGTCAGTCAAATTTCAGGCCGGGTGGCAGGCTTTCTGGCAGTTCACTCTTGCTGGCCTCCAGCGACGCCATCGGCCAGGCGCAGTAGTCCGCCGCATAATAGGCACTGGCCCGGTGGTTGCCACTGGCACCCACGCCACCAAAAGGCGCTGCACTACTGGCGCCGGTTAATGGCCGGTTCCAGTTCACAATGCCAGCCCGTACTTCTTCCACCAGTCGGTTATACAGTTTTCTGTCATCACTCAGGATGCCGGCAGACAAACCAAAACGGGTGTTATTGGCCAGCTTCAGGGCGTCATCAAAGCTCTTGTAGCGGTACACCGTCAGCAGTGGCCCGAAGCATTCCTGGTCGTCCAGTTCCACACCCGTGGCGTCAACAATACCGGGAGACAGCAGACCGGTGTCGGGCTTCAGCTGTTTCATTTCAAGCAGGGAAGTCGCCCCCTTTTCCAGCATGGCCGCCTGTACCTGCAACAACTGATCCGCGGCAGCTGGTGATATCACCGAGCCCATAAAGGGCTGGGGATCGGCATCAAATTCCGCCACCTGAATGTTTGCGGCCACCACCACCAGGCGCGCCAGAAATTCATCACCCTTCTTGCCTTTGGGCACCAATAACCGGCGGGCGCAGGTGCAGCGCTGGCCGGCTGACATGAATGCTGACTGAATGGTGTGGTGAACGGCGCCGTCCACATCCGCCACGTTCTGCACAATCAGAGGATTGTTGCCGCCCATTTCCAGCGCCAGAATTTTCTCCGGCTGGCCACCAAACTGCTCGTGCAGTTTGTGGCCAACGTTGGAACTGCCGGTAAAAAACAGACCGTCCACCATGCCGTGCCGTGCCAGACATTTGCCGACATCAGCACCGCCTTGCACCAGATTGATCACGCCATCTGGCAAGCCGGCTTTCTCCCAGAGCCGGATGGTCATTTCCGCCACGCCGGGCGTCAACTCACTGGGCTTGAAGACCACGGTATTGCCGGCCAGCAACGCCGGCACGATGTGGCCATTGGGCAGATGGCCCGGGAAATTGTAGGGGCCAAACACCGCCACTACACCATGAGGACGATGACGCAACACTGCATGGCCGCCGGCAACGTCGGATTCCGAGTGCCCGGTGCGCTCGTTATAGGCTTTGATCGAGATCGGAATCTTGCCAATCATCGCCGCCACTTCGGTGCGGGACTCCCACAAAGGCTTGCCCGTTTCCAAGCCGATCTGATGGGCCAGTTTTTCTTTGTTGGCCTCCAGCTGTCCAGCAAAGGCTTCAATCACCGCCTGACGCTCGGCAAAACTTTTCCGGCGCCACCCCAAAAACGCGGCTCGGGCTTCTCTCACTGCGGCATCGACATCTTCCATGCTAGCGCCGTTGCCGTCCCAGACGGTCCCACCGGTCACCGGCTGAACCGACTCAAACGGCATGCCATGGCCTTGTATCCATAGCCCGTCGATGTAGAGATTGCCTGACAGGTTTGCCATGTTTCATTACCTCCCGGATCGAAAATTCATTAGTCAGTACAGTGTTAATCCTGCCCGTGCCGATTATGATGATTGCGGACTCGGTCAAGAATCCTGTCGTCTTCATCATCCTGCCCTCTCAAATTATGGATGGGCGATAAACTGCTTTCCTTCAAGGGGGCAAGGCGAACCGGATCGCCGGATTCCACCTGCAGGGCGTCGGCTACCTCACGGTTAATGCGCACCGTGTCTGGCCCTATGCAGTCCATCGGTACGGTGGTCACCCGAAAGTTCCGGAATGAGCGATTGGAGATCATCGCCCTTTGCTCAGGCGGCACCTCCAGGTTGATCGGTTTACTGACCACCATGGCGTGCCGGTTAATAGACTCCCGCACACTTCGGATGGTGTTAATGAAGGCTTCAACCACCGGCCCGCCGTCAAAAATATCCACCATACCGTTAAAGTTAAAGCCTTCCGCCTGCAACATCTTCAGAGCCGGGCGGGTGTTTTCATGTACCATTCCGACCACCGCCCTGGCTGCGTCTGGCAGCATCGGAAGGTAAATCGGGTACTTGGGCATCAACTCGGCAATAAAAGATTTGTTGCCAAGGCCCGAGAGCATGTCGGCTCGAATGAATTCCATATCAAAGAACTTGCTGCCCAGCGCATCCCATAGCGGACTCCGCCCTTCTTTATCAGATACGCCTCGCATTTCTGCAATTACTTTGTCTGAGAAATTCTTGCGAAAATCGTCCAGGTACATGAATCGGCAGCGCGATAAAAGCAAACCATTACCGCCCCCTTTGTAATCGTCCGACAACAGTAGCGAGCAAATTTCAGTATGGTCGGTCATGTCGTTGGACAAATGCAGTGTGGGCGTGCGCACGTGCACTCCCAGCTCCCGAGAGGCATTCACCGTCACGCTCAGCCGGTAGTTGTAGAACACTTCCTCCAGCCCTACCCGGGCTTCAATCCCGCTAATGCCCACCGTTTTTTTGGCGCGGGTATCTTCCAGAGCAAACAGGTACAGGCCGGCCTCTGGCGCGCAGCGCTGATTGAAGGAGTCTCGGGTACGTTCGATCTTGCGTTGCAGCAAATCCCGATCTGCCGGCAGGGTGGTCAGGCCTTTCCCTGCGTTCTGGGCCATTCGGTAGAGATCTTCAAGATCGCCTTCCTGCAACGGGCGGATAACCAGCATATTACGCCCTCCCCTGCGTGATGGTTGTCATAGCGGCGAGATCCTTACCGGGTCCCCGGCATTGCGGTTGAGTGCATGCCAGGTGCTCACGGGCACTTTGACTTCGTCGGCCAGGGTTTCCGCAACGGGGGTCAGCAGGCATCGGAAATCTGCCCCTTCGCCGGCACTGATCAGGCAGGTTTCACCATCGGGCGTTTCGCTGCCGTGCAGGGTTTTGCACTGGCTGGTCACGAGGGTTTTCAGGCTGTCGGTGCGGACTTCCAGCACTGGCCCGCCGTCGAAGATGTCGACATAACATCCAGGCTGAAAGCCTTCCCGTTGCAGCAGGCTGTAATTGGGCTGGGTCAGCGGGTGCGCCTCGCCCAGTGCTGCTTGTGCGTCTGTGCTGAGCAAGGTGACGTAAACCGGGTTGGGCGGCATCAGTTCGGCAATGAAGGTTTTGCTGAGCTGACCGGAGTACTGGTCGGCGGTTTCAAAATCCATGTTGAAGAAGTGGCGGCCCAGGCTGTCCCAAAAGGGGACGCTGCCGTCTTCATGCTGTATGCCCTGGATTTCAACCACCGTGCGGTTGGTAAACCATTCCCGGTGGCTGGCAATGAACATCATTCTGGCGCGGGAGAGCAATTCGAACGCGGAGGTTTCGCGCAGTTCGGGTTGCAGGGTGAAGGCGCACAGCAGGGTGAGGTCAGTCAGGGCATGGCTCGGATAGAGCACTTCTACACGACGGGAGACGTTGAGTTCGTGGGAGGCGTGGATGAGGTTGTCGCGGCGGTAGTTGTAGAACGGTTGGCCGTTGCCTGCCCGGGAGTCTATGCCGGCGGTGCCGGCGAGTTGGCCGGTGTCGATGTTTTCGAGTACGAAGATCAGGCGGCGCGGGGTGTTGGCGTCGGTTTTGTCGGCGAAGCTGGTTTGAGAGTGTTGGAGTTTTCGGGCCAGGGTTTCTTCGATTTTGGGCAGGGTGGACGATAACCTGCCTTTTTGGGCATTGGCCAGTTCCAGAATCTGCTGTAGATCATCCAGCCTGGCTGGTCTTACTTGCCACATTCAATTACTCCCATAAGGCTATTCCGGAGCATGGCGGCCGGTCCCGCACTGGGACTTTCTCTCCGGGAAACGCTACGAGCACATCCATGTGCGCTTCGTTCAGGCCATCCATGGCCTTCAAGATTCCCGGAGAGAAAGTCCCAGCGCAAGACCTACATCGGCGTTATGCCGTCAGCTTTTTAACCGCCGCTTCAAACCGCTCCAGCGCATCATCAATATCGGATTCCGGGATGATCAGCGAGGGCGCGAGACGCACCACATTGGCACCGGCAATCAGCACCATCACGCCTTCATCCAGACCGGCGTTGAGGAAATCTTTGGCTTTGCCCTGCCACTTTTCAGTCAGCACACACCCCAAGAGTAGACCAGCGCCGCGCACTTCGGAAAACACGCCGTAGCGTTCGCCGATGTCCATCATGCCTTTGCGCAGTTTGTCAGAACGGGCTTTGACGCCTTTCAGAATGTCTGGCTGGCTGACCGTGTCGATGACTTTTTGGGCTACGGCGCAGGCCAGGGCATTGCCCCCGTATGTGCTGCCGTGGGTTCCGACGCCCAGACTTTTGGCAGCTTCGGCGGTGGTCAGCATGGCGGCTACCGGGAAGCCGCCGCCCAGGCCTTTGGCGCTGGTGAGGATGTCTGGCACCACGTTGTACATTTCATAGGCGTACAGGTGACCGGTGCGGCCGACGCCGCTTTGTACTTCGTCGAATACCAGCAGGGCGTTGTTGTCGTCGCACAGCTGGCGCAGGCCTTTGAGGAATTCTGGGTCTGCGGGCATTACGCCGCCTTCGCCCTGGATGGGTTCAACCACCACGGCGCAGGTTTTTTCTTTGGAGATTAATGCTTTTACCGAGTCCAGGTTGTTGAACTCGGCGTGGTGGATACCGCCCGGAGCGGGCTCGAAGCCTTCCAGGTATTTGGGCTGTCCGCCTACGCTGACGGTAAACAGGGTGCGGCCATGAAAGGAGTTGGTGAACGAGATAATCTCGTGCTTCTCGGGGCCGTAGTGTTCCCAGGCATAGCGACGGACCAGTTTGAAGGCGGCTTCGTTGGCTTCAGCGCCGGAGTTGGCGAAGAACACGCGGTCGGCGAAGGTCTGGTCGCACAGGGTTTTGGCCAGGCGCAGGGCGGGCTCGTTGGTCATGACGTTAGACAGGTGCCAGATTTTCTCGGCTTGTTCCTGCAATACGCCCACCAGGCCAGGATGACAGTGGCCAAGGCTGGTCACGGCTATGCCACCTTGCAGGTCCACAAACTCTCGCCCTTCCTGGTCCCACACGCGAGAACCCTCACCTCGCACCGGGATGATATTACCGGGGGCGTAGTTGGGCACCATTACTTCATCAAACAGTTCGCGGGAGACAGGTTCTCTGTTCATGGATCTCTCTCAGTGACTCATTGCTAAGTGACGGGGTGAATGCCCCATAATACGCCACTCAGGGCATAAGAACAGCCGGTTGAGTCAAAGGCGGTAGCTCGATGATTCGATGCTGCTTTCGGTCACGGCCCAACAGGGCTTTGACCAGCAGTTTGTAGGAGTCTAGATCGAAGGTGACTGGCTCCTGGCCTGGTTCAAAGTTTTCCAGTTCCTGCTCGCTGTGCACGGTGGCGATGTGTATCCAGTTACAGATCACCAGGATGTCGGTGCGACTGGTGTCCGGGTTTTCTTCCACCAATCCGATAGAGCCTGGCCATGGCCAGGTTTTCAGGCGTAGGGCGTGGAAGGCAATCTGCATGCGCAGGTTATAGCGGGTGGTGTCTTCCGCGCCATCGCAAGCGCCTTTACAGCGGCCCAGGCTCCGCTGAAAACAGGGGCCAGGGCTGGCGGGTTCCAGGCCCAGTAGTTTGCCGCACAGATCGTTTTTTGCGGCGATGCCGCGGATCGCCGTTTGGGCGTCCCGCTTGCTGCGGAAAAGGCCGAAGTAATCTCCTAGCCGATCCGGCGTAATGCTGCGCACAAGCTCTGCCTGCAGGTAGCCATCACTGTTGGTGCGCAAGGCGATGCTGGACAAACTCTTGGCCGCCCGGGACCGTCGGTTGTATAGCGGGCTCAGGGATTTGATCTGTTTGAGTTCCAGCAGCAGCGCCCCCAGTTCGCCTGCTGTTTGGGTAAACTCCACCCGGCGCAGGCTTTCTGACATGCGCAGGCCGCGGCTGGATTGGTGATCACCAGAAAAGTGCGACGCCACCCGCTGGGCAATGTTGGTGCTTTTGCCCACATACAGCAGCACATCGTTATCGCCGTAAAAGCGATACACGCCCGGTGCCTGGGGCAGCTCCGCAAAGATCTCTGCCGGCACATTAGAGGGCGTGCTCTGGCGTTGCAGCAGTCGATGAATGGCCTGATTCAAAACATCATCACCGTGTTCACGCCGCGCATGCTCAAAAAACGCCAGCATGGCCGCCACATCGCCCATGGCCCGGTGCCGTTCAACCTGCGGCAGATGGTGCCGGGCAATCAGGGCATCCATGTTGTGCCGGGCTTCGTCCGGGTATAGCGCCCGCGACAGCCGAACCGTGCACAGCACCCGCGCACTGAAGGCTTGCTCCAACCGGCGGAATTCAGCTTTGATAAAGCCGTAATCAAAGCGGGCGTTGTGGGCGACAAAAATCGCGCCGTCCAATTGCTGCTCAAGCTCACTCGCGATATCCGCAAATAAAGGCGCATCGGCCACCATGGCATTAGAGATGCCGGTCAGCCGCTCAATAAAGCCGGAAATCCGGGCTTCCGGATTGAGCAGGGTTTGCCATTCCCCGATCAGCTCACCGGCCCGCCAGAACCGGACACCAATCTCGGTAATCCTGTCCCGCTGCGGGTTGCCGCCGGTGGTCTCGATATCTAGGAAAGCAAATGTCTCGTTTTGAAGCGCCATCTGTTTTTGAGTCATCCAGTGGTTTACGACCGAAAATCAAAGCTGGATGCGACTGAGGCCGCCCTCAGCCGCTATAGACATTCGTCTAAATATCCACCAATTATGTTTGAAATGTCATCAATTCGTAACTACCTTCAATCCGGGTCCGACAACAATAAACGTGTGGAGACAACAACAATGCAAAGTAACAAATTACGAATGGCAATCCGTGCGACGGCGGCGATGGCTGCGTTGGGCATTGCCGGGCAAGTCAGTGCGGTTGAGCTGAATACCGGCGAGTACAAGACAAACCTTTACGGTTTTGCACGTGTTGCAGCTTCCTATGATATTGACGAAGACCTCGCGTCTGGCGGTCAATCAGCCAACTTTTCCAACATCACAGGTGGAAGCAACACCAGCGATGGCCACTTCGGTATGGACGCCAACACCAGCCGCGTTGGCTTATCAGTTGTTGCTCCAAGTGGCATGAAAGCCGTTGTCGAGTACGACTTTGACCGTGATGACTCACTCACGCCGCGCCTGCGCCATGCCTACGGTGAATATAACGGCGTACTGATTGGTCAGAACTGGTCCAACTACAACAGCTTTGTTGGCAATACCTCAAGTCTGGATTTTGACGGTGTTCCCGGCCTGGCCGGCACCCAAGGGCGAGCCGTTCAGGTTCGTTACACGACCGGCGCTCTGTCTTTCTCGATTGAGGAGCCAGCCAACACCGTTGTGAACGGCTCCGATACCGATGGCGATCCCGATACCAGCAGCACCAGAGACGGCACGCCGGCCTTCACTGCAAGACTCGAAGATTCCGAGGGCGGCCTCTCATATTCTGCAGCAGTCATGGCCAAGCAACTGACCTATGACACTGGATCGGATGATGATTCGGTTATCGGTTATGCCGCGTTCCTGGCAGCGAAGTTTGCCGTGACCGACATGATTTCGGTCCAGGGCGCGGTTAACTACGGCGATGGTGCAGGCGGATATGTTTGGCGTGCGGGCGGTAACTTCGGACAGCCAGACGGCTACCTCGATGGCAACGATGTTGAGACCAACGAGGCCTGGGGTGCTGCATTGGGCGCCAGCATGAACCTCGGTGGCGGTCGTTCTGTCAACCTTGGCTATGGCACGGCATCCGTTGATCTTGACGACGCAGTAGATGCTGGACAGGCGACAGCCGCGACTACCGACACCAACACCATGGTCTTCCTGAACTATCAGTGGAGCCCGGTTGAGAAGGTCAACATGGGTGTAGAGTACGCCTACCTTGAAACCGAAACCCAGGGCGGTGCCGACGGCGATGCAAATCGTCTGCTGTTCCTTGCTCAGTACAGCTTCTAAACCTTCCGGTTAGAAGTTAACTCAGGATTACCCCGGCTTTGGCCGGGGTTTTTCGTTCCAGGTCAGTGCAAACTGCACCAGACTGAATCATGGGTTTTACACGCCCCGCACACCGCTCCGAAAAATCCTATATTTTTCAATACACAAGATCTCACAACATCGTTGGCACAGCTAATGCTTAGTCCTTAGTGCAAAGCTTATTGCCAAGCAACCAGCGGACTCGCCGCCAGGTTTACTCTGTTGCAACCGGATGAGGTGACACGATGAAAAAGGCCAAAAGCGAAAATCTTCTGTTTGAACTGACCCAGCCCTTTGAACAACTTGCCATGCAAGACCTGCACAACTACTTCGACTGGATGTACTTCGCCAACTGATCAGCATTCAAGGCCGGGGCATTCAGCCCCGGCCTTGGTTTAACATTTATCCTGCCCGCAACCGGGTGCGAACACCTCTTGTGGTCATCACGCCAATCACTTCCATCAACGACAGCAAGCCCCGATCATGCTGTTTTGGGGTTTTGCCCTTGGCGATTCGGGCTATCTGGCGGGTGTACCAACTCACCTCCATCAGAGCCATATCGTCGATCAGTCGGATCCCGGTTTTAATCGGCCGGACTGCACTGGTCACCTGTTCGCCCTTCATGATCCGGTTCGGCAAATCTGGCTCTACTACTAAAGGCCGGGCCAGGCCGACAAGGTCTGTTGCGCCGCTGGCGATCGCATCCGCCATGCCGCTTTCGGTTCGGAAACCGCCCGTCACCATCAGGGGTACCGCGGTAAGTTGGCGAACCTTCTCTGCGAACTCTAAAAAGTAGGCTTCCCGTGCCTGGGTACTGGCCTTTACCTCCCCGTTTTCGGCACCTCTGGCCATGGCCGGGTTTTCGTAATTGCCGCCGGAGATTTCGATCAGATCTATTCCTTCGGCCACCAGGGCCTCTATCACCGCCAGCGATTCTTCCTCCGTAAAGCCGCCCCGCTGAAAGTCCGCCGAGTTCAGTTTGATTCCGATATTGAATCCGTCACCGCACGCCTCACGGATGGCCCGGTACACCGCCAGCACAAATCGCCGGCGGTTGGCAGCAGAGCCACCCCACTCGTCGGTGCGCTGATTGTGATGGGGTGACAGGAACTGACTGACCAGATAACCGTGGGCACCGTGAATCTGCACACCGTCAAAACCGGCTTTTTGCGCCACCGCAGCACTGCGGGCAAAGCGCTGGATGATGTCTTCAATCTCCGGCCCGGTCAGTGCCCGGGGCGTTGCAAACATGCCCCGCAGTTCTTTCTTGAACGGGATCGCACTGGGCGACACCGGATCGCGGTTCAGGATCTTCGGGCTCTGCTTGCCGGGATGATTCAACTGCACCCAGATTTGCTGACCACCCACCTGCCCGGCCTGCGCCCAGGCCGACAGTAATTCCAGATCGGATTCGTCTTCCACCACCACATTCTGCGGCTCCCCGATGTGCCGGCGATCAATCATCACATTGCCGGTAATCGACAGACCGGTGCCACCCTCCGCCCAGGCCCGGTACAAGGTAGCCAGCTCTTTGGTGGGGTGATTATCAATGGTGCCCAGGGTCTCGCTCATGGCCGACTTGGCAAAGCGGTTGGGCAAGGTGGAGCCGTTCGGGAGCTTGAGGGGTTGGGAGAGACGTTCAGCGGGGGTCATAGGTGGCCTCGAATGGTTATTGTTCATTCCATGAGGCTGATGGTGGATCTGTTCGACGGCCATAGCATTGGCCGTCGAGACAGTGGGCCTGGCATTCACCGCTCCCATCGCCAGACGGTCGGGAGCGGATTCGACAGGCTTTACAGCAACAGAGTACGAATATCCCCCAGTAGCTGCGTCAGCAGGTTGGTAAACCGGGCTGCATCCGCCCCGTTCACCGCCCTGTGGTCGTAAGAAAGCGACAGAGGCAGCATCAGCCGCGGCTGGAACTCCTTGCCGTCCCACACCGGCTTCATCGCCGCTTTGGAGACACCCAGGATCGCCACTTCCGGCGTGTTCACGATCGGCGTGAACGCGGTGCCGCCAATGCCTCCAAGGCTGGTGATGGTAAAGCAGGCACCCTGCATTTCTGCCGGCTTCAGCTGCTTGTCCCGGGCCTTCTGGGCCAGTTCGGCGCTTTCTGCCGCCAGTTCCCACAGACCTTTCTGGTCGACATCCCGGATCACCGGCACCATTAGGCCGTTGGGGGTGTCGACTGCAATGCCGATGTGGATGTACTGCTTGCGCACCACCTCTTTGCGTTCCATGTCGAGCGCCACGTTGAACTGAGGCAGCTCGGCCAGGGCCGCGGCACAGGCTTTAAGCAGGAACGGCAGCGGCGTCATCTTCACGCCACGTTTCTCGCCGGCGGCTTTCTGGCCCTTGCGGAAGTTTTCCATCTCGGTGATGTCAGCATCGTCGAACTGGGTCACGTGAGGTACGTTCAGCCAGCTGCGCTGCATGTTGTTCGCCGTTGCGAACATCATGCGCGACATGGCCTCACGCTCAACATCACCGAACTGACTGAATTCTGGCAATTTCACACCCGGAATGCCGGAGCCAGTGCCTACGGAGCCACCCTGCTGGGATTGCTGAAGCTGGCTCTTCACATACGCGTGCACGTCGTCCTTGATGATACGGCTTTTCGGGCCTGAGCCTTTTACACGGGCCAGATCGGCACCCAACTCCCTGGCCAGCTTGCGCACGGCAGGCCCGGCGTGAACCTTGGTGCCCGGTGATGGGGGTTCGTAGGTGGAGCCCTGTGGCTCAGGCGCAGACTCTTGCTTATCCTTTTTTTGCTCAGGCTGACTTTCCTGGCTTTTGCTTTCGGCCTTGTCGTCTGAATCCGCGGGTTCGTCGTCCGCATCACCCTCTTCTTCGACGGTCATTTCCAGCAGATCTTTGCCTTCCGAGAGCTTGTCGCCCTCTTTCACCAGGATCTTGCCGATCTTGCCGGCAAACGGCGACGGGATCTCCATGGTGGCTTTGTCTGATTCCACGGTGACCAGCGGATCATCCACGCCGATGGTGTCGCCTTCGGCGACGTTGATTTCGATCACCGGCACGTCGTCAAAGCCATCCAGCGACGGCACCTTGACCAGCTCGGTACGGGAGCCGCCGGATTTCTTCTTGGGCGCCGGCTTACTGTCTTCGGATTTGGCTTCCGGTTTCTCCGGGGCCTTGCCCTCCGATGCGTCATCACCGGCATCGCTATCGTCTGCGCCGCCAGCGTCACCGCTGGATGACATCATGCCGATCACGTCGCCTTCTTTTACCTTGTCACCCACTTTGACGGTAATTTTGGTGATCTTGCCGGCCGCCGGGGCCGGCAATTCTACTGAGGCTTTGTCTGACTCAACGGTCAGAATCGGATCTTCTGCTTCAACAGAATCCCCGGCGCTGACGGTGATTTCGATAACTTCGACTTCGTCCGCACCGCCGAGATCCGGAACCTTGATTTCCTGTTCACTCATTGCGGTCTCCTTAGCTCAGCACCGGGTTCGTTTTGTTGCGATCGATTCCGTACTTGCGCATCGCTTCAAGAACCACATCGTTCTTCACTTCACCATCCTGCGCCAGGGCAGAGAGCGCGCTGACCGCCACGTGGTAACGGTCCACTTCAAAGAAGCTGCGCAGCTTTTCCCGGGTGTCACTGCGGCCGAAGCCGTCAGTACCCAGGGTCAGGTAGGTTTTGGGAATGAACGCCCTGAGCTGCTCGGAGTGCAGCTTGATGTAGTCAGTGGAAGACACCACCGGCCCGGCCTGTTTTTCCAGGCACTGGGTAACGTAGGCCTTCTTGGGTTTGTCGTCCGGGTGCAGGCGATTCCAGCGCTCAATGTGTTGGCCTTCACGGGCCAGCTCGTTGAAGCTGGTCACGCTCCACACGTCTGAGGCCACACCCCAGTCGTCTTTCAGCAACTGGGCCGCAGCACACACCTCATTGAGGATGGCACCGGCACCAAGCAGCTGAACCCGGGAGGCTTTCTTGCCACCCTTGGCTTCGACCGACTCGTACTTGTACATGCCTTTGATGATGCCGTCTTCGCAGTCTTTCGGCATCGCTGGCTGTTCGTAGTTTTCGTTCTCAATGGTCAGGTAGTAGAAGACGTTCTGATTGTCCTCAAACATTTCCTTCATACCGTGACGAAGCACCACGGCCATTTCGTAACCGTAAGCCGGATCATAGGCTTTGCAGTTCGGAATGGTGTTGGCCAGTATGTGGCTGTGGCCATCCTGGTGCTGCAAACCTTCACCGTTCAGGGTAGTACGGCCAGCGGTACCGCCGATCAGGAAGCCACGGGCCTGTATGTCGCCAGAAGCCCAGGCCAGATCGCCAACCCGCTGGAAGCCGAACATGGAGTAGAAAATGTAGAACGGAATCAGCGGGAAGTTGTTGGTGCTGTACGACGTTGCCGCAGCCATCCAGGCCGCCATGGAGCCGGCTTCGTTGATGCCCTCTTCAAGTATCTGGCCTTTTTTGTCTTCCCGGTAGTACATGATCTGGTCACGATCTTCCGGGACGTACTTCTGGCCTTCGGCAGTATAAATGCCCAACTGGCGGAACATGCCTTCCATACCAAAGGTACGGGCTTCGTCTGGCACGATGGGCACCACGCGCTTGCCAATCCGCTTGTCTTTGGTCAGTGCCGTCAAGATGCGCACGAACGCCATGGTGGTGGAGATCTTGCGATCACCGGAGCCTTCCAGCACCGCCTTGAAGATATCCAGATCCGGAATCTGCAGCGGCTGGCTGTCTTTGCGACGCTTGGGGTAGAAACCACCCAATTCCTGGCGACGCTTCTTCATGTAGACGATTTCCGGGCTGTCCGGCGCTGGCCGGTAGTAGGGAACATCTTTGAGCTCTTCGTCTTTCAGGGGCACCGCAAAGCGGTCGCGGAACGACTTCAGTTGCTCGATGTCGAGCTTCTTCAGGGAGTGCGCGGTGTTCTGGGCTTCACCGGCTTCACCAAAGCCGTAGCCCTTGATGGTGTGAGCCAGAATCACGGTCGGTCGGCCACCGTTTTTATTGATGGCGTGGTGGTAGGCGGCGTAGATCTTGTAGGGATCGTGACCACCTCGGTTAAGTTTGTTGATGTCTTCATCCGAGAGGCTTTCTACCAGCTTGGCCATCTCCGGGTACTTGTTGAAGAAGTGCTTGCGGGTATAGGCCGGGCCGTTGCTCTTGTAGTTCTGCAGCTCGCCATCGCAGACTTCATCCATGGCCCGCTGCATTTTGCCGTCTTTGTCGTTCTCGAACAGCGGGTCCCAGTGACGACCCCAAATCACTTTGGTCACATTCCAGCCCGCACCACGGAAGACGCCTTCCAGCTCCTGGATGATTTTGCCGTTGCCCCGCACCGGGCCATCCAGCCGCTGCAGGTTGCAGTTCACCACAAAGACCAGGTTGCTCAGGTTTTCGCGGCCCGCCATGGAGATAGAACCCAGAGTTTCAGGCTCGTCACACTCGCCATCACCGACAAAGCACCAGACCTTGCGATCGCCCATTTCAATGAGCTCCCGGCTGTCCAGGTACTTCATCACGTGCGCCTGATAGATGGCCTGAATCGGGCCCAGGCCCATGGAAACCGTCGGGAACTGCCAATAATCGGGCATCAGCCAGGGGTGCGGATAAGAGGACAGGCCGGTGCCGTCCACTTCCTCACGGTACTTGTCGAGGTCGGATTCTTCGAACCGCCCTTCCAGGAAGGAGCGGGCATAGATGCCTGGTGAGGAGTGGCCCTGGAAGTACACCAGGTCAGACTCGCGCTTTTCATCCCCGCCGTGGAAAAAGTAGTTAAAGCCAACATCATAAAGGGTGGCAGCAGAAGAGAAAGAGGACACATGACCACCCAGGTCGCCCGGCCGCTGGTTGGCGCGCATTACCATCGCCATGGCGTTCCAGCGGATCAGTGAGCGAATACGACGCTCCATAAACAGATCGCCAGGCATCGGTGCCTGCTGAGCAACGGGGATGGTATTCCGGAACGGCGTGGTAATCGCGTAAGGGAGTTCGGTACCGTCCCTGCTTGCCCGCTCAGACAGTCTTTCCAGAATAAATTTTGCCCGGTCTACGCCTTCGTTCTCGATCAGAGATTCCAGCGCATCAAGCCATTCACTGGTTTCAATGGGATCATCGTCCTGGTACATCAAATCCTCCCCCTTGGCATCTAAAGATGCAGCGTGGGCCACGATCAGCAGCCACTCACGGTGCAATAGCAAAAAGCTGCGTTAAGCTGCAGTTTTATTGTGAATACATCAGCCGGTAAAACGCTGACTGGAACTAATTAATTGGTGCTCCCAAAGCATAGAACAGCTTTCGTATTTTTCCTGCCCGGGAACCCGCCAGCTACAGAGCTTTTGGCCCCAAACCGACCCAAAACTTTCATTTAACGTCAGATGAAATCGTACTTCTTACGAAACTTTCGTATTTTTACTACAAAAACACCTAAAAACACAAACGAACAGGTGTTTGAATGTTGCAAACCTGGCTTTATGTACCTTTAGTTACGTAATAATGGCAATTCACCCTCATGAAAACAATCGAACTCCGACCAATGTCTGCCCCCACCCAAACTCCAAATGCTTTGCACAGCTAAATACTTTTCTAAACCGACGTTTCGATATTTTCGGATCATTTAGCGTTTTATTGCAGCTTTTAGGAGACTTTTTAACAACAAGAACCCCTAGCGGGCATCACCTATTAATTAGACCTGAAAATGAATTTCGATTTATGTATACTTGCTGCCCGTTTTTTAACCAGTAAGGCAGGGACAGCACCCTCCTTGTATTTTTGGCACCCAACAGAGGGCGATCTATGAACTCCATCGTCACCTTTCCGAACCGCATTCCGGTGCAGGAATTCGAAGAACGCCGGTTCAAGGTTTTTACTGACCGCCAGCTCGACAAAATAGAAGCCATCCAGAGCCTCCCCGAAGCGACTCTGTTTGAAATGAAAGTGGTGGCCAGCGTGCTGCCGTTCCGGGTCAACGAATATGTGATCAATGAACTGATCAACTGGGACAAGGTACCGAACGATCCCATCTATCAGCTGGTGTTCCCTCAGAAGGGCATGCTCAAGGACGAACATTACGAGCAGATGGCGAAGCTGCATCGCGACGGTGCAGACAAGAAAGACATCCAGGCCGCCGCCAAGATCATCCGGGACGAACTGAACCCGCACCCGGCCGGCCAGATGGAGATGAACATGCCGGAGCTGGACGGCGAAGTGCTGGATGGCGTGCAGCACAAGTATCGCGAGACCGTGCTGTTCTTCCCGGCCCAGGGCCAGACCTGCCACTCCTATTGCACCTTCTGCTTCCGCTGGGCACAGTTTGTCGGCGACAAAGACCTCAAAATGTCCAGCACCGAAGCTGAGAAGCTGCACGGGTATCTGCAGGAACACACCGAAGTGACCGACCTGCTGGTGACCGGTGGCGACCCCATGGTGATGAAGACCAAGAACCTGGTTCAGTACCTGGAGCCGCTGCTGCAGCCGGAGTTTGATCACATCCAGACCATCCGCATCGGCACCAAGGCCCTGACCTTCTGGCCATACCGTTTTGTCACCGACAAAGACGCGGACGAGCTGATTGAACTGTTCGCCAAGCTGGTTGATGCCGGCAAACATGTGGCCATCATGGCGCACTACAACCACTGGCAGGAAATCACCACCGACATTGCGGAAGAAGCCATTCGCCGCATCCGCGCAACCGGTGCTGAAATCCGCGCCCAAGGCCCACTGATCAAGCATGTGAATGATAACGCCGATGACTGGGCCAAGCTTTGGAAGAAAGAAGTACAGCTGGGCATCATCCCCTACTACATGTTTGTAGAGCGGGACACCGGCGCCAAGAACTACTTTGAAGTGCCCCTGGCCGAGGCTTTCCAGATCTACCGTGAAGCCATGAAAAAGGTCAGCGGCCTGGCCCGCACCGCTCGCGGCCCCAGCATGAGCGCCGGCCCCGGCAAGGTGGAAGTACAGGGCATTGCCGAAATCCAGGGCGAGAAAGTGTTCGTCTTGCGCTTCCTGCAGGGCCGCAACTCGGACTGGGTACAGCGCCCGTTCTTCGCCAAGTACAGCGATACCGCCACCTGGCTGCATGAGCTGGAACCCGCCTTCGGAGAAGAGAAGTTCTTCTTTGAGGATGAGTTTGAGGCGATGAAAAAAGGGAACAGCTAAGACACAGTCGACCATATCAGGCCCGCTCCGGCGGGCCTGTTTCACCGCCCCTTTTTCGGCACAAAACCCGCCGGCTTCTCCCGAATCCACCCCACAAACACCCGCAACTCTTCGAGCTCCAGCAACCGTTCCCGTGTGTTGTAGTGCAATCCCAACTCGTATTCTGAACACGCTTTATGAATGGCGTTATGGCAAGGCCGGCATACCCACAGCGTTCGGGTAATCAGCTCTTCTTTATCGAACAACTTCTGGAAACGCTTTTTGCGGTGCAGGTGTTTGGGGATCAGGTGATGGCGAGTGAGCTTGGCAACCGGGCGCTCACACAGTTCACAATTGTCAGGTTGTGGCGGCAGTTTGAGCATGGTGGGATTATCGGAATAGTGGGCCGGACGACAGGGTCACCCGGCCTCGCGCTGAGCTGCCCGATGCGGCGTCAGTGCATCAGGGTATAGAGTTTTCTACGGTAGGTGCGCACATCCGGATTGTTGTTCCCCAGTTTCTCGAACAGTTCCACCAAGGTGGTTTTGGCCACACCGTCCTTGTAGGAGCCATCTGCCTGCATCAATCGAATCAGCAAATCCATGGCCTCGGCATTGTTCTCCTGCAACACCCTGTGCAGCGCCAGTTGGTGTAACGCTTCCGGGTCTTTCGGATTGGCTTCCAGTTTGGCCTCCAGTTCTGCCACCGGGGGCAATTCGCCGGACTGTTTTATAAATTTGATGCGCGCCGCCAGTTGTTTGGCTTTGTGTTGCAACTTTTCTTCCGGAGGCAGGCTTTCCAGTACCTGCTCGGCGGTTTCCAGGTCGCCCTGTTCGGCTTTCAGCTGGGCCAGGTCGATCAGGACGTCCAGATTTTCTGGATCTTTCTGATTCATCTCGGTGAAGATCGCCAGCGCGCCGTCGACATCACCAGCTTCCCATAAAGCGTGCGCTTTCTCATAGGGGTCTTCGGCTGGAGCCTGAATGTGCTTCTCCAGAGTTTTGCGGATTTCGCTTTCCGGCTGGGCGCCGTTAAAGCCATCCACGGCCTGGCCGTCTTTTACCAGAATCACGGTCGGCAGGCTGCGCACGCCCAGTGAAGACGTCAGCTCTTGCTGCTCATCGGCGTTCACTTTGGCCAACAGAAAGTTGCCTTGGTACTCCTCCGCCAATTTTTCAAGTATCGGTATCAGCTGCTTGCAGGGCGCGCACCATTCCGCCCACACATCGACCAGGATCGGCGTGGTGGCAGAGGCTTCCATCACCTTCTGCTGGAAGTTGTCCATGGTGGCATCAAAGATATAAGGCGAAGCGGTCATAGGTTTACCCGATTTAAAAAACGTTTGATGACCTTGGTATTGGGCCAAAGACTTAAAAATCAACCCAGCTTGAAATGCCGCAAGTTGCCGTCACATAGAGTTTTAAACACCCACGCCTTGAGAGCAATCCGGTATGAATGACGAGAACCGCAAAGACTCCCAGGAAGAATTTGAAGAAGACGTTACCGAATACATCGGCAAAGACGAGAACAGCAAAAGCCTGGTACTGCCAAAACACTCGATGCCAAGGCGCGTGTATCTGCTACCGGTAACCAACCGCCCGTTTTTTCCGGCGCAAGTGCAGCCGGTAGTGGTTAATGAAGACCCCTGGCAAGAAACGCTTAAGCGGGTGAGCGAGACCGACCATAAAACCCTTGGCATATGCTTCGTGGAAGAATCGGATTCTGAGTCCGGCATACCAGGCAGCGACGAGCTGGAAGTGATGGGTTGCGCGGTGAAGGTTCACCACGCCCAGAGCGAAGGCGGCAAGGTTCAGTTTATTGCTCAGGGCATGCAACGCTTCAAGATCGTTCAGTGGCTGCGCCGCCGGCCGCCCTATCTTGTGGAAGTGGAATACCCGGAGGAGCCGGAAGAGCCGGCGGACGAGCTCAAGGCTTACACCCTGGCCATCATCGCCGCCATCAAGGAACTGCTGCGCACCAACCCGCTCTACGGCGAGGATGTTAAGCAGTACCTGTCCCGCTTTGGCCCGGAGGACAGCTCGCCTCTGGCGGATTTTGGCGCCTCCATGACCAGCGCCCCAGGCCGCGAGTTGCAGAATGTACTGGATACGGTGCCGCTGCTCCGACGCATGGAGCGGGTGCTGTTGCTGATGCGCAAGGAGCAGGAGGTGGCGCGCCTGCAGTCCGAGATCAACGAGGAAGTGAACGAGAAGGTGCAAAAGCACCAGCGCGAATTCTTCCTGCGTGAACAATTGAAAGTGATCCAGCGGGAGCTGGGTATCGCCAAAGACGATAAGACCGCCGACGTGGAGCGCTTTGAAGAGCGTATGGCCAAGCTTAATCCGCCAGCGGCCGTGGTTGAACGGTTCAAAGATGAAATTCAGAAATTGCAGGTGTTAGAGCAAGGCTCACCAGAATATGGCGTTACCCGAAATTACCTGGACTGGATCACCCAGGTACCCTGGGGCGTGCATTCCGAAGACCACTTTGATCTGGCTGAAGCCCGCAGGGTTCTGGACCGGGATCACGATGGTTTAGGCGATGTGAAAGACCGCATTATCGAGTTTCTGGCCGAAGGCACCTTCAAGGGTGAAGTGAGTGGTTCCATACTGCTGCTGGTGGGCCCACCGGGCGTGGGCAAAACCTCAATCGGCCATTCCGTGGCAGACGCCCTGGGCCGGGAGTTTTACCGGTTCAGCGTTGGCGGCATGCGCGACGAAGCCGAAATCAAGGGCCATCGCCGCACCTACATCGGCGCTATGCCGGGCAAGTTTGTGCAGGCATTGAAAGATAGCAAGGTGGCCAACCCGGTGATCATGCTGGATGAGATCGATAAGATTGGCAGTTCCTACCAGGGCGACCCGGCCTCTGCCCTGCTGGAAACCCTCGACCCGGAACAGAACAAGGACTTTCTCGATCATTATCTGGACGTGCGCATGGACCTGTCCAAAGTACTGTTCATCTGCACCGCCAACCAGCTGGATACCATTCCCCGGCCCCTGCTCGACCGGATGGACGTAATTCGCCTGTCCGGCTACATCGGTGATGAAAAGCTGGCCATTGCCAAGCATCACCTACTGCCGCGACTGCTGAAACGAGCCGGGCTGCTGAAGAAACAACTGAACATTACCGACGCGGCTATCCGCCAGATGATTGAGGGTTATGCTCGTGAGGCTGGTGTACGGAATCTGGAAAAACTGCTCCACAAGATCATCCGCAAGGGCATTGTGAAACTGCTGGAGAACCCGGATGAACCGGTCAAGGTGGGCGTGGCTGATCTGGTGAGCTATCTGGGACAGCCGGCGTTCAAAAAAGAGAAGTCGCTGAAAGGCACCGGCGTGGTCACCGGCCTGGCCTGGACCGCAATGGGCGGCGCCACCCTGAGCATCGAGGCCTCACGCATTCACACCAGCCAGCGTGGCTTCAAGCTCACCGGGCAACTGGGCGAGGTGATGCGGGAATCGGCGGAGATTGCCTACAGTTATGTGTCTTCCAACTTGAAGCGTTTTAAAGGCGACCCGACGTTCTTTGATAAGTCGTTTGTGCACCTGCATGTGCCGGAAGGTGCGACACCCAAAGATGGACCGAGCGCGGGTGTGACCATGGCCACGGCTCTGCTTTCCATTGCCCGCAAGGAAGCGCCGCAGCAGAATCTGGCCATGACCGGTGAGCTGACATTAACCGGGCAGGTGTTGCCAGTGGGCGGTATTCGGGAAAAAGTGATTGCTGCGCGGCGGCAGAAGATCAACAACTTGATCCTCCCGGAAGCCAATCGAGGGGATTATGAGGAGTTGCCGGAGTATCTGAAGGAGGGGCTGTCGGTGAATTTTGCCAAGCACTACAACGATGTGTTTCAGGTGTGTTTTGGCAATAAGCCTAAGCAGGGGTCTAGTGTGCACTAGGGTCTGTCCCCGAACGGGGACTGACCCTTTTTTACTTCGCAGGTCTCCCGACTAAGGAGCCCGGTCTGGCAGAAGGGTGGGGTCAGACCCCTTTGGAGCCTGCTAGGCTTTTTCTTTCCAGCCGTCATCTTTGAGCACGGAGCCTACGGTCAGCAAAGGTGAGGCGTCGATGTCGTCGGCGTTCATCATGTTGGCTACGCGCTGCAGGGAGGCCAGGATCATGGTTTGCTCCCACTCGGCCAGGTTCTGGAACTTTTCGATAAAGTCCTCCTGCAGGGGGTTGGGCGCGCGGGCCAAGAGGTCTGCGCCGTCTTCCGTCAGGTGAGCGTGTACTTTGCGCTTGTCTTTGGTGCTGCGCACCCGGTAAACCAGCTTGCGCAGTTCCAGCCGGTCCAGGATTGTGGTGACCGTGGCCTGGCTGAGGCTAACATTTTCGGCGATGGTGCCGATCGTCACCTCACCCAGATCCCTGATGGTGCGCATGATTAACAACTGCGGCCCGGTCAGGCCTGCGTGCTTGCTCAATCGCTTGGAATGCAGATCCGTTGCCCGGATCACCCGCCGAAGTGCTACCAGCACCTGTTCATAGTTTTTCACACGACCGCTCCAGAGTGGCTATTTACTTATACCTCTAATTATTAGAGGTCTTTGCTCTGGCGAATGCAAGTGGGCAGTACTACCTAACGTGCGTTGCGCGCTCCGGTGCGACTGCCACTTACGTTTATGCAGCATTATTTCTGCCAGACACTATGCTAAGGTCACGCCCTTGCCATTCACCCAAAGACGGAAACGGTTGATGATCAGGTATTACCTTGCGTTCGTTCTTGCCCTTGCCACGGCCGGTGGCGTTCACGCTCATCAGCAGCAGCTCGGTCCGGATAAAGAGCTGACTCCTGAAGACGTGGAGAACAGAATCAGAACCCAGGAAAAGCCCATGTACACGCCCTTTGTGGAGCTTTACCTGCTGGAAGAAACCAAGGCGATTCGCAAGGAGATGCAAGACACCCGCGCAGAACTAATCGAAAAAGTGGTCGAGAAAGAGTTGTCTGTGGCCGACAAAACCATGTCTTACGCCGCCGACACAGTGACCTATTTCTTCTACCTGATTGCCGGTGCCACCTCCATACTCGTGGTCATCGGCTGGAATTCCATCCGCGACATGCGCAACCAGCTCACCAGCCTGGCTGAAAAGCGGGTTAACGAACTGGTGGTGGAATATGAAACTCGGCTGAAGTTCATCGAAGAACAATTGCAGCAGAAATCCGAGATTATTCACCAGAACCAGGCTGACATTGAACGCACTAACGAAGTGCACGCGCTCTGGTTGAAGGCAAGCCAGGAAACGTCCCACCAAAACAAGATTACGGCTTACGACCAGATTCTGGACCTACGCCCGGACGATGTGGAAGCGCTCAGCTATAAAGCAGACGCCGTGCTGGAGATCCGCGAACCCCTGTGGGCCATCAGCCTGTGCCAGCGCGCGCTCAAACTGGCGCCGGATAACGGCCATGCCCTGTACCAGCTGGCTTGCGCCTACGCTGAGATTGGTCGCTGGGAAGACGCCATCAGCACGCTGGCGAAAGCGCTGGAAATCTCCGAAGCGTACCGGGACGACGCCTCTGTAGACCCAAGTTTCACGCAACTGCACGAACATGAAAGTTTCAGGAGTCTCGTCTTTATTGACCAGGACGACAGCACGGACGCGTAACGTCACAGAGACCGGCACAGAGCTTGCTTACTCGTTCACGAGCAGCAATTTTGTGTTCCGGAGCCACCTGGCCTGATCTGCTTGACAAGCAGCGGACTGTGGTGTTTGTTTAATTCTCTGAGAACATAACAATAACCCTGATTTGAACAGGAATAACATAATGAAAACGTCCGTTAAGAAACTCGCTCTCGCTGTAGGTGCCTCCGCCGCTCTCATGGCCGCCGGTCAGGCCGCCGCTGAGATTCGTATTGGTATTGCCGGGCCAATGACCGGCCCCGTTGCTCAGTACGGTGATATGCAGTTCTCGGGTGCGCGCATGGCCATTGAACGCATCAACGCCGCCGGCGGTGTTATGGGTGAGCAACTCGTGGGTGTTGAAGTAGATGATGTTTGCGATCCCAAGCAGGCCGTGACCGTTGCCAACCGATTGGTCAATCAAGGCGTTCAATATGTGGTCGGTCACCTGTGCTCCAGCTCGACTCAGCCGGCATCTGATATCTATGAAGACGAAGGCATTCTGATGATCACTCCGGCATCCACCAGCCCGGAAATCTCTCAGCGCGGATATGAGCTGTTGTTCCGCACCATCGGTCTGGACAGCATGCAGGGACCGGTCGCCGGAAATTACATCGTCAGCCAGAATCCGAATCGGGTCGCCGTTATTCACGACAAACAGCAGTACGGTGAAGGTATCGCCACAGCGGTCCGCGACACCCTGCGTGATGCCGGTGTTGAAGTCGCCATGTTTGAAGGCATCACCGCTGGCGACAAAGACTTTTCGTCACTGGTCACCAAAATCAAACAAGCCAACGTGGATTTCGTGTATTACGGAGGCTACCACCCGGAGCTGGGGCTGATTCTGCGCCAGGCCCGCCAGGCGGACGTTTCGTCGAAATTCATGGGACCTGAAGGCGTCGGCAACAAAGACATCAACACCATTGCCGGTGAATCTGCAGAAGGACTGCTGGTCACCCTGCCACCAAGCTTTGATGAAAAGCCGGAAAACCAGGACCTGGTCGCCGCCTTTGAAGCCAAAGGTGAAGACACCTCCGGTCCGTTCGTGTTGACCTCCTACGCCGCCGTTCAGCTGATTGCTGATGGCATTGAGCAGGCCGGTTCACAAGATCCGTTTGAAGTCGCCAAAGCACTGAGAGCCGGTACTTTTGAAACGCCGATCGGCACCGTTCAGTTTGACCAGGCCGGGGATATGGAATCCTTCGAGTTCGTGGTTTACGAATGGCATTCAGATGGCAGCAAAACTTCAGTAAACTGAGCCAAAATCGTTAACAAACGGTAATTATGAGAACACCTTCCCACCGCAACCCGGGGGAAGGTGTTTTTCTGGGCTTCTGCTGACCGCTTTGCTACCCGCCGGACACCCCGGCAAAGGTACAAGGAGTGCGGTCAGCGGGCACTTGGAGTTCCATACTGATGCAAGACCTCCTCTACTTTTCTCAACAGCTCATCAATGGGCTGACGATCGGGAGCACCTATGCCCTGATCGCCATCGGTTACACCATGGTTTACGGCATCATCGGCATGATCAATTTTGCCCATGGTGAGATTTACATGATCGGTGCCTACACTGCACTGATTGCCATTACCGGACTGGCCACCCTCGGGGTCGCCTGGTTGCCGTTAATACTGCTCGTGGCACTGCTCTGCGCGATAATTGTCTCAAGCTCTATGGGCTGGGCCGTGGAGCGAGTTGCCTACCGACCGGTGCGTGGTCGGCACCGCCTGATCCCGCTGATCTCCGCCATCGGCATGTCCATTTTTTTGCAGAACTATGTTCATCTGGCGCAGGGTTCCCGCAACATTGGTTTTCCGGCGCTGATTGACGGCAGCTTCCGCTTTGGCAGCAGCGAGGGTTTCCAGTTGTCACTCTCCTACATGCAGATCACGATTTTCATCACCACGCTTATCTGCATGATCGTGCTATCTCTGTTTATTTCCCGCTCCCGAATCGGTCGCGCATGCCGGGCGGTTTCTCAGGATCTGGGCATGGCCAATCTGCTCGGTATTGACACCAACCGCATCATCTCCGCGACCTTTATTATTGGCGCTGCGCTGGCGGCGGTGGCCGGACTTTTACTGGGAATGTATTACGGCTCGGTTGATCCGCTGTTTGGTTTTATCGCCGGTCTCAAGGCATTCACTGCAGCAGTGCTTGGCGGCATTGGCAGCATCCCAGGCGCCATGCTCGGTGGCCTGATTCTGGGCGTGGCGGAAAGTATGACCTCTGGCTACCTGAGCGGCGAGTACAAAGATGTGGTGGCGTTCAGCCTGCTGATTCTGATCCTGTTGTTCAAACCCACCGGACTGCTGGGCAAACCGGAGGTTGAGAAGATCTGATGATTGCACACAACTTTAAACACGCCCTGTTTTGCGCCGTGGTCACTATGGTGGTCGCCTACCCTATCCTGGGCCTCAACCTGGTTGCCCGGGGCACTCGGGTTGGCCTTGAAGGCGCCGATACCACCACCCTGGTGGCCATTTTTGTCGCGGCGGTGGTGGTCTTCGCCTTTCAACTTTACCGAGACACCCTGATGGCGGCCTTGGGTAAATTGCCCAAGCTAAACCCCCTCGCCCACCGGGAACCCATGCCCCAGGCCAAACGGGTCAAAATGGAATCCTGGATACTGACGGGCATCATCGTGCTGGCGCTGTTCTGGCCATTCTTCGTATCCCGTGGCTCGGTTGATCTGGCCACACTGGTTCTGATCTACGTGATGCTGGCATTAGGGCTGAACGTGGTGGTTGGCCTGGCCGGCTTGCTAGACCTGGGCTACGTCGCTTTCTACGCGGTCGGCGCCTACACCTTCGCGCTGCTGTCACAATACATGGGCATTTCGTTCTGGATGGCTTTGCCTCTGGGCGCCTTGTTGGCAGCTTTGTTTGGCCTGGTACTGGGCTTTCCGGTGTTGCGATTACGGGGAGACTATCTGGCCATCGTCACACTGGGCTTTGGCGAGATCATCCGTATTCTGCTAAACAACTGGACCGCCGTCACGGGTGGCCCGAACGGCATCGGCGGCATTCCGGAGCCGACGCTGTTCGGCATGGAGTTCGGCCGGCGGGTAAAGGAAGAAGGCAACACCTCGTTCCACGAAACTTTCGGCATTGCCTACAGCGGCGAACATAAGGTGATTTTTCTCTATCTGATTGCGCTTGTTCTGGCCGTTATTACCGCACTGGTTATACGCCGCCTGATGCGTATGCCCGTCGGCCGGGCCTGGGAAGCCCTGCGAGAAGATGAAATCGCCGCCCGCTCTCTGGGGCTGAGCCGCACCGCGGTCAAACTGTCTGCGTTTACCATTGGCGCTTTCTTTGCCGGGTTTGCCGGCACCGTGTTTGCCTCCAAGCAGGGGTTCATCAGCCCCGAGTCTTTTGTGTTCCTTGAGTCGGCCATCATTCTGGCCATTGTGGTGTTAGGCGGCATGGGCTCCCAGCTCGGTGTGGTGCTGGCGGCCATTGCGGTCACCATACTGCCGGAGCTCGCCCGTGAGTTTTCAGACTACCGCATGCTGGTGTTCGGTGCGGCGATGGTGCTGATGATGGTCTGGCGGCCACAAGGCCTGATGCCCATGCGCCGGGCTCATATTGAACTCAAAAGGCAGGAGTGACAGACATGTTAGATGTACAAAATCTGTCCATGCGCTTCGGCGGCCTGCTGGCAGTGGACCAAGTCAGCCTCGACGTCCAGGAGCATGAGATTGTCTCCGTTATCGGGCCAAACGGGGCCGGTAAAACCACGGTATTCAACTGCCTGAGCGGCTTTTACACGCCGACCGGGGGCAAGATTGTTTTCGAGGGGCAAGAGGTACAGGGCAAACCGGATTACAAGATCTCCCGGTTGGGCATGGTCCGCACTTTCCAGCATGTGCGCCTTTTCAACCAGATGAGCGTGGTTGAAAACCTGCTGGTGGCCCAGCACCGACACCTGAACACCAACCTGCTGTCTGGATTGATCAAGACGCCCAACTACCGGGAGCGTGAGCAAAAATCCCTGGATCGGGCGGCTTACTGGCTGGACCGCGTTGGCCTTCTGGACCTGGCCAATCGCGATGCAGGCAATCTGGCCTACGGCCAGCAAAGGCGTCTGGAGATCGCCCGGTGCATGGTCACCGAGCCGAAGCTGCTGATGCTGGATGAGCCGGCCGCAGGCCTGAACCCGGCGGAAACCAAAAATCTCAACCAGCTGATCGTCAGTCTGAAAGAGGACTACCACGTGTCTGTTCTGCTGATCGAACACGACATGAGTCTGGTGATGGATATTTCCGACCGAATTACCGTGATCAATCAGGGCCGCCCCCTGGCCAGCGGTACCCCAAGCGAAGTCCGTGAGAACGACGACGTGATCAAAGCTTATCTGGGCGAGGCCTGAGGAAAAACCATGCTAGTACTGGAAAACGTTCACACCCATTACGGCAAGATCGAGGCGTTGCATGGGGTTTCTGTTGAAGTTAACCAAGGCGAGATCGTGTCATTGATCGGCGCCAACGGGGCCGGCAAAACCACTCTGCTGATGACGGTTTGTGGCAACCCCCAGGCCAGTGCCGGCCGCATCATCCTTGAGGGTAAGGATATCACCAACGAAGCCACCTCCAACATCATGCGCTCGGGCATTGCCATTGTGCCGGAAGGACGCCGAGTCTTCTCCGGCCTCACTGTTGAAGAAAACCTGCACATGGGTGGATTTTTCAACACCAAAGCTGAAATCCGCAAAAGCCTGGAACATGTCTACGAGCTGTTCCCGCGCCTGAAAGAGCGGGAGCACCAGCGTGCCGGCACCATGTCTGGCGGCGAACAGCAAATGCTGGCGATTGGCCGTGCATTGATGAGCAAACCCAGAATGATCATTCTGGACGAACCATCGCTGGGACTGGCACCTATCATCATCCAGCAGATCTTCCAGATCATCGGTCACCTGAGGGAAGAAGGCATTACCGTGTTTCTGGTCGAGCAGAATGCTCACCAGGCACTGAATCTGGCGGATCGGGGCTATGTGCTGGAAACGGGGCGCATCCGGCTGCACGACACCGGCAAGAACCTGCTGGCTAATCCGGAAGTGCGGGAGGCGTACCTCGGAGGGTGACAATCATCGGAAAACAAAAAGCCGGAGCGGTATAAACCTGCTCCGGCTTTTTTTCAGGCCAATATCAAGGAGCGTTACTTGATGCTCTTGATGGTGCCTTTATAGCCTTCAACGGTTACGTCAATGGTTCCGAAGAAACCGTAGCCGTTCTGCTCAACGGTGTAACGCGGAGCGATGATCACGTCTGCACCGGACTCGGTAACAGCGTTGTAGGCAGCAGCAGACTTAACCTTGTCAACCAGGGCTGCACCACCAATCGGCAGAGGCAGAGCACCGCCGGAAGAGCCAACACCATAAGCTACGCCGTCAGCGTACTTTTTGCTGTCGCCCAGAGTCAGCAGGCCGAACAGTTGGGTTACAGAAGCTTGACCAGTGATTTTCTCACCAACCTCGATGTCCGCCTTAACATCGCTATGAACGGTGCCAGTCAGCGGCAGCGACGGAGCGCTAGTGTTGAGGGAGGAGCAACCAGTCATTGCGCCGGCCAGTACAAGTGTTGATGCGATAAGAACTTTTTTCATTGTGATGTCTCCATGTATTTTAATGCCTTCTTGGCGAGCGCCACTATACTGAACTGGCCTTTATATAACAACATAGAATAACTGCTCTTTTTTTATACTATTTATTTGCTTCTTGATCAAAAAAACCTGCGTTATAGCCAACTTGCGTTATTGGAATATCGTCTATACTCAATTCAGCGGTCTCTAGCGCAGGGCTTTTCCCTTCCGGACCGTTTTCACCTAACCGGTCTACCCGTTCTGATGTTAGGTGTTTTGCGACGCAAGCAAAAAACCACATAAAGGAGTGGATAATGAAAAAACTGATCGCAGGCGCAATTCTTCTTGGTGCTTCTTCTATGGCATTTGCCCAGCCAGGCTGTGGTGTAGGCGCCATGATCTGGGAGGGACAGTCTGGCATTGCGCCACATGTACTGGCCGCAACGACCAACGGAACCTTTGGCAACCAGACCTTCGGCATGACAACCGGAACCCTGGGTTGCCAGACCAACCAATCGGTTCAGTCCATGGCCATGTACATGGACAGCAACATTGATAAAGTAGCCCGTGACATGTCACGCGGTAATGGCGAAAACCTGGACACCCTGGCGGTGCTTCTGGGCGTTGATCAGGTAGACCGCGACTCTTTCCGCAAAGTCTTGCAAGACAACTTCGCCACTATCTTCCCGAACGCTGATACCACCTCTGGCGAGGCCGTTGATGCTATCGTATCTCTACTGGAGCAGAACGAATCGCTGAGCAAGTACGTAGCAGCGTAATCGTTATTGAGTAACGGACATCACAAGCGCCATGGACGGCGCGCTATCGCTCTCCCAAATTTAACCGGACGTATACTATCCCTATGGGCTACCCCTTGCGCACTGGGCAAGCCACACTTTGGCTTGCATGTTTTTTCGCAACGCAGGCAGCTTTCGCCGCCACACCCGAAAACCTTCATAACCATCCCGTCTGGTTGACCCTTGGTCACTATCATCAAGATACGCTGGGCTCCGGATATACCAGTCAGGCCGATGACCCGGCATTTTTTCTGAGCGAGCATGGCAAAACCTCCCCCCGCGACGAACTGGCGGCCACCCTTGAGGCGATACAGCAGCCTGGCGGCGGTAATGACCACGCCCGTTGCCGCTTCCCGGCCCGTGACGCCTGGCTACGTGAGCAACTGGATTTGCCCGGCGCTCAGGTGGATTGCCCGGACTACGACGAATGGTTTGAGGAGCTGAATACCGAAAAAGTCACGTTGGTGTTCGCGGCATCCTACCTGAACAGCCCCTCATCCATGTTCGGCCACACTTTTCTGCGCCTGGACCCGCCCCAGAACGATAGCGAAGCCGACCTGCTGCTGGCCAACACCATTTCGTATGCGGCAGATGCTGCCGAGCATGACAGCGAGCTGCTGTTTGCCTACCGGGGCATCTTTGGTGGTTACCCGGGCATTACCGCTATCCGCCCCTATTATGAAATGATCCGGCTGTACAACGACATCGAACATCGGGATCTCTGGGAATACACGCTGAATCTCAGTCAGCCGGAAGTCGACACCATGCTGGCTCACACCTGGGAAATCCAGGACAAGAATTTCGACTACTACTTTTTTGACGAAAACTGCGCCTATCGGCTGCTGGCCCTGATCGACGCCGCCCGCCCGGGCACCAACCTACTGAACGAAGTCAGCACACACGCCATTCCATCCGACACCGTGCGCTGGGTACGAGACGCTGGCCTGGTGGAGCGTGTTCATTACCGGCCCTCTGCGGCCACGGCCGTCAGCCACCGCCTGGATACCCTGCCCCGTGACCACCGGACCATCGCTGCCGCTATCGCAAGCGGCTACGTACAGGTGGACGGTCCGGAACTGCAGCAACTGACGGATCAGGAAAGGGCCTGGGTGCTGGACGCCACCTACGATTACGTTCGCTACCAGAGTGAAGCCAAAGGCTGGCCAAGAGAATTCGCAGCCCCGCTGTCGCATCAGCTGCTGGTGTCGCGCAGCCGGATAGAAGAGGCTCGCGACATGCCACCGGTTCCAGAGCCTGAGATTCGGGACGATCAGGGCCATGACACCTTCCGGGTGTCTCTCGGTTTCGGGCAACTGGCGCATGAGGAATTCACCCAGCTAACTCTGCGCCCCGCCTACCACGACGTACTGGACCCACCCGCCGGCTACCGCTCAGGCGCCCAACTCCAGTTTCTGAGGCTGGACGCGCGCCTCTACCATGACAATCAGGAGCTCCAGGTGGAGCAGCTGGTCGGCGTAGAAATACGCTCACTGAGCCCCCGTAATCAGTTTTTCTCACCCACGTCATGGCAGGTCGGCTTTGGCGGTCGCCGCACCGACACCGGCACCGAACGCGTGTTCACACCCTACCTTGAGGGCGGTGCCGGCGGTAGCTGGCGCCTGGGCCAAAACAGCCAGGCCTTTGCCATTGCCACCGCCGACCTGGAAATCGACGACGACATCCGCCGCGGGCATGACTTTGCACCCGGCGCAGACCTTGGCCTGCTGCACCAGACCAACCGGTTCAGCCTGCTGGCTGGTGCCAAAACCAAAGCCTGGATCATCAGCAACCAACACCGGCAAGACCAGCTCTACGTCAAAGGCAACCTCCACATCGGCCGGGAATTCAGCGTGTTCGCCGAATTCACACGGGAAGACCACTTCGACAGGTACCAAAGCACATGGCAGGCTGGCATCCACGCGTACTTCTGAGGCTCAGGTTCAGCTCGACCGTCACCACCCGCCAGCTTGCCCTGGCCGCACTACTCTGTGCCGGGTTTCTGCAAACAGGCTGCAGCAGCCTGTTCTTCTACCCGGATAAAGTCACCTACATCACCCCGGATCGACTGAACCTGGATTACGAAGACGTTTACCTCGAAACCAAGGACGGCGAAACCCTCCATGGCTGGTGGCTACCGGCCATGACAGACGAGCCCGCCAAAGCCACCGTCTATTACCTGCACGGCAACGCCCAGAACGTCAGCGCCCACATCCTCAACGTGGCCTGGCTTCCCGAGCAGGGCTACAACGTCTTCACCATCGACTACCGCGGCTACGGCCAGTCTACCGGCGCCCCGGACATAGAAGGCGCCTTGCACGACGCCGAAACCGGCCTGCGCTGGCTGGCCGAGCGCCACCCGGAAGACAACCAAGCACTGTTCCTGCTCGGCCAGAGTCTCGGCGGCGGCCTCGGCATCGCCCTGGCCAGCGAATGGGTGCAACGTGAAGAACAGCCGGCACTGAGCGGCGTCATCCTGGACGGCACCTTTTCCGGCTTTCGCCTGATCGCGCGCGAAAAACTCGGTGAATTCTGGCTCACCTGGCCTTTCCAGATCCCCCTCAGCTGGACCATACCCGACGAATACGAAGGGGTAGACAGAATCGCCGCCATCGCCCCGGTGCCCGTCAAAATCATCCACAGCGCCCGCGATGGCATTATCCCTTTCCACCACGGCATGCGGCTGTATGAGGCGGCGGAACAGCCCAAAGATTTCCTGAGAACCGACACGCCCCATGGCGCGACGTTTATCCTGCCGGCCTATCGGGAGGCGGTACTGGAGTTTATGGAAGGGGAGCTTTAGGCACAGAAACGAAAAAACCCGCCAAAAGGCGGGTTTTTCAAGTCTGACTAAACGAATCAGTCAGCGAAGTCAGTCGGCTGCTCGCCTTCTTTGACTTCCTTCATGGACAGCTTAACGCGGCCACGGTTGTCGACATCCAGAACCTTAACCAGAACTTCCTGACCTTCGCTCAGCTCGTCAGTGACGTTCTCGATACGGCGATCAGAGATCTGGGAAATGTGCACCAGACCATCCTTGCCAGGCAGGATGTTAACGAACGCACCAAACTCCACAATCCGCTCAACACGGCCTTTGTAGAGCGCGCCCACTTCAATCTCAGCAGTGATTTCCTTCACGCGATTCACCGCAGCTTGGGCAGCCGCTGCATTATCGGCGTAAATCTTCACATTGCCGTCGTCGTCCAGATCGATAGATGCACCGGTCTCGTCACAGATAGAACGGATCACAGAACCGCCCTTACCGATAACGTCACGGATCTTGTCCGGATGGATCTTGATGGTGGTGATGCTCGGTGCACGATCAGACAGCTCGGCACGGGGCTCAGAGATCACCTTGTTCATCTCACCCAGAATGTGCAGACGGGCTGCGTGAGCCTGCTCAAGAGCCAGCTCCATGATCTCGTCAGTGATGCCGTTGATCTTGATATCCATCTGCAGAGCAGTGATGCCCTCTTTGGTACCAGCAACCTTGAAATCCATGTCGCCCAAGTGATCTTCGTCACCCAGGATGTCGGTCAGGATCGCAAACTTCTCGCCTTCCTTGACCAGCCCCATGGCGATACCGGCAACCGGTGCCTTGATCGGCACGCCAGCGTCCATCAGTGCCAGACTGGAACCACACACCGACGCCATGGAGCTGGAGCCGTTGGATTCAGTAATCTCAGACACCGCACGAATGGCATACGGGAACTCTTCAATGGTCGGCATAACCGCCAACACGCCACGCTTGGCCAAGCGACCATGACCCACTTCACGACGACCCGGCGCGCCCACACGACCGGTTTCACCAACCGAATACGGAGGGAAGTTGTAGTGGAACAGGAACGGATCTTTACGCTCGCCTTCCAGTGCGTCGATGATCTGAACGTCACGGGTGGTGCCCAAGGTAGCCGTTACGATGGCCTGAGTTTCACCACGGGTGAACAACGCAGAACCGTGAACAGAAGGCAGAATGCCCACTTCCACTTCGATCGGGCGTACAGTCTTGTTGTCGCGGCCGTCGATACGCGGCTTGCCGTCAATAACCTGCTGACGCACAACCGACTTCTCTACCTTGCCGAAGTACTTCTTGACCAGCTCTGCAGAAGGTTGACCTTCTTCTTCGCCAGCCAGCTTCTCAACGGCTTCCGTCTTGATCTCACCCAGGCGGGTGTAGCGAGCCATCTTGTCGCGAATGGCGTAGGCTTCTTCGATCGCGCTGCCAAACTCCGACTTGATGACGTTCAGCAGTTCAGTGTTTTCCTGCTCTGGCTGCCATTCCCAGCGCGGCTTGCCATTTTCGGCCGCGAATTCCTTGATGGCGGTTACCGCGGTCTGCATTTCCTGGTGAGCAAACAGCACGCCGCCCAGCATCTGGTCCTCGGACAGGCCTTTGGCTTCAGACTCAACCATCAGTACTGCGTCTTCGGTACCGGCAACAACCATATCCAGCAGGGAAGTTTGCAGTTCTTCGAAGGTCGGGTTCAGGAAGTAACCTTTTTCGTTGGTAAAACCAACGCGGGCTGCGCCGATCGGGCCGTCAAACGGGATACCAGAAATCGCCAGTGCAGCCGAAGCCGCCAGCATGGCTGCGATGTCTGGATCGTGGTTCTTGTTGGCAGACATGACGGTCAGGACGACCTGAACTTCGTTCATGTACCCGTTCGGGAACAGCGGGCGAATCGGACGGTCAATCAGGCGTGACGTCAGCGTCTCTTTCTCGGACGGACGGCCTTCACGCTTGAAGAAACCACCGGGGATTTTGCCCGCAGCGTAGGTTTTTTCGAAGTAGTTGACGGTCAACGGGAAGAACGGCTGACCCGGCTTGGCTTCTTTGGCACCCACAACGGTACCCAGTACGGATGTGTCACCGGTCGTTACCAGAACAGAACCTGTCGCCTGACGGGCAACTCGGCCGGTTTCCAGAGTGAAGGTTTCGCCACCCATTTCAAACGTTTTCTTACGTGGTTGCAGATCCACTATTAACTCCTGCTATTCAACTGTTAATACAGGGCCGGATGACCAATTCATCCGTACCCGGATTTCATCAACACCGCAGCAGCTTGATCTGTGAACCGAAAGCCAACCCGTCTGAAAGCTAACAGGCTGTTGCAAAACCCCGGTAAGGCGCGCAGCCATTGCTGCTGCACCCGGGCTTTTCAACAACCTGCTATCAATTTCAGCTTTCCATTACGACAGGGAAAATCCTTCGGTGTCACTGACAAATCAACTGCAGCAAATCGCTCTCTGGCTTCCCCAAACGGGCAAGCTCAGACAGCGGGAGAGAAGCTCGGCTGAACCCGGGACATCCCGGGCCAGTCTTCAGGTCGTTAAACCGGATTAGCGACGCAGACCCAGACGCTTGATCAGCTCAAGGTAGCGGTCAGCGTTTTTACGCTTGAGGTAGTCCAGCAGCTTACGACGCTGGTTTACCATCCGGATCAGGCCGCGGCGGGAATGGTGATCCTGCTTGTTGGCCTTGAAGTGATCCTGCAGCTTGTTGATGTTAGCGCTCAGCAGTGCCACCTGAACTTCAGGGGAACCGGTATCGCCATCAGCTTGCTGATAATCATTAACGATCTGTGCTTTCTCATTGGCAGAAAGTGCCATATTACACCTCATTGGTTGCGATGCTGATACATCCGGCCGAACCGCGCATCTCTACAGCCCGGCTACTCCACGGCGGTCTTACCCGCCGCTACTCTTTACCAGACGGCGCGGCACCAGATTGGTGTCGTCGCCCTCGGGTACAGCTTCTACCAACCCAACGAAGGAATGATCGCCGTAAATACGCACGAACCCCTCAAAAGGCTGACCCGATATTCTAACCGGTTGTCCGTTCAATATCGATACCAGCGGCGAGCCGCCCAACCGGTGCTCCGGGAACATGGTCAGCGCGCTTTCTGGCGGCAATAACAGCCCGTCCAGACTCTCACCCTTTTCCCGCATGGCCTCCAGGGCATTGACATCATGGGCTTGCGACAGATCATAACCGGAAGCCATGGTTCGTCTAAGCGCAACGACATGAGCGCCACATCCCAGAGCTTCACCGATATCCTCAACCAATGAGCGTATGTACGTACCTTTGGTGCAGGTAACAGCCATATCCAGCTCATTGTCGCGAATGGCCAGCAGCTTGAGCTCGTAGATGGTCACCGGGCGGGCAGGACGGTCGATCTCGATGCCTTGCCGGGCATACTCGTATAGAGGCTTGCCCTGATGTTTGAGAGCCGAATACATCGACGGAACCTGCTGAATGTCCCCGCGAAAGTTCTCAAGCACCGCCTCGACTTCAGCTTCAGTCAATGCCGACACCGGCTTTTCTTCAACCACGGCACCTTCACTGTCACCGGTTTCTGTTCGCTCACCCAGGCGCGCCGTGGTGACATACGCTTTGTCACTGTCGAGCATCATCTGGGAAAACTTGGTGGCTTCACCAAAGCACAGCGGCAGAACACCGGTGGCAAGAGGGTCGAGCGCACCGGTATGGCCGGCTTTCGCCGCACCATACAGGCGCTTGATCTGCTGAAGAATACCGTTGGACGTGACACCCTGGGGTTTGTCGATCACCAGAATGCCATTTACCTCACGACCTTTACGCCTACGACTCAAGCGTCACGCTCCGGGTTGTCAGACACGGGATCGTCATTGTCTTCCCGGGGAACCGCCGGCTGATCACCGACGGCTTCACGAATCAGACGATCCATTTTGCGGCTTTGGTTGAGCAGGCTGTCGAAATGAAAGCGCAAGTGAGGCACCACCCGCAGTTTCATCGCGCGCCCGACCTGGCCACGCAAAAACCCGGAAGCCTTGTTCAGGGCCGATAACGAGTCCTGGACGGCCGGAGACTGCTCGGTGAGTTCTTCGGTAGACAGCAACGATACGTAGATATCGGCGTAGCCCAGATCACGGCTCACCTTGACAGCGTTCACCGTGACCATTCCAACGCGAGGATCTTTCACCTCACGCTGGATGAGCTGAGCCAATTCACGCTGCATCTGATCGCCTATGCGATCAATGCGACTGAATTCCCGTGGCATCAGGCCCCCGTAGATTCGAGCTTACGTTCAACACGAACGCGATCAAACACTTCAATCTGGTCGCCCACTTTGACGTCATAGCCCTTAACACCGATACCACATTCCATACCGTTACGGACTTCCTGAACGTCATCCTTGAAGCGACGCAGAGATTCCAGCTCGCCTTCAAAGATCACCACGTTGTCACGCAGCACGCGGATAGGCTTGTTACGATATACGTTGCCCTCGGTCACCATACAGCCAGCCACCTGGCCAAACTTGGGTGAACGGAAGACGTCACGCACATCGGCAACACCCAGGATATCTTCCCGGAACTCAGGCTTGAGCATGCCAGTCAGCGCAAACTTAACATCATCGATCAGGTTGTAGATGATGCTGTAGTAGCGCAAGTCCAGGCCTTCCTGCTCAACCAGACGCTTGGCTGCGTTATCTGCCCGAACGTTGAAACCAAAGATCACGGCATTGGTCGCCATGGCCAGACTGATGTCGGTTTCGGCAATACCGCCGACACCGGACGAGATGATCTTGACCTGAACTTCGTCGTTGCCCAGATCCTGCAAGGCCTTGACGATAGCCTCAAGAGAACCACGCACGTCTGTCTTCAGTACAACGTTGAGGGTTTTAACCTCATCTTTGCCCATGTTCTCGAACATGTTTTCAAGCTTGGAAGCCTGCTGGCGCTGCAAGCGGTGCTCACGCTCGCGGGTTTGACGGAATTCAGCCAGCTCTTTCGCTTTCTTCTCGTCCGCCACGGCGTAGAACTCATCACCGGCATCCGGTGTACCGTTCAGGCCAAGAATCTCAACCGGAATCGACGGGCCAGCCTCTTTAACCTGCTTGCCAGCCTCGTCCGTCATGGCGCGCACTTTACCGAAGAAAGAGCCTGCAACCACCATGTCACCCTGGCGCAGGGTACCGTTCTGAACCAGCACGGTCGCCACAGAACCACGGCCGCGCTCGAGGCTTGACTCAACAACGACGCCCTTGGCAGAGGCGTCTGGCGAAGCCTCAAGCTCAAGCACTTCGGCTTGCAGCAGGATGGCCTCGAGTAGGTCATCGATACCAGAACCGGTGTGTGCAGAGACGGGAATGAACTGAACGTCACCGCCCCAGTCTTCCGGAATCACATCCAGCGCCGACAATTCGTTTTTGATCCGATCCGGATCAGCTTCTTCCTTGTCCATCTTGTTGATGGCAACGACCAGTGGAACACCGGCCGACTTGGCGTGCTGTACTGCTTCCTTGGTTTGCGGCATAACACCGTCGTCTGCGGCCACAACCAGGATGACGATGTCGGTGCACTGGGCACCACGGGCACGCATGGCGGTAAAGGCCGCGTGGCCAGGGGTATCCAGGAAAGACACCATGCCGTGATCGGTTTCTACGTGGTAGGCGCCGATGTGCTGGGTAATACCACCGGATTCACCTGCAGCCACTTTGGTGCGACGAATGTAATCCAGCAGCGAGGTCTTACCATGGTCAACGTGACCCATCACACTGACCACGGGCGCACGCTTGATCTTCTCTTTACCTTCGTGCTGTACAGAGATGTTGCTCAGCACTTCTTCTTCAAGAGCATCGTCGCTGACCGCTCTGGGCTTGTGACCCAGCTCTTCGGTAACGAGCATCGCTGTTTCCTGGTCCAGCGGCTGATTGATGGTGGCCATAACACCCATTCCCATCAATGTTTTAATCACATCAGCGGCTTTGACCGCCATGCGCTGGGCAAGATCACCAACGGTGATAACTTCAGGTATCTGTACTTCTCTAACCATGGGCTTGGTTGGCCTCTCAAAAGCGTGACGCTTTTCTTTCGGTTTCTTTTTAGCCCGCAGCTGCTTACGAGGACCGCTATCGTCGTCTTCCTCAGAAATCACCAGTGGTTCGTCAACCGGACGGCTGCGAGGGCCGCGATGGCCAGCCTGTTTCTTCTTTGGCTTGCCTTCTTCGATATCATCTCCGCGCTCGCGTACCTTCTCTTTCTTTTTCTTTGGCTTACGATCCCGGCCTTCATCCTCAGGCGGAGGCATGGGAATATCCTCCGGCGCTGTTGCCACTTCAGGCTCAGGCGCTTTCTTGTCCGCAGACGGAGCCTCGGCCTGTTCGGGCTGTTGTGCTGAAGGCGCCTCTGCCTGCTGCTCTGCTGTTACTTTCGGTGCTTCTTCGACCACCGGGGTTTCAGCAACCGGCTGCGCAGCTACGTCTTCCAGCTTTTGCACTTCCGCCTCGGCTTCGGCCTCAGGCTGCACTTCCGCACGCTTGATGTAGGTGCGACGCTTACGCACTTCCACATTCACGGTCTTGGCCTTGCCGGCCTTCAGCGTGGTTGTCGTTTTACGCTTAAGCGTAATCTTCTGCGGCTCAGCCCCGGCTTCACCGTGATTTTTTCTCAGATACGCCAGCAACTGCTGCTTCTCATCGCTGGTGACAGCATCGTTTTCGCTGCGAGCTTTAAGGCCCGCCTCTACGATCTGCTTCAGCAAACGATCCACGGGAGCGCCTACATCTGCGGCCAGTTGTTTTACCGTTACATCAGCCATACTGGTCTCCTCTCCCGAATCAGGCCTGGCCTTCAAACCAGGGTGCGCGTGCTGTCATGATTAACTTGCCCGCGCGTTCTTCATCCATACCTTCAATATCGAGCAGATCATCCACAGACTGCTCAGCCAAATCTTCCATGGTACGCACACCCATACCGGCGAGTTTGAACGCCAGAGAACGGTCCATACCTTCCATTTCCAGAAGATCATCTGCGGGTTCCGCACCTTCCAGAGCCTCTTCGCTCGCCAACGCCTGGTTCAGCAGGACGTCCTTGGCGCGACTCCGCAATTCTGTGACGGTGTCTTCATCAAAGCCGTCAATCGCCAGCATCTCTTCCATCGGCACGTAGGCCACCTCTTCAATCGAGGTAAAACCTTCGTCGATCAGAACGCCAGCAAATTCCTCATCCACATCGAGGTGCTTGGTGAAGTGCTCAACCAGTCGCGAGTATTCCTGCTCCTGACGCTCTCCGGCTTCCTCTTCGGTCATGACGTTGAGCGTCCAGCCAGTCAACTCGGTCGCCAGACGAACGTTTTGTCCGTTGCGGCCAATGGCCTGGGCAAGATTGTCTTCGGCAACGGCGACGTCCATGGTGTGGCCGTCTTCGTCCATCACGATAGAGGCCACTTCGGCCGGCGCCATGGAGTTGATCACCAACTGCGCAGGGTTATCGTCCCACAGCACAATATCAACACGCTCTCCGCCCAACTCGTTGGAAACTGCCTGCACCCTGGAGCCACGCATACCGACACAAGCGCCCACCGGATCGATACGACGATCGTTGGTTTTGACAGCGATTTTCGCGCGGGAACCCGGATCACGGGCAGCGCCACGGATCTCGATCAGCTCCTCGGCGATTTCCGGCACTTCAATGCGGAACAGCTCGATCAGCATCTGACCGTCAGTACGGCTCAGAATCAGCTGTGGCCCGCGGTGATCTGTGCGAATTTCCAACAGCAGGGCGCGTACGCGGTCGCCCATCCGGAAGGTTTCACGCGGGATCAGGTGTTCACGGGGCAACAAGGCTTCAGCGTTGGCACCCAGATCCACGATGACGTTGTCACGTGTCACTTTCTTGACCGTACCAGACACCAGTTCGCCCACTCGGTCGCGATAGCTATCGACAATCTTGGAACGTTCGGCTTCGCGAACCTTCTGGAAGATGATCTGCTTGGCGGCCTGAGCGCCAATCCGACCAAAGGCGACGGACTCAACCTTTTCTTCATGGGTATCGCCCGGCCGGAGGTCGGTATCGATTTCTTCCGCTTCCTGCATGGTAAGTTCAGTACCCAGTGCCGGAACCGCATCATTGTCTACTACCAGCCAACGGCGAAAGGTCTCGTACTCCCCGGTGCGCCGATCGATGGCTACCCGGATATCGGCTTCTTCGTCGTCATAGCGTTTTTTGGCAGCGGTAGCGAGCGCGAGTTCGATCGCCTCAAAAATCACATCCTTATCGACGCCTTTCTCGTTCGAAACGGATTCCACGACCAGCAAGATCTCTTTACTCATTGAATTGCCCTGCCCTAAAAATAATCGATACACCTACAGATTTATTCGAATGTGTCATTCAAAAACCGGAATGATGTTGGCTCTTTCTATGCTGTCAAAGGGCAACAGGTACTCGTGGTCTTCAGCCACGATCACGACTTCGTCGCCCTCTACCCCTTTGATCAGCCCCTGAAACTTGCGCCGGCCTTCAAAGGCCATGCGCAATTTGATCTGCACCTGATGACCAACAAATGCCTGGTACTGCTCAAGAAGGAACAGCGGCCGGTCCATACCCGGAGAAGACACCTCAAGGGTGTACTCACTCTGAATCGGGTCTTCCACGTCCATAACGCCACTGATTTGACGACTGACTTTTTCGCAATCTTCTATACCGATGCCGCTTTCCACATCATCGATAAACACCCGCAGCATCGATTGATAGCCGCGGGAACGATATTCGATACCCCAGAATTCATACCCCAGCCCCTCTACTACCGGGCGCAGTATGTCTTCCAGTTGTTTAAGCTTGGCTGACAAGTGTCGCCGCCTCCGTCTTGAGATTTTCGTACCACAAAAACAAAAAAAGGGCTGTTGATCAGCCCTTTTTATGCACCAGGGCCCTTTACGCCAGGCCCCTTAATCAAAAAGCCCCTATGAGTGGGGCCTTTTGTTGCAAGAATTCGCAGAAAGCCAACCCAAACCGGCCCTCTGCCGACAGACACCTGGCCTGCCTGAAAACCACGATAAAATCGCAGCCTTCAATATCCGCCGGAGTATAGTGACGCCGCGCGGACTGGTCAAGGACTGACCAAAAAAAACGGCCTGGATACTCCAAGCCGTCGTCTTCAAAAATGGTGCCCAAGGCCGGACTCGAACCGGCACGGCTTTCGCCACTACCCCCTCAAGATAGCGTGTCTACCAGTTCCACCACTTGGGCAGCACCCTTCACTCGAGGTCAGGGAGCTGAGACTCCCCACCCTCGGCTTCGCCATTTGCAGATTCTTCAACACCGGGCGCTGTATCAGCCGGAGCCTGACGGGATTCCTGAACCACCGGAATACCAGCCTCACCTGCCACTTCTGCCCGCTGCTTAGCGAAGATTGCCAGCGAAAAACTTGTTACAAAAAATACAACCGCCATTAACGTGGTCATACGGGTCAGGAAGCTACCGCTACCCTGACTACCGAATACCGTCTGGGAGGCTCCACCACCAAATGCCGCACCGGCATCCGCGCCTTTGCCTTGCTGGATAAGAACCAGGCCCACCAGCGCCACGGCGATCACGACGTGAACTACGACTACTAGTGTTTCCATCAAATCCATACAGACTCTCGTAAACGTGTCGGCTTACGCACCTACCGGAAAGGACCGGCAGATACTGACAAATTCGTCGGCCTTCAGGGACGCACCACCTATAAGACCACCATCGATATCGGGCTCTGCAAACAGAGCGGCCGCATTATCCGCTTTTACACTGCCGCCGTAAAGTACCGAAATGTTCCGGGACGGCGCATTCATTTGCTCAAGCACCCCGCGGATCTCCGCATGCATGGCTTGAGCGTCTTCTGCGGTAGCTGTTTTTCCGGTACCAATCGCCCAAACGGGCTCATAGGCAACCACCACACGCGACCACTGGTCACTGATCACCGTCGAGAGCCCTTGCCGGACCTGACTGGCAACAATGGATTCGGCCTGACCGGCTTCGCGCTCTTCAAGAGTCTCTCCCACGCACAAGATGGCAGTAAGACCAGACTCCAGAACCCGCGTAACTTTCCGGGCAATTACCTCATCCGATTCAGCAAACAGTTGACGCCTCTCCGAGTGCCCTACCAATACATATTGGCAACCCAGATCCAACGCCATGTCGGATGAAACCTCTCCGGTGTATGCACCTGACTGCCACTGGCTGACATTCTGCACGCCCGTAGCCAACGCATCACCACAACACCCAACCACCGAGTCAACGTAAAGAGCGGGAGGAATTATGACGACATCCAGAGTGCTCTTTACGGCCTCATCAAGATCGGCAGCGTGCTCGCGGATGTCACCAACCAGCTGCTGCACCAGATCTTTCGATCCGTTCATTTTCCAGTTACCGGCTACAATCCTGCGACGCATATCCAATCCCGACTGCCCTAATCTCAGGGAGGGCGAACTATACAGCAGTCATATAGCTCGCACAACCCGGCCCGCCCCACAAAATCAGGGTGTTGACTGCTCGACCACCAGGGCCAGCTGCTCGACGACACGGCGAATGTCTTCGGCATTCCGCCCCTCGGCCATTACCCGGATCAATGGCTCCGTACCGGAGGCCCGCAGCAGGATTCGGCCGGCATCGCCAAGTTCCGCTTCTGCGCTGCGCATGGCGTTAACAATATCGGCACGACTGTGCGGATCAAAACGCTGGGCGACGCGCACATTGATCATCGTCTGGGGCAACTTCCGCATGCCTTGACGCAATTCTGCCATGGTCTTGCCGGAGCGGCGAACCGCCAACAACACTTGAAGCGCAGAAACAATGCCGTCGCCGGTACTGGTGCAATCACGAACAACCATGTGTCCAGAACCTTCGCCGCCGACCAGCCAGTTTTTCGCCAATAATCGCTCCATCACATAGCGGTCACCGACGCTCGCCCGTTCGAATTCGATCCCCAGGTCGCGCAGCGCCAGCTCTACACCCAGATTGGTCATCAGTGTTCCGACGACCCCCCCGTGCAACCGCCCCTCTGAATGGCGCTGTGACGCCAGAATGTACAGCAACTCATCACCGTCCACTTCGGAGCCATCCTGATCCACCATCAGCACGCGATCACCGTCACCGTCGAAGGCGATTCCCAGATCGGCCTTCTTCTCAGCAACCATCTGCTTCAGGGCATCCAGATGGGTGGAGCCCACATTAAGATTAATGTTAAGCCCGTCCGGATTGGCACCAATAACGGTTAACTGCGCCCCGAGCTCCTGAAACACCTTGGGCGCCACGTGATAAGTGGCGCCGTGAGCGCAATCAAGCACAATGTGCATGCCATCAAGTGTGAACTCGTTGGGCACGGTGCTTTTACAGAACTCCACATAACGACCAGGCGCATCATCCACGCGGCTCGCCTTGCCCAACTCATTCGGCTCACAAACCTGAATCGGCGTATCAAGCCAGCGCTCAATCTCAGACTCAAGCGCATCATCAAGCTTGGTGCCGGCAGGTGAGAAAAACTTGATACCGTTATCGTGGTGCGGATTGTGAGAGGCACTGATAACAATCCCCGCCGACGCCCTGAACGTTCTCGCGAGGTAAGCGATGGCCGGTGTCGGCATCGGCCCCAAAAGCTTCACATCGACGCCCGCGGCAGACAGCCCGGCTTCAAGGGCCGACTCGAACATATAACCGGACAGTCGGGTATCTTTACCAATCAGCACGCTGTTGTGCTGGCCTTTACGCTTGAATGCCTGCCCCGCCGCCCAACCAAGGTGCAGCATGAATTCCGGTGTGATCGGGCGCTCTCCAACACGCCCCCGAATGCCGTCAGTACCAAAATATTTGCGCTGGGACATCAGATTGCCTCCTTTACTGCCGTCACGATCCGGACGGCGTCCACAGTTTCCCGCACATCATGCACCCGGAGGATGCTTGCGCCCTTCATGGCGGATATTGTCGCGGCAGCAAGGCTCGCCGGCAACCTTTCGTTTACATCTCGACCGGTGACAGCACCCAACATGGATTTCCGGGACACGCCGATCAACAACGGGTGACCCAACAGGTGCATCTGCTCCAGGATCGCCAACAACTGAAAATTATGCTCAACACTTTTGCCAAAACCGAAGCCCGGATCAAGAATGATATTCTCAGGCCGCACCCCCGCGCATTCCGCCACTCGCATTCGTTCAGTCAGAAACGAACTGACTTCCCGCCGAACATTACGGTAACGAGGGTTATCCTGCATGCTATCCGGCTCGCCCTGGATGTGCATGATACACACCGGCACGTCAGCCGCCGCTGCCGCTGCAATGGCACCGTCACGCTGCAGCGCACGAACATCATTGATCATCCCGGCGCCCAGCTTTACGGTCTCCGCCATCACAGTCGGGTTGCTGGTATCTACTGAAATAACGGCATCCAGTTCCCGGGCAATAGCTTCAACCACGGGGCAGACTCTATCCAGCTCCTCCTGGGTGGAAACCGGTGAGGCCCCAGGCCTGGTCGACTCTCCGCCGACATCAATAAAGCCAGCACCGTCATTAACCATTTGTCGGGCACGAAGCAGCGCTGCATCCACGGTATTAAAGCAGCCACCATCCGAAAAAGAATCGGGTGTGACGTTCAGGATACCCATGACGTGACAAAGAGACAGGTCCAGCACGCGGCCTGCAAAATTCATTTCCATAACAAGCGTTCCGCACATTCAAGATTTTGCATAGACAAAAACAAACGCCGCCCGATTATCGGGCGGCGTTTGTTTTTTCTCAATCAGCCTGGGCGATCAGTGCTCGCCGGCAGGCCTGCCCATTCCGGGCTGACGCCCGTCATCGGAGTCGCGAGACTCCTGGGCTGGCTCTTCCTCAGCCTTGACACCACCGGTGGGACCGCTGTCGCCCCAGTTTTTTGGTGGGCGTGGCTCACGGCCCGCCATAATGTCGTCAATCTGGTGACGATCGATGGTTTCATACTTCATCAGTGCGTCTGCCATCATCTCCAGCTTGTCACGATTATCGACCAGGATCTGCTTGGCTGTCTCGTAGCAGGTATCGATGATATTGCGCACTTCCTCATCTATTCTCTGGGCCGTCTCTGGCGAATACACCGTATGCGACTGACCAGCAGAGCGTCCCAGGAACGGCTCTTCACTGTCGGTATCATATTGCAACGGGCCCAGTTTTTCAGACAACCCCCAGCGAGTCACCATATTACGGGCCAGACTGGTGGCACGCTCAATGTCGTTAGAAGCGCCGGTAGTCACACCGTCAAAGCCAAGTGTCAGCTCTTCAGCAATACGACCACCGAACAGACTGCAAATCGAACTGGTCAGGAACCGCTTGGAATGACTGTACTTATCTTCTTCCGGCAAGAACATGGTCACGCCCAAAGCACGTCCACGAGGAATGATGCTCACTTTATAAACCGGATCATGCTCTGGCACCAAACGGCCCACAATGGCATGACCAGACTCGTGATAAGCGGTGTTACGCTTTTCTTTCTCATTCATCACCATGGATTTGCGCTCGGCACCCATCATGATCTTGTCTTTGGCCAGCTCCAGCTCTTCCATGGACACCAAACGCTGGTTACGACGGGCCGCAAACAATGCCGCCTCGTTGACCAGGTTCGCCAGGTCAGCACCGGAGAATCCGGGCGTACCACGGGCAATAACGCCTGGCTCTATGCCATCAGCCAGTGGCACTTTTTTCATGTGCACTTTCAGAATCTGCTCGCGACCCAGGATATCCGGCAAGCTGACCACCACCTGACGGTCAAACCGGCCTGGCCGCAGCAGAGCCGGATCCAGAACGTCGGGACGGTTGGTCGCTGCAATCACGATAACACCTTCGTTACCCTCAAAGCCGTCCATCTCAACCAGCAACTGGTTCAGGGTTTGCTCGCGCTCATCGTGACCACCGCCCATGCCGGCACCACGGTGACGACCAACGGCATCGATCTCATCGATAAAGATGATGCAAGGACTTTGCTTTTTAGCCTGTTCAAACATGTCGCGAACACGGGAAGCGCCCACACCCACGAACATTTCGACAAAGTCAGAGCCCGAGATCGAGAAGAATGGCACCTTGGCTTCGCCCGCAATCGCTTTGGCGAGAAGGGTCTTACCCGTACCGGGAGGACCAACCATCAACACGCCTTTGGGAATACGGCCACCCAGGCGCTGGAACTTGCTCGGATCTCGCAGAAAATCGACCAGCTCTTTTACGTCTTCTTTTGCCTCATCAACGCCAGCCACATCGCCAAACGTGGTCTTGATCTGGTCCTCGCTGAGCAATCGCGCCTTGCTTTTGCCAAACGACATGGGGCCTTTGCCGCCACCGCCGCCCTGCATCTGGCGCATGAAAAATACAAACAGCGCGATAATGATCAGGATCGGGAATGCCGCCACCAGTAGCTGCGTCCACAGGCTCTGGCGCTCCGGCTCCTTACCAATCACTTCGACGTTGTTGGCGAGCAGATCATCCATCAGTTTGTTGTCAGACAGCTGCGGACGGATCGACTGGAACTGGGAGCCGTCAGAACGAACACCCTGCACTTCCAGACCATCAATCGTCACTTGCCGGACCTGGCCCTGCTGGACCATCTCCACAAACTGGGAATAGTTGACTTGTTGCCCGCTGGTGGTGGGAGTGAAATTCTGAAACACCATCAGCAGCACGGCGGCTATTACTAGCCAGAGAACCAGATTTTTTGCCATATCGTTCAAGGATCATCACCTGTGAATTGCAGGGCTAAAGCCACTTGGCCACCAACCCTTTTCGGACACCTTACACCAATTATACGTTCGCCGACCAGAAACGGCCTATCCTGAACCGGCGCCCTACTACACATATTGGGCGCCCGATCCTGAATTACAACGCCTGCTGGTCAATTAACGCGGCCCTGTACGTGATTACAGCCATTTTTGGCACCAATCAATCTGTTACAATCACTGAATTATACGTCGTTGTCAGTCCCCATGCCGCTGACCTTTTGTTAATTGCACCGATAAAGAGATTACATCATGAGTTTGTCATCGGAACAGCGCCGGGAGTACCGGGCCATCGCCCACAATCTGAAGCCTGTCATCATCGTTGGCGACAAAGGCCTGTCCGAAGGGCTCCAGGACGAACTGGATCGCGCCCTGAACGACCACGAGCTAATCAAGATCAAAGTGGCAAGCCAGGACCGCGAAGCCCGCCAAGAAGCCATCAAAGCCCTGTGCGAAGCCTCCAAGGCCGAACTTGTGCAAACCATCGGAAAAATCGCGGTCATTCTGCGTCGGGCCAAAAAACCGAACCCGAAACTATCGAACCTGCTTCGAACCAAGTGAGCTTCAGATAAAAAAAGCCGGCCAGAGTTCCCTCTGGCCGGCTTTTTTTATCTCTGGCACCAATACTCACGCGGCAAATGCCGGCTTACCGGGGCACAGGCCCGGGGACCACTCCTCAGGAGCCGCCCCTGAAAAGCCATCCCTCGGTCAGATATATTCCACTTCAGATATTTCGTATTCCACGGTGCCGGAAGGAATACGGATCGCAACCACATCACCCTCACTCTTGCCCACCAGGGCACGGGCGATGGGCGAAGAAACCGACAGTTTGCCAGCTTTAATATCGGCTTCATCCTCACCTACGATCTGGTATTTCACTTCTTCGTCGGTATCCATATTCACCAGATGCACCGTGGTGCCGAAAATCACCTTGCCGGTGTTTTCCATCTTGGTAACGTCGATAACCAGAACCGCCGACAATTTGCCCTCGATCTCCTGGATACGGCCCTCAATGAAGCTCTGCTGCTCACGCGCAGCGTGGTACTCGGCATTTTCCTTGAGATCCCCATGCTCCCGGGCGTCGGAAATGGCCTGGATTACCCGAGGGCGATCTTCGGATTTCAACTTTTTAAGTTCTTCGCGCAGGCGGGCTTCGCCCGTCGGCGTCATAGGCACTCTGTCAGTAGCCATAGTATTACTTCCCTGCATGCAGGTCCTGGAGGCGACGAACCGTACGCTCCGGACCAAATTTGATCGCCCGGCAGAAGGCTTCGCCGCCTGCCAGGGTGGTTGTATAGGTTACCTTGGTCTGCAATGCCGACTGACGGATTTGCGCCGAGTCGGAAATTGCCTTGCGACCTTCGGTGGTGTTGATGATCAGCTGCACCTGGCCATTCTTGATGGCATCCACAATGTGCGGCCGCCCCTCACGAACCTTGTTAACGCGCTCGGCGGTGATACCCACCTCTTTCAACGCTTTAGCGGTGCCCGTGGTGGCAATGATCTTGAAGCCGGCATCCACCAGATCACGAGCAACCTTCGCCGCGCCAGGTTTGTCGACATCCCGGACCGACATGAACGCCGTACCCTGAGTGGGCAGTCGCTCACCGATGGCCAACGCCGCCTTGGCAAAGGCTTCATCGAAGCTGTCGCCCAAGCCCATCACCTCACCAGTGGACTTCATCTCTGGCCCAAGAATCGGGTCAACCGCCGGGAACTTGTTGAACGGGAACACAGACTCTTTCACTGCGTAGTAAGTCGGCACGATCTCCTGAGTGAAATTCAGCTCTTTCAGGGTCTTGCCAGACATCACACGAGCAGCAACCGCTGCCAGTGACACACCAATGGCCTTTGACACAAACGGCACCGTACGGGACGCCCGAGGGTTAACCTCGATCACGTAGATCTCACCATCCTGCCAAGCCAGCTGAACGTTCATCAGACCGATAACATCCAGTTCGATGGCCATCTTCTTCACGGCATCGCGCATCTGATCCTGCACATCTTTGGGCATACTGTAAGGCGGCAGTGAACAGGCCGAGTCACCGGAGTGAACACCGGCTTGCTCAATGTGCTGCATGATGCCGCCGATCACAACGTCGGTGCCGTCACAAATGGCATCGATGTCTACTTCGATGGCGGCATTCAGGAAGTGATCCAGCAACACCGGACTGTCATTGGAAACCAGAACCGCATTGCGCATATAACGCACCAGCTCGGTTTCGTCGTAGACGATTTCCATGGCGCGACCACCCAGTACATAGGACGGACGCACCACCAACGGATAACCGATTTCACGAGCCGCCAGGATACCTTCTTCATGGCTACGCACGGTGGCGTTTTCCGGCTGATTCAGGCCCAAGCGCTGAATCATCTGCTGGAAGCGCTCACGGTCTTCTGCGCGGTCGATGGCATCCGGGCTGGTGCCGATAATGGGCACACCGGCGGCCTCCAGGCCACGAGCCAGCTTCAGCGGGGTTTGACCGCCGTACTGAACGATCACACCTTTGGGCTTCTCGACGTTGATGATTTCCAGCACATCTTCCAGGGTGATCGGCTCGAAATACAACCGGTCAGAGGTATCGTAATCGGTCGATACGGTCTCCGGGTTGCAGTTGATCATGATGGTCTCGTAGCCGTCTTCGCGCATGGCCAAGGCCGCATGCACACAGCAATAGTCGAACTCGATACCCTGACCAATACGGTTAGGGCCACCACCGATGACAACAATCTTCTCGCGATCGCTCGGATCCGCTTCGCACTCTTCCTCATAGGTTGAGTACATGTAAGCAGTGTCAGAGGCAAACTCAGCGGCACAGGTATCGACCCGCTTGTAGACCGGCCGGATGCCCAGATCATGGCGCAGCTTGCGCAAGCTGACCTCTGACAAACCCAGCAGCTTTGCCAGACGGGCATCAGAGAAGCCTTTGCGCTTCAGGCGGAACATGGTGGCGTAGTCGATATCTGCCTTACCTGCCGACTTAAGGGCCTGCTCTTCCCGGATCAGATCTTCAATCTGCACCAGATACCAGGGGTCAACCTTGGTGTGCTGGAACACTTCATCGACCGTCATACCTGCACGGAAGGCATCGCCGATGTACCAGACCCGCTCTGCGCCCGGAACGTTCAGTTCGCGTGTCAGGGTTTCGCGGGAATTTTCCGATTCGAACTCGTCCAGTTGCTCATCAAAGCCATCGGACCCCACTTCCAAGCCGCGCAGGGCTTTCTGCATCGATTCCTGGAAGGTGCGACCAATGGCCATCACCTCGCCCACCGACTTCATCTGGGTGGTCAGGCGGGCATCGGCCTGCGGGAACTTCTCGAAAGTAAACCGGGGGATTTTGGTGACGACATAGTCAATGCTGGGCTCAAAAGACGCCGGGGTGACACCACCGGTGATCTCGTTCTGCAGCTCATCCAGGGTATAACCCACCGCCAGCTTGGCGGCCACTTTGGCAATCGGGAAACCCGTGGCCTTGGACGCCAATGCAGATGAACGGGACACCCGCGGGTTCATCTCGATAACCACCATGCGGCCATTGTCCGGATTGATACCGAACTGCACGTTGGAGCCGCCGGTTTCTACGCCAATCTCACGCAGTACCGCCAACGAGGCGTTCCGCATGATCTGATACTCTTTATCGGTCAGCGTCTGCGCCGGCGCCACGGTGATGGAGTCACCGGTGTGCACGCCCATGGCATCGAAGTTTTCGATGGCGCAGACGATGATGCAGTTGTCGTTTTTGTCCCGGACAACCTCCATCTCATACTCTTTCCAGCCAATCAGGGATTCGTCGATCAACAGCTCATTGGTCGGTGACAGATCCAGGCCACGGGTACAGATTTCCTCAAATTCGTCTCTGTTATAGGCGATACCACCACCGGAACCGCCCATGGTGAAGGACGGCCGGATAATGCAGGGGAAGCCAATGTCTTTGCTCGCTTCCCAGGCTTCTGACATAGAGTGCACAATCGTCGCACGCGGGCACTCAAGGCCGATCTTCTTCATAGCCTTGTCGAAACGATCACGATCTTCAGCTTTATCAATGGTGTCGGCATTGGCGCCGATCATCTCAACGCCATGCTTTTCCAGAACGCCGTGCTTTTCCAGATCCAGTGCGCAGTTGAGCGCGGTCTGACCACCCATGGTCGGCAGCAGAGCATCCGGTTTTTCTTTCTCGATGATCTTTTCGACGGTTTTCCAGGTAATTGGCTCGATGTAGGTGGCATCGGCCATGGCCGGGTCGGTCATGATGGTGGCGGGGTTGGAATTCACCAGAATCACCCGGTAGCCCTCTTCGCGCAGGGCTTTACAGGCCTGGGCTCCGGAGTAATCGAACTCGCACGCCTGCCCGATCACAATGGGGCCAGCGCCCAGGATCAGGATGCTTTTGATGTCGGTACGTTTTGGCATGTCTTGGTAAACCTGTCAGCAACTTTTGAATTCTTGCAGCGCAAAACGCGGCGCCTGTGCGTTATCCGTGGTGATCTGCCCTCAGGCCGATCGTGCCTGCATCAACTGGATAAATTCGTCAAACAGGGGTGCCACGTCGTGAGGACCGGGACTGGCTTCCGGGTGACCCTGGAAGCTGTATGCTGCCTTGTCAGTCCGGCGAATGCCCTGCAGGGTGCCATCAAACAACGATTTGTGAGTCGCTTGTACGGTTGCGGGCAACGTCGACTCGTCCACCGCAAAACCGTGGTTCTGGCTGGTGATCATTACTGTGCCCTTGGCAAGATCCTGAACCGGGTGGTTTGCACCGTGGTGACCGTGACCCATTTTCATGGTTTTCGCGCCACTGGCGAGTGCCAGCAACTGATGCCCCAGACAAATACCGAACACCGGAATCTCGGTTTCCAGCACATCCTTGATGGCAGTGATGGCGTAGTCACAGGGCTCGGGATCGCCCGGGCCATTGGACAGGAAAATACCGTCGGGCTTCATCGCGAGCACATCGGCGGCGGGCGTTTGCGCCGGCACCACAGTGATGTCGCAGCCCCGTGCGGCCAGCATCCGCAGAATGTTGAATTTTACACCGTAATCCCAGGCCACCACTTTGAATTTGGCCGCGGCCTGTTCACCGTAGCCTGAGGCCAAGTCCCATTCAGTCTGGCTCCACTGGTACGCTTTGTCGCAGGTCACCTCTTTGGCCAGATCCATGCCCTTCAGACCCGGAAATGCGTTGGCCAACTCCAGGGCGCGTTCGGCTGTGGCATTCTTGCCCGCCACGATGGCGCCATTCTGGGAGCCTTTATCACGAAGAATCCGCGTCAACCGACGGGTGTCGATGTCGGCAATGCCAACAATGTTGTTGCTGCGCAGGTAGTCATCAAGACTGCCCTGATTGCGCCAGCTGCTGGCGAGCAAGGGCAGATCACGAATGATCAGGCCAGCTGCGTGAATTCGGTCCGATTCCACGTCTTCTTCGTTCACACCGGTGTTGCCAATGTGCGGATACGTCAGGGTAACGATCTGGCGTGAGTACGACGGATCGGTCAGGATTTCCTGATAGCCGGTCATGGCAGTGTTGAACACCACCTCGCCGCTGGTTTCTCCGTCTGCGCCGATGGCGGTGCCGTAAAAGAGGCTTCCGTCTGCGAGTGCAAGAATTGCTGGTGTACTCAAGGCTTGTATCCTCATCGAGTGGCGTAAGTTCGTCACGAACAGGAACGCAAGCGCATATTCAGGTTGCAAAAAAGCGAGACAGAGTCGAAACCCGGTCCCGCTTTCTTATAAACTTTTCAAAGGTACGCTTGGTGCAGTTAAATCGCCCCATTGTAAGAAATCTGGCGATTTTTGTCCACGACCATTAACCCTTCAGGCTTAAAACGTCCTGCATGTCATACAAGCCGGCCGCTTTACCGTCGAGCCACAACGCAGCGCGCATGGCACCTTTGGCAAAGGTCATCCGGCTGCTGGCCTTGTGGGTGATCTCAATGCGTTCGCCTTCGGTGGCGAACAACACTGTGTGATCGCCCACCACGTCGCCGGCACGGATGGTTTCGAAACCAATTTCCTTGCGGGTGCGCTCACCGGCAAAGCCCTCCCTGCCATAGACGGCACATTCCTTCAGGTCACGACCCAGAGCATCGGCGACCACTTCGCCCATGCGCAGCGCCGTTCCGGACGGCGCGTCTTTTTTATGGCGGTGATGGGCCTCGATGATTTCGATATCGTAGTCGTCACCCAAGGTGGAAGCCGCAGTTTTCAGGAGGTTGAGCACCACGTTGACGCCCACGCTCATGTTCGGCGCGAACACCAACGGAATTGACTCTGCCGCCAACGCCAACTGCTCTTTCTCAGACTCGGTCAGGCCAGTGGTGCCAATCACCAACATCTTACCGTGTGCACTGCAAAAGCGGGCGTTCTCCAGGGTCAGATCAGGAAACGTAAAATCGACCAATACGTCAAAGTCGTCTTTTACATCCGCCAGACTCCCGGCCATTTTGACGCCGGTTTTTCCGACGCTGGTCATATCGCCGGCGTCAGCACCGATCAGGCTACTTCCGGGCTCAACAATCGCTGCACCCAACTGCAAACCTTCGGTGCCGTCCACAGCCTCAATCAATACCTTGCCCATGCGCCCGGCGGCGCCGATGATTGCTACCCGCATCTGTTCTGCCCTCAGAATTTCATTTCGTCAAAGAAGCTTTTCACACCCTCAAACCAGGAGGTCTTCTTAGGACCATGATCAGTACCATTGGAACCGTCCAGGGTTTTCTGGAATTCATCCAGCAACTCTTTTTGCCGCTTGGTCAGATTAACCGGCGTCTCAATCGTCACTCGGCATAGCAGATCCCCTGAGGGCCCACCACGAACAGGACTGACACCCTTATTACGCAACCGGAAAAGCTTCCCAGTCTGGGTTTCCGCCGGGATCTTCAGCTTTACCCTGCCATCAAGCGTCGGAACTTCCAGCTCACCACCTAGCGCAGCGTCAACGATGCTGATCGGCACTTCACAGTAGAGATTGCGGCCATCGCGGGTAAAAATAGAGTGCTCGCGCACCGCCATCTGCACGTAAAGATCGCCCGGCGGCCCGCCATCGACACCCATTTCGCCCTCGCCAGACAACCGGATACGATCACCGGTGTCTACGCCAGGTGGCACTTTCACAGAGAGCGTTTTCTCCTGCCTTACCCGACCCTGACCGTGGCACGACTTGCATGGATTCTTGATAACCTGGCCAGCGCCCCGACAAGTGGGGCAGGCCTGCTGCACGGTGAAGAAGCCCTGCTGCATCCGCACCTGGCCCATGCCTTTGCAGGTACCGCAGGTTTCCGGGGTGGAGCCCTTCTCGGCGCCACTGCCGTCGCAGGTGTCACACTCTTTGTGGCCAGGAATGTTTATCTTGACGGTTTTACCTTTGACCGCCTCTTCCAGGTCCAGCTCCAGGGTGTAACGAAGGTCAGCGCCCCGGGTGCTGCGACCGCGACCACCGCCGCCACCGAAAATGTCGCCAAACACATCGCCGAAAATGTCGGAGAAGCTACCGCCACCGCCACCAAAACCACCGCCAGCCTGACCATCCACGCCGGCGTGGCCGAACTGATCGTAGGCGGCGCGCTTGCTGGAATCTGCCAGGATTTCGTAGGCTTCGCTGGCATCTTTGAACTTGTTCTCGGCGTCTACATCGTCCGGGTTACGGTCCGGATGGTATTTCATCGCAAGCTTTCGGTACGCCCGCTTAATTTCCTTCTCGTCCGCATCCCGGGAAACCCCGAGTATCTCGTAATAATCGCGCTTGGCCATGCTTTAAAACCCTGTTGTATAACGAGGAAAACGCGAGTCTTGCTCGCGTTTCCCCAACTGCCTGATGTACTTCGGATTTACTTCTTGTCGTCGTCTTTGACTTCTTCGAACTCGGCGTCCACTGCATCGTCCGCCTTCTGGGACTGAGCCTCGTCCTGACCGCCCGCCTGCTGTTCCTGGGCAGCCTGATCCGCATACATCTTCTGAGCCAGCTCGGAAGACACTTCAGTCAACTTCTGAGTCTTGCTTTCGATGGCTTCTTTGTCAGAGCCGGTCAGCGCTTCCTCGAGATCCTTGATAGCAGCCTCAATGGACTCTTTCTCGCTGTCGGTGACCTTGTCCGCGGCATCGGTCAGGGTCTTGCGTACCGCGTGAACCATGGCATCACCCTGGTTACGCGCCTGCACCAGCTCCTCGAACTTGCGATCTTCATCGGCGTTGGCTTCTGCATCACGCACCATCTTCTCGATTTCGTCGTCGTTCAGACCCGAAGACGCCTTGATCACGATCGACTGCTCTTTACCCGTCGCCTTGTCCTTCGCGGACACGTTCAGGATACCGTTGGCATCGATATCAAAGGTCACTTCGATCTGCGGCACACCGCGCGGCGCCGGCGGAATGTCGGCCAGATCGAAACGGCCCAACGACTTGTTCTGCTGCGCCTGCTTACGCTCACCCTGCACTACGTGGATAGTAACCGCCGTCTGGCTGTCATCCGCCGTGGAGAAGGTTTGCGACTTCTTGGTCGGGATCGTGGTGTTCTTGTCGATCAACGGTGTCGCAACACCACCCATGGTTTCGATACCCAGGGTCAGCGGCGTGACGTCCAGCAGCAGAACGTCTTTTACATCGCCAGAAAGAACGGCGGCCTGAATCGCAGCACCCATGGCAACGGCTTCATCCGGGTTAACGTCTTTGCGGGCTTCTTTGCCGAAGAACTCTTTTACTTTCTCTTGTACCAGCGGCATACGGGTCTGGCCGCCAACAAGGATAACCTCGTCGATTTCAGACGTGCTCATACCGGCATCCTTCAGCGCCACTTTACAGGGCTCAAGGCTGCGCTGGACCAGATCTTCCACCAGAGATTCCAGCTTGGAACGGGTCAGCTTGACGTTCATGTGCTTGGGACCAGACGCATCGGCCGTGATGTAGGGCAGATTAACGTCGGTCTGCTGGCTGCTGGACAATTCAATCTTGGCCTTCTCACCGGCTTCTTTCAGACGCTGCATGGCCAGCGAGTCACCACGGAGGTCGATACCGCTGTCTTTCTTGAACTGGTCGGCCAGGAATTCGATGATTTTCAGGTCGAAGTCTTCACCACCCAGGAAGGTGTCACCGTTGGTGGCCAGCACCTCAAACTGATGTTCGCCGTCTACGTCTGCGATTTCGATGATAGACAGATCGAAGGTGCCGCCGCCAAGGTCATAAACCGCGATGGTGCGATCACCGGTCTTCTTGTCCATGCCGTAAGCAAGAGCAGCAGCCGTCGGCTCGTTGATAATACGCTTTACGTCAAGACCAGCGATCTTACCGGCATCTTTGGTGGCCTGGCGCTGACTGTCGTTGAAGTAGGCCGGCACGGTGATAACGGCTTCGGTCACTTTCTCGCCCAGATAGTCTTCGGCTGTCTTCTTCATCTTCTTGAGAATTTCAGCCGACACCTGAGGCGGCGCCATTTTGTCGCCTTTTACTTCCACCCAGGCATCACCGTTATCGGCCTTGGCGATCTTGTACGGCACCATCTTGATGTCTTTCTGAACCACATCATCTTCAAAACGACGGCCGATCAGACGCTTGATGGCGTACAGGGTGTTGTGAGGATTAGTAACCGCCTGGCGCTTGGCCGACTGACCTACCAGAATCTCACCGTCGTCTGTATAGGCAACGATGGACGGGGTGGTGCGATCACCCTCGGCATTTTCAATAACTTTAACCTTGTCGCCATCCATGATGGCTACACAGGAGTTGGTGGTTCCCAAGTCGATACCAATAATCTTGCTCATTGAATCACTCCAAATCTTTCTGAATGCTGTCCCGGGATGAACCCCCGGATTTTGCTGGTTAATCGCTATATTGGCGCTTTAAACGTTTTTTCAAGCCTGCTCGTCGATCTTTGGTGCACTTTCGGCCTTGGCGACCACCACCATGGCTGGACGAACAACGCGACCGTTCAGCAGATAACCTTTCTGAACCACAGCCACGACACTGTTTGGCTCGGCATCGGGCGCGGGCACCATCGACATAGCCTCGTGCTGGTTCGGATCAAACGGCTCACCTACCGGATTAAGCTGCTCAACGTTGAACTTTTTGATGCTGCTCATGAACAGGTTGAGGGTCATTTCGACGCCTTCACGAATAGACGCCACCAGCTCGCCTGCCTCTTCCTGCCCTTCGGTGCTTTCAACTGCCTTTTCCAGACTGTCGGCAACCGGAAGCAGCTCCTTGACGAACTTCTCGACGGCAAATTTGTGAGCCTTTTCTACATCGATCTCCGCACGGCGACGAACGTTTTGCATCTCGGCCTGCGCACGCAGCGCCTGATCCTGGTATACCTGAAGCTTGGCACTCAGCACATCCAGCTCAGACCCTTCGTCCGATGCGGCGGCTTCCGCACCACCGACCTGCTCTGCCGCAACTTCCGCTGCTTCGTTGCGTTCATCTACCTGTTCGTTGCGCTTATCGTCAGCACTCATGACAACTCCTGATGACTTTTCCAAAGGCCTTGAGGCCTGCGGCTAAATGAGCCCCGCCTTTAACGGCAGGAAAAAACGGCTTTGCGAACGGATATGGGGCCCGCCCGCTTGGTTTCAACCTTGAACAATGCAATCTTTACGTTTTTAGGCATCGGATCATTTGCAAACTGGAAAAACCCTGTATATATTCACAGCAACTGTATGAAACCACAGTATCCTGATATGAATCAGAGTCTTTTCAGCTCTGAGCGGAGGTGATCGGCATGCTTTTACAACTCACGGTATCCAATTACGCCATTGCTGAGCGGGTTGACCTGCATTTCAGCAAGGGCATGACAGCCCTCACCGGTGAGACCGGCGCCGGCAAATCCATCGTCCTCGACGCGCTCGGCCTTGCCATGGGGGGGCGCGCCGATGCCGGCGCCGTTCGCCACGGAGCTAAACGTGCCGACATTACCGCCAGCTTCGATATCACCCGCATCCCGGAAGCACGCCAGTGGCTGGAAGAGCACGAACTCGACGATAAAGACGACTGCATCCTGCGCCGCGCCATCAGCAAAGACGGCCGATCAAAAGCTTTCATCAACGGCCAGCCCTGCCCACTGTCCCAGCTTAAAGAGTTGGGCGGACAGCTGATGGACATTCACAGCCAGCACCAACATCAGTCACTCCTGCATAAAGACACTCATCGCAAATTGCTGGACGAATTTGCCGGTGCGGACAGCCTGGCGGACGACACCCGGAACGCGTGGAAAACCTGGAATCAGATACGGCAAAAACTGAATCTGCGCCGCCAGAACGCCGACGAAGCCGAGGCAAAGCTGCAATTGCTGCGCTATCAGGTGGAAGAGCTCGACAGGCTCGCCCTGGAATCCGGCGAACAGGATGCGCTGGAGCAAGAACAGGCTCAACTCAGCCAGGCCGACGCCGTTCTGCACAGTAGCCATCAGGCCGCACTGCTATGCACGGAAGATGAGATCAGTGCCGCCGATCTGCTCCGCCAAGCTCTGCAGCAACTGGAGCAGTTGCCGGTTGATGTGCCTGCGCTGGCAGATACCATCCAGATGCTCACCGAAGCCCAGATCCAGATCAGCGAAGCCGGTGACAACCTTCGTCACTTTGTTGAGGATTACGAGGCAGACCCGGCCCGTCTGGCCGAGGTTGAAGAACGGCTGAGCGCCATTTACCAGATGGCCCGCAAACACCGCATTACCCCTGAAGAGCTACCCGAGCTACACCAGCGCCTGAGTGCAGAGCTGACAGAACTGGACGGTGGAGAAGGCAGCCTGGAACAACTGGAAGTTGAGCTTGGCAAACATCGGGAACAATTCGATGAACTTTCGCACCAACTGACCGAGAAACGTGAGCGCGCAGCCACCGAACTTGACCAGCGCATCGCCGCCGAACTGGTCCAGCTGGGCATGCCCGCTGTGCAGTTTGTCACACGCCTGGAGCGAAACAGCAACGACGAACCCGCCCCTCACGGCATGGAAGATATTGAATTTCTGGTCAGCGCCAACCCGGGGCAACCTGCCCGGCCGCTGGCCAAAGTCGCTTCCGGAGGCGAACTGTCACGAATCAGTTTGGCGATTCAGGTGGTCGTGGCACAGACCTCGACCACACCAACGCTAGTGTTTGACGAAGTGGATGTTGGCATTGGCGGGGGCACCGCGGAGGTAGTCGGTCGTCTATTGAGAGCTTTGGGCAGTAACGGTCAGGTTCTGTGCGTCACGCACTTGCCACAGGTGGCTGCGCAATGCCATCAACATCTATTCGTCAGCAAGTTCACCGAACAGGACGCAACCTATTCACGCATTGAGCCGCTGGATGATCAGGGCAGGATCAGTGAAGTTGCGAGAATGCTGGGCGGTGTCGACATGACTGAGCACACCATTGCCCATGCCCGGGAAATGTTCGTAAAGGGCCAGGCAACCCATCACTGAATCCCCTCTCGCTTCGGAGAGATCTTGGGGCCGGCGTTTGCTGGCCCCTTTTTTCTTTATTTTTTGTCGGACTGCAAAGGCTTTACGTAGAGAATCAGGCTGTGATCAACAATTTCATAGCCGTGCTCTTTAGCAATCTTCTGCTGACGCTCTTCAATAATGTCGTCAACAAACTCGACCACCTCACCGGTTTGCGTGCATACCATGTGATCATGGTGATCATCTCCGGCCATCTCAAACACTGCATGACCACCTTCAAAGTTGTGACGCAGCACAAGACCGGCAGCCTCGAACTGGGTCAAAACCCTGTAGACTGTTGCCAGGCCCACATCGTCACCTTGATCCAGAAGCTTTTTATAGACATCCTCAGCACTCAGGTGATGCTCTTTCGCGTTTTCCAGGATGTTGAAGATTTTGACCCTTGGCAGGGTAACCTTCAGACCGACCTTTCGTAATTCGGCGTTTTCAGATGGCATGTTACTATTCACTCGTTGGTGTGCCTTACGGCTTCCGGTATGATGAAGCCGCCGTTCAACGGATAACCCGTTTCACACCTGCTCAATGCAGGCGATTTCAAGATAGAGGATTTCCCCCGGCGATGCAAAAGCTCACAGCTATCGTTCTTATTAGCATTTTATCCCTGGCCGGCTGCGCGTTCCCCGGCGTTTACAAAATCAACGTCCAGCAGGGTAACATCGTTACCGATGAAGAACTGAAAAGCTTGTCTGAAGGCATGCCAAGAAGTCAGGTGCGCGCAGTCATGGGTTCACCTTTGATGCTCAACCCAATTGATCCTTCACGGGAATACTATGTGTACACCTTCCAACGTCGGGGCGGTGACATCGAGGAACAACGCATCATTGTTTACTATGAGGGCGACGAGTTCAGCCATTACGAGGCACAGCTGCTCGAAGAAACGCCGGCCTACTGATTGACCGGTCAGGGTCAGGCCTTCTTTTTGGCCCGGTTCAACCGGGCCTGCTTCGGATCTATCTTCAACGGGCGATAGAGTTCAACCCTATCACCCTCGCGGAGTTGGTGTGCAACTGGGTCTTTGATCACCTTGCCGAATACGCCCATATCAATTGCGCCTGCGTCGATCTCAGGAAAAATATCGGTAATTCCAGACAACTTCACGGCCTCGATCGCCGTGATGCCCTCAGGAACATCAACCTCGACAATCTGCTGTTTGTCCGGGCGCGCATAGGCCACCTCTACCAACATCAGACTAACCCTCCCCGATAGATTTCGTCAGCACGACGACAAAACGCATCAACCATGGTGGTGGCGGCCTGATTGAAGACCGGCCCGAACGTCATTCTGGACAATGATCCTGAAAACTCAAACTCCAGAGTCAGAATGACCTTGCAGGCATGGTCATCCAACGCCCGAAAATGCCAGCGGCCCCGGAGATTTTTCAGCGGCCCATCCACAAGGCTCATCTCTATGGATTCCGGCATCAACAACTGGTTACGCGTGGTCAGTCGGTGGCGTACGCCACCTTTGGCAATCTCCAGCGACGCCATGATCTCTGCATCTGTCTGTTCATGCACTTCCGCCCCGGCACACCAGGGCAAAAACTCGGGGTAGCGGGCAATATCGTTGACCAGGTGGAACATGCGTTCAGCTGAATGCATGACCAGAGCGGTCTTATCAATCTGATGAGCCATGAAAACCGGGGTTCCTGCGCGTTACAACCATTGGGACCGACCCACTGAGCCAGGCCGGCTACACACTATGATAAAGGATATCGGCTCCATTGGGGCTGTTTTCAACCGGTTCGGTCCCCGGAGCATTATCCCTGAGCTCTTGCCCGGAGCCATCTGATTCACCGCCTGGCGCAGGCTGCGGCGGCTGTGGCTCAGCGTCCAGCTGGTTCGGCGTGGGCTCTTCTGCAACATTCTCCTGACCACACCAAATAGCGGCGCTGCCGTTATTGCAAAGGTTGGTCAGCGAGAACACCGTGTATTGCAGTCCTATCCAGGCAACGACAACGGGCAACACCAGGCGCATAACCCAATACCAGATTTTACGCACGACCACCGGTGTGTTGCCGAGGATTTGCGCCGAGTATCTCCGGGTAAGACACCAGCCCGAAAATGCAGCGATCAGAATGGCCACCAGCGGGATCAGCAGCCCGCCGGTGACCAGCTCAATCCATCGGAACATGGTCGCTCCGGCGAACTGAAAATCTGCAAAGAGGTTAAAAGACAACAACGACACCAGCCCAGCTGCCCAGATTGCAACCCCCGTAATCACCGCCGACCAGCCCCGCGGCGCCCCGGTCCACTCCCGGAACCAACCAACCACCGGCTCAAGCAGTGATATCGCGGTAGCCCATACAATCATCAGCACCAGCAGAAACACAGCGGCAATCACAACCTGACTGTATGGCAAGTGCGCTAGGGTCACCGGCAAAGACACAAACAACAGCCCAAAGCCACGCTCACCGTCCAGGCTGGCGCCATCCAGCGCCACCGAGAACATCATCAGGCCGGCAATGATGGCAATCAGGGTATCCATCAACACCACTGCGAGCACAGAGCGCTTCAACCGCGTATGCGAGGTGCTGTAGGCGCCAAAGATCGCCCACACACCCATGCCCAAGCCGAGGGTATAGAAGGCGTGGAAAAGCGCGGCCTGCAGACTGTCAAAACTCACATCTTGCGGCCTTAACGCAAGTATGAGTTCAACCCCGGCGTCAAGCCGACCGTGACTGGCCGACAACACAAACATCACCAGCATCAACAGAAAGGCTGCGGGCACGATCATTCGCAAAGACCGCTCCAACCCCTTCACCACGCCCTGGGCAGACACCCAGATCACAAGGGTAAGGAAGAACGCATGCCAGGCCATAAACTCCCGATAACGGCTTGGGCTTGAGACGAACTCCGACAGCATTCCTGTAGCTGACGACGGCGTGGCTGCGCCAAAGCGATCAGTTGCGCCAAAAAACACGTAGGCAAGCACTATGCCGCCGAACACGGCGGTAAACGACAACACCAGAAACGCGGCCGTAATGCTGAGCGGTCCGGCCAGTCGCCACAGCGGCGAACACCCTGCGCTTTTGACCAATCCGTCCATCGCCAACACAATACCGTGGCGTGAATGCCGGCCAAGCACTGCCTCAGTCACCATCAATGGCAAGGTGACCAGCAACAGGCAGGCAAGGTAAAGCAGCACGAACAGACCACCCCCGTGCACACTTGTCAGGTAAGGGAACTGCCATAGGTCGGCCAGGCCCACAGTTGCCCCAAGCGAGGCCCAGAAAAAGGTAGATTTTCGGGTAAACGACCCGATCGACGTGTGATACTTGCCCAGCATTCCAATCCCTGACAAACAGTGGCGCCCTATTGTAGCCGAACAGACGGCCACTGAACGACCCGTACCATCGGTGAAATCGTGACCCGCCCGGCAGTCCTGAGCTACAATGTGCGCTTTGCCGGCCAACAGCACCCCGCTGGCATACACATTCTTCCGATCCCGGACAGGATTCATGAGCAAGAAGAAAGCAAGCGGACCGACCAGTAGCACGATCGCCCTTAACAAGAAGGCGAAACACGAATATCACATTGAAGACCGCTTTGAAGCGGGCCTGGCGTTGCTGGGCTGGGAAGTTAAATCCCTGCGCGCCGGCAAAGGCCAACTGGTCGATGCTTACGTGCTTCTCAAAGACGGCGAAGCCTGGCTACTGGGCGCACATATCATGCCCCTGAATGCCGCCTCTACCCATGTAATCGCTGATCCGACCCGGACCCGCAAGCTGCTGCTGCACGCTAAAGAGATTGCCAGAATTGTCGGCCAGGTCAGTCAGGACGGCTACACCTGCATTCCGCTCGCGCTGTACTGGAAACAGAACAAAGTGAAGTGTGAAATTGCCCTGGTTAAAGGCAAGAAACTCTTCGACAAACGGGCCACCGAGAAAGAGCGCGATTGGAACCGCCAGAAACAGAGAATCATGCGCGAGGCAAACTGAGCCTCGCAGTTTCTGTCGCCTATACGCCCTCTTTTCCCCCTGCCTAAACCCTCCTATACTCAAAAGTTCACCCTGACCCGACCCCGAAGGCAGTAACCCAGGGCGGCCCGATACCGGCACATACCACAGGGAGGGCTTATGTCACCTGAACGGACTGCGATGACGTCTGTCGATCGCGCTTGGCTACGCATGGATACCGCTGAGAATCCGATGATGATATCCGGCGTGTTAATGCTCGAGCACCCCATATCCATCAAACGACTGAAGCGCACGCTGGAAGAGCGCTTTCTGAAGTATCATCGGTTCCGCCAGCGAGTCGTGGACAACGGCGATCGGGCCTACTGGCAAGACGACCCGATGTTTGATCTGGACAACCACCTGCACTGCATCGCCCTCCCCGGCAAAGCGGGAAAAACAGAACTGCAGACGCTTGCCAGCGACCTCAATAGCACTTCTCTAGATTTCCGCAGACCGCTCTGGCAAATGCATTACATTGACAACTACCAGGATGGCGCCGCGCTTCTGGTACGAATTCACCATTGCATTGCCGACGGCATCTCTCTGGCGCGGGTCCTGATGTCGCTGACCGACCGCACGCCGGAACCGAAACTGGAAAGAATCGCCGGAATGCGTAAATCGGTAAAACCGGAGGGTGGCACCACCTCTCGCTTTCTGCACCGGCTGGTCGATAGCGGGCAAACCGGCTGGCAACAAGCCAAACTGTTCGTGAGTTCGGTAAGGGAAGAACCCAATTATCCGCTTAAGCTTGCGACCGCCGCAGGCGCCATTGCCATGGATCTGGTCAAACTTGGGTTTGCGCCGTCTGAGCCCGACACCAGCCTGAAACGCCAGCTCGTCGGACGTAAGAAAGTAGGCTGGGCCGAACCTTTAGTGCTGGCCGAGGTAAAGCAATGCGCCAACATTCTGGGGGGAACGGTTAATGACGTTCTGATGTGTGTGGCCACCGGAGCACTGAGTCGCCATTTCACGGAACAGCAACAGCCGGTGCCCGAATGCGGCATTCGGGTGGCGGTGCCATTCAACCTCAGACCTTTGGACCAACCGATCGACAGCCTGGGCAATCAGTTCGGAATGGTCTTGGTGAACCTGCCCATCGAGGTGATGGACCCGATCATGTGTTTCCGACAGGTTCGGGAGAACATGAATCGCCTGAAGCGCTCCTACCAGGCGCAGGTCACCTACAGCCTGCTTGACCTGTTCGGGCGCGGCCCGGATGTACTCGAGCGGCGGGCTCTGGACATGCTCAGCAATAAAGCCTCGGCCGTGCTCACCAACGTGCCTGGCCCCCGCCACCCGGTCTATCTGGCGGGCAGCAAGCTGACACAGCCGATGTTCTGGGTGCCACAGAGTGGCAATATCGGTATTGGCATGAGTATTTTCAGCTACGCCGAAACCGTGCAGTTCGGCATTACCGTAGACAAAGGCATTCCCGCAGAGCCAGAAGCCGTTATGCGACACTTCCAGGAAAGCTTCCAGGCCCTGTACCAGGCCGCCCTGACCGAGGAACACAACAGGGACATACGGCACGCGTCCTGAGCAAGATAGGTAGAAATAACGAACAGCTTAGAAAAAGAACCCTTGAAGTACGCCAATGCGGCCACATATACTGAGGCGTAAGGGGACGACATGGCTTCGACGCTGGTGGCGAACCCTTGGGTGCATGTCGAGATGGCAGCCAATCTCGTTAATCCAAAGCTGCAACGCAATAGTCGC
>LJZQ01000014.1 GCA_001314845.1 Marinobacter excellens HL-55
CTCGCCTCGGGAGATGCGGTCCACGTAATCGGCGGCCACGTTCAGTGGCCCAATGACGGCATCCAGCGTGTCATTGACGCCCTGGACGATGCGCCGGAAATCGCCCTCATGCTTACTGGCATCAGCCCGGGTATCTAGTTCTCCTCGCACGGCTGCTTGTGAGAGGAGGTCCGCATCATTAATCATTTTATTGACAGCACTGATACAGGTATTCAGGTTGTTTTTGATCTCGTTAAAATCACCTTTATATTCATCAGTGATCGGCTCAGGAATATCCCCAGCGGCGATACGCTTAACGTAGGTTGACGCGACGGTGAGAGGGTCCAGTATCAGTTCCAGCACCTGGTTGAAATTTTCACCAACAATACGTGTCAGGCCGTCGGAGTTAGCCGTTGTAGTGATTCTACGCGTGAGGTCACCTTCTTGAACGGCCTGAACAACATCCTGCATCTGTGTTATGGCGAACTCCTCGGCGGTCCTGTCTAACCATTCGACAACGTGGCCCAGCTTTCGGCCTCCTTCGCCTTTGACCGGATTGACCATTAAGCGGAAATGCCGGTCACCGAGTTTAATATTGGCAGTGTAGGTGGACTCAAGCGCCGCCAGCATTTTTCGCTGTACCGAAGGGTCTTTGTGATAACGGTCAATGCTGCTGGTAAGAAGGTCTGAAGCTTTGAAATTGGGCAGTGAAACTTTAATGTCGGCCTCTGCATCCGTCAGAAATTTTACAACAGCAGGATTCGTGTAAACGATGTTGTGATCCTCATCAGCGATCATGACGTTTGACGACATGCATTCCATCGCTGAATTAATTCTGCGAGATTCATCCAGCCTCTGTTCTGCCAAGCGAGCATTCTCTTCGGATTTGGCTCTGAACATCTCGACTTTCAGCAGCGCTTGCTTAAGTTCCTCAGGTAAGTTGGAAAAATCAGGCTGTTCCAGGTCAGCCTGATCATCGTCCAATTTAGAATTCAGCCAACGCCCCGTGGCTGCCAAAAGAGTTTGCTGAGAACTCCTGTTGTGTTTGAACATATCAAGCATCTTATTATCCTCATCACCTGGGAAATGTCTTAGTCGCCTGTTTCTTATCAAAAATGACTGGTCGTTACCGAGCACAAATGAAGACTGCACGGCTAAGTAAAGTTATTGTTAGCACGCAACATAATGCCAATTACGTCTGCGTGGTATCTTATATAAATAGCAGAACTTCAGATTTTCGAGTCCTTTTTTCAATATTTTACAAAAAAAAATGTGCAATAAATTTTGTCTCAATAAATTTTCCATATATATCAATTTGTTAAAATTAGTCAACGGAGTTGCGAAAATGGAATTCTAGTCCATAATCAAAACTAACCAATGCTAAGAATAGGTGTTCCGGTATGAAACAGGGCTTTGAGCAGGTGACCGCACCAGATGGTTCAAGCATTGACTTGGCTGGATGTAGAAGTGCTCTCTTCGCGCTGACCTTTTTTGGTGCATTTTCCATAATACTTGTGGGGTTATTTCCCGACTGGCTCATGCTAATAACCATATTTTTTTTGTTGTCTTTTGTTGTTGCTCTATTTTGGGTCAATAATAAGGCGCAAAAAAATAAAGAACTCTATAAAGAAGAAGCGACCGTTACGCATAATCAAGCTGACAAATGTTTTCAAATGCACCCTCTTATTCCGCTTGTTACGTCACTGATGCCTATTTGGAGTCGACAGGTCGATAGCGCGGACGCGCTTACCTTGGATTCCATTAATGGCTTGGTTGGCAAATTCGAGAACCTCAGAAGCGCCTTAGAGGTCGCCATCGAGGCGTCTAGACAGGTGACGGAGAGTGAGTCGGTGAATGCTGCGTTTCGCCAGAGCGAGTTGGCACTGGAGCAAACGATAGAGGGCCTTAGGCGGATCCAGGATAGCAGGGCGAGTCTGGTTGATGAAATAAAGGCCATGGCTGGCTTTACTCAGTCACTGCTCAAGATGTCGACAGAGGTTGTTGAAATCTCAGATCAGACCAACCTCCTTGCCTTGAATGCCTCTATCGAAGCGGCCAGAGCGGGTGACCACGGCCGCGGTTTTGCCGTGGTGGCTGAAGAAGTGAGAAATCTGTCCCGCAGAAGCAGGCAAGCGGCAGATGCCATGACGCAAACAGTGGCCTCTGCAAACGAGGCAATCAATAAAAGCGTTTCTCTGGTCAATTCATCCAGCGACAGAGAAAAAGCGCACCTGGATGAGTCTGAGTCCAGTATCCGGAACGTGCTCAATACGATGGGGCAAATCCTGGTTGAGCTGAAAGCCAGTTCCAGAAACATGGAGGACACGTCTCAAAGCATTGAAACAGATTTACAGAGCGTTCTGGTTGATCTTCAGTTTCAGGATCGAGTAAATCAGATAAACCAGCAGGTGATATCCAGTATGCGCGAACTCGTGAGTACCCTTGAAGAGGCCATGGAAGACACGGACAAGCTCCCGGTGTTGCTCGATTTGGAAACATGGTTGAGCAACATGGAAGGGAGTTATGCCATGGCGGAACAACGTGCAAACCATACTGGTGCTAAAACATTGGGTACAGGCAGTCAGGAAATTACGTTCTTCTAAGGTTCTGAGACGGAGAGAGAAATGACTAAGACTGTAATGGTTGTAGATGATTCTGCTTCTTTGCGCCAAGTGGTTGTGATGGCACTGAAGAGCGCAGGCTATGAAACCATCGAAGCTGAAAATGGTAAAAAAGCACTCGAGGTGCTCAAAGCCAAGCGGGCGAATCTGATCATCAGCGACGTGAACATGCCTGTTATGGACGGCTTGACTTTTCTTAAAGAGGTTAAAAAGTTACCGGATTACAAATTCACCCCAGTAATTATGTTGACAACAGAGTCCAGTGAGAACCGGAAATCAGAGGGGAAGGCTTCCGGTGCCAAAGCCTGGGTTGTGAAGCCATTCCAACCCCAACAGATGTTGGATGCTGTCAAGAAGCTTTTACTGATGTGATTTTTGGGAGATGGCCACATGCAGGACTTCTTAAACAAAACAGACGAGAGCGCGTTTGAGCTCAGCGGTGAGCTGACGATATACAACGCGGAGGCTTTGAAAAAGAGTCTTGCACCGGTTTTTGATTTGGCGGATGCCAGGCTTTCAGTTGATTGCACCGGTATTAAAGAGATTGATGGAGCAGGCCTGCAAGTATTGCTGGTATGCCGCAATCACTCGATGGCCAACGGTGGGGAGCTCCTGCTTACCAATGTCCCCGAAGTGATGCAGCAACTTTTTGACGTTGTCGGTGCAGAATAATAAAAAACGGTTTGACTAACGGTCACTAATCGGGAGACCCGTCTATGGACATGCAAGATGCTCTGCAAACTTATGTGGACGAGAGCAGAGAGTTGCTGGAAGAGATGGAAAATGCCTTGTTGGCTCTTGAAAGTTCCGCTGACACTAATACTGCGGAAAACTTGAATTCTGTTTTTAGAGCTGCACACACGATTAAAGGCTCCGCAGGATTGTTTGGCTTGGAGGATGTTGTTCGGTTTACCCATGAGTTGGAGACTGGGCTGGATGATCTGCGTGAGGGAACGGTAACGTTAACCGGTGACATTATCAGTGTACTTCTACACTGCAATGATCACTTACGGACACTGATTGATGAAGTAGCAGACGGAATGCAGCATGCGAGTGCTGCCGCAGAACAGCGCAGTGAAGTTTTGCTTGAAAAATTGAGACAAGTGCATCCGGGTTTTCAAGACCTTGTAGGGGCGGGGGAGCATACCCCTGAACCGTGCTCTTCTGCAGGCACCGGGAGCAGCGCCAGCACTGACAACCCTCTGGATGCCTACCTGCGAAGCCACTTTGATTCTGACACCGAAGCGCAGCTGCCCCCGGTAACAAGCGTTGGTCAGCGCGTAACCAGGGACAACTGGCATATCTCATTACGTTTCGGGGAGGACACCTTTCGGGACGGAATGGATCCGCTTTCGTTTGTGCGCTATCTCTCTGGTTTAGGGCAGATAGTGGGGGTTTGTCTGGTTGAAAAAAGGTTGCCCACACCAGACAACTTTGACCCTGAATCCTGCTACTTCGGTTTTGAGTTATGTTTCAGAACAGACGCCTCCCGGGACCAAATTGAAAGTGTTTTTGAATTTGTACGTGAGGGTAGCGATATTCACATACTGGCGCCGGATCAGCCTTTGGAGTCATTCCACGAACTTCTCGAAACTTTGCAAGAGCCCGATGATTACCTTCTCGATTTGTGGGTGCGGTGCCAAAGTTTATCGGTTGAACAGGCTGGGAGTTTGCAAAAAGGCGCGATTCTTGAGGTGGGAACGACGCCTCCGGCAACCGATAGAGAAGCTTCTGAGGAAGCGCCTGGTGCCATGGCTGACTCGACGAAAGGAGAAGCTGTTGTCAAGGCAGAGGGTAAATCAATTCGCGTGGATGCGGCGAGGTTGGATGAGCTGGTTAATCTGATCGGAGAACTGGTTACATCCGGGGCTGGGGTTTCGCTGCTAGCGAGGGAATCGGGTGACAACGCCATTGCGGAGTCCATGGGTAATCTGACGGAGCTTATTGAGGAAGTTCGTGACGCGGCGCTGCAATTGCGCATGGTTCAGATAGGCAATACCTTTAACCGCTACAGAAGGGTTGTGAGGGATCTCTCAGGAGAGCTTGGTAAGAACATTCAGCTGGAAATAAGCGGGGCTGAAACGGAACTGGACAAGACGGTTGTCGAGAAGATTGGCGACCCGTTGATGCACCTGATCCGGAATGCAATTGATCATGGGATTGAATCTTCGGCGGAGCGAGTTGCGAAAGGTAAACGGGAAGGCGGCGTTCTGAAACTAAATGCTTTTCATGATTCAGGCTCTATCGTAATTGAAGTTTCAGATGACGGACGGGGCCTCAATTCGGAGAAAATTCGCAAAAAATCATTGGAAAAACAGCTGATTTCTGAGGACCAGGTTTTAAGTGACGAAGAACTGTTTCAGCTTATTTTTGAACCAGGGTTTTCCACTGCAGATGCCGTAACCGACTTGTCTGGAAGAGGGGTTGGTATGGATGTTGTGCGGCGCAATGTAGTGGATATCGGAGGCAGGATTAATATCTCCAGTGTGCTTGACCAGGGTACGACTATACGGATTACTCTTCCGCTTACTCTGGCAATCATAGATGGCTTCCTGGTGAGCGTTGGAAACGACTTTTTTGTTATGCCGCTTGAGTCGGTGCTTGAGTGTGTCGAGCTCAATCTGAATAAAAGCGAGAATGGACGAGACCAGAACTATATGAATCTGCGAGGAGAGGTTTTACCTTTCCTAAGGCTTAGAGAGGTTTTCCAGGTTCCGGGGCAGCCTGAATCCCGGGAGAATATTGTAGTCGTCCGATCTGGCGCGAAAAAAGCCGGGCTGGTGGTAGATCAATTACATGGCGAGTTTCAGACCGTGATAAAACCTTTGGGTCCGATTTTTATGAATCTTGAGGGTCTTAGCGGTTCCACTATCATGGGCAACGGTAATGTGGCTCTGATTATTGATCTTGCCAATCTAATTCGAAGGTTTGCCAATAAAGAACCTGCTGAAGCTAGCTGATATTTTAAATACTACGGGGGTTTGTAATGGCCGCTCAACAAAAAGAAGCCGTGGATCAGTTTCAAGGAAGTGAAAAGCAACAGGAAAAGGACAGTGCTGTCTCTGATTTTTTGACCTTTTCCGTTGATGAGGAGCTTTTTGCGATTGAAATAATGAAAGTTAAGGAAATACTGGAATACAGTTCCCTGACCAGCGTTCCTTTAATGCCCCCATTTATAAGAGGTGTTATAAACCTCCGGGGCTCGGTGGTACCTGTAGTTGATTTAAAGGTACGATTTGGAGGTGATAAGAATACCCCAACCAAACGTACATGTTTCGTGATTGTCGAAGTCCCCACAGATAATGGCTATCAGGAAATAGGCATTCTTGTCGATACGGTTTCGGAAGTTCTTTCAATTAGTAGTGATAATGTAGAGCCGCCGCCGAGCTTTGGCGCAAAAATAAGAGCCGATTTTATTCAGGGCATGGGAAAGCTTAACGGGAGCTTCGTCATTATCTTGTGTGTAGATAAGGTCCTATCTGTCGAGGAGCTGGCCGATATAAATGGATTCGTCAGTCAAAACAGCAAGGTTTCTGCAAATGCCTGACATCATCTTTGGATGAATTTAAATGTGACAATAAAAAAAAGTGGTATGTCTGCTTCGGATGAATCAGCGATTGAAGGGTTTATGCGTTTTTTTGAGGCGGAATCTGGCATTAGCCTCTCAAGAAACAAACAGTACCTTGTTGCTCAACGTCTTGAGAGCAGGCTTAGGGCTACGAAAAAAAAGAACTATGCAGATTATCTGGCATGGGTTCAGTTGGCGGGTAACGAGCCGGAAAAGCGGTTGGTCGTTGATCTTTTGACCACTAATGAGACATCTTTTTTTCGTGAAGTAGATCACTTTAAGCTGATGGCTAAGCTAGCCAAAGAATATCGAGATGCCGGAAAGGTTCTCAGGATATGGAGTGCTGCATGTTCTTCAGGAGAAGAGCCTTACAGCATCGCAATGGTTTTGGATCAGTATTCGGGAAACAATTTTTGGGAAATCGACGCATCCGATTTGTCGGAATCCATGTTGGACATTGCGAGGCAGGGGCTATATCCACTCAGAGCTTCTGATCGTGTTCCACAACGGTATCTTAAGCAGTATTGTCTGAGGGGTAGGGGTGCCTATCAGGACCAATTCATGATTAAGGAAAGCCTCAGGAAAAGGGTCTATTTTTGCAATCGAAACCTCATGTCAGATGTTGATTGCGATAAAATATACGATGCGATTTTTTTGAGGAACGTCCTGATATATTTCGATGCAAACAAGAAGAAACGAATACTTCAGAAGGTGATCGAGCGTCTTGCCATCGGTGGAAGGCTGATTATCGGTCATGCTGAGTCGGTGCTGGGCCTGATAGACGGATTGGAGCAGGTCCAGCCGTCGGTCTACATAAAGGCCAAATGATGTTTATGTGAGGGATTTTATGGCAGCAGACGGCCCTGTGCGGGTGATGATTGTGGACGATTCGGCGGTTGTGAGGCAAACGTTGACACACGTCCTTCAGTCCGATGGCGACATTAGAGTTATCAGTGCGGTGAGCGACCCGATCTTTGCGATGAAGTTCATGGAGTCGGAGTGGCCCGATGTTGTCATCCTGGATATCGAGATGCCACGGATGGACGGCCTGACATTTTTGAAAAAAATCATGTCCACAAGGCCGCTGCCTGTGATTATTTGTTCTTCATTGACGGTTAAAGGTGCTCAAACTACTCTCGACGCGCTGGCAGCAGGCGCCGTGGACATCGTTGCCAAACCCACTTCTGGTCTCAAAAGTTATCTTGAGGAAGCTTCCAGAGACCTGGTAAGGGCTGTTAAGGGAGCTGCTAAGTCATCTGTAAAGCTGACCACACCGCCAATCATGCGGTTTGAGGCAGCGGTTGGGGCCCGGTCGGATCGTTCCTGCCAGGCAAGTCCGTTGTCCGTAACCACTGACCGGATCATAGCCATAGGATCATCGACGGGCGGTACCGTAGCAGTGGAGGCGTTGCTGCGTGCTTTACCGGTGACTACGCCAGGGATTGTTATTGTTCAGCATATGCCAGTCCAGTTCACATCTGCCTTTGCGCAACGTCTCAATTCTTTATGTGAACTTAACGTGCAGGAGGCGGGCGAGGGTCAGCGCGTTTTACCCGGGCATGTCTACATTGCCCGTGGTGGCATACATTTGCAGGTTGAGAGGCGCGGTGGCTTTTATTACACCCACCTTAAAGATGGACCTCAGGTTTGTCGGCACAGACCGTCGGTTAACGTTTTGTTTCAATCGGTTGCCACAGCGGCGGGCTCCAATGCAAAGGGGTTTATTCTGACCGGCATGGGTGATGATGGTGCTCGTGGCTTATTGCAGATGCGCAATGCAGGTGCAGAGACGTTTGCCCAGGACGAGAAATCGTGTGTTGTGTTCGGGATGCCAAACGAAGCGATCAAAATTGGGGCAGTCGGTAAAGTCGTCGATTTAATGAGTATGCCGCCTTTAATGACATGATGTGGGTGGTAACACGCTGTTAATAACGAATATATTGTGTCATGCGATAATATTAATATAAGTGTCACATTTCTTCTTTACACTCCAAAGAGTCAATTAGACTTTGGGTGTAGTTATGAAGCGCAGATCTTTCCTTGCGACCACCGCATGTGTTCCTTTGGCCGGATTGGTGGGGTGTGGCGGCTCGGGTTCGTCGTTGCCAGATGAGAGTGAATCAGGACCTTCCGGGGGTGGTGCTGATCGTTCTGGCGAGTTTGAGCAAGTCTTCTCGGGTAGGTTCGAGCACGGCGTGGCGTCTGGTGATCCGCTGGAAGACCGGGTTATTTTGTGGACCAGATTTACGCCGGACGATCCGACTCAAACCTCAATCCCGGTTCAGGCCATCGTCAGCGAGACGCCTGAGTTTGCAGAACCGATGGTGTTTGCGGCAACCGCAGATGAAAAGAACAACTTTTGCGTTAAGGTCGATGCTGCGGGTTTGAAGCCAGACACCTGGTATTATTTCAGCTTCGTGGCCGGTAATGCGGCTTCACCGGTCGGCCGCACCAGAACATTTCCGCGCAGGACGCAGCGAGTTAACCGTGTAAGGTTCGCGACGGTTTCTTGCTCTAACTTCCCTTATGGGCATTTCTCGGTATACAACGCACTCGCCAAGGTCGAAGACCGAGACCTCGATTTTGTCTTACATCTTGGCGACTATTTATACGAGTACGAGCCCGGAACTTACGACGACCCCGCCAGTGTGCCCAATCGCGTCCACTCACCAGCTAATGAGATTGTGTCGCTCTCGGACTACCGGGAGCGACACAGCCAATACAAGCGTGACCCCGATTTGCAGGCGGTACACCAGCAGTATCCGATGATTTGTATCTGGGATGATCATGAGTTCACCAATGACGCCTTTAAAGACGGAGCTGAGAATCACCAGCCCGAAAGTGAGGGCAACTGGGAAACACGAAAACTCGCAGCGGCGAAGGCTTACTTCGAATGGATGCCGGTCCGGTCGTTCGATGAGGACAGTATGCGGTTGTGGCGCCGGTTTTATTACGGTGACTTGATTGATCTCTGGATGCTTGATACGCGAATTGAGGGTCGTGACGCTCAAGCCTCTTTACCGATCGGCTCGGAGAGAACCGATCCAGAACGTAAGTTGATCAGTGACAATCAGATGGACTGGTTGACCAGCGGGCTGGCTGAGTCTGGTGCTGTATGGAAGATGATCGGTCAACAGGTCATGTTTGGCCAGTTAAACCTGGCGGAGTTGCCCCAGCCTGAACTGCTTTCGTTTCTGCCCTATGGAACAACTCAGCAGGGCATCAATATGGACCAGTGGGATGGTTACACCGCAAGCCGGAAGCGAATATTGGATGCAATCGATGGGTCTGTGGAGAACGTCGTCATTTTCACGGGGGATATCCACACGTCATGGGCTAATGAAATTTACCGTAACCCTTCAAGCCTGCTGGGCGATCTATTCAACCGTGAGGCACTAGCGGTTGAATTTGTCTGCCCGTCTGTCACATCGCCTGGGTTTCCTGCGGGCCTTGCAGAGCTCGTCTCTGGTGCACTGCCAGTGGTGAACCCCCATGTTAAGTACAGCGAGCTACAAACCCGAGGGTTCATTTTAATGGATGTGACCCGACAGCGAGCTCAAGCCGAGTTTCATTATGTGACGACCATAGCCGATGAGACTCGAAAGGGTGAACTGGATGACAGCAAGCGGCGGCTGGTCGCGGTGAATGCAAAGTCTGATCAAAATCGGGCACCTTACCGTTTGATTGTTGACCAGAACGTTTTGCAACCCACAAGGCCACGTAGTGCGCAGGTTAGTCTGCTTGCACCGCCGGCCACGATGAAACATCAGCAGTACCTTGCAGACGTTGTAAAACAGGTAAGCTTTCAGGAGTCGGTAGTATGAACAAGATTTTCAAACCTTTTGTTGTTGGTGGGCTGGTTGGTTTATTGACCGCATGTGGTGGCGGTGGCGGTGAGTCAGCGGAGAACGAAGGGCAGCCTAATGACAGCGCAGGTGGCAGCGGGATGGAGAACGAGGGTAGCCCACGTTCGGTAGCCTCAACGCAGTTCATTGCCATGGGAGATTCTGGTTCAGGCAGTGCAGGGCAGTTTGCAGTGGGTCAATCCATGGCTGATGTCTGTCGGATCAAAGGTGAAGTGGCTGGATCTTGTGAATTTGTGCTGGGATTTGGCGACAACATCTACGAGGACGGCGCAACATCGGTGGCGGATGCTCAGTTCATTGACAAGTTTGAGAAGCCCTTTGAGCCGATGGGGAATACCCCGTTTTACATGGTGTTAGGTAATCACGATAACACCGGTTACGTTGGTGGTGACGGCGCAAATAACAGCCGCGGAGACATTCAGGTTGATTACCATTATGAGGGAAACAGCCCCAGATGGAACATGCCGGATCGATATTATTCGGTTGATTCAACGAAGATCCCTACGCTCAATACTCCCCTGACTCGCGATGGCAAGCCGTTGGTTAAAATTGTGTCGCTGGATTCGAATCCTCTTGCCTCGCTGGTTGCAGATGCGGACTCAAGATTCACTTGGCAAAACTATGGCATGCAACAGTTGTTCTGGGCTCAGGATGAGCTGATTTCATCGAATGCGCTGTTCAATATTTCGATTGCTCATCACCCGTACCTTTCAAACGGGTTCCATGGCAATGCCGGCAACTATGACTTTATTCCATCTTTTATTCTCCCTGTTATCTCCGGTCAGCGTTGGAAAGATTTTCTTGAAGAGGCTGTGTGTGATTACACGGACTTTATCATGACCGGCCATGATCACGATCTGCAGTTACTCGACGAGGTTGAATCCTGCGGTCGCACCCGGTTTGTAGTTAGTGGTGCTGCGGGTAAGCTTCGTTCTCTGACTGACCCTGAGCGAAATAGCGCTATGTTCCAACAGGGCGATACCTACGGATTTTTCTGGGTGCAGGCTATGGAGGGTGACCCGAGCACGGGAGCTCCCGCGCAAATGTGCTTCGAAGCCTACACTGTTGATCCTGACATTGACGGGTTCGGCGTGTTGGACACCAATGGTGATCTGACGCCGGCGCACGTGCAATGCCTTGAAAAGGTTCCCCCCGCTAACATTGCCCGGGGGCGTGATTTTACAGGCACGCCATTGTCGATTCCTGTCGCACTGACAACAGGAGAAGGCTTTGACCCGAATTTCGTGGGACCAATTCTGGCGTTTCGTCAACAATTGACAGGTGGTTTGAATCAGCTCAATTCGCTTAACCCTAACGAAGAAACGCAACAGGCTGTTGGTCAGCTCATCAACGGCATTGACACCTTATTGATGTCGATCGATTCAGTGAGTGCGGCACTTACAGAGCAACTGCCTGCCGAGGACCTTGCCCAAGCAACATTGTCGGTTCAGGCTGCCGCTGAGCGCTTGAACGCGATAGATACATCGACACTTCCGGCACCCTTTGATCGCCTTGAAGACGCGTTTGACGCCTTCGCAATCGGTTTTGGGGGGAGTGGCGGTGAATCTTCGGGTGAGGGTTTGTCTGAAGACATAGCGTTTATTGTTGGTCCCGTTGTCCAGTTAGTGATCAATCTTGACAACATCCTTGATGCAGTTGATCGCCAGGCCAAACCTGTGCCCGTGCTTCGGGGCGTAACGAGTATTCTTGCAACAACGCTGCGTGGTGTGGGTGGCACTCTGGAACAGGTGACATTGCTTGACAGCTCAAATGCAACCGATGGGCTTGTTGGTGCAGTTAATTCGGCGTTGAACTCGATTGTCCTGGAGGTTTTGTTACTGGAGCAGGCCCCGGATAATATTGGTGAGAACGCAGTAATTTTGCCAAATCTGTTGTCGGATGGTCTTGCAACGGTTACCAGAGAAGTTACCGAGCAGCTGGATCGAAACGTGTTGGATCCTGCTGACAGTTTGCTCGGCGGCTTGCTTGGGCCTATCACGGGCTCGATAAGAGATCTCATCAGCCGTCTTTTCTGACTGATGATTCCGGGTTATTAATAGCGGGTCAGCGCATGGTCTGGCCCGCTATTAAGCCGAATCAACGACCACCTTGTTTCGACCAGCATTCTTTGCTCGGTAAAGGGCAGCATCAGCCCGCTCCATCCACTGCATATAGTTCTCAGGCTCGTTGGTGAGTTGGGCAACTCCCATGCTGATGGTGTAGGTGATGTTGCCGGCGTTGGTCTCCACAGTGCATTTTTCGACGCTTTCACGTATGCGCTCGCAGATGAGGCGTGCGTTCTCTGCATCGGTTTCGGGGAGGATGATGCCGAACTCTTCGCCACCATAGCGGCCGGCACTGTCGGATTGGCGGATACTGTTGCGAGTAACCTGGGCGGTGTGACGGATGACTTCGTCGCCCGCCAGGTGACCGTAGTTATCGTTGACCGGTTTGAAGTGGTCGATATCGAACATCACCAGGCTGGTGGCCTGGCCGTAACGGCGATAGCGCTCGTATTCTGCATCCACCAGATTTTCCCAGGTGCCGCGGTTGAGCATTCCAGTCAAACGGTCGGTCATGCTGAGTTTGGCGAGCTTTTCATTGGCGCGTTCCAGAGCCCGTTTGCTGCTGGCAAACTCGGTAACGTCGTAGATCAACAGGCAGATCTTATTCACCGCGCCGTTGGTATCGGTAAGCGGGCTGATGGTGAGGTTCTGGAACATGTATTCTTCGGTGCCGGTGATGGGGCGCGTGTTACGGAACCGGAACAGGTACGGGCGTTGCTCCCAGGAGGTAAAGGCCCGAGTGTTAAGCATGGCTACGGCGTCTACTTTGCGCGTTAGCCAGGCTTGCGGAATATCCGGGAAGACCTCAAACAATACGCGGTCCCGGATCTGGCTGGCGGTGATGCCGCTGTGGTTCTCCATAAAACCGTTCCACGCCTGCACACGAAATTCGAGATCCATGACCACCAGGCCAACTTCGACCGATTCGAGCATGTCGACAAGCCAGTGAAAGGCGTCTGCTTCGGGATTCTTAAAAGCCATGGTCAGTCCACCAGGAATTCGAGACGTTTTTCGAGAAAGGGCACTGAGTCCTCAGTGAGCAGAATAAGCATGTCGCAATGGATGTCGTGATTCTCAATGGCATAGCTGATTTCGATGCATAGTAGCTGTTCTTCCTGCTTACTGTGGTGATCGAGCAGTTCGTTGATCGGGCGGTGTTGTCCAAGCACGGTGGGATGGCCCAGGCCGAGTTTGAGATCCAGTTGATCGCCGATACCATTGAGAAAGGCGCCGAACAGAATGCTGGACATGTCCATCAACACTTCTACGTTGACGGCCACACCTTCCTGAACGTCGTAGTGCAGCAGGTCTGCCATTTGCTGGAAACTGGCGTCTTCAAACAGCAGTAGGGCTTCACCGGCCAGCCCGGCGCCGGTAAACCCCTGACACACTGCGGAGTAATCGTCGTCTCGCTGTGCGGCGGAAATGGCCATATGCAGCTCTGAGTTGGCGATAAACGCCACTTTCGGGATCGGTTGTTTGACGAAGACCTTAAGCAATCGAGCCAGAAGATCCGAGGACCGGCCCATGGCGACGTTGGCCATTTCCTGCAGGTAGTCGTTCAGATTAACCGAGATTTCCGGACCATTGGTGCTTTTAGTTTTAAGGCTAGTGTCTTGAAGGGCCGCTTGTTCAAGTTCGCAGGGCCGGTAAAAGCCATACTCCTCAAGCAACCGGGTAACTATGTCGGTGTCAGTGGGCTTTTTGATGAAATCGATGGCGCCCAGTTTGCGTACCCGTTCGCGGGCTTCAGGCTGTATGTCGCCGGATACCACAATCGTGAGCACGGGCAGGTCTTCCTTGCGGATGTGCTCCAGAACGCCGTAGCCGTCCATTTCTGGCATGTTGAGATCCAGAAACAAGAGGTCAGCTTTACCGTCGCGAAGCATCTGCAAGGCTTCCTGGCCGTTGGTGGCGAACAGGATGTCGTCTGCCAGACCAGCCGGCAGAGCTCGGGCCATTTGCTTTCGAGCTAGGGCGGAGTCATCACAAATCAGAATATGGGTGGTCATTGGCTGTCGTTGGGGGCCGTTAGTAAAGTCATCTATTATATCAGGCTCTGAGGATGTGTACATGCCGGCTACATCAGTAATTTCCAGCTTATGAGTTATCGTTAGCGCTTGATTATTGAGGCCTTAAAAATAGTGTAATCCTGTGACTGCGATCATGCTTGAACATTAAATGAAATCTGCGTAATGGCTGAATGTGATGTTGCGCACTCTATATACGCTGCTGCCTCGGCTATAGTCGTTGCGCGGTTAAAAAAGAAACAGAACGTTACAAAGAATAACGTGACCGTATGCCAGCACCGAAATAACACAATAAGCGGGCTGCATGGAGTCAGGCGTCGAAAGCTGACTCAACAAAACAAACAGAGACACTAGTTATGAATAAGCAAGCGTACGGATACGCTGCCCTTGCCATGTTCTGCCTGGGTATTTCGCCCGTTGCCCAGGCCGATCTCAAGCCCATTTCAGATGATGCGATGGGTGAGGTGACCGGGCAGGCCTTTATGCAGGTAGAAAACATTGCCGGTGAGAACCACAACTTTACCCGGATGAGTTTGGGTATGGATGTGGAAACGCGGTTTAATGTGGATGATATTCAGGTGGGCCAGATTGATGGCGGCACCGACTTTTCCGCAACGCACCTGGCCCTGGGGCATATTGCCCGTGCCGATGGTGAAGTCTTTAACGGGCGCACCTATAACGAAGGCCAGGCGATCCCCTTTGAAGCTCAACGGCCATACATTGAGTTGGCGGAAGACGCGCAAGGTTTGGCTGGATTCCGGATGGGTTTTCAGCAGGCACGTGGGTCTGTGACGTCTAACACCACCCGGTTTAGTGGCAACCTCCCGGGCCTGAAAATACGAGAAGACGTCTCCGGCACGGTTTACGACGCCGCGCTGTTTGATGGCGAGGGCGAAACCGCGACCAACTACCGGGCCTCTCACATTGGCATTGCGCCGACAGGTAGCGAGCCGGTGTCGTGCGTTTCTGACGTCAACTGCGCACCTTTGACCAACTTGCGATCCGTTATTGTTGGAGAAGATACCGGTACGGATGGCGACGTGGGTTTTACCGACGGTTTCTTTATCGGCTTTCAGCGTGATGGCGACGTTAGCTGGCAGAGCCTGGACGGTGCGAACGCGATCAGTGTCGGCAAGGGTGTGTTCATCAATCTGCCCACCAACATGACCGTGGATCTGAGCCAGCTGACAGGTGAGGGGGTCGACCGCTTGCGGACGCATCAGGTGGATATGGGGACGAAGCTGTTTTGATTTTGGTAGACTCCTGACCTTGATCCGTTTGGCAGGAGTCGCCCTTTGATCCGCTCTTTTTACTGGCACGATTACGAAACCTTCGGCGTAGATCCGTTACACGACCGCCCCTCCCAGTTTGCCGGTGTGCGCACCGATGCCGATCTGAACGTGATCGAAGATCCCCTGGTCATTTATTGCAAGCCGGCAGACGATTACCTGCCGTCCCCGGAAGCCTGTTTGATTACTGGTATCACTCCGCAAAAAGCCCTGGAAGACGGTTTCCCGGAAGCGGAGTTTATCGCCCAGATCAACGAAGCCTTCAGCCAACCCGGCACCTGCGTGGTGGGCTACAACAGTCTGCGCTTTGATGATGAAGTGACCCGTCATACTTTGTACCGCAACCTGCGCGATGCCTACGCCCGGGAATGGCAGAACGGCAATTCCCGTTGGGACATCATCGACATGGTGCGGTTGACGTACGCCCTGCGCCCGGAAGGTATCAACTGGCCGAAAAAAGAAGATGGCAGTCCCAGTTTCAAGCTGGAAGAGCTGACCGTGGCTAACGGCATTGCCCACGAAAGCGCTCACGATGCCATGTCTGATGTGTTGGCCACCATCGCCGTTGCCAAGCTGATCAAAGAAAAACAACCCAAACTGTTTGAGTTTGTGCTGAACAACAAAGACAAACACGCCGCCCGGCAAATGCTGGACACCGGGGCCATGAAGCCGGTGTTCCATGTATCCGCGAAGTACCCGGCTACCCGTGGCTGTTGTGCGTTGGTGGCGCCGGTGGCCGAAAGCCTGAGCAACAAAAACCAGGTGATTGTGTACGACTTGCGGGAAGACCCGACTGAGCTGATCAACGCTACTGTGGATCAGATTCGCGAGCGGGTGTTTGTGTCTCAGGCGGAACTGGGTGAGGGCATTAAGCGTTTCCCCTTGAAAGGCGTTCAACTGAACAAATGCCCGGTACTGGCTCCGGCCAATATGCTGTCTACGCTTTCACCGGAAAGGCTGGCAGAACTGGAGCTGGATGGCGCTGTGCTCAGAGCCAATCTGGCGAAATTGAGAAAAGCTCCGGACCTGCCGGCACGCATCGCCGAAGCCTTCGAGCGGCAATTCGACGGCAACGATTTGACCGATCCGGACGAGCAGCTCTACGCCGGCGGCTTTATCAGCAAAGGTGACCGTGAAAAGCTTAATGAACTGTTGAGCCAACCGGTGGAAACCCTGGGCGAGCAGCAAGTGACCTTTGAAGATCCGCGCCTGCCAGAACTGCTCTTCCGTTATCGCGCCCGCAATTACCCAAGCACCCTGACCGGTGAAGAAGCCGAGCGCTGGGAGCAATTCCGCAGCCAACGCCTGATGAGCCCCACCAAAGGCTGGCGCTCACTGGAAGACTACGGACTGATACTGCAGAAACTGGCGGCAGACCCGGAACTCCCCCCTCACAAGCTGCAAATCCTCGAAGACCTGCACCTCTACGGCGAATCCCTGATCCCCTATATGTAACTGGGGTCAGGGTCTGACCCCGTTCTTTTATCTCCGGCGCTGGAAGTAGACGCTGAGGTTCTGGCCCATCAGGCTTTGCACTTCACTGCCCAGAGCCTCGGCCTGAATTTGCCGCTGCACGGGGGCGGTGGCCAGGCTGTGGCCATCTTCGTCGCGGGCTTTGACCAGCTTCCATTCCACTTCGTTGCTCACCAGGGCTAGAAGTTCTTTGAGCTGAGCCGAATCCTGCGGGCGGAACCAGCGGTCGCGGCAGCCGCCCAGGCTGTAGAAGTCGTCGTCTTGCAGCAGGTCGCTCCACGATGCGTCCTGTTTGTTAGCCAATACCATCCGGCGGAGTTGGCGCAGGCTGGTGCGGGTGGGCTGCAGTTTATGCTCTTGTACCAGGCGACGGATCTGTTTGTCGCCGTTGGTTTGCTCGCCCATGCTGGTGTGCATGTGGACCACTGCGCCACGGGTGGATGCGCTGTTAATGAGCGCCGCCAGGGACAGTTCGGTCATGGCTGGTGAGGGCAGGCGGCCGACTTCTACCCAGTGCACCTGATGGCCGTCGGCCACAAAACGCTGGGCGATGGACCAGGGCCAGAACACGATGTTGTCCATGTTCAGGGTTTGCGCCATGCGGGTGGCTTTGGCGATGTTGGCCAAAGATTCGTCCACCGCGATCACTTCCACATCATCCAGATATTGCGCCAGTTCCATGGCGCGTTGACCGGATTGGGCGCCGCACACGATGATGCGCAGGGTGGCGGGCAGGTTTTCAGTGCTCAGGCCGAGCTCCTGTGCCATCACCGATTTGAGGCTGGTTTCAGTGCGGTAGGCCAGTTGGCTCCAGGCCGGCCAGGCTTGGGGTACGTCGGTTTTGGCCAGGCAGAGCTCTTCCGCCTTCTCATCAAAATTCTGTTTAATGGCTTCTTCTTCGCCCCGATTGTAATAGCTGGCGGCCATCATCGGTTGCATGGCCAGGGGCCAGTCCACCAGGTTCCATTGGCCGAGCTGCATCGCAAAGCTCTGATGGAACAACGCACCATAAAGTGCGCTGATCATCAACGAGCCAATTAAAGCTTCCTGTGGCTCGCGCAAGGCAAACTGCGCCAAGATACTGTCGTTAACGGTAGCAGCCAGACGCTCTTCATCGTCTTCGGCGGCCAGGGCATAACCGGTGCGATCCGCATATTCGGCAATGGCCAGGCACAGGGGCTGAAGTTCGTCGCGCAGGCTGGCTGTTTGGGCTACTTCCGCCATCACTGCCCGGCGCAGCATCACCACCAGTTCTTCGACCGCGGCGTTAGGCATCAAGGTTTTCTGCAGGGCCAGGATCAGCAGTTCGTCTTCCGCCGCTGCGTCCAGGAAGACTTCGGCATTCGGGTTGTCCAGATCGTACTGTTGCTGAATGATGGCGCCAACAAATCGGCCGATTTCCTGATGGGGCAGGCCGTCTTTGCGGAGCAGGGCGATGGCGTCTTGCGCCAGATCACTGTCGGCCTTGTGGATCTGCAGGTGCTGCGCGCAAGTGAGCATGCCGGAATACACCGAGTCCCAGTGGGAGCCGGTTTGAAGCAGCTTGCGATAATGCAGGTAGGCTACATCAAACTGGCCTTGCAGGCGCTTGGCGTGGGCGACACCACAGAAAGCGGCGGCAGATTGCCGGTCGCACTCCAGCGCCTTCAGGAAATACTCTTCCGCCAGAGCCGGCCGTTCGCTTTTCAGTGCCCAGTAACCGAGGTTGGCGTATTGCTGGGCCTGCGCAGGCTGGCTGTTCAGGCTGGCATTGAACAGGGCATGGGCCTTCTCAAGCTGGCCGTCGTCCATCTCTACCCGGCCAAGCAGGCCAAGGGCTGCCGCGTTTTCCGGCTCCAACGCTAGCGCCTGGTCCAGGTATTCCCGGCATTCAAACCGCGCCTTCAACCGCTGCCCGTAGGTAAGCCCATTGCTGTTGGACTCCCCATAAGCCAGATTCGCCTGCAAAACCAACCGCGCTACCTGAGCCTGAGCCGAGCGGGGAAGATGAGCGTTGTTATGTTGTACGTGCATGGAACACCTCGTAACCAGCCATTATCCGATGCGGCAAAGGTCTGCAGTTTTTTGACGGTTTGCCGTGCTTTGGAAGAGGTATAGCGAAAGGTGTGCCAGTTTTAGCAAAGCTGAACACCGCCTCAGGAGGCGGCCAGTTCTGCCATTTTTTGATAGGTTGTTTTTGCTTGGCAATCAAGCTTGTTCTTGACGCTGCTGTATTGCGACAGAACGTCTTGATAGTTTGCTAATGTTGCTTCCGCAAGAGCCAAGGCGTTTAGGGCGAATCCGGGGATCTGTGCATCGACCACTCGTTGAGGCATTTTCAGCTCCTCGTAAAGGTCGAACAGTTTCTCGGTTGTCGCTAGGCCAATACTCGGAGTGCCCAGCCCAATGGGGCAGACATTGGCGTGAAACCGCAGTCCAAATGCCAGTTGCGCATGTTCATAAAGGCTGAATACAGCTTTCTCCGCCCCCATTCCGTGAAGCATCGGCGCTACCGAAACTCTCCATCGACGTATGGCGTCAGGAAGTATTTCCATCAGGTCGCGGATCGGTGTCAGATCGCTGTATATGTGGGGGGCCAGAACGATTTCAATATCTCGATATGTGTGGCAAGCCTTACACACCAGATTCCGCATTTCGCTTAGGAATCCCTCGTAGTTCAGCTTGTTATCCGTGCCAGGAAAACGGCGCTCGGGCCGGTCCATTGCCAGGTTGATGATCCAGTAGTCTCGGTTCTGAAGGCTATGGGGAAGTGCTACCTCACCGGGAGAAACAAAGAATCCAGGGTCTGGTGTGACGATGATCTGTTTTGAATATCTCTCACCAATGTATCTACCAAGATATTTGCTGGAGCCATCGTTACGCACAGAAACCAGACAGTTTGGGTGAGTCAGGGCAGAGTCCAGAAAACTGCGAAAACGCTTTACGGTTTGGTTGTTGACTCCGATGTTGGGGTCGCAACCGACTGCGTGAAAGAATAGAGGTTTATCGACCTGTCGCAATAATTCAGGGGAGAGGTCAATCGTTGTTCCAGTGCTCGACTCGTTGAGCCAGAGCTCGAAATAGTTACCTCCACCAATGACTGTCAGGTCTTTCTGGTTGATGTCTTTGACCAGTTGTTCGTCCCAGTGCCATCTGTCTGCCGCCTCGTAGTTGAGGTAGGTCTTTCGTATCTCACGCTGCTCGACGTAGGATTCCCATCCACAAATGGCCTTCATCTGCTTGTAGAAACCATTGTGGCTCGCATTGTCGCCAACGTTTCCGTCAAAGCTGGCTATGTGTAGGATGTTCTTTCTCGGCTGCCGCAACTTGTTTCTCCTTTCTTGCTCCGGGCACGTGGGCGAGGTGTGCTGCCAGTTAAGTATTCCCTGATCTTTGGCCTATGATAGATAACAACACTTAACCGTGCTCAAGGTTGACGTAAAATTTTGATGGAGACTCGAATGAATGTAGTCATCATACCTGCGCGAGGTGGTTCAAAGGGGATCCCCGGCAAGAATATCCGGGAGCTTGCCGGTAAGCCACTGATTACCTGGACGATTGAGCAAGCATTGCACGCAAAAACACCGGATATGGTGGTGGTATCTACAGACGATCGTGAAATAGCGCGTGTATCCGAGGCTGCCGGTGCTACTGTGATTGCGCGGCCCCACGATATTTCCGGTGACGAGGCATCAACAGAGTCTGCGGTAGAGCATGTCATTCAGTCCTTGGTGGGTCAGGGGTTTGAGCCGGACAACATCATTTTGCTTCAGTGTACGTCTCCTGTTCGTTCGACGGTGGCCATCGATGAGGCCTTTAACTTGTATGTAGAACGCGGGGCGGACTCATTGCTCTCGGTAGTGCCCTGCCATAAGTTTCTCTGGGCGCGGGGCTGTGACGGTTTTGCCGAACCTGAGAATTATGCACCTGGCCAGCGTCCGCGCCGTCAAGACCTGAATAATTCGTTTCAGGAGAACGGTTCAATATACATTTTTTCCAGGCAGTGCTTTGACAACTTCCAAAGTAGACTGGGCGGGCGAATCGAACTATACGTAATGCCGGAGGAAACGGGCTATGAGATTGATTCAATGACGGATTTTGAGTTAGTAGAGGCGTTGGTGCGAAAAATGGGAGCTCAGTAAATGTTTGTTGATCGAAATGTAGATGAATACTGCGTCAGCGAGCGACTCCCGGTTTCTCGTGCACTGGAGATGCTCAGTACGAGCAAAAACAAGATTCTTTTCTTGGTTGATGATTTTTTTCGGCTAAAAGGGTCGTTCACCGACGGGGATTTCCGTCGCTGGATCGTAGCTCAGGACAGTATCGATATTCAGGTTCCGGTTCAACTCTCTGGTAATGGCAAACCCATATTTGCCTATGACTTTGAATCTCGTGAACAGCTGGCTGAGAAACTAAACCGCAAGGTGCAGTTCCTGCCTTTGGTAGATGCGGATGATCACGTGGTAGGCGTGGCGTCGCTGCGCTCAAATAAAAATATCATGATTGGAAAGCACAGCCTTAGTTCCGATTCTTCTGTGTTTACCATTGCGGAGATTGGCAATAATCATAACGGTTCTGTCAAGCTGGCCAAACAGCTGGTTGATGAGGCGAAGAGCGCTGGAGCGGATTGTGTCAAATTCCAGATGCGGGACCTCGAAACGCTGTATGCAACCGATACCACAGAGATAGCTGCCGAAGAAGACTTGGGCTCTCAATACGTTCTTGATTTGCTCAAGCGCTTTCAGCTTAGCGATGAAGCTTTCATAGAAGTTTTTGATTATTGCCGGGCCCAGGATATAACGGTGCTTTGTACGCCGTTCGACAAAGTCAGCGTGGACAAGTTAGTCGATTACGGTATGGACGGTTTCAAAGTGGCATCCGCCGACCTGACAAACCATGAGCTGTTAACATACATTGCCCGAGCGGGAAAACCAATGCTGGTTTCAACAGGGATGTCTACCGAGCAGGAGATATACGAAGCTGTAGGCGTTTTGAAGCAGGAATCCGCAAACTTTGTGCTTCTTCATTGTAATTCGACCTACCCGGCTCCGTTTAAAGACGTGAACCTGAACTATATGAGCCGTCTTGCGGAGATTGGAGATTGCCTGATTGGTTATTCGGGCCATGAGCGAGGATATCATGTGGCGGTCGCGGCTGTGGCGAAAGGAGCGAAAGTGATAGAAAAGCACTTCACGCTTGATCGCAATATGGAAGGCAACGATCACAAGGTTTCGTTGCTGGCCGACGAGTTTAGCGCTATGTGTGAGGCCATTGGTCAGGTGAGCACCTCTCTGGGCACAAACGAGCCCAGAAACCTGTCTCAGGGTGAAATGATTAATCGTGAGGTTTTAGGGAAAAGCATTGTCGCAGCAATTGATATTGAGTCTGGCGCGCGGGTGACTCAGGAAATGGTCGCCATCCGGAGCCCCGGCAAAGGCTTGCTTCCGAGCAGGTTGGAGGATCTTGTTGGTAGAAAGATGAGGCGTTCGGTCAAAAAAGGAGACTTCTTTTTCGAATCGGATATTGGGGGGGCGATCATCATACCGCGGTCTTACAAGTTCAAGCTGAATCATGGCATCCCAGTACGTTTTCATGATTTTGCCTCGTTATCGACGTTGAGCAATCTCAAGATGGTTGAGTTTCACCTTAGTTACCGGGACCTTGATCTTGATATTAGCCAGTTCGTCTCGCGTTCTGAGCAATTAGGTTTTGCTGTCCATGCGCCTGAACTGTTTGCTGGCGATCACACTCTAGATCTGTGCGCACTTGATGACGAGTATCGGGAGCGCTCGATCCGGGAGTTGCAGCGAGTTATTGATGTCACAAAAAAACTGAAATCTCTATTTCCCAGTCAGGATGTGCCGAATATTGTCGTCAATGTGGGTGGGTTTTCAGGGGATGAGTTTCTGGACGAGGATCAGCGCAGAGTTCGCTATAAACTTTTATCTGCTAGTCTGAGTAAGCTCGATTCAGAGGGGGTGCAGATTCTCGCGCAAACAATGCCGCCTTTCCCGTGGCATTTTGGTGGACAGAGATTTCACAACCTCTTTGTCTCCGCTGATGACATCGTTGAGATTTGTCAGAATCTGGATCTGAAAATCTGCCTGGATGTGTCTCATAGCCGGCTTTCTTGTAATTATTTTGGTTGGGACTTTGATGAATTCGTAGAACGAGTCGCGCCACTTACCGCTCATGTTCATGTGGCCGATGCCAAGGGTGTAGATGGTGAAGGCTTGCAGGTCGGGGAAGGCGATATTGATTTTGTCCGTCTTGGAAAACAACTGAAAGCACTTGCTCCTTTAGCTACCTGGATTCCTGAGGTTTGGCAGGGTCATAAGAATGGAGGAGAGGGCTTTTGGCGAGCCTTTTCGTACCTTGATAATTTATTGTAGATCTTATGGAATGTGAGCTTCTGCAATTAACGTGTCGGTGAGATCCAGTTTTGCCAAAATGTTTTGCCAGTTGTTATCCAGGTCGTGATCGCAGAAGTGCGACCAAGTTACATGTCCACCCCCCAAGCCTTTTGCCAGCCAGTGAAGTGCATTTGCAAGCGGGTAGCGCTGAACTCCAGAGATCGCGGCCACTTCCAAGCCTGAGGCTTTGAGCATTGCGGAGAGGCTTGAGCGGGTGTGAAGAATCAAGTGCTCGCTCCAGAAGGTGTGCTCCTTAAATGCGCTGCAATTGGCAGTGTTTATAAGGAAGTCCCGGGCGTGAGGTACCTCAACAACCAGTTTTCCTCCCGGCGCCAGTTTTCTTTTTAACTCATTGAGCGTGTCCAGGGGAGTGTTAAGATGCTCGAACACGTGAAACAGGGTGATGACGTCAAATTTTGCGTCTGGCACCTTATCAACTCGCCGATAAACCTTATGACCGAGCTGTGTCAGAAAGCTGGCGGTGATTTCCTGTGGTTCAACTGCAGCGTATTCCGAGGTCAGTGGGCCGAGGCGGTCTAACACGGCCCCGGAGCCAGCCCCAAAATCCAGCCAGCGTTTTCCGCGAACAAGGTTTCCGAAGCTTTGATAGCGCCTTTCGGTATCATCATTTGTGGTAATGATCTCTCGCTTATCTGTGCCGTAGCGATGGGTAGGCGCTTAAGTGTCATAATGAGACAGATTTATATGGTCTGTACCTGAAAGGAAGATGACCCCGCTTTGCTGGCATTGCAAAACAGCGATGTCTTTCCGGTCACGAACGAAAGACTGCAGTTGTGTCACGGCGTTAGCTTGGCATACGCCCAGGGAGCAAAGAGTATCGAAGATTGGGTTATCAAAAGACATAGGATGAGTGGTCGTTATTTTGCTATGGGTGGTAGAAGTTAGGCTGGCTAGAGCAAAAGTATAGACGCTGGAGACACGATCACCACGTACTCTAAAGGAAAGCCGGCCAGAACCGTGCGCTGAAAGCAAGGCAGCGTCTGGCCGGGGTGAGATATTTATGGCTTTAGCCCTGCAGCAACTGCAGCACCTGCTGCGGCCTTGCGTTGGCCTGGGCCAGCACGGAAAGGCCTGCCTGCTGGAGCACCTGGGTGCGGGCCAGTTCGGCGGTTTCAGCAGCGAAGTCCGCATCCCGGATTCGACTGTTTGAGGCCGAGAGGTTTTCTGCGGTGGTGCTCAGGTTCGCGATGGTAGACTCGAACCGGTTTTGTACCGCACCAAGCTCGGCACGGAAGCCGTTGATGGTGTCGATGGCGTAGTCGACGGCGATCATGGCACGATCAGCGCCCTCGCGCGTGGATATGTCGATAAAGTCAGCCGACAATGCGTCAACATCTGGGTTGCCATCCACCGAGATGGATATATCGTTGCTCGACACACCATCAATATCGAGCGCTTCAATGTCTACCTCGAATGGCGATCCAAACTGAGACGAGAAGATAATGTTTCGATTACTTGCGTCCAGGTTTGCATTAACGCCAGTTCGGTTTGATTCTGCGTTTACCTGAGCAACTATGTCATTAATGGACACCGCATCCCGAACTTCAATTGCAACTGCGTCTCCGGTTTCCGGATTGGTGACAGTCACATCGAACGTGATTTTACCGCCGTCTGCAAAGTACTCATCCACGGTGGTGGCATTAGTTGCGGCATTGACGGCAACTCCAGATGGGGTGCCAAAGCCACCAAAGTTAAGCTCATAGGGTTCATCCAGACTGTTTCCGATGACCACCGAGCCCGAGGCGGCGTCCGGATCGATGGTAATTCCCTCAATGTCCGGATTGTTGCGGACCTGTTCCCGGAACTGCGCCAGGAATTCTTCACGGTTGGCAGCGTTTTCGATCCGCACGGAGCCGATAACAGTTTGATCTGCGCCGCTACCCAACGTAATTTCGATATCGCCTGTTATGGGCGCTGTAAAGTCCAGAGCGATGCCACTAGATACAGCTGGATCCAGTGCCAGATCTGAGAATAGTTGGGACTGATCAATGATCGCGCCAATCTGACTACCTCTGGTATCGAGGCCGCTCACACCGATTGTCTCGCCTGTATTGGCGCCGACCTGGAAGGTTTGAGTGCGGAAGGTTCCGTCAAGAACTTTCAGCCCGTTGAATGATGTTTGAGAGGCTATCCGGTTAATTTCTTCCAGGCGCTGTTGAACTTCCTGGTTCAGAGCCTGCCGATCTGAATTGCTGTTCGTGGCGTTGGCTGATTGAACCGCAAGCTCACGAATTCTCTGCAGGTTACTGGTAACCTCATCGAGCGCACCCTCGGCTGTTTGGGCCAATGAGATGCCATCGTTTGCGTTCCGCTGTGCCATATTGAGGCCAGTAATCTGAGACTGAAATCGCTCAGAAATCGCCAAGCCCGCTGCATCATCTTTTGCGGAGTTAATTCGCAAACCTGACGACAGCCGCTGTAGGGCGACGTTGGCATCGGCTTGCGAGCTGTTAAGGTTTCGCTGTGCGTTCAGCGAGGCGATGTTCGTGTTAATGATCTGAGGCATTGTCAGTTCTCCCTGCTCAGAAGAGCCGAAAACTCTTGGTGGAGTAATCGACCGAATTCGGATGATTGCCGTTTTTCTGAAATAAGCGAGGATCGTGCCAGCTATTAATTAATTGCCATAAAATACTGAAAAATAAAGAATATAATTTCAGTTTTGGCGGTGTTATATTTTGGGGAGGCAATTTTTTGTCGGCTGAGGCAGGAAGGACTTTGCCGGTTTTAAGTGTCCGCTTACCTGTGAGAAGTGTTTGTTGCTCTGGCAGAAACTGGCTAACCTTTGTTTCAGACCGTCGATATTGTCTTTTATTTTGGTTTCCTTCGGAGTATTTCATGGCGAAAAAAACAAAGAAGCAGAGTCAGCGAGCAGAGCAAGATGACGGCCGTGTCTTTATGCAGAGACTTCAGAAGAACCTGGAGTTCTTTCAAAAGCGCCGGCCTGGTCTATACAAGCTGCTTGCCAATATGGAGCTTCAGTCTGTTGAGCTGGTGGTTACTCCGGGTAAGAATGATGTGGATATGGTTGCCAACGGGGTTTCTTGTTACCGGGGACTCGCGAGGGAGTACTCTGTAGATGAGGCGACAAGGGTTTTGAAGGAAAACCCGGAGAGCAAGCGTATTCTCACGTATGCCCCGCCCTGGGAGCGTTCCTATAACAAGGAGAACTTCGCGGATCATATTCTCAGGAACATCGTGAAGGCCAGCCCGGTAACACCGGCCACGTTTAAAGGTTATATCCGGGGGAATGTGTTTCCGTCGATGGTGTTCCTAGGGTGCGGTTTGGGTTACCACATTGATGAGCTGACCAAAAAGGTACCCATCATTAACGGTATTGTCATTGAGCGCGAACCGGAAAAGTTTGCGGTCAGCCTTTATACCGTAGACTGGGAAGAAATCTGTTCCCGGTTTTCGCGTAAGGGCTTTTCACTGACTTTCGCCATTGGCAAGGCAAATCATCCTGATGAGATTCGCCGACTGGTTCGCCAGTATATGACGAGAGACGTTCCCTTCTATCCATTTTTCTCGACGTACTACAACCATCTTGCGGACGTCGATCTTGCAAAGGCTGTGCTTGAGAACGCAAATGACCTGGCAGTTATAACAACCAATTGGTCACACTACGATAACGAGTTGATGCGTTTGTCCAATGCGGTTCACAACATTCGCCGTGGGGGGAGGTATCTGCCGAGGCTGGACGGGTTGAAGCAGGACAAGCCTTTGGTGATTGTTGGGAGTGGCCCATCGCTGGACGCCCGAGTCCAGAGCCTTATTAAGGTGCGGGATAAAGTTGTGGTTGTCAGTTGTGGAACGTCGCTTAAACCGCTATTGGCTCATGGGGTCAGACCAGATGTACACGTAGAGCTTGATCCGTCGTACCGCCTCCATGAGCTGCACCAGGACATCGGTGAAGACAAGTTGCGGGATTTGCCGTTATTGGCTGTTAGCGAGGTGAATCCTTTTGTGACCACGCTGTTTCGGAAGGTTTTCTATTACTTTAAATTTGATAACGCTCAGTGTTCACTGGTGGGCTTGAAAGATAAGGCGTTTGCCAACTGTAACCCCACGGTTACCAATGCTGCCTTGTCGATCGGCCATGGGCTGGGGTTCCGGAAAATTTTCTTGTTTGGCACCGACTACGGTTTTGAGAGTGTTGAGAAAGATCATTCGGCGAAGTCAATTTATGGCAGTGATTCTGACACCGGATTATCCAGGGAGTATCAGGAACGTGCGCTCAGAGAAAATAAACAACGCAAGATTTTCTCGGTGCCATCCGTTACAGGCGGCACGGTATTGACGCGCAACGATTATTACACCGCCAAACGTTCGGTTGAGGATCTTATCGTCAACCTCAAGGGCACGGAATCGCCGCCCCAGATTTACAATTGTGGCGATGGTGCAGTGATTGAGGGCACAAGCTGGCTTGACGATACGGGATTCTTTCACGAAATGGAGCAGGTGCCACTGTCTGATGGCGTTGTACTTGAAGACTTTCTGGATCAGGTCTCGGAAGGGCTAGGTAATGATTCCATCGATGATTTACTGGGTGGAGTACATGGCGAGATTCAAAGATTATGTAATGGGTATGAGCGGATGCTTCGTTCGGCGAGGCTGAATGGAAGGAGAGACCTGTGTAATCTGATTAATGAAATCCGCGAGACTTTGGCTGTGTTAAGGCCTCACGCTGGAGAGGCTTCTGTGACTGGTGTTCAGGTCATGGCCTTCCAGTTGCTGAAGGGCACATTACAGCACTTTATGTACGTCGGACTGTGCCACGGAATGGCGTGTGAGGATGGTGAACTCGTCGATTTTGTCAAAGCCTGGAAGGGAGGGTTCGAGAAGTTTTTGGGGATGGTGCCCGGGCATTTCCATAACGTGTTGGTTATGAAGCGCGCCATCGAAGCTGACCCATGGGCCAAGAGACATAAAGGTGATCGTGATCCTGAGTATTCTCCTGAACAAGATGTTTCAGCGTTCTGACAAGCTCTGATACATTTTTTTACATATCCCGAATAAATTTTCCTAAAGAACCCCTAGGGGGTGCCGTTAAGTGAAGTAACAGGGCGCGGCACCCCAAGTGATTACTTGGAGCCTAGCCTTCACCAAGCAAAACTGAAACGGTTTTAAAGGAGAAGCACTATGGCTCTCGGTATTAACACTAACGTTGCCTCTTTGAACGCTCAAAACCAGCTGAGCAAGTCACAGGGTATGAATGATCAAGCGCTGCAGCGTCTTTCTTCTGGTCTTCGGATCAACTCAGCAAAAGATGATGCCGCTGGCTTGGCGATTTCTACCCGTTTTCAGTCTCAGATAACCGGTCTGAACGTAGCTACACGAAACGCGAACGACGGCATCTCTCTGGCTCAGACTACAGAGGGTGCATTGGACGAGATTACCAACAATCTTCAGCGTATCCGTGAGTTGGCTGTTCAGGCTTCTAACGCATCCAACAGTTCTTCCGACCGTGAAGCGTTGAATGATGAAGTTGAACAGCGTATTGCGGAAATAGATCGTATCTCCGGTCAAACTGCTTTTAACGGTCTGAAAGTTCTTGATGGCAGCTTTGCGCAGCAATCCTTCCAGGTGGGCGCTAACGCTGGTGAGGTTATCAAGGTCGATCTTGAGCAGGGCACTCGTCAAAACCAGATTGGTGAGATTGCGATTGCCACCGGGCTGGATTCATCTGATTTCGGAGTAACGGGTGGGTCGCAAACAGTTGCCTTCAGTGTAGACGGTGCGGGACCTGTGTTCGTTGAAATTCGCGAGTTATCGTCTGCAACTGGTTCAACCGCTCAAAACAATCAGCAAGTTGTTGACGATATAAACTCGGCAGGTATCGGCGGGCTGTATGCCGAAATCGATTCGGATGGGGCTATTAAGCTCTCTGCTTCGGCAGACCTGGTATACGAGGCTGGCGTTTCCGCTGAAGGTTATACGATTGATGACCTTATCGACGAAGACGGTGTTCCGGTTACCGGCGTTGAGAGCGCTATAGCGACGATATCTAATGAGAACTCTCTGGATGCCCTGTCCGTATCCACGGTCTCTGATGCAAACAACGCAATCCTGCGTGTTGACTCAGCTCTTGGAACAGTCAATGAGCTTCGCGGCCAGCTTGGTGCGGTCCAAAACCGCTTCGAGTCCACCATCGCTAACCTGAGTACCTCAGTAGAGAACCTCAGCGCCTCCAACAGCCGTATCCTGGACGCTGACTTCGCGGCAGAAACTGCCAACCTGGCCAAATCCCAGGTGCTGCAGCAGGCCGGTATCTCGGTCCTGGCGCAGGCGAACGCTCGTCCACAGCAGGTTCTGTCCCTCCTGCAGTAAGGGATTGACGGTAACAACCGGAGCCTTCGGGCTCCGGTTTTACGCCGTTTGAGGATAGTGAGGTAGCGCTATGAATGACGTTAACCTGAATAGCCCGGACCTGAAACTGGTGCGCTCTGGCGCCCAGGCTCCGGCGAAGGCAATGTCGTCATCTCAGGCCGAGGGCCGGAACGCCCCTGACTTTGCTGCTTCGGCTGCTGGTGGTCGTCAGATCGAGAACATCCAGGGTGCTTCGGAGCCGTCTAAAGCTGAAAGGCTGCAGGCGCGTAGCGAGGCGCAGCGGGAAGAGCTAGATCAGGCGGTCAGTCAGCTGAATGATTTCGTGCAGAACGTACAACGGGATCTTCAGTTTGAAGTGGATAACGACATGGGCCAGATGATCGTCAGGGTAGTTGATCAGCAAACCCAGGAAGTGATTCGCCAGATGCCGGACGAAGTCGCATTGAGGTTGGCAGAAAAATTGCAGCAGGATGAACCGCTGACGTTGTTCAACATCAAGGTGTAAAAGCTTGCCGCTTTTGCGCCGATGACAACAACGGTATTTCAGCACCGCCGCCCTCGATAAGGGGCCGGCGGTGTTCTGCGTTTACAGGCTGTTACAAATCGGTGTAAGTATTTTCTGAAAAGAGGCAAAGTTTTGCCGCTGGATGCCGATAAACTGAACAGTAGAGACATTCGCCCCCCTGAGGAGGCATGGTTATGGCTGGTATATCATCGTTAGGCGTAGGGTCTGGGGTTTTGACTTCGGATCTTGTGGATCAGCTGGTGGCTGCAGAGCGCAAGCCGACGGAAGCGCGGCTGGATCAGAAAACAGAGCGATCTGAAGCGCTGATCTCTGCTTATGGCACGCTTCGGAGTGCGGTCACGGAGCTACGGTTGCCCATGCGCCAGCTTGGCTCGGCGGATGCGATGAAGTCGTTTTCAGCTACATCGTCGGGCGGCAATATTGACGTTTCGGTAGATGCCAGCAAAGCCAGCCGGGGTTCTTACAGTCTGGATGTCACAAGTCTGGCCCAGTCCCAGGCACTCGCCAGCCGCGACGTGTTTGCGGATCGGGACGCGACTAGTATTGGCCGCGGCACCATGACTCTCCAGGTGGGTGACAAGACCACCAACATCACCATCGATTCCTCAAACGACACGTTGCAAGGTATGGCGAACGCCATCAATGAGGCGAATGCGGGTGTGTCTGCCGGGGTCATTGATACCGGTAACGGTTTCCAGCTGGTGTTGTCTGCGGATGAAACCGGTGAAGCCAACGCGGTGAATATTTCTGTATCTGAAGACGGCGCGGCACCGGGTTTGAGCCGGTTTGCGTTCGATACTGCCGATCCTGAAAACCTGAACGGTATGCGACAGACCATCGAGGCTGCCGATGCGGTGATGGAAATCAACGGTGTCGAAATCCGCCGGCCCACCAATACCATCGAAAATGTGGTCGACGGCCTGACGTTCAACATTACTGGCGAGGGCGCATCTACGGTCAAGGTGGCGCAGGATACCGGTGCGGTTGCAGAGCGTGTGCAGGAGTTCGTCGACAAGTTCAACGAACTGCAGAATACCATTCGCGAGCTGTCCTCATTTGATAGCGAAACTGGCCAGGGCAGTATTCTGACCGGTGATTCTACCGTTCGGAATATCCAGAATCAGTTAAAGGGTGTGCTGACAGACATTATTCCCGGGTTGGAAAATGCCAGCGTGCGCAGCTTGGCGGATGTCGGAATCGGTACTGATTTCCGTAGTGGCGAATTGCAGTTTGATAGTCAGAAGTTTCAGCAGCAGTTGCGTGAAAACCCTGATGATGTGACGGCATTGTTTGCGGAGCAGGGCAGAACCACAGATTCTCAGGTGGAGTTTGTGCGGACCGGCTCCAGTACTCTGCCCGGTAACTACGACATTAACGTTACCCAGATGGCTACCCGGGGCAGCCTGAACTACGCCATGCCGAACGGCGGTGATGCGAACGCGGTTACGGTCGGCACTGACAACAGCTTTACATTCCAGGTAGATGGCGAAACCACGGCGACCGTCTCGATTGCCGCGGGTGGTTATTCCGGCGCCGATTTTGCTGCGGCCATTCAGACAGCGTTGCGGGAAAACTCCGCGCTGAATGCCGCGGGCCGTTCGGTTCAGGTAGGTTATGACGCAGCGGATGGCTTGACCTTTACCTCCAATCGCTTCGGCAGCGACTCCAACGTCAGCCTGACCGGCCTGAGCAATGTGGCGGGTTTAGCCTCGGCAACGGGCAATGCCGGCCAGGACGTTGAAGGCACGATCAATGGTCAGGCCGCCCAGGGCGACGGCCAGGTGCTATTCCTGGCTAACAGCGCCGGAGGCGATGCTGCAGGGTTGCAGGTGCGGATTACCGGTGGTGATGTTGGCAATCGGGGTTCGGTCAATTTCATTGAGGGTGTAAGCGAGCGGGCGGTTGATGCGATTACCAGCATTCTTGGCTCTGAAGGAGCGTTGAGTTCCCGTACCGACGCTTTGAATCGGGACCTGGAGCGCATTCAGGAAGACCGGATCAAGCTGGATCTGCGGATTGAGAGCTATCAGGAGCGCCTGGTGAAACAATTCAGCGCGGCGGATTCGCTGATTGCCCAGCTCAACAGCACTCGGGATTATGTAACCCAGCAGCTGGCGGCCCTGGCGCCGAACAGGCAAAGCGAATAAACCGGCTATACTAAGTATGGCCCGCCAACACATGGCTACCGGATGACGGTGACACGAGGTTATTTATGAACGGTTTACAGGCTTATCAGCGCGTCAATACCCAGACTAGCATCACCGATGCCGACCCACACAAGCTGATTCAGCTGCTGTATAACGGGGCGATTGAGCGCATCAATGTGGCCAAATCACGGATTCAGGCCAAGGATTATGCGGCCAAGGGTCAGTTGCTGAATAAGGCCATTGAAATCATTGGCGGTCTTCGCGCGTTCCTGGATTTTGAGCAAGGCGGTGAGTTGGCTGCTCGCCTGGAAGGCCTTTACGACTACATGGAGCGCACTTTGCTGGAAGCTAGTGCCAAAAACGACATTGCCAAGTTGGATGAAGTGCTCAGCCTGCTCCGCTCGGTGAAAGACGGCTGGGACGGCATTCGCGATGAAGTGGTTAATCAGCAGCAAGCAGTCTGAGCGCGGAGCCTGCTGCGCCAATGGCGTTGTTACGGCGTTTTATTCTGACTCTGTTGGTGGTGGTTGCTCATGCTCATGCAGAGACGGCGTCACCGGTTCAGGCAGAGCCTGAGGCAACAGCAGCGGTTTTTGCGGTTCCCGACGTGTGGCCCTGGGGTTATCAGGACGAGCAAGGTGCGATGCAGGGCAGCCTGATTGAGTTGATCGATCGGCTTTCAGAGCTATCTGGTGTGCCGATCCGCGCACAACTGCTGCCCTTGCGACGCGTTATCCTCGATGTGCTCAGGGGTAGGGCAGAGTTCGCCTTTCTATTCCAAAGTCCAGACCTGGACGAAAACGCCATCCCTATCGACACTGTGCTGCAGCTGAACCTGATGCTCATGGCTATGGCGGATACTGATTACCCTTTGACTCTCGAAAGCCTGGCGGGAGACAGAGTAGGCTATGCAAGGGGCACCTACCTTGGGGAGTCTTTCGAAGCAGATGAGGCCGTCATAAAAGTACCCGTGTACAACATCCCGCAGGCTGTTGAGATGCTCACGCTGGGTCGGATTTCGGCGGTGCTGGCCAGCGACCACAATTTGTCGATGACGCTGGAGGCTTACGGTTTTGCGAGAGAGTCTTTTCGGTGGCAAGAGCATGTGCGGGGCCAGATGGCCAGGTTGTACATGTCCCGCTACAGCGGCAGTGAGGACCATGCCCGCCGTTTTCGTGAGGTTCTGCAGCAAATGCGCGACAATGGTGAGCTGCAGCGGATTTTCCAGACGACTTCCCCCCAATAGCCATTCCAACCGCACTCCCGTACAATACGCACCTTCTTTTCAATACATCCATTCTGTTCAGTCTGGAGCACAAGCATGTCTGAAATTAACAAGGTGGTGCTGGCCTATTCCGGTGGCCTGGATACTTCCGTCATCGTTCGGTGGTTGCAGGACACCTACAACTGTGAGGTGGTGACCTTCACCGCTGATATCGGCCAGGGCGAGGAAGTGGAGCCGGCGCGCGCCAAGGCGAAAGCGCTGGGTGTTAAGGAAATCTATATCGAGGACCTGCGCGAGGAGTTTGTGCGCGATTATGTGTTCCCGATGTTCCGCGCTAATACCATCTATGAGGGCGAGTACCTGCTGGGTACTTCCATCGCCCGCCCGCTGATTGCCAAGCGTTTGATCGATATTGCCAATGAGACCGGCGCGGATGCCATCTCACACGGTGCGACTGGCAAGGGTAACGATCAGGTGCGTTTTGAGCTGGGTGCTTATGCGCTTAAGCCGGGTGTGAAGGTGATCGCGCCCTGGCGTGAGTGGGACCTGAACTCCCGCGAGAAGCTGCTGCAGTACTGTGAAGAGCGCAACATTCCGGTGGAAATGAAGAAGGGCAAGAGCCCGTATTCCATGGACGCCAACCTGCTGCACATCTCTTACGAAGGCATGAACCTGGAAGACCCCTGGGCGGAAGCCGAGGAAGACATGTGGCGCTGGAGTGTGTCTCCGGAAGCGGCGCCCGAGAAGCCGACTTACATTGAGCTGACTTACCGCAAAGGCGACATTGTTGCCGTTGATGGCCAGGAAATGAAAGCGCACGAAGTGCTGGAAACCCTGAACAAAGTGGCCGGCGCCAACGGCATTGGCCGTCTGGACATCGTAGAGAACCGCTACGTGGGCATGAAGTCCCGCGGCTGCTACGAAACCCCGGGCGGCACCATCATGCTGCGTGCCCACCGCGCCATCGAGTCGATCACGCTGGACCGCGAAGTGGCCCACCTGAAAGACAGCCTGATGCCCCGCTACGCCGAGGTGATCTACAACGGCTACTGGTGGTCCCCGGAGCGTGAAGCCCTGCAGGCATTGATCGACCAGACCCAAACCTACGTGAACGGTACCGTTCGCCTGAAGCTCTACAAAGGCAATGTGGATGTGGTTGGCCGCAAGTCTGACGACTCTCTGTTCGACGAGAAAATCGCCACCTTTGAAGAAGACCAGGGCGCGTATGATCAGAAAGATGCCGAAGGCTTCATCAAGCTGAACGCACTGCGGCTGCGGATTGCTGCCGGGAAAGGCCGGAAGTTATAGGGTCTGTCCCCGCATGGGGACTGACCCCCTTTTGCCCGTCTGTTGCACCCAGCCCGAGCCCATGGGTTCCAAGACTAGGTGGCTCCTGACTCGGGCAGTGGATTCCAAAAAGGGTCAGACCCCGTTCGGGGTCAGACCCATGAAAACAAAAGCGCCCAGCACAACGCTGGGCGTTTTTGTCTCTATCGTGCGATACTTGGCCGAGTTAGTATGAGCTAACAGGAGCTAGTCATGGACAACAGAGTTCAGCAAGTGATTAAGAAGCTTGAACACTTGCCAGCAGACCGTTTATCCGAGGTTGAGGATTTCATTGATTTTCTGAGCCAGAGAGAACGTGAGCATCATATGCGCAAGGATTTCGCGCGGGGAGCGGAGGCTTCTTTCCATAAGGTATGGGATAACGACGAAGATGCAGCCTACGACAAACTTTGAATTTGGTGATGTGGTTCTGGTTGGTTTTCCCTTTACCAACCTGAAGACCACAAAAAAGCGCCCTGCAGTGGTTATAAGTTCTTCAGCTTATCAGGCTTACCGTCCAGATCTTGTGATAATGGCGATTACCAGTCGGATCAGAGATCCCCTCAGTTATGGTGAGGCGTTGATAGAGGGCTGGGAACAGGCGGGTTTGCTGAAACCTTCGGTGATGAAACCCCTGATCGCAACCGTCGAGCAGTCAATCATTTTGAAACGAATGGGTTTCCTGAACACAAACGACCAAGTTCAGTTGAAAAGCGTACTGCATGGAATTTTAGAACTTAATAATAAATAGAAAAAATATGCCAGCATTCGGAACCGCCTCTGTCGCCGCCCTGCGCCAATACGTTCGCTATGCCGATGCCAAGGGCATCAGCACCTCAGAGCTGTTCAGCAAGGCCGGTCTTGAGCCGAAAACCCTTGATACCGATGACGGCCGCCTGACCGGCGAGCAGTTACAAACGTTTATTCGCCTGCTGGCCGAAGCGTCCGGCAATCCCATCCTTGGCCTGGAAACCGGCGATTTCGTTCAGCCCGGTTCCTACAGTGTGCTTGGCTACATCACCATGAGCTGTGCCACGCTGGGGGAGGCGGTCACCCGAATTGCGCCTTATGAGAAGCTGGTGGGTGATATGGGCACGACTGGCCTTCGAATGAAGGGCAATGAAGTATCGTTGGTGTGGAGCTGCAACTTTACCGATCCTGTGGTTTGGCCCCAGGTGGTGGATAATGTGTTCGCCTCCTGGATTAATTACGCTCGCTGGCTGGCAGATAACGATAACGCCTCTCCAATCCGGGTTGCCCTGAAACGCTCCGCTCCAGGCCCTGACTATGAGGGCGCTTATCAGGAGCGCTGGGGCTGCCCGGTTGAGTTCGAAGCGCCGGAGAATGTGGTGACCATGCCCCAGGATCTGCTGGCCACCCGCCTTCGCCAGCCAGACCCGTTGCTGCGCAAGACCCTTGAAGTCCATGCGCTGTCGCAGTTGGCACTGCTGGATAACGACACCGATCTGACCTCCAGAGTGAAGCAGGGCATTCAGAAGCAGCTGTCCAGCGGCGTGACCCGGCAAGACATGATCGCCGAAGCATTGGGCATGACCAGTCGCACGTTGCAGCGCAAACTGAGCCAGGAGGGGGTTTCCTATCAGGGGCTGCTCGATGACGTGCGCCAGCAAATGGCCGAGGATTACCTGCGTAACACCGGGATGAGTATTCCCGACATTGCCCTGAGGTTGGGGTACAGCGAGACCACGTCTTTTCATCGCAAGTTCAAGGCGGCAACAGGGCAGACGCCGGGGGATTATCGCCGGGGTCTGACCCAATAAAAAAGCCAGCTCATGGGAGCTGGCTTGAAATTTTCGGAACGAACGAAAGGCCTGAAACAATCGTAATTCCTGTGGAGGCAGCCCCATAAAATGGCGGAGTTACTACTCGGCTCCTCCGCCATGGGCGGATACTGCTTGATTCCACAATGTCAGAATAAGCTCTGACGCCCCCGTCTGTCTGTTTGTGATCTGTGTCTCGTTGTTACTCTTTGTGATGACTATGCACCTTCCCGTATCTCGGGTTTGGTTTCGGTAAATCTGCGGGTTTCGTAGGCGTCTACTAGGCCCTGAACGGCGGCGCGCTCGATATCCTGAACCAATGGCGTGCCGTCCTGGGCATCTGCTTTGCACAGCACCATGCCGGCTTCGACCGAAATATAGCCAGCGGTGGTCTTCAGGGCTTTGTGGTTGATGCCATCAAAAATTCGCCGGAACGCCGTGGTGGTGCAGTGATCGCTCGTCTGGAAGTAAGACACAATGGCAAACTGGTTGTCACCCACACGACACAAAGCATCAATAGGGCGAATCAGTGTGTTCAGGCGGCGGGCAATGCCCACGGCCAGTTCGCTCATTACGCTGGGTGGATGCTTGCGCTTGAGATCCTGCCAGTTGCGGATGCCACACATCACATAGGCCGTTGAGCCAGCGCGGGATTCGGCGTGGCGCAGGGTTTTCTGCAGGCGTTGACGGGCGTATTTGGCGTTACACAGACCGGTTTCCAGATCAATGATGTTGGTGGCCTCGAGTTCCCGGTTGTTTTCCACCAGCAGTGCGTTGGCCCGCAGCAATGTGTTTTGGCGGTCGGCCATGCGGTCTGCCGCAAAAACTCGCGATACCAACTGTTTGGTCATGTCGGACTTGTAGATGAAGTCGTCCACGCCCCGATCAAAGGCTTCCGACAGCGCCTCGACGCTTTCCCGGGCAGTCAGCAGAATCACATAGGTGTAGTGATTGTCCTGTTCATCCTGCTGGCGCACATGGTCGGTTAGTTGCAGACCGTCCATTTCAGGCATCAGCCAATCGGCAATCAGCAGGCTGACCTGTCGCTTTTCCATCAGTTTCAGGGCGTCTGGCGCATTGTTGGCGATTCTTATGTCGCGGTAGCCGGCATTTCGCAGCGTGCGGCCAACCACCATGCTGCTGAATTTGGCGTCGTCTACGACGAGAATGGGTAGGTCCAGATTGGGCATCGTTTGTCTACTTCTTACCAGTCCATTGTCAGATGCGGTTCGCCGCCGCTCTTGGTATGCTTTGGCGCTTCGGAACATCCGGTATTTATAATGTCGCCACAGTATACCCCTCACTGGCCTTTGGAGAATAACGACCATGCCTTCTTTTGACATTGTTTCAGAAATTGAGATGCACGAAGTGACCAATGCGGTGGATCAGGCCAAGCGTGATCTGGGCAATCGCTGGGACTTCAAAAATGTTCAGGCAGACATCGAGCTGGAAGACAAGCGCATCATCGTGAGCGCGGAACAGGAGTTTCAGCTGGAGCAACTGATTGATTTGCTGCGGATGGCGTTCGCCAAGCGGAACATTGATGCCCGCGCCCTGGCAGAAGACGGTGAGAGCAAGGCCGGCAAGCTGGTAAAGCAGCACTTTGCGCTCAAGCAGGGCATCGAAACCGATATGGCCAAGAAGATCGTGAAGATGATTAAAGATCAGAAAATGAAGGTTCAGGCCAGTATTCAGGGTGATAAGGTGCGGGTAACCGGCAAGAAACGGGACGACCTGCAGGAAGCGATTGCCATGTTGCGTGAGGCCGAGCTGGAACTGCCATTGCAGTTCGACAACTTCCGCGATTGATGGCGTGTGCGAAGGGGTTGCCACCAGCCCGTAAACCAAGGAGTTCGACTTATCATTGGTAAACTGTTCGCCCTGATCTTGGATTTCCTGCGCATATACACCCGCTGGCAAGTGCTTGCCCTGTTGTTTCTCGGGTTTTCTGCCGGGTTACCGTTTTTGCTGGTGTTTTCCACGTTGAATGCCCGGCTGGCGGATGTGGGTGTGCAAACCGCCACCATCGGGTTTTTCAGCTGGTTGGGGATTACCTACTCCATCAAGGTGTTTTGGGCCCCGGTGGTCGATCGGCTGAAGTTGCCGGTGCTGGACCGACTGCTAGGTAAGCGCCGAAGCTGGATTTTGCTGGCCCAGGCCGGCATTGCCACCGGGCTTTACCTGATGGCCAAGGTGGACCCGGTGGTGGCTCCGCAAATGCTGGCGCTGTTCGGGCTGCTGGTGGCGTTCTCGTCTGCAACGCAAGACGTGGCCATTGATGCCTATCGAATCGAGATTGCGGAAGAGCGTTTACAGGCGGCGCTGGCGGCCACCTATATCTTCGGTTATCGGCTGGCCTTGCTGGTGGCCGGTGCGGGGGCCCTGTACCTGGCAGAATACTGGTCCTGGGAGGTGTCATACCAGGTGATGGCGGCCTTGGTGGGCGTGGGCGCACTGACGGTGCTGGTGGTTCGGGAACCGCGCGTGAACCACTTCGCCGCAGCCCAGGATATTGCGCACAAGATAGAGGAAGAGGCGGGCAAACGAGCCCATCTTCCGCCCCGGATTGCCCGGTTTGCGGGTTGGTTCTATGCCGCTATTGCCGGGCCGTTTCTGGATTTCTTCGGGCGCTACAAAGAGATGGCCATCGCCATTTTGCTGCTGGTGGCGGTGTACCGGATTTCTGATATCGCGATGGGCGTGATGGCCAATCCTTTTTATCTGGATTTTATGGGTTTCAGCAAAACCCAGGTGGCAGACGTCACCAAGATCTTTGGCTTTTTCATGACCATCATAGGCTCGCTGCTGGGTGGTGTTCTGGTCGTACGCTACGGTGTGCGCAATATCCTGCTGGTGGGCGCCATTCTGACAGCTGCCACAAACTTGCTGTTTGTGTATCTCGCTCAGTACCCACCCAACATTGTGACCCTGGCGGTGGTGGTGAGTGCCGATAACCTCAGCGGCGGCATCGCCAATGTGGCGTTGATTGCCTGGCTCTCCAGCATGACCAGTGCGTCTTTCACCGCCACTCAATACGCATTATTCAGCTCGCTGATGACGCTGCCCGGTAAATTCCTCGGCGGTTTCTCCGGCATCGTCGTCGCCAATTTCGGCTATGCCGAGTTCTTTGCGATTGCTTCCGTAATGGGTATTCCAGCCGTGTTGCTGGTGCTCTATATGATGAAGCACGGCGCCAGGCTGGATGCTCTGGCACCGGTGAAAGACACCGAAGACGCCCTGGTCAAATAAATTGGGGTCAGAAACGGGGTCAGACCCCCGCGCGGCCCTAAGGCCCAAAGACGCGCGCGGGTCTGACCCCTTAGGACGCACGGGGGCTGACCTTTTAGACGTACCCCTTAGGAAGAGCAGCTGATATTCAGGTGCTTGCCCCAGTCCGGCGGCAGGGAGGCGTAGTGTTCGTGTTCGGGTTGTTCGTCGAAGGGGTTTTCCAGCACTTTTAACAGATCTTTGAGTGGGGCGTAGTCGCCGTTTTGGGCTTCCATGATCACCTGTTGGGCCAGGTAGTTGCGCAGGATGTATTTGGGGTTTACCTGGCGCATGGCGTATTCGCGTTCGTCGTGGGCGCGGGTTTCCTTCTGCAGGCGGGCTTCAAAACGCTCCAGCCATTCGTCAGCGACGCTGCGGTCGGTGAACAGGTCTAGTACCGGGGCGTTGCCATGGCGGTTCAGGTTGGAGATGCCACGGAAGAAGCGGGTGTAATCGATCCGGTGCTCGTGCAGCATGCTGAAGGTGTCCATGATCAGGCTCATGTCTGACTCTTCCGCTTCTTCCAGCCCCAGTTTTGTTTTCATGTTGTTCTTGAAATGTTCGTTGTAGGCGATTTCGTACCGGCGCATTCCCCGGCGGACGTCATCTTCATCCATGATGGGTAGCAGGGCGTTGGCCAGGTACTGGCAATTGACAAAGCCGGTGTGCGGTTGGCGGTTGTAAGCATAGCGGCCGCCCTGGTCGGTGTGGTTGCAGATGTAGCCGGCGTCGAAGTCGTCCAGAAAGGCATAGGGGCCGTAGTCGAAAGTGTCGCCAATGATCGACATGTTGTCGCTGTTCATTACCCCATGGCAGAAGCCCACGGCTTGCCAGTCCGCGATCAGCCGGGCCGTGCGTTCCACCACTTCTTCAAACCAGCGCTGATGGCGCTGCTCTTCCGGCAGGCTGATCAGATGCGGGAAGTGTAGGGTGATCACATGCTCCAGCAGGGTTTTCAGAGCCTCCGGGCCTTCATGGTGCGCAGCGAATTCGAAGTGCCCGAAGCGGATGTGGCTTTGCGCTACGCGCATCAGCGCAGCGGCGGTTTCGATGGATTCCCGCCGCACAGGATCTTTCGCGCTGATCATGAACAGGGCGCGGGTAGTGGCAATGCCCAGTCCGTGCATGGCTTCAGAGCACAGGTATTCGCGAATGGTGGAGCGCAACACCGCCCGCCCGTCGCCAAATCGGGAGTAGGGGGTGGTGCCTGCACCTTTCAGGTGCCAATCCCAGCGGGTGCCGCCTGGCGCCACGGTTTCCCAAAGTAACAAACCTCTGCCATCGCCTAACTCCGGGTTGTAAACACCAAATTGGTGCCCAGTGTACTTCATTGCCACGGGGTCCATTCCGTCCAGCAACTCCAGCCCAGCACCTACTTTCGCCCAGTCCGCTTCGTTTTGAACATGAAAGCCCAGCTGTGTTGCGAGCTTGTGATTGAAGCACACCATTCTGGGCTCGGACAAAGGCGTTGGTTGCACCCGTGTGTAGAAGCTGTCTGGTAGTTCCAGGTAACGGTGTTCTATTTTGACGGTGCTTTTGGGCATGGGTTGGCCTGGTTCTTGAATTGGTTTTTAGAGCGGAGTCAGCGTCTAAAACGGGGTCAGACCCCTGTGCGGCCCAAAACGGGTCAGACCCCTGTGCGGCCCAAAACGGGTCAGACCCCCGTGCGGCCATAAGGCCTCAATGCGCATGTGGGTCAGACCCTTAAGATTGCAGAGCGGGATGGGTAAATGCAACCACACTTGATTGTTTTTACGGATCTGGATGGCACCTTGCTGGATCATCACAGTTACAGCTGGCGGGCGGCGAAGCCGGCTATGGCGCGGCTGGGGGCTAACGGTATTCCGTTGATTCTCAACTCCAGTAAAACGGCGGCTGAGATCCGTGAGCTGCAGAACATGATGGGCTTGCGGGCGCCGTTTATTGCGGAGAACGGGGCGGCGGTGGTTATTCCCTCGGGTTGCCTGGGTAATGCGGAGGAAGAGGTGGTCCATGTTGGCGCATCTTATGAGGAGGTCGTTCGCACTCTTTTGGTGCAACGTGAGGGCGGCGCACAGTTTCGGAGCTTTGATGACCTGTCTGCGGCGGAGGTGGCTGCGCTGACCCGGTTGACGGTGGCTGAGGCCGCCCGGGCGAAACAGCGCCTGGCGACGGTGCCGTTGAAGTGGGACGGCACCGAGGCAGAACTGGCGCAATTCCGTGCGGCACTTGAGCTTGAAGGCTTGCGGTTGGTGCAGGGCGGGCGTTTTTGGCATGCCATGGGCGCCTTTGATAAAGCCGAGGGGGCCCGGTTCTTGCTGAAGCGTTATCAGGAGCACTATGGCGATGAGCCCATTGTGACGATTGCTTTGGGCGACAGCCCGAACGATCAGCGCCTGCTGGAGGCCGCCGACGTACCGGTGGTGATTCGTGGGGTAAACAGTGATCAGGTTCAGTTGCCGTCGTCCCGGCACGCCATGCGCTCCATCAAGCCCGGCCCGGAGGGTTGGAATGAATGCGTGCTCAATCTGTTGTTTGAGTACGGCTACCAGTAAAGGAGGAGCCGCCATGGGCGACTTTTACCAGAACGGCATTATCACCACCCTGCACAACCTTGTGCGCCGCCCTGTGGAAGACATCGAAGCGGATCTGATGAGCTTTCGCAAAGCCCGGCCTATGTCTTTGGTGTTGCCTTCACTGTATTCAGAGCTGGAAGGGCCTGCACTTAAAAACATTGTCCAGGAGCTGACCAAGGTTCCTTATCTGGATGAGATTGTGATCGGCCTGGATCGCGCCAATGAGGCGCAATACCGCCATGCGCTTGAATACTTTTCAGATCTGCCGCAATCGTTCAAAGTGCTCTGGAACGACGGCCCCCGGCTGCGTGCCCTTGATATGAAATTGCGCGAGCAAGGCTTGGCGCCGACCGAGATGGGTAAGGGCCGCAATGTGTGGTACTGCTTTGGTTATGTGTTGGCCTCTGGAGTGAGTAAATCGGTGGCCTTGCACGACTGTGACATTCTGACCTATACCCGGGAGCTGCTGGCCCGGCTTATCTACCCGGTGGCTAATCCCGGATTCAACTACATGTTCTGCAAGGGCTACTACGCCCGGGTGGCGGACGGCAACATGAATGGCCGGGTCAGCCGCCTGCTGGTGACGCCGCTGATCCGCGCATTGAAGAAAGTGTGCGGCCCCAATGATTTTCTGGATTACCTGGACAGCTACCGCTACCCGCTGGCAGGTGAATTCTCCTTCCGCACCGACGTGATTAACGACCTGCGCATTCCCAGCGACTGGGGGCTGGAGGTCGGCGTACTGTCGGAGATGAAGCGCAACTACGCCACCAACCGTTTGTGCCAGGTGGATGTGGCCGATGTTTACGACCACAAGCATCAGGAGCTGTCACCGGAAGACGCCAGTCGCGGCCTGTCCAAGATGAGTGTGGACATCTCCAAGGCCTTGTTCCGCAAGCTGGCCACCAATGGCGAGATTTTCTCCAATGAAAAGTTTCGCACCATCAAGGCGAGTTACTTCCGTATTGCGCTGGATTTTGTGGAGACCTATCAGAACGATGCGATCATTAATGGGCTGAGTTTCGACCGTCATAAAGAGGAGAAAGCCGTGGAGTTGTTCGCCCAGAACGTGATGAGCGCCGGCGCGCACTTCCTGGATAACCCAATGGATACGCCGTTCATTCCGAGCTGGAACCGGGTGACCAGTGCCATTCCGGATATCCGCGAGCAGTTGCTGGAGGCGGTGACTCTGGACAACGAGGAATTCAAGCCATGATCCAGTCGCTGGAGAGCAAGCTGGTAACCATGCTGGAGGTGGTTTACCCGGCGCTGGATTGCGGTTTTCTGGCGGCGCAGCTGATGGATGCGATGGGCGTGGCGGCGGATGCCGAGCCCCCGCCCGCTCACCAGAATCACTGGGATGAATCCGACATTGTCTTGATTACCTACGCCGACACGGTGCAGCAGCCTGATGAAAAACCGCTGGTGACGCTCAAGCGGTTTTTGGATGACTGCCTGCGGGACTCGATCACGGCGGTTCACATTTTGCCGTTCTTTCCCTACAGCTCGGACGATGGTTTTTCGGTGATGGATTACCTGGCGGTGAACGAGTCTCACGGTGGTTGGGAGGACATCGAGGCCATCGCCGGGGACTACAAGTTGATGTCGGATTTGGTGATCAACCACATGTCGGCCCGCAGCCGCTGGTTCGAAAATTTTCGCAAGCGAGTGGGGCCGGGCAAGGATTACTTCTTTGAAGGTAACCCGAAAGACGATTTAAGCATGGTGGTGCGACCCCGAACCTCACCATTGCTAACACCGGTACAGACCGATGACGGTGAGCGCCACGTGTGGTGTACCTTCAGCGAAGACCAGGTCGACCTGAACTTCGCCAACCCGGAAGTGCTGATCGAATTCGCCGGCATTATCCGGGAATACCTGGCGCGGGGGGTGTTGATCTTTCGGTTGGACGCGGTGGCATTTCTCTGGAAAGAGCCGGGCACGCCCTGCATTCACCTGCAGCAGACCCACGAGCTGATCAAGATTCTGCGCCTGCTGATTGAACATCACACGCCAAACGCAGTAGTGATCACTGAAACCAACGTGCCTAACCGGGAGAATCTCACTTACTTTGGCAACGCCAACGAAGCCCATGCCATCTACAATTTCTCGTTGCCGCCTTTGCTTATCAACACTTTGGTCACCGGCAATTGTCGGCACCTGAAAACCTGGCTGATGAGCATGCCGCCGGCGCAGATGGGCACCACGTATCTAAACTTCATCGCCTCCCACGATGGCGTTGGTTTGCGCCCCACCGACGGCCTGCTGGATGATGAGGAAAAGCAGCGGCTGATTAACACCATGGAGTCCTTCGGTGGCAAGGTTTCATACCGGCGCACCGCCGATGGCCGCGATCAGGCATACGAAATGAACATCGCCTTGTGGGATGCCCTGAAAGGCACTGCGGAAAGTGGCGCAGATCACTGGCAGCTGCAGCGATTCCTGTGCGCCCACACCATCATGCTGGCGCTGGAAGGCATTCCCGCGTTCTATATCCACAGCCTGTTGGCCACAGAAAATGACCACGCCCGGGTAGAGCACACTGGTCGCTTCCGCTCCATCAACCGCGGCCAATGGCAGTTCGATAACGTAGAGGTCACTCTGGCGGACCCACTCAGCCACCACAGCAAAGCCTTCAACGAATTGACGCGCCTGATCGCCATCCGCCGTGCCCAACCCGCGCTCCACCCCAACGCCACCCAGTTCACCCTGCATCTGGGCCTGAAGCTTTTCGGCTTCTGGCGCCAAAGCATGCGCCGGGAACAGTCCATCTTCTGCATCCACAACATCAGCGACGAAGTGCAGCAAGTCGCCCTTAGCGACATCAACCTGATCGGCACCGATCAATGGACCGACCTGATCTCCGGCATGGCCATCGACGACCTCGCCGGCGTCATCACCCTCAAACCCTACCAAAGCGTCTGGCTCTCCAATTAAATCGGGGTCAGACCCAAGTGCATTTGATGGGGTGAAATGTCCGCGGGTCTGACCCCAAAATGTGGAGTGGTTGGTTTGTAATCTGAAGGCGGGTGGTTATAATCGGCGCTGCTCAGGACGAGTCAGCGTTTATTCATCATTCTTCAGGGATCGAAGTCATGCCCCAGGCAAGCGGATTGCAGTTCACCGCCCGTGTAGGCGAATTCCCCTTAGATCACTTCTCGGTTGCCGGCTTTGCGCTGACCGAAAGCCTCTCCCAGTTGTTCCAAGGCCGTGTGCATCTGGCCAGTACCGATCCGGACGTGCAGCCGGGCGATGTGCTGGAGCAGTCCGTGGATCTGGTGGTCTGGCAAGACGGCGAGCCAGTACGGCGTTTCACCGGCGTGGTCAACGAGTTTGTCCGAGGCAACACTGGCCATCGCCGTACCGCCTATGAAGTGGTGATCCAGCCCCCGGCCTGGCGCCTGGGCCTGATGCACAACAGTCGCATCTTCCAGACCCAGACCACCGATGCCATCGTGCGCACCCTGCTCGAAGAGCGGGGCATCATCGATACGGTCTTCGACTTCAAACGCCCCCCGGAAGAACGGGAATACTGCGTCCAGCACCGGGAAAGCGACCTGCAATTCATTGAGCGCCTGGCCGCCGAAGAAGGCTGGCATTACCGCTACCAGCACGGCAGCGTGGATGGCGAAGAACAACCAGCTTTGATCATCGCCGACCACCACGGCGACGCCCCGAAACTGGAGCCGGTCCCCTGCAACACCCAGGCCGGTGGCAGCACCAAACAGACCTGCGTGTTCAGTTTTGCCTACGAAGAGCGCATCAAAGCCGCCTCCGTGGCCATGAAGGACTACACCTTCAAAAATCCTGCCTACGCCCTGATGCACGAACAAAACGCTGGCGGTGTGAGCCACAGGGAAGACTATCAACACTACGACTACCCTGGCCGCGACAAAGCCGACGCCAGTGGCCAGCCCTTCACCCAGGCCAAACTGGACGCCCTCAGAAACGACGCCTCCCTGGCCAAAGGCGAAAGCAACCGCCCGGACTTCATTCCCGGCGCCAAAGTGGAACTGCAGGACCACGACAGCCAGAGCCTGAACCGGGAATGGCTGCTGACCGCCATCACCCACACCGGCAAGCAGCCTCAGGCGATGCAGGAAGACGGTGGCAGCGAACCCACCAGCTACCATAACGACTTCACCGCCATCCCCGCCGATAAAACCTGGCGGCCCTTGTGCGAACACAAACCGATGATGGACGGCCCTCAGATGGCCATCGTCACCGGCCCCAAGGGTGAAGAGATCCATTGTGATCAGTATGGCCGAGTGAAAGTCCGGTTCCCCTGGGATCGCTATTCAAAGAACGATGAATACTCAAGCGCCTGGCTGCGTGTCGCCCAAGGCTGGGCCGGCGGCCAATACGGCTTTATGGCCCTACCCAGAATCGGCAATGAAGTAATAGTTTCCTTCTTGGACGGCGACCCGGACCAGCCCATCATTACCGGAAGAACCTACCACGCCACCAACACACCGCCGTATGCGCTGCCGGAACACAAAACCCGCACCACATTAAAAACCAAAACCCACAAGGGTGAGGGCAGCAACGAACTCCGGTTTGAAGACGAAGCTGATCAAGAGCAAATCTACGTCCACGCCCAAAAAGACCTGGACCTGCTGACTGAAAACAACCGCACCGAAGTGATCAAAAACAACAGCCACCTGACGGTGGAGAATAACCAGTTCAGCCATGCCAAAGCGGCAGACCACTGCACCACCGATGGTGAAAGCCGAGTCTCGGTCGGCGCCGATTGCAGCCAGACCATCGCCGGCAGTTTCCATCAGAAGACCGGCCGCACCATGGCCTCGGAAGCCGGTACAGAAGTTCATCACAAAGCCGGTGCGAAAGTGGTGCTGGATGCCGGGGCGGAGCTGACGATTTCTGGTGGCGGTAGCTTTATCAAGCTGGATCCGAGCGGGGTTACGTTGAGTGGGCCGGGGATCAAGATAAATTCCGGGGGCAGCCCGGGGAGTGGTTCGGGGCAGGGGGCTGTGATGCCCGGGATGCCTACGGATCTGGAAGGCCATGTTCATCACACCGTGGAGCCTGACATGTTAGCGGAGGTTCCCCTAACTGCTCCCCAGCTAAACAACCTGAGGTCTGATGCGCCTTTCTGCGAGGAATGTGTTAAGTGCCGGGACGGGGTATGTGATGTCTGAAACGTCGGATTTTCGCACTCAGCTAAGACTTGTCGGTGAAAGTCTTGACTGCGAGGGCTCGATTTTCCTTGTGCTGAGCGGGACTAGTGAGGCTGCACCTGTGCATCATTTTTACAAAGCCGATGGCATGACAGCTCGCCCTCTATTTCTCGGTACTCAGTACGCGAGCTGGCAGGAGGTAATGCCCTTTCTGGCACAGGTCAATAACACAAGCTCCTTTCTGGACTGGATAGATGAAACCGACAGTATTGATTGGGGCTGGGGTTTGGTGAGTGATGCGTCTTTTGATGAGGTATTCTGCCATATTCGAAGTCTGACCAAGATATTCCTTCCTGAAGGACAAGAGGTGTTCTTCCGGTATTGGGCCCCGCGTTTTTGGGGGGCAATTCTCGAAAATGTTGACGAGATTTGTCGCGCACAATTAATGGGGCCGGCTGGTGCGGTAGTAATGCCTGACGGGTGCCGCTTACAGCACCCCGGCACTCCGGAGGTCGCTAAGCCAGTACCAGAGTTCCCATGGTTCTCGCTACCAGCAGCAACACTGACGAAGATTGCATCTCTCTGTTGGGATCAGTTGGTGGACAACACAATCTCCGTGCTCGGCGAAAAGAAACCATCTGCGTTGAGTCGCTATCCCTCACCGATCGCACGACAGAAAGTTGAGCGTCAATTGAGGCGGCTCGCCACTGGAGAAGTGCTCACGGAACTTTCTCCGGAACAAGTCCAAACCATACACCAAGCTCTGATGCACGAGGCATTGCAGGGCGCGCACTGATGAGGATGAATCAATGAGCGAGTCAGGGACGGCTCTTTCGACTTCAGAACAGGCTTCCGGTGCACTTCCGGATATCAACGCCATCACCCGTGAACTCAGGGAATCACTAGCGTCCACATTTGACGACTGGCGTGAGGGCTGGTTCTCGTCGATCTTCATGGGGACTGAGCAAGTTCTGGAGGTTAATGGTGAGGCCGAGCGCGAGGGCGTCGATGAGAACAAGGTCGTTTCGTCTGCGGTGGCCCCCTGTGAAGAAACCCGGAAAATCAAGATTGCCCACTTTCATGAGAATGTGAGCAAGACTCCAATACCCTTTACGAGTTTTCAGATTCAGGAGAAGACCGGCTGGCTGTTTCGCAGCTGGGGTACGGTCCACAGTGGCACCACGGATGAGAATGGACTGGCCGACGTTCCGGTTACGCCTGGCAAGGAATACCGAGTGGTTATGTCACCGGACGTTACCCGGGCTGATATGGACGCTCTTTATGAAACCTATGAAGGTTTTATCGATCGCTGTTGTGCTCTGCTGGAAAATACCTGGCAGAGCGGTGCTCGGGAGGAGTGGGACCGTTATCTGTCGATGAGCTCTGTTGAGCAGTCGCTGGCGACCTATGGGAGATTTCAGCAGGGTATTTCAGACGGCTTTATTGGTGTGCTGGATGATATTCGAAGAATCTACGATGTGATCTGCGGTCTGCTTGATCATGACTTCAGCAATCTGCCTGAGGATATCCGGGACCAGCTGGAAACCCTGAAAAAAGCAGATGAGGCCTATCTAAAGGCTTGCTTGGTAGCCAACGACGAGATCTTCCTGTTCCTGGTGATGTACACGGTACGCCAGTATTTTCGGTTGTTGGCACCCACCCAGGTGGCGGAAGTCTCAGGTGAGCTTGTAGGGCAAATTCTTTTTGACGTGGTTGTAGGCCTGATTATCACCGGGGGTGCCGGCCTGGCTGCGAAATATGGTGCTCGAATTGGTAGTAAAGCGGCCGCGAGCGCAATGGATGTGGCAGACAGTGCTCGAACCAGTAAAAACATTCTTGGTGAATTTCTCGGTCAGTTCGCCCGGGAGTTTCAGGACTTCATGGAAAGCATTGGCACCAACCACCGGGCGATCCAGGTTGCCGGGGGCAGTCGCCTGGATGCATCTGGCACCCAACGTGGGGCAGATGTTCGTAACAGAAACCAAGTTTACAGCCAGATTGCTGACGACGACCAGGTAACGAATTTGCAGTCCAGCGGTCGCAATCATGCAGCAACCAGTGAAAGCAGTAACCCACCACCTCGTGACGAACGTTCGCCATCTGAAACCGATCAGGGGCGTACCACCCAGGATAACAGTTCCACAGAAAAGGTATCTGACCCGATCAGTACTGTCACCGGTGAAGAGGTACTTGAACTCACTGACGCGCGACTTCCTGGAGCATTGCTGTTCGAATTTAAACGCGTTTACCGGTCCGGAAGCAGCGATCGACGCTTCGACATGGGGTATGGCTGGCGGCACAGCCTGAACCATAGTCTGAGTTTCGAGGCAGACGGTATCATCTGGCATGACCATGAGGGTAAGAATACTCGCCTTCCCGAGCTAGACAGCGCACCGTTCGGTACCAACTCACAGTCTGGTATGGCGGCTTGGAAAGACGGCGAGCTGATTGTTACCTGTGCTGGGGAAAAGGCTCCTCGATACCATTTTCGCCGGGAGGGTGACCTGGGGGTATTGGTCGAGATTTCAGATCGATATGGTAACCAACTCCGGGTTGGCTACGACCTCCATGGTCAGCTGGAGCGGATTGTTAGTGATAGTGGGCACGCGCTGGAGTTCGGGTTTGAGCACAAGCGTCTTAAAACTGTCAGCCTGCTTCATCGCAAACTGACCGATACCGGTTATCAATGGCAGACACTGCGAGAAGAACGCCATTACCAATACGATGAAAACGACAACCTGGTTGCTGTTGAGGACCCAGTTGGAGGCATCGAACGATACGGTTACAACAACCACATGCTGATCAGCCGCCAACTGGCCGGCGGATACAGTTTTTACCTGGAATGGGACAAGACTGAGCCTCAGGGTCGCTGTATCCACCAATGGGGTGACAGTGCACAGGTTGATACCCGCTTCGAGTGGGATGATGAGAATCATAGCTGCACAGTCCGTTATGTGGACGGCAGCAAAGAAATCTGGCGTTATGATGGCTCCGCCCAACTGCAGGAAAAAATTGACCCGGATGGCGCCAAACATGTCAGTGAGTACGATGACAATGGTCAGCTACTGGCCACGGTTGACCCCATGGGGGCACGCACTGAATATCAGTACGATAAAAACGGACGACTGCAAGGTAAAGTCGGGCCTGACGGGCAGCCGATTCTGTTTACCTACCGTAAGGGGCGCATTGCTGAAATCCATCGGGGCGGGCAAGTCTGGAAGTTTGATTACACCAGCCAGGGTGACCTGTTAGCAGAGACCGATCCGAAAGGACGGATAACCCGGTACCGGTACAACCCGCAGGGCCAGCTTGTTCAGGTTAACCTGCCCGATGGCCGAACTCATAAGTGGGGCTGGAACGGCCACGGCCAGTTGATCGAGGAAACCACACCCACGGGTGCTTTTTATCAGTACCGATACGACGAGTTCGGCCAGTTGCTGGCAAAGAAAGACGCGCGGGGTGCTATTACCCGTTATCAGTACGATGGCCTGGGGCGGGTGACCGATGAAATTCTCTCTGGAAACCGGCGCAGGCAGTATCACTACAACCACTACAACAAGGTCACCCGCTTTGTTGATGAGCAGGGGAGGGAAACTCGCTACGAGTATGGTAACAACCTCCACCTTCTGACACGTCGTATCAACCCGGATGGAAGCGAGTTGCGCTACCGCTATGACCATCACCGTTTCTTGCTTACGCATATCGAAAACGAGCGGGGTGAAGAATATCGTATTGATTACTACCCGAACGGACTGGTCAAACAGGAAACCGCGTTTGACGGCCGTCGCACCGCCTACCAGTACGACCTTAACGGCCACCTGATTGAGAAGGCGGAGTACGGAACCACCAGTGACGTCTTGCAAACCACGGCTTATGAGCGGGACGAACTGGGACAGTTACTGAAAAAAGTGCTGCCAGATGGGCGTGACATCCAGTACGGCTACAACGCTGATGGCAAGCTCATCGGCGTGGATGATGGCTCCTGGCCTCTGGTTTTCGAATACGATGAATACGGGCTACTAACCACGGAACATCAGGGCTGGGCCACCCTTCGATATCGCTACGATGATATGGATCGTCTGAGCGGAATGGTTCTGCCAGATGGTCAAACACTGTCTTATGAGCATGATAAAGCGGGACTACTATCAGGCATTGACCTGAATGGACAGCGACTAACTCGTCACCGCATGGCTGCGACTGGCGAGGAAATGGAGCGGCAGCAAGGCGACCTGTTGAGCGCTTATGTCTATGACGAAGAGGGGCGCCTGACCCAGCACCGCATACACCAGGGCCAGATCAAGGACATCGCCGCCCAGAGGGATTACCAGTACGACCCCAGCGGGAACCTGAAAACCATTCAGGACAGCCGAAAAGGCCTGCGGGAATATGTCTACGATCCCATGGATCGCCTGGTTGGCGTGCGTGGAGATATCTACGAACAACTGATCCATGATCCCGCTGGCAATCTGCTGGAACAGGGCCAGGGTGCCTCAACGGACAATCGCACTAATGTACGTGGCAACCGCCTTACGATGCATGGCGACTGCCACTACGAATACGACGAATTTGGCAACCTGACCGAAGAGCGCCGGGGCAAAGATCAGAAGCTGGTCACCCGCTACAGCTACGACTGCCAACATAGACTGACCAGCGTCACCAAACCGGACGGTAGCACCTGGCACTATGAATATGATGCCTTTGGTCGCCGTATCGCCAAAACCAGCGGCCTGACGAAAACCGAATTCCTCTGGCAGGGCGACCGCCTTATTGCCGAAGAAACCGGGGATCAGTACCGCACCTTCGTCTACGAGTCTGATAGCTTCAAACCGCTGGCACTGGTGGATGGCTACGGTACTGAGCAGGCCAGTATTTACTACTACCACCTGGACCACCTGGGTACCCCTCAGGAAATAACCAATGCGCGGGGCGACCTCGTTTGGTCAGTCACCTATCGCGCCTACGGCAACGTAGTCCGCGCCCTAGTGAATGACATCGACAACCCGATCCGTTTCCAAGGCCAATACCACGACCCTGAAACCGGCCTCCATTACAACCGCCACCGGTACTACAATCCCAATACCGGGCGATTCCTGACGCCTGACCCAATTGGGCTTGCGGGTGGGTTGAACAACTATCAGTATGTGCCTAATCCGACGGGGTGGGTGGATCCGTTGGGGTTAACATCGATATCCAAGGATAGTCCAGATAGGGAAGGGGGCTCTAATACGTGGAATGATTTCCAGAGAGATCACAAGGGACAATTTTCAGATTCTACCTCGGCGTCTAACGCATACCGGGAACTGCTTGAAAAACAGTCTCCATGGCCAATCGGGTTTGAGCCATCTGAAGCAACACTACTTCCTGGTGCAAGATTTCAGATGGCTATGAGTCCAACTCAACCCTCAGTTAGACCTGGAGGCTTCGGAACTTTCGATAGTATTCCAACGGTAGATTACGTGCGGAATGATCTGGCTGTGAAAGAAGCTTGGAAACCTGATGTTGACAGAATTGTAACCTACGAAGTAGTGAACCCTATGCCCGTCAAGGTAGGGCCAGTGGGACCTCAGGTCGATGAAGCGTCTCGTCGTTATTTGCAAGGAGGAGGGACCCAGTTACAGATAACTGTGCCACCGACTGATCGAATGAGTTATTTGCGTGTTGTTGATGAAAGTCCGATTGAATAGCTTGGAAGATATTTGTATGCCAGCCATTGAAAAGTTCGCAGTAGATAAGACGAAAGAATCTATTAGTTGGTTCTGTTTTGGAAAAACGAAGACTAAGGCTATACCTGGGCTAGACCAAGCCATTATTGACCCTAAAAGTGGGAATATAATTGTTCTTGCAGGTTCAGGCGGGCTTCCAAATAAGCTGGTGATTTTGGATGGTGAAGGTAGAACGTCATATGAGCTATCACCTCCTGACGGTTTCCAGTTCTACTATTTATCTAATCACCCTGAACTTGGCGGATCAGTAGTGTGTGTGACAGATGAACCGATTGATGGTTGGAGCGACTGGTTTTTCGGTATTGATCGCTCAAAATCAACCCTCTTCAGGCACTGTCCAGCGTATTAGACCGGCTTTGCCTTAAGGGGTTAAAAGAAGGCGGCTGGAAGTACTATGATTTCAAGTCCCTACACGCGAAATCGACACCAACAGCCGCTATCAAAGATGATATCTGAAAACTGATATTCTCGTTAATCCGATGGTGTATTGGATATTCAGAGGCCGTTTTAGACCAAATAAATAAAGGCAGTTACACTACCAAAGATGTAAACATGGGTTGAAAAAAAGCTGGGTGTTGAATGAGTAATATAATTGCCAGTGAACCATGGATTTATACTCTGTGTGCAGATAGTTATGGATGGATTATAATACTATTAACTGCCGGCGTCTTTGACGTACCTGTTAGTGTTGTATTGAATGACAAAGAAATAAATTAAATAAAAAATCAAAGAATAGTCTTGAAGATTTGGTTGATGATATCCGAGATAATAGAAAAAGTACTCAAGCAGGAAAGTTAAGCTAGTATTTAGGGGGTGGTTTGGCAAGTTAATGTTGATCGATTATGTTGGCCGTAATGGGTGAATCCACAATCTCATCAAGCCAGGGCCCGCAGGCTATACTCCGGAGTGGAACTCAGATCCTAACTCAGCACTGGTTGCCAGAAAATTCGGGGAAAGTTATTTATATGAAGTCTGAAAAGGTACGCTAGTGAATATAAAAACTGTGCAGTTTGTTGGCGAAAAGCAGGATAAAAAGTTCTGTTTTCATTTCCAAGATGAAGAAAAGCAAGACTACTATCTTGATGAAGACGTATGCCCCGTATCCGGCCTGAGTCCTTTAATCTATGACCAATTGGCTAAGAACCGTTCTTTCTCGGTTAGGTTTCAGGAAAGGAGCGGTGCTCGCTATATAGTTAGTATCGCCCTAGTGGATTAGAGTGCCTTCAAACAATTCAGCCAGACCTCTTTGAGCCGGGTAGAGCCATCGAAGGAAGAAGTTATGGCGCTGTGGGATATGCTTCAATAATACGTAGATACCTCGCAACTACTGCTGAATGTGCCAAGGCTGGCGCCGGCGACTGCGGAGCTCGAATGAAGGGTCGGGTGTCATCCCTGGTTCTGGCGAGACTTAAATCTGGAAGCCTGGAGAGGGCGCTGATTGGTTGAAGCGCCAAATGGAGTATCCGTGGGATAAGCGCCGCTGCAAGCTTACGCCGCAACTGGGCAAGATTTCGATGGATGAATACTGCAAACTACGACCGGCCGAGGCTTGGCGGATTTGAGTGGCATGGATGACTGAACAGAAACAGCTGTCTGGAGTGACCGACACGGCGTTCAGGGCGACGGACATCGGGCCCTTGCCAAAATCACCCAAAGAGCGAGCAAGGGTTGGAGAGGAACTCCAGCCTGTTGGTAACTATGCAGGCACGATCCCCTACCTTGGGACGATTCAAGACGTTGAAGCCCTCCAGGATCATGAAAGGTCCGACCCCGAATTTACCTCCAAGGATTGGTGGTGGGATCATCAAAAAATTAGGTTTCTTAACGACAAATTGGGTTTTAAATTTCTGCTCCTGATTGTACCAATGACTTGGGTGATTACATTATGGATTGGGGGGCCAGCATTAATGATCTGGGCCTTGGGGGAGATGCAGTTTGTTGCTGAACTTCCGGCCCTCGTGGTCGGAGTGTTTATCATTTTGTTTATATTGGCATGGTTTGCTTTCGCAGTCTGGGCGACACCCATCACAACAAACTGGCTAATGAGTACCGCCATGGGGTTTGTACTCAAGCCCTTTGAAAAAGCGATCAATAAAAAATTGGACGACACCCTCGAGGACGGTTGTAGTGAGTTCAACCGAGCCACCGGCCAGGTTCGTCTGGCTCTCGGGCGAGGCCGGTTTTTCGAAGCCCCGTTTGTGGAATTCGATGCCTACGTGGATCGGGTGATCCAGCAAAGCGGTGTGTTCTACCGGCTCATTTTTGTGCATCGCTATACACAGAAGACGTTCCATAAAACGGCTTTCAGTACCATCGAATCCAGCAAATCAGAGGTGCTGGCGCTTTGGGACGTACTTCAGACTTACATGGATGTGACGCAACCCTTGCCGGACACCCCTCGCCTGGAGCCCTTCCGGCACCTGGATCCGGTAACCGCAGAGCACGATAAGAGAACGGGGCGCAATCCCAGATACTGGCGTGACATCGATCTGGAGGCCTGGAAAAACGGTGAAGGCTGGAACGAAGTCCATCGGCGCCAGGAGAGTTATCCCTGGGGCGAAAGAACCTGCAAGCTAACGCCGCAACTAGGCAAGATTTCGATGGATGAATACCGAAAACATCGGCCGGCCGAAGCTTGGCCAATTTGATATTACAAGGATAGTAAATTATGGATCGCCAAATAGAAGATCTCATGAAGCAGGGCTTAAGCCGGCACGAAATCTTCGAACAACTCAAAAAGCAGTCGGGCAATCAAATGCGTCTTGCTCAAAAGATTGCAACGTTCGAGCCTGGCTCATCCTCTACCCAAACCGTCCTGCTGAACCGAGTTCTCATGGTGCTCTGCCTGCTCCAGGCATGTTTCGGGATCTGGGTGATCCACTCCAATGTGGTCCCGATGGATGAGGAGTTCGGCTGGCAGGGTATCGTAGCGACTTTCATTTTGACGATTTTTTATTTTGTCGGATTGTTTAGGGTGTCCTTTACGGGGTACGCATCATTTATGCTCTTCTGTATTACCGTTGTTGCCAGCTATGCCTATTTCTTCAACCATTTCCCGGTTGTCTCTATCGTGGGTGTATTGCTTGCCGTTGCCGGGGGCGTTCTTTCGTACTCGGTCAAGGTTCGCCTGTTTCCTCACATGGGGTTTTTGGATGTGAGGAAAGACGAAGGTGGCGCGTACATCCTTGAATAGCAATGACAAGTGAACGCTGCATAGGTTTGTTTGCTGGCCCCTAGCCGGGGCCCAAAGGCCACTCTCCAGGCACCACAAACCATCGCTGGCGCTCCACCCAGCATCCAAGCCCCGGCTGCCACTCCATCTCCGCAAACAAAACCGGCACCCCTTTAGCCTCGACAAAATCAGCTGCCTCCCGGGCAGCCCCAGCATCGGGTTGGCCACTCTGTATCCAAGGCCCAATCCAATGTGGCTTTTTCAGCGGCACCCAGCCCGTCAGTTCTGAACTCGCCAATTCACGAGCATAACACCACCGCCCCCGCAGGTGCTCGCGGGGCACATAATCCGGTACATTCGCTTCAATTTCTGGATAAAACAGATACCCCGGCATAAACACCCTCGGAGTAATCGTTTCCGTGATCCCCAAGTTCGCTAACAAGACCTGTGCCTCTGCCCTCTGGGCCATGGGGCTTTGGTGGCTGAGTATCCGGCCTACCTTCAGGTCCAACCGGTCCCTCGCGTTGGGGCCGTACCAGCGCGTGCCCTCGGGCTCTTCGTTCATGCCGAGGTAGTATTTGATGGCGATTTCGTGATGTTCCAGGTTGCCGGTCTGGACGTTGCGAACGAGGAAGTCGAGTTCGCCAATGGTTTGATTACCGGCTCTTATCTGTTGGTTTTTGAGCACCAGGTCCCAGCCCAGCAGGTCGACCAACAGCACTTCGTACAAGCGCTCAAAGTAATGGCCAAGGCGGCGCTCGGTAGTGGCCGCGAGTCTTGCTGGCATGGTGTCCGGGTGCTTGTCCCAGTGTTTGAGTTTGTCGCGGTAATCATCGGGCAGCCACTGCAGCGGGTCAAAGCTCACTGGGGCGGCCAGGAGTTGCGGTGCTGTGCACAGCCAGGCGAGATGCCGGATGGCCGGTATCCGCAGGATGAGCAGGGTTTCGGTATCTGCGTTTGTCGTCATGGCCTGAGAATAACGTAAACTGTCGGGATTTAAGAGCCATCACACAACAGGAGCCCTCCTATGCAATACCTGCACACGATGATTCGGGTCAGTAATCTGGACGACACCCTCCACTTTTTCTGCGACCTGTTGGGCATGGTCGAGATTTCCCGCAAAGACAGTGAGAAGGGCCGTTTCACCCTGGTGTTCCTGGCGGCTCCGGAAGACGAAGCGCGCGCCCGTGAGGACAAGGCGCCAATGATTGAACTCACCCATAACTGGGACCCTGAGGAGTACACCGGCGGCCGCAACTTCGGGCACCTGGCGTTCCGGGTGGATAACATTTATGCACTGTGCGAAAAGCTCCAGGCCAACGGCGTTACCATCAATCGTCCGCCTCGGGATGGCCATATGGCCTTTATTCGAACGCCGGATAATATCTCGATTGAACTGCTGCAGAAGGGCGATGCACTGCCGGCTCAGGAGCCCTGGGCAAGCATGGAAAATACCGGAACCTGGTGAGGATGCCGCAAGCGTATTTGGCAGCCTGTCGGAGGATAAAGTGGGATCCAGTTCACATTATTGACGCCGCGCCCGGTCGATCTGACCAAGGCCCCGGAACATAACACTCGCTTATCATTTGTTGAAATGTGTAACGCTCTGTTACGAAAATAACAACAAATGAGGTAGTCGTTATGTTCTCCAGAAACGCTCTGGTTGCAGCCGTTATGCTGGGTTTGGTGGGGTGTGGGGGCTCGGGTTCAGAGAACGCTTCCGAGAATGCCAACGCCCAGGGCCCGGGCCCGACGGTTCCGGGCAATACGTCGCCCGGTCAGTCCGATGGCAACAGAGGTTTGCCAGTGGGTGAGGGCGATGTGCGGGTTCTGTCCAATCGCGCCGACCTGATCAGCGGTGGCGATGCCCTGATCGACATCGATGTCGCCAACCCCGATGCAGCCCGCGTATTGCTGAACGGCCTGGATGTCACCGGGCAGTTTACGTTGATGGAGGCTGGCCAGCTGCGTGGCCTTATGACCGGCCTCGCGCTGGGTGAGAACACGCTGGAAGTGCTTCTGGATAACCGCAGTAGCCGGCTGGTGAAGACCATCACCAATCACCCAAAAGGTGGGCCGGTATTCTCTGGCCCCCAGGTTCAGCCCTGGACCTGCACCAACCCTGCCGCGATGGATGAGCAGTGTAACCAGCCGCCGGAATACCGGTTCAAGTATGTCCCTGCTGAGAAGCTGAGCCGCCTGCTCACTGAATTTGATCCGCAGGATCCTGGCCTGCCCGAGGCGTTCCTGCCCTACGACCCGGAGAACCCTCCGGCGGATGAGGACATTGCCACGGTAACCACGGATGAAGGTATCGAAATGCCTTTCATTGTTCGCGTTGAGCTGGGCGTGTTGAACCGGGACCGTTACCAGATCATGTCGTTGTTCCAGCCTGGCAGCGACTGGACGGCCCTGAGCCCCCAGGAGCAATGGAACAGCAAAGTGTTGATCCACCATGGTGGCAACGTCGGGGTCAGTTACGGTGTGGGTAGCCCACCCAACGGCGATATCTCCGGGCTAACCAACGGCAACGAACTGTTATTGGGTGACAGCATTTCGGTAGCCTTGGCTCGGGGGTTTGTGACCCTGTCGACCGCTCAGGCGAACCTCGGCCACAACGTGAATCTGGTGACCGCTGCAGAGTCTTTGATGATGGCCAAAGAGCACATTATCGAGAACTATGGCCCCGTCCGTTACACCATCGGCACCGGCTGCTCGGGTGGGGCCATTGCCCAGCAACATGTGGCCAATGCCTATCCCGGTATCTATCAGGGCCTGATTGTGCAGTGCTCCTACCCGGATGTCTGGACTACGGCTACCCAGTTTGCCGATTACAACCTGATCAGTAACTATCTCGGGTTGCAGGTGCCCGAGGAGCCTGAGGGATTCTTTTCCTTCCTTGGTGACTTGTTAACCAATACTCTGCTACCCACCCAGTGGCCGTTCATTTACGGGCATTTGCCGATCAATCCGGTGGCGTCTGATCTGGCCTTCTTCCCGGCGGCTTACCCGGATCAGGAGGATTGCCGGCGGCTGCAAGAGGGTGTTGAGGTCTACCATCCGGAAGAGCGCCCGGATGGCCTGCGCTGTGGCCTGATCGATTACATGGTCAGTCAGTTTGGCGAGCGGCCACCGGAAGTTTGGTCTGAGAATGAACAACTGCTGGGGCGCGGATTTGCCGGCATTCCGCTGGATAACGAAGGCGTTCAGTACGGCCTGAAGGCCCTGCAGCAGGGGTATATTAATGGCGACCAGTTCCTGGATCTGAACCGCGAAATTGGCGGTTTCAACGTGGATATCAAGTACCAGGCCGAACGCACCCGGGGTGACATCCAGGCGATCACCAACGCCTACCGCACCGGTGCCATCAATACCGCGGAGAATCTTGCGGGTGTGCCGATGATTGACCTGCGCGGGCCAGATCCGGGTCTTGCCCACGATGCCTACCATTCCTGGCAAACCCGTGCCCGCATTGAGGAGGTTCAGGGCCATTCGCTCAACCACGTGATCTGGTACGGCGCCTTCCCGATTGCCGGGGATACCGTGTTTACCACCGAGGCACTGTTGACCATGGACCAGTGGTTGGCCGGTATTGAGGCGGATGAGCGGCAGGACACCCTACCTGAGAAGGTCATTCGTAACCGCCCCGGTTTCGCCCGTGATCGCTGTTTGTCATTGTCTGGCGCCACCGCCGAGTGGGGTATGATCCTGCCGCTCACCGGCGGCCTGTTGTATCCGGATCCCTTGCTGCCGGGCCTCGAACTCTTGCCGACCAATCGATTGCCGGCAGAGATTGGGGAGATCCTGGATGTGGCGACCAATCAGGTGTGTGGTCTCGATCTGGGCGCTCTTGGCTTGCCATCGCTGGTGACCGATCTGCTGGCACCGATCACAGACCCGATTGTTGAGACTCAGGCCTTGCTGGTGCAAACGCGGTTCGGCACGCCCAGAACCGTGGCCGGGGACGATATTCGCACCCTGAACAACAAGTGCCAGCTCAAGCCGGTGGATCCTCAGGACTATCCGGCCAATCTGCTGCTGGGCATTTACACGCCGGAGAAATTCGCCCAGAAAGTGGCTGAAATCTTCCCGGATGGGGTGTGCGACTACAGCAAGCCGCCCGTAGGTCACGGGCCAACGGTTACCTGGATGCATTATGGGGATGCCCAGGATGTGGTCTATGGCGGAGCGCCGATAGCACAGAGCGACAAACCGGTCGCCGGGTGGGCTTCTGAGGCATTTAACGTGACGCTATCCAGCAATCGCCCTGATTGATCGCTTAAGCCATCAAAACGGGCGCGTCACCGTTGCCCTGGCCGGGGATTCCTCCTAGAATCCCCGGTTGTGTTTTTGCATCAGGACGATGCAACCCCCAAACCAAGGAAGGAGATCGCCGAATGGATGATTGGCAAGCCTGCCTGGCGCCTCAGTGCCAAACTGCCTTACTGCAAGCCCGAGAAAACGTTGCCAGCCGCGGTGGCTCCGTTATTACCGTTGAAGACTTCCTACTGGCGTTGCTCGACGCCGTTCCTGATGTTGTCCCGTTTCTGAAACGCCAGGGCGTTGATCTGGATGAGCTGGTGCGCACAATTCAGGGCGAGCAGCCGATTGTCGCCGAAGTGTATGGCGATGGAGACCTGTCGTCTCAGCTTATCTACTGGATTTCTGAGACTCGCGAGGCCATCGAATCACCCTGGCTGGATTGGCCACAGTTGTTGCGCGGTCTGGTCTGTTGTGCGGAACGCTTGCAGGACAAAGCCTATGTGGCGGTGCTGGAGCTTGTCAGCCACTGGCCAATGAGCCCGTGTGAGTCGTTAGCGCCGCAAGTGGCTTCAGCGCCGGAGTTTATGCCGGTGACCGTGACAGATCCAGCCTGGTTGCAGTTGGCGGAGGATGTGGCTGTTGTTTTGTCGGCCAACAAACAGGCACTGGTGTGGGTGTATGGCGCTCGGGGTAGCGGCAAAAGTGCCTGGTTGAGCCTGTTGCTGGCGACACCGGGACTGTCCTGGGTGCAAATGGATCTTCGTCGCCAGGCGGAGGTGATGGCGTCTGATCAGCCGGTGGTTCCGGCCGCCGGTAATGAGCGCACGGATTGGCCCGCACTGGTCCTTGATAATGTGTCGCCCTCTGATGTGGTGGCGTTCTTGGCGCAGCCGGACGGCACAGCTCGGGAATTGCTGACCAGCTGGCAAGGGCCGATACTGATGCTGGCCGCTGCCGGCGAGCCACGGGCGCATCAGGACGAGCGTCGATTGTCGGCTTTGCTGGGGCGTGATCTCGACTTGATGGCGCTGCCTGGTATCAGCGCGGTGCAGCGTATGGCTATTCTGAGTGCTCATCAACCGGCGATCGAAAAGCGCTGGAATATTCAGATTGCTCCGGCGACGATGCAGTTTGCGGCTTCCTGTCGTAGCCAGTGCCTCGCAACGCCGGGCGCAATGCTGGAGTGGCTGCAAAGGGCGGCTGCAAGGTTGGACTTGTTCGCCGCTCGGGGACCACTGAATGCCCTTGCCGGCGCCGCACAACATGAAACGCTTCGACGGCAATCTCTGGTCGCCATGGCCCGGGGGGAAGACTGGCAAGTGGCCGAAGCGGCGATGAAAACCGTGGAGATTGAGCAGGCTGCTGCCGAGGTAATCTGGCACGAGCGTAAGCGGGCAGGAACCCTGCGACGGCTCATGGTGGAAGATCTGCGTGCAGAACTGGAACGCTGGCTTGCAGCCAGGCCCGGGCCGGTTCACTATGTGCGGCATTGTGATCAACAGCAGGGAGATTCCTCGGGTGCAGGATCTGGAAATTTACATTCGTGATCTCAAGCCGGGCGCCGTATTCGGGTGGCTTGAAGGGCAGTTGGACCAGCTGCAGCTGGATGACAGTGATGTGGCGTCGGTGATGAAGGGGAGCGCCCTTTATGACGGTGCGCATCTTCGTATCACTCTGTATCCTGGCGCCTTTGGCAAACGCTTTACCTCGTTGTTACTGGAAGGCGATCGGTTGCCCTGGAGCAGTGACCTGGAGTGTGCCCGTAGCGCCTGGAGGGCAGTGGAAACCGAGATTCGCTGCAGTCCTGGTGACTGGAAGGAAGGTGAGCCGGTGGATGAGGACAAGTGGTGGCGGTTAGACCACCGAGGGGAGCATCAGGTCGTTTGGAATTAAGACATCATCAAACGAGCGGGTAACAAAAAGGCAGCCAGTAACGGCTGCCTTTTTGGTTCTGCAGAGTGACGTTTAATCGCTCAGGGTAGACACGTTATCTGCCTGCAGGCCTTTGTCGGCTTCGACTACGTTGAACCGGACCAGCTGGCCCTGGCGCAGTACGCGGCGGCCACGACCACGGATGGCGCGGAAATGCACAAAGATCTCGTCGCCACTGTCACGGACGATAAAGCCAAATCCTTTTTTGACGTTGAACCATTTGACGGTACCTTCTTCGTCACCCTCGGGTGTGGTGTCGTCAAAGTCGTCTTCTTCATCATCGTCGTACACGTTGCTTTGCTGGCTGGCGCGTGCTGGGCGGCTTTGGGTTCGAGCTGCCGGTTTTGGCTGTTTGGTTGCAAGCGCCACGGTCAAAAAGCCGGTGATGCCAAATACTGCAAAGGCAATCAGGTAGGCAGCAAGGCCGCCAACGCTGCCCAGTGCTTCAGCGATGTTGCCTGCGCTGAGGGCGGCGAGGAATTGCGGTGCAACGGACAGCAACAGGAACAGTACCAGAGGTGCCGGAATGGCGATCATAAGGGAAAGGCGGATCGCTTTGGCTGGATTACGCATTGGCTGAATATTCTCCATAATTAACACTAACGATAAAAAGCCGGACATCGGGTAACATGGCACGCCCGGCCAATGAACGCCGCCAACGATGGCGGTAAAAGGCGGCATGATAACAGATTACGGAAAGGACTGACCAAACCTCATGAGTAAAAACACCCTCGAAGACCGACTCGCGGAACTGGAAATGCGACTTGCGTTCCAGGATGACGTGATTAACATCCTGAGCGAGCAGGTGGCGAAGCAGGAAATGGATCTTCGGGAACTGTGGGAGGCGAAGCGGTTAATGCATAAGCAGTTGAGGGATATGGCGCCTTCGAATATCAAGTCTGAGCAGGATGAGACGCCGCCTCCGCATTATTGATTTTTAAACTTCGGAGTTGGGGGTCAGACCCCCGCGCGGCCTGAGGGCCCAAAGACGCGCGTGGGTCTGACCCCTCAGCGCGAATTATCCCAATAGTTCTACCAGGATCTGTTCGTAAATTTCGGACAGGGTGTCCAGGTCTTCGGCTTTTACGCATTCGTCCACTTTGTGAATGGTGGCGTTGATGGGGCCGAGTTCGAGTACCTGGGCGCCGGTGGGCGCGATGAAGCGACCGTCGGAGGTGCCGCCGGAGGTGGACAGTTCGGTCTCGCGGCCTGTGACGGTGCGGATGGCGTTCTGGCTGGCGGCGACCAGGGCGCCTTTGTCGGTCAGGAACGGGCGGCCACTCAGGTGCCATTGCAGGTCGTATTTCAGGTTGTGGCGGTCGAGCACGGCCACCACACGTTCTTCCAGGCTTTCTGCGGTGTTTTCGGTGCAGTAACGGAAGTTGAAGTGCACCAGGCATTCACCGGGAATGATGTTGCTGCCCACGCCCGATTCAATGCGGGTGATCTGGAAGGTTGTTGGCGGGAAGAAGTCGTTGCCGTTGTCCCAGAATTCTTTGGCCAGGGCGTCCAGCGCCGGCGCAACGGTGTGCACCGGATTCTCCGCCAGATGCGGATAGGCCACATGCCCCTGCACACCGCGCACTGTCAGGTAGCCGTGCAATGATCCGCGCCGGCCATTCTTGATGACGTCACCAACCTGGTGTGTGCTGGACGGCTCGCCAATCAGGCACCAGTCCATTTTCTCGTTACGGGCTTCCAGTGTTTCGATGACCTTGACGGTGCCGTCCTGCGCCGGGCCTTCTTCATCGCTGGTGATCAGCAGAGCGATGGAGCCCCGGTGATCTGGATTCTTCTCGACAAAGCGCTCACAAGCAGTCACGAAAGCGGCCAGGCTGCCTTTCATGTCGGCTGCACCACGACCATACAGGTAGCCGTCTTTGATCACCGGATCAAAAGGTGGGTGTGCCCAGTTTTGTTCTGGGCCGGTGGGCACCACGTCGGTGTGGCCGGCAAAGGCCAGCACTGGTCCGTCTGTACCTTTACGAGCCCAGAGGTTGTCGGTGTCGCCAAAGCGCAGGTTTTCACCCGCAAACCCCAGGGGAGCCAGGCGGGACATCATAAGATCCTGGCAGCCAGCATCGTCCGGAGTGACCGACCGGCGGCTGATGAGATCTTTGGCGAGTTCTAAGGTAGGCGACAACGACATTCCGGGAACCTTTTCTGCTTAGTTGTTGGCGTGAAGTTCTTCGTTCAGCTCAATGGCTGACTTGTTGGTTTTGCACTCCACGGCGCCGGTCTGGCTATTGCGGCGGAACAGCAAGTCGTTCTTGCCAGCCAGGTCGCGGGCTTTGATCACTTCAACCAGCGCGTTGTTATCGTCCAGCAGGGCCACTTTGGTGCCAGAGGTGATGTACAGACCTGCTTCCACAGTGCAGCGATCGCCCAGAGGAATGCCGATGCCAGCGTTGGCGCCGAGCAGGCAGTTTTCGCCAACAGAGATGATGATGTTGCCACCACCAGACAGGGTGCCCATGGTGGAACAGCCGCCGCCCAGATCCGAGCCTTTGCCGATCATCACGCCGGCGGAAATGCGCCCTTCGATCATGCTGGTGCCTTCGGTGCCGGCATTGAAGTTGATGAAGCCTTCGTGCATCACGGTGGTGCCTTCGCCCACGTAGGCACCCAGGCGCACTCGTGAGGTGTCGGCAATACGCACGCCCTTGGGCACCACGTAATCGGTCATCTGCGGGAACTTGTCCACTGATTTTACTTCCAGGGTACGACCTTCGATGCGGGCCTGCAGTTGGCGTGCCGGCAGCTCGTTCAGGTCGATCGCGCCTTCGTTGGTCCAGGCCAGGTTCGGCAGCAGGCCAAAGATGCCATCCAGCTTCAGGCTGTGGGGCTTGGCCAGGCGGTGGGAGATCAGATGCAGCTTGAGGTAAACCTCGGGTGTGCTGGAGGCGGTGTCATCAGTGGCCAGAATGGTCACAACAACCGGGCGCTTGCTTTGGGCGGCGCTCTCGGCCAGCTTGGCCTGGTCTGTCTGGCCCAGTTGGCGCAGGGCGTTGGCAAACTTGGCCAGTTGCTCCGACTGCACGCTGATGGCCTGGTTGCCACCGTTATAGTCCAGCGCGGTTTCAACCACGTCGATCAGGTCTTTGCCTGGGGTCATGATCGGCTGCTGGTAATACACTTCCAGCCATTCGCCCTGATTGTTCTGGCTGCCGATGCCAATGCCGAATGCAAAACTCATCTTGTGGTTGCTCCTGTACTTAACGATTGAAATTTGGGTTTACCACGCAGCCCATTCGTCTGCGTTAAAGCCCACACTGACCTGACCATCCCGCTCTACCACGGGTCGTTTGATGATGGAGGTGTTCTCCAGCATGGTTTGGTGGGCAATTTGGGCGCTCATGGTATCACGAAGCTCATCGGGAAGTTTCCGCCAGGTGGTGCCTCGTTTGTTGATCAGGGTTTCCCAGCCTACCGCGGCTTCCCACTGGCTCAGCTTCTCGCTGGTGAGGCCGTCTTTCTTGAAGTCGTGAAATTCGTAAGCAACGCCGTTCTCATCCAGCCATTTGCGGGCTTTTTTTACGGTGTCGCAGTTTTTGATGCCGTAGATCTTCATGCTTTCAAGCCTTTTACAAATGCGACGATCCGATGTGCCGCTTCCACGCATTCTTCCAGCGGGGCAACCAGGGCCATACGCACACGGTTTTCACCGGGGTTGTGGTCGTCCACGGTTCGGGACAGATAGCGGCCTGGCAGCACATGCACGTTCTGCTGGGCTGACAGTTCTTTGGCGAAGGTCTCGTCGTCGATCGGGGTTTCTGGCCATAGATAGAAGCCGGCGCCCGGGAAGTCCACGTTCATGACCTCACGTAGGATGGGCACCACGGCTTCGAATTTGGTCCGGTAGGCGGCGCGATTTTCCCGCACGTGGGCCTCATCATTCCACGCGGCCATGCTGGCCAGCTGGTTGTGAATCGGCATGGCGCAGCCGTGGTAGGTACGGTATTTCAGGTAGCCGGCCAGCACGTCGGCATCGCCCGCTACAAAGCCGGAGCGCAGGCCGGGCAGGTTGCTGCGCTTGGACAGGCTGTGGAACACAACGCAGCGTTTGAAGTCATGACGACCAATGGCTGCGCAGGTTTGCAGCAGACCCTCAGGCGGGTTGGCTTCGTCCGGGTAGAGTTCGGAATAGCATTCGTCTGAGGCGATCAGGAAGTCATGGCGATCGGCCAGTTCGATGACTTTGACCAGGGTTTCCCGGGGCATCACCGCGCCGCTCGGGTTGCCGGGAGAACACAGGAACAGGATCTGGCAGCTGTCCCAGACGGTGTCGGGCACGGCGTCGAAATCGGGAATAAACCCGTTACTGCCATCGCAGGGCAGGTACACCGGGTCCGCTCCGGCCAGGAAGGCTGCGCCTTCGTAGATCTGGTAGAAGGGATTCGGGCTGACGACTGTGGCGGGCTTGCTGGCGTCCACCACCGCCTGTACCAGGGCAAAAATGGCTTCCCGAGTGCCGTTGACCGGGACCACATGGCTGGCCGGGGTCAGCGAACCTTCGGCCAGGTGAAAGCGGCGGGTTGCCCAGTCCGCGATGGTCTTGCGCAGCTCGTCAATGCCTTTGGTGGTGGGATAGTTGGCCAGTTTGTCCAGGTTGTCGGCGATCACCTGTTTTACAAATTCCGGTGATGGATGCTTGGGCTCGCCGATACCGAGAGAGATCGGTGCCAGTTGCTCCGGCACCGTGATGCCGGCTTTCAGTTTCGCCAGTTTTTCAAACGGGTAAGGATGTAGTCTGTCGAGATTGGGATTCATTGAATATCGTCCAGCATGGTACAGAGGTCCTGTTGCAGGGCCTGGCACACGCCCGGGTCGCGCAGCGGTTCGCCGTGTTCATCGGTAATAAAGAACACGTCTTCTACCCGCTCGCCGAGGGTGGCGATCTTGGCGTTGGTCAGTCGCACCCGGTGTTCCAGTAACACCTGGCCAATCCGCGCCAGTAGCCCCGGGCGGTCTGGGGTGATGACTTCCATCACAGTGCGTTGATTGATGGTGTCATTTGAGAAGGTCACCTCGGTCGGGAACGCGAAGTGCTTCAGCTGTCTGGGGGTGCGCCGGTGAATGATGTCTGGGTAATCCTCCGGGTCGTCCAGTTCTTCGATCAGGCGCTTACGGGTCCGCTCTTTGCGGGCCGGATCGACACCCAGCGGCTGGCCTTGTTCGTCCAGCACCACGTAGGAGCTGATGGAATAGGGGCCTTCGCTGCTGTTGATGCGGGCGTCTACGATGTTCAGGTTGAGCTGCTCCAGCACCGCCGTGGTGGCGGCAAACAGTGCGACCCGGTCTTTCATGTAGATGATGATCTGGGAATAGCCATCGGTCGGCCCGCCGCGGGTGTCGCGAATCAGCACCAATGGATCGGGATTATCGCCGTGGCGGATAATGGCGGCTGTTTGCCAGGCGATGTCGACGGTGGAATCCTGCAAAAAGTAGTCAGCGTCCACCGTGTCCCAGATGTCGTCGATCTGTTCGTTGGTCATGTTCTGGGCGTGCAGAATGCCGCGGGCTTCTTCGCGGGTGGCATCAATCCAGGCCTGGCGATCAACCGGGGTGTCTGTGCCCCGGCGCAAGGCGCGTTTGGTCTCTATATACAGCTGGCGCAACAGCGATGCGCGCCAGGTGTTCCAGAGCTTCGGATTGGTGGCGCTGATGTCACAAACCGTCAGGATGTACAGATAGTCCAGGTGCGCCTGGCTCGGGATGGCGCGGGCGAAGGCCTGGATAATATCAGGGTCTGAAATGTCTTTGCGCTGGGCTGTCATCGACATCAGCAAATGATTTTCCACCATCCAGGACACCAACTGGGTGTCGCGCTCGCTCAGGTGATGGCGCTCACAAAAGGCTTCGGCATCAACGGCGCCCAGTTCCGAGTGATCGCCGCCCCGGCCCTTGGCAATATCGTGGTACAGGCCGGCTATGAACAGCGTTTCCAGCTTGGGCAGGCGGTGAATCAGGCGTGAGGCCAAAGGGTATTCTTTGCGCACGTCAGTGCTGTTGAGCCGCACCATGTTGCGGATAACTCGCATGGTGTGGGCATCGACGGTGTAGATGTGAAACAGGTCGTGCTGCATCTGGCCGATGATTTGGCCGAATTCGGGCAGATAGCGGCCCAGCACGTTGTATTTTTTCATCGCCGACAGCGTCTGGTCGAGCGCATGTGGAGTGCGCATAAGCTCCATAAACAGTGTGGTGACGGCCAGATCGGAACGGAAGGCGTCGTCAATCAGGTGTCGGTGCGCCCGCAGCGATCGGATGGTGGTTGCCCGAATGCCTTTAATCTCGGGGTGCTGGGCCATCAGCACAAAGATTTCCATAATGGCGTAGGGGGCGTAGGCGAAAACCTGATTGTTGATGGCCTCTATATACAGATTACGAACCTGAAAACGTTTGTTCAGAGGGCGGATCTCGTCTTCGCTGCCGCTCCCGATGATGGCTTCATCGTAAAACTGCAGGATAACGTCAGCCAGCTCGGCCAGGGCCAGCACGGTGCGATAATAGGACTGCATCATCAGTTCTACACCGAGCCGTTTTCCTTCATCTTTATAACCGAGCATTTCGGCCAGTGCCCGCTGATGATCAAACAACAGCCGGTTTTCATTGCGGTCGGCGAGTAACTGGAGGCCGTAGCGTAACTGCCAAAGGAAAGACTCGCCTTGATGCAGAATCTGATGTTCTTCCTCGGTCAGAATGCTGAACCGGGTCAGGTCAGTGGTGTTCTGCAGCCCGAAGTGCCGCTTGGTAATCCAGCCAATGGTCTGGATGTCACGAAGAGCACCGGGGGAGCCTTTCACGTTAGGTTCCAGGTTGTATTCGGTGTCGCCGTACTTCTGGTGCCGCCGTTGCTGTTCCTCCCGCTTGGCCAGGAAATAGTCGCGATCGGAGCTGACGTCGTCCGAGTAGGCCTTGTTGCTGAGCTCGGTACGCAAGCAGTCGGGACCGGCAATGGTGCGGGTCTCCAGCAGGTTGGTGAGGATGGTGATGTCCTGGCGGGCGGAATCTACACATTCTTCAATGCTGCGCACGCTGTGACCGATATCTAGCTTGAGATCCCACAAGAGAGTAATGAAGGCACCCAGGTCGTCTTGCCAGCCTTCTTCAATGCCCTTGCGGGTCAGGATTAGCAGGTCAATGTCGGAGTGAGGGTGCAATTCGCCCCGGCCATAGCCGCCGACGGCAATCAGTGCTATGTCGGATGAGCGGGAGAGCGGGTACCGGTTCCAGATCAGTCGCAGCACCTTGTCGACGGTGCCGGCTCTGGCGTGTACCAGAGTCCTGACATCAGCACCCTGGCGAAACGCTTCGGCGTCTGCGTCGTAGCTTGCCCGTAACAGTTCGCGGGCGGCAAAGACCGGTGATGTGTCATTACTGATGCGGGATTCCAGCTCGCTCCGATCCACTTAGAACGACTCTTCGGCGCGTTTGGTGAGCACTTCGAAGCCGTCTGCCGTCACCAGAATGGTGTGTTCCCATTGTGCCGAGAGCTTGTGATCCTTGGTGACCACTGTCCAGTCGTCTGGCAGTAGCTTGGTCAGGTATTTACCCTGGTTGATCATGGGCTCAATGGTGAAGGTCATGCCTTCTTGCAGCTCCATGCCGGTGCCGGGCTTGCCGTAGTGCATCACCTGTGGTTCCTCGTGAAAAACCTTGCCAATGCCGTGTCCACAGTAATCCCTAACCACTGAATAGCGATGTTTTTCAGCATGTTGCTGGATAACGTGGCCGATATCGCCCAGGCGGGTGCCGGGCTTTACCAGTTCGATGCCTTTATATAGGCATTCCTGGGTGATCTGGATCAACCGTTCGGTGCCTGGCTTGGGTTTGCCGACAATCCACATTTTGCTGGTGTCGCCATGGTACTCATCTTTAATAACGGTGACGTCGATATTAATGATGTCGCCGTCCTTCAGCACTTTTTTGTCCGAAGGGATGCCGTGGCAAATCACATGGTTAACAGACGTGCAGACCGACTTCGGAAATCCTTTGTAGTTGAGGGGCGCAGGGATCGCCTTCTGCACATTAACAATGTAGTCGTGGCAGATGCTGTTGAGCTCTTCGGTGGTGACGCCGGGCTTGACGTGCTCGCCGATCATTTCCAGAACTTCGGCGGCCAGGCGGCCGGCTACTCGCATCTTTTCGATTTCTTCGGGGGTTTTGATAGATACCTGCATCGGGCTTCCTGTTGATTTGCATCAAACCGGCATTTTAAGGGTCGGAGGGTTCCGGTACAAGGAAGTGCGCAGGTAAAAGTAATGGCGTTTCGCCGAGGCTTTATGGTATAAACGCGCCCGCTGGAAACGAATCCAGCAAATTCACACACGTGTCAGCACGTTGTCCCAGGGTGCCGGCTCCTGCTTTAAGGGGGCTGGTTGGGTCAATCGGACGCGTGGAGGCCTAACCCGAAGCTAAAAGGTAAATATCATGGCTCAGGTAAATATGCGTGACCTGCTCAAAGCAGGTGCTCACTTCGGTCACCAGACTCGTTACTGGAACCCGAAAATGTCGAAGTTCATCTTCGGCGCCCGCAACAAGATTCACATCATCAACCTTGAACAGACTGTTCCTGCGATGAACGAAGCGCTGAATGTGATTCAGCAGCTGGCAGGCAACAAGAACAAGATCCTGTTCGTTGGCACCAAGCGTGCAGCGTCCAAGATCATCAAGGAAGAAGCTCAGCGCTCCAATCAGCCGTACGTTAACCACCGCTGGTTGGGTGGCATGCTGACCAACTACAAGACCATCCGTCAGTCGATCCGTCGCTATCGCGATCTGGAAGCCCAGAGCCAGGACGGTACCTTCGACAAGCTGACCAAGAAAGAAGCCCTTGAGCGCACCCGCGAGATGGACAAGCTTGAGCGTTCTATCGGTGGTATCAAGGATATGGGCGGCCTGCCGGATGCCCTGTTCGTGATCGACGTAGACCACGAGCGTATTGCTATTAAAGAAGCTAACAAGCTGGGCATCCCCGTTATCGGTGTGGTTGATACCAACAGTGATCCGGACGGCGTTGACTACGTGATCCCGGGTAACGATGACGCCATCCGCGCCATCCAGATCTACGTTCAGGCTGTTGCCGATACCTGCCTGGAAGCTGCCCAGTCTTCTGGCGGTGCTGACGAGTTTGTAGAAGTCAGCGAAGATGCCGCAGGCACTGCTCCGGCTGCTGAGTAACACTCGAACTGATGGTTTGAGTTGTAAGGTATGCCCGCTTGTTATCCGGGCATACCTCCCTACCGAATTCGGAAACGATTAAGAGGATTGAACATGGCTGCAATTACCGCTGCAATGGTCAAAGAGCTGCGTGAGCGTACCGGCCTTGGCATGATGGAGTGCAAGAAGGCTCTGGTTGAAGCCGAAGGCAGTGTTGATGCTGCAATCGAAGAGCTGCGCAAGTCTTCTGGCCTGAAAGCCGCCAAAAAAGCTGGCCGTACCGCCGCTGAAGGTGTGTCGCTGATCAAAATCTCTGACGACAACACTGTTGCTTACATTCTGGAAGTAAACTCTGAAACGGACTTTGTTGCCCGTGACGATAACTTCCTGAACTTTGCCAACGATGTGCTGGCCGTTGCCTTTGAAAAAGACGAAACCGACGTTGCCACTCTGATGGCGGGCGATCTGGAAGCCAAGCGTGAAGCGCTGGTCCAGAAAATCGGTGAAAACATCACGGTTCGTCGCCTCGTGAAGGTGGAAGGCCCGGTTGTGGGTGGCTACGTTCACAGCACCAACAAGATCGCATCTGTTGTTGCTCTGACCGCTGGTGATTCGGAGCTGGCCCGTGACATCGCCATGCACGCTGCCGCCGTTAACCCGCGCGTTGGCAAGCCGGAAGAGATGCCTCAGGAAGAGCTCGAGAAAGAGAAGGACATCATCAAGGCTCAGCCGGATATGGAAGGCAAGCCTGCCGAAATCATCGAGAAGATGATGGGTGGCCGCATCAAGAAGTTCCTGGCTGAAAACAGCCTGGTTGAGCAGCCTTTCGTCAAGAACCCTGACCAGAAAGTCGGCGATCTGATCAAAGCTGCCGGTGGCGAGCTGGTTGGCTTCATCCGCCTGGAAGTGGGTGAAGGCATCGAAAGAGAAGAAGTGGATTTTGCTGCTGAGGTGGCTGCGGCCGCTGGCACAGGCAAGGCCTGATCTTCTTCTGAGTGCTGTCGCGCAAGGTGACAGTACGACCTGAGTCTGCCACGTCTGCCGGGTTTCCCCGGCTTTCGTGGCGGGCTTGTATCTGAGATACCCCTTTTGTGAGGAGTATGTCAGATACAAGCCTGCAACGGGTTTTACGCCGGATAGCCAACAGACGAAAAGGGGATCATCATGCCGACATCTTCAAAAAACCAGCCCAGATACAAGCGCGTTCTGCTGAAACTCAGTGGCGAAGCCCTGATGGGAGACCTCGGTTTCGGTATTGATCCCAAAGTTCTCGATCGCATGGCACTGGAAATCGGTGCGCTGGTGGGCATTGGCGTGCAGGTTGGTCTGGTCGTTGGTGGTGGCAACTTGTTCCGTGGTGCAGCTCTGAGTGCTGCAGGCCTTGATCGGGTAACCGGCGATCACATGGGTATGCTGGCCACCGTGATGAATGGCCTGGCGATGCGCGATGCCCTCGAGCGTTCCAATATCCGCACCCGTGTAATGTCCGCTATCCCCATGAGTGGCATTGTGGAGCATTACGACCGCCGGCGTGCGGTGCGTGATCTCAAAGAAGGCGACGTGGTGATCTTCAGTGCTGGAACCGGCAATCCGTTTTTCACGACAGATTCCGCGGCCTGCCTGCGCGGCATTGAGATCGAAGCCGATGCGGTACTGAAGGCAACGAAAGTGGATGGCGTATACAATGCAGATCCCCATCTTGATCCGACCGCGGTAAAATACGATTACCTGACCTACGATGAGGTTCTGGACAAGAAACTGGGCGTGATGGACCTGACGGCTATTTGCCTGGCCCGCGACCACGGCATGCCGTTGCGGGTGTTTAACATGACTCAGCCTGGTGTTCTGACTCGCATCGTCACCGGCGAGAAAGAAGGCACATTGATTGAATAATGCTTGCCGGCCCGTTGGCCGGTGACTTCGATAGAATCAGACGAACGAATTTGAGGATGCTGACGTGATTGACGACATCAAAGCAGATGCCGAGAAGAAAATGAAGAAGAGCCTGGAAGCTCTGCACTCGGCTTTCAACAAGATCCGCACAGGCCGTGCCCACCCGTCCATTCTGGACAGCGTGATGGTGAACTACTACGGTCAGGAAACACCGCTGAAGCAGATCGCCAGCGTGAACGTTGAAGATAACCGTACCCTGATGATTGCCCCCTGGGAAAAGAACCTGGTGCCGACCATCGAGAAGGCCATCATGATGTCCGATCTGGGGCTGAACCCGTCCACCAACGGCGACATCATTCGTGTTCCGATGCCCATGCTGACCGAGGAAACCCGGAAAGAGATGGTCAAGCAGGCAAAGGCGGATGCCGAACACGGTCGTGTATCTGTTCGCAACGCCCGTCGCGACGCCAACAGCATGCTTAAAGATCTGTTGAAAGAGAAAGACATCAGCGAAGATGATGAGCGCCGGGGCGAAGAAGAAGTCCAGAAGCTGACTGACAAGTACATCGCTGAAGTCGACAAGATGCTGAAAGCGAAGGAAGAGGATCTCATGGCGGTCTGATCGCCAGGGCTATTCAGTGCAAAGCAAGGGGCGGTGATTGAATGCACTGCCGCACAGAGGATTTCATGACGGTACAAGTAACCGCAGAAATTCCGGAGGTAGCGGATAGCTGCCCCCGGCATGTGGCCATTATCATGGATGGCAACAATCGGTGGGCGAAGGCGCACCGGCTCAAGGGAGTGGCGGGCCATAAAGCGGGCGTGAATGCGGTCAAGGCCGTCGTGGAAACCTGTGCCCGGGAAGGTGTGCAAGTGCTGACGCTTTTCGCTTTTTCAAGTGAGAACTGGCGTCGGCCCAAGGATGAAGTTTCAGCCTTGATGAGGCTGTTCCTGATTGCCCTGGAGCGCGAAGTCAGAAAGCTCCACCGCAACAATATCCGCCTCAGAATCATCGGTGACCGCTCCGCGTTCAATGCTGTCCTGCAAGAGCACATGGAAAAAGCCGAGGCGTTAACCCGTGATAATACCGCCATGACGTTGGTGATAGCCGCCAATTACGGTGGCCACTGGGATATCACCCAGGCAACCCGCCAGGTTGCCCAGCAAGTGCAGGCCGGGGTGCTGCAGCCGTCGGATATAACGGACGACTTGATTCAGCAGCACCTGAGCATTGGTGACCTGCCAATGCCGGATCTTTTAATCCGGACGGCCGGAGAGCAGCGCATCAGTAATTTCCTGTTATGGCACCTGGCGTACACCGAGTTCTATTTTTCGAGCGTATTCTGGCCGGATTTCAAGGCCGAGGAAATGCGCAAGGCATTGGAAGCCTACAGCCGCCGGCAGCGTCGTTTCGGTCAGACCGATGACCAGATTGCGGCCCGAGCTTCACAACAATAACGATACAGCGACTTATACCGTGTTAAAAATCCGCATTATTACAGCACTCATTCTTGCGCCCATTGCCATTGGCGGCATTTTTTTCCTGCCACCGCTGGGTTTCGCCCTGTTTACCGGCGCTATTATTGCGCTCGGGGCTTGGGAATGGGCAAACATGGCTGGCCTTGAACGGCAGCCAGCTCGAGTTGCCTATGCTTTGGCCGTTGCCGCGCTCCTTTATCTGATCTGGTTGTCGAAGTTGCCGGCGGTGCCGGTGTTATGGCTTGCGGTGCTCTGGTGGTTGGCGTGTTTATGGTTGGTGCGCCGTTATCCGGCCGGGTCAGACGCCTGGGGTACGGTGCCGTTGCGGTCATTGATGGGGTTGTTTGTACTGGTGCCGGCCTGGGTAGGTCTGAATCATTTACGCACCGGTGAGCTCCTGTTCGGTGAGGTGGTTAACAACCTGATCGTGATCGTTTACATCTTTTTCGTGGTCTGGGTGGCGGATATCGGCGCGTACTTTGCCGGCCGGGCCTTCGGCAAAGCCAAGCTTGCGCCCAGAGTCAGCCCCGGCAAGTCCTGGGCCGGCGTTTGGGGCGGTCTGGTAGCGGTTGCGCTGCTGGCCGTGGTCGCCAGTGTGCTGGCCGATGCCAGCACGACTGAAACCATGTTATTGATTATTGCCAGCCTGGTCACGGGGTTCGTGTCGGTGCTGGGGGATTTGCTTGAAAGCATGCTCAAACGCTTCCGCGGTATCAAAGACAGCAGCCAGCTGTTACCGGGTCATGGTGGCATTATGGATCGGGTTGATAGTCTCACTGCGGCTATCCCGGTGTTTGCCTTGATGATCACCCTGTTGGGTTGGTTGACCACCGGTCACTGGTAGTTATGACAATGCGCAGCATCACCATATTAGGCGCCACGGGCTCCATCGGGCTCAGCACGCTGGACGTTATCCGCCGCCATCCGGGGCGGTTCTCTGTGTATGCGCTGACCGCGGCAACCAAGGCGAAAGAGCTGGCAGATTTGTGTCGGGAGTTTCGGCCGAAAGTGGCGGTCATGTCAGATGCCTCTGCCGCACAGGAACTCGCGGGCTTGTTGAGTGATTGCCCGGACATCCAGATTCTCGAAGGTGATCGGGGCTTGTCTGCGGTGGCGGCTGCCGGGGAAGCCTGCACGGTGATGGCTGCGATTGTCGGTGCAGCGGGACTGGCGCCGACTCTGGCAGCGGTGCGCGCCGGTAAACGAGTGCTTCTGGCCAACAAAGAAGCCCTGGTGATGTCTGGTCGGCTGTTTATGGATGCGGTATCGGATTCAGGGGCAGAGTTGTTGCCGATCGATTCCGAGCACAACGCGATCTTCCAGTGTATGCCCGCAGATAAAATTCGCGATCCAGCGGCTGCGGGCATCACCAGAATCCTGCTCACGGCCTCCGGTGGTCCTTTCAGAACCCTGGCCGCTGAGGAGTTGCGAACGGTCACGCCGGAGCAGGCGTGTGCGCACCCCAACTGGTCCATGGGCCAGAAGATATCGGTTGATTCTGCCACCCTCATGAACAAAGGGCTTGAGCTGATCGAGGCTTGCTGGCTGTTTAACACCACGCCGGACCGGGTGGAAGTTCATGTCCACCCGGAGAGCATTATTCATTCGATGGTCGAGTATGCGGATGGCTCGGTGTTGGCGCAGCTTGGTAGCCCCGACATGCGCACTCCCATTGCCAATGGCCTTGCCTGGCCAGAGCGGATTGAAGCGGGTGTAGCGCCTCTGGATCTGTTTGCGATCGGTAAATTCCATTTTGAACGACCGGATCTGCAGCGCTTTCCCTGTTTACGGTTAGCGGCAGACGCGTTTGCCAGCGGCGGCACGGCACCGGCCGTGTTGAACGCGGCGAATGAGGAAGCTGTAGCGGCTTTTCTGGATGGCAGGCTGTGCTTTGCCGATATCCCCGTTATCATAGAGCGAACGCTGGCGGCCACTCCGGTGGTAACGGCAACCGATTTCGAGACCATCTTCGCGAAAGATGCCGAGGCACGAGACTGTGCCAGGGAACAGATCAGACTGCTGGCTGTCTGAATCCGGCGGGAATTCAGTCATTTTGGCCTTTAGCCACAAACCGGAACATCTATGCAGATTATTCAAACTGTACTGGCGCTAGCCTTAACTCTGGGGATTCTGGTCACCCTGCATGAGTATGGGCACTTTTGGGTTGCCCGGAGATTCGGAGTTAAGGTACTGAGGTTCTCAGTGGGCTTTGGTAAGCCGCTTTATTCCTGGTACGACCGACACGGCACAGAGTTTGCGATTGCTGCCATTCCCCTGGGTGGCTACGTCAAAATGCTGGACGAGCGCGAAGGCCCGGTACCAGATGAGCTGAAGAGTCAGGCCTTCACCTCGAAACCACCCTCCCAGCGTATTGCCATCGCTGCAGCGGGCCCGATTGCCAATTTTATTTTTGCCATTTTCGCGTACTGGTTGCTGAGTGTGGTTGGCGTCACTAACGTCGCGCCGATTGTGGGTGATGTCTCCCCAGGCAGTGTGGCAGAGCGGGCTGGTTTGCAGCAGGGCATGGAAATACACGGTATCGATGGCCGCCGCGTGACATCCTGGCGTGACGTCAACATGCGCTTGCTGGAGCGCGCCGGCGAACATGGTGTGGTGACCCTTGAGGTCTCTCAGAATGGCGCCAGAGGGACGGTGGATGGTTCTCTGGATGGCTGGCGCCTGAGCGACGACGCGCCGAACCCGCTGGCGGAGTTTGGGATCACACCCTGGCGTCCGGCAGTACCGGCTGTCCTTGGGCAAGTGACCGCTGATGGCCGGGCTGCAACAGCAGGCTTGGAAGCCGGAGACCGGGTTCTCGCGGTCGACGGTGAGCCAGTGGCAGACTGGTTTGAGCTGGTGGAATACATTCGGAATGCTCCGGAGAAGACGTTGGCGCTGTCGGTGGAGCGCAACGGCGAGCCACGCGATGTGACTGTTCGTCCAGCGTCCCGTACCCTGGACGATGGCCAGGTCATCGGTTTTGTGGGTGCCGGTGTGGAGGCTATAAGCTGGCCCGATGAAGTTCTGCGGGAAGTTCGCTATGGCCCGCTGGCGGCTATTCCGAATGCGGTCCATGAAACTTGGGCGGATACCCGGCTGACCCTGGTCGCCATCAAAAAAATGTTTACCGGGCTGCTCTCGCCTACCAACCTGAGTGGGCCAATAACCATTGCCCGGGTAGCAGAAGCCAGTGTCAGTTCCGGATTTGAGGATTTCGTGCGCTTTCTGGCGTACTTGAGCGTCAGTCTTGGCGTTCTTAATTTACTGCCAGTGCCAGTTCTGGATGGCGGTCACATCGTGTATTACACCATTGAAGCCATCCGCCGGAAACCGGTGTCTGAGCAAGTTCAGGCGCTTGGATTACGAATTGGTATGGCTTTGATTCTGACTTTAATGGTGTTTGCTCTTTACAACGACCTGATGCGGTTGTGAGAATTGCGGGCTCCTTACCGCACATTAACCAGGCGATATAACTGAATGAGACGTTCCCTTCTAGCTGTAGCCGTTGGCCTAGCCATTTCCGCGACTGGTATCACACCTGTGCTGGCGGATGAATTCACGGTAGCGGATATTGAGGTGGAAGGCCTTCAGAGGGTTTCAGCAGGCTCAGTATTCTCTGCGTTCCCCGTCAACATTGGCGAAGAGGTGGATGAAACCCGGTTGGCCACCGCCATCAAAGAACTTTTCCGTACGGGCTTGTTTACCGATATCGAAGCCAGCCGCAACGCCGGCGTTCTGATTCTCTCGGTTAAAGAGCGACCGTCTATTTCGTCCATCGAGATAGACGGCAACAAGAACATCGAAACTGACATGTTGATGGATGCCCTGGCCGGCGCAGGACTGGAAGAAGGGCAGGTGTTTCGTCGCGCGACTCTGGAGCGGCTGGAGCTGGAGATACTGCGCTCCTACATTGCTCAGGGCCGTTATAACGCCAGAGTCCGGGCCAGCGCGGAAGAGCTTCCAAGAAATCGGGTTGCCGTTCGCCTCGACATAAACGAGGGTTCCGTCGCATCCATTCAGCACCTCAACATTATTGGCAATTCCGATTTTAGCGACGAAGAGCTGATCAGTTTGTTTGAGCTGCGCACCACCAGTTGGTGGAATTCCATCACCAACAAGGATAAATACGCCAGGGAGCGCCTGAGCGGCGACCTGGAGTCTTTGCGCTCGTTCTACCTTGATCGCGGCTATCTGGATTTCAACGTGGAATCGAGCCAGGTGTCCATTTCGCCCGACAAACAGCAGGTTTTCATTGCGATTGCGCTGGACGAGGGTCCTCAGTACACCATTTCTGACATTCGACTGCGGGGCGAGCTGATCGTTGATGAAGACGAGTTGCGGGAGCTCATTCCCGTGGGTGAGGGGGATGTGTTCTCTCGTGCCCAGATGACCGCGATCTCCGAAGCACTGTCGTTTCGACTTGGCAGAGAGGGCTACGCCTTCGCCAATGTGAATGCGGTGCCGGAGCCGGGCGAAGACAATACCGCGGCAGTAACGTTCTTTATCGAGCCGGGCAAGCGAGCCTATGTACGCCGCGTCAATTTTGAGGGCAACGTCTCTACCAAAGACGAAGTGCTCCGCCAGGAAATGACTCAGATGGAGGGCGGTATTGCGTCCTCCGACCAGATTGATTTCTCTAAAACCCGGCTCGAGCGACTGGGCTTCTTCCAGACGGTGGACGTGGAGACCGTTCCAGTGCCCGGTTCCGATGACCTGGTGGACGTCAATTACAGCGTTCAGGAGCAGCCGACCGGTAGCCTGTCTGCATCGGTCGGCTTTTCACAGAACTCTGGCGTGATCCTGGGTGCTGCGGTATCCGAAAACAACTTCTTTGGCAGCGGTAAGCGGGTATCGTTTGGCGTTAACGTCAGTGATGCTATCAAGAGTGCCAACATCTCCTACCTTGATCCGTATTATACGGTTGATGGCGTCAGTCGCGGCTTTAGTCTGTTTGCGCGTGAGACGGACTTCGAAGAAGAGGACATCTCGTCGTATCTGCTTGATGAGTACGGCGGGCGCTTAACCTTTGGTTACCCCACCGATTCGATTACCCGTTTGAGTTTTGGGCTTGGTCTGACTCAGTCCAACATCAAAAAAGGTGTTTTTTCCGCCCAGGAGGTAGAAACCTTTATTGATGATGAGGGCGATTCGTTCACCAATTACTTTGTGTTTGGTAACTGGCGCCGTAGCACATTAAACCGTGGCGTTCTGCCAACCCGGGGCTACAGTCATTCGTTGTCGCTGGATGTTGCCGTGCCAGGGAGTGATCTGACCTTTTATAAGGCCACTCACAAGACTGACTTCTATTATCCGATTGCCGACTCGTCTCGCTGGGTAATCCGGGCGAGAACCGATATCGGATACGGCGATGGCTATGGTGACCGCACCCAAATGCCTTTCTTTGAGCATTTCTTTTCAGGTGGTTATGGATCGGTACGGGGTTTCCGCGCGAATTCTCTCGGTAACAGGGCCCAACCTTCAGAATTTGACTTGTCTGACCCGGATCCGTTCGGTGGTAACCTGTTGACGGAGGCTGGGTTAGAGCTGATATTCCCGACCCCGTTTGCGGGCGATACGCGCTCGATGCGGACGTCAGTCTTTCTTGATGCCGGGCAGGTTTTCGATACTGATCGTGACTTTGATCCGGAACTCGGCGAACTGCGGGCATCGGCAGGCATCAGCTTTCAGTGGATTACCGCTGTAGGGCCTCTTGCATTCAGTTTGGCGAAACCTCTTAATGACAAATCAGGCGATGATACTCAGGTATTCCAGTTCTCACTGGGCCAAACCTTCTGAGAGCAGTGACCAGAAAAACAAAGGATGAAACACAGGAGATTTCCATGAAACGTCTATCTGCCATTGTTGGCGCAACTCTGATGGCATTTTCGCTGCACGCGACAGCGGAAACCCGCATTGGTGTGGTCGATCTGCGCCAGGCGCTGTTCTCTTCCAATGATGCCCAGGTGTTCAGCCAAAAGCTTCAGGAGGATTTTGCCGGTGAAGAGGCCCAGGTGCGGGAAGCGCAGGAGAAGGCCAGAAAGCTCAAAGATCGTCTTGAAAAGGACGGTGCCATGATGAACGAGAGCGAACGTAACAAGCTGGCCAGTGAATTCCAGGAAACCGTTCAGGAATTCAATTTTCTGAAGCAGCGCCTGGACACCACGGTCGCCCAGCGTAAGCAGCAGTTCCTCGAGGGTGCGCGCCCGGAAGTCGATGAAGCCGTTAAAGAGCTACTGGATGAACACGATCTGGATATGATTCTGCCCAGTGAAGCCGTGGTCTACGTGAAGCCAGAGATGAACCTGACCTCTGAATTGCTTGAAAAACTGAACCGCTGAGTAGAACAAGACCCCGGTTGGCGGGATCCGGAGAACGGTTAATGACAATGAAATCCTACAGTCTCCAGGAGCTGGCTGAGGCGTTGGGGGCGGAGCTGAAAGGTGATCCCGATACCCGGATACACGGGCTGGCAACGTTGCAGGCGGCGGGTCCGGGTTCGATCAGCTTTCTTGCCAATCCTGCCTATGGCAAATACCTGAAAGAAACCAAAGCGTCAGCGGTAATTGTTGCACCTTCGGCTGCAGGCGATGTTCAGACCAATGTCCTGTTACTGGCTAACCCCTACCTGGGCTATGCTCGTCTCAGTCATTGGTTTGACCCGGCACCGGCTGTGATGGCCGGTGTCCACCCGACGGCCGTGATCGATCCTTCGGTGAAAGTTCCTGAGACGGCCAGTATCGGTCCTCACGTGGTCGTTGAAGCAGGTGCACAGATTGGTGACGGCGTCGTCATCGGTTCTGGCTGTTATATTGGTGCCCATGCCCGCATTGGCGATAACTCCATTCTTCGTCCAAGAGTGACGTTGGCTCATGATGTCGTGATGGGCCAGCGCTGTCATATTCTCAGTGGTGCAGTGATTGGTTCCGATGGGTTCGGGTTTGCCATCGATAAAGGCGTTTGGCACCGCATTGCCCAGGTCGGCGGTGTGGTTATGGGTGACGATGTTGAAATCGGCGCGAACACCACGATTGATCGTGGTGCTCTGGAATGCACGGTCATTGGCGACGGTGTAAAAATCGACAACCTGGTGCAGGTCGGGCATAACGTAAGCATTGGCGATCACAGTGCGATGGCTGCGAAGGTGGGTATTGCGGGCAGTACTCGTATCGGTAGCCACTGCGTGTTTGGCGGTGCCTGTGGTATTGCAGGGCATCTTGAAATTGCTGATCAGGTCCAGTTGACCGGAATGACGATGGTAACCGGCGACATCACGGAGCCGGGGGTGTATTCATCCGGAACCAGCGCAGACACTAACCGCCAATGGCGAAAAAATGCGGTACGCTTCCGGCAGTTGGATTCACTGGCCAGGCGGATCAAAGAGCTGGAAAAGAAATCGGAGAGCTGAGGCCGATCGACATGATGAAAATCGATGAGATTCTTGAATACCTGCCACACCGGTACCCGTTTTTGCTGGTTGACCGGGTAACTGAGGTCGAAAAGGGAAAGTCGATCAAGGGGTACAAGAATGTCTCCTTCAATGAACCCTTCTTTACCGGCCATTTTCCCGATAACCCTATTATGCCTGGCGTGCTGATCATTGAAGCAATGGCGCAGCTTTCAGGAATTCTCGGTTTTGTGACGGTGGGGCGGAAACCGTCGGATGGCGTGATACAATATTTGGCCGGTTCCAGCAAAGCTCGCTTCAAGCGTCCCGTTCTACCTGGAGACCGCCTGGATCTGGAGTCCGTGTTTGTGTCTGGCAAGCGTGGTATCTGGAAATTCGAATGCCGTGCCCTGGTTGATGGCGACGTGGTGTGCGTGGCAGAAATATTGACCGCTGAGAGAGAAGTTTGATGGCGACAAATGACTGGTCGGGTGTCCATCCTCAGGCGATTGTAGACCCATCAGCCAAACTGGCGGATAACGTAACCGTTGGTCCCTGGAGCTATGTCGGTCCCGGCGTTGAGATAGGCGAAGGCACTGAAATCCTGTCTCACGTAGTGATTAAAGGGCCGACCATTATCGGTCGCAACAATCGCATATTCCAGTTCTCCAGTATTGGAGAAGAATGTCAGGACAAGAAGTACGCCGGTGAGCCGACCACTCTGGTTATCGGTGATGACAACGTTATACGTGAGAATTGCACCGTTCACCGCGGAACCATTCAGGATCGCGGCGAAACCCGGATTGGAAACGGCAATCTGTTGATGGCTTACGTGCATGTTGCTCACGATTGCTGGGTGGGCAATAACACCATTCTGGCCAATTGCGCCACGCTGGCGGGACACGTCACGGTTGGCGATTATGCCATCCTGGGTGGTGGTACCATGGTGCATCAGTTCTGCCACATCGGCCCGCACAGCATGGCCGCCGGCGGCAGTATCGTTTTGAAAGATATACCTGCTTACGTGATGGCCAGTGGCCAATCTGCCCAACCTCACGGTATGAATGTCGAAGGCCTCAAGCGTCGTGGCTTCAGTAAAGATGTTCTGCTGACTCTGCGCCGAGCTTACAAGGTGATCTATCGCCAGGGCCTTACCATCGAGCAGGCTCTGGAGGAGCTTGAAAAAGGCTTCCTCGACGTGCCGGAGGTTCGCCCGTTGATTGACTCGCTTCGAGGAGCGGATCGCGGCATCATCCGCTGATCTGGCTGGAGATTGCCGGTGCCAAATTCTCAGGCTGCCCTGGTCAGCGATCGTAAGCTGACAGTCGCCATCATCGCCGGTGAAGCATCGGGGGATATCCTCGGTGCCGGTTTGATTCGATCACTTCGTCAACGTTATCCCAAGGCTCGCTTTGTCGGCATTGGCGGTGATGAAATGGTCGCCGAAGGCTTCCATTCGCTGGTGCCCATGGAGCGGTTGTCTGTGATGGGGCTGGTCGAAGTGCTCGGGCGCATTCGGGAGCTGTTCAGTATTCGCGCCCGATTGATGGAGTTTTTCTTCAATACTCCGCCGGATGTTGTGATCGGTATTGATTCGCCGGATTTTACCCTCGCAATAGAGCGCCGCTGCCGGGAAGCCGGCATTCCTTCCGTGCATTATGTCAGCCCCTCTGTCTGGGCCTGGCGGCAAAAACGCATTTTCAAGATCGCCAAATCCGTTGACCTGATGCTGACGCTTTTTCCTTTTGAGGCTCGTTTTTACGAAGAGCATCAGGTGCCGGTGGCCTTCGTGGGGCACCCGCTGGCAGACCGCATCGAGATGAAAACCGATACCCGCGCGGCGCGTGAAAACCTTGGGCTGAACTTTGATAAGCCTGTGTTGGCTGTTTTGCCAGGTAGTCGAGGCGGTGAGGTTGAGCGGCTGGGGACGTTGTTTCTGGAAGCGTCGCGATGGCTTCAGTCCCGCAGGCCGGATATTCAATTAGTTATACCCTGCGTAAACCGGGATCGCGAAAAACAGATTCAGGGCTTGGTCGAGTCTCTTGAAGTAAAACTGCCGGTTACGCTGGTTCGCGGTAGATCCCGGGAGGTGATGGCGGCAAGCGATGTGGTGCTGCTGGCCTCGGGAACTGCAACCCTGGAGGCAATGTTGTTGAAGAAGCCGATGGTGGTTGGGTATCGTCTGAGTAACTTCAGTTTCAAGCTGCTGTCAAAGTTGGTGAAAGTGCCCTGGGTGGCGCTGCCAAACCTGCTGGCTCAAAAACAGCTGGTGCCTGAGCTTCTGCAGGATGATGCAACGCCAGAAGCCCTCGGGGCGGCTGTTCTGGAGCGGCTTGAGAATGAGCAGGAGCGTTTGCGCTTGAGTGAAGCTTTCTCTGAGTTGCACGAGTCACTCAGGCAGAATGCAGACGAGCGGGCTGCGACAGCCATTTCCAGCTTGATGGAGAGCCGGCGCTGATGGCCGGCAAAGAGTTGCCTCCGTTTGAGTGCCGCTACCAGGGCTGGCGCTTGGCAGGGGTGGATGAGGTTGGTCGGGGCCCTTTGATCGGGGATGTGGTGACGGCTGCGGTCATTCTGGATCCGAACCGCCCGATTGAAGGGTTGGCGGATTCCAAGAAACTGACGGAGAAGCGGCGACTGAGGCTCTACGACGAGATTGTGGAAAAGGCTGCGTCCTGGAGCCTGGGCCGTTGTGAGCCGGCTGAAATCGATCAGCTGAATATCTATCAGGCCACCATGCTCGCAATGAAACGCGCGGTTGACGGGCTGTCCATTCAGCCAGAGTATGTCTTGGTGGATGGGAACCGGTGCCCGAAGTGGACCTGGCTTTCGGAGCCGGTGGTGAAAGGTGATAGCCGGGTCGCTGCAATCAGTGCTGCATCGATTATTGCCAAGGTTACGCGCGATCGTGAAATGGCAGCGCTGGATCAGAAGTATCCGGGATTTGGTCTGGCCCAGCACAAGGGCTATCCAACACCGGTGCACCTTGAAGCCTTGGCTCGAATGGGTGTCACACCCGAGCATCGGCGGTCATTTCGCCCGGTGCAGGAAGCGATAGAAACGGTCGGTTTCTTCCGGCATGAACGTGAAAGTGAGAGCGAAGGGCTGGCCTACCCGACGGACCTGTTTGAAAATATGGTTTGACAGATACCAGAAGTGGCTGTAATATTCGCGCCACGTTGATCGAGGCCAGTCTCGATAAACAACCAGTTTGATGCGGGGTGGAGCAGTCTGGTAGCTCGTCGGGCTCATAACCCGAAGGTCGTAGGTTCGAATCCTGCCCCCGCTACCACATAGAAGAAAGGCAGATCAGTAACTTACTGGTCTGCCTTTTTTGGTTTCTGATCCTGAAATTTTCTCCGTGCCCTGTGCGTGCCAATTGCCGATCTGAATATTTTGGCCCCTCTTCGTTGTTGACCGTAAGCATTCTGGGGCACTGGACATTAGCTCCGGCTCTCATGCCAAAAAAAGAGAGTCACTTTTCGCCTCTAGATTCCTCCGATTCATCCGCCGCTCCCTTCGACTGACCCTGCACCGATTTTTGCCGCCAATCCGACCGAAGTGGATTGGGTCTGTGGTGACCTTCACGGCGAGTTCAAGGCTCTGCAAGCCGCGTTGTCGGATGCTGGTTTCAACAAAGTGGTTGATCGCCTGTTTCTGCTGGGAGACATCATTGATCGCGGGCCCGAATCCCGGGTCCTTCTGGAGTGGGTGCTGACAACTGACTGGGTACACAGCGTGGTGGACAACCATGAGTTGATGTTTATCGCTGGCGCTGAAGATAGCAGAAGCCGATACAAGCATCGGGGAACTGGTGGTGTCTGGGCCTCGACCCTGGACGAGGTTTGCTATAAGAGCCTGGCAACCCGATGTCGTAACCAGTTGCCACTCACCATCACGTTGGAATGCGAGAACGGCCAACTCGGGTTGGTGCATGCCCAAAGCTCGTTCGACGACTGGTGCACCGTTCAGGACAGCACCTTATCAGAGCGTTTTGCCATTGAGTGTACCTGGCCCTGGAGTTGGGCGCAGGGGGCGGATCATGCCATTTCGGGCATCTCGGCCGTGGTGTCGGGCCACATTGGGACTGACGAGATGGTTCAGAAGGGCAACCAGCTCTGGATTGATACTCTGGCAAAAACCGGTCAGGTGCCGTTGATGCCGGTTCACCAAGTATTAGACCTGGTGGCAAAGGTGCCGCGAAATGAATAACGGCAAACTGCTGATTGTAGATCTCGAAGCCATCCATCTGCTGGAATCCCGGTTAAGCCCGGAGGGCGTGCCGCAAAGCGTCCACAATATGGAAATTATTGACTTCGGCTGCAGTGTGAACGATGCGCGCAATAAAGTCCGATTGCTTCCTTGTATTGATTGGCGTCTTTAACCAGAACTGTTAACGCCACAGGAGTGGACAGAATGAAGCTGGTCTGTATCTCAGATACCCACAGCATGCACCGCCGTATTCAGGTGATTCCTGATGGCGATGTGCTTGTTCATGCCGGAGATAGTCTGGGCCAGGGCACACTGGATAACATCGAAGAGCTCAACGATTGGCTTGGAACGCTGCCGCATCGCTATAAGATTGTGATTGCAGGCAATCACGACTGGGCCTTCCAGGAAACGCCGGAATTGGCACAGCAGGCATTGACGAATGCTATTCACCTCGAAGACAGTGGAATCGAGATAGAGGGCGTGCGGTTTTGGGGCTCACCTTGGACACCTACCTTCATGGATTGGGCGTTTATGCTGGATCGTGGTGAGCCGCTGCAACGTAAATGGCAACTTATTCCGGACAACGTTGATGTGCTGGTCACATATCGATTGCGGTGCATCAGCGAGAAACAAATATGGGACAGTTCGGGAGAACAAAACCTTATGACTATTCATGAAGCATCCGTTGGGGGTGGAGTAGAACCCCTCAATTATCTTTGCTGGGAAGGTGTAAACCTTATTCAGGGCTGGGCAGGTTCAGGAAAAGTGGCCCGGAATCACCTTCAGATTGGCTGGCGCTTGGCCCACGCTTGCTGACAGCGTTGGGCGCTCAAATGTTCGCCCCCATAACAACAAGTCAAAGAGTATTCAGCATGCAGACAGTGGATTACGTAATTGTAGGCGGCGGCTCCAGCGGCTGCGCGCTGGCCGGGCGTTTGAGCGAAGACACCAGCACCACCGTGGCGCTGATCGAAGCCGGCTCCCATAAAGGTGCCAGCTGGTTGGTGCAGACCCCCGCCGCAGTGGTCGCCATGGTGCCCAAGAACATCAATAACTGGGCTTTTGAAACTGTACCGCAGCTGGGACTGAACGGACGCCGGGGCTACCAGCCTCGGGGCAAGGTGCTGGGCGGCTCATCGGCCATCAATGCCATGGCCTACATTCGGGGTCACGCCAGTGATTACGATCAGTGGGCCGAGCAGGGCAACGAGGGTTGGTCCTTTAAGGACGTGCTTCCATACTTTCGCAAATCCGAGGGTAACCAGACCCTGAACGATGAGTGGCACGGCACCGATGGCCCGCTGAAAGTCAGTGATCTGCAGAGCGACAACCCGTTCCAACAGCACTATCTCGAGGCTGCCCGCCAGGTCGGTTACCCGCTGACCCAGGACTTCAATGGTCCCCAGCAGGAGGGGATCGGTCTCTATCAGGTCACTCAGCTCAACGGTGAGCGCTGGAGTTCCTACCGCGGCTATCTGCTACCCCACCTCGAACGCCCGAACCTTATCATTGAAACCAATGCGCTGGCGCAGCGAATCGTGTTCGAGGGCAAGCGAGCTGTGGGTGTGGAGATTCTTCAGAATGGCCAGCTTCGCCAGATTCGCGCGCGCAAGGAGGTGGTATTGAGTGCCGGTGCCTTCCAGTCACCACAACTGCTGATGCTGTCGGGCGTCGGTGACGCCGGTGAGTTGACTTCGGTGGGGGTGCCGGTGCTGCATCACCTCCCCGGCGTCGGCAAGAACCTCCACGACCACCCCGATTTCATCTTCGGCTACAAGTCCAGCGATACTAATTTGTTGGGTCTGTCACTGAAAGGCGGGCTGCATGGCATCCGCCAGTTCCTGCGTTACCGCAAGGAGCGTCGCGGGCTGCTGGCCTCCAATTTCGCCGAAGGCGGCGGTTTTCTCAAGACCGATCCCGGGCAGGCAGCACCGGATATCCAGCTGCACTTTGTGGTTGCGCTGGTGGATGATCACGCCCGCACGCTGCACAGCGGGCATGGCTTCTCCTGCCATGTTTGCCTGCTCAGGCCGAAGAGCCGGGGTACGGTGTCTCTGAAAGATGCCTCAGCGCAGACGCCACCAGTGATTGATCCGAAGTTCTTTGACCATCCGGACGATATTGAAGCCATGGTTAAGGGCTACAAGATGACCGACAAACTGATGAAAGCCCCGGCGCTGTCGCGGTTTATCACCAGTGACCCATTTACCGGCAACGTCAGCACCGACGACGATATCCGCAGCGTGCTTCGTTCTCGCACTGATACGGTCTATCACCCGGTGGGCAGCTGTAAAATGGGCGTCGATGACATGGCGGTGGTTGATCCCCAGCTCAAGGTTCATGGCCTGAAAGGCCTGCGAGTGGTTGATGCGTCGATCATGCCTAGTATCATCGGTGGCAATACCAATGCGCCGGCGGTGATGATAGCGGAGAAGGCGGCCGACATGATGCGGGCCAGCGATAAGACGGGAGTCATACTCTGACGCCCAGCCCCGGCTAACCGTCTCGGCGGGCCTAGTGAGCTGCCAGATTAGTTTCGAGCCGCCTTTGCTCGAAGCCGAAGGCGCGTGTAGTCAGTCTCGATTCCAGTGAAGGCGCACGCAGGATTGCTCGCCGCAGACGTCCGTCAGCGGCGAGCAGTTTCGAAGTGATGTGCTCACCGTTGTGTCTCGGGTGCCAACGGTGCGGGCTTCTGTTGTGACGTCAACAGCACTGAAAGAACGAACGCGTATATACCGGGCGAACGGCTTTCGCGTGCTCCGGCAATATTCAGGATGTGGATGTTTTTGGTCGTTATGAATTGATTGATCAGGGTGGCAGCCCTCGCTACCCTGATTTCATTTATGTCGATCAGACAATATGGTTTCTTTAATTTTATACAAAAAGCGAGCGTCGCTTCCGTTCCGCCTTCCGGCACACCCCGAAA
>LJZQ01000015.1 GCA_001314845.1 Marinobacter excellens HL-55
CGAACTCAGCAGTGAAACAGACCAGCGCCGATGGTAGTGTGGTTCGCCCATGTGAGAGTAGGTCATCGTCAGGCTCTTAATACCCTAACCCCCGACAGCTTTGCTGTTGGGGGTTTTTTATTGGGCGTGATTTGACGTCACGGACAGGTGTTTATTGTGGCATTACCGTCCGAACAACTCGATCACACTGCCAACGATGCTCTGCATCAGTTCAAATTGGTCATTGGTTCTTTGGATATGGCTATCCAGTACACCGGCTTGCCACGTGCTTATCCATACCAAGGCAACCAAGAGAAGAACTCCCAGTGTCGCCAACCCGCGAATGCTCTGGCGTTGGCGATTAAGTCTCTCTGAGTTTTGCTGCTGTATCTGTGTAATGAGATCCCGGGTTTCCCGAAGCTCTTCCTCCAGTTCTTCATACGCCACTTCCAGAGTGGACATCCGGCCGGTGAGCCGGCGTGCTGTCTGTTCAGGGTTGTCTTTGCCTGTGAGGGCGCTGGCCTCCACAGCTGCTCTCAGGGCCTCACTGTACTCGGGTTCAGGGCTGTTGATCAGCAGGGTGTCCAGCGTTCTTTGAAGTTGTTCCCGGTCTATCTGTTTTCGGATTACGCCAGCGGCACCGAGGGCTCTGGCTTCTTCTATGTATTTTTCGGCGTTTTGGGAGGTATACATGAAGACAGGAATGTCGCAGGTATGGGATTGGCCTTTGAGTTGCTCGAGAGCCTGGAAACCATTCATTCCGGGGAGCAGGTGATCGAGGAAGATAACGTCATAGCTTTCGTGCTGGAGTAACGAGAAGGCCTCTTCGGCAGTCGCAACGCCCTTGCTTGAGATATCCGAACGTTCAAGCAGGCGGGCAAGGATGATTCTGGCAGTGGATGAGTCTTCGATAATCAATGCATGCGCCCGTGCCATCGGGTTCTTCCTCTTTGTTTTGACTCCAGTGATTCAATCCTGATTGAGCATTCTGAATACAGGATAGATAGTCGCACTATAAATGGAGTTCAAAAAATAGACAGGGGAGAAAGTGCCGCTTGCTCAGTTTTGGGACACCCTTTTCATTTTTTGTTAAATACGTGATCAGGGCAGCCAGATTTCGAAGACTCCCCCCCCGAATCTTCCGCCATTGTGGAGCTTGATAGTTCCGGTCTTGTCACCGTTACTGTGCAGTTTCGCCACTGAGGATGCGAAGAACAGGCCGAGGCTGGTGCTGCCACTGTTGAAGTCGAGAGACTTGAAGTTCAGGGTGCCGGTATGCTGCATGCTTTCAGGGTAGCCCTTGCCGTCATCCTCGACTCCGATGACCAAATGACCATCTTCCTCACGTGCAGTCAGGAGTACCCTGGTTTTCGTATAGCGGATGGCGTTATTGATGGTGTTATTCAAGACGCCTGTTAACAAGTCTTCGTCGAAGAATCCGTTGATGTCATCAGCCTCAATGACGTAATCGATACCCAACCCATCCAGCAGCGGGGTATGGCGGGCCATGTGATCGGACAGGAAGTCTGGTACAAAGTGCTCATCAATATGGGCTGACAGGTTGTTTTCGCCAAGGCGATAAATGCCGAGTAGTTGCACGAGATCGTTGTGCATACGTTCGGCTTCATACTGCAGCATATTGAATTTTTCAGAACCGGCCAAGGCTTGCTCGTGTTCTGCCCGGAGCTCATCAACGGTGTTCAGTAGCATACCCAGTGAATTTTTCATGTCGTGCACGGCTGACGCAAGCACCATTGAGAAATCGATATTGTGGTCAGTCATTGAATCATTCCTTCCAGTTTTCTGGTCAGCGCTGTATAGCGGCGATATTGACGGTGCTGCTCTGGCAGTGTCGTGAGTCGCTGAAGGTGTGCCTGGCAGCGCGTCAGAAGTGAACGGTCGGCCGGCGACTCGTCGTGCTGCCTGAGAAGAACCTGAACCAGATTGAGGTTGAGGGCCGCATGATCCGGCACAATGGCCAATGCGCTAGTGAACGCCTTGACCGCACCCTCCAGGTCCCCGGATTCGAAAGCTTTGATACCTTCGCGGTTATGACCCCTGGCTTCAATTTTCTGTCGAAACCCGACCGGTTCATCGAGCAGGTTTTCGATTTTCTGAAGGACGTCGGGTTTATCTCCATAACGTGCCGCGAGATCGGTTAACAGAGCTTTGGCCTGATCATCATGGCCCATGCGGAACAGGGTTTTGGCGTAATCCAGTCCTAGGTCAGGGGGGAGAGACTCCAGTTGCTCAAGTTCAGCTTTAACAGTGCCTAGCAGTTTCTCGGCTTCCCGGTGGTTGGCCTGGCCTGCGTGTACACGGCACTGGACTATCTGACTTTTGAGACCGACAGAATCATCATCGGCGAAGCGTTTTTCCATTCGGGACAGTACGTTGAGAGCCTCTGTGGCTTGTTTGACACCGTCTTCGTCCTGATTGCCTTCACTGAGATCGGAAAGGCTCTGGGCAAGGGCCAGGTAATGCTCAGGATTGTCATGGATGGAGTTGGTGCCAAGGGCAACGGTCTGTCGCCAGGCCTGGGATGCTGTGTCGATATCCTGGTTGGCTCCGGCGAGCTCTGCCAGGTGTCTTTGTCTCAGCAAGGCATTGGGAGAGTGTTCCGCCGCCTTTTCGAGAATCTGTTGCGCGGGTATGGGCCGACCCTGCATCTCCAGGCCTTCGGCGAGCAGATCGTAGGCTTCCATGTAGTCCGGGTGCTTTGCAATCAGGCCTTTCAGACCCTCAACGGACTGGTCAAAGTTTCGGTTTTTGAGAAGTATCTTGCAGAGACCCAGGCGCGCCCAGGACAGCTCGCGCTGGGCGAGCACGTTATCATAGACTTTCTGTGCGTGGGCGAGGTCACCGACCAGGAAATACAGCTCGCCAAGGGTTTTCATGAGCCAGGTTTTGTATCTGGGTTGCTTGGGCATTAATAGCAGGCATTGTGAGATCGCCTCGGGGTAATTTTCGCGGTCGATTTCACGGGTGATGGGTAGAAGGGCGTTACGCTGTTGAATGAGCGCCCCCAGTCTCTTTTCGAGCATGGCCCGGTTCAGAGGTTTGGTGAGATAGCCATCAGGTTGATATTCCCGTGCGCCCATCACCATTTCTTTGGACGTTTCAGCGGTCACCATCAGGAATAGAGAAGAACGTTTCAGCAGTTTTTTATGACGTAGCTCCTCCAGTACATGCTGGCCATTTTTGCCTTCACCCAGGTTGTAGTCGCACAGCACCACATCGACATGGTTGTATGTGGAGTATTGGATGGCGGGCGTGGCATGGGCAACCAGTTCGATCTTGTCTGCGCCGCAGCTTCTGAGCATCTGGCGCATCGACAGTCGGAAGTTCTCAAAGTCGTCAACGACCAGAAACATCAGTTTGCCAAACGGATTGATGGTGTCTTTTCGGTCAGATTGCTGGTTCATGTGCGCTTTTGTTTGAGTAATTTGTTCACGAGTGCTCTCAGTGCGGCAGGTTTAACCGGCTTGTAGAGAACCTGGTAGCCACGGCTTGTGGCGTCCTCGCGCACCTCCGGCGCCATATAACCGGTGATCAGAATGCCGGGTATGCTGTCACTCAGTTGGCTTCTGATGCTGTCCATAGCATCGAGACCATTGCGATTATCATCCAGCTGATAGTCCGCAAGTATAATATCTGGTAGTCGATCTGCCACTTTTACCAGCGCGTCTTCGAGACTTTCTGCCGCGGTTACGTCGCATTGCCAGTTGCCAAGCAGTGCCACCATGCCATGCAGGATGGCGGCATCGTTATCGATGCACAGAACATGCAGACCGCCAAGACTTGCGACTCTGCGTGTGCTGGCTCCGGGTTTGCTGACCTCAATCCGGCTCTGGTCGGGAGGGGCAATGGGCACGGTAATGCCGAAAACGCTGCCTTTACCTTGTATCGAATGAACCGTCACCGGGTGGTTCAGCATACCGCTGATACGATCCACAATGGCCAGGCCCAGACCCAGGCCCTTTTTGTCACGACCATGCTGGAACCGACGGAACTCCTCAAATACGTGGGTAAGCTGATCTTCAGACATGCCCGGGCCAGTGTCCCAGACTTCAATGCGCAGGTAGCCTTTAAGGCGTCTGCATCCCATCAGAATCTTGCCACTTGCGGTATAGCGAATGGCATTGGAGAGGAAATTCTGCACCACCCGGCGTAGCAGTTTTGCATCGGAGCGCACCCAGGCGGTACTGGGAACAACATGCAAGTCCAGCTCCTGATCTTTGGCAATAGCCGAGAACTCAGTGGCAAGATGGCGAAGCAACTCGTTCACCGGGAAGACACCGATGTCTGGCTCCAAAGCGCCGGCGTCCAGTTTCGAGATATCCAACAGGGTGCTGATGATTTCTTCCGCCGCACCCAGAGAGCTGTCAATGTGCTCAACCAGTTCCCGGGTGTCGCCTTCAATGACCTTGCCTGATAACGCTGAGGTGAACAGACGCGCGGCATTCAGGGGCTGCAGGAGGTCATGGCTGGCTGAGGCAAGAAAGCGGGTTTTACTCTGGTTTGCCTGCTCAGCAACGGATTTTGCTTTCAGCATTTGCTCGTTAATGACCTGCAATTCCTGGGTGCGCTCCCGCACGCGCTGCTCCAGGTAGATGTTGGTCTCCTTGAGTGCCTGCTCCGTTCGCCGCATCGCCGTAATGTCCTGAAACGTGGTGACGTAGCCGCCTCCGGGGATAGGGCTGCCGTCTACCCTGACCACGGTGCCATCCGGACGTTGTCTTTCGTAAGACATCGGCTTGCCATCGCGCATGCTCTCGCAGCGGTTTTCAATGATGTCGTCGATTCTCCGGGCGGAGAGATTGGCGTTGGTCAGGTTGTAGCGCATCAGGTCTTCAACCGGTCGGCCAACCCGGACGAACCCCTTCGGGTAGTTGAACAGTTCCAGGTACCGGTGATTCCAGACCACCAGTTGTTGCTGATGATTGACGACGGAAACGCCCAGACTGATGTTTTCGATAGCTGATTGCAGGAGCTCCCGGCTGAAGGTCATCGCCTGGGATGCTTCATCCACGATGCTGACTACGTCCTCAATCTGCATGTCGCGCCCGGTGAGGGTCGACTCCAGTACGACTCGTGCCGTCGATGCGCCAATGACTGAGGCAAGTTGGCGCTCGACATATTTCATCAGGTGGGTAGAGGCCGGGCGGTGGGGGTGTAGCCTGATGGCGTTTCTGCGTTCGTAGTTGCGGAACACGCTCTCTGAGCGCTCCTCACCCATGAAACGGTCAGCCAGCGCCTGCAGGTCTGAGGTCAGGATTTCGCCTTGCCAGCTCTGGTGATGAGCGCTCTCGGTCTTGGGGTGAGCCTCATGAAAGAATGCGGCAATCTGGATTTTCTCGCGGATTCGCTGCCGGGTGATCAAAGACAACGCGATATAGACGGCCGTGTTGACGCCCAGGCTCCACAGTATGCCGTGGCTGATCTGGTCCAATTCTGAGCCAAAGAGCGCCGTGGGGCGGGTCCAGTTAAGGCCGAAGAATCCCTGTTCGATCAATGTGTCTGATATCCACCCTGTCGATACCAGAGCCGGCAGCAACAGGGTGTAGCACCACATGAGAAAGCCGAGGCCCAGGCCCCAGGCGGCCCCGTAAAAATTGCCCCTGCGCCATATGATGCCGCCCACCAGAGCCGGCCCGAATTGTGCAGCGGCGGCAAATGAAAGCAGGCCAAAAGCTGTCAGACTGTAGTCGGCACCCGCCATTCGGTAAAAACCATAGGCGGTAAACAGCACGACAAAGATCGCGACGCGGCGAATGGTCAGTAGCAGAAAGCTGAGGTCGGCCCTTCGGTTCATGCCGGGGCGGAAGTAACGAAGCAGGCCGGGCATGATAATTTCGTTACTGACCATGGTGGCGATTGCGACCGAACAGACAATGACCATGGCAGCAGCTGCAGAACCGCCACCGAGGAACGCCAGAACGGCCAACCACTGCTGGCCGGCGTGGATTGGCAGTTGCAGGATGATGATGTCCGGGTCGCCGCCCGCCAGATCAGAATTGAGCAAGCCGGCCGCGGCGATGGGTAATACAAAGGCACTGGCAATCACCAGGTAGATGGGCATCGCCCAGCGTGCGATTTCGAAGTCCCGATGGTCGGCATTTTCAACGACCATGACATGAAACTGACGAGGCAAACAGATGATGGCGAGCATGGCCACCAGGGTCTGGGTAATAAACGCCGGGGTTTCCAGTGCGTCGGTGGTCAGGGTGCCGAGCAGATCCGCATCCTTGACCCGGGTGAACAGGTCACCGAAGCCGTTATAGAGGCCGTAGCCGACAAACAGGCCAACCGCGACAAACGCGACCAGCTTGATCAAAGACTCAAAGGCAACGGCCTGGATCATGCCGCGGTGGTGTTCGGTTGACTCAAGGTGGCGTGTGCCAAAGAGCACGGTAAACACCGCCAGGGCCAGAGTTATGTACCAGGCTGAGTCATTCCAGGCGGCGCTGCTCAGTTCCTGGTAGCCGTCTCCGCTGGCGGTTAACACATTGAAGCCCAGTGCGATGGCTTTGAGCTGAAGAGCGATGTACGGAACACTGCCAATGAGTGCAAAAATCGCCACCATGGCCGCCAACAACTGGGACTTGCCGTAGCGGGAGGCAATGAAGTCTGCGATGGAGGTGCTGTTATTGCGCTTGCTGATATAGATAATTCGGCGTAGCAGTGGTGCAAAGAACAGAAATACCAGAAGCGGACCAAGGTAGATGGGCAGAAAGGCAAAGCCTTCCTGGGTTGCCCGGCCGACCGCTCCGTAAAAGGTCCATGAGGTGAAGTAGACAGCCAGTGACAGGCCGTAGATATGAGTGCGCGCCAGTCTGCGACGATACAGTCCCGGATGGCGGTCGCCTGCCCAGGCGATTACGAACAGCAGGGAAATGTAGCTAATGGATATAAATATCAGCAGCCAGGCGCTAATCATGCTTTGTTATTATCCGGTTATCGGCAATCAGCTGCCGCAAACAGTGGTGTACAAAGAATCGGTGGCCTCCAGCCGTTTCATGTGGTCCAGTCGTGGCGCGCCATCTGAATCCAGAGGCACCAATTCCCGGCTCTGACAGTTAATCAGGTGGGCCCTGTGTGACACAGCATCGGTCACCGTTTGCTCAAACCGATACAACGTGAAGCGAACAATATCAGCGTCACTGGTGTCGCGGCGGAAACCACTGGTGTCAACCGTTGAAAAGGCGGTCACGTAGGGGGCAACGAAAGTCCAGGGCCTGAAAAAGATTTTCTCCCGTTCAGTAGCAACGACGACAGCTTCTTCGGGTAGCAAAGAGCGTTTGTGGTCAAACCAAGTGTATTCACCATAGACAAGGTAGCCGAGCATGCCGGCGCCGGCAAACACGGGAATCAGCCATCTAGGTGCCTTGTTAGCGGTCGCAAACCGTATGCCAAGGGCAATACCGGCTGCGCCCACTCCACAGATGATGGTGGCAACAAAAGTCCAGAACATACTTTGGATATCCTCAAAAAAGAACGGGCCCCCTTATCAAGGGAGCCCGTTCGGTCTCAACCCGTCATTAAACACAATGAGTCAGGTTGCCTTACCGTTTAGTGGTCTTGTGCGCCACCGGCACCGCGAGGGTAACGGACGCTTTCAACCAGCTCCTGGATTTCAACAGGTGGCTCTGCAGTCACTTTCGATACACCGAAGGCTACCGCAAAGTTAACCAGAGCACCAATCGCACCGATGGACAGTGGGGAAATACCCAATACCCAGTACTCAGCGGTATCCGGGAAGTTAGCTGTGCCAGGGATGAAGAACCAACCTTTGAACACAAAGATGTAAATCAGCGTGAACAGAAGACCGGACAGCATACCGAGGCTTGCGCCAATGTTATTCACTCGCTTGGAGAAGATACCCATCATCAACGCCGGGAACAGTGAGGCCGCGGCAATACCGAACGCCAGGGCGACTACCTGCGCAGCGAAGCCCGGAGGGTTTGCCCCCAGCCAGGTTGCCACCACAATCGCGACACCCATTGAGATACGCGCTGCCAGCAGTTCACCTTTGTCTGAGATGTTGGGATTGAGTCGGCCCTTGATCAGGTCGTGACTGACGGCCGAGGAGATCGCCAGCAACAGACCGGCCGCTGTTGACAAGGCTGCCGCAAGACCACCTGCTGCGATCAGGCCGATAACCCAGCCAGGCAGATTGGCGATCTCCGGATTGGCCAGTACCAGGATGTCGTTGTTGACCGACAACTCATTGCCTTCCCATCCGCGCTGAGCAGCAGTGTCTGCGAAGTCAGCATTGGTATCGTTGTAAAGCTGGATACGGCCGTCGTTGTTCTTGTCTTCATAGGTGATCAGGCCAGTCTCTTCCCAGGTCGCGATCCAGGCTGGACGCGCTTCATACTCGATCGGCTGAGACTGTGTGCCTTCCGGGTAGATGGTGGTCATCAGATTCAAACGCGCCATGGAAGCAACAGCCGGAGCCGTCAGGTACAGCAGGGCGATAAACACCAGCGCCCAACCGCCCGACCAGCGTGCGTCAGATACCTTGGGTACAGTGAAGAAGCGGATGATAACGTGGGGCAGACCGGCGGTACCAATCATCAGAGACAGGGTAAACAGAACCATGTTCAGTTTATTGTCGACATCTGCGGTGTATTCCCGGAAGCCGAGATCGGTGACGACCTGATTCAGTTTTTCTAGCAGAGGCAGGCCGGATTCGGCGTGGGTAGAGAACATGCCGAACATCGGAATCGGGTTGCCGGTTAGCTGCAGTGAAATGAACACCGCCGGAATGGTGTAGGCAACAATCAGAACGCAGTACTGGGCAACCTGGGTGTATGTAATGCCCTTCATGCCACCGAGTACGGCGTAAATGAAGACGACAACCGCAGCGATCATCAGACCATTGGTTGCTTCAACTTCCAGAAAGCGGGAGAACGCAACACCGGCGCCGGCCATCTGGCCAATTACGTAGGTAACGGATGCCACGATCAGACAGACAACGGCAATCAGTCGTGCGTTCGGGCTGTAGTAACGATCACCGATAAACTCCGGAACCGTAAATTTGCCGAACTTGCGCAGGTAGGGTGCCAGCAGCATGGCGAGCAGCACGTAACCGCCAGTCCAGCCCATTAGGAAGGTAGAGTTTGCATAACCACCAGCGGCAATCAGGCCCGCCATGGAAATGAAGGACGCTGCAGACATCCAGTCAGCGCCAATGGCCATGCCGTTGGTTACTGGGTGAACGCCGCCGCCGGCGACGTAAAAATCGCTGGTGCTTCCGGCTTTCGCCCAGACCGCAATGGCGATGTAGAGGAGGAAGGAGCCCCCTACGAAAATCAGGTTAATTGCAAATTGGCTCATGGGTTCTTACTCCTCGTGTACGCCGAATTGTTCGTCGATTTTGTTCATGCGCCAGGCGTAGAAGAAAATCAGAGCCATGAAGACCAGAATCGAGCCTTGCTGGGCGAACCAGAAGCCAAGATCCGTGCCGCCAACCGGGATGCCGGCCAGCATGGGGCGTAACAGAATTGCGAAACCGTATGAGACCAGAGCCCAGATGATCAGGCTCCCGAAGATCAGGCGAAGGTTCGCCTTCCAGTAATTCTCAGCGTCGTAGCTATGACCTGACATACAAATCACTCCTGTATTGTTGTTGTGGAGGTTGATTGGGTTTTCTGTGGGTTAGTGCGGATAGAGAAATTATTATTCATGTAGTACTTCTCCGACTTGTTGTCTCCTCCGACTTTACTGACCGGTGGATTTATGGATATTGGCAAATGGTCTAACTCTCAGTAACTTGGCTTGCAGCTGGATGGCCAGCCGGACACTTGGAGGGAGGTGCTAGAAGCGATGCATATTCTTTAAACGGCGTTGATAATGCAGCTTTTCCGCCAGTTCTTTCAGAGTTTTGACACCAATTTTTTGTGCCTTGTTCAGCGCCATCAGCGTCAGTTCTGCAGTGACCATGGCATCGGCCGCAGCGTGATGCCGCTCACTTACATCGAGCCTGAAAAAGTCAGCCCAGTGATCCAGGCCCAGGCCCTTGGTATTGGAGTCGGGGAAAAAAGCCGGTAACAGCTCTGCGACGTCCATCCACACATGAGGCAGGGTGTAACCGAGCTGCGCTCTCAGTGTCTTCTCAAGAAATTTCTGGTCAAAGGCTGAGTGGTAAGCCAGGACCGGATCGCCATTCATCCACTCCAGCAGGTACAGGAGGGCGTCCTCAGTCTCGTGTCCCTGTGTGAGTGCCTCTGTGCCAATGCCGTGAATCAGCACCGTTTCCCGGATGTCGAGTTCGGGGCGTCTCAGGATCAGGTCAAACTGATCGTCCAGATGAATAACACCGCCTTCAATAGCGACTGCGCCGATGGCGATGACTTCGTCTTTCGAGGCGTTTAGCCCGGTCGTTTCCAAGTCCAGTACAACCAGTCTGCAATGGGATAATGCCTGGTCATCCACCTTTTTCGGGGTGGGAAGGTTGCCGGGGTCGTGATCCCCGATTGAGCCACCCCGGCGCTGCGCCAGCCATCGTTTAATGTGTTCAAACATAGAGATTCGGATACCTAGAGTTGGTAAGTCACTTCCAGCTTTTGCTGAAGCCTTTGCGCCTGTCGAAAAGACTCCCTTAGAATCCGTCGGTCCAGTGGGTTCAGGTCATCCGGATCAATGTAGTTGGTCAGGTCTTCGCCTTTGCCCAGCATTTCCTGGTGGGCACGCATCCGGATCGCCTGAATCAGGCTGTAGGCTTCTTTCCAGGCATTGGCGTCTTTGGCGTCAAAAACGCCTTTCTTTGACAGCTGTTCCATCCGTTCAAGCGTGTTGGCATTTTCAACGCCGTTGGCAAGTGCAAACACCCGGACCGACTCAACAAAGGGCGCCAGGCCTTGTCGTTTAAGGTCCAGCACGTGCTTTTTCTCTTCGTTCAGGTATCGGAAATTCCGGAACATGGTCAGCGGCGGTTTCCGTTGAAGCGCGTTCCCGGCAAGCATTTTCTGGAACAGGGCATTCTTGCGGATTCGCTCCAGAACCCGTTCCAGTAGGCGATGTAGAGACTCCGTGGGGCCGAAAACCGCGCGCATATCCAGGAAAATCGATGAGTAGACGAGGTTTTGCGGAGTTGAAGCATCGATAAACCGGATAAACCAGTCATCCCATTCGGCATCGCTCAGGCACAGTTTGGGGTTGCTGGCCATGATGTTGCCTTTGCAGAGAGTAAAGCCACACTCCGCAAGTTCGTCGTTAACCTTGCGCGCAAAGGGCAGCAACTTTTCCCTAACCTGGTCTTCGGTCATACCATCAGGCGTCTCGAACAGGATGCCGTTGTCCTGGTCTGTCAGCAGTGTCTGCTCTTGCCGACCCTCGCTGCCGAAGGTCAGCCAGGTGAATGGAATGCCGGGGTCATTCTTTTTCAGGTTGAGTTCCAAGACCCGCCTGACGGTGACATCGTTCAGGGTAGTAATGATCTTGACGACTTGTCCGGAGTCGGCGCCGTGGGCCAGCATGGAATCGACCAGCCGGGAGACGTCGGTCCGCAGGCTGACCAGGGTACGAAGGTGGGTCGCGGTACCGATGGTTCGAGCCAGATTGACCAGGTCGACTCGCTGTAACGAGAACAGGTCCCGCTCCGAGACCACGCCAATCAGCAAATCATCGTCGTCGACCACGCACAGATGCGCAAAATGATGCTCTGCCATCAGCATGGCGGCTTCGAAGGCATCAGCGGTAGCGGGCAGGCGGCAGGGGTCTTTCGTCATCACCTGGCGGATCGGTGTGTCTAATGAGCCTTTCTCTTCAGCGATCATGGTGCGCAGGTCGCGGAGGGTGAAAATACCGGTGGGATGCCGGTTATCGTCGGTGATGATGATGCTGCCAACGTTGTTTTCATGCATGCGTGCGACCGCCTTGTGCACCGGCAAGTCTGGTGAACAGACAATCGGGTTACGCAGCGCATAGCGCTCCAGCGGAGTATCCAGACTGTTGCTTGAGCCGATCGAGGCCATGGCGCGGGACTGAATACGCTGATTCACCTGGTCCAGCAGGCTGCTGACACCCCGCAGGCAGAAGTCGCGGAAAGGTTCACTTTCCGAAAACAGGGTAATAAAGGCTTTCTGTTCAATGCTCAGGCAAAAGGTGTCGCCAGACGCCCGGTGCAGGGTTCGGGTCGGGCGCTCACCAATCAGGGCAGCCAGCGGGAAACACTCACCCTGGCTGATCTCAAAGGTGGTTTCGGCTCGATCTTCTTTTTCGTTGTGGCGCTCGCCCCGGATTCGTCCCTGTTTAACAATGTAAAAACGTTTGACCACCCCCTCCTCCGGTGACAGCACGACATCCTCATCGGCATAGAATCGAAGGGTGGCGTGCTCAGCAAAGTGGGCCAGGTGGGTGTCATCCATACTGGAAAAGGGTGAGTGTTCCCTCAGGAACGTCATAATGGCCCGGGTATTCTGGGGGCGAGTAGTATCCTGATTTGCAGCAGCCATATCACAATCCATGGTGTGTCAGAGCAGGTCGGCCTGGGCAGATGCTCCGCCGTTATTGTTATCCGCCTTAAGTGTAGTTCACTGGCACCTTGTTCTGCCTTAAGATTTTCGTCGCACAACCCCGACGGGCTTTTCTTTATGGTAGTCCCTTGCGGTGGTAGAGTTCTGATACTCGTCAATCCAGAAGCAGTTTCTCCCATGACCAGTAAAGACGAACGCCTGGCGTTTCTTGAAGAGATGAAGGATGTTCAGCGTATTCGCAGACCGAATCGTGCTGAGGTGTCGGTTTCCAGAGAGCTGACGCCTGGTCATGTGGAGCGGCAAAAGGCCGCGGTCCAAACACCGTTCCGGGACATCAATCCGCTGACGTCCGACATGGTGGAGCCTCTGACCGCGCACGATCTGCTCAGCTGGATGCGCCCGGGTATTCAGCACGGCGTGTTTAAAAAACTTCGGATGGGGCAGTACCCGATTGAAGCCAGGCTGGACTTGCACCGGATGACCGTTGAACAGGCTCGCCGTGAAGTGTTTGGGTTTATCAATGATTGTGTGCGTTACGGCCTGCGGTCGGTGATCATTCTGCATGGCAAAGGCGAGCGAAACCCGGACGGCATCGCCCAGCTGAAAAGCTACCTGGCCAAATGGTTGCCGGAGCTGGACAGCGTGCTCGCCTTTCATTCGGCCCAGAAACACCATGGCGGCACCGGAGCGGTTTATGTCATGGTGCGCAAAAGCGATAGAGACAAGCAGGAAAACCGGGAAATTCATAATAGCCGGTAGGCCAGGTGTGCCGGTGACTCTCATAACTGCTCCAAGAGGTAGTGAATATGAACAAGCAATGGTTGGCACTGGTGATGTTGATGAGCCTGTTGGCGCTGTCTGGTTGCAAGGACCGGGTGATCTGGGACGATAAAGGCAAGTTGGAGAGTGCTACCGAGGACCGTGAGGTGTGGGACTCCCAGGGGAAAATGAATACCGGTGATCGCAAGATCTGGGTAGATCAGGACGGCAAAGAAGTCGTCAAATAATCAATGTGTCTCATTAAAAGATAACAAGAGGAATGGTCTATGGCGTTCAGCCTGACAGTGAACGGCCACCGTCACACCGTTGATGTTGATCCGGATACACCCTTGCTTTGGGTAGTGCGGGATGAAATTGGCCTTAAAGGTACCAAGTTTGGCTGCGGAGCAGGTTTGTGTGGAGCCTGCACGGTGCATGTCAACGGCCAGCCTGCGCGGTCTTGCTCAACGCCGATTGAGCTGGTTGACGGTGCTGACATTACGACCATTGAAGGGCTGGAGACTGAGGGCCGGTTGCATCCGTTGCAGCAGGCCTGGATCGACGAGGGGGTGCCCCAGTGTGGCTATTGCCAGTCGGGACAGATCATGACCGCGGCGCATCTGCTCGCCAATAACGCCTCACCGTCTCGGGATGAGATTGTCACGGCCATGACCGGCAATCTGTGCCGGTGCGGCACCTATGCGCGCATCGTGGCGGCGGTTGAGGCCGTTGCTGGCGGTGTCGGGCAGTACGAGCCCGCCCCGGAGGATGCGTGATATGACCATGAACCGACGAGATTTTCTCAAAGTCAGCACCGGAGCCTCGGGCAGTTTGATCCTGGCGGTATCGATACCGGGCTGCGCGTCGATTCAGACGGGGTTCGAGCCGGAGAGCGGCGAGTGGAAGCCGGACGTGTGGCTCGAGCTGAGCCGCGATGATGACATTGTCTTTACTCTGGCCCGGGTAGAGATGGGGCAGGGTGCTTACACAGGTCTGACCACACTGATTGCGGAAGAACTGGATGTAGACCCTGCGCGGATCATTGTGAAATTTGCCCCGGTGGCTCCGGAATATCGCAACCCGCTGTTCGGGTTGCAGTTGACCGGTGCCAGCACCAGTCTTGCCACCAGTTGGAAGCCTCTGCGCGAGGCCGGCGCCTCTGCCAGGCAGATGCTGGTGCTGGCGGCCGCCCGGGTGTGGGAGGTTAACGCCAGCGACTGCACTACTCAGGATGGTCGGGTAGTGCACCCGAACGGTATCGATTCGCTGCGTTACGGCCAGCTGGTTGAGCTGGCGGATAAAGAAGTGATCCGGGGCGATGTTGCGCTTAAGCCAAAGTCCGAGTGGAAGTACATTGGCCGCCAGGCTGGAAAGCTGGATGCCCACGCCAAAGTCACCGGCAAAGCTGTTTATGGCATTGATGTCGAGCTGCCGGACATGGTCTATGCGGTGATGACGCGAAGCCCGCGCCATGGCGGTGTGGCCAAGGATTTCAATCGCAGAGATGTTATCGGCCTACCCGGCGTGCAGGATGCTTTTATCACTGAACGCGGTGTTGCGGTTGTTGCCAATAGTTATTGGCAAGCCAGAAAAGCTCAGCAGGCACTGCAGGTCGACTGGGATATGACGGGCGCGCTTGATACCTCGACGGAACAGGTTCTCGAAGGTTATCGACGCGCTGCCAGCGACGATCCGGGTGTCAAGGAACGGACCGAAGGCAGTGTGAACAAGGCTGCAGAACAAGCGGAAAAGGTGGTCGAAGCTGAATACGAGCAGCCTTACCTTGCTCACGCCACCATGGAGCCGATGAATGCGACGGCGTGGTATCACGACGGTCAAATGGAGGTATGGGCTCCCACCCAGGCGCCCGATCTGGGCCGGATTGCGGCTGCCAGGCATTCGGACCTTTCTCCGGGTGATGTCACCATTCACACCACCTTTCTGGGCGGGGGCTTTGGCCGCCGCTTAACGCAGGATTACATCGAAGAAGCCGCAGCCGTTGCCTATCAGCTCAAGGTTCCGGTCAAGCTGATCTGGTCCCGCGAAGAGGATACCCGCCACGGCTTTTTGCGCCCGGCAATGCTGCATAGAATGAAGGGTAGTCTGGCGGAAGGTCAGTTGACCGGCTGGCAGCACCAGATTGTTGGCCCTCAGATTCTTGACTGGTACGTTCGTAATGCCGCCCCTGCCCAATACCCCTGGGCTCCGAAGTTTCTGTACGACACCCTGGGGAAGGTGGGTTTGATGGCCGAGGGTATCGCCACACCAAAAGATATCTCAGCCATTGAGGGTGCAGTCGGCTACCCCTACCAGGTGCCGAATATCAGTGTCCGTCATACCCATACCGATCCTGGCGTGCCAATCACCTGGTGGCGCTCGGTGGGTTATTCCCATAATGGTTTTGCGGTTGAGACCTTCATGGATGAACTTGCCCATGAGTCTGGCGAAGACCCGGTGCAGTTTCGGCAGAGGATGCTGGATTCAGAGCCGCGCCACCGCGAGGTTCTGGAGCGAGCGGCCAGGTTGGCGGGCTGGGGCGAGTCAGCACCCGAAGGAAGAGCTCGGGGCATGGCGCTTTTCAAAAGTTTTGGCACCTATGTGGCTCAGGTGGTTGAGGCGGGTGTTGAGAACGGTGAAATCAAAGTCTACAAAGTCACCTGCAGTGTGGATTGTGGGCAAGTGGTTAACCCCAGGATCGTTGAGGACCAGATTGCCGGGGGCATTCTGTTTGGCCTGACCGCAGCGCTGTATGGTGAGATCAACTTTGACCAGGGTGAAATCCGCCAGAGCAATTTCCACGATTACCGCCTGCTGCAGTTGCATCAGGCCCCTAAGGTGGTTGTGGACATCGTCGACAGTAATGCCGAGCCGACCGGTGTGGGTGAGCCGGGTGTGCCGCCGGTCATTCCGGCGCTGGGGAATGCCCTGTTTGCCCTGACTGGAAAGCGCCAGCGCCGTTTGCCGTTGACGGCATAAGCCAAACCGGTTTGCCGGGGGCCATGGCAGGCTTATAATGTCGGCCATTTGGCGCCCGGCAGGGCGCTCATCCAGCGGGAGAACGCGTGTGTTTGATGTAACCCGATACGCCACCGCCGCCCAGTCTATTGTTGACGCGGGCCGGTTTCTTTACGATCGCGGCTGGTCGCCAGCGACCAGTAGCAATTATTCCGCACGGATTGACCATGATCATGTGGCTATTACGGTGTCTGGTCGTCACAAGGGGCAGCTGACGGCCGGTGACGTGATGGTGGTGGATCTGAACGGTCAGGCGGTGCAGAGCGACTGCAAATCATCAGCCGAGACGCTGTTGCATACGGTTCTGTATCAGATCTTTCCGGAAGTTGGTGCCGTTCTGCACACGCATTCTGTCAAGGCTACGGTGTTGAGTCGCCTGACTGAAGGCAGTAGGCTGGATGTTGAAGGATATGAGCTCCAGAAAGCGTTTTCCGGTGTTGAAACCCATGAAGGCATCCTCAGCATTCCCGTTTTCGACAATACTCAGGATATTCCGGCGCTGGCGGAGCAGTCCCGTGAGTGGTTCCAGGCCCACCCGGACCAACCCGGATACCTGATCCGCGGCCATGGCCTGTACACCTGGGGCAAAACCATGGCGGATTGCCTGCGCCATGTGGAAGCCTTCGAATTCCTGTTTGAATGTGAACTTGAAACCATGAGAGTCCGCCCATGACCACCTTGAGTATTTTCAATCAGAGCCAGCCAGAGGCAGCTCATACGGTCACCACTGATCCGCAAGTGATCGGCGACACCCTCGCCAGTCATGGTGTGCGCTTTGAGCGTTGGCCAACCCGCGATTTGCCGGCCGATGCCAGTCAGCAGCAGATACTGGAGAGCTACGCCGATGAAGTTGAGGCGCTAAAGCGTGAATGCGGTTTTCAAACTGCGGATGTGGTCAGTTTGAATCCTGACAATCCTCAGAAGGAGGCGTTCCGGCAGAAGTTTCTGGATGAGCACACCCACAGCGAAGACGAAGTCCGGTTTTTTGTGCGGGGCCAGGGCCTGTTCTATCTGCACTTTGGCGATCAAGTGTATGCGTTGATGTGTCAGAAGAATGATTTGATCAGCGTGCCGAATGGTACGCACCACTGGTTTGATATGGGCCCGGAGCCTGAGTTTACCTGTATCCGGTTGTTCACCAATCCTGATGGCTGGGTGGCCAGCTTTACCGGCGAAGACATTGCTTCCAGGCTTCCAGGCTATGAAGTGCTAGCAGGAGTTGCAGGATGATTCGTGTTGTTCTGACCGACATCGAAGGCACCACCAGCTCGATTTCGTTCGTGCACGACGTGCTGTTTCCCTATGCCAGCAAGCACCTGCCGGAATTTGTCTGTACTCACCACCACACCACGCCGTCGGTCTCAGAACAGTTGGTGCTGGTTGCGGAGAAAAGTGGCGTCGATGGCAAGAACCTGGAGGGGCTTATCGACGTGCTGCAACGCTGGATCGCAGAAGATCGCAAAGAGGGACCGCTCAAGGCTTTACAGGGTATGGTCTGGGAGCAGGGCTATCATAGCGGCGAGCTGAAAGGCCATCTATATCGCGATGCTGCGGACTATCTTCAGCGCTGGCATGATCGGGGACTGAGATTGTTCGTATATTCTTCAGGTTCGGTGAAGGCGCAGAAACTGATTTTTGGTTACAGCAACGAGGGTGACTTTACTCCGTTTTTCTCCGGGTATTTCGATACCGCCGTCGGCGGCAAAAAAGAAGCGCAGTCCTATCGTAATATTCTGGACGAGTTGGGGGTTGATCCAGCGTCAGTTTTGTTTCTGTCTGATATCGAAGCAGAGCTTGAGGCTGCCGAGGCTGCGGGCCTGAAAACAGTCTGGCTGGTTCGGGATGGCGATTTGCCAGACACCGGCCGGTCTGTTGCACGGGACTTTGCGGAGGTGGACGCGCTGCTGCGTAAACGATAGGAGGTTTTATAATGCCCGGAGTTCGATCGCTGCAATGGCTGGTTCCGGGCGCCTGCGTGCTGATGTTGTCGGGCTGCAATCCGTTTAATGAAGCCGAGCCCATGATGGAAGAGTACCTGGAACGGCTAGGCCGGGTACTTGATACACCTCCCGTTGCCATCCCCTCTGACCTTCCTGAAGCCTCAACCATCCCCCGGCGGCGTGAACGGGTATTGGATATGCCGGATCTTGAGCTGGGCATGCTCGATTTCATGTCGCTTTACGGGTGTGAATTGCAGTACGTGGTCGGGGAGCGAAATTCCGTTATGGGCCGCGTGATGCAACCGCTGAATCGCCTTCGTTATGAGATCCGGTTTATTCAGACGGCTGAACAATGTTTGAATCAGGTGGACGATGAAGAGCTTGAGCAAACGTTGCTCAGCGCCATCGAAAGTAAACAGGCGACGCTGCCCATCGCGATGTGGAATGCCACCTGGGGCGTCGAGGAGGTGGAGCGGCTGCTAACCCTGTCCAAAGGTTTCTATCCGGTGGCGTCAGACGCCAGTCCGGTGTCTGAGCTGACCCAGGACCTGGAACGGCTCAATCAGACTGTGGAGGCACTATCAGCGGAGCAGTTTGAGGTCCCCCTGGATGACCTTGGCCAAATTCATCAGCGCTGGCAGGCCGAATTCCGCGCTGGGCAGATTATAAACAGTGCGCGTCTGTTGATTGCTACTCTCGATGCGGGTACGGAAACCATCAAGGCGCGGCTGGAAGAACGCCCTCTGTGTCTGAACAGCCGCCCGAACAATCAATCGGAGATTGTCCGGAACTTCTTCTTCAATATTTACATCGGCGAGATCCAGCCCTACATGAGCGATGTCAGTCGGGCCCGGGATTCGTTGATTGTGGCGTTGGCTGAGCTAGCAGACCGGCAGCGCGATGTGATGCCGGAGAGTTTTGAGAGGTGGTATCAGCGCCACCTGTCGGATCAGGCGGATGTCAGCCTCTGGCGGCAGCTTGACCGGTCCATGATGGAGCACACCCGGCATTGGCAGGATTTGCTGGCGCAGTGCGGCATGCGCCCGGGCTGAGCGTTATGTCAGCGTTGGCTTTCCGGAGTTACTCGCAGTATTTCCTCGACGGTGGTCTGGCCAGAAGCCACTTTCTGGGCACCACCAAGCCGCAGTGATTTCATCCCTTCTTTGTAGGCATCCAGCCTCAACTGTTCCAGTTCACAGTGATCGTTGATCTGTCGTGTCAGCTTGTCTGACAGTGTCATGATCTCGTACACGCCCGCGCGGCCCAGATAGCCGGTATTACGGCATTCCAGGCAGCCGACCGGGTGATAGAACTGCCGGGGCGCGGGTGCTTTCCAGGGGCGGGTGAGGGTTTGCCAGGCCTGTTCGTCTGCCTCGCCGGGTTCTTTACAATGGGGGCACAGGGTGCGCGCCAGGCGCTGTGCCATCACGCCCAACACAGTTGCGCGGATCAAATAGGGCGGTATGCCCAGCTCCATCAGTCGGGTGATGGCGCTGGGCGCATCGTTGGTGTGCAGGGTTGAGAGCACCAGGTGGCCGGTCAGGGCCGCCTGCACCGCCATCTCGGCGGTTTCCAGATCCCGGATCTCGCCGATCATGATGATGTCCGGATCTTGGCGCAGCAGCGCTCGCACGCCCTGGGCAAACGTCAGGTCTATGTTGGTCTGTACCTGCATCTGATTGAACGCCGGTTCCACCATCTCAATGGGGTCTTCGATGGTGCAGATGTTCAGCTCCGGTGTCGCCAGCTGCTTCAGGGTGGAATACAGCGTGGTGGTCTTACCGGAACCGGTTGGGCCGGTGACCAGAACAATGCCGTGGGGGCGCGAGGTTATGGTTTGCCAGCGCTCCCGATCGTCTTTGCTGAAGCCCAGCTGTTCAAAGGATTTCAGCAACACCTCCGGATCGAAAATCCGGAGCACCATTTTTTCACCAAAGGCCGTGGGCATGGTGGCCAGGCGCAGTTCGACCTCGCTGTTATCGGGTTTGCGGGTTTTGATCCGACCATCCTGGGGGCGGCGTTTTTCGGCTACGTTCAGCCGACCCAGAATTTTCAGGCGACTGGTGACCGCAACGCCAACCTGTTCGGGAAATTCGTAGGCATTATGCAGCACGCCATCAATCCGGAAGCGCACCTGGGTGACGCCGCGCCTGGGTTCTATATGAATGTCGGAGGCGCGCTGCTCGAAAGCGTACTGCAGCAGCCAGTCGACAATCTTAACCACGTGCTGGTCATTGGCGTCGGGATTTTCATTGGAACCGAGGTCCAGCAGCTGCTCGAAGTTCTGATTCGACGCCGCCCCCGGCTTTATTAACGGAGTTGACCAGTTGGTAAAACTCAACGGTGTAGCGCCGGATGGCCTCCGGGTTGGCCACAACCCTGCGAATGTCCTTGCGGATGGCCTGGCGAAGGTTGCTTTCCCACTCGCTTTTGAACGGCTCAGTGCTGGCAATCAGCACTTCGTCCTTACCAATTTCAACCGCCAGAATGCCGTGCCGCTGGGCGAAGGCGTAAGACATCACTCGGGCGATGGCCGGGGTGTCTATTTTCAGCGGGTCAATGTGGTAGTAATCCTGTCCCGCCCAACGGGCCAGCCAATGAGTGAGCCGGTCCAGATCTAGGGTGCGACCATCAGCCCGGCTGGTGATGCCGGCAATGGCAATCAACTCCAGTGGATGCCTGGGTGCCGTTTGTCCATTTTGGGAAACAGCGCCAAGGTTGGCCGTCAGTACTTTTTCGGCGTCTTGCTGGCTGATTTCACCGCTCTGCACCAGCGCAGAGCACAGATCTCTCAGGGTCAGTGTTTGCCGGTGGGGCGGTGGCGGCATGGTTTGCGTTGGCTCAGGCATTTCGGTCAACTCCTGGCGTTATGTCTGCTCAGTTGGCAACCGGGCGGTTTACTTTCAGGTGGACCATGGCAACGGTGAACAGCAGGAAGGTCAGAACCATCAGAATCATCGGCCCGACAGCGCCCTCAGTCAGCCAGGCTGACACTACCGCTTGAGTAAAGTAGAAGATCACTACAAACGCCATCCAGATGTAGCCCCGGTTGTGGCCCCGAAAAACCGGAACGGCAAACGCGAGTAGGGGCAGCAGCTTGACCGAAAGCATCAGGGTAAGCGACACCCCCTCCACGGGAGCCGGGTAAAACGTCGTGGCCAGCAAGGTAGCTAATACACCCAGATAGAGTGCGATAGTCAGTCGGGCTGTGGTCTTCGCTTTGTCATTGTGGAGCATAGTGTGGTCCGGGTAGTTGAGTTGGCGATAACGTCGGGTTCAGTGAGCGGTCAGTCCGAGAGTTTTGTCGCTATGCGAGCCAGCCGTTCGCCGAAAGCCTGGCACAGAGTCTTCTCGTGATCACTCAGGGGGTGTTGTGCTCCGGTGCCGGCCCAGTGAGTGGGACCGTAGGGCGTGCCGCCGGTGGCCGTCTCATTCAGGGCGCTCTCGGAATAGGGCAGCCCGCACAGTACCATGCCGTGGTGCAGGAGCGGCATCATCATGGTGAGCAGAGTGGTTTCCTGGCCGCCATGCAGACTGCCGGTTGAGGTGAACGCGCCGGCTGGCTTGCCCGAAAGCTTGCCGTTCAGCCAGAGATCGCCGGTGCCATCCAGAAAATGCTTCAGTGGCGCAGCCATGTTACCGAAGCGGGTCGGGCTGCCCAGGGCGAGACCCGCACAATTGCCCAAATCGTCCTTTGTGGCATAGGGGGCACCGCTGTCCGGCACTGCCGGCATGCTTGCAGTGGTGTCAGCGGATACCGGCGGTACGGTGCGGATCCTGGCATTCATGCCGGCAACCCGAGCGACGCCTCGGCCGATCTGACTGGCCATTTCGGCGGTCTGACCGTTCCGGCTGTAATAAAGAACGAGAATGTAGGGATTGGTGTCGCTCATATCAGCTCCTGACCGGTTGGCTTACAGAATGTCGAGGACACTCTCGGGGGGTCTGCCGATGGCAGCTTTGCCGTTGGCAATGACAATGGGCCGCTCAATCAGTTTGGGTGTGTTGACCATAGCCTCGACCAATTGCTCCCGGGTGAGCTCCGGATTGTCCAGGCTTTGCTCCCGATACTCGGTTTCTTTTGTCCGCATTATTTTACGGGGGTCGCAATCAAGAAGATCAAGAACGTGTATCAGTTCCTGCTCTGTTGGTGGTGTCTCAAGGTAGCGTATAATCTCCGGCTCGATACCTTGTTGCTGAAGCAACTCAAGGGTCTGGCGTGATTTTGAGCACCGTGGGTTGTGGAAAATGCGGGTTGGTTCTGTCATGGTCATGCCCGGTTTACAGTGATGATTGCGGTCCGTTTAAGGGGGCGTAGTCTAACAGGAGGATATCCCTTGCAGTACCCTCGTCACCTTTCCATTCCATCCATCAAGCCTTCCGGGCGACGCTGGCTGCTGTTGCCCGCGTTGATAGCGGCAATAATTCTGTCGGGTTGTGAAAAAACCGAGATGGTCCGCTCGGACGGCACCCTGGTGAATTGGGATGAGTACCGTGGCCAGTGGGTGCTGGTGAATTACTGGGCTGAATGGTGTGCGCCCTGTCTGGAGGAGATTCCAGAGCTTAACCACATCGATAAAGCCCCGGACATCGCCGTGCTGGGTGTCAACTTCGATGGCATAGAAGGCCCCGCTCTGGAAGAGCTTGGTCAGCGCATGGGAATTGAATTTACGATGCTGGGGCAGGACCCGGGGCCAGGGTTTGGCTGGAAAGTGCCGATGGCCTTGCCGGCGACGTTTGTAGTGGACCCTCAGGGCACACTGGTTGAAACGCGCTTTGGTCCTCAAACCGAAGAAGATTTACGCACCTTGATTGGCGGTTGACCATGGCAAATACGTTCGTACACCTGAGAGTGCATTCAGAATATTCCCTGGTGGATGGCCTGGTCCGGGTCAAGCCGCTGATCGGTCGTGTCGCTGAGTTGGGCATGCCGGCGGTCGGCCTGACCGAGCAATCCAATATGTGCTCACTGGTGCGTTTTTATAAAGCAGCCATGGGCGCGGGTGTAAAACCGATTATTGGTGCTGATCTCTGGCTGGAAAACCCGGATGAGCCGGAAAGCCCGTTCAGGCTGACTTTGCTGGCCCGTGACAATGACGGCTATCTGCATCTCACCGAAATCATTTCTCTTGGTTACACCGAAGGCCAGCGTTTTGGCAAGCCGATTGTTCGCAAGGCCTGGCTGGAGGCTCGCGCTAGCGGGCTGATTGCTTTGTCGGGCGCGAAAATGGGTGATGTGGGCAAAGCGCTGCTGGCCGGAAAACCAGAGCTGGCCCGGGAAAGGGCCCAATACTGGATGCGGTTGTATCCTGACAGCTACTACCTGGAGTTGCAGCGCACGGACCGGGCCGGTGACGAAGATTGCTTGCACTTGTCTGTGGATCTTGCCGCAGAGATGGGCCTGCCAGTGGTGGCAACCAACGATGTGCACTTCCTGACGGCGGAAGACTTTGAGGCCCACGAAGCCCGGGTCTGTATTGGCGAAAGCCGCACCCTGGATGACCCGCGCCGGGACCGCCGATTCAGCGACCAGCAATACCTGCGAAGTGCCGAGGAAATGATCGAGTTGTTCTCGGATATCCCTGAAGCGGTCGAGAACACGGTCGAAATTGCCCGCCGCTGCTCGGTGAAGGTGCGCCTTGGCGAATACTTCCTGCCCAATTACCCGATCCCCGAAGGCATGACCAAGGACGAATACTTCCGACACGTGTCGGAAGAAGGCTTGGAAATGCGCCTGGAAACCATCCTCAGCAAAGAGGATCCGGAGTACAACGCGAAGCGCGACGAATACTACAAGCGGCTGAAGTTCGAGCTGGATATCATTATCCAGATGGGGTTTCCGGGCTACTTCCTGATCGTTATGGACTTTATCAAGTGGGCCAAGAATAACGGCGTGCCAGTAGGGCCGGGCCGGGGCTCCGGTGCTGGTTCCCTGGTCGCCTACGCGCTGCTTATTACCGATCTTGATCCACTGGAATACGACCTGCTGTTCGAGCGGTTCCTGAACCCGGAACGGGTCTCTATGCCCGACTTCGACGTCGACTTCTGCATGGAAGGTCGCGACCGGGTGATCGAATACACCGCGGAGAAATACGGCCGTGAAGCGGTCTCTCAGATCATTACCTTTGGCACCATGGCCGCCAAGGCGGTGGTGCGAGACGTCGCGCGAGTGCAGGGTAAGTCTTACGGTCTGGCCGACAAACTGTCCAAGCTGATTCCGTTTGAAGTCGGTATGACCCTCAGCAAGGCCATTGAACAGGAGCCCCAGCTTAAAGAGTTTCTGGAACAGGATGAGGAAGCCCAGGAGATCTGGGAAATGGCGTTGAAGCTTGAGGGCGTTTGCCGTAACGCGGGCAAGCATGCCGGGGGCGTGGTGATTGCGCCCACCAAGATTACCGATTTCTCGCCGCTGTACTGCGATGATGAAGGCGGCAGCCTGGTCACCCAGTTTGACAAGAACGATGTGGAGGAAGCCGGACTGGTCAAGTTCGACTTCCTGGGTTTGCGGACCCTGACCATTATCAAGTGGGCGTTGCACATGATCAACCCGCGCCGTCAGAAGCGCGGGGAGCCGGAATTGGACATCGCGGCCATTCCTCTGGATGACAAATTGTCGTTCGAAGTGCTCAAGAAGGCGGAAACGACGGCGGTGTTCCAGTTGGAATCCCGTGGCATGAAAGATCTGATCCGCCGCCTGCAACCCGACTCCCTGGAAGACATGATCGCCCTAGTGGCTCTGTTCCGCCCTGGCCCTCTGCAGTCGGGCATGGTGGATGACTTTATCGACCGTAAGCACGGCAAGCAGCCGATGTCTTACCCGCATCCGGATTATCAGTTTGATGGCCTGAAGCCGGTGCTGGAGCCCACGTACGGGGTTATCCTTTATCAGGAACAGGTCATGCAGATCGCCCAGGTGATGGCGGGCTATACGCTGGGTGGCGCAGACATGCTACGCCGGGCGATGGGTAAGAAAAAGCCCGAAGAAATGGAAAAGCAGAAGGCCTTCTTCCTGGAGGGCTGCGCCGGCAACGGTATCGATAAAACCCTCGCTGAAAACATCTTCGACCTGGTGGAGAAATTCGCCGGTTACGGTTTCAACAAGTCTCACTCCGCTGCCTACGCGCTGGTGTCTTATCAGACGCTCTGGATGAAGGCGCATTACCCGGCAGAGTTTATGGCGGCGGTGTTGACCGCCGATATGCAGAACACAGACAAGGTAGTGACGCTGGTCGAAGAGTGCCGGAACATGAAGCTGGACCTGCTGGTTCCGGACGTCAGCCGGTCTGAGTACACCTTCACCGTGAACGATGAAGGTCAGATTATTTACGGCCTGGGCGCCATCAAAGGCTTGGGTGAAGGCCCGATTGACAGTGTGGTTGCGGCGGCCAGAGAGGGCGGTCCGTTCCTCGACATCTTTGATTTCAGCCGTCGGGTTGACCTGAAGAAAGTCAACAAGCGCGCCATGGAAGCGCTTATTCGCGCGGGCGCCATGGATAAACTGGGTGCCAGTCGTGCCCAGTTGATGGCAAGCATCGACAAGGCCGTGCAGCAGGCCGGCCAGCAGTCACGAAACGACGCGGTTGGTATGGTCGACATGTTCGGGGAAATGCTGGAAGGCGGGGAAGACGGCGATCCCTATGAGGACGTAGCCAATGTTCGTGAGTGGCCGGAGAAGCAGCGCCTGAAAGGGGAGAAAGACACCCTCGGGATTTACCTTACCGGCCATCCGTTTGATGAATATGAACGAGAAGTGCGGCGATTTGTGCGTTCGTCCATTGCAGATCTCAAGCCCAACAAATCACCCCAGCGGGTTGCCGGCCTGGTGGTGGCTCAGCGCACCATGAAAACCCGTACCGGCTCAACCATGTGTTTTATCACCCTGGACGATCGCAGTGCTCGTATCGAAGCCACTTTGTTCTCTGAGGCCTTTTTTGAGAACAGAGAGTTGCTACAATCCGACCAAGTGATTGTGGTGGAGGGGCAGGTCAGTCACGATGATTACTCCGGCCAGATGAAAATGCGGGTGAGCTCGGTGATGGATGTCGCCACCGCTCGTCAGCAATTCAGTCGCGGGATCAGGTTGGCCTTGCGCTCAGAACAGTTGCAGAACGGGCTGCTGGATAAACTGGATGACACCTTGCGGCCATTCCGTAACGATGGCAGCCCGGTCTGGATCGAATACAGCAGTGCTGAGGCCAGAACCCGGATTGAGCTGGGTGAGTCCTGGCGGGTGCAGCCGGATGACAACCTGTTGTTTGAGCTGAAACACCTGGTGGGCGACCAGTCTGTGGAACTGGTCTATGATTAATACCAATGTCCGCTTTAGCTGCGCGATTTGCGCTGCTATCTTTGTCCCAAATTCTGGTTATGGCGGGTTAAATCCTGCCTGGCAATCAAATGATGGAACATCATGAACCCTAATTACCTGGATTTCGAACAGCCGATCGCCGACCTGGAAGCCAAGATTGAAGAGCTTCGTATGGTGGGCAACGACACCGACATCAACATTACCGATGAAATTAGTCGCCTCAAAAAGAAGAGTGTCAGCCTTACGGAGACCATCTTCTCTGACTTGCAGTCCTGGGACGTAGCCCGGCTTGCGCGGCACCCACGCAGGCCTTATACCCAGGATTACATCGATCTGGTCTTTGATGATTTCGATGAGCTGCATGGTGATCGCCGTTACGCGGACGATCAGGCCATCATCGGTGGTACCGCCCGTCTGGATAACCAGCCTGTGATGGTGATTGGTCACCAGAAAGGCCGGGAGATTCGTGAAAAGGTTAAACGAAACTTTGGCATGCCGCGCCCTGAGGGTTATCGCAAAGCGCTACGCCTGATGGAAATGGCCGAGCGCTTCAAGATGCCGATTCTGACCTTTATCGACACGCCCGGAGCCTATCCTGGCATTGGCGCCGAAGAGCGTGGCCAGAGTGAGGCCATTGCCTTTAACCTGGCGGTGATGTCGCGGTTGAAAACGCCCATCATTTCCACGGTGATTGGTGAGGGCGGTTCTGGTGGCGCATTGGCCATTGGCGTGTGTGACCAGCTGAACATGTTGCAGTACTCCACCTATGCGGTCATTTCACCGGAAGGTTGCGCGTCCATTCTCTGGAAGAGCGCGGAATATGCGTCAGTGGCTGCAGAGGCCATGGGCGTGACCGCTCAGCGGCTCAAAGAGCTGGGCGTTGCCGACAATATCATTGAAGAGCCTTTGGGCGGCGCGCATCGCAACCCTGAAAAAATGGCTAAAACGCTGAAAACGCGACTCGCCAAAGGTCTGGCTGAGCTCGGCCGGCTTCCCCAGGACGAACTGGTTTCGCGCCGTTATCAGCGTTTGACCAAGTATGAAGGCGGGCGGTAACGCCGCCCGGGACTCTGGCTGGCCAAAGGATCTTGTTGAGCCAGTCGGCGCACTTCCCGATTATTCCCGACTCTGGGTCGCCTTCAGTGGCGGCCTGGATTCTGCCTTGCTGCTGCACGTGGTGTCAGCCTGCCATCCAGACGTAACCGCCTTACACATCAATCATCAGCTTCAACCCAACCATGAGCAGACCGAGCAGTTTTGTCGGGATACCTGTGCGCGGCTGTCAGTGCCATTGGTGGTGCAGCGAGTTGAAGTGGAGGTAGCCGGTGCCAGCGGTCTTGAAGCGGCGGCGCGGAGTGCCCGTTACCGGGTGTTCAAAAATCAGCTTGGCGAGAATGACCTGCTGCTGATGGCCCATCACGGTGATGATCAGGCGGAAACGGTGTTGTTCAGATTGCTGCGAGGCTCTGGGGTTCATGGACTGGCGGGTATGCCGCGTGCCCGACCGATGGGTCGCGGCAGACTGTTTCGCCCCTGGCTGAACATCAGTCGTGACCGGCTGGCAGAGGTTGCCAGCGCTGCAGGGGTGGCCTGGACCGAAGACCCCAGCAACGAAAGTCATGCTTTTGATCGCAACTACCTGCGCCATGCGGTAATGCCTGGGCTGAAAAGCCGTTGGCCGAACCTACTCAAACGTATGGTTCACAGTGCTCAAGCTTGCCGCGAAAGCGAGCAGCTCAATCAGCGCCTGGCGGAGTTGCAGTGGCAGATTTGCGGCGATGCCGGCCGGGACCGGTTAAAGCTTGCGCCGTTCAAAGCGCTGAGCGGGCTCGAGCAGCGCAATCTGGTGCGCTGGTGGATCAGCCATCAGGGTTGGCCTGTGCCCGCGATTTCAGACTGGGAGCAGGCGCTGGCAGACATGCTGGAAGCCGGGGAAGATCGAGAGCCTGAAATTCGCGGTGATGGCTTCAGCCTGCGGCGTTACCGGGAACATCTGTATATGGTCCCGCACGCGCATGTACCTGAGCAGCCTGCGGACCTCTTACCCGGCGCCGGGCTGAAATGGGCGTGTTGGCGACTGCAACTGGTGGAAACCCAGGCGCTTACCTCAAAAAATCCACCACCGCCAATACGGATATCTACGAGGCAAGGTGGCGAACGGGTGCGATTCGCCGACGGTGAGCACTCCCGTGCATTAAAAACCTGGCTACAGGAGCAGGGGGTGCCTCCTTGGGAAAGAGTAGCGCTGCCGCTGGTTTACCGGGAAGCACCGGGGGGCAGTGAGCTGATTGCCATTGGCGATTTGTGGTGTTCTGGCCAATACTCGGGAAGCGCCCCTGCCGCCGGCTGGCGGCTGATTGTGGAGAGGGATTGTGATTGAGTAGAGGGGGTCTTTCTGGTAGTCTGACGTCCCATCTTGAGATGAACAATCTCCCTCCTTCACCGAACCAGATAATCACGGAATCTGCATGACGCGTTATATTTTCGTCACCGGCGGTGTCGTGTCCTCCTTGGGGAAAGGTATTGCGTCTGCCTCACTGGCAGCCATCCTTGAGGCACGCGGCCTGAAGGTCACTATTCTCAAGCTGGACCCGTACATCAACGTGGACCCCGGCACCATGAGCCCGTTCCAGCACGGTGAAGTTTTTGTCACCGAAGACGGCGCGGAAACCGACCTGGACCTGGGCCATTACGAACGCTTTATTCGTACGCCCATGAGCAAGCGTAACAACTTCACCACCGGCCGTGTGTATGAAGAAGTTATCCGCAAAGAGCGTCGTGGCGATTATCTTGGCGGCACTGTGCAAGTCATCCCCCACATCACCGACGAGATCAAGCGTCGGGTCGTTGAGGGTGCGGCGGGTTCCGACGTAGCCATGATTGAAGTGGGCGGAACCGTAGGCGATATCGAATCGCTGCCGTTCCTCGAAGCCTGCCGTCAGCTCAAGGTCGAAGTGGGCCCCCAGCGCGCCTTGTTCATGCACCTGACTCTGGTGCCATACATTGCGACTGCCGGCGAGATCAAAACCAAGCCGACCCAACACTCCGTGAAGGAAATGCGCTCTATCGGCCTGCAGCCGGATATTCTGTTGTGCCGTTCCGAGCACGAAGTGGATATCAGCTCCCGTCGCAAGATCGCGTTGTTCACCAACGTTGAAGAGCGGGCGGTGATCCCGCTTCAGGATGCCAAGTCAATCTACGCCATTCCTCGCATGTTGCACCAGTACGGTCTGGACCAACTGGTGATCGAGCGTTTCAACCTGCAGGCCCGCGAGGCAGACCTGAGTGAGTGGGACGACGTGGTGGATTCCCTGATGAATCCGGAGCAGGAAGTCACCATCGCCATGGTCGGCAAGTACATGGAGCTCCTGGAAGCCTACAAATCCCTGATTGAGTCCTTGCTGCACGCGGGCATCAAGACCCGCACCAAGGTCAATATCAATTACATCGACTCCGAAGACATCGAACGCGACGGCACCGGTGTGCTGGAATCCGCTGATGCCATTCTGGTGCCGGGTGGCTTTGGTGAGCGCGGCGTGGAAGGCAAGATTCGCACGGTGCAGTACGCCCGTGAAAACAAGGTTCCCTACCTGGGTATTTGCCTGGGCATGCAGGTGGCTGTCATCGAATACGCCCGCAATGTGGCTGGTCTGAAAGACGCCCACAGCACCGAGTTCCGCGAGCATAGCCCGGCCCCGGTGGTTGGTCTGATTACCGAATGGCTGGATGCCAGTGGCACCACGGAAGCACGTACCGAAGCCTCAGACCTGGGTGGCACTATGCGCCTGGGTGCTCAGGATTGCGTGTTGACCGATGGCTCGACCATTGCGGCCTGCTACGGCAAGAAAATCATTCGCGAGCGCCACCGTCACCGCTACGAGGTCAATAATCACTTCTTGCCCAGGTTGGAAGAAGCAGGCCTGAAGATCTCCGGTCGCTCTACTGATGGCCGATTGGTGGAAGTGGTTGAAGCGCCGGATCATCCCTGGTTTGTGGCGTGTCAGTTCCACCCGGAATTTACCTCCACACCCCGCGACGGCCACCCGCTGTTCAAGGGGTTTGTTGAGGCAGCACTGGCCAACAAGAAAGGATCCTGAGCATGGCGCAGCGCATGGTGAACGTCGCCGGAATTGAGGTTGCGAACGACAAACCTTTCGTGTTGTTCGGTGGCATGAACGTACTGGAATCACCCGAGCTGGCTATGGACGTGGCCCAGGCTTATGTCGAAGCCACTGGCAAACTCGGCATTCCTTACGTGTTCAAGGCGTCGTTCGACAAGGCCAACCGCTCGTCGGTCAACTCGTTTCGCGGCCCCGGCCTCGAAAAAGGGTTGCAGATTCTGGCAGACATCAAGAGCAAGTTCGGCGTGCCGATCATCTCTGATGTGCACACGCCAGAGCAGGCGGCGCCGGCTGCCGAGGTGTGCGACATCATTCAGCTGCCCGCGTTCCTGAGTCGCCAGACCGATCTGGTGGTGGCCATGGCGAAAACCGGTGCAGTGATCAACATCAAGAAGGCGCAGTTCCTGGCCCCCCAGGAAATGAAACACATCATCACCAAGTGCGAAGAGGCCGGTAACGACAAGATTATCCTGTGCGAGCGCGGTAGTAGCTTTGGCTACAATAACCTGGTGGTCGACATGCTCGGTTTCGGCATCATGAAGTCGATGAACGTGCCGTTGATGTTTGATGTGACCCATTCGCTGCAAATGCCTGGCGGACGCTCTGACTCTGCGGGCGGCCGACGTGCCCAGGTGACTGATCTGGCGCTGGCGGGCATGTCACAGGGCCTGGCCGGATTGTTCCTGGAGGCGCATCCTGACCCGGATCAGGCCAAATGCGATGGCCCTTGCGCCCTGCGCCTGAGCCAGCTGGAGCCATTCCTTCAGCGGGTGAAAGCAGTGGATGATCTTGTTAAGAGTTTTAAACCTATCGACACCGCCTGATTGGCGGTGTTTGTTTTTGTCCTGTTTGGGAATACGAGCAGGTGGGGGATGGCTTTCCGAAACACGCTCCTTCGGCACATCCATGTGACGCTTGGGCTCCGCCATCCATGGCTGCGCACAGTTTCGGAAAGCCATCCCCCACCTGCTCTAGGCTAAACTTACAACTTGAACCGTTTAGATACAGAAAATCTGGAGAAATTTTCGCATGACCAAGATTGCCAACATCAAAGCTCGTGAAGTTTTGGACTCGCGCGGTAACCCGACAGTAGAGGCAGATGTGATTCTCGAGGACGGTACATTGGGCCGTGCTTGTGCGCCCTCCGGTGCTTCTACCGGTTCCCGCGAAGCGCTGGAACTGCGTGACGGGGACAAGTCCCGTTACCTGGGTAAAGGTGTTCGCAAAGCGGTTGAGGCCATCAATGGCCAGATTCGTGATGCCCTGGTGGGTAAGGATTCTGCGGATCAGCGTAGCCTGGACCAGATCATGATTGAACTGGACGGCACCGAGAACAAGGCCAATCTGGGCGCTAACGCTATTCTGGCGGTTTCCCTGGCGGCAGCCAAGGCTGCAGCGACTTCTCTGGGTAAGCCGCTTTACGAGCACATCGCCGATGTAAACGGCACCTCCGGTGAGTTCTCCATGCCGGTGCCGATGATGAATATCCTCAACGGCGGTGAGCACGCGGATAACAACGTCGACATCCAGGAATTCATGGTCCAGCCGGTGTCCGTGAAAAGCTTTGCCGAGGCGCTGCGCGTGGGTGCCGAGATCTTTCACAGCCTGAAAAAAGTACTGAAGGCTCAGGGCCTGAACACCGCTGTTGGCGACGAAGGCGGTTTTGCGCCGAACCTGCCGTCTAACGAGGCCGCGCTGGCGGTGATCAAGGAAGCGGTTGAAAATGCGGGCTATGAGCTGGGCAAAGATGTCACCCTGGCTCTGGACTGCGCGTCTTCCGAGTTTTACAAAGACGGCCAGTACAACCTGTCTGGTGAAGGTAAGAGTTTCGATTCCGAAGGCTTTGCCGATTACCTGGCCGGCTTGTGCGAGCGTTATCCGATCGTGTCTATTGAAGACGGCATGGATGAGAGCGACTGGGACGGCTGGAAGGTGTTGACCGACAAGCTGGGCGACAAGGTTCAGTTGGTAGGTGATGACTTGTTCGTAACCAACACCAAGATCCTGAAGCAGGGTATCGAGAAGGGTGTGGGTAACTCGATTCTGATCAAGTTTAACCAGATCGGCAGTCTGTCCGAGACTCTGGACGCTATCAAGATGGCTCAGGATGCCGGTTACACGGCGGTGATCTCTCACCGTTCCGGTGAAACTGAAGACACCACCATTGCCGATCTGGCGGTGGCAACTTGCGCTGGTCAGATCAAGACTGGTTCTTTGTGCCGCTCTGATCGGGTTGCCAAGTACAACCAGCTGCTGCGTATTGAAGAGGCGCTGGAAGGTAAGGCGCCATACCTTGGTCTGAGCGAAATCAAGGGTCAGGGTTAAGATCGGGCGGTAGTTTGTGGCCTGTCAGTGGTAGCTGGCAGGTAACAAAATGTTAAGGCCATCGCGTTCTGGATGAAAATTCGGAAACGATGGCCTTTTTGTACAGTGACTTACGGAAATTTGTTGCTAATCTACTATAAGGTTTATACTAGGCCGCTGATGCCGACTTTAATTCTGGTTATTTTCTGAGCTGATTTGCATGAAAACGCTATGGGCTATTCTGGTAGTGCTGATTCTCCTGCTGCAGGTTCGCCTGTGGATCGGGGAGGGTAGCTTTGCGCAGGTTTGGTCACTGGAGAAGGCGATTGCAGAGCAGCGGGCCGAGAATGCCGGGTTGGCGGGGCGTAATGACCGGCTTTATGCGGAGGTGCGGAATCTTCGTAATGAGCAGGGGGCGGTAGAGGAGCGGGCCCGAATGAACCTGGGGCTTATTCGTGAAGACGAGACGTTTTTCCTGGTCGTCGAAAACTGAATTCGACATTGGGTGTTCCGAGCGCCGGGGAGGGTCTCTCCGGGAACCGCTACGAGCACATCCATGTGCGCTTCTCTCAGGCCATCCCTGGCCTTCGACATTCCCGGAGAGACCCTCCCCGGCGCTCTCTCCTGACTTTTTTCGGGTCTTCCGATGATTAACTCCGAACTTTGGCTTATTGTTCCCGCCGCTGGCATCGGCCAGCGCATGAACGCTGAATGCCCCAAGCAGTATCTGAAGATTGCCAACCGCTTTATTCTCGATATCACTTTATCCCGTCTTCTTGATAACGCCCCCTTTAAAGGCTGCATGGTGCCATTGAGTGCGCAGGATCATTGGTGGCCAGGCAGTGAGTCTGCTAAGGACGACCGCATTCAGACCTGTACCGGTGGTAAGGAACGGGCGGATTCGGTGCTTTCGGCATTGCATGCGCTGGAAGAGCAGGCTGACGATAATGACTGGGTTCTGGTGCACGATGCCGCGCGGCCGTGTTTGCATCCTCATGATCTTGCCAACCTGATCGATACTCTGCTTGAGCACCCTGTGGGTGGCCTGCTGGCGGCGCCGGTGGCGGATACGTTGAAACAGGCGGGTGAAGGTGTTCCGCCTGAGGTTGATCAGACGGTGGATCGTCGTCGGTTGTGGCGGGCGTTGACGCCGCAGATGTTTAGGTTCGGAGCGCTCAGGGCGGCGCTGGAGTCTGCTCTGGAAAATGGCCATGCGGTGACTGATGAGTCCTCTGCCATGGAGTTTTCCGGTAATATGCCTCTTCTAGTGGAAGGCCGGGCGGATAATCTCAAGATTACGGTGCCGTCGGATCTGGCACTGGCCGAGTTTATTCTCGGTCGGCAGTAAGGCTTTCCCCTTCACGTTCATTCCTGTTTGGTTTCGGAGACAATCATGCGTATTGGCCAGGGCTTTGATGTCCATGCCTTTTGTGAGGGCGATTTTGTCATTTTAGGGGGTGTTGAGATTCCCCACAGTCATGGTCTGAAAGCCCATTCTGACGGTGATGCACTGCTGCACGCGTTGGCGGATGCCTTACTGGGCGCGGTGGCGCTGGGCGATATCGGTCATCTATTTCCGGATACCAGTGATGAGTGGGCTGGCGCGGATAGCCGGGATTTGTTGCGCCGGGTGATGCAGCGGGTGTTGGAGGAAGGTTTCTCGGTGGTGAATGTCGATACCACGATCATCGCCCAGGCTCCGAAGATTGCGCCTCATGTGGAAGCCATGCGGCTGAATATTGCTGAGGATCTTGGTGTGCCGGTGAGTCGGGTGAGTGTTAAAGCGACCACCACTGAAAAGCTGGGATTTACCGGCCGGGGCGAGGGCATTGCCTGTCAGGCGGTGTGTTTGCTTGAGCCGGTGAGCCTGTGAGCCAATCGGAAGCGGTGGCTCGCTGGCGGTTGGATTGGCCGACGTCATCCGGAACACGGCCGGGCAAGGCGTTGTTGAAGGCTGCACCGGAGGATTTCCGGGTGACCGAGCAGCTCTGGCCTGAGTTTGAGGCACCTGAGAGTGACCGTTCCGGGGCTGGTGAGCATGTGTGTGTTCGCCTTGAAAAGTGCGGAGACAACACCGAGTACGTGGCTCAGCAACTGGCCACGCTGGCCGGGTGCAAAGCTTTTGAGGTGGGATTCTGTGGCCTGAAAGACCGCCATGCGATTACGGTGCAGTGGTTCAGTTTGTACTGCCCTGGCCGGGAGGCGTCTGATGCGGATCTTCTGACCGCGATTGCCGAGCGCTGGCCGGTGCTGGCAAGTCGTCGTCACGCCCGCAAACTGCGGCGTGGTGAGCATGTTAATAACGGCTTTGATCTGGTGCTGCGTGAGGTGTCCGGGGATAGGGAGCTTCTGGATCAGGCGCTGGAGCGCTTGGCGGCGCGGGGTGCGCCCAACTATTTTGGTCCGCAGCGGTTCGGCATTGGCGGTGGTAATCTGGCCCGGGCCGTGAATCTTGACCCGTCCCGGTTGAACCGAAAGAAGGGCGGTCGCCACAGCCGTGGCGGTGGCGGAAGCAGCTCGAAAAACGTATTGTACTTTTCGGCGGCACGTTCATGGTTGTTTAATGAGGTGCTGGCGCAAAGGGTCAGCGCTGACAACTGGTTTGTGAGCCTGCCCGGCGAGCCCGTTGATGGCGGAATTCCTACCGGCCCGCTCTGGGGTGATGGTGGCACCAGCGCCGGCGAAGAGCAGGCAACCTTTGAGCGTGCTGTTGTTGCCAGCCACCCGGAGTTTGAAAGGCTGTTTCTGAGTACCCGTATGAAGCCCGAGCGGCGTGCGCTGGTGTGTCAGCCAGAACAACTGCGCTGGCAATGGTTGGACGACTGCACCCTGAGGCTGCAATTCTTTTTGCCGCCCGGGCAGTATGCCACCACCGTGCTGGGTGATATTTTTGAGCTGCAGGACATGAGCCTCAGCCGTGATAACAAGCAAGAAAGCTAGCGGAGAACACTGTGCGTATTTTGTTGTCCAATGATGATGGCGTGCACTCGCCAGGGTTGGTGGCTCTTTACGAGGGGCTTCAGGGGTTGGGTGAACTGGAAGTGGTTGCCCCTGACCGGGATCACAGCGGTGCCAGCAATGCGCTGACCCTCAACCGTCCACTGACGATTGAGCAGCATCCTAACGGCTACCGTTCGGTGGATGGCACCCCAACAGACTGCGTGCATCTGGCGGTCAATGGGTTGTTTGATCAGCCGTTTGATCGGGTGGTTTCCGGGATCAATACCCACGCCAATCTGGGCGATGACATCATCTATTCCGGCACTGTGGCTGCCGCCACCGAAGGTCGTCATCTTGGGCTGCCAGCCATTGCGGTCTCGTTGGTCAACAACGGCCACTTTCACTACGAAACGGCAGCCCGGGTTGTGCGGCTATTGCTGGAGAGCACCCGTGCATTGTCGCTTGGCCCCCGATCGATACTGAATGTCAACGTACCCGATGTGCCCTGGAGTGAACTGGCCGGTTTTCGGGTAACCCGGCTGGGTAATCGGGAGCGGGCTGAGGGTGCGGTTCCCATGACGTGCCCCAGGGGCAAACAAAGGTACTGGATCGGAGCCGCCGGTCGTGGCGGTGATGCCGGGCCCGGCACGGACTTTCACGCGTTGCGCGAAGGTTACGTATCGATAACGCCGGTCCACATCGACATGACGCGTCATGAGGCAATGTCTGGCCTGCGGGACTGGGTGGACAGCCTTACCAGCCCCGGAGATGTTCAAGTATGAGTGCGCAGCTTGAAGGCATCGGTATGACCTCAAGGCGTACCCGGATGCGCCTGGTGCAGCGGTTGCGTGAAGCCGGCATAAAATCTGACCGGGTTCTGGATGTGATCGGCCAGGTTCCCCGACATATCTTTCTGGATGAAGCGCTTGCCCATCGTGCCTACGAAGATACGTCTTTGCCCATCGGCTACAGCCAGACCCTTTCCCAGCCCTACACAGTGGCCCGCATGACCGAACTGCTGCTAGCCCATGAGCCTGCCAGAGTACTTGAGCTGGGCACCGGCTCCGGGTATCAGACCACAGTTTTGTCACAGCTGTTTCCAGAGATCTACAGCGTTGAGCGTATTCGCCCCCTGCAGGAGCGTGCGCGGGACAGGCTGCGCCAGCTCAATATCCGCAATGTCATGCTCAAGCATGCCGATGGTGGCATGGGTTGGCCGGAGCGTGGGCCGTTTGCCGGCATTATTGTTACCGCCGCACCGGTAGACGTGCCGCGGGAGTTGCTGGAGCAGCTCGATGAAGGCGGTGTTTTGATTGCGCCGGTGGGTGAGTACGAGCAGGTTCTGGTGGAGATTATCCGTAAAGGTGATCGTTTTGAGCGGCGAGAGCTGGAGCCAGTGCATTTTGTGCCATTGCTGGGCGGGGTCGTTCGTTGATGAGTCAACAACCTGACCGCTCAATCCCTCGCCAGCATCATCCGGCTGGTGTGTTCTTCCGGGGTATGGCGATGGGTGCTGCGGATATTGTCCCGGGCGTGTCTGGCGGCACTATTGCGTTTATCACCGGTATCTATTTTCGGTTGCTTGAGGCTATCAGCGCGGCGCCGGTGGCGTTCTTTCGACAGTTCCTGAAAGGCGATGTTGCCGGTTTCTGGCGATCCATGGATGGTAATTTCCTGTTGTGCCTACTGGCCGGGGTGCTGACCAGTGTTGCCAGCCTTGCTTCGCTCATTACCTGGTTGCTGGATGAGCACCCGGTGCTGATCTGGAGCTTTTTCTTTGGTTTGATTGTTGCGTCGGTCTGGCACGTAGGGCAACAGGTGCGCCGGGTGTCGCCAGCCCTGGTTGTGCCATTGGTGGTCGGCATTGCATTCGCCTGGTGGGTGACCACATTGCCTGCCAGTGAGCTGGACCCGTCTGGTCTGGCGTTTCTCGGCGCGGGCGCACTGGCTATCTGCGCCATGATTTTACCGGGTATCTCTGGCAGCTTTCTGTTGCTCATCATCGGCATGTATGCGCCGGTACTGGCGGCCGTTAAATCGTTTGAGCTGGACCATCTTGGGCTGTTTCTGATCGGGTGTGTGATTGGTTTGCTGTCCGTTGCCCGCCTGATTACGCTGGCCTTTCGGCACTTTCACGATGCCGTGCTGGCGTTGTTGACCGGCTTTATGATTGGTGCACTTGGCAAGGTCTGGCCTTGGCAGGAAACCCTGAGCTGGCGAGTAAACAGCTCCGGCAAGGAAGTGCCAGTCAGTCAGTCTCCGGTGGGACCAGAGACCTGGGCGCAACTTTATGGTCAGGACCCCCAGGTGTTGCTGGCCATGGTCATGGCTGTGGTTGGCTTGGGCCTTGTTCTGGCCATGGAGTGGTTCGGGGGGCGGTCAGAGCGCAGGCAGGCCGCCAAGACGTCTTGATCCGTAAAAGTGTTACCTGGCGCACAAAACGACTGTTCCGGACGGTAACAATCCTGTGCGGAGAGTAACTTGGACTTGTTCATGAATCGTGCAATATATTAATAAGTTAGTCCTGACACATGAGAAGCTGCATCGCTTGCGGTTCGTTTCTTAGATGGATTTATCATAATCAGGCGTTTTTTATTACGTGACTAATCTTTATCGGCATAGTAAGGCTGTTCTCCGTTTCAGGCTCTGGTCTGTTGGGGACGGTGTGTGCCGGGATCTGTCAGCAAAACGTGCCGCAACGCTGGCTTTGCTGATGTCCGCCTTGATGCTTGCCGGTTGTAATACCAACGCGATTTATGGCGATGACCTCTACAACCCGCCGGTTTACTGGGGCAGTCATGTGGTCAAGCCGGGGGAAACCCTTTATGGCATTGCCTGGCGTTATGGCCGCGACTATCGCGAACTCGGCGATGCCAACGGTATGTCGCCACCCTGGACGATCCGGGCCGGTCAGGTACTCCGGCTGGACCAGAAAGGCCGTATTCGCCAAACGGCCCAGGCGTCATCACCGCCGCCACGCCAGGCTCCCGCTGCAAGTCAACCGTCGGCCAGCGCCAAGCCGCCGGCCCGAACAGCATCCGCACCACCCTCTCGGGCGGCTACGCCCCCCTCCCAAAGAACGACCGGTAGCCAGACCGTTGGCAATATCCGCTGGCAATGGCCGCACTCTGGCACTGTTATTGCAAACTTTTCAGAGTCAGGAAAAGTCAATAAAGGTATTGATATTGCCGGGAAACCCGGGGATGCTGTGAAAGCGGCGGCGGGTGGTAATGTGGTGTATGCCGGTAGTGGGTTACTGGGTTACGGGAACCTGATTATCGTCAATCACAATGAACAGTATTTGAGCGCTTACGCCCACAACCGCAAGATATTGGTGCAAGAAGGGGAGGATGTAAAAGCTGGACAGGTGATCGCTGAATTGGGTAGTTCTGGTACTGATAAGCCAGTGTTGCACTTCGAGATTCGTAGAAATGGCAACCCAGTTGATCCGGCCAGATACTTGCCAAGACGCTGAAGAAATCGAAAATCTGTAACCTGTTTTCGATAGGATTGCCGGGAAGGCCTGACTGAAAACCGCGTAGTAGAAAAACAATAACGGCAACTGTGATTGCCAGCCAACAAGCAAATGTCCTGACAAAAGCCATTATTGGAGTAAGTCCGCAATAACAAGAAGTAACGGGCGACAACAGGATTATTGAGAGGCGGGGTAGACTATGTCAGCAGAGCAAGAAGACATCATTATTGATCGCGTTGAAGATATCGAAGACGCAGACGAGCATCAGTTAGCAGAAGATAAACCGGAAAAACCATCGTCAGACGACACAGTGGCCGAAGTCGAAGACGATTTTCCTGCCAAGGGAAAGTATTACACCAGTTCCAAACAGCTTGATGCTACTCAGCTGTACCTCAATGAAATCGGTTTTTCACCACTGCTCACACCGGAAGAAGAAGTATACTTTGCGCGCCTGGCTCGCAAAGGTGAAGAATCCGGGCGCAAACGGATGATTGAAAGCAACCTGAGACTGGTTGTAAAGATCGCTCGACGCTATGTGAACAGGGGTCTTACCCTGCTTGACCTGATTGAGGAAGGCAATCTCGGGCTGATCCGTGCGGTCGAAAAGTTCGACCCGGAGCGAGGCTTCCGTTTTTCGACCTACGCAACCTGGTGGATCCGCCAAACCATTGAGCGGGCGATCATGAACCAGACCCGCACCATCCGCTTACCAATTCACGTCGTCAAAGAATTAAACCTGTACCTCCGTGCGGCGCGCGAACTGACACAAAAGCTCGATCACGAGCCAACCGCAGAAGAGATCGCCCGCAAAGTCGATAAGCCGGTACAAGACGTCAAACGCATGCTTGGATTGAACGAGCGCGTTGCCTCGATGGACACGCCAATTGGTGTTGGTAGTGATAAATCGCTGATGGATACGGTTGCGGATGAGGGCGCCTCTGATCCAGCCGACCTGCTGCAGGATAACAACATGTGCTCCTGCCTCGAGAAATGGATCGATCAGCTCAGCGACAAACAGCAGGAAGTCTTGTCTCGCCGGTTCGGGCTTCGAGGCTATCCCATCAGCACGCTGGAGGAAGTCGGCCAGGAGATCGGCTTGACCCGCGAACGAGTTCGTCAGATACAAGTTGAAGCGTTACGCCGGCTCAGGGAAATTCTGGAGAAAGAAGGTTTGTCTGGAAACCTGCTGTTCAAATAGGCCATAGCGCCCGGGAATTGCAAAAAGCCGGCCACGGAAACGAGGTCGGCTTTTTTGTTAAATGTGGCAGCAAATGAGAACCAAGTGGCGATAGCTCTGTATTTTTCATTGTTAGAATGGCCGCTCCGGGCAGAATGTGGGAGTTGACCCGGTGGCGGATGAAACACTCAATAATAATGATCGAAAGGAAAGGACGATGAACAAGACCCTAATCACCAGTTGTGCTTCTTTACTGCTTGTCGGCGCTCTGGCAATGCCTGCCCATGCACTGACTGTCGACGGCGTGGACGTGCCAGACACCTATTCGGCCATGGGAAAAGAGCTCCAGTTGAATGGTGCAGGTACTCGCTCCAAGTGGTTCATGAATCTTTATGTCGGCGGTCTTTATGTGCCGGAGAAGGTGGACGACGCCGAGGCCGTAATTTCAGCTGATGAGCCTCAAGCGATCACGCTGCACATTACCTCGGGCATGATCACCAGCGAGCGTATGACGGAAGCAACGATGGGCGGCTTCCAGGCGGCTACCGGTGGCGACCTGTCATCGATCCAGGCCGACGTGGATCAGTTCATGGCGGTGTTCCAGGAGGAGATCCAGGAAGGCGACGTGTTTGACCTGGTCTACGTGCCGGGCTCCGGTGTTCAGGTTCTGAAGAACGGCGAGCAGCGAGACAGCGTTGGTGATCTGGAGTTCAAGAAAGCATTATTCGGTATTTGGCTGTCTGACAAGCCAGCTCAGAAAGACCTGAAAGAGAGGATGCTGGGCAAGCGTTGATCGATTGCCCCGGCCTGACATCAAAACGCCGGCATTCGCCGGCGTTTTGATGTCAGGCCGACTTACTGATAGTCGCGTTTTTGCTTGAACTCGCACAGATCTTCAATCAGACAGGCACCGCATTTTGGCTTTCGGGCGGTACAGGTGTAACGGCCATGCAGAATAAGCCAGTGGTGGGCATCCATCAGGAAGTCTTTCGGGATCAGTCGCATTAACCGTTTTTCCACTTCCAGCACGTTTTTGCCTGGTGCAATGCCGGTTCGGTTCGAGACCCGGAAGATATGAGTGTCAACTGCCATGGCGGGCTGGCGGAAAGCGGTGTTCAATACCACGTTGGCGGTTTTTCTGCCGACACCGGGTAATGCCTCCAGGTCTTCACGGTTATCCGGGACCTGACTGTTGTGCTTTTCAATCAGGATCCGGCAGGTTTTGATGACGTTTTCAGCTTTGCTGTTGAACAGGCCGATGGTTTTTATGTATTCCTTCAGGCCGTCTACGCCCAGCGCGTAGATGGCTTCTGGAGTATTGGCCACCGGGTATAACTTGTCAGTAGCCTTGTTAACGCCCACATCGGTGGCCTGTGCCGACAGGATCACGGCGATCAGCAACTCAAACGGATTGCTGTAGTTCAATTCCGTAGTGGGATTGGGGTTCTCGTCCCGCAGCCGTGTAAAAATCTCGGTACGCTTTTCTTTGTTCATGATCTTCCGGATTCAGAAAGTTGGGTCAGGTTCAGGAAACGTTGCCAGTAACCCTGACCCGTTTACTGCCAGGACCGGCATGAGCCGGTTCAGCGGCAAGCCTTCGCTCTTTGAGGCGGTGATCAATGCTGTTTTTCAACGCAATGAGCAGGCCAAGGCCCATGAACGCGCCGGGAGGCAGCACCATGAACAGCATGTCCGGGTAGTGCTCGAAGGGCTGAATGACCCAGTCAGAGGCCATGGGTCCGAGCAAAAGGTGCATATCGGCAAACAGCGTGCCCTGACCAATCAGTTCGCGCATCCCGCCCAGAATAATTAACACCGCCAGAAACCCCAATCCCATCATGGTGCCGTCCAGCAACGCGGGCAGTGGCGGATTCTTTGATGCGAAAGCATCGGCCCGGCCCAGAATCGCGCAATTGGTGACTATCAGCGGGATAAAAATACCGAGAATCTGATAGAGCTCATAAGTGAACGCCTGCATCAGCAATTCGGCGCAGGTCACAAAGGATGCGATGATCATAACAAACGCCGGAAGCCGCACCGATTCGTTGACGAAATTACGAATGAGCGAGACCGACAGGTTCGAGCCAATCAACACCATGAGTGTGGCGATGCCAAGGCCAATGGCGTTCACCACGGTGCTGGTGACCGCCAGCAGCGGGCACAGGCCAAGCACCTGAACCAGCGCCGGGTTATTGGTCCAAAGACCGTCCTTGATGATTTCACTGGAAGATTTTGTCGCCATGATCAGGAATGCTCCGCAGGGTTGGCTTCACCAGCAATTGCTTCCGGTGTCAGCTGTCGGTTCCGGGGGGAGGGTGGCTCGTTCAGGCGCTCCCGAATGACCTCCCTGTTCTGGCGAAAATAGCTCAGAGAGTGATGTACAGCCTTGACGACGGCCCGAGGGGTAATGGTCGCGCCGGTAAACTGATCAAAGACACCGCCGTTTTTCTTGACGTTCCATTGATTGGCGGGCGGGTTGCCCAGAGAGCGGCCATCAAAACTGTAGACCCAGTCGGATTTTCGGGTCTCGATCCGGTCGCCCAGCCCCGGAGTTTCCCTGTGGTTGGTCACCCGCACACCCAGGACTTTACCATCCAGATCAAGGCCAACCAGTAACCGGATCTCTCCGGAATAACCATCAGGGGCGACTGCCGGCATGATAATGCCAATGGGCCGGCCATCCCGCCTCGCCACCCAGACGTTTACCGGCCCTGACGCGGGCTGTCGGGTGTTGGCGGGCAGGGTGACGACATCGCGAAGCAGGTCGTTGTCGTGCTGATGCTCGGGAATAATCTCGAACAGTGCCCTGGCTTCTGCGCGGGCGGCCTGTTCCTGTATCCGATCTTTCGTCACACCCTGGGTCAGGGCGATGGTGCCGCCGGTTATCACGGCGAACAGGCCAAGTCCGATGGCGCTGCGGCGGATGGAGGTGGTGAGCGCATTCATGGGTCAGCCTCCGTTCTTGCCGGGCACACCGCGCCGGGCTTTGTGGTGGCCATAGGTTCTGGGCGGTGTGTAGTGATCGATAAAAGGTACTGCGAAGTTCAGTAACAGTACGCTGAAGGCCACGGCGTCCGGGTAGTTACCCCAGGTGCGGATCAGGTAGATCAGCACGCCGATACCGGCGCCATAAATGAGCTTGCCCTGATGGCTAGTGGCCGCAGACACAGGATCTGTTGCTATGAAGAAGGCGCCGAGCATGGTGCCGCCGGCCAGCAGGTGCAGTTGTAATGGTGCGTATTGATCCGCGTTGCTGCCGAACGCCAGGCTCATGACGGCGATGGCGCCGAGGAACGCAACCGGAATGTGCCAGGTAATGATTCTGAGCCAGATTAACACCAGGCCACCGGCGAGAAACGCCAAATTGACCCATTCCCAGCCCCTTGCCACCAGATCGCCAAAGGTTGGGTGTTGCAGGACCTCGGCAGCGGTAAATGTGGCAATTTTGTGTTTGTATTCGTCCAGCGGGGTCGCCATGGTCCAGGCATCGATGCTGGTCTGACTGGCGGAAAAAATAGTTGCCAGGGTTTCGCTGAAACCGGGTGCCCCGGCCCACAGGGTCGCAGGTTGCGCCCAGTTGGTGGTCATAGCCACCGGGAAGGAGATCAGCACCAGAGCGTAGCCCACCATGGCCGGGTTGAACGGGTTGGATCCCAGCCCACCGTAGAGCTGCTTGGCCACCACGATGGCGGAAATGACGGCAATGCCGGATACCCACCAAGGCGCAAACTGGGGCAGCGACAGGCCCAGCAGCAAGCCGGTGACGGCAGCGGTATTGTCTTTCAGGAAAAAGGCGATGGGTTTGTCGCGAAGTTTCAGGATCACGGCTTCAGAGCCCAGTGCCAGCGCCACGCACCAGACTACATTGATCAGATTGCCCCAGCCAAAGAACAGGGTCTGGGCAATCAGGCCCGGCACTGTGGCCAGCATAACCCAGAGCATTACCCGTGATGTTGGTCGGGCATTGCGGGCATGGGGTGATGTTTGTTGAACTAATGCCATGACGGATCCTGCAATGGGTTACTCGGACAGCTGCGGGCTGGATTCGGTGCCCGCCAGTTTATGGGCCTCTGCCAACGCCTCACGGGCACGTACAACCCGGTCGTGATTCTTGGCGACAGCCCGTTCCAGCTTGTCCACGTTGTCGGCTTGCTGTGTTTTTGCGTCATCCAGCATGGTCTGCATGGTGTTCAGCTTGGCCTCGGCCTGGGTCAGTTGTTTCTCCAGCGCCTCAATATCTGGTTTTTCAGCGGGTTTCGTGGGTGCCTGCTGGGTGGATTCTGTTGCCTGAGCGGCTTTGGCTTTCTTCCGTTCCAGTGCCTGTTGCACCAACGCCGCTTTGGCATCGCGATTATCCACAGCGTCACCCTGGCTCACGGTTTGCTCTGCTTCTGCTTGCTTCTGGGCCTGAGCCTCGGCGGCGGCTTTGGCGCGCTCTTTGCGCCGCAGCTCTTTCTCCTGTTGCTCCCGTTCAAGGCGCGCCTGGCGGGCCTCGAAACGTTCACGGGCACGATCAGACTTCAATTGCTCGGCACGTTGCGTACGGATCTCTCCTTTGGCAAAGCGGTAATACTGCACCAGGGGAATAGAGCTCGGGCAAACGTAGGAGCATGCGCCACATTCAATGCAGTCAAACAGGTTCAGGTGTTCGGCCTTCTCAAACTCCGTTGCCTTCGAATACCAGAACAACTGCTGTGGCAGGAGTTCCATGGGGCAGACCTCTGCGCACTCGCCGCAGCGAATACAGGGTTGTTCCGGCGGTGGTGCCGGCAACTCGGCGCGGGTGGCGGCAATCACACAGTTGGAGGTCTTGATGACCGGGATCTGGTCGGTGGTCAGGGTGTAGCCCATCATGGGACCGCCCAGTACCAGGCGGTTCAGCTTGTCGGCTTGCAACCCGGCGGCTGCCAGTAAATCGCTGACCGGCGTGCCGATCAACACGTCGAAGTTGCCGGGTTCCTGCACCGCGTCACCAGAGATGGTGAACACGCGGGAAATCAGCGGAATACCTTCAAAAATGGCGCGAGAAACGGCAACGGCGGTACCCACGTTCTGGCACATCACGCCGATGTCGGCAGGAATGCCGCCGCTGGGTACTTCCAGTCCGGTTAAAATCTGGACCAGCTGTTTTTCGCCGCCTGACGGGTATTTGGTGGGCACCACCGCAATTTCGATCTGCGTGCCCTGAACCGCCTTGCGCATGGCTTCAATGGCTTCCGGCTTGTTGTCTTCAATACCGACCACACAGCGGGATGGACGAAGAATCCAGGCCATCACCTTCATGCCAGCGACGACCTCGTCGGCAAGCTCGCGCATGGTCATATCATCGGCAGTAATGTAGGGCTCGCATTCGGCACCGTTGAGAATAAGCGTTTCGACCTTGCGATCCCGGGGCGGGCGTAATTTGATGTCGGTCGGAAAGCCAGCGCCGCCCATGCCGGAAATGCCCGCGTTGCGAATCCTGTCCAGAACCTCGTCGCGGCCAAGTTGGTGATAATCACTGGCCGGATTGCGCTCGCCCCACTGGTCTTCGCCATCCGGCTTCAGAATGATGCACCAATCTGCCATGCCGGAGGGGTGGGGGACTTGCTGCTGTTCTATGGCCTCGATAGTGCCGGAGGTCGGCGCATGAACCGGTACACCAATGCCTGTTGCCACCTCTGCGATCTTCTGGCCTTTAAGCACTCGGTCACCGATGCTGACTATGGCTTCTGCCGGCGTGCCAATGTGTTGCTGTAGCGGCAGAATGAGGCGCTCAGGAATGCCGGCCCGTCGGATTGGACGACTGGTTGATTGGTGCTTGTTTTCGGCCGGGTGAACGCCGCCGGCAAAATCCCACAACTGAGTCATCAGGCACTGGCTCCCTGGCGGTCGGTGGCAATGATGTCGGGCTTGGGTGGTGTCCAGGTCCAGGTGCGGATATCCGGTTGGATGGTGATCATGTCAATGCAGTCGACCGGGCAGGGCTCGACGCACAGGTCACAACCGGTGCACTCGCTTTCGATGACGGTATGCATGTGCTTGGCCGCGCCCAGAATGGCATCCACCGGGCATGCCTGAATGCACTTGGTGCAGCCGATACATTCGTCCTCCCGAATCACCGCTACCCGTTTGGCTTGTTCTGCACCGTGTTCGGCATCCAGTGGTTGTGGTTCAACGTCCAGCAGGTCGGCCAGGGCCTTGATGGTGGTTTCACCGCCCGGCGGGCATTTGTTGATCGCCTCACCGTTGGCAATAGCTTCTGCGTAAGGGTGGCAGCCGGGGAAACCGCACTGGCCACACTGGGTTTGCGGCAGCAGCGCATCAATTTGCTCCACCAGCGGGTTGCCCTCAACCTTGAAGCGTTCAGATGCAAAACCCAGCAGGGCGCCAAAGACCAGCGCCAGGGCAAGCAGCACCACAACAGCAATCAGGAAGCTTGTCCACATAACAACCGCTCCGTCAGATCACAACCAGGCCGGTAAAGCCCAGGAAAGCGAGCGCCATCAGGCCGGCCGTAATGAGGCCAATGGAGGCGCCCCGAAAGGCGACTGGCACGTCAGACACGGCGATGCGTTCGCGCATGGCGGCAAACAGAACCAGCACCAGCGAAAACCCGGCGGCAGCACCAAAGCCGTACAACACAGACTCAACAAAGTTGTTGTTCTTGTTGATGTTCAGCAGGGCCACACCGAGCACTGCACAGTTGGTGGTAATCAGTGGCAGAAAAATGCCCAGCACCCGGTACAGCAGAGGGCTGGTTTTGCGCACCACCATCTCGGTGAACTGAACCACCACGGCAATTACCAGGATGAAGGTGATGGTGCGCAGAAACGCCAGATCCAGCGGTTCCAGCAAATAGGTATACGCCAGATAGCTGCACACCGAGGCCAGAGTCAGCACAAAGGTGGTCGCCAGCGACATACCCATAGCGGTCTCCAGCTTGCCGGATACTCCCATGAACGGGCACAGTCCCAGGAACTGCACCAGCACAAAGTTGTTCACCAGAATGGTGCTCACCAATATCAGCAAATACTCTGTCATCGGAGCGTCTCTGCATGTTGCTGCTTACATAACCCGCATACCCGGCGTGGCGCCGGAATCCGGGGACAGGATGAAAATGTCCTTGCCGCCGGGCCCGGCCGCCAGAACCATACCTTCCGACATGCCAAACTTCATCTTGCGGGGCTTCAGGTTGGCGACCATCACGGTCATACGGCCTTCCAGATCTTCCGGTTTGTAGGCAGACTTGATACCAGCAAACACGTTGCGTTCACCATGCCCCACATCAAGAGTCAGGCGAAGAAGCTTGTCAGCGCCCTCAACGTGCTCGGCCTTGACGATTTTGACCACTCGCAAATCGACTTTGGCGAAATCCCCGAACTCGATTTCCTCGGCAATGGGCTCAAGGTCTGCGGCCGGCGCCGGCTGGCCAATGGCTGCCGGCATCTCCTCTTTGGAAGCGTCCAGCATCTTCTCGATCTGGGCCATATCAACCCGGTTCATCAGCGGCTTGAACTTGTCGATGCCGTGATTTTCCAGCAGGGCGGCACGGTTGTTCCAGTCGAGCCGCGAATTCAGGAACGACTGCGACGCCTCGGCGGTTTTCGGCAGTACCGGCGCCAGATAGGTCATCAGCAGGCGGAACATGTTCAGGGCGTTGGTGCAGATGGCCTGCAGCTTGTCGTCCTGGCTTTCCTGCTTGGCGATTACCCAGGGCTGCTCGTCGTTGACGTATTGGTTGGCAATGTCGGCCAACTCCATGATTCGGCGCATGGCGCGGCCGAATTCGCGGGTTTCGTAAAACTCGGCAATCTGTTCGCCGGCGTCGACAAATTCTTTCAGCTTGTCCTGCTCGGTGATCTTGCCCAGCTTGCCGTCAAAGCGCTTGGTGATAAACCCGGCACTGCGGCTGGCGATATTGACCACCTTGCCGACCAGATCCGAGTTCACTCGGGCGGCAAAGTCTTCCAGGTTCAGGTCCATGTCATCCACGCCACCGGTCAGCTTGGCCGCAAAGTAGTAGCGCAGGTATTCCGGGTCCAGGTGATCCAGAAAGGTGCGGGCCATGATGAAGGTACCGCGGGACTTGGACATCTTTTTCCCGTTCACCGTCACAAAGCCATGGGCCCAGACTGCCGTAGGTGTGCGGAAGCCGGCATCGTGCAGCATGGACGGCCAGAACAGCGCGTGGAAGTTGATGATGTCTTTGCCGATGAAGTGATACACCTCGGCGGTGGAATCTTTCTTCCAGAAATGCTCGAAATCAATGCCTTCGCGGTTGCAAAGATTCTTGAAACTGGCCAGGTAACCGATAGGCGCATCCAGCCAGACGTAGAAGTACTTGCCGGGCGCATCCGGAATCTCGAACCCGAAATAGGGCGCATCCCGGCTGATGTCCCATTCCTGCAGGCCGGCATCCAGCCACTCGGCCAGTTTATTGGCCACTTGCGGCTGCAGTGCACCACTGCGGGTCCACTTGCTCAGGAAGTCGTGGAACTCCGGCAGCTTGAAGAAATAGTGCTCGGACTCTTTCTCCACCGGCGTAGCGCCAGACACCGCGGAGCGGGGGTTGATCAACTCCGCTGGCGTATAGGTAGCGCCACAGGCTTCACAGTTATCACCGTACTGGTCATCGGTTTTGCACTTGGGGCAGGTGCCTTTGATGAAACGGTCCGCCAGGAACATTTCTTTCTCAGGATCGAAGAACTGGGTAATCTTGCGGGTGGCAATATTCCCGTTTTCCTGGATCTGGCGGTAAATGTACTCCGAGAAATACTGGTTCTCTTCGGAGTGAGTGGAGTGGTAGTTGTCGAAGCGGATGTGGAAGCCGGCGAAGTCTTCCTGATGCTCCTGACGAATCCGGTCAATCAGCTGCTCCGGCGTAATGCCCTCACGCTCCGCCCGCAACATGATGGCGGTACCGTGGGCATCGTCAGCGCAAACGTAATAGCAGTTCTGGCCCCGCATCTTCTGATAGCGCACCCAGATATCCGTCTGAATGTATTCCAGCAAATGCCCCAGGTGAATCGGGCCGTTGGCGTAGGGCAGGGCGCTGGTAACCAGAATATCGCGCTGTGACTTGCTCGCTTGCGTCATGGTGATGTCCGAACCTTATCTTGATGCGGGTTGGAAAGACAAACGGGGTTCTGGCAGCAATCCGAATTGATTGTTCCAGGTAAAGACCCCATATGGTCAGAAACGGCCACAGATGATACCTTCCAAGCCATCTTTTTTCACCTGCATTCAAGGTGATTCGCTTATTCCGGAGACTCCGATGACCCAGATTTCCCAGCAGGCACTCGAACAAGCCGTCCGCGAATACCGGGACCCCTACCTGAACAAAGACCTTTACGAACTGGGCGCCGTCAAATCCCTCGCTGCAGACGATCAGGGCAAGGTCACCCTGATGGTGGAACTCCCATACCCCAGCAAAGGCATTGCCGGTGGCCTGAAACAGATTGTTGCCAACGCCCTGGAATTCGTCGACGGCGTTGAAAGTGCCGACGTCCACGTGGGTCAGAAAATTTACGCCTGTAAAGTCAACAAAGACATTGCCACTGTCCCGGGCGTGAAAAACATCATTGCCGTCGCCTCCGGAAAAGGTGGCGTGGGCAAATCGACCACCGCCGTCAACCTCGCCCTCGCCCTGCACGCTGAAGGCGCGAGAGTGGGTATCCTCGACGCCGACATCTACGGCCCCAGCATCGGCATGATGCTCGGCGTGCCCGAAGGTAAGCGCCCGGACGTGCGAGAAAACAAATACTTCGTGCCCATCCAGGCCCACGGCCTGCAAGCCAACTCCATGGCTTTCGTCACCACTGACAAAACCCCCATGGCCTGGCGCGGCCCCATGGTCAGCGGTGCGGTCATGCAGCTGCTGGAACAAACCCTGTGGGATGAGCTCGACTACCTGATCGTCGACATGCCCCCCGGCACCGGCGACATCCAGCTCACCCTCGGCCAGAAAGTCCCGGTTACCGGCGCCGTCATTGTCACCACCCCCCAGGACATTGCCCTGCTGGACGGCAAAAAAGGCATCGAAATGTTCCGCAAAGTCGAAGTGCCGGTGATTGGCGTGGTCGAAAACATGAGTGTCCATATCTGCAGCAACTGCGGCCACGAAGAGCCGCTGTTTGGCCATGGTGGTGGCGAACGAATCGCAGAAGAATACGACACCATCTTGCTGGGCCAGTTGCCCCTGCACATGACCATTCGTGAACAGACCGACAGTGGTTCGCCCACCGTGGTTGCCGAGCCAGAGTCCGAAGTGGCGCTGCGTTATCGCGATATTGCCCGAAGGGTGGGGGCGGAATTGTCTACCCGGGAACGGAATCTGGGTGGAACGATTTCGAGTGTTTCCGTAGCTGAGCATTGACCAAGATTGGGTGGATAGTGACTCCAGCTCCGTAGTCTGGTCGCGGCGTCAGGCCCTTCTGTCCAAAAATGTCGAAGGCCAGGGATGGCCTGAGAGAAGCGCACATGGATGTGCTCGTAGCGGTTTTTGGACAGAAGGGCCTGATGTCGCAGTCATCGGGCGTAGCGGTTTTGGGGGCGCAATCCCAGACCTTCGACAGCCACCGCAGTACAAGGTAAACTACGCCACAATTTTTCCCAGCTGGAAACGAGAATTCACCATGAGCATCAAGTCCGATAAGTGGATCCGCCGGATGTCCGAGCAGCACGGCATGATCGAACCCTTCGAAGCCGGGCAAGTTCGTGAAAACGAAAAAGGCCGCGTCATCTCCTACGGCACGTCCAGCTACGGCTACGACGTACGCTGCAGCAACGAGTTCAAAATTTTCACCAACGTGCACAGTGCCACCGTCGACCCCAAAAACTTCGACGAAAACAGCTTCGTGAACGTGACCAGCGACGTCTGCGTGATTCCGCCGAACAGCTTTGCCCTGGCGCGCACTGTTGAGTACTTCCGCATCCCCAGAAGTGTACTGACTATCTGCCTCGGCAAAAGCACTTATGCTCGCTGCGGCATCATCGTCAACGTTACCCCGCTGGAACCCGAGTGGGAGGGCCAGGTGACTCTGGAATTTTCCAACACCACCAACCTGCCGGCGAAAATCTACGCCAACGAAGGCGTTGCTCAGATGCTGTTCTTCGAGTCTGACGAAATCTGCGAAACCAGCTATAAAGACCGGGGCGGCAAATACCTTGGTCAGACCGGCGTGACCCTGCCCAGGACATGAACGCCAACCAGTTTCTTAAAGCCGTCTCACAACTGCAGGGCTGGCGCGAATGCGCCTTCCTGCTGGCCCTCGCCGAGCGAGGCTTCCCCAACTATGCTCTGTTTGCAGACGCCGTTGGCATGAAAAGCGGCGGCAAAATGCGGCAGCTGCTCGACCTTGCCTGGGGCACGCTTCAACAGGAAGCGGAAGAAGCCGCCATCCCTCAGCTATTGAGCAAACTCGAATCCCTCAGCCCAAACGTCGACGACTACGACGCCTACGGCGTATACCCGGCGTTCGACTTTTGCCAGCTGCTGGAGCAGGCCCTGCTCAACCGCCTGAATCCTAACAAACATCGGGCGACTGAAGCGTCGCAACTGGCCACCGGCACAGTGATGGACTTTGTCGAAATGTCCGAAGGTGAGGGTATGGACGAAGACGAGCTGGTCCGATTGTTTGAGCTGCACCCACTGCTCAAGGAAGATAAAGTCTTCCAGCGCGATGTGGTGCTTGCGCTCAAGCGCCAGCGCACGCCCCGGCAGGAGTTTGTCGACCAGCTGCGCAGCGATGCCGCCAATGACGGTGTTAGCAATCTGGGCATTTCCCTCGATAGTTGAGCCACCCGGCGCCGACTACACTTATTGAGTACACCTGATTCCCTGTTTTTGAAAGGATAGACGTCATGAAACTCTCTGCTTTTGGTCGGAAATTCACCGCCGATGCCGGCATCACCTCACTTATGGATGACCTGGGTAACGCCATGGCCTCCGGTGAGGGCATGATCATGATGGGCGGCGGCAACCCCGGGCACATTCCAGAGATTCAGAGTCGGGTACAGGAGATTCTTGCGGGAATGGCGGCGGACGAAGGCCAGGTGCGCCGGATGGTGGGAGTCTATGATCCTCCGCAGGGTGAAAAGCAGTTTATCGCGTCGCTGACCGAACTGCTGAACCGTGAATACGACTGGGGGCTGACCGCGGACAACATTGCACTGACCAATGGCAGTCAGGCGGCCTTTTTCATGCTGTTCAATATGTTCGCTGGCGATTACGGCGATGGTCATCGTAAGCATATTTTGCTTCCGTTGGCGCCGGAGTATATCGGTTATGCCGATGCGGGTATCGAGCCTGGTCTGTTCCACGCGGTGCAACCGGACATCTCCTTCACCGATGCCCATGAGTTCAAATACCGGGTCGATTTTGATGCCGTCGATGTGACCGGCGAAACCGGCGCCATTTGCGTCTCCCGGCCCACCAATCCGACCGGGAACGTCATCACGGACGAAGAGCTGGCCCGGCTTGAAGTGCTTGCCAGGCAGCACGACATTCCATTAATCGTGGATGGAGCCTACGGCACACCCTTCCCGAGCTTGCTGTTTGTCGATGCGCAGCCAACCTGGAACGAGCAGATCATTCTGTGCCTGAGCCTGTCCAAGCTGGGCTTGCCGGCCGCGCGCACCGGGATCGTAATTGCCGCGGCGCCGGTGATTAAGGCGCTGTCTGGCATCAATGCCATCATGAATCTGGCTACAGGCAGTTTCGGTGCCATGCTGGCGGAACCACTGGTCCGGTCTGGCGAAATACTGTCGTTGAGCCGGGATGTGGTGTGCCCGTTCTACAAGGCCAAAATGGAGAAAGCGGTTGCGGTATTTCGGGACGCCATGGGTGAGGACAGTTGCCGTTGGTACATCCACAAGCCTGAGGGCGCGATGTTCCTGTGGCTCTGGTTCCCGGATCTGCCCATTTCAAGCTTGCAGCTTTATCAGCGCTTGAAGGAGAGGGGGGTGCTTGTGGTGTCGGGGCATTATTTCTTCCCCGGTTTGCCGGCAGATGACTGGAAACATCGCCATGAATGCTTGCGGGTCACTTACTCACAGGATGATGACCAGGTTGCCGAAGGTTTGCGGATTATTGCGGATGAGGTGAAAGCCGTGTGGCAGGAGCACGACATCGCTGACTGATGTGTGCCCCGGCCGCGCAATGGCTCATTCCCCGATGCTGGCTTCTTTCAGGCGCAATTCGTACTCGCTGCCATCCGGCTCGACCTGGAGTAAACGGACCAGCAGGTGGTCCTGCTCCGGATCAAACCACATCAGGGTCTGGCGTTTGGCGTCTTCATCGCGGACTTTTTCGGCTTTCAGGGTTTTTATACTGCGGCCGTTGGCGTTAATGCTCTCTTCGTCGATCACCGCAAATCGGTCCTCGTCGTAGCTGCCCTTATCAATGACCTGATAGGTGACGTCGCGTTTGCCGGCTTTCAGGTCCTGATGCAGCTGCAGTTGAAACCCCAGAGGGTCAAGCACCCCTTCCTGAAGTTCCAGTTCAAAGGATTTGCCCCGGTATTTGCCCTTGGCGATGCCGGTCTGCCAGTCAAAATCGATGGATTGTTCCCGATTCTTGATCAGAAAACCGGCCATGCGGTAGCGATACCGCAGGGGGACAACCTGGCCATCTTCCCAGAGAAACACCAGTGATTCGTTGATATCCGCAATAAATGATTCTACCTCGGTTCGATACAGCCAGACGTTGTTGCCCTGGTCGCTCAGTGACCGGGTGCCGGAACCGTTGAGGCTGACGCCTTTGGACATGGCTGCGGAGTAACTTGCTTCATACGGGGTCAATGCCGGACTTGTATTGTCGGTGTCCGCCGCTGTAGCGGTGAGCGTTGCCAGGCAAAGCCAGAGCCCGGCCAGGCAAGCGGTGATGCGAGTTACAGTCTGTTTTGTATGCATCCGGAGCCTCTTTCACTGTAGGTCATGGCGACAGTGTAGCGGTTCCCAAGCGGCCGGGGGATGACAATCTGTTCAGTTGCTGGGCAGCCGCATCGGTTGACTCATTAATTCGCCATCGAACAACACGCCGTCCGTCCCGAGCTGAATTCGACCTTCGCAGAACCAGCGCACCACGATGGGGTAAAGGATGTGTTCCTGCTGCTGGACCCGCTCAGCAAGCGAATCCGCAGTGTCCCCTTTGGCCACAGTCACTTCGGCCTGGGCAATCACCGGCCCGCCATCCAGCTCTTCTGTGACGAAATGAATTGATACGCCATGCTTTGGGTCCCCGGCGTCGAGTACCCGTTGGTGGGTGTTGAGCCCCGTGTAAGCAGGAAGAAGGGAGGGATGAACGTTCAGCATCTGGCCGCGAAAGGCCCGGACAAAGTCGCCGGTGAGGATGCGCATAAATCCTGCCAGCACAATCAGATCCGGATTGAGCCGGCGGATCTCAGCCATCAGGGCGCCATCAAACTCTTCCCGTGAGCCATAACTTTTGTGATTGATCACAAAGGTCTTGATGTTGGCCTGGGCCGCACGCTCGAGAGCAAAGGCCCCCGGCGTGTTGCAACCTACCGCAATGATTTCGCCGGGAAAATCCCGCTCGCGAGAGGCCTCAATGAGAGCCTGCAGATTGGTGCCGCTGCCAGAAGCCAGCACCAATATGGTCGGAAGCGGCGCAGAATCAGCCTTCATGCCGTCACGAGTCCCGGAGCGTAGCGCACTTCAGGCTTGGCATCACTCGCCTTGGCACTCTCGAGTACCCCTACCTGCCAGACCTTTTCACCCATGGCGTTGAGGGTGTCGATGGCAAGGTCTTTCTGGTCAGCGGGTACGCACACGATCATGCCAATACCGCAGTTAAAGGTGCGATACATCTCTTCGATCGCCACGCCGCCGGCATCTTTCAACCACTGGAATACCGGGGGTAGTTCCCAGCTTTGGGTGTCGATAGCGGCAACGGTGCCTTTCGGCAGCACCCTGGGGATATTCTCAGGCAGGCCACCACCGGTAATGTGCGACAGTGCGCGGACGTCTACTTCGCGAATCAGTTGCAGCAGGTTCTTTACATAAATACGCGTTGGCGCCATGAGGGCCTGGGCTAGGGTGGTGTCGCCCATTGGCTGACTTAGGTCCGCATCGCTGATCTCAATAATCTTGCGGATCAGAGAATAACCGTTGGAGTGCGGACCGGACGATCCAAGAGCCAGCAGCACATCGCCCGGTTGGGCGCGACTACCATCAATGACTTCGCTGCGCTCAACGATGCCGACACAGAACCCCGCCAGGTCGTAATCTTCGCCTTCATACATCCCCGGCATTTCAGCCGTCTCACCGCCCACCAGGGAGCAGCCCGAGAGCTCGCAGCCGGTACCGATGCCATCAACCACCTGGGCGGCGATGTCGACATTGAGTTTGCCGGTTGCATAGTAGTCAAGGAAGAACAGTGGCTCGGCGCCGCCGACGATCAGGTCGTTAACGCACATGGCGACCAGGTCGATACCGATGGTGTCATGCTTCTCCAATTGCATGGCCAGGCGCAGTTTGGTGCCCACACCGTCAGTGCCGGATACAAGAACGGGCTCCCGGTAACCGGCCGGGATGGACACCATGGCGCCAAAACCGCCGAGGCCGCCGAGCACTTCGGGACGACGGGTACGGGCTGCGGTATTCTTGATACGGTCTACCAGATCGTTGCCTGCGTCGATATCAACGCCAGCATCGCGATAGGTGAGGGACGGCTTGTGTTCGCTCATGGGATTGTAACCATTGGCCTGTGGGTCAGGCGGCGGATTTTAGCAGGTGCGCACGGGTGCTCCAACCGGTATTCGGCAAAGCGGGCAAATATTCGTGATACTTCATTGCCAACCCGCAACGGACCCTTGCTACTCTCGTCAGAACGGTTGGTGTATCCTGTGCGCCAATCATGGGAACGTCAGGGTGTTACATGACTGAATCAGGAAGAATTCACATGAAAATGTTCAGAAGCGTCGCCTTTTTAGTCGCAGCAGCGGCCAGTTTGCTGCTGACGCTCGCTGGACCGGCCGCGGCCGTTACGGTTTCAGGCCTTTACAACGTTGACGTTGCCGTCGATGGCACCGGCGCTGACGATCTGCAGGCCGGATATGCCGAAGGTTTGCGTAGGGTCATGGTTCGGGTGTCGGGCAGTCGCGATGTGCTCGAACTGGACGGCATTGACGAGGTGCTTGCCAATGCCGAGTCGCTGCTGCTGGCTTATCAGGTTCGTCGCAATGACGGCGAATCGAGAATGCAGATGAGCTTTGGTGCGGTGGGGGTTAACCGTGCGCTTGCGTCCATTAGCGCGCCGGTCTGGGGTGCTAACCGCCCGTTAACTCTGGCCTGGGTGGCGGTTGAAGACAGGGGGGACCGAAAGCTGGTGGTAGCCTCCCCGGATGAATCAGGGGGCGAAGATAGCGCCACGGCCAGTTGGCGGCAGCATCTTATGGCGGCTGCGGAGGAGCGCGGCTTGCCGGTCGCGTTCCCACCCCAAAGCGTTCAGGGCGATCGCGCCTTGCTGTCAGACTTGTGGGGCCAGTTTACCGGCCGCATCCGTGACGCATCGGCTGATATGTCCCACGACGCCTTGGCGTTGATGAGAGTTAGTCGCTCCGGCGGCCAATGGCGTGCTGGTTGGGTGTTTGATGGCATGAGTATGGGGAGTGCTGAGCAATCGGTGACGGCAGACAACCCCGCTGAGCTTGCCCGAGCCGTCGTTGGGCGTTGGGCAGATGCTTACGCCAGCCGATATGCGGTGGCAGCCGGGGAGGTTGGCGATTCACCGCGAGTGGATATCGTACTCGAGGGGGCATCTTCGCTGGCGGACTATGGTCAGATTGGCAAAGCTCTGAGCGGCTTCACCCCCGTGGTTTCTGTGGGTGCCTCGCGAGTGCGGAATGATCGCCTGACGGTCCAGGTTACGTTCACCGGCGAGCTGGACCAGCTCAAGCAGTATATTGCACTGGACCCGCGCTTTGTTGTGATGGAAGGTCAGCCGGAGGAAAGAGACCCCGCCAGAGCGGCGCCCGCGAGCGAGCCGAAGCTGGACCCTCAGCTGGTGGTTGAGCCGGCTGAGGCCGATGACCAGAACCCCGAGACGGCCTTGTTCCTGTACCAGCCACTTCTGGATGGTGACGAACAGGATGCCGAGCAGGCGTTTGAATCTCTGTATCAGGTGCTTTACTACCGCTGGCAGCCGGCTCCGGTTGTTCGCGGTGGCAGCGACTGAGCGTCGGCGGAGGGCCGTTTGTGACATTGCGCCGGTGGCGGTGGATTCCCAATGCGCTGACGTTTTTGCGGGTGTTGCTTGTGATTCCGTTTGCCGGTGCGTTGCTGGCAGGCAACTATCGGCTGTCGCTGCTCATCTTTGCGATCGCCGCCACAACCGACGCCCTTGATGGCTTTCTGGCTCGTCACTATAACTGGCGCTCCCGACTAGGCGCCGTGGCTGATCCGCTGGCAGACAAAGCCCTGCTGATAGCGGCCTACCTGATGCTGACCTACACCGGCATTCTTCCACTTTGGCTGTTTGTGCTGGTTCTTGGTCGTGACCTGGTGATCGTCGCCGGTGGGCTCATGTATCATTACGGCGTGGGTCGATTTGAGATGGAGCCAAGCATGCCAGGCAAGCTCAACACGTTTATTCAGGTTCTGGTTGTTCTAGCGATCATTATCCTGATGGCAGGTCTCCCCATGCCGCTCTGGGTAATGGAGGTGGGTATTCTGCTGGTGGCCGCATCGGCGATCTTCAGTGGGTTTCATTACAGTCTTGTGTGGGGGCTGCGGGCCTGGAGAGCTAAACACTGATGGCCACTTCGCAGATGGTTCTGGGGGTCAAGCTTCGTGATGATGCCCGGTTTGACAATTTTCACGGTGACCGGAATCGCGATGCCGCGCGGCGCCTGGAAGTGGTGTGTGAGCAGCCCGCTGGGGCACCGGTTGTTGTGATCTGTGGCGATTCGGATACTGGTAAAAGCCATTTGTTGCAGGCGGCCTGCCATCTGGCAGAACAGCGTGGGCAGGGGGCGGTCTGCATCAGCATCCGGGAGTTGATACCCTTTGGTCCTGAGGCGCTTACCGGGCTTGAACGTCATGGCGTGGTATGCCTCGACGACCTCGATCTGATCGCCGGCGATAGCGATTGGGAGGAAGCCGTATTCCATCTGTATAACCGGGTGTTAGACGGGGGCGGTCTGTTGATGGTGTCGTTGTCGGAAGTGCCTGCAGCCTTACCTTTTGGTCTGGCTGATCTTGGGTCCCGGTTGGCTCATGGCTTGTTGATTCAGCTCGGGGTATACCGGGATGAAGACCGGCTCCGGATTCTCATGGCAAGGGCCGAGCAACGCGGAATGGTGATGAGTGAGGATGTTGCCGGATTTATCATGCGCCGAGCCCCGCGGCGATTGGGCGAGCTACTCGGGCTGCTGGACACTCTTGATGAAAACTCCCTGCAGGCGCAAAGGCGATTAACCATCCCTTTCGTAAAAACTGTCATGGGATGGTAGTTACGGATCAACAACGATAATGGCCATTGGAGAGACGACATGAGACGGGTGGTTTTTAACCAGAAAGGCGGAGTCGGGAAGTCGAGTATAACCTGCAACCTGGCAGCGATCAGTGCGACTCGTGGCAAGCGTACTCTGGTAGTGGATCTGGATCCCCAGGGCAACTCAACTCACTACCTGCTGGGCAAGCCAGCGGCCGACCTGAAAGATACAGCCGCCGACCTGCTGGAGCAGACCGTCGCTTTCAGTGTGTTCAACCGCCGCCCGGAAGAGTTTGTGCATGCGTCATCTTTTGATAATTTGTTTGTCTTGCCGTCGAGCCCGGAGCTTGATTTTCTTGAGCGCAAGCTTGAGGCCAAGCACAAAATCTACAAGCTCCGTGAGTTCCTGAAAAAACTGGGCGACTCGTTTGATGAGATCTACATCGATACCGCACCGGCACTGAACTTCTATACTCGCTCAGCTTTGATTGCCGCGCAGCGTTGTCTTATTCCTTTTGATTGCGATGACTTTTCCCGTCAGGCGTTGTACAGCATCCTCCATGAAATCCGGGAGCTTCAGGAAGATCATAATCCGGAACTGGTGGTTGAGGGTATTATCGCCAACCAGTTTCAGCCCAGGGCGAGCTTGCCAAAGCAGCTGGTAAAAGAGTTGATTGCTGAAGGACTGCCGGTGTTGCCGGTGCGGTTGTCCAGCTCCGTAAAAATGAAAGAATCACACCAGAGCCGGCAGCCATTGATTCACATGGCGCCAAAACATCCGCTGACCCGTCAGTACGAGGATCTGTACCGCGTGCTCCATGGCGAGTCGGTTGAACTGGAACCTTTGGCGGATTGAGCCAATCAGTATGAGCACCAGTAAAGCCCATCTCGACCAGGTAACCGACGGTCTGTTGCAGATTGAAATTGAACTTCGCCGACTGCAGATGTGGGAGGTGAGCCCTCCCCCTGAGTCGGCGTTTCAAAGCACCGAGCCGTTCTGCCTGGACACCATGAATTTTACCCAGTGGCTTCAGTTCGTGTTCCTGACCAAGATGAAGGTGCTGGTTGAGGGCGGGCATGCCTTGCCATCAGTTTCCGGTATTGCTCCGATGGCTGAGGAGTATTTTCGGGGGCAGGAGCAATCCGGACGCGGACTGTTTCAGGCTCTGGAGCAGATGGACCGGTTGCTCTCCGATTCTTGAGTTTATCGGGGCCCGTTTTTTAATCCAGGCGCATCGACAAATCGATGGCGCGGACATCTTTGGTGAGTGCGCCGATCGAAATGTAATCCACTCCGGTTTCCGCCACTGGAACCAATGTCTGTTTATTGATCCCGCCTGAGGCTTCCAGTTTTGCTTTGCCTGCAGTTATCCGGACCGCTTCGGTCATATCTTCCAGCGAAAACTCGTCCAGCATAATGATGTCTGCGCCTGCGATCAGGGCCTGGTGAAGCTCGTCTAACGATTCAGTTTCAACCTCAACAGGCCGGCCGGGTGCAATCCGGCGCGCTTCGCTGATGGCGCTGGCAATAGAGCCGCAGGCAGCAATGTGGTTTTCTTTGATGAGGAAGGCATCCCAGAGGCCAATGCGATGGTTGTCGCATCCACCGCAGGTAACAGCGTACTTTTGCGCCAGTCGCAGCCCCGGGAGTGTTTTTCGGGTATCCAGCAGGCGGACACCGGTGTGAGCAACCTTGCCGGCATACCCGGCGCAGGTTGTTGCAACTCCAGAAAGGGTTTGCAGCCAGTTCAGGGCGGCCCGCTCAGCGGTCAGTAAAGAGCGGGCAGGGCCCGCCATGGTGAAGATCACCTGATCTGCAGCCACGTCTTCACCGTCCTGGTATCGCCAGGTAAGTTTGACTGCAGGGTCAACCTGCCGGAACACTTCGTCTACCCAATCTTTGCCAGAGAGCCGCGCGGGCTCACGGGTGATCACGTGTCCGGTCGCTGCGGTGCCTGCGGCAATCAGCATCGCGGTGATGTCGCCATCACCGACATCTTCACGGAGGCTGTGAGCAACGGATTCAATGCGGGCCTGGCGGAGCAATTCAGGGGCGATCATGGCGTTTTCCGGTGGTCAGGAGTTGTGGTTGAGCTTAAGGCCCGCAATTCTACTGCCACCTTGCCATTTCGCAAAATGACGTTGGTTGCAGGTGCTAAAATGTGACGCAGGTCGGTGTTACACAAAAGGTGACAAATTCTGACACAAGGTGACGATCATCGGCCGTATGATGTATTAGTCAAATATTCAGAGCTTCAACGCTGATCAACCCGGAGCACCCCCATGGCGCACGATAACAAGGTTGTCCGTATATCCGGCCAGAAACCGGTAAGCCGGTTCTCGCTGCCGCCAGCGCTAATCCGGTTGCGTGACGCGTCAGGTCAGTCGCTCAAAGCCGTATTGTCGTCATTTTTCGAACAGGCCGATGACAGCTTGTTTGCGCTCGCCGACCGCGCGGGTTCCAACCAGGACCAGACCGCCTATTTTGACGCCATGCGGGAGTTGCGGCTACGCAGAAAGTCCATGACCGTATCGATGCTTCAGTACGTCAGCCAGGCGTTCAATGAGTCTGGTCGATTCAAGCCTGGGCGGTCAGGTGCCTCGCTTGAGCAAGTTGATCAGGATTCGTTAAGCCTGCTTGATCATTCCGAGCTGGAACAGCAGGTTGCGATTGAAAACCTAGTGACCAAATTGCGTAACCAGTACGAGGAGCCGGTGCGCATGTTGGCCACTCGTGTGCGCCACCTTATGCCTGACATTGAGTTAGCAGACGATCAGATGCCGCTGAGCCCGGAGGTTATTTGCGGTGGTATCTCCGAGGCATGTGCAGACCTTGATATTGATATTCGCGCCAAGCTGGTGGTTTTGAAATTGTTTGAACGCCTTTTGGTGGACAAGCTCGCCGGCTTCTATGATCAAGCCAACAAAACCCTGATCGCCGAGGGTGTGTTGCCAGAGATGAAGCGAGCTCCGACCGGGAATGCGCAGAATGGCCCCCGTAAAGCGTCGCAAGGTCAAGGGCCCGTGCCACCTGCATCCACAGGTTCTACACAAGCCTATGAAAGCGACGGACCTGCAGCCGGCGGTTCACACTCTCCAACATTCTCTGAACTGAGCGCGTTGTTGCATCAGGGTGATGCACCTGAGTCTGGCGGCGGTGCTTCGCTAGGTGGCGTGACGCTGGACACCGGCCGGCTGATGGTTCGTCTTAATGAATTGCAAAACACAGTTCAGGGCCATGATTCTGGCCAGGTGATTCCACTCAGGGAACAACTTTTCTCGGTACTGCAGGAGCAGGGCGGCAAGTCCGTTTCACTGGGGCAAGTGGACGGTGACGTTATTAATCTGGTGTCGATGTTGTTCGATTTCATTCTCGAAGACCGTCAGTTACACCCGGTGATGAAGTCGCTGATTGGCAGATTACAGATCCCGGTATTGAAGGTTGCGCTCAGTGACAGGAATTTCTTTAATCGTGGCGGGCATCCGGTCCGCAAGCTGCTCAACGAGCTGGCGTTGTCTGCCATTGGCTGGAGCGAAAAACGGGCGGGCATGCGCGACCCGTTGCGAGAAAAAATTGAAGAGGTTGTTGACCGGGTTCTTAGCGAGTTTACCGACAACGTAGAGTTGTTCGAGGAGTTGCTGAAAGATTTCAGCCACTTTATGGATCTTGACCGGCGGCGCCGGGAATTGGTCGAGCAGCGGCTCAGAGATGCCGAAGAGGGTAGGGCCCGGCAGGAAAGAGCAAGCCAGGCGGCGACATCACTGATCAATGAAGAATCGGCGGGCCGTGATATTCCGGCTCCAGTGATGCAGATTCTCAGCGAGCCCTGGATCCGATACCTGCAATGGGTTGTGTTACGCCAGGGTGAAGACAGTCAACAATGGCAGGCAGCCTGCGTGTTGACTGAGCGGCTGATCTGGAGTGTCGACCCTGCACCGGTAACCGATAACACTCGTTCAGAGTTGCTGAGGGCGATTCCTGATGTAGTTGAGGAGCTGCGCCAGGCGCTGCATGAGATCTCTTGGGATCCGTTTTCGACGGATGCTGCCATCCGTGATCTTGAGCTTGCCCATGTTGACGTGTTCCAGAAACTGGTGACGGCGCCGGTCAATGAAGTCGATAAATCGAGCTCCGTAAGAGGTTTTGCAGAGCAGCCCGATTCTGAAGTTGTGCCGGTCGAGGAGGCAGCTCCGTCCAGCAAGCTGGTGACTGGCAAAGCAGATGTGCCGGATGAGGTGCACGATCCGGTTTCTGCGGTGATCGCTGACGTGCCGAAAGAGAAGCCCGCGGCCGTTGCTGCTGCCGAATGGCTTGCCCGCGCGGATCAATTGCGGGTTGGATCCTGGGTAGAGCTGGTTCGTGACGATGTTCGGGTGCGCTGCAAACTGGCGGCGTTTATCAAGGCTACCGGCAAGTACATATTTGTTAACCGCAGCGGAACCAAAGTGGCTGAGTATCATCGCGATGACCTGGCGACCACACTTCAGGATGGCTTGATGACGCTTCTGGATGATGGCCTTATTTTTGACCGGGCTCTCGAGTCGATTATTGATAACCTGAGGCACAACCGGAAAGACTGAACCTGTTAGTGGCGGTAGCACTCCAGGGCCCGTAGCATCCGCAGTCGCTTTGTGATTCAATCGATCAGTCATTTTCAGCGCCTGTGGATACGCTTTGCCAAATTCCGATTCCATGATCCGAGACCAACAACACGCCCTGCAGGTTACGCCTGCCCTGGCGGCAGAATTAAAGAGCACCGGTCGATTCCCTGGAAGTCGCTGGGCTCCCTCGCCAAATTTCGGCCCCAGGCCGGACAGCGCCAAAATCTCTTTACTGGTTGTGCACAACATCAGCTTGCCACCGGGTCAGTTTGGTGGTCCCGAGATCGAACAATTCTTCTGCAATCAGCTCGACCCGTCGGTGCACCCCTACTTTGAAACCATTGCATCCCTGCAGGTCTCAGCTCATGCCCTGGTGCGTCGAGATGGTTCTGTCGTGCAGTTTGTCAGTTGTCTGGATCGGGCATGGCATGCCGGCCGGTCCTGCTTCGACGGTGAGGAGGAGTGCAATGACTTCTCCATTGGCATCGAGATGGAGGGTACCGACCACACACCCTATACGCCGGAGCAATACCAGTCGCTGGCGATGTTGGCCCGCTTAAGTATGATCGCCTGGCCTGAGATCCGTACCGACCGCGTGACTGGCCATTGCGACATTGCACCCGGCCGAAAAACCGACCCCGGTCCGGCTTTTGACTGGCCTCGCTTAGCAGCGTTGCTCGCAGATGAGGAGATCGTCTGAATGGTGTTTGTCGTCTTTTTACTGGCTTATCTAACACGGCGCCGGCTGGACGGACTGAACCGGCTGGATGGCGATACGCTCTGGCGAGCCTGGTTTCATCAGGGTGCCAGGATTCAGGCGGGCAATGAGCGCTCTATTCGCGCGGGTATGGCACTGGTTGTATTGCCCGGTCTGGCGCTGGCGTGCATTGTCTGGAGTCTGGGTTGGCTTGGTTTCCGATTTGCCGCTTATCCCCTCGAACTGATCGTGTTGGTGCTCCTGATGGGCACGCCGGGTTGGCGTGGGCTGCTGGCCGCCTATTCCGATGCCTGGGGCCGGGGTGATATGCAGGCGGCCTGGCACCAGGTTCAGGATCGTTTGCCCGCGCAGGAGCGTGGCGCGGCATTGTCGCCAGAGGCCATGCACCTGTCGCTTTCCAAGGTGCTGGTCATGGCGGTGTTTGAGCGCTTTTTCCTGGTGGCGTTCTGGTACGTTGTTGGTGGCATAGGTGCGGCTTTAATCGCCCGTGGTTTGGTCGCGTTGGCGGAGCAGTGGCCACAGAATGCCGCTCGGCCGAGGTTTGCCGGGTTGGGGGAGTTGGCCAACTGGATTCCCGCGCGCCTGTTGTCCTGCACGCTGGGTCTGGCGGGGGATCTGTCCGGTTGGTTGCAGGAGGCGCGTAAGGTTCTGCCCGGGTTTGGAAGAAAGACTGAAGAAATCCTCATGATTTCTGCAAACGGGTCGTTAACCGGGTATGCGCTTGATCCGGAACAGTTTGTGAGTCTTCATCCGGATGAGTGGCCCAGTTTTGGTGGTCGAAGCCTTACCGCCATCCGTGACCTTTTGAACCGAAGTATGCTGGTCTGGATTTGTGGTGCGGCATTGCTGGTGATTGCTGGGGTTGTGTAGGTAACTGTCAAAAAACATTACATAATAATACTTAATAGTGATTTAGATTTTTAGACCTTAGGCGATAATCAAAGAAAGAATAACGATTCATTTATTAGAATCCGCGAGAGGGGCACCGTGAATTATCTGATCAATCCAGCGATTTCCCTGATGAACCGGCTGCCCATGGTTTACAAGTTCAGCCTCATCAGTATTTTGTTTCTTGGACCGATCATCGTCCTGTCGTGGCTCGTTATTTCCAGCCTCAACCAATCTGTTCAGACAATGACCCGTGGCATCGAGGGCTTGGCAGAACTGCAAAAAGTCGACCAGTTGCTGGCGGCCTCAATGGATTATCGGGATTATCAGGCGCCGGGCATCCTGAAAGACGAGCAGGCACTTCTCGAAAAAGCCCAGGTTGCTGCCGGTCAGATTGACTCTTTAATGGCCGACCTTGCGGGTCAGGATCGCTCATTTGACACCTCCGGTTCCTGGAATGACCAGGTGCAAGCATTGCAGGAAGAGTGGGAAGCACTGAAAGAAAACGATAACTATCAAGGTAATATCGATCCGCAATTCAAGTATTACCACGAGTTTGTTCAAAAGGTGCTGGCGTTATTGCCGGCGACGATCGAAATTTCTGGTCTTGGCCAGGACGCGTCAAGGGAAAACCTGTTGTTGTTGGGCCTTGTGCGCAACACACTCCCAGAGGCCCGAACCGTTGTTGGTCGGGCTCGGTCTTACGGGGTTTTCGCATTGGTGGATGGCCAGGTTGGCTATAACTTGAGCGAAATCCTTAATGAGATTTACGATCAACTGACCAACCGCAGTTCCCTGTTATCACCGTCGCTGTCGGTGGCGCTGGAAACGTCGCCAAGGCTGGCAAGCCAGGCGGGTGGCGCTGTGACCCGGGTGGATGAAAGTCTGCTTGCTCTGCGTGATCAGATTGATACCAATATCATTACACCCATGCGACTGGAATTGCCCTGGCAAGAGTTCGACTCTTCCGTGGTCAATCAGTTGGGCCATTACGATACCTTGGCTGATGGCCTTTTTGAGGTGGTTGCGAGCAATCTGGAGCAGCGGCTGAATCGAGAGACGGCCCAGCGTCGCCTGATCATTGGTGCCTTGCTGGCGGTAATGGTCTTGGTGGTGTACCTCTACGTCGGCTTTTTTATGTCGGTCAGGACAGCCATCAATCGCTTCAGTGCGGCTGCTCGCAGTGTGGCGGCGGGCGATATGACCACCCACATTCAGTTGAACAATCGGGATGAGTTAGGTGAACTGACCACCGAGTTCAATAATATGACGGACCGGATAGCGGAGCTGATCCGTTCGGTGGGTGCAACAACGGCGGATGTTGGTAGCCAGGCCGTCAGGGTGAATGACACGGCGGCCGCAAACAGCGAAGCTGTTGTTCGCCAGATGGATGAGACTGGTCAGATTAACGAGGCCATGGGTCAGATGGTTGGCGCCGTGAACGAGGTTACCGAAAGCGCGCATCGGGTTGCCGACAGCGCTGGCAATGCCGAACGAAACACCGAAAGCGGCCGTCAGGTGGTTGCAGACACCGTTAATACGATTAACCGATTGTCGGCTGAAATTGCCGGTGCGGTCGAAGTCATCAACCGGGTCAGTGCTGATAGCACCAATATTAGCCAGGTACTGGTTGAAATCAAAGCGATCGCCGAGCAAACCAATCTGCTGGCTCTGAATGCGGCCATCGAAGCGGCCAGAGCCGGTGAGCAGGGGCGTGGTTTTGCGGTGGTGGCGGACGAGGTGCGCTCGCTGTCCCAGCGAACTCATAAGTCCACCGAGGAAATTGAAGGAATGATTTCCCGCTTGCAGGGTGGCGTAAAAGAGGCCGTCTCGGCCATGACCAGCAGCCACGACGCGACGGAGCAGACGGTACAGAAATCTGGCGAAGTGACTGAGGCCCTGGACCGAATCGCTGCCGGCATTTCAGAGATCGTTGATATGAGCCATCAGATTGCTCAGGCAGCAGAAGAACAGTCCGCGGTGGCCAAAAACGTCAACGCCAACGTGGAGCGCATCGGTGAGCTGGGCAAGAGCACCGCATCGAACGCCGAAGAGACGCTGGCGTCGTCACGTCAGATGTCAGAGCTGACGGCGTCACTGCAGCGCCTTGTGGAAGCTTTTAAAGTCTGAGATGGCAGGTGTTAATGGAAAATCCGGCCCCTAGAGGCCGGATTTTTTTTGCTCCCAGAGAATTTCCTGGCTGCCATCCCGGCGTGCCAGAACCCTTGCGATCACAAACAACAGGTCCGACAGTCGGTTCAGGTAGTGCCGTGAAGCGGTATTGATGGAATCTTCATGGCCCAGGGCAACCACCACCCGTTCGGCGCGTCTGCATACAGCGCGGGCCATATGGCATTGCGCGGCCGCCAAGCAGCCGCCAGGCAGGATGAAGTTCTTGAGGGCTGGCAGGCCTTCGTTGTGTTCATCCAGGGTTTGTTCCAGCCAGCTGATGTGGTCGTCGCCAATAACCTTGCTGCCGGGAATGGCAAATTCACCGCCCAGGTCGAACAGATGGTGCTGAATCCTGCGGAGAGACTCAATCAAGGCATCGCCGGCGGGCAGGGTTTCGATCAGTACGCCGATATGGCAGTTCAGCTCATCGGCGGTGCCCATGGCTTCCACCCGCTGGGCGTTCTTGGCAATGCGGTTGCCGTCGGCCAGGCCGGTGGAACCGTCGTCGCCTGTTCGGGTGTAGATCTTGGATAGGCGGTTGCCCATGGCTTGCACTCCCGTAGATAAATGATCAATTCAGTTGTTGTACCCGTTCGGTGAGCATTTGGTTCACCGGGGTTTCGATTCCGAGCTGGCGGCCAAGGCGCACCAGGTAGCCATTGATAAAGTCGATTTCGGTGCTTCGCCCGGCCAGCACGTCTGCGCGCATGGAGGAGGTGTTGGTGGCGGTTTTTTGGGCGACGGCTTCAATTTGCCGCCGTAGTGCTGCCGGTGTCTGTTCCTGCTGGCCCGCCGCGCGGAGCAGGCGGCTTATCTCCCGGCAGAGGGGGTCAATCCACTGCTGATAAAAAGCCTGCTCCAGAATCTGCCCGTTCGGGCAATTCAGTATGGCGGTAAAGGCGTTGATGCCGGCGTTGATCACCAGTTTCTGCCAGAGCGGGCCCAGGATATCGGGCTCGGCGTGAACGGTCAGGCCACTTGCGGCGAGTGCGCGCACCACCTCGGTCACGTGGTTTTGGGCCGCAGCGTTGAGTGCACCAACCCGGGTTTCACCCTGACCGGCATGGACGGTGAGATCCGCCTCCGGGCGGTTGGCACCCTCTGTTGTGGTTGCGGCCAGAACCGGACGGTCCGGCCATCGTTCAGCGACTTGTTGCTGGCTGCCGAGGCCATTCTGGAGCAGCACAATTGGGGTATCGGCGGGCAATACCGGTAGCGTATTCGCCAGCGCCGGTAAGCTATCACCGGCTTTGGTGGCGACCAGCAGCAGGCTGGGGCGATGGGAGGGCATGAGCCAGGGAATGCGGACCGGGTATTCCGGCCCGTGAAAAGGCCGGAACCGGTAGGATAATTGCCCTCCGGGCTGCGCCGGGCGGGGCACAAACGCTACTTGCCCGGCAGGTAGTGCAGCGGCCCACAGCCGGCCCATGGAGCCGGCGCCCAGAATGGCGATCATGCCTTACATGGCCTCGATTTCAGCTCGCTGTGTACTCAGGCGTTGCAGGCTGCCCTGAGCATCCTGCAGCTTGTCTTTCTCTTTCTCGACCACGTCGGCAGGCGCTTTAGCCGTGAACTTTTCGTTGTTCAGCTTGCCCTCCACCCGGTCGATTTCCTTCTGCAGGCGGTCCAGCTCCTTGTCCAGGCGCTTGAGCTCGGCGTCTTTGTCGATCAGGCCGGCCATGGGCACCAGCACTTCCATTTCGCCCACCAGCTGGGTGGCGCTCATGGGGGCCTTGTCGCCTTCAAACCATTCCAGTTTTTCCAGCTTGGCCAGCGACATCAGGAACTGACGGTTGGCGTTCAGGCGGCGCTCATCTTCGCTGTTGCCACCTTTAAGCATGACCGGCACCTGCTTGCCCGGTGAGATGTTCATCTCGCCCCGGATATTACGCACAGCCACGATCACGCCTTTGAGCCATTCGATATCGGCGGCCACGGCGGCATCCTGTTTGCTCTCATCCGGTTGCGGGAAGGGCTGCAGCATGATGCTGTCGCCACTCTTGCCGGCCAGGGGCGCAATGCGCTGCCAGATTTCTTCGGTGATGTACGGCATCATCGGGTGCGCCAGGCGCAATACCGCTTCCAATACCCGCACCAGTGTGCGGCGAGTGCCGCGCTTGGCGTCAGCGCTGGCGCCTTCGTCACTCAGGGCTGGCTTGGACAGCTCCAGATACCAGTCGCAGTACTCGTTCCAGATGAACTCGTACAGGGCGTAGGCGGCCAAGTCGAAGCGGTACTGCTCCAGGTGACGAATCACTTCCTGCTCGCAGTGCTGCAGTTCGCTGATGATCCAGCGGTCGGCCAGAGACAGCGTTACCGGCTCGGCGTTGACGCCACAATCTTCGCCTTCGGTGTTCATCAGCACATAGCGGGCGGCGTTCCACAGCTTGTTGCAGAAGTTGCGGTAGCCTTCCAGGCGCTTCATGTCCCAGTTGATGTCACGGCCGGTGGTGGCCATGGCTGCCAGAGTGAAGCGCAGGGCGTCGGTACCGTGGGCGGCAATGCCTTCCGGGAATTCCTTCTGGGTACGCTTGCCGATTTTCTCGGCCAGTTTCGGCTGCATCAGGTTGCCGGTACGCTTCTCCAGCAGCTCTGGTAGGCTGATGCCGTCGATCATGTCGAGCGGGTCGATGACGTTGCCCTTGGATTTGGACATCTTGTCGCCGTGCTCGTCCCGGATCAGGCCCGTTACGTATACGGTTTTGAACGGTACTTGCGGAGTGCCGTCTTCGTTCTTCATGAAGTGCATGGTCATCATGATCATCCGGGCAACCCAGAAAAAGATGATGTCAAAACCGGTGACCAGCACGTCGGTGGGGTGGAAGGTTTTCAGGCGTTCGGTGATTTCCGGCCAACCCAGGGTGCCGAAGGTCCACAGGGCAGAGCTGAACCAGGTGTCCAGCACGTCGTCGTCCTGCTTCAGTTCCAGATCGGTCGGCAGGCTGTGCTTCTGACGCACTTCGTCTTCGTTGCGGCCGACGTAGATGTTGCCTTCGGCGTCGTACCAGGCCGGAATCCGGTGGCCCCACCACAGCTGGCGGGAAATACACCAGTCCTGGATATCGCGCATCCAGGAGAAGTACATGTTCTCGTACTGTTTGGGCACAAACTGGATGCGGCCGTCTTCTACCGCTTCGATGGCTGGCTTGGCCAGGGTCTTGGCATCGGCGAACCATTGATCGGTGAGCATGGGTTCGATGATCAGGCCGGAGCGGTCACCCCGGGGCACGCTCAGCACATGGTCTTCGACCTGCTGTACCAGACCGGCGGCTTCCATGTCGGCAACAATCTGCTTGCGGCCGGCTTCGCGGGTCAGGCCAGCGTAAGCGGCGGGCAGGGAGGCGTCGATGTCGGTATTTTCGGTGCCGTCGGAGTTGAACACTTCGGCGCTGGCCCGGATGTTCGCGTCCTGGGTCAGCACGTTGATCATGGGCAGCTGATTGCGCTTACCCACGGCGTAGTCGTTAAAATCGTGGGCCGGGGTAATCTTCACGCAGCCGGAGCCCTTTTCGGGATCGGCGTGGTGGTCGGCCACAATCGGGATTCTGCGGTTAACCAGTGGCAGCAGCACGTGCTTACCAATCAGATGCTGGTAGCGCTCGTCTTCCGGGTGGACGGCGACCGCGGTGTCGCCAAGCAGGGTTTCCGGGCGAGTGGTGGCGACGACGACGTAGTCTTTACCCTCTTTGGTTTTCGCGCCGTCGGCGAGCGGGTAACGCAGGTGCCAGAAATAGCCCTTTTCTTCTTTGTTCTCGACTTCCAGGTCAGAAATGGCGGTGTGCAGCTTCGGGTCCCAGTTCACCAGTCGCTTGCCACGGTAGACCAGGCCGTCTTCGTACAGGCGGATGAAGACTTCCTGTACGGCTTTGTAGAAGCCGTCGTCCATGGTGAATCGTTCGTTGTCCCAGTCCACGGAGTTGCCGAGACGGCGAATCTGGCGGGTGATGGTGCCGCCGGAGTGTTCTTTCCAGTCCCAGATGCGTTTGATGAATTCGCCCCGGCCCAGATCGTGGCGGGTTTTGTCTTCTTCAGCCGCCAGTTTGCGTTCGACGACCATCTGGGTGGCGATGCCGGCATGGTCGGTGCCGACGGTCCACAGTGCGTTACGGCCCTGCATGCGCTTGTAGCGGGTGAGGGTGTCCATGATGGTGTGCTGGAACGCATGGCCCATGTGCAGGCTGCCGGTGACGTTGGGCGGCGGGATGGCGATGCTGTAGGACTCACCCTCTCCGCTGGGGCGGAAGTAGCCTTTGGCTTCCCAGTTTTCGTACCACTGGCGCTCGATGTTTTCTGGCTGGTAGGTTTTTTCCATGGGATTTTGCAGTGACCGTTTTGGTTGATTCACATAGGGAAATTCTGAGTTGGACGATTATACATGGTCGCTGTTGATGCGGCGAACCCCTGTAAAGGCTAGCCTGCTGACTGGGTGCCTTGCGAGGTTGGGGGTCGGCTTTCCAAAACACGCCCACGAGTACGTCCCTGTAGGCTCCTTTCGGGCCGTCCATGGCCCTCAACGGTTTTGGAAAGCCGACCCCCAACCCCGCAGATCTGGCTGCGTGCTGTCCGTAACCAAAAACACTTATTACCGCTGCCGCATGTCATGCACTCGGGCTTCAATCCCCAACTTCCGTAACTGCTTGAAGTGCTCTCGCGCTTGATTCAGCACGGCCGGGTCGTTGTGGGCGACCAGGGCCAGTCGGCTATATTGACTGGCGTCGGCGGGGAGGGTGGCGGACAGGATGATGACGGTGTCCCAGTCGGTGGCGGCTGGTGGGTAGAGCAGGAGGCCGACGGGGTCTTCGCAGGGGGTGGTTGGTTCGGTTGCTATGCTGTGAGGGATGAACGCGTCGGGGGTGACGTTCCAGAGCAGTTCGTCCAGTTCTTCGGCTTGTTGCTGGTTGTCACAAAGCACGCACACACGGTCACCCTGTTGCCAGGCTTTGTCCACGAGTTTGGCGGCGTGGAGGTTGCGGGCGTTGGGGGTATTCTGGGCGAGGATGTGGAACCAGTAACGCTGGTTTTTTTCGTCCGGACCGGAGGGTCCGGCAGCTGGGCTGCCGGTCTCCGGGGGATTGGTCGGGTTACTTTCCTGCATGGGACATCAGGTAGTCGACCAGCAGGGGGACCGGGCGGCCGGTGGCGCCTTTGGCTTTGCCGGAGTTCCAGGCGGTGCCGGCGATGTCCAGGTGAGCCCAGCGGTAGTCTTTAGCAAAGCGCGACAGGAAGCAGGCGGCGGTGATGGAGCCGGCTGCCCGGCCGCCGATGTTTTGCATGTCGGCGAAGTTGCTGTCGAGCAGGTTCTGGTATTCGTCCCACAGGGGCAGGCGCCAGGCGCGGTCGCCGGTGCGTTCGCCGGCGGCCAGGACTTCGTTGGCGAGGTCGTCGTTGTTGCTGAACACGGCGCTGGCGTGGTGGCCCAGGGCAATGATGCAGGCTCCGGTGAGGGTGGCCATGTCAAGCACGGAGGCCGGGTTGTAGCGTTTAACGTAGGTCAGGGCATCGCACAGTACCAGGCGGCCTTCGGCGTCGGTGTTGAGGATTTCGACGGTCTGGCCAGACATGGTGGTAACGATGTCACCCGGGCGGGTGGCGCCGCCGTCCGGCATGTTTTCGGCGGCAGCGATGACGGCCACGATGTTGATTTTCGGACGGGTTTCGGCGATGACCTGCATGGTGCCGAGCACGCTGGCGGAGCCGCCCATGTCGTATTTCATTTCATCCATGCCTTCGCCTGGCTTCAGGCTGATACCGCCGGTGTCGAAGGTGATGCCTTTGCCAACCAGAACGTGGGGCTGGTCTTTGGCCTTACCGCCCTTGTATTCCATGATGATGAAACGCGGTGGCTGGGTGCTGCCTTTGCCGACGGCCAGGATGGTGTTCATGCCCAGCTTTTCCATCTGCTTTTCATCGAGCACTTCGGTCTTGATGCAGTCGTGCTCTTTAGCCAGCTTTTTGGCTTGCTCGGCCAGCCAGACCGGATGGCAGATGTTGGGTGGGGTGTTGCCCAGGTCGCGGGTGAAGTTCATGCCGCGGCCGGTGGCCAGGCCCAGGTTGAAGGCGTCTTTCAGGGCTTTACCGGCGCCAGAGGCTTGTACCACCACTTTTTTGAGTTTGCGGGCGGCGGGTTTCTCGCTCTTGAAGTCGTTAAAGGTATAGAGCTGTTCTTCCAGGGTGCGACCGATCAGGTTGAGGCGGGCTTCTTCGGAGCTTACCTTTCCTGCGCCTTGCAGGGCGGTGTCGGTCAGGCTGATCAGTACGTTTTTTGAGGGCCCATCTTTCAGGGCGCTCATCATGGCAATCAGGGCTTTGCGGTAATTGGCCGGGGTGCGATCGTTGTCTTTGCCGGTGCCAACCACAATCAAACGATGCCAGGGCTGATCCACCAGCGGCACGGTGTTTACCGTAGCGTTCTTGCCCGTTACGTCGCCTGCTTTCTCCAGCTGCTTGATCAGGCCTCCAAGTGCTTCATCGGCTGCTGTGGTGGTTTCCGGCCAGTCGCCCTTTTCGGGCAGGGCGATCACCAGGCAGTCGGTTTTGGTGGCGCTAATGGCTTTGCTGCTGAGGCTGAAATTCATGGCAACTCCTGTTGTATGGTTTTGCTGTTCGCGATTTGCGGCGCTCGGTACGTGTTGATAAGGATTGGGGTGACGCACCAAATAATCAAGCAAACCGCTTATATTGCTACGATGACTTCATTGTATGAGTGCTTTACTGTCATTCGTCTGCGAGGTTACATAGAATACGCGCAGTTTCCTGTATCTACCATCCTGTGACAGGTCGCCACCAGAGAGACTGATTTGACTATCGTTTTCCGTTACCTCATTCGCCAGATCATGGTCAGCATGCTTGCTGTCTCCGGCATTCTTTTGCTGGTATTCATGAGCGGGCGCTTTATCAAATACCTGGGAAATGCGGCCGAGGGCGAGATTGCCGCCGGTGTTCTGTTTTCGATCATGGCGTACCGGTTCCCCGGTTTTCTTGAACTGATTCTCCCGCTTGGACTGTTTATTGGCATTCTTCTGGCCTACGGCAGGATGTATCTGGAAAGTGAGATGACGGTTCTGTTTGCCTGCGGGCTGAGCGACAAACAGCTGCTGGCTAAAACCCTGATGGGGTGCTTGCCGGTGATGTTGGTGGTCGGCAGCATGAGTCTGTTTGTATCGCCATGGGGCATGAAGCAGGTTGAGGCTATTTTTAATGAGGCCCGTAAAGCCACTGAATTCGAGATGCTGGCCCCTGGCCGGTTTCAGGATTTCACATCTGGTAGCCGCGTGACCTACACAGAATCACTGAGTGAGGACAAGCGTCAGCTCAAGGGTGTGTTTATTGCGGAATATGATCGCAACGGCCAGGGCGTTACGCTGATTACCGCGGAATCAGGCTCTCAGCTGATCGATCAGGAAACCGGCAGTCGGTTCCTGATACTTGAACAGGGCGGCCGTTATCAGGGATTGCCCGGAAGGCTTGATTACAATGTCACGGAGTTTGAGGCCTATGGCCTGAAAATCACCAGTGGTGATGCCGGCAGTAAGGAACTGGAGGAGGGTGTAAGCACCCTGTCGCTTTGGAACTCAGACGATCCGGAAGATCGTGCCTTGCTGCACTGGCGGATTTCGTTGCCATTGATCGTGCCGATCGTGACGCTGCTGGCCGTTCGTTTGAGTCGGGTTAATCCCCGGCAAGGGCGGTTCTTCCATCTGCTGCCCGCCATGCTGGTGTATATCACCTATCTTGGCTTGCTCATTGTGGCCCGTGATGCGCTTGCCGATGGCAAGGTTCCGGAGTGGATTGGCATGCTCTGGGTGCATGTTATTTTCCTGTCTCTCGGTCTTTGGCTGCAGTTCGGTCCAGCCTGGCTCTACCGGCGTCGCCTGGAGAGGGAGGCGCGCGCCCATGCGTAAGATTGATGGCTACGTGATGCGCACGGTCGGCGGGGCCATGTTCCTGGTGATGGTGGTGGTGCTGTCGCTGGATCTGATCTTTGCTTTCATTGCAGAGCTGGACGATGCCCGCAATGACTACCAGACGCTGCAGGCGCTCTGGTATGTGTTTCTTACATTGCCCCGACGTATTTATGACTACCTCCCGCTGGGCGCCTTCATGGGGTGTCTGGTGGGGCTGGGTGCTTTGGCGAGCTCTTCTGAGCTGACCGTTATCCGGGCGGCTGGCGTTTCCATCAAGCGGATTGTCTGGTCGGCCATGAAGCCGGCGCTGGTGGTGGTGGTGCTCGGAGTGGTGATTGGTGAGTATGTTGCGCCAACCACGGAGCGCATTGCTCAAAGTGAGAAAGCGGTAGCGCTTGGCGCCAGTCAGAACGTTGCTTCGGCCCACGGTGTCTGGCACCGGGAAGGTAACACCTTCATGCACTTGAACGCGGTGCAGCCAAACGGCGTGTTGCACGGTGTTTCGTTGTTCCGCTTTAGCGGCGATCGCGAACTGGAAGTGTCCAGCTTTGCCGAGCGCGCCATTTTTCAGGGCGACCACTGGTTGCTGGAAAATGTGGTGTCGACTCGCCTGGAAGGTGAACAGACTTTGCGCAATGAGCATGCGGTTCTGCGATGGGAAACCGGCCTGTCCCCGGATGTGCTCAGTGTGCTGATTGTAAAACCTGAAAATCTCTCGATGACAGGCCTGTACACCTACGCCACTTATCTTGGTGAACAGGGGCTGACGGCGGCCCAATACTGGCTGGCCTTCTGGAAGAAGGTGCTGATGCCGCTTGGCACAGCCGTCATGGTGCTCGTTGCTATCTCGTTTATTTTTGGTCCCTTGCGTTCAGTGACCATGGGATTTCGGGTATTTACCGGCCTGCTGGTGGGGCTTCTGTTCAAATACATGCAGGACCTGCTCGGACCCATGAGCATGGTTTACGGTTTCAATCCCCTGATTGCGGTGCTTGCCCCGATAGTCGTAAACGCCATTTTCGGGGCCGTGCTCATGCGCAAGGCGGGCTGACCAGGCGATTTCAAGCTTTGCTGGCTGGCTTTGATTTCTCGGGTATTGGCACACTTACGACAACGCTGTTGGACATGCGATCGGTGAGTGACAGGCCATTAATGGGGTAGAACAGCGCGACGATGGCCGGCACGGTCAGCAGCAGGGTGAGCGATCCGAGATAATACGCTGCCAAAATCGTGAGAAAGACCACGACGGCAGCGGTACCGTAACGGAACAGGGACTGGGTCCAGCTTACTGAGGAGCCATCCAGATTCTCGATGCGGATGCGCCATACCTGCATCCCCAGCGTTTGACCAATGCGTGTCCAGAAGTAAGCGAAAAACAGATAGAGCACCAGAAACAGGGTGAAGGTGAGCCCGGGGTCTCCGGAAAGCTCGCCCGCTTCGGCCATCTGTTCGTACTGATCCCAGCCAGTGATGTACCCCGTGACAACGGTGTAGGCCCAGGTGGCCACCAGCAACACTGCAATGCTGATCAAACCGTCGTAAATAATGGCCAGGGCACGTTTTAGGGCGGTGGCTGGAGGTAGTAGTTCCTCGGCGTTGTGAAAGCGGCGGGGCATGGGGTCTCCTGTGAGGTTTCACGTTTTTCCTGTTCTCGGCGTGTGCTAGAGTAGCGGATTTGCACACGCATGTAAGTATTCGTATTTCAATCGCGGACCGGCCGGTTATCCCGGCGGGTTTCTGGAAAGGTATCAAAGGGCTATGAAAACCGCAGAGTTGCGACAGGCATTTCTCGACTATTTTAAACAGCAAGGTCACACCATTGTTCCAAGCAGTTCGCTGGTGCCTGCGGACGACCCAACACTATTGTTTACGAATGCTGGAATGAACCAGTTCAAGGATCTGTTCCTTGGCAGGGAAGAGCGCGACTACACCCGGGCGACGTCTACCCAGAAGTGCGTTCGGGCTGGTGGCAAACACAACGACCTCGAAAACGTCGGCTACACCGCGCGCCATCACACCTTCTTTGAAATGCTGGGCAACTTCAGCTTCGGGGATTACTTCAAGCGTGAGGCCATTAATTTTGCCTGGACTTTTTTGGCCGGTGAGCAGTGGCTAAACCTGCCCACCGAAAAATTGTGGGTCACCATTTACGCCGAAGACGACGAAGCCTTCGATATCTGGAACAAAGAAATCGGTGTTCCGGCCGATCGCATTATTCGTATCGGCGACAATAAAGGTGGCCGCTACGCCTCGGATAACTTTTGGCAGATGGGTGATACCGGCCCTTGCGGTCCGTGCACGGAAATCTTCTTCGATCATGGCCCGGACGTGGCCGGTGGCCCTCCCGGCAGCCCGGAAGAAGACGGTGATCGCTACATCGAGATCTGGAACGTGGTGTTCATGCAGTACAACCGCACTGCTGACGACGAGATGCTGAACCTGCCCAAGCCTTCGGTGGATACCGGTATGGGGCTTGAGCGTATTGCTGCGGTCTTGCAGGGCGTTCACAGCAACTATGAAATTGACCTGTTCCAGGACTTGCTGAAAGCGGCCTCTGACATTCTGGGCGGCGTCGCGACCACCGAAGCCTCTCTTCGTGTGGTGGCAGACCATATCCGCTCCTGCGCCTTCCTGATTGCGGATGGCGTGATGCCGTCCAACGAAGGTCGCGGTTTTGTGTTGCGCCGGATTATTCGACGGGCCGCCCGCCACGGTAACAAGCTGGGTGCCACCGGGCCGTTCTTCCACAAGCTGACCGGTGCCCTGGTCGAGCTGATGGGCGACGCTTTCCCACAGTTGGTCAGCAGCCGCAAGCAGATCGAAAAAGTGTTGCTGCAGGAAGAAGAGCAGTTTGTGAAAACCCTGGATAAAGGGCTGCGACTGCTGGAGCAGGACATTGCCGAGCTTAAAGGCTCGGAAATTCCCGGTGAAACCGTGTTCGCGCTCTACGACACTTATGGTTTCCCGGTAGACCTGACCAACGACATCGCCCGCGAGCGTGGCCTGACCCTGGACTACGAAGGCTACGAGAAAGCGATGGAAGCTCAGCGCGAGCGTGCTCGTGCTGCCAGCAAGTTCGGTATTGATTACAACGCTGCCGGCATCACCATTGACGGCAAAACCGAATTCACCGGTTACGATCACATTGACGGTCATGAGCGCATCCGTGCGGTTCTGGTTAATGGTGAAGAACGCAACGCCGAGGCGGGCGACGAGTGTGTGGTCGTGCTGGAGCGCACACCCTTCTACGCGGAGTCTGGTGGTCAGGTCGGCGACACCGGTTTGCTGACCTGGAGCGGTGGCCGCTTCAAGGTGACGGATACTCGCAAAGAAGGCGATAACCACCTGCACGTCGGTACGCTGATCGAAGGTGAGTTGTTCTCCGGTCTGGAAGTGGATGCCCGTATCGATCATGCCCGCCGTGAGCGCACCAAACGTAACCACTCGGCGACGCACCTGCTGCATGCCGCCTTGCGCAAGGTTTTGGGCGAGCACGTAACCCAGAAGGGCTCATTGGTTGATCCGGACAAGTTGCGTTTCGACTTCTCTCATTTTGAGGCGGTGACCACGGAACAGCTCAAAGAAATTGAGCGTCAGGTGAACGAGCAGATTCTTGAGAATACCCCGGTCCAGATCGACGTTACCGATATGGAAACGGCCAAAGAGAAAGGCGCCATGGCGCTGTTTGGCGAAAAGTACGGTGATGTGGTGCGGGTGCTCAGCATGGGCGTTGAGCGCTATTCGGTAGAGCTTTGTGGCGGTACCCACGTTGGCCGTACTGGTGATATCGGCATGATGCGCATTACCTCGGAAAGCGGTATTTCGTCCGGCGTTCGTCGTATTGAGGCGGTGACCGGTTTTGGCGCGCTTGAGTGGGTGGACGAAACCGAACGCACGCTGCGCGAGACCGCCAGACTGGTCCGAGCAACCCGAGAGACGGTGGTCGATAAAGTCCAGCAGGCACTGGATCGCAATCGTCAGCTGGAAAAAGAAATGGATGCCTTGAAGGCCAAGCTAGCGAGTTCTGCCGGCAGTGACCTGGCCGGTTCTGCCGTTGACGTTGCCGGCCTGAAAGTGGTGGCGGCAGCGCTTGAGGGGGCGGATCGGAAGGCTCTGATGGAAACCGCGGACCAGCTTAAAAACAAACTGGGTGAAGGCGTGGTTGTTCTTGCCACCGTAGAGGACGGCAAGGTAACTCTGGTTGCCGGTGTCACCAAGTCAGCCACCGGCAAGCTGAAAGCTGGTGATTTGATGAAGCACCTGTGTGCCCAGGTCGACGGTAAAGGCGGCGGTCGCCCAGACATGGCCCAGGGTGGCGGCAACGATCCTTCGAAACTGGCGGATGCTTTGGCAGGCGTTCCGGCCTGGGTTGAGCAAAATATCAGCTAATCAACTGTTTTCGAGAGCGGGCAAGGGTTTATAATCCTGCCCGCTTTATTTGATGGGCGGGCCGCACGGCTTCGCTTTGAATCCCCGGTTCGGAGTTTGGCAAAACATGGCTCTGTTGGTGCAGAAGTTTGGTGGTACATCCGTCGGGACAACCGAACGGATTGAGGCGGTGGCTGACAAGGTGTGTCAGTTTCGCAAGGACGGGCACGATATTGTAGTGGTTGTATCCGCCATGAGTGGCGAGACCAATCGCCTGATCGGACTGGCCAACGACATCATGGACGAACCCACGCCACGGGAAATGGACGTGTTGGTCTCGACTGGCGAGCAGGTCACGATTGCCCTGTTGTCGATGGCCCTGAAAAAGCGCGGCTGTGATGCGCGCTCTTACACCGGCGCCCAGGTTCGTATCCTGACCGACAGCAGTCACACCAAGGCGCGCATCAGACAGATTGATGAGCAGCGCATGCGGGAAGATCTGACCGCTGGCCGGGTGGTGGTTGTTGCTGGTTTTCAGGGCATTGATGAGAGCGGCAATATAACCACGCTTGGCCGTGGTGGCTCTGATACGACAGCGGTGGCTCTGGCAGCTGCTCTGAAAGCAGATGAGTGCCAGATCTACACCGATGTGGATGGTGTCTATACAACCGATCCACGCGTGGTAGACAGTGCGCGCCGGCTCGATCGGATCACTTTTGAAGAAATGCTTGAGATGGCAAGCCTGGGCTCGAAAGTGCTCCAGATTCGCGCCGTCGAATTTGCAGGTAAATATAACGTTCCGTTAAGGGTGCTTTCCAGCTTTCAGGAAGGTGAGGGTACCCTGATCACTTTTGAGGATGAGACCGCCATGGAACAACCGGTTGTTTCCGGCATTGCTTTTAATCGTGACGAAGCCAAACTGACGATCTCCGGTGTGCCCGACACCCCGGGAAGTGCGTTGCGGATTCTGAAGCCGATCAGCGACGCCAACATCGAAGTCGACATGATTGTTCAGAACGTAGGGCAGGACAACAAAACCGCGTTTACCTTCACGGTCCATCGCAATGATCTGAAGCGTGCTCAGGATGTGTTGCGCGGTGTGTCTGTCGAAATCGGTGCCGGTGAAGTGGGTGGCGACAGCAAGATCGCGAAAGTCAGCATTGTGGGTGTGGGCATGCGTTCGCACGCCGGTGTTGCAACTAAAATGTTTGAGGCGCTGTCCAAAGAAGGTATTAATATTCAAATGATCTCCACCTCTGAAATCAAGATTTCGGTGGTGATCGATGAGAAGTATCTCGAGCTGGCCGTTCGTGCGCTGCACAGTGCGTTTGAACTGGACACGGCTGGAGTGAACGAAGGCGCTTAAGAGTATGAGGCTCTGAAGCTCACCGTTCTGGGGTCATTGGTTATAGCTATCACGACGCGGCTGAGCATAAGTATTATTGCGTCTTCAGTGTGGTTAGTGATCTCTTTATAAAAGCAAGAAGTAAACAATACTGTTGTCGGAACAGGTCGCTCTGGAAAGGGAGTAAGGGATATGTTGATTTTGACTCGCCGTGTTGGTGAAACCCTGATGATCGGTGATGAAGTAACCGTCACCGTTCTTGGGGTTAAGGGGAATCAGGTACGCATTGGTGTTAACGCACCGAAAGATGTGGCTGTGCACCGTGAAGAAATTTATCAGCGGATTCAGTCCGAAAAAGGCTCGGAAGAGCCAGAGCCGGGCAATAGCTGATCAGTTGAAAAGCCGCTTAAGGGAAACCTGAGCGGCTTTTTTCGTTATGGGGTAAATCGACCAGAAAAAACTCGTGTCAACCCTATGAAAACAGAAAAATTATGGTAGTATACGCCCCGTTCTCAAGGAGAGGTGGGTGAGTGGCTGAAACCAGTTCCCTGCTAAGGAACCGTACGAGCAATCGTACCGAGGGTTCGAATCCCTCCCTCTCCGCCATTTCCTTTCGAGGAAAATGAGAACAGGTTGAAGTAGCATTCAACCATTGCGAATGAATGTGCGGCTGTAGCTCAGCTGGATAGAGTACCTGGCTACGAACCAGGCGGTCGGAGGTTCGAATCCTCCCAGCCGCGCCATTTTCGCAAACCCGTTTTTAGCGGCTGTAGCTCAGCTGGATAGAGTACCTGGCTACGAACCAGGCGGTCGGAGGTTCGAATCCTCCCAGCCGCGCCAAATCTCACAAAAAACCCCGCTTCATGCGGGGTTTTTTGTGTCTGTTACCACATCAGGTCGTCAGGGATTTCGTAACCTGCGTAAGGGTCGTCATCGCCCTGATCTTCGGCCTGGCGGTCATGCAACACCACCACGGCGGAGGCGTCCCGCTCCATTATCTTGCGGGCAACGCCTTCGGCTACGAGCTCATACTCACCGTTGACGAAGACAACCGCCAGGCGTCCACGAGACAGTTGGTCCACCATCTTGTCGTCCACAAAGATCTTTTTGATCTTTTTGTCATGGACAAACTGGTAAGAAGTCTCGCCACGGCTTCGGTTCAAACGGTTGGTTTCAACCAACTGACGAATCTGGGCCTGGATGGCCTTTTTGTCGGCTTCTTTCTTGCGCGCCAGGTTTAGTTGCCGGTCATGCTCGGCTTTTTCCTGTCTAGCCTTGCGGGCGCGCTCCTCGGCTTCATTGACCTGAACGGCTCCTTTGGGTTGCTGTTTGCGTTGCTTGTGCTTTTCGTTGCGAATGCTTTTGGCTTTTTTCTCATCGGCCAGTCCGGCTTTGAGTAGTTGGTCCTGCAAAGACGCCATCAGTGACTCCGTGTATTCGTGATAAACTTCGGTAAATATTTTTCTAGTATACGCCGTCAGTGCTGGCTCAATAACCCACGATTTCTTACCCCACGGATTTTTCTATGTCTTCTTTTAAAGAGCTTGGCCTCTCATCGTCCATGCTGAGCAACCTTGAACAGTTGGGTTTTACGCAGCCCACGGGAATTCAGTCAAAGGCCTTACCGCCGGCGATGGCCGGTAAGGATGTGATTGCCATGGCGCAGACCGGTAGCGGTAAAACTGCAGCGTTTGGTATTCCTCTTATTGAGCGTTTGCAGCCCAAGCGCTTTGCCGTACAGGCTCTGGTGCTTTGCCCGACACGTGAATTGGCGGATCAGGTAGCGAAAGCATTGCGGGAGCTGGCCAGAGCCAAAGACAATGTGAAGATACTGACTCTGTGTGGCGGTGTGTCTATCGGGCCCCAGATTGGATCGCTCAGTCACGGCGCGCACATTGTGGTGGGTACGCCCGGGCGGATTGATGATCATATCCGCAAAGGTACGCTTGCCCTGGATAACGTTAATACGCTGGTGCTGGACGAAGCTGACCGAATGCTGGATATGGGCTTTGAGGAAGTGGTTGCGTCAATTCTTGCGCAAACGCCGTCGGCCCGGCAAACGTTGCTGTTTTCCGCGACCTGGCCAGCGCCGATTCGCACCCTGAGTGAGCGTTTCCAGGTCAACCCGGAGGATGTCAGGGTTGAGGCCCAAGATGAGGCGGGCAGTATCTCGGAGGTCTTTTACGAGATTGCACCGGATCAACAGGTCAAGGCCGTTGCGGCTTTGTTGTCACGGCATCAGCCGGTTTCATCGCTGGTGTTTTGTACCACCAAACGCGATTGCGACGACTTGACCGAGGAGCTTCAGTCTTTGGGGTTCGCGGCGCTGTCATTGCATGGTGACCTTGAGCAGAAAGACCGGGACAGTACCTTGGTCAAATTTGCCAACCAGAGTTGTACGGTGCTGGTGGCGACGGATGTGGCGGCCCGTGGTCTCGATATCAAAGCGTTGCCTTTGGTGATCAATGCCGAACCTGCCCGAGACCCTGAGGTGCATACTCACCGCATCGGTCGAACCGGTCGCGCCGGTGAGCAGGGGCATGCGGTGACTTTGTGTACGCCCAAGCAGGGCCATAAGGTGTCGCGCCTGGAGGCAGTCCGGGGGAGCGCAGTTGACTGGGGGAATACCGAAGAGCTTTTGGCTCAGACGGTTCGTCTGGTTAAGCCGCCCATGAGGACATTGTGTCTAGGTAGTGGGCGCAAAGAGAAAGTGCGGCCCGGTGATGTGATGGGGGCCTTGACCGGAGATGCGGGTATTCCAGGATCTGCGGTTGGCAAGATTGATCTGTTCGACTTCCAGTGTTTTGTAGCTGTTGAGGCCGAGTGGGCGAGCAGGGCGCTGGCGCGGTTGGAAACCGGCAAAGTGAAAGGGCGGAAAATCAGGGTTCGTTATGCCTGATTGGGGTTTTGGTGCGTGCGCGGTCTGAATGCGAAAAAAGCACCATCGCTCGGAAAGTCCCTATAGAAATGTTCGCTTCTGGTTGCTCCTGATCAATGAAAACGGTAAATTACGCAGGATTTTGCCTCCCGGTTTGTTCGTTTCAGCCATTAGACTTTGGTCTTGGTGGCTGACTTGGCGACCCGGGGAAATCACATAAATCAATACAGGTAGCTATTCGATATGAATGAGCTGATGTCACAAGCCGTCGAGTTGATGATCGCTGGAATGGGTTTTGTGTTCGCGTTCCTGATTATTCTGGTGTTCGCGACACTGCTTATGTCCAAACTCATTGGACGGTTTGCGCCGCCAGAGCCGGCAACCCCGGCCAAAACGCCACGTGCCAAGCCAAAGGCGCCCAAGTCGGTTGACCCTGACACCGCCGAGGCCATTAAAAAAGCAATTGCACAATATCGGGCGCGCCACAAGAAGTGACCCGTTGCACGATTAGAACCTTTTAACAGAAGGCTGACACGATGACTGACACGAAGAAACCGCTGGGGATTACGGACGTAATTCTGCGCGACGCGCACCAATCCCTGCTTGCCACCCGTATGCGGCTGGATGACATGCTGCCGATTGCCGAGAAACTCGACAAAGTGGGTTTCTGGTCTCTCGAATCCTGGGGTGGAGCTACCTTTGATTCCTGTATCCGTTATCTGGGCGAAGATCCCTGGGAACGCATCCGCGAACTGAAAAAAGCCATGCCTAACACTCCGCAGCAGATGCTGCTGCGTGGTCAGAACCTGTTGGGCTACCGCCATTACGCGGATGATGTGGTCGATCGTTTCTGTGAGCGTGCCGCCGAGAATGGCGTTGATGTGTTCCGTATTTTTGATGCGATGAACGACCCCCGTAACATGGATCGCGCCATCCAGGCCGTTCGTAAAACCGGCAAGCACGCTCAGGGCACCATCGCTTATACCACCAGCCCGGTACACACCATTGAAATGTGGGTAGAGCTGGCGAAGGAAGTCGCCGATATGGGCGCAGATTCCATCGCCATTAAAGATATGGCGGGCATTCTCAAGCCTTACGTGGCTTTTGATCTGGTCAGTCGTCTGAAGAAAGAACTGGATATCCCGATCCATATGCAGTGCCATGCCACCACCGGTATGTCGACCGCGACCGCTATCAAGGCAGCGGAAGCCGGTATTGATAACGTCGATACCGCGATTTCTTCAATGAGCATGACTTACGGCCATTCGCCCACAGAGGCGGTGGTTGCGATTCTTGAGGGCACTGACCGTGATACCGGTCTGGATCTGAACCTGCTGGAAGAAATTGCCAGCTACTTCCGTGAAGTTCGTAAAAAGTACGGCAAATTTGAAGGCAGCCTCAGAGGCACAGACTCTCGTATCCTGATTGCTCAGGTGCCTGGCGGCATGCTGACCAACATGGAAAATCAGCTGCGTGAGCAGAACGCAAGTGACAAGTTCGACCAGGTTCTGGATGAAATTCCCAAGGTTCGCGAAGACCTGGGCTTCATTCCGCTGGTGACGCCGACCTCCCAGATCGTGGGCACCCAGGCGGTACTGAACGTTCTGACCGGCGAGCGCTACAAGTCCATCTCCAAAGAAACCTCTGCAATTCTTAAAGGCGAATACGGTGCTGCACCGGCGCCCATGAACAAAGAATTGCAGGAGCGTGTTCTGGACGGCAAAGACGTTGTGACCTGCCGACCAGCAGACCTGATTGAGCCTGAAATGGACAAGCTGACCGACGAGCTGAAAAAGCTGGCGGACGAGAAAGGTTTTAAACTGGCAGGCCAGGAAGTGGACGATGTGCTCACTTACGCTTTGTTCCCGCAGATTGGTCTGAAATTCCTGGAAAATCGTGGCAATCCGGATGCGTTTGAGCCAGTACCAAGTGCTGACGATGTTGCTCCTGCCAAGAAAGCCTCTGGCCCTGAGACATACACGGTTGAAGTTAATGGCCAGAAGTACGTCGTTGGGGTTTCTGAAGGTGGTGAGATCAGCCAGATCGAAGGTCAAGGTGGCGCAGCGGGTACTGGCTCTTCTGCTCCTTCCGCTCCTGTGACCGATGGTGAGCCTGTTGGCGCGCCGCTGGGCGGCAATATCTGGAAAGTATTGGTTTCTCCGGGAGACGTCGTTGAAGAAGGCGACGTTATGATCATTCTCGAAGCCATGAAAATGGAAACTGAGGTGCGTGCGCCCAGAGCCGGGACCATTGGTGAAGTCTTCATCAAGGAGGGGGATGCCGTCTCCGTTGATGATGAAATGCTGACAATCGGATAAGGGCCAGCATTCCATGGAAAAGTTACTGACGTTGTGGACAGGTAGTGGCCTGTTCAACATAGAGCCGGGCCAGGTGGTGATGATCATCGTCGGGCTGGTGCTCCTCTATCTTGCGATTAACAAGAAGTTTGAGCCGTTGCTGCTGGTACCCATCGGGTTCGGTGGTATTCTGGCGAATATTCCGGAGGCAGGGCTTGCTCTGTCTGCGGCCGAGAACGCCATCCATTTTGCGAAACCGGAAGTGTACGCGGCTTTGGCGAGCACTCTGGATGTAACTTATCAGGCTGGCCAGACTGTCACCCCTGAGGTGAAGGCAGCCTTTAAGGAAGCCTATGGATCGGCCGGCTACGGCACGGTAAGCGCTGCGGATTCCATCGCTCAAGGCCTTGGTTACAGCCATGGGATGCTGCACAGCTTCTACATGGTGATTATCGGCTCTACCGTTGGCCCGCTGCTGATCTTTATGGGCGTCGGCGCGATGACTGATTTTGGTCCGCTTCTGGCTAACCCCAAGACGCTGTTGCTTGGCGCTGCTGCGCAGTTTGGTATCTTCGGTACAGTGATTGGTGCTGCACTGCTGGACTGGACAGGTGTTCTTGAGTTCACGATTCTGGAAGCGGCGGCTATCGGTATCATCGGTGGTGCTGATGGCCCGACGTCGATCTACGTATCGAGTGTTCTGGCGCCGCATCTGCTGGGTGCAATTGCAGTATCAGCCTACGCTTACATGGCTCTGGTACCGATGATTCAGCCGCCGATCATGAAGGCGCTGACGAGCCAGAAAGAGCGTGCCATCAAGATGTCGCAGCTGCGCCCTGTGAGCAAAAAAGAGAAGATTATCTTCCCGATTGTGGTATTGATCGCCGTGGTCTTGTTCCTACCTGATGCGGCGCCGCTGCTGGGTATGTTCTGCTTCGGTAACCTGATGCGTGAGTGCGGTGTGGTGGAGCGTTTGAGTGACACTGCCCAGAATGCATTGATCAATATCGTCACCATCTTCCTGGGGCTGTCTGTTGGTGCCAAGTTGGTGGCTGACAAGTTCCTGGATGGTCAGACTCTGGGCATTCTGGTTTTGGGTATGGTGGCCTTTGCTGTTGGTACAGCCGCGGGTGTCTTGATGGCGAAGCTGATGAATAAGTTCACCAAGGAACCCATCAACCCGTTGATCGGTTCTGCCGGGGTGTCTGCGGTGCCGATGGCGGCGCGGGTATCCAACAAGGTTGGCCTGGAAGCGAACCCGCAGAACTTCCTGCTGATGCACGCTATGGGCCCGAACGTGGCTGGTGTTATCGGCTCTGCGGTTGCAGCGGGTGTGATGATCAAGCTGCTTGGCTGATTGTTCCCGTGTATCGCACTGAGAAAACCCCGCTTCGGCGGGGTTTTCTTTTTTGTAGCCTGCTAGTTTGGTGCTGGCAGCAGGGTGGCGAGGCTTTCCAAAAAACGCTCCTTCGGCACATCCATGTGGCGCTTGG
>LJZQ01000016.1 GCA_001314845.1 Marinobacter excellens HL-55
CTTCACCAGATTGGCAAATGGTGAGATCTGGTTGTTGGTGATCTACAAGAAGGCCGTCAAGGAGAACATACCCGCGCATATCCTGAAGTCGATTCGTGAGGTACTGGAAAATGAGTAATGAGACTCTGAGCGCTGAGGAGCTTGGCAACAAGCTGCTTCAATCCGTTAAAGAAATGAAAGCGGGCAAAGCCGCACGAGTCAGTCGTGTGGAGCCCAACGAGGTCGCAGAAGCGCGTGGCAAAACTGGCCTCACGCAGCGAGAGTTTGCCGAGGTACTCCATATTTCTCCGCGTACCTTGCAGGAATGGGAGCAGGGGCGACGTAAACCCTCAGGGCCGGCAAAGGCACTCATTGAGATTGCGTTTCGTCATCCGGAAGTTATTCGGGAAGACCTCGAACTCAGGGGTTAACAAGGTGGTCAACGGGACGCCAACTACGCTGCGCTCCGTTGTCGCCCATTACCGCTGGCGTTACAAATCAATGGTCAGGTTCGTTGGATTGACTAAAAGAGAGGGAAGAGGTAGCTTTCTGCTGTCACCTAGCGATTATGGGCTTAGGCCCATCGGAACACGAGTCGTGTTCTGCCTCTGGATTTTTAGCTTTCTGGCGTTACTTCCTTTGACGGAAGGCGCTAGTCAGCGCCTTCCGTCAAAGGAAGTAACGCGTGCTTAAGTAGGTGACAACTTACAATGCTTCATGAAATTAGACATAAAAGACTGGTACATGACCGTCTAAGCGCGCTGAGACGGTCAATTAACTCCGGTCGTGTTCTTCTTCCCCCTACTATTGCCCGTTTCGTTTTTTTGTGCGGAGCTAATAAATCAAAAGATGAAATATCAGAGCGACGTAGAGCGCTCATGGATTTTTCTGACAAACACCTGCCTCATACATATTTTTTTCTGGCAGAAAGAATGTTTTCAACACTAAAGGAAGAGGGCCATAAAGAAAATCTTCTTGATGTTGAGCATTTGATTTCTGATTTCTCTGATTACGTCCTGATCGTTTTGGAAAGCCCGAGTTCGTTCACCGAACTGGGAGCATTCTCTCATCGGACTTTGCGTGAAAAACTTGTCATCATAAACGACGAGAAGTTTAAAGACGAAGAGTCTTTTATAAACCTCGGGCCGATTAAAGCTATCAATGAGTCGTCAGGCCCGGAAAGAATTATTTGTTATAAGATGAGCAATGATGGCATATGGTCAAAGGATGCGATCGGAGATACGTTTTATAAGATATATAATCTTTTTCAAAAGCCTTTGAAGTCCAAGTCAAAATCCGCAAAGCTAGAGTCCCTACATCCAGGCGATTCGTTCGATAAGTATTCTGCGATGTTCTTACATGATTTAGTATTCTTGTCGGGGCCTCTCACCCATAAGGAAGTAATAGAGTTATTAATACAGCTCTTTGGCAAGTCAAACTTTAATAACGTCTCTAAGCTCTTAGCAATTCTCTGCGCTTTTGGTTCAATTGAAAGAAACGCGAAAGGTCTTTATCGATCAAAAAGGTCGGATTGTTACTATAAATATAATTTCGATTTGTCTCCTTTTATAGCTGTTTTTCGGAATTACGCGCAAAGAAAATACCCGGAAAGACTTTATGCGTATTGAAGAAGTGATCTCAAGAGACCTTAAGGTTCCAGAAAGCCTCATCAATGAGGCAATTTCTGGAGCTAGAGTTCGAGTAAAGAAGTTTCAAATTCCTAAAAGATCCGGTGGTTCTAGAGAAATTTTCCATCCATCGAAAAAGCTTAAGGTTATCCAGTATTGGTTGATGCATTAGGTATTTAACAATATGCCCCTAAGCGATGCTGCGATGGCATATAGAGAGGGGATCTCGATACTACATAATGCCAGAGCCCATTCGTTGAACCGGTACTTCTTAAGAATGGATTTCAAAGATTTTTTTCCTAGCATACGCTTCGAAGATGTCGAATCTCATATTAAAGCGTGGCACCGAAATTTCAAACCCGAATGGGACTTGAACGATAAATCACTAGAATTTATTAACCAGTCTTGTTTTTTTAAGAATGATAGATTAGCAGTTGGGTATCCGTCGTCCCCTGCTATTAGTAACATAGTTATGAGGGATATTGACTCCAAGATTCTCAACGAAATTGGGTCAGAGAAATATGGGAACGTCGTATATACTAGGTATGCTGATGATATGGTTTTTTCGACTAATCAAAAGGGGGCTTGCAAGGAAATAATAAAGGCTGTTAAGGAAATTGTTAGTGTTTGCAAGTCTCCTGTTTTGGAAATAAATGAATCGAAAACGCGCTTAGGTAGTAGCACGGGCGGATCGGCTTCGGTTACTGGGCTAAAGATCTGTTCAGACGGCCGTATCACTATAAATCGCAAGCATAAGGATCATATTAGATTAATGCTTAGCCTCTTTTCAAAAGGTAAGCTTGATCCAAAGGAAGTACCATCGCTAGCTGGGCACTTAGCTTACTGTCATTATGTAGCCCCAGATTTCTACTCCGGGTTGTCCAGTAAGTTCTTCAAAGAAATACATCAAGTTCGGACTATGGATTTGTAACAATCGGCTGCACAGCGACCGATTTTCCGCCGCTTCGCGGCTCCAAACCGGCGCGTGAGCCGGGCGTTATACACATAAAAGCAAAGGGGAACACCGTGGGAAGTAGCAAGCAATCGCTCGTAAAACTCAGCGCGATCATAGAGCAGCATTCGGCAAATCAAACAGATATGCCATTTCGCAACATGTTTGCTACTGCTTGCTATCTCTCCGTGATTGGTGAGGACCTTGCGGCTAGAAAGCAGCTTAAAAGCCTTTTCGACTGGTTAGGCTGGGATGATCGGCGAACCTATTTTAGCGCCATTCTTGAGTCCTTATCGGAGTTCGCCCCGAAGTATGCGTCTGAAATAGCTGCTAACCAGGAAATCAATAAAATCTTTTACAGAGTTGAGGCTTCGGCTGGTTCAGCCTCTGACTCAACGGATAATGTATAACCAGGGCAGGCACGGCGACGCCCACTACATTGCGCCTTCGGCTCCACTCCGTGGTCGCGCATGCTGCGAGCGTTATGCCCCTCTTTCATTGTCCTTTGCCATACATTAACGCTTGACGTTATTAACGCTCTGCGTCACCATTCCTTTATGATCATATCGTTCAAGTGTAAGGATACCGAGAAGCTGGCAGGCGGACGCCGCGTCAGACGCTTTGTCAATTTCGAGCGCGTTGCCTTGAGGAAGATCCGGCAACTCCAGGCTGCAAGTCAGCTTGATGATCTTAAAGTACCGCCCGGCAATATGTTGGAGCCGTTGCATGGTGATCGCGAGGGTCAGCACAGCATTCGAATCAACAGGCAGTTCCGGGTTTGCTTCCGCTGGACCAAGGCTGGTGCGGAAGATGTCGAAATTGTCGATTACCATTAGGAGGTGACTCATGCGCAACATTGAAGCTGTAACGCCAGGCGAGTTACTGAAGGAAGAGTTTCTTGAGCCAATGGGTATTTCTCAATACCGTTTGGCCAAAGAAATTGGGGTGCCTGCTCAGAGAATCGGCCAGATTATTGCTGGAAAGCGTTCGATAACCGCAGACACGGACCTGCGACTTTGTCGCTTCTTTGGTTTGTCCAATGGCTATTGGTTGCGAGCTCAGGCGGCCTACGACACTGAGATTGCGGAAGATGCCCTTGAGGATCAACTGAAGAACATTCGTCCGTGGAGTGCTGTATCAGAAATCGGGCACAGGGCATAACCAACGGCTGCACAGCGACCGATTTTCCGCCGCTTCGCGGCTCCAAACCGGCGCGTGAGCCGGGCGTTATGCCCTAAAGCAAATGTCCTTCTGGCAGCATTCGCTTGTGCAGAATGCGGATAATTTCGACACCATTTTCCGAGGCTAGCCGATAAAAAATGATGTGGCTCCCTTGTCGATAATTTCGGTAGCCAAGGCTTATTTCATCGCAGGTTTGCCCCAGGTTCGGATTCTCACCGAGAAGGTAGAAGCACTGATCGAACCGAAGAATGTAGTGGTTTCGTTGATCTCGGCCCCATTTACGTTCCGTGTTAATCGCAATAGATTTGAGGTCAGCTTTTGCCTTCCTGGAAAGCTTGAAATTCGGCATCAGTGTCCTTCGTTGTCCAGTTCACGAATAAACGAGTCATAGGAGTAGTCCTCAAAACCACTATCCTCACCTTCCTTGAGCAGTTTGCGGAGCGTGATCAAGCGGGTTTCGGATTCTTCAAGCAGGCGCAAGCCGGCACGAACGACTTCGCTGGTTGAACTGTATCGGCCATTTTTGAGTTGTTCCGCAATGAACGCGTCAAAATGTTGGCCTAGAGTGATGCTGGTATTTTTTTGCACGGTGCCACCTCACTAGTACCAATAATTGGTATATTTTGGTTCAGGTGACATAACAATGCAATCCACGCGACAAGCGCGTGATTGCTGGCGTTATGTTTCTCTCAGAGCGGGCTCAAGTCCAAGGTGATCGACAAAAGGGATAAAGTCGCGATCTAGAAACAGCAGTGGTAGCTCTCTCTCTATGCAGAAGGTCGCGATGATCACGTCGGCAGTTTTTCGGATGGTGATGCCCCTTTTGCGGAGAGCCCGATAATTGTCAGCGCAAACAACTGCCATGTCTTTGCCAAACATTTCATACTGTTCCAGCGAGAGCAGGCTTTGTTTGGTCTGACGATAGTGTTTGTCGTTGCGGATGCCTTGCAGGATTTCCAGAAATATAAGGTCGCCGATAGCGACGGATCCGTGGATTATTGAGGCATCCAACAGGTCAGTGTGCGGGTTTTTGACGCCATTGAAATAGTCGATCCAGACGCTGGTATCAACCAATATCATCCGGCGCTCCGCATTTCATCCAGGTCGCCTTCCCACTTGATTTTGCCTCGTAGCTTTCGAATCTCCTGCTGCTTGCTAAGCTGGACCAGAAGTTTCAGGCCTTGCTCAACGGCCTCTTTTTTGGTTTCGTAGCCGGAGGCTTTGAGGGCTTCGGCCATCAACTGGTCGTCGATGACAATGTTAGTTCTCATGTCGCACCTATGTGTATGGATGTCGATTTCCATACACAATCTAGCACTCCAAAGAGAACATAACAATCGGCTGCACAGTGACCGATTTTCTGCCGCTTCGCGGCTCCCAAACGGCGCATGAGCCGGGCGTTAAGTTCTATTGTTGCGTGGTGCGCAACATGCTAATATTCCCTCATGATTAAATCATTCCGTCACAAAGGACTGAAGCGGTTTTACTCGACCGGCCACACGTCCGGCATAGACCCGGCCATGCCAAGAAGCTGCGTATGCAGCTGGTTGCTCTGGATACGGCGACTTCAGTGGAAGACATGGATATCCCGGGTTTTCGGCTTCATCCATTGAAGGGCAAAGACAAAGGCCGGTGGTCGATTAGGGTTAATGGAAATTGGCGTATGACGTTCGAATTCCAGGACGGCAACGCCTACATTCTTGATTATGAGGATTATCACTAATGACTATGCATAATCCGCCGCATCCTGGCGAATTCATTCGCGAGGTGTACTTGGAGCCTTTCGGTATCAGCTCTCGCCAGCTTGCTTCCAGTTTGGGCGTTTCACCTTCTACGTTGTCTCGGCTGCTCAAAGGGGATAGTGGCATTAGCCCTGAAATGTCTCTGCGGCTGTCGAAGGTTCTCGGGCGTACTCCTGAGAGCTGGTTGGCTATGCAAGATATGTATGACCTATGGGTGGCTCGCGGCACAGTCAATCTGGATGGTATTCACCGCCTGGACTTCGAAGCAGCTTAACCAGTGGCTGTTGTCGGACGCGTCTGCGCTGGCGCTCCGGCACGCCGCAAAGCTAAGCGTTAAGTGTCTATTATGGATGAAATTTTAGTCATAGCGATTGGCTCCGGAATCGTTTCGCTTTTCCTTTTGACCAAGGTTTGGCGAAGCAACGAGCATCTTGCATTCAAGATTGCCGTTAGCTGCGTGACTGTCATGCCGATAGTTGGACCGGTCTTCTATTTTTTCGTAGCCAACAACACGCCACCCCAAGATCGTTGCCTCCAGAATGAAGGGCCTCGGGGTGAATATGCACACCGTTGGCTCAGCGTGAAGCCTCTGTACCAGGACATCATTGACGAAAAAAAGGCGGATGATGGGGCGCAGCATCGTGAAAACACTTAACCAATCGCTTAAGTACGTTCCCGGCCTGAAGACCGTCCACCGGACGTCCCGCTGCGCTCCGCATTGGGTCATCGTATGAAGAAGCTATTTTTTTGGTCGTTCATTCTGTTTTTCGTGTTTGCGCAGTCCTACTTTATCTATGCGCTACACCAACCAGAGGCCGCCAAGTCATTTACGCAACTCTGGTATAGTTTTGGGGTAGAGCAGACTGCCTACTCGGAGTTCGTTTTCCGGACGATTCAGTGGTGGGTGGTATTGCCTATTCTGTGTCTCGGCTTGGCCTTTTCAGCACTGTTTCGCGTATCCAAATGGTTGCCATTCACCGCAATCTCCGTGAGCTTTGCCGGTACAGTCGCTCTTTACTGGTCTGCGTATGCGCCAGCATTGCTTGTGTACGTTTAAGGCCTAACAAGGCCCTGAAGGTTGTTCCGGGCCGATGGCCCTCCACCGACCGCCGCTAAACAACGGTGTTGGGCTCCAAAGGAATCGTCGTGCAAACATTAGAGCTAAAAATCCCGCCAGTTGTTCAGGTGCTTGTTACGGCCGGCTTTATGTGGACATTGGCGGTCACTGTGCCGAGTCTTGGTTTCACTTTGTCCGCATCTTCGCTGATAGCGCTGGTGTTTGCGGCAATTGGTGTTGCTTTTGCGTTACTTGGCGTATTGGCATTTCGGTCCGCGGGCACAACCGTCGACCCGCGAGTGCCAGATCAATCCGTTAGCCTTGTCGTTCGCGGGGTCTATCGAATAAGTCGAAATCCGATGTACGTTGGTTTCTTGCTTGTTCTGATTGCTTGGGGAATTTTTCTGAGCAATCTAGCAAGTCTTGTGCTGCTTCCGACATTCGTTATTTTTATGAACCGGTTTCAGATCGTCCCGGAGGAGCGGCACATGCGAGAGAAGTTTGGTGAGGCTTACCGTCAGTATGAAGCAGAGGTGCGCCGGTGGATTTGAGGCCCAACAAGTTATTCAAGTTCGTTACCGGCCTGGCGTCAGTCCACCGGACGATCCTGTCGGCACGCTGGATTTTGGCGTTATGTGGCAACTCGTGAAGAGAGTTGAATGACGAAAAAATTTACCGAAGTGAAGGAAAAGCTTCTAAGTACGGCGTACCCGCGTTTGCTCGGGGTGCAATAAAGTTGCTGATACTGCTTGGTAATATGTGGTTTGGGCTTTTCATTTTCTCACTCCAGCCATGTGCTTCGTAGACCAAGCACATAACCAGTGGGTGATGCTGACCGTTACTACGCTGCGCTCCGTCCCGGCAGCTTGCCCAAGGCGTTATGTGCATTTCACCCACAGGCTATGGAAGGGGGTCTGATGACTGATCGTTTCGGTTCTTGTTTGTGCGGCACTGTGAGCTTTGAGGTAAAAGGTGATTTCGACAGCTTTTACCTGTGTCATTGTGAGCACTGCCAAAAAGATACAGGTTCGGCTTATGCAGCAAATCTATTCTCAAGTTCAGCTCAATTGGTCTGGCAGTCTGGTGCAGATGCTGTGACTTCCTTTACGCTTCCAGGTACTCGTCACCACAAGAGCTTTTGTAAGTTGTGTGGTTCAGCATTACCAAGCACTCAGATAGCAGGCTTGCTCGTCGTTCCTGCAGGGTGTTTGGATACTGAAATCACCATGTTGCCAACTGCGCACATCTTTTTATCCAGCAAGGCTGCCTGGGATGGGGAGTTGGGGGAGGTGCCAAAGTTCGAGGGGCTGCCAGCTTGAGCTGTCATCACATAACCAGTGGCTGTTGGCGGACGTACCTACGCTGCGCTCCGGAATGCCCAAAGCCAAGCGTTAAATGCCGGTGATAGCCAGATCTAGAGCTCCAACAATCTGGTCTTTAAAATGTGACAGGGAGCCGATGGGATTCTTGAGATGCTTTTCAGGCACCGAGGAAATTTGCGGCGTTAATAGCAGCAGCTCCTGATCGGCAAAGCTGATTTTCGGAGTGAGTCCTTGCATGGCTTCGCCACCAAAGGCAGAGCGTTTGCCCAAAGGAATAACGATGCGAGTTGCCAGATCGTTCAGGAGGCTGCCTTGAATATCGACAAGGTAAGGGTAGTGCGCTTTGCTGGTTTTACTTGGGTTGGGGTACACATCAAACTGTGCCATCAGAACTCCCTGAATTCCTCGCCGAAGCATCCATGTTGTTCGACAAAATCGTTGTAACTTTTTATCGCAGTACGATTTTCCTCAATCCATTGCGCTGCTTCGCGCTTCGAAAGCTCTTCTCTTAGAGCTCGTTCCAGGGTTGCAGACAAGTTAATGTTCAGTTCCCGGGTCTTGCGTAGCAGATCGCTATTGATTGAGAGGTTCGCGGCTTTTTTGGGCGCGGCTGCATTGTAGAGTTCGGCCATGGGGACCTCCAAGTAGCTTTTAAGCATAAAGTCTGAGCCTATGCGCACAGTAATGCGCATGGGCTCATTCTACGTTACTGCAGTTCGTTGGCAAAGCGCTCTACCGCCTCTACCACCTGTTTGGCGCCTTCCTGGATTTCTACAATCACGGCACCAGCCTGGTTGGCCAGTTCGAGGCCTTGCTCTGCTTTCTCTCGCGTGTTGAACATCTGGTTCATAACATCATCTGAGAGCACCTGATTTTTCTCGACAACGCTGACAATCTCTTCTGTGGCCTTACTGGTACGAGCGGCTAACTGCCGCACTTCGTCGGCAACGACGGCAAATCCACGGCCCTGTTCACCAGCCCTGGCGGCCTCAATAGCGGCGTTTAGGGCCAACAGGTTGGTTTGCTCGGCAATACCACCGATGGTTTGCACGATGGCGTTTATCTGGAGGGATTGTTTGCTTAGCGCTTCAATGCTTTCGGTAGCTGCCTGCATTTGTGCCGCTATCTGCTGCATGGTCTCGACCGTTGTTTGGACTACTGTCGTGCCCTTTTGGGCACTTACATCCGTTTGTTGTGAGACGTCGTACGCGACGCTCGCGCCTTCGCGTACCTGCGCTTCACGTGCCACCTCGTCCGTCACCACGCTGGCAAACTTCACAATCTTACAAAGGTTGTCTTTGGCATCGAAAACCGGATTATAGGTGGCCTCGAGCCACACCTCGGCACCACGACTGTCGATTCGCTTGAAGCGGTCCGCCACGTACTCTCCGCTGTTCAGCTTTTTCCAGAAAGCGGCGTACTCAGGCGAGGCGGTTTCCTCCGGTGTACAGAACATGCGGTGGTGCTTGCCAACGAGTTGATCAAGCCGGTACCCCATGGCCCGTAGGAACTGATCGTTCGCGGTGATCACGGTGCCGTCGAGGTTAAATTGAATGACCGCGGTGGAGCGAATCAGTGCATCAATGAAGGCTTCACTCTCTTTTGTGCCCTCTATTGTTTCAGTTACGTCCCGGGCATAACCCTGAATGTAAGCGAGCTTGCCGTCTGCACCGCGAATCGGAAACCAATGGACGTTAAGCCAAATAAGCGGGCCTTTTGCGCTGAAGTAGCGGTAGTTGTCGCTGACAGGCGCGAACTCTGCGATTGCCTTGTTGAAGTTGTGGAAACAGGCCAGTTTGGCGACGTAGGGTGGGACCAGCGACGACAGGGGCTGACCCACCAGCTGCTCTTGCCGGTAACCGAGAGCATCGGCAAAATGCTGGTTTACGTCCGAAACGCAGAGGTCAGAATTAAGCCTTATCGACAGCATGCCCCGGTCCATCTGCGCCGTCAGTTGGCGCATCATTGCCAACTCGGCGCGCTGAGCTTCGAGTTCATTTTTTAGCCGGCTATTAAACATCAGGAAACTCCAACGAAAGACAGTCCTGGGTTAACGGCAGCCGAAGCAAGCTCTTGAGCTGTGCTCCGGCATTTAATGCCGTTCCTGGCATCTGTTTCGCGTTTATTTGAGTTCCTTTGAACTCAGCCCCAGCACCCTTCGGGCAATGACCAGTTGCTGAATTTGCTGGGTGCCTTCAAAGATATCCAGAATCTTTGAGTCGCGGGCCCATTTTTCCAGCAGTTCGTCTTCGGTGTAGCCCAGGCTGCCGGCCAGTTCTACACAGCGCAGTGTGATGGCGTTACCAACGCGCCCCGCCTTGGCTTTGCAGATGGACGCCTCCAAAGTGTTGGCTTTTTTGTTGTCGGCCATCCAGGCAGCTTTTATAGCCAGCCAGTAGGCGGCTTCCCACTCGGCTTCCATTCGATAGACTTCCGCTTCCACGGCGGAGCAGTTATCCACCGGTTTGCCATAGTCGTAGGTCATGCTGTTCTTGAGCAGCTCTTTGATGCGCTCCAGAGAGGCTCGGGCGCAGCCGATGGCCATCGCTGCCACCAGTGGCCGGGTGTTGTCGAAGGTTTCCATCACCCCGGCAAAGCCCTTTTTAGTGTCGATCTCAGGGCTGCCTAGCAGGTTGTCTGCCGGTACCCGGCAATCTGTGAAGTTGATGGCTGCGGTGTCGGAGGCGCGGATGCCGAGTTTCTTCTCCAGCCGCGCCAGGTCCATGCCCGGGGTCCCCCAATCCACCACAAACGACTTGATGGCCGCCCGGCCCAGTTTCGGGTCCAGTGAGGCCCACACCACTACGCAGTCGGCGCGGGCGCCGGAGGTCACATAGATCTTCTCACCGTTCAGTACATAGTGATCACCGTCTTTACGGGCGGTGGTGCGAATGGCCGCGGAATCCGAGCCGCACCCCGGTTCGGTGATGGCCATGGCGGCCCATTTGCCTTTGAACCGTTCCAGCTGCTCATCGTTGGCCACGGCGGCAATGGCGGCATTACCGAGGCCCTGGCGCGGCATGGCCAGCAGGAAGCCGGTATCGCCGTAGCACATTTCCATGGCGCCCAGGCAAACGCCCATGTTGGCACCGTTCTTCACGCTGCCGTCGTCCTGCACCTTGCCACGGCCGGTGGTGGTGGCGCCGGCGGAATTGGGGGGGTCACCTTCATTGAAGCCGTCCAGTACCGACGCCAGCATGTCCAGTTCTTTCGGATACTCGTGCTCGCCCCGGTCGTACTTGCGGGAGATCGGGCGCAGGGTGCTGCGGGCCACCTGATAGGCGTTGTTGATCAGCGGTCGGAACTTCTTGGGAATGTCGATGTTCATGGGTGTGTCCCTCCTTACAGGTGCAGGCCGCCAAAGGCGACACCGATGGCACGCAGATCCCGGTACCAGCGTTCTACCGGGTATTCGTGGGTAAAGCCGTGGCCACCCAGCAACTGAACGCCGTCGGTGCCGATTTTCATGGCCTTGTCTTTGACCAGGGTGCGCGCCAGGTGCGCCTCACGCTGGAATGACTTGCCCTGTTCGGCCCGGCAGGCGGCGCGGTAGGTGAGCATGCGCATCGACTCCAGCTCGATGGCGATGTCGGCAATCATGAACGCCACTGCCTGGCGATGACTGATGGGCTCGCCAAAGGCGGTGCGGTCATTGCAGTAGGGCACCACGTAGTCGAGCACGGACTGACAGGTGCCGATGGCGAGACCGCACCAGGCCAGGGTGCCCAGGTCGACAAAGGCGCGGTAATCGAAGTCGCTGGTGCCCAGGCGGTTTTCTGCGAGTACCCGAACATTGTTCAGTTTAAGCGGCCTCTGAGCACTGGCACGGATGCCCATGGAGGGATCGTCGCCGGCGGTCAGGCCATCGCTGCCGCCTTCTACGATGAATACGGCTGGGCCTTGTTCGGTCTGGGCTGCAATCAGAAAGATCTCAGCTTCGGCGGCCAGCGGTACCAGGGACTTCTCACCATTGAGCACATAGTGGCTGCCGTCTTTGCGGGCGGTGGTGTGCAGGGTCATGGGGTCGAACAGCGGGCGCGGCTCACAAATCGCGATGGTGGCTTTGGGTGGGCTTTCTTCGGCAAAGGTACTCAGATACTTGCTCTGCTGTTGAGCGGTACCCCATTGGGTGAGTGCATTGGCAACCCCCATCGGGGCCAGGATGGCCACTGCCTGGCCCATGTCGCCGTAGGCCAGGTCTTCGGCCACCAGCATGCTGGTGACGGTGGAGCGCTCGGTGGCAGCCCCACCGAGGGATTCCGGCACGGCAAAGAAGTTGAGCCCGAGGTCAAGGGCCTGGGCAATCACCTCGTCGCTGGTTTGTTGGTTGACGTCTGCCTGCTCTGCCTGGTTGCGCAGCACATCTCGAGCAAAAGACTGCACGCTGTCGCGGATCATTTGCTGCTCATCGGTGATGCCCAGGTCAAACAGGTCGCGGCTGTGGCCCGGCGCATTCAGGCGCGCCGGCTTGCGGGCGGGGTTACCGGAGTTGAAGGCGCGGGCGGTGGTGGTGATGGCCTGAAAACCGCTTTTGGTCAGCGTGTAGGCAAGTCGTTCTACGGTCTTGCGCATTCCGATCCTGTCCAGTATTTCTGAGCCGGACAGGCGATTCAGCGCGGTCAGCGCATAGCCAACTGCATCTTTTGCCATGGGGTTCTGCCTCATTGTTGTGTCCATCGCTCTCGATTATGGACCTTAGAGGCTCAGTCACATTGACCAACGCGACCGTTGGGTCGGGCCAATTTGCAACTGATTAGATGTTATGAGTCTAGTGATTTGAGTTGACGCAGAGGGGGGGGAGGTGCCTCGCATAATAAAATCGCGTTAATTCGCGTACCATACGCCCAATTTCTTTAATGTAGAAAACCATGGCCATCCCTATTCTCGATGTAACTAATTCTGTTGTGACCTGTTCAAACTGTCAGGCTTGTTGCTGCCGCCTGGAAGTATTGATTATCAGCGATACCGGTGTTCCTGATCGTCACATTACGTTTGACGAGTGGGGCGGTGAAAGCATGTTGCGCCTGGAGGACGGATGGTGCTCAGCTTTGGACCGCAATACTTTTATGTGCACGATTTATGAAAACCGGCCATGGATTTGCCGTGAGTTTGAAATGGGGTCTTATGAGTGTCGGGAAGAAAGAAACCGTTAACTGTAGCTGCAATCGCGACAGGCTAAGCGCGCCAGCGAACAGACGGCCTGATAGCTCAAGCGTAGCTTAGGTTCACATCATGAATTCCACGTCTGGTGGTGATTCAGTTCTCTTCAGGGTAATGATGCCCGGAAGGGGAGCTTTGATGCAGCAGTTAATCCGGGCGTTTTGCCCGAAAGACATACCAGATTTGAAGGAGATTGCTATGAAAAAGCTATATTCACTTGCTTTTTATGCACTGGTTGCGCCCGCTATGACCTTGGGTGCAGGTTCCGTGCTGGCTGAACAATCTGCTGAACGTCAAAAGCAGGGTGCCCAGAATTACCAGCAGGGCGCTGATAAGTCAGACCCGCAGAACGCGGCCGACCGTTTGGGCCAGCGTGATCAGGCAGGCCAGCGCGGCCAGTCCGGCATGCAAACCCGTAGCTACATCAGCGCCGTTCCGGCTGAAGGGCGGCAGGCGAGCGAACTGATGGGTGCTGAAGTTCGAACCGCAGACGATGAAAATATCGGTTCGGTCAATGATCTTATTATCGATAAGGACGGTCAGGTTGTGGCGATTGTCGTCAGCGTCGGTGGATTCCTGGGAATGGGCGAGAAAGACGTCGCCATTGCCTGGGACAACGTAACGCAAACCGGCACCGCTGATGAGCAGGAACTGCTGATTGACTCAACTCGTGATGAGCTGAGTTCTGCGCCAGAGTTTGAACGGCAGGATTGAATTCCAGCATCCCGCTTTTAAATAAAGTGGCTTGAAGCAATACTGGAATGATTACAACGGTAGGGGCGAAAGCCTCCGCCGTTTCTGTGCAGGCCAACGGGGATTTGAAAAGGCGGCAGTCAAGCGCTGCCCGCCCGGTATTCAGTGCTCCTCATCCAACTAGCGCATTCAAACGCCATGAAAATTGTCCTGGTCGTACTGGCTCTTGTGCCGGTCATTGCTACAGCTCTGCCACTTTTGCGTTTTGACCAATGGTGGATTCGAGTTTTCGATTTTCCCAGGGGGCAGATTGCCCTCGCAGGCATTGCCATTATTGTTGTCTATCTCTATTTCTGGAACCCCCGCAGAGTTACCGAATCGGTTGTTCTGGGGCTTTTGGTATTGGCCGTCGTATACCAGGCCATCAAGATGTTTCCATACACCAGGCTGATGCCCAAGCAGGTTCTGGCAACCGAGTCGCACACGGAGGGTGCTCATGTCAGGCTGCTTGTGGCAAACGTTTTGATGGGCAACCGGAACGCAGAGGCCTTTCTGGAGATTGTTCGCAATTATGAGCCTGACCTGATCTTGACCATGGAGACAGATCATTGGTGGGAACGCGCTCTAAGGCCACTTGAAGAAGAGTACCCGCACACGCTCAAGAACCCGCTCGACAATACCTACGGTATGCTCGTGCACAGCCGGCTGGCGCTGGTTGATCCTGAAATCCGGTTTATTCTCCAGGACACAATCCCGTCGATGCATATGCAGGTGGTGTTGTCATCCCGCATCCGGGTCTAACTTCACTGTGTTCATCCTGCCCCCCCTAATCCTGACTACGCCACTGAGACCACGGAGCGCGATGCCGAGGTGCTGATTATCGGGCGCGAGGTGGATTCCCGTGACAAGCCAACCATCGTTGCCGGAGACTTTAACGATGTCGCCTGGTCGCGAACGACGAAGCTCTTTCAGAAAGCCAGTGGTTTGCTTGACCCCCGCGTTGGCCGGGGCATGTTCAACACCTTCAATGCCAGGAACCCGCTTTTACGCTGGCCACTCGATCACGTGTTTCATTCCAATCATTTCAAGCTGGTCCGAATGGCCAGAGGGCCGGCCTGGGGATCGAACCATTTTCCCATTTTCATTGAACTGAGCCTAGAGTCGGGCGCAGAAGCCGAACAGGAAGAACCGGATATGAGCCATTCGGAAGAGGCGCAGGTGGAGGCAAAGATCGAAGAGGGCGAACAGCAGAAGGACGAATGAACCGGTCAGGAACGTGCGACCTGGTGTTAAGCCTGTCTTCGAATAGTGGGCAGCGTGGCAACGCACAGTCGGTGCACCAGGGATGGTCGATTACCGGACCGTAAGGCGGCGATCCAGACTGCTATCGATAGTGCGGTAACGCACGGTGATCAAGGTGATGCGATTATATGCTCCATGAGCTGGCGCCCTGAGCGTCGTAATTTTCTGGAGAAATATCATGGGCACTAACGGTCAGCAGGGCATCATCCTCAACGTCGTCGTGTGCGTCGATGGTCAGTTGACGGGCGGGAAGCTGTTCCGGCTGAAATGACGATGGGCGGCGACTGCCTTGATGAATGCCGCCGCGATCCTCGACCGCATCACTACCGTCGGGTAACACCAACGCATCGAACAGAAAGCCCGGGGCGTTCTCAATCGACTTGTCGGCTTCTACTTTTTCGCCGGAATCACCAACGAACATGCCCACCCTTGGCCCAACGAAATGAACGACGGCTCCAGCGCCCGTCAATGCGCCGAACAGATCGACGAGAGACGCATGGTGTACGCCATCGTCGACCAGCACAGCTATCTGCCGGGTGCGAATACCGGCGTGATTTTGCCTTTCTTGGCGAACGGTGCCGCACGGGTGACTTTGGCGAACGAATCGTAGGCTTCGAAATAGCCGTGCGCGGCGGAGCCGCGGGCGTGGACGATTCGCTCCGGGATGCGTTCGTGATCAAAATGAGTGATTTTTTCTCGCAGAATGAAATCCTCGAGTAACGAGGGCCCGCGCAATCCGGCTTTCAACGAGTTCTGGTTGTCGCCAATGGGTACACCTTGATTGGTGGTCAGCGCTTGGTCACTGGCATCGACCCGAACCCGGTCGAGCGATGCGACGTTCGCATTGGTGCCCAGCCATGCCGCACTTCCGGTCTTGCCGTTTGTTGTTTCTTCAGTTGTGGTGCTTGCGGTTATGGCAATTGAATCCGGCTCTGTCGTTCGTCCGGTTGGCGGCGCTGCTGCGTTGTCGTTACCGTGTTCGGCCGCTTTATTGTTGTTGTAGGGCATTGCGGCTGCCAAACTGTCATTTGCGTGGGCTTGTTTTGCGACTATGTCGTTGGTTCTGAGCACGCCGTCAGAGGTTTGGCGTCGGTTGCCATTGCTTTTTTTTGCTTGCGATGGCTGAACAGATTTCTTGTTGGCAGACATGGTGTTCTCCAGCGAGGTAGGGAGTGTGGACAATCGGAATGACGTTTGGTCCGCCAGTCGTGTTGTATTCTTATTCCGCCATTGAATTCCATAACGGAGCCCTTGAGTCCGACAGCAGGGGTTAACTCAGACTAACTTCAACAAAGTGTTCCTGGCGGTCGTCTACCAGTGGGATTCTCTCGCTGGGGCATGGGTTGCCGTCCAGCATCATCAGGGTGACATTTCCATTGGCCTTACCACTGCACTTGATGGTGATGTGATAGACGGTGCTGCCAAAGCGGTAATGAATCTTGTAGCTCTCCCAATCGGCCGGAACGCAGGGTTCGATCCGCAGATGGTCCCCCTCCAGTTGCAGCCCCAGCAGGGTTTCCACGGTCAGTCGGTACATCCAGCCGGCCGCACCTGTGTACCAGGTCCAGCCGCCCCGGCCGGTGTGCGGCGATACACCGTAGATATCCGCACACATGACGTAGGGCTCAACCTTGTAACGTTCGATGGCTTCAGGTGTGTTGCCGTGGTTAACCGGATTGAGCATGGCGAAAAACTCCCAGGCCCGGTCGGTGTCGCCCAGCATGGCAAAGGCCATGGTGGTCCAGATGGCAGCATGGGTATATTGCCCGCCGTTTTCGCGCACACCGGGGATATACCCTTTGATGTAACCGGGCTCCAGCGCTGATGTATCGAAGGGCGGGTCAAGTAGCTGGATGATCTGCTTGTCGCGCCTTACCAGACGCTCATCTACCGCCATCATCGCCTGCCGGCTTCGCTGCGGGTCACCGCTTTTTGAGATAACAGACCAGCTCTGGCTGATCGAATCGATCTGACATTCGTCGTTACTGCTGGAACCCAACGGTGTGCCGTCATCGAACCAGGCGCGCCGGTACCAGTCGCCATCCCAGGCCTGGGCTTCGATGTTACTGCGCAGTTGGGCCGCCTGGTTTCCGCACAATGTGGCAAACTCCTGGTCATCGCGGTCTCGGGCAAGGCCACTAAACAGCTCCAGGTTTTCAATCAGAAACCAGGCCAGCCAAACGCTCTCGCCGCGACCGTCTTTGCCCACAAGATTCATACCGTCGTTCCAGTCGCCGCAGCCCATTAGTGGTAACTGGTGAGGACCGAAGCGCAGGCCGTATTTGAGGGCGCGCACGCAGTGCTCGTAAAGGCTGGCGGCCTGCACCGAGCGTTGAGGCTGGTCATAATAAGCCTCCTCTTCGGCGTATAGTTCACGCCCTTCCAGGAAGTGAATCGGTTCGTCAAGTACCGCTTTATCACCGGTCGTCCGGACGTAACGGCAGGTGGCGTAGGGTAGCCACAAATAGTCGTCAGAAAAATGGGTGCGTACGCCCTGTCCGTTGGGTGGGTGCCACCAGTGTTGAACGTCACCTTTGAGGAATTGTCTGCCGGCGTGCCGGATCAACTGCTGGCGGGCCAGCCAGGGCGTGGTGTGGATCAGTGCCATGGTGTCTTGCAGCTGGTCCCGGAAACCGTAGGCGCCGCCGGACTGATAGTAGCCACTGCGGCCCCACAACCTGCATGACAGGGTCTGGTACACCAGCCAGCCGTTGGCCAATACGTTCAGCGCAAGGTCGGGGGTATCGACGCTGACCGCCCCAAGGGTGCGATTCCAGTGTTCCCAGACAGCTTCGAGCGCCTGCCGCGCGCCGGCCTGCCCGCCGAACTGCTGAACAAGGTGCCGGGCTTCATCGGCATTACCTGCAGCGCCGAAGATAAAAACGATCTCACGTTCCTGACCAGCGTCCAGCTTGATCCGGGTCTGGATAGCGGCACATGGGTCGAGACCCGCACCGGTTTTACCGGAGAGCCGTTTGCGGCGCATCGCCGCCGGATTGGCGAGCACGCCGTTGCGACCAATGAATTCGGTGCGATTGCCGCTGACCGACTGGTCGCGTTCGCTGGCCTGGGCAAACACCACCCGGTTGGCACATTCCCGACCGTAGGCATTGCGGGCAAAGAGTGCGCCCGTGTGCAAGTCCACTTCGGTAACAATGTGCATCAGGTTGGCGTGTCGCCATTCACCGAGCACCAACTCCCAGTAACCGGTGAGCGACAGGCTGCGGGCACGCTTTGACTCGTTGCGCAGTTTGATCACCGCAAACTTGACTGGAGCATCCATGGCAACATAGGTGGACAGTTCCGAGGCAATGCCGGCCTCCAGGTGCTCAAAGACACTGTAGCCAAAGCCATGCCGGCACACATAGCCGGAGCGCCCGCTGGCAGGCAAGGGAGTTGGCGACCAGAAGGCGCCGGATTCCTCATCACGGAGGTAGAGAGCTTCGCCGCTGCAGTCGGAGACCGGGTCGTTGTGCCAGGGGGTCAGACGAAATTCGTGGGCATTTTCCACCCAGGTGTAAGCACTACCGCTTTCGCTGACGACGGTGCCGATGTGCGGGCTGGCGATGACGTTGGCCCAGGGCGCGGGGGTGGTCTGTCCGGGTTCCAGAGTAACGACGTATTCATGGCCATCTGGAGTGAATCCGCCCAGGCCATTGCTGAAAATCCGCTCACGGGGTGCCAGTGGCTCAGGCGGTCTGGTGCTGGCCGGGCGCGAGAGCTCCAGCAGGTCTGAGGCGCGTTCGGGTGACACCCGGCGATCCACTTGTTCGATCAGGGTTTCCGCGGTGTCGCTGAAAACGATGCGGGCAACGGTTTGCAGCAGCACTCGTTCGTCTTCGGACAGCTCTTCAGCGCGCCTCACGAAGATGCCGCCGGGTTTGTCTATCACCTGCGCCTCAGGCCCGGCATTGACCAGCCCCATAATCAGATCCTGCAGCACCGCGCGATAACCGGAAAAACCCTCGTTGACGATCACCAGGTCTGCGGCAAGGCCTTTCATGCGCCAGTAGGCGTGGGCCTGCATGACCTGCTTGACCAGATCAATGCGGTTTACATCGCCGATCAGCAGCAGAACGATGGGCAGGTCGCCTGAGATGGCAAAACGCCACAATCCGGACTGGCCCAGCTGATTGCGGGCAATAACACTTGGTGCCGCACGACGCAAAGCGTTGCCGTAAATGACCGAACTGGCCAGACGGCCAAAGATCTGTGCGTCGGCTTCGGTGGCGTTCAGGTGCCGCAGCACTTCCTGACTCTGAAACCAGGCCATTTCGAACGCCCGCTCAACAAAGTGGCGATCACCGTATTTTTCGATCAGGGCAAGGGCGGCCTCGCGGGTATCCGCAATGCCGGAAATGATTTGCACGCTTGCTGATTCATCCGGTGGCAAGGTCAGGGTTCTGCGAATTGCCACGATTGGGTCCAGTACTGCTCCCTGCGTGTTCGACAGGGCTGATGCGTCAGGCATTCTGTCCAGCATTGCAGGATTGGCCACCGTTCGCCCGCGCCCTATGAAGCGGGCACGGTCGGTTTCATAGGTTGGCGGGCAGGCAACCGAGCCTGGTGCGGCCATCAGATGAAACATCCAGGGCACCTGTTCACCTGGTGTCCGCGGGCGCCGAGTGCAGAGTATGGCTTGATGGTCAGGCAGGATCTCGGTCTGAACGAACAGGTTGCTGAAGGAGCGGTGCGCCAGATCGGCGGTCAGTGGTGCCATGACCACCTCGGCAAAGCTCGTTACCTCTATGTGGCGGGTACGCGATGACTGGTTGGTGAGCGTGACCCGGCGGATCTCCACGTCGTCTTCCGGAGACACGCTGATCTCGGTATGGGCTTCAATGTTGTGGTCGCGCCGGCGGTATTCTGCGCGTGCCTGCACGAAGATCGCTTCGTAGTAATCGGCAGGGCTCAGAGTTGGCTGGTGTGCTGTGGACCAGTAGTTTCCGGTGTCGCAATCACGCAGGTAGATGAAGGTGCCCCAGCCATCGGAGGTGGCGTCCTCGCGCCAGCGGGTAATGGCGAGATCGTGCCAGCGGCTGGTGCCTCCACCGGCATGGGTCGCCATAACGTGATAGCGACCGTTAGACAGTAGATGAACTTCTGGCAGACGTGTGTCGGGGTCAGTAAACACCCGCATGATCGCACCGACCTCCGCGATGGGCGGGCGAGCGGCCGCGTTGACCTCGGCTGCGTGTGGGTGCAGCGTGTCCCCCTTCTTCGGTACCCGCTCCTGCAGCAGCAGCTCGGTCGACCGCACGAGCGGATCAGACATAAAGCGTCTCTGCATCGGCTGATTGAACAAGACATGGGCAAAGGCCAGCAGGCTCATGCCCTGGTGGTGTGCCATGAAGGTTTCGACGATGGCATTCGGTTTGCCGCGGGGTACCCGGGTCGGAGTGTAGTCGATGGCTTCGTAAAAACCGTAGGCGCCGAGAAATCCTTGTTCGGCCAACGTCTGCAGGTTGCGGCAAGCCTCGGATGGCATCACCATCAGTGCCAGTGCGCTGGCGTAGGGTGCGATCACAAGATCATCGCCGAGACCACGCTTGAAGCCGAGACCGGGCACTCCGAACGCCCGGTACTGGTAGACCTGATTGAAGTCGGTGGCGTTGTAACAGGATTCGGAGATACCCCAGGGCACGGCCCGTTGACGTCCATATTCGATCTGACGCGAGACAGCGGCCTTGCAGGTCTGTTCCAACAGCGTGTTGGCGTAGCTTGGCATGATCAGGTGCGGCATCAGGTATTCGAACATCGAGCCACTCCACGATATCAGGCTGACGTCGCCGCCATGACTGGTCAGCAGACGGCCGAGTGCGAACCAGTGCTTTTGCGGCAACTGCCCCTGAGCAATCAGTAGAAAACTGGCCAGGCGCGCTTCTGAGGCCAGCAAATCGTAACAGGCAGGGTCCCTGCGCCGTTCGCTGACGTCGAAACCGATGGTCAGTAAACCGCTGCCGACATCGTAGAGAAACTCGAAATCCATCTCAGCCAGAACGCGGCATCGATCGGTCAGATCGTCGATGAGATCGAGTTGTGACCGGGCACCCGGGCTTTGCGCGTCGGCCAGCTCCGCCCGGGTTGGCAGGCCATTGCCTTGCCAGGACTCCGGCACCAGAAATCTGAGTTCATCGCGCAGAGCATGCATTTGATGATCGAACGCTTTGGCCCAATAGACCCGCTCATCGTCCATATCGCCATTAACCGGCAGTGAGGCCAACAGCGCTCCTCCGGTGTCGGCGATCCTGTCCAGTGCGTTCATGGCCTCCGCCAGGGTCTGCGGTGGACCTTCCAGCGTCAGTGCGTGCAGGGTGTCTCGCAGCATTCGAAGGTTTTCGGTGCGCTCGGGGTGGGGAAAGACGGGAACCTGTTCAGTCAGTACGTTCAGAGTGTCTTGCAGCCCCTGCAATGCGTTGGCTGACATCACCGGCAGGTTTTTCAATTCGGCCAGGCCCGCTTGCAGCGTGAGCAGGCTTCCGGCCAGGTTGCCGCTGTCCACCGATGAAACGTATTGCGGATGCAGCGGTTGCAATGTTCGGGTGTCATACCAGTTAAAAAGATGTCCGCGGTAACGCTCCAACTGCTCAATGGTGGTGATTGATTTACCAATGCGGTGCAGGTATTCACCGACCGTGAGATAGCCGAAATCTACCGCCGCCAGATCGGCCAGCAGCGACATGCCAATGTTGGTGGGTGAGGTACGCGACGCGATGGCCGGAGCCGGATGGATCTGGAAGTTATCGGGCGGCAGCCAGTTGTCTTCCGGACCGACAAAGTCTGCGAAGTAGCGCCAGGTGCGGCGGGCCGATGTTCGCAGGAAGAGCTGTTGGTCGACGCTCAAATCTGGTCTGGGAGTAGCCAGTGGCTGGCTGATCCACCAACCAATAGCCGGCGCCACCAACCACAACATCAGGAAAGGGCTGGCGATAAGCCATACTGTCGGATGGCTGCCCGTGATAACCAGCACGATGCTCAGTGCCACAGCAAGCGCCGGGGCAATCCACATTTCCCGGATATAGTCCGCCAGTGTGCGGCAAGCGTTGCGGTGCGCGTAGGCGGGTAGTTGCCATAACAACAAGCCGCGCCGGGTGAACGGCATGCGTGCACCTGACCGAAAGATCGCGCCGAGACTGATCCTCGTATCGTAAGGTAAAAAAGCCAGTGTCAGCAAAGCCACGGTGATCGGGCGGCCTGCGGATGTTCCGATGCGATTGAGGTAGACCAGCCAGTCGCATTGTTCTGGCTTGTGCATCAGATCAATCAGGGTTGACAACAGAACTGGCAAGAACACCACGATGATGACCACCAGGGGCCAGCCCCAGACCGGCCCGGGTCCGATCAGCCATCCTGCCACCAACAGGGTGAGCAACGCCGGAGCCACCAGGCTGCGTCTCAGATTGTCGAAAATTTTCCACAGCGACAGCGCCGATAGCGGATTGGTCTGCCGCTTGGTTGGCCTGCCGTCCTCGCCGGGTGGTCCCGGCACCCGTGGCATTAGCCAGCCGGCAAGCTGCCAGTCGCCCCGTATCCAGCGGTGGCGGCGGCTGGATTCAATGGCGATGCTGGCGGGCAGTTCCTCGATGAGGTCGATGTCGGTCACCAGGGCCGAACGGGCGTAACCGCTTTCCAGCAGGTCATGACTGAGAATCAGGTTTTCCGGAAAGCGTCCGTCCACGGCCTGACGGAACGCGTCGACATTGTAGATACCCTTGCCGATGAACGAGCCTTCGCCAAAGACATCCTGATAGACATCCGACACCTGGCGAGTGTAGGGATCGAGCCCTGCATCACCGGCAAACAGTTTGGCAAAGCGTGACCGTCTGGCACTGACCAGGCTTATGGAAGCACGGGGTTGCAGGATGGCGTAGCCTTCGACGATACGGCCTTTGGCGTCGTCATAGACCGGACGGTTGAGTGGGTGCGCCATATTGCCGACCAAGGCGCGTGCGGCATCACGGGGTAGCTGGGTGTCGGTATCCAGAGTAATGACGTACTGGATCGAGTCCAGCACAGACGAATCACCAACGACCTCGGAGAAGGCCGTTTCTGCCTCGCCTCTGAGCCGCGCATTGAACTGCTCAAGCTTGCCGCGCTTGCGCTCATAGCCCATCCATACCTTTTCGTATGAGTTCCACAAGCGCGGGCGATGAAAGAGGTAAAAGATGCAGGGGCGATCGTCACGGTAGGTTGCGTTGAGGGCCTCGATCCCGGATCGCGCGTGGGCAAGCAATGTGTCATCGTTCGGCATGACTTCTTCGGGTGCGTCGTTAAAATCCGTCAATAGCGCAAAATACAGGTTGGGGTCGCGATTGCCGAGATAACGTATTTCCAGGGCTTCGAGCAAATGATCGATGTCCTGCGCATTGCTCAGCAAGGTTGGCACAATCGCCATGCTACGGTGCTCGCTGGGTATGCCGGATGAAAAATCCAGACGTGGCAGTGTTCTTGGTGGCACCAACAGCGTGACCATCATATTGACCAGGGCAACTGCCAACGCTGAGAGGCCAACCACACCCACAACCCCGAAGAACCAGAAGTGCCAGTCAGGGGCAGAGAACCCATCGAACAGATGCATTGCAACCGTGGTGGCCAGCAACGTCAAAAACAGGATCGGGCCAAGATACAGGGACAGGCGGGCAGACCGACAAGCCCGCCTGGCGCTGGTTGTCAGCGACGGCTGGCAGCTTGCCGATTGTTCGAGCATCGGTCGGCCACTGTCGATCAGGTAGAAACCAACATGGGCGCTACGGTGTTGCGGGCCGTGTTTGACGGCGGCTGCCCGGGCGAGGGCGACTGCTTTACGGGCAACCGCAATTTCACCACAGGTACTGCCCCGCGCGATGTCCTCAATCGCATGCCGGTAGCGGTCGCGGGTGTCGAAATCCTGCCGGGCATGGGTGCCTGATGGGTCTTCGCACAGGACTTTTTCGACGACACTGAGGGATTCGACATAGTGCTTCCAGTCCATGGAACCAATAAAACGCAGGCTGCCAATGCTGTTAGCGATGGAGATCTGATTGGCTGCGTCAGTTCGGCCGGCGGCTGCCGACAGATTGGTGGCAGTTACTCCCTGTTCGAGTAGCTTTTGCTCAACCCAGGTCTGCACGAACGCCATGGCCGGCCCCTGCGCCTGAAGCCGATCATAGAACTCTTCTACAAACGGCGCGGTCAGGGGTACATCGGCGTGGGCAAATTCGGCCAGCAGCTGAATCAACAGTTTTGGATCACTTTCTGCAGTGGCCAGCATGCGGTCCGCCCATCGAATGGCCGCATCGCGCTCTTCGCGCCGCTGGGCAATGCGCACACCCACGCGTCGCAGGTTTTCCAGCAGCGCCAGTTGCAGCATGATGGGGAAAGCCCATAACTCCCCCAGCCTAAGGGGTTCTGCCGCCTGATAGGCAGCAATGAATTGAGTCACGTTGTCACTATCAACGCGGCCGTCCATGTGAGAGATCAGTTCAAGCGCCAGGTCGTAGATCCGGGGAAATCCCGCCAAGCTGCCCTCAGCCAGACGAGGCAACTGCCGACTGTAGCCGCGGGGGAGGTGTCGGCGGGCGAGACTTATCTGCTGCTCGATCAGATAGAAGTTGTCCAGCAGCCAGGCCTCTGTCGGTATGATGCGCTGTCCTGTGGTTGCTGCTGCTGTGACAACGTCGTACGCCTCCATCAGCACACGTGCATTGTCCGCCAAACGCGGCAGAAGCCGGTCAGGCCCCGGTTGCGGGTCTATCCGATGGCGGCCGGCCAGGGTGAGGGCGTGGCGTTTTAGCTGTTCAATGCTGAACAATTCCGCTCGCAATAGCTCGGTATCCCGGTCGTGGCGCAGCTCGTTCCCGGTCTGTGCCGAGAAACTGAATATTTTGATGGCTTTTGCTCCTTGCCAGACCGCAGACAGTTAACGATTTTCATGCCGACAGCCAGACCCGTCTGTGCGATACCGAACGTTCGCTAAGTTGGTTACCGCACCGACCGTGATAATGAATCGAACTACCTTGGGCTTGTACCTGCTGCCCGGCCTAGTCCCGGGCATCAGGAAATATCAATAAGGACTATCGATTGGAGATCAGCGCATGAAGAACGATCCGGTTAAAGGAAGTTCCAAGGAAGACGGCCGAAAATCCAGAGATGACGCCCAGAAGATGGCCGAGGAAGAGAAAGCAAAAAACAAGGGAAAAGCCGACAAGCGGGGCGATAAGGGTGGCACAGTGTTGGGAGAGATCAATGACAACTAATCGAACCCTGGCTCTGGTTTTGTTGGTGGTCGGTGCGATATTGCTGTTCTTTGCGTATCAGTCGTCCCAGAGCGTTGGCGATCAGGTGACGGAAGCAGTCACCGGGCGATTCACGGACTCCACCACCTGGTTTCTGATTCTTGGCGCGGCCGCTGCCGTGGCGGGTGTCGGACTACTGTTGTTCGGTAAGTCCCCACAAAGATAACGCAGGAATCCGCAATGCCTGAGGACGTGCAGGAACCCCGGGATGCTGGCGCCAGGGTTGCCGGTCAGAGCCTGCCGCCCGTGCCTGAGGGCAAGCGATTGTTCAACGTTGTTGAGCTTCGCCTGTTCCGCTACACGGCGGTTCTGCTGTCTCTGGTCGTGTTAACGGCGCTGGCCGCCCTGATTGTATGGTCGTTGGTCTGGATGCTGGATGTGTTTTATAACCTGTTGCTGGCTCTGGCATTGGCAGGAGTCTTGGCGCTGGTGCTGTATCCGGTAGTGGAGTTTCTGCAATCCCGGCTTCACATACCCCGTTTTCTGGCGATCATGCTGTTGCTGATCGCCTTCTTTGCCGGAATCGGCAGCCTTATATTCATGCTTGTGCCTACGTTGATCGGCCAAATCGTTGAATTGATGACCGCCTTGCCCGAGACCTTGGCGCGCTGGCAGGCCCACTTTTCCCATTACTTCCCGGAACTCAGCAGGATGGTTTCGTCGGGTTTGGATAATAGCTCCAGCGAAGAGTCTGTGCCTGTAATTGCCGATCCCGGTACCACCATTTTGTCCTATCTGGGTGTGTTGGCTGGTATCAGCTTTGTGCCTCTGTTTCTGTTTTTTATGCTGCTGTCGGGCAATCTGCTTCGAGGGCAGGCGTCTGAATTGCTGTCTGTGTTCAGCAGTCACACCCAGCAGAAGGTCCTGTATTTCATGGATGTGTTCGTTGGCTATGTCACCGCGTTTTTTCGGGGGCAGCTTATCATTGCTGTCTGCATGGGCGTTCTGTATGCCTTTAGCTTTACTGTCATCGGCCTCGACTTCGGCTTGCTCGCAGGGCTGGTGTTGGGATTGCTGAATATTGTTCCGTTTCTGGGCACTCTTATCGGTCTGTTGGTGATTCTGCCGATCGCCTATTTTCAGCAGGATGGGGGCCTGAATCTGCTGCTGTTGGGGCTAATGGCCTTCGCTTTCGTGCAGTTGATCGAAAGCTGGCTGTTGACGCCAAAGATCATGGCTAACCGCTCGGGCCTGCACCCAGCGGTGGTTGTTATATCCCTGTTGTTCTGGGGCACCGCCCTGGGCGGGATTATAGGGATGGTGCTCGCGGTGCCGTTAACGGCGTTCTTTGTCGCCATCTGGAGCGAGATCAAGGCCAGCCTTTTACACGCGTTGAGCAACGGAGATGACAATTTATCTGCGTCGATGGACGATTCCGGGGGTTGAGGTTGGCCAGTAAAGGTGTATAAATTCAGGCTAATCCAAGCCCTACCGAATATGGGAGAAGTTGATGAGTGATCCGTCCTATACGCCACCGAAAGTGTGGACCTGGAATTCCGAAAGCGGTAACAAGTTTTCCAATATCAACCGCCCGATCGCTGGTCCTACCCATGACAAGGAATTGCCGGTCGGTGAGCATCCGTTCCAGCTGTATTCGCTGGCGACGCCTAACGGGGTGAAAGCCACAATCATGTTCGAAGAATTGCTCGAACTCGGCATCCGGGAAGCGGAGTATGACGCCTGGCTGATCAACATCATGGAGGGCGATCAGTTCAGCAGTGGCTTTGTTAATGTGAACCCCAACTCCAAAATTCCAGCCATGCTGGATCGCAGTATGGATCCGGCCATCCGGGTGTTTGAGTCCGGCTCGATTCTGTTGTATCTGGCCGAGAAGTTCGGCAGATTTCTGCCCACCGAAGCGGGCAAGCGGACCGAGGCGTTGAACTGGCTGTTCTGGCAAATGGGGAGCGCACCATTCCTGGGTGGTGGATTCGGGCATTTCTATGCCTATGCACCGGAAAAGTATGAATACCCGATCAATCGCTATGCCATGGAGGTAAAGCGCCAGCTTGATGTGTTGGACCGCCAGTTGGCCGAGAATCGATATGTTGCCGGTGACGACTATTCCATCGCTGACATGGCGATCTGGCCCTGGTATGGCGCACTGGTCAAGAACATGGTTTACGAGGCAGCAGAGTTCCTTGAGGCTCACACCTACACCAATGTGGTGCGCTGGACCGACGAACTGGCACAGAGGCCTGCGGTAAAGCGCGGCCGGATGGTCAACAAGGCCTGGGGTGACCTGTCCTCTCAATTGCATGAGCGCCACGATGCCAGCGATTTCGAGTTGCGGACTCAGGATAAGCTGGAAGGCAGCGAATCAAACTAGAGCGAGGGCGGCCTGGCTATTTTGGCCTCCGGTCGCCTTCCATGATTTTCGCTACGAAGACGGACTTTCCATAGGTTTCGAAGGACCACCGCAGGGTGTCGGACAGCACTTTCATGACGTCATCGTAGTCACCGAAAATTTCGGTACTCATACGTCCCGGGTGGACTTCGAGTCCTGTTTGTTCAAGGCGCTCAATCAGATCCCAGATCGGCTGCTTGTAATCGTCTTTGAGCGGATAGCAGCTCAGTTGCACAGAAAGATACACGGTATGCCTCCCAAGTAGTCTGAGGCGGGTCAATGCCCGCCGGATTAAAAGCCCATCGCCGATGAAGTGCTTCGGCGTGGGTCTGCACCACCATAAAGGGTGCCGTCGTCGCCAATCATAATGCTCTGGATCGCGCCCATGGCAGTGCTGGTGCTGATCTTATGTCCTTTTGCCTCCAGCAAGCGAATGGTGTCTGGGCTGATGCCTTGCTCAACGCGGATCTCATCTGGCATCCACTGATGATGTATTCGAGGGGCAGCAACTGCTGTTTGTATGTTCATATTATGGTCGATCACGTTCATCAGAACCTGAAGGGTGGTTGTAATAATGCGCGAGCCGCCCGGGCTGCCGGTAACCAGGTAGTTGCGTCCATCCCTGCGCACGATCGTCGGCGACATGGAGCTGAGCATGCGTTTGCCCGGTTCGATTTTGTTGGCTTCGCCACCCATCAATCCATAGGCATTTGCCTCGCCCGGTTTGGCGCTGAAATCATCCATTTCGTTGTTGAGCAGAAAACCGGCTCCCGCGACGGTAATGCCGGAGCCGTAACTGAAATTGATGGTGTAGGTGTTGGAAACGGCATTGCCCCAGCGGTCGACGACCGAGAAATGGGTGGTTTCCGGGCTTTCCCAGGCGGCCGGCTGGCCGGGTTTTATGTCGCTGGCTGGCCGGGCTTTGTTCGGGTTGATGCCTTTTCTTAGCTCCGCGGCATAGTCTTTGCTGATCAGGCCGCTCAGAGGAACGTCTACAAAATCAGTGTCGCCAAGGTATTCCGATCGATCGGCGTAGGCGAGTTTCATTGCCTCGGCCATGTGGTGCAGGGTGTCCGCTGAATTGTGCCCCATATCACCGATGTCGTAGTGCTCAAGAATGTTCAGGATCTGGATGATATGAATGCCGCCCGACGAGGGTGGTGACATGGAGAAGATATCGAACCCCCGGTAACTTCCCTGCACCGGTTTACGGATGGCGGGTTGGTAGTTTTTCAGGTCGTCCAACGTGATCAATCCATTGTGCCGCTGCATCTCATCGACGATCAGGCGGGCGGTTTCACCCTCATAAAAGCCTTTGATACCGTTATCAGCAATACGCTGTAAGGTGGCGGCAAGTTCCGGTTGAGTGAACACTTCGCCAGGTTGTGGTGCCGAACCGTCCTCCTTATAAAAGGTGGCTTTAGTGGCGGGCCAGCGTTGTAGGCGGTCCCTGGCTTGTTCCAGACCTTCGGTAAAGCGGTGTGGTACCACAAAGCCGTCCCGGGCCAGGCGAATGGCGGGCGCCAGCGCCTCGCCAAGGGAAATGGTGCCGTGCCGCTCAAGCGCCAGGGCGAGTCCGGCCACGGTGCCTGGCACGCCAGCGGCCTGATGGCTGAATCGGCTCAATTGGTTGACGACATTGCCGTCCTCGTCCTGAAACATGGTTTCGCTTGCCGCCGCCGGTGCAGTCTCACGGTAGTCGATCGCTTCCGGGGCGGCACCGTCACCGGGTGAATACAGCAAGAAACCACCACCGCCGATGTTGCCAGAGCGGGGTTGGGTAACGGCCAATGCAAAACCGGCGGTGACTGAGGCATCAATGGCGTTGCCGCCTTCCTTTAGAACCTGAAGCGCGAGATCTGTGGCCAGGGTATGACTGGTGGCAACCATGCCCTGGCGAGCTTGCGCAGGGTGAAAACGTTCACCTTCCAGAATGGCCTGGTCGTTGGCGTGAGCGAAAACTGCCAACACCGATAGTAGCAAGCTGACTGTCGTGCCCCACAGGCTCCTTGAGGGCAGTTTTGTGCGGGGTCGGTAGATGGCTCTGTATAACATCGGATTCCTCGTTTCTGGCTGCCAGATAGGCTATCATAGCCGGTCATTTTTACCGGTGCGTACGTCATTTCGTCACAGACGGTCGTTTGTGGTTTCTTGTCGCACCTGCTTTCCCGGATTCAAGTTAAGGAAAGGGTTTAATGGAGCATACCTATCGTCTTGTTATTTCCTGCCCGGATCGGGTCGGGATTGTTGCCAAGGTGAGTAATTTTCTGTCCACCTATAACGGCTGGATTACCGAGGCGAGCCACCATTCTGACACTCAGTCTGGCTGGTTTTTCATGCGTCATGAGATCAAGGCCGAATCGATTCCGTTCGGGCTGGATCAATTCCGGGCGGCGTTCGAGCCCATTGCCCGTGAATTCAACATGAGCTGGCACATTGCCGACTCGGCCCGCCCCAAGCGGGTGGTGTTGATGTGCAGCAAAGAATCCCATTGCCTGGCGGATTTATTACACCGCTGGCACAGCAAAGAGCTGAATGCCGAGATGGTTGCGGTGATCTCCAATCACGACGATCTGCGCCGAATGGTGGAATGGCACGACATTCCCTATCACCATATCCCGGTGAGCAAGGAAAACAAGGCGGAAGCCTTTGGTCACATTGAAGATCTGCTGGCCAAGTATGATGTCGATGTTGTGGTGCTGGCCCGTTATATGCAAATTCTGCCGGCCGATCTGTGTGAAAAATACGCTGGTAAAGTGATCAATATTCATCACAGTTTTTTGCCGTCATTCGCGGGCGCCCGGCCGTATCACCAAGCCTACAGTCGGGGCGTCAAACTGATCGGAGCAACCTGCCATTACGTGACTCAGGACCTCGACGAGGGCCCGATCATCGAACAGGATGTGATTCGCATCAGCCACAGCGACTCCATCGATGACATGGTGCGCCTGGGCAAAGACGTGGAAAAGAACGTGTTGGCGCGGGGTTTGCGGTCGCATGTTGAAGACCGCGTGATTACCTACGAAAACAAGACCGTAGTGTTTGATTAACGTGTCGCGAGAGCTGCCCCGGCCCGGTCTGGACTGTGGTATGCTGAGAGGCTTGTTGATGACTAAAGACGGGGCCCGGAAACGGTCCCGGGACGACTTCCAGATAACGCAAAGGAACCTTTCTCGATGGGTGAGTTAGCCAAAGAGATCCTGCCGGTCAATATTGAAGACGAACTGAAACAGTCCTACCTCGATTACGCGATGAGCGTTATCGTTGGCCGGGCCTTGCCGGATGTGCGCGACGGCCTCAAGCCGGTGCACCGCCGGGTGCTGTTCGCTATGTCCGAGTTGGGTAACGACTGGAACAAGGCGTACAAGAAATCTGCCCGTGTGGTGGGTGACGTCATCGGTAAATATCACCCCCACGGTGACTCTGCTGTTTACGACACCATCGTTCGAATGGCTCAGCCGTTTTCCTTGCGTTATCCGTTGGTGGATGGTCAGGGTAACTTCGGTTCCATCGATGGTGATAATGCGGCGGCCATGCGTTACACCGAAATTCGCATGGAGAAGATCGCCCATTCCCTGCTGGCGGACCTGGACAAAGAAACCGTTGATTTTGTTGATAACTACGACGGCACCGAGCGGATTCCGGAAGTTATGCCTACCCGGGTGCCTAACCTTCTGGTGAACGGTTCTTCGGGTATCGCCGTTGGTATGGCGACCAACATTCCGCCCCACAACCTGACGGAAGTCGTTAACGGTTGTCTGGCATTGATTGATAACCCGGACCTGACCATCGATGAGTTGATGGAGTTCATCCCGGGCCCCGATTTCCCGACCGACGGCATCATTAACGGCCGCGCGGGTATTGTTGAGGCCTATCGCACGGGCCGCGGCCGTATCTACATCCGTGCCCGTCACGAAATTGAACATGACGACAAAACCAATCGTGATGCCGTCATCATTACTGAGTTGCCGTACCAGCTGAACAAGGCTCGCCTGATCGAGAAAATCGCCGAGCTGGTGAAAGAAAAACGCCTGGAAGGCATCACCGAGCTGCGGGACGAGTCTAATAAAGAAGGTATTCGGGTAGTGGTCGAGCTGCGCCGTGGTGAAAACCCGGAAGTTGTGGTCAACAACCTGTTTGCCCAGACTCAGCTGCAGACCGTGTTTGGTATTAACATGGTGGCGCTGATCAACGGCGAGCCGAAGATTCTTAACCTGAAGGAAATGCTCGACGCGTTCGTGCGTCACCGCCGTGAAGTGGTGACCCGCCGGACCATCTACGAGCTCCGAAAAGCTCGGGAGCGTGGTCACATTCTTGAAGGTTTGACCGTTGCTCTGGCCAACATCGACGAGATGATTGAGCTGATCAAGTCTTCGCCGACCTCGGTTGAGGCTAAAGAGAAGCTGATGGCGAAAGGCTGGGCGCCGGGCAACGTCTTGGCGATGCTGGAGCGTGCGGGTGAAGACGCTTGCCGCCCGGATGATCTGCCGGAGATCTTTGGTCTGCGCGACGGCCTGTACTACATGTCGCCTGAGCAAACTCAGGCGATCCTGGATATGCGCTTGCACCGCCTGACCGGCCTGGAAACCGAAAAGCTCCAGAACGAGTATAAAGACATTCTCGAGAAGATTGCCGGTCTGCTTGAAATTCTGGGTGATCCGGATCGGTTGATGCAGGTTATTCGTGAAGAGCTGGAAGCTGTGGTGACCGAGTTTGGCGATGTGCGTCGCACCGAAATCACCAGCTCCCAGCGTGACCTGACCATTGCTGACCTGATTGATGAAGAAGATCTGGTGGTGACCATTTCTCACAGTGGTTATGCCAAGACTCAGGCTGTGGAAGACTATCAGGCTCAGCGTCGTGGTGGTCGTGGTAAAGCTGCGACGGCCATGAAAGATGAAGACTTTATTGAAAAGCTGCTGGTGGCCAATTCCCACGACACCATTTTGTGTTTCTCGAACAAGGGCAAAGTGTACTGGCTGAGAGTGTTTGAGATTCCGCGCGGCAGCCGTGGTTCCCGTGGTCGCCCGATGGTCAACATTCTGCCGTTGGACGAAGATGAGCGGATCACCACCTTCCTGCCGGTGCGGGACTACCCGGAAGATCAGTTTGTGCTGATGGCGACGTCGGCAGGCGTGGTGAAGAAGACCCCGTTGCCGAACTTTTCCCGCCCGCGCAGCAGTGGTTTGATCGCTCTGAACCTGGACGAAGGCGATACCCTGATCGGTGCTGCCATCACAGATGGTAACGCTGAAATCATGCTGTTCTCCACCGCCGGTAAAGCCGTGCGCTTCAAGGAAGGTCAGGTGAGACCCATGAGCCGGACGGCTCGTGGTGTTCGCGGTATCAAAATGCAGGGTGATCACCACGTGGTGTCGCTGATTATTCCGCAGGACGGTGGTGTCATTCTGACGGCCAGCGAACATGGTTACGGTAAGCGCACCGCGATTGACGAGTTTCCGGCCTACAGTCGTGGTAGTCAGGGTGTTATTGCCATGCAGTGCTCCGACCGTAACGGTAACCTGGTGACTGCGCTGCAGTTGTTTGAAGGCGACGAGATGATGTTGATCTCGGACAAAGGCACGCTGGTGCGGACTCGCACAGACGAAGTGTCTGTGCTTAGCCGGAACACTCAGGGCGTGCGCCTGATTCGTCTGGCTCAGGAAGATGAGCGACTGGTGGGAGTTGAACGTATCGCTGAATCTGATGATGACGGCGTTGATGCGGGTGCAGATTTGGATGCAGACGCAGGCGCAGAAGGCGAGGACACGGAAGAATGAGCAGAGCGTTTAATTTCTGTGCCGGCCCGGCCACTTTGCCAGACGCCGTGCTGAAGCAGGCGCGGGACGAGATGCTGGACTGGCGCGGCACGGGCATGTCGGTGATGGAGATGAGTCACCGTAGCGATGATTTCATCTCTATTGCCGAAACGGCGGAGAAAGACCTGCGGGAACTCGCAGGGGTCTCAGACGACTACGCCGTGCTGTTTATGCAGGGAGGTGCGTCCAGCCAGTTTGCCACCATTCCCTTGAATCTGCTGGGCGATAAAGCCTCTGCAGATTATGTGAATACCGGCATCTGGTCCAAAAAGGCGATTTCCGAAGCCAAGCGCTACGGTGGTGTTAATGTGGTGGCCAGCTCGGAAGACAGCGGTTTTACGACAATTCCGGACCAGTCGGTTTGGGACACCCGTGCCGATGCTGCCTATCTGCACTACACGCCGAACGAAACCATTGGCGGTCTGGAATATGATTTTGTGCCGGACAGCGGCAGTGTGCCGCTGGTGGCGGACATGTCGTCCACCATGCTGTCCCGTCCGGTGGACGTGTCTAAGTTCGGTTTGATCTATGCCGGTGCGCAGAAAAACATCGGGCCATCCGGCCTGGTGGTGGTCATCATTCGCAAGGATCTGTTGGGCAAGGCCCGAAAAGAAACCCCGACGATGATGAACTATCAGGTGATGGCTGAAAACGGCTCTATGTATAACACGCCCTCTACCTACTCCTGGTACCTTGCGGGTCTGGTGTTCCAGTGGCTGAAAGAGCAGGGCGGCGTGGCGGCCATGGGCGAAATTAACGCCCGTAAGGCCAGGAAGCTGTACGACTTTATCGATACCAATGACTTTTATGCCAACCCGATCGATCCCCGTTTCCGCTCCTGGATGAACGTACCGTTCACACTGGCGGATGACGCTTTGAATGGTGCTTTCCTGAAGGGCGCGGACGCTCGTGGCTTGCTCAATCTTCAAGGGCATCGTTCAGTCGGTGGCATGCGGGCCAGCATCTATAACGCCATGCCAGAGGCGGGTGTGGATGCGCTGATCCAGTATATGACGGAATTCGCGAAGGAACGGGGCTGATCATGACAGACGAGAAGACCCGCCTGGGCGAACTTCGGGACGAGATTGACAGTCTTGATCAGCAGATCATGGCGCTGATCAGTGCCCGGGCCAAGTGTGCCCAGGAAGTGGCCCATGTGAAAATGGCGGCGAATCCTGGCCAGGACGTGTTTTTTTACCGTCCTGAGCGGGAGGCGCAGGTGCTAAGACGCATTAAGGAGAACAATCCCGGACCACTTCCGGCTGAGGAAATGGCCCGCCTGTTCCGCGAGATTATGTCCGCCTGCCTGGCGCTCGAAAAACCGATGCACATTGCCTTTCTGGGGCCTGTCGGTACCTTTACCCAGGCGGCAGCGCTCAAGCATTTCGGCCATTCCGTTATCAGTGTGCCGTTGCCTGCCATCGATGCCGTATTCCGCGAAGTGGAATCCGGTGCTGCGCAGTACGGTGTAGTGCCCGTGGAGAATTCCACAGAGGGCATGGTCAACCATACCCTGGACATGTTCATGTCTTCACCGCTGAAGATCTGCGGCGAAGTGCAGTTGCGTATACATCACCACTTGCTGGTCTCGCCCAAGCACAAAGATCAGGAAATTACCCGTATCTATTCCCATCAGCAGTCCTTCGCCCAGTGCCGGCAGTGGCTGGACACGCATCGCTACGGAATAGAACGAGTGACGGTCTCCAGTAACGCCGAAGCGGCCCGCCGCGCGGCAGCCGAGCCCGGTACGGCGGCGATTGCCGGCGACATGGCGCAGGAGCTGTACGGGCTGGTCAAACTGGCAAACAGCATTGAGGATCGTCCCGATAACACTACTCGCTTCCTGATCATTGGTCGCGAAGAAGTCCCGGCCAGTGGCCAGGATAAATCGTCTGTTCTCGTGTCGATGCGCAATAAGCCTGGTGCGTTGTACCAGTTGTTGGAACCTTTCCATCGCCACGGTATCAGCCTGACTCGTATCGAAACCCGGCCATCACCCAGTGGCACCTGGGCCTACGTGTTCTACATCGATTTCGAAGGACACATGGACGATGAGTTGGCGCGTAAAGTGTTGTCCGAAGTTGACGAAGAAGCGGTGGAGCTAAAACGTTTGGGCTCATACCCAATTGGTGTGCTCTAAAGCCAGACAGATCTGACCCGGAGGAGAGTTGAATGGCAGTGGATTACCAGAGTCTTGCGGTAAAAGGTGTTCAGGCTCTGTCTCCGTATCAGCCCGGCAAGCCCATTGAGGAGCTTGCCCGCGAGCTGGGGTTAAACCCCGCGGAGATCATCAAGCTGGCCAGTAATGAAAACCCTCTGGGGCCCAGTGAGAAGGCTCAGGCGGCAGCTCGTAAGGCGCTGGAGGAGCTGTGTCTTTACCCGGACGGTAATGGCTTTGATCTTAAACAGGCGCTTGCCAATCGGTTTGGCGTGGCCATGAGCCAGATTACGCTCGGCAACGGTTCCAATGATGTGCTGGAAGTGATCGCCCGATGCTTTGCCGACCGCGACAGCGAAGTGGTGTTTTCCCAGTACGCTTTTGCGGTCTATCCCATCGTTACTCAGGCCATCGGTGCCAAGGGCATTTCAGTCCCTGCCAAAGAGTGGGGTCATGATCTCGACGCCATGGCGGCAGCGGTCACCGAACGCACCAAGCTGGTGTTTGTAGCCAATCCGAACAACCCGACAGGTACGGTACACACGGCAGACGCGATTGAAGCGTTTCTGGACCGCATTCCGGAGCAGGTGTTGGTGGTTCTGGACGAAGCTTACTGTGAATACCTGACCGGCGATGAATTCCCGGATGGCATCAAGCTGCTTGATCGCTACCCGAACCTGATTGTTTGCCGCACCTTCTCCAAAGCCTGGGGCCTGGCCGCACTGCGGGTTGGCTACAGCATCAGCTCTGCGGCCATTGCCGATGTGCTGAACCGGGTGCGCCAGCCATTCAACGTCGATTCGATAGCGTTGGCCGCGGCAACGGCGGTTCTGGGTGACGAGGCCTACCTGAACCGGTCTCGTGAGGTGAATGCAGCGGGTTTGCGTCAGCTCGCCGATGGCTTTGACCGTATGGGGCTGCCGTATATTCCCTCGGCCGGCAATTTTATTGCGGTTGAAGTGGGCGAGCAGGCGGCCGGAATCTATCAGTCATTGCTCTCTCATGGCGTGATTGTTCGGCCTGTTGCTGGCTACGGTATGCCCGGTCATCTTCGGGTATCGGTTGGCTTGCCAGAGGAGAACGAGCGTTTTCTGGATGCTCTGGCGCAATCGTTGGTCTCGGCCGGCCAGGGGGGCTAACGTGGCCGATAGCGAGCCTTTGTTCAAGCGCGTTGCAATCATCGGTCTTGGGCTGATTGGTGGCTCTCTGGCCAGTGCCATTCGCAAGCATCGCCTTGCAGGCGTGGTCACCGGGTTTGATCAAAGAGCCGATGAGCTGGCTCTGGGGGTTGAGCTAGGCGTTATAGATGAGGCGGCTTCGAGTCTGGAGCAGGCCGTCAAAGGCAGTGATCTTGTGGTGCTTGCCGTGCCGGTGCGGGCAACCCGAACGGTGTTGGCGCAGATCCAGCCCTGGCTTGCCGATCATGCAATACTGTCTGACGTGGGTAGCACCAAAAGCAGTTTTGTCACCGATGTTGAAGCGGTATTTGGCAAAGTTTCCCCGCGAGTCATACCCGGCCACCCGATTGCGGGCTCCGAGAAAAGCGGCATCCGCGCTGCCAATCCAGATTTGTTTGCGCATCACAAAGTGATCCTGACTCCCGCAGACAACACCGATGCGGACAGTCTGGCAAGGCTGAAAAGCCTTTGGGAAAGCACCGGGGCGATGGTGCTGACCATGTCAGTGGCGTATCACGATGAAGTGCTGGCGGCCACCAGCCATTTACCACATCTCATTGCCTTCTCTCTGGTAGATACTCTGGCAGGTGAAGACGAAAACATGGACATCTTCCGGTATGCGGCCGGTGGCTTCCGGGATTTTACCCGCATTGCTGCCAGTGATCCGGTGATGTGGCATGACATTTTTCTGTCAAACCGCGACGCAGTGCTGCGCGTGATTGACCATTTTACCCAAGACCTGGATCTGCTCAGGGGCGCCATTGCCAGCGGCGATGGCGCTACTTTGCTTCGGGTTTTCAGTCGTGCCAAAGCGGCACGGGAACACTTTTCAAAGATGCTTTCAGGGCAGGCGTACGTGACTAACAACAGTGATCAGCAAGTTATCTTTCAGATGAATCCCGGCGGCTCCGTTCGCGGTGATATTCGGGTTCCAGGCGACAAGTCCATGTCTCATCGTTCCATCATGCTGGGCGCTCTGGCAGAGGGGATCACTGAGGTTAAAGGATTTCTCGAGGGCGAAGACAGTCTCGCGACCCTGCAGGCGTTTCGGGATATGGGTGTGACCATTGAGGGGCCGGAAGACGGTTTTGTCCGGATTCATGGCGTTGGCATGAAGGGGTTGCAGGCCCCGCGTGGTCCGCTTTATCTGGGTAATTCTGGCACCGCCATGCGCCTGTTTTCCGGCTTGCTGGCGGCGCAGGCCTTTGACTCCGAATTGACGGGCGATGCCAGTCTGTCCAAGCGCCCGATGGGGCGGGTTGCGGACCCCTTGCGTGCCATGGGTGCGGTAATTGACACCGCTGAAGGTGGCCGACCACCCCTGAAAATCCGTGGCGGACAGACATTGACCGGCATCCATTATGACATGCCGGTAGCCAGCGCTCAGGTCAAGTCATGCCTGTTACTAGCAGGTCTCTACGCCGAAGGCGTGACCTCGGTAACGGAACCCGCGCCGACCCGTGATCATACCGAACGAATGCTGCAGGGTTTCGGCTACCACGTGCACCGGGATGGACCGACCGCCAGTGTCACCGGTGGCGGCAAGCTCGACGCCTGCGCCATTGACGTACCGGCGGATATCTCCTCGGCTGCGTTTTTTATGGTCGCTGCCAGCATTGCGCCGGGCTCTGATCTGACTCTGCGTCACGTCGGCATGAACCCGACCCGTGTTGGCGTCATCAATATCCTCCGTCAGATGGGCGCCAATATTGAGGTGCTGGATGAGCGTGTGATCGGTGGCGAGCCAGTCGCTGATTTGAGAGTGCGTTCTGCCGACTTGCAGGGCATCGACATTCCGGAAGATCAGGTGCCGTTGGCGATTGATGAGTTCCCGGTGCTGTTTATCGCGGCGACCTGTGCCAACGGGCGTACTGTGCTTCGCGGCGCTGAAGAATTGAGAGTCAAGGAAAGTGATCGTATTCAGGTAATGGCCGATGGCCTCGCCGCCTTGGGCGTTGAGTCCACGGTGACACCGGATGGCATTATTATTGAGGGTGGCCAGACCATTGGTGGCGGCACGGTTGAAAGCCACGAAGACCACCGGATTTCCATGTCGTTTGCGGTGGCGTCACTGCGGGCAACCGGTCCGATCACGATTAACGATTGCTCGAACGTTGCCACGTCGTTCCCCGGCTTTGTTGAGTTGGCAAAACAGACAGGTATTCAAATCAGTACAGAAGGCACTTCATGATGGTAGATAGTCAGGCACCGGTCATTGCTGTTGACGGCCCGGGCGGCTCCGGCAAGGGTACGATTACCCAGATGCTGGCCCGCAAACTGGGTTGGCACTTGCTGGACAGCGGGGCTCTCTATCGACTGACGGCGCTGGCTGCGCTGCGCCAGGGCGTGGCTCTGGAGGATGAGACCAGACTGGTGAAAGTGGCCGCGACGCTTGACGTGTCGTTCGAGCCCACCGAAGAAGGGCAGCCGGTTCGGGTGATGTTGGCCGGCGAAGATGTGACCTCAGATATTCGCACAGAGGCTTGCGGTAATAATGCGTCACGGGTTGCGGTAATGCAGCCGGTACGCGACGCGTTACTTCAACGCCAGCGGGATTTCCGCCAGTTGCCTGGCCTGGTGGCCGATGGTCGCGACATGGGAACGGTGGTTTTCCCGGATGCCCCGGTCAAGGTCTTTTTGACCGCAAGTGCCGAAGAACGGGCAAGACGACGTTACAATCAGTTGAAGGAAGCGGGGGTCGATGTTAACATTGATGCCGTTTTAGAAGAGATACGGGTACGCGATGAACGTGACATGAACCGTTCTGCTGCCCCTCTCAAGCCTGCAGATGATGCGCAAGTCATTGATTCTACGGGTTTGAGTATCAAGGAGGTGCTAGACAGGTGCATGGCCGTTGCAGGTCAGGCCTGACTACACCTTTTTGTCGTTGGAAAGCCGGAAACAGCGTAAACCTGCCAGCCGCTGGCTGATTCCGGAAAACATTAACAGACCGTGTTGCTGGTGACACGGAGCACACTTGCGTTGATCATATAGGGCACATAATGAGCGAGAGCTTTGCGGATCTTTTCGAAGAAAGTTTGAAAGAAATCGATATGCAACCGGGTTCCATCGTCCAGGGAACCATCGTTGATATCGATAACGACTGGGTCACCGTTAACGCCGGACTGAAGTCCGAGGGCGTTATCCCCGCCTCCCAGTTCCTGAACGAAAAAGGCGAGATGGAAGTTCAAATCGGCGACGTTGTCGACGTGGCTCTCGATGCAGTGGAAGACGGTTTCGGTGAAACCCGTCTGTCCCGTGAGAAGGCCAAGCGCGCTGAAGCCTGGAAGGTACTCGAGAAGTCCTTCGAAGCTGAAGAAGTGGTCAAGGGCATCATCAACGGCAAGGTCAAAGGTGGTTTCACTGTTGATCTGGCTGGCATCCGTGCCTTCCTGCCGGGCTCCTTGGTAGACGTTCGTCCGGTTCGCGATACCGCGCACCTGGAGAACAAAGAACTCGAGTTCAAGGTTATCAAGCTCGACCAGAAGCGTAACAACGTGGTTGTTTCTCGCCGCGCCGTTCTGGAAGCTGAAAACAGCGAGCAGCGTGATGCTCTGCTGGAAACCCTGACCGAAGGTCTGGAAATCAAAGGTATCGTCAAGAACCTGACCGACTACGGCGCGTTCGTAGATCTGGGTGGTGTTGACGGCCTGCTGCACATCACTGACATGGCGTGGAAGCGTATCAAGCATCCGAGCGAAATCGTGAATGTGGGCGACGAAATCAATGTTAAGGTCCTGAAGTTTGATCGCGAGCGTAACCGTGTATCTCTGGGTCTGAAGCAGCTGGGCGAAGATCCCTGGGTCGAAATCAAGGCTCGTTACCCGGAAAGCGCTCGGGTTACTGCCCGCGTTACCAACCTGACAGACTACGGCTGCTTTGCCGAGCTGGAAGAGGGTGTTGAAGGTCTGGTTCACGTATCCGAAATGGATTGGACCAACAAGAACATCCATCCGTCCAAGGTTGTTCAGGTAGGTGACGAAGTTGAAGTGATGATTCTGGATATCGACGAAGAGCGTCGTCGTATTTCTCTGGGCATCAAGCAGTGTGTCTCCAATCCGTGGGAAGACTTCTCTGGCAACTTCAATAAAGGCGACCGTATCGCCGGTAAGATCAAGTCAATCACTGACTTCGGTATCTTTATCGGTCTGGACGGTGGCATCGACGGTCTGGTTCACCTGTCTGATATCAGCTGGAACGAGACTGGCGAAGAAGCCGTTCGTGAATACAAGAAGGGCGATGAAGTTGAAACCGTAATCCTGTCTGTTGACCCAGAGCGTGAGCGCATCTCACTGGGTATCAAGCAGTTGGAAAGCGATCCGTTTGCCGAGTTCGTTCAGCTGAACGACAAAGGCTCCATCGTTAAGGGTACCGTGTCTTCGGTTGACGCCAAAGGCGCCACTATTGCCCTGAACGAAGAAGTTGAAGCGGTACTGAAGGCCTCTGAAATCAGCCGTGATCGTGTCGAAGACGCGCGTAACGTCCTGAAGGAAGGCGAAGAAGTCGAAGCCAAGATCATCAGCATCGATCGCAAGAACCGCGTCATCAACCTGTCTGTTAAGTCCAAAGACGTTGAAGACGACAAGCAGGCGATTGAAACTGTTCGTGGCAAGACCGCAGAATCTTCTGGTGCGACCACCATCGGTGATCTCATCAAGGAGCAGATGCAGCAGCAAAACGCCAATAAAGACTGATATTCTTGTTGGTATGAAAAAAACGGGCTCTAAGAGCCCGTTTTTTTTGTGTTTTTTTCTGGTTTGGCTAAACTAGAGGCACTGGACCCCGGTAATTGACTGCGGAATAATAATGACAGAGGGAAACGCCTCATGACGAAGTCCGAACTGGTTGAACTGATCGCCTCCAAGCAGACGCAGCTCTCCGTTAAAGATGTAGAGTTGGCGGTGAAAACCGTGATTGAGCACATGTCTCAGGCTCTTGCGGATGGTCAACGAATTGAAATCAGGGGATTTGGTAGTTTTTCCCTTCACCATCGCGCGGCTCGTACTGGCCGTAATCCTAAAACCGGTGAGGCAGTGCAGTTGCCCGCGAAATTTGTTCCGCACTTCAAACCTGGGAAGGAATTGCGGGAACAGGTAAACGACAGCTTGAAAAAGGGCTTCTGATCCCAGGTTCAAAAAGGGCTTCTGATCCCAGGTTCCAGCAATCTGTAATGGAACATCGTACTATCGGGCATTGTCCCGTCTGGAGCAATTACGACATGGCAGGCCTGCAGAAGATCCTTATCACGCTACTGGTTCTGGCTCTTATACTCCTGGCGCTGGTATTTTCTCTGAATAATCAGATGGCGGTCTCGCTCAACTTTCTGGTGTTTGAAACCCAGCCCCATGGCGTTGCTGTCTGGATCATCATGTCATTTGTCATCGGGGCGCTGTTCGGGTTGTTGATCGCGCTTATGGCAACTTTCCGCACATCGGTTTCACGCCGGCATCTCAAGAAAAAGCTTGAGCGTACCGAGCAGGCATTAGAAAAATCCAGGGTACAGAACGACCGGGCACTTTGATGGACATAGTTCTTCAGTGGCTGCTCCTGACAGTGGCCGTGGCGGCTGGCTGGGTTGCAGGCAGGTTTGGTAGCCGGAACGGGCGTTCCTCCAGAGCCATTTCAGACGAAGATTCCGTTCGGGATCGATTACAATTCCTGTTTACCAACTACTCCGACCAGGCGGTTGATAACTTTGTTCAGTCGCTGGCTGTTAATAAAGATACTGTCAGTCTGCACTTGTCGATCGGTACTCACTTTCGCAACAAAGGAGAAACCGACCGGGCTATCCTGATTCATCAAAACCTCCTGGCCCGGCCAGAGCTGCCGGCCCGTTACACGCCCCAGGTGACCCTGGAGCTGGCTATGGACTACCTAAATGCCGGCTTGCTTGACCGCGCCGAGGCTCTGTTTCATCAGTTGATGGGCGACCGGGAATACGGCCGGCGTGCGTCAGTCGCCTTGATTGAGCTTTATCAACAGGAGCGGGAATGGGCAAAGGCAGCCCAGGTAGCGCAGACCCTGACGCGTCGTGATGCGGATCCGGCCATGTTCAAAACGCTGGCTTATATTACCTGTGAGTTGTCAGATGCCGCATTGAAGAAAGACGACCGTTGGGCGGCTCAGAAACTGGCAAAAGAGGCGCTTGATTACGACCGTTCCTGTGTTCGGGCAACCATGCTGCTGATGAAGCAGCAGATCCGGCAGGGCAACTTCCGCGAAGCCGGTAATCAAAGCCTCAAGGTGTTTGACCAGAATCCTGAGTTTGGGCCAGAAGCTGTAGACCGCTTGATGAAGCTGGAGCACGAACATGGCGACGTGGGTCGCCTGTTCAAAAAGTTAAAAAAGCTATACGAGCAACATCCCAGCACCAGTCTGTTGCTGGCATTGGTCGAGTCTGTTGAGCGCGCCTCTGGCCGCATGGCGGCTATTGATCTACTACGCCGGGAGCTGGAAGTGCGACCGTCTGTGCGTGGTCTTTTGCGGTTGGTAGAAATGGCCGGGTACGAGAAAGGCATGAGCACCGACGAAGGTCGCCTGGTCAGCCGCATAGGCCACCTGATCCTCGCCAACCGTCCGATATACCGGTGTGTAAGCTGCGGCTTCTCTGGCCAGCAATTGCATTGGCTGTGTCCGAGCTGCAAACAATGGGAAACGGTACGACCCATTCAGGGCGTTGAAGCCGAATAATATTTAAACCTACTGAACCGGAAGCCTGACTGTGCAAAACACCCATGATCCGAAGATTATCGTCGCCCTGGATTTTCCGTCCCAGAGTCCTGCCTTGGCCTTGGCGGATCAGCTCGACCCCGGCAAATGCCGTCTGAAAGTCGGCAAAGAGTTGTTCACACGCTCTGGTCCGGCGTTGGTCAAGGTTCTTCAAGGCAAGGGTTTTGATGTCTTCCTGGATCTGAAATTCCACGATATTCCGAATACCACGTCCTCAGCGGTTGCTGCTGCAGCAGATCTGGGCGTATGGATGGTGAATGTCCATGCCTCGGGTGGTGAGAAGATGATGGTGGCCTGCCGTGAGCGCCTGGAGTCGTTTGGTGCCGATAAGCCACTGCTGATTGCAGTCACGGTGCTGACCAGCATGTCGGACGCAGACCTGAGCGCTATAGGCATCACCGGGGGGGCGGAGGCTCATGTGTCCCGCCTGGCCACGCTGACCAAGAACTGCGGCCTCGACGGCGTAGTCTGCTCAGCCCAGGAGGCCCCGCGCCTGAAAGCAGAGCAGGGCGCCGACTTCCAGCTCATTACCCCCGGCATCCGCCCGCTGACTGCCGACAAAGGCGACCAGCAGCGTATCATGACACCCACGGATGCCCTCAAAGCCGGCTCCGACTACCTCGTCATCGGCCGTCCAATCACCCAGGCTGCTGATCCTCTGGCTGCCCTCGAGGCCATCCATGCTGAGGTGGTCTCGGCCTAACTCTGTTCGGGTGGTCGAGCCCAAGCCCTAGCCTGCTTGTTTGGGTGGAGGGCAGGGTGGGAAGGCCTTTCCAAAAAACGCTACGAGCACATCCCTGTGCGCTTCGCTCCGGCCATCCATGGCCTACGAGATTTTTGGAAAGGCCTTCCCACCCTGCCATTCAAGCAGCGCCAGTATAGTCATTACTGCACTTCGACTGCAGCCGTTACTACCTTCAACTCATTTCGAGTTTTCTTGGCGATACCTCCGTTGCCGGATAAGGGGCTGTGGGGGCTGGCTTCCAAAAATGTGCGGAGCCATGGATGGCGGAGCCCAAGCGCACATGGATGTGCTTGTAGCGTTTTTTGGGAGCCAGCCCCCACAGCCCCACACCACCTAAACGAGCAGGCTAGGGCCGGAGACCAGCAAAACAACCAGGTATGACAAGAAAATCAGGCAAGAAAAAAGCCCGCTAATTCATAGAACTAGCGGGCTTTTTGAATAGTGGCTCCCCGACCTGGGCTCGAACCAGGGACAAACGGATTAACAGTCCGTTGCTCTACCAACTGAGCTATCGGGGAACGTCGTCATGTGACGAGGCGCGTATATTAAGTTGGCTATACCGCCTCGTCAAGTCTCTGACTAAAATTTTTAGCCAAGCGCCTTCTGCAAACGCTCAATGGCCTTTTCCAGGTTATCCATGCTGGTGGCAAAGCTCAAACGCATGTGCCCGGGGCTGCCAAAGGCAGAGCCTGGAACCAGCGCAACGCCGGCTTCGGTCAGCAGCTTCTCGGCAAACTCCACGTCCGTGCTTACGCCGTCAGTGGCATCAATCGCGCCTTGAAAGCTTGGGAACACGTAGAAAGTACCGTCGCCGTTCAGGCAGTCAACGCCCGGCAGCTTGTTCAGTGCGTCAACCAGCCAGTCGTGGCGCTCTTTGAATGCTTTGACCATCTCACCCACACATTCCTGCGGGCCATCCAGGGCAGCTTGAGCAGCGGCCTGGGAGATAGAGGCCGGGTTGGAGGTGCTCTGGGACTGGATCTTCTTCATGGCGCCGATGATCTTGGCTGGGCCCGCTGCATAGCCGATGCGCCAGCCTGTCATCGAGTAGGCCTTGGATACGCCGTTGAGCACGAAGGTACGGTCGTAAAGTTCCGGTGTGGCGTTCAGGATGTTGCAGAACGGCTTACCGGTCCAGAGGATCGGCTCGTACATGTCGTCAGTGGCGATCATGATGTTCGGGTGCTTTTTAAGCACTTCGCCAATCGCCTGGAGCTCTTCCAGACTGTACGCCATGCCGCTGGGGTTAGAGGGGCTGTTGATCACGAACAGACGGGTACGCTCGGTAATTGCGTTTTCCAGCTGTTCCGGGGTGATCTTGAAGCGGGTTTCGGCGCCCGTTTCGATGATTACCGGTTTGCCTTCGGCAACCAGAACCATATCCGGGTAGGATACCCAGTAAGGCGCAGGAATGATGGCTTCGTCACCGGCGTTCAGGGTGGCCAGTGCAAGGTTGAAAAAGCTCTGTTTGCCACCACTGCTTACCAGAATCTGGTTGGCTTCGTAATCCAGGCCGTTGTCACGTTTGAACTTCGCAATAATCGCTTTCTTCAGCGCAGGCGTACCATCTACAGCGGTGTATTTGGTCTGGCCGTTATTGATGGCCTCGATTGCGGCCTGTTTGATGTGCTGAGGGGTGTCGAAGTCTGGCTCGCCCGCACCCAGGCCAATGATGTCCTGGCCAGCAGCACGAAGCTCGGCTGCTTTGTTGGTAACTGCGAGAGTAGGGGAAGGCTTGATCGCCTGTACTCGGCTGGAAAGTTGAAGGTCCAAACTTGAGCTCCTTAAAGCTGCTTCTTAGGGGCGGCGATCGGCAGGGCAGGAGCCAGACGTCCTGGCTGATATTTCACCCAGCCGTCGATCGTACGGATGGTATCATGAAGCAGCATTATCGCTAAATTTCTTATAGGTGCTGTCCGTATAGCGGCGGTGCTGATGCCTGGAGGTTAGTTGCCAGTTATGGCCAGTAAAACACCCAATGCCGCCAAAGAGAGTGCGTTTCGCGTTGATTCCCCCTATCAGCCTGCAGGTGATCAGCCCAAGGCCATCGCTGGACTGGTTGACGGCATTCATTCGGGCCTGGCGCACCAGACGCTGCTGGGTGTAACCGGTTCGGGTAAAACCTTCACGATTGCCAATGTTATCCAGCAGGTTCAGCGGCCGACCATTGTCATGGCGCACAACAAAACGTTGGCAGCCCAGCTTTATGGAGAGTTCAAGGAGTTCTTCCCGGATAACGCCGTAGAGTACTTTGTGTCTTACTACGATTATTATCAGCCGGAGGCCTATGTGCCTTCGTCTGATACGTTCATCGAGAAGGACGCCTCCATTAACGAACACATCGAGCAAATGCGGCTGTCGGCGACCAAGGCGCTGCTTGAGCGGCCAGATGCGATCATTGTGGCCTCTGTGTCGTCTATTTACGGCCTGGGCGACCCGCAGTCGTACATGAAGATGATGCTGCACCTCGATCGTGGCGATCCGGTGGATCAGCGCTCTATTTTGCGCCGGTTGGCGGAACTTCAGTACACCCGCAACGACATCGAGTTTCACCGGGCCAATTACCGAGTGCGGGGGGATGTGATTGATGTGTTTCCGGCAGAATCCGAACGCGAGGCCGTTCGAATTGAGTTGTTTGATGATGAAGTGGAACAGCTGAGCTATTTCGATCCACTGACCGGTGAAGTTCTGCGCCGTGTGCCCCGGGTGACCATCTATCCCAAGTCTCATTACGTCACGCCCCGGCAGAAGGTGCTGGATGCGGTTGAGCATATTAAGGTAGAGCTGGATGAGCGGCTCAAGGTACTGCGCGACAACCAGAGGTTGGTGGAAGCCCAACGGCTGGAGGAGCGCACCCGCTACGACATTGAGATGATGCTTGAGTTGGGTTACTGCAACGGCATTGAAAACTACTCACGCTATCTGTCTGGTCGCACACCGGGCGAGCCGCCACCCACATTGTTTGATTACCTGCCGGCGAATGCCCTGCTGGTGGTAGATGAGTCCCACGTGACCATTTCCCAGATCGGGGCCATGTATAAAGGTGACCGCTCGAGAAAGGAAACCCTGGTGGAGTACGGTTTCCGGCTGCCATCGGCACTGGACAACCGCCCCATGCGCTTTGAGGAATGGGAGCGGATTGCACCGCAAATGATCTTTGTGTCTGCTACCCCCGGCAACTACGAAGCGCAGCATGCCGGCCAGGTGGTAGAACAGGTGGTCAGGCCTACGGGCCTGCTGGATCCGGTGATCGAAGTGCGGCCGGCGTCTACCCAGGTGGACGATCTGTTGTCTGAAATCCACAAACGGGTCGCGGTTAAAGAGCGGGTGCTGGTGACCACGCTGACCAAACGCATGGCAGAGGACTTGACCGACTTCCTGATGGAACACGATATCCGGGTGCGTTACCTACACTCGGACATCGATACCGTGGAGCGGGTGGAAATCATCCGGGATCTGCGCCGGGGCGAGTTCGATGTGCTGGTGGGCATCAACTTGTTGCGGGAAGGGCTGGATATGCCCGAGGTGTCGTTGGTGGCCATTCTGGACGCAGACAAAGAAGGCTTTCTGCGCAGTGAGCGGTCGCTGATCCAGACCATTGGTCGTGCGGCCCGTAACGTCAACGGCAGGGCGATTCTGTATGGCGACCGGATAACCGGCTCCATGCAACGTGCGCTTGATGAAACCGAACGCCGCCGTGAAAAGCAGCAGGCCCATAATGAAACCCATGGCATTACGCCCACCGGCCTGAACAAGAAAATTGCCGATATTATGGAAGGTGCTACTGGCGGCGGTCGCGGGCGTCGGAAGGCGGACAGACCCGGCCAGAAAGCTGCCGAAGAAGCGGAAGATTATCTGGTCAAGGCTGGCAAGCGCTCGCCGCAGGATCTGCTTAAGGAAGTGGCCCGCCTGGAAGACGAAATGTACAAAGCCGCTGGCGATCTTGATTTCGAGACCGCTGCCAGGCTGCGGGACCAGATTTCCGAGCTTAAAGAGGCGGCTATTCGTACCAGCTGATCAGTGACGTTTAGGGCCAACGATCACAGCGGCCTGCAACGGTTGATTGCGGCCGTAGCTCGACATTTTTCCGAATACCCGTTTGTCGATGGGCAGATACTGCTTATCGGCAACGGTTTCGCCCTCTTCAACGTCGATCTCCGGGTCGTGCAGGTACACAAAGTCGTCGTCCATGGCGCAGACAGTGACCCAATGCGGTACCCGGCTGCGGTTCAATTGCCAGGTGCTGATCAGGATGACCGGAATCTGGCCTTTGTGCAAAGCGGATTCCATGGCTTCCAGCGTGAGCGGGTCATGGTGTAGCTGAATGCCGGTCTGGCCGATGTCGTGCAGAAAGCCTTCATGCACCAGTTCCAGCACCCGCTTTTTATCATCATTTCGTACCGTGTCTTTAAACAGCGCTCCCTCCTGGCTGATCCAGGCGCTGGCTTCAAAACCGCGATGCCAGGCCGACAGCGCCAGGCCGTGTGGGCCGCAACCCCCATGGCCGGCCAGCATGAAAATGGTGGTGGCCTCGCGCCAGATTTTCAGCTCTTCCAGGGTGTTCAGTGTTTGATGCTCATCCAGTGCCGCCATAGCCATAATCAGAGCCGAGGGGCCACAGGTGAACTCGGTGGTTTGCGGGTAATAGGGCACCGGCAGGTATTCACGGGAGGGCTCGTAGTACAGGATCCGGCGCTCAAAACGCAGCGCCGTGCCGTGGTCTTCGTAGTAGTCCCGGTAAGTGCCGAACTGGCGATAACCCAGGCGACGATAAAGGTTGATGGCGCCGGCGTTGTCTTCCCGCACTTCCAGGCGCATCACGATACGGTCAGCATCGACGGCTTCTTTTTCGGCTTCACGCACCAGCATTTCGCCCACCCCACGGCCTCGCACGGAGGGCGACACCGCAATCGAGTAGATTCTGGCCAGACGGGTGGCTGCATTCATCAAGACCAGGCAGTAACCCACCAGCTCGGAATCCTGCTCGGCAACGATCAGCCGGTCTCGGGGCATTTCAAGAAATCGCCGGAAGCTCCGGCGTGAAATACGGTCTTCACTGAAGCAGCGGTTTTCCAGTTGCACCAAAGGGGTCAGGTCGTCGGCGACGGCTTGTCGAAGCAGTACATCAGGCATAAACATCAAACCCCGGGGCGTAAAGAGAGCGGGAAGCTGGCGAGCACTTCCTCCGCAGCTATTATGGTAGAGACAGGTGGGTTTCGATAGCGGTCAATCATGCGTAAAGCACGCATCACTGGCTGATTGTGGAGTTGCCTGTGGCGGCGTATTGTGGCGCCCATTACCCGGCTGAACCTTCAGGGAGGAATGCCATCTATGTCCCGTTTGTTAATCGTTGTGGATCGAGCCAAAGATTGGGCGCCTTATTATCCCAGTGAAGATGTTCTGACGTTTGATGAGTATCTGAAGTTTACCGCACCGGCCAACAGCCGTGTGCGGGTCATCAATCTGTGTCAGAGCGCAAAATATCTGAGCCGTGGCTACTACTGTTCGCTGCTGGCTGAAGCCCGTGGCCACCATGTGGTGCCGTCGGTCATGACCCTTAACGATTTGAGTCGGAAGGGGCTGTTTTCTCTGGAGCTGGAAGAGCTGGACCACAGCGTCATTCAATGGCTGGAAAAGGAAGCCAAGGAAATTGACCCCTCCATTGATGACCGGGACGCTACCCATGAAGTGCGCATACGCACCTATTTTGGCCAGGCCGAACATCCGGACCTGAAACCGGTGGCTCGTGCGCTGTTCGATCGGTTCCCGTGTCCGCTTTTGGAGGTGGTGTTCCGCCATCGCAAACAGTGGCAGATTGAGTCCATGAAGCCTGCCGGTCCGGCTGATCTGGATGAGCGTGAGCAGGATCTGTTTGCGGCCGCCCTGGACCGTTTCAGCAGCATGGTCTGGCGCAAGCCCAGAACGCGCAGGCGCTATCGGTTTGACTTGGCGATGTTGGTGAACCCGGAAGAGGAAATGCCACCCAGTGACGAAGCCGCGCTCAAGCGCTTCGAGCGGGCAGGTCGCAAACTGGGCATCAATGTCGAGCGGATTACCCGTCGGGACTATATGCGCCTGCCGGAATACGACGGTTTGTTTATTCGTGAAACCACCGCCATCGACCATCACACCTACCGCTTTGCCCGTAAGGCAGAGGCCGAAGGCATGGTGGTGATTGATGATCCGGTGTCTATCCTGCGTTGCACCAACAAGGTGTTTCTGGCGGACTTGTTGAAGAACAACAAGGTGCCAACACCCAAGACGATGATCCTCTCCAAAGATCAGAAAGACGCCGTTGAACAGGTGTCGAGTGAGCTGGGCTTTCCGGTGGTGATCAAGATTCCGGACGGCGCTTTCTCTCGTGGCGTGGCCAAGGCGAAGGATGAAAAAGAGCTGAAGGCCGGGCTCAAGGAACTGTTCAAGCAGTCGGCCCTGGTGTTGGCCCAGGAGTATTTTTACACCGATTACGACTGGCGCATTGGTGTGCTGGGTGGTCGGGCGATCTATGCCTGCAAATACCTGATGGTGAAAGGGCATTGGCAGATCTACCAGCATGGCGGCCCGGCCATAGAGAGCGGGGGCTTTGAAACCATGCCAACCTATGAAGTGCCCCGGAACGTTATTCAGGCTGCACTCAACTCCACCCGACTGATTGGCAACGGCCTGTATGGTGTGGATATCAAGCAGTCCGGCAATCGGGTGGCTGTGATCGAGGTGAACGACAACCCCAGTATCGATTCCGGTGTGGAAGATAAATTCTTGGGTGGCGAACTCTACACTCTGGTCATGCAGGAATTTCTTTCCCGCATGGAAGAGAATCGCCGCCGGTAAGGTCTGCGCCGATCTATCAGTTGGCGGCCACCCACACGCGAACGCTGCCAAACCAGGGGTGGTCAGCCAGCAACTCCCGCACGCGGTTGTTGGTCAGTTCCGGGGCGGGGTGGTGTTCATCGACAAAGATTTCCAGGTGAACGCGGTTTTTCAGATAATGCAGACGCAGTTTACTGTGGGGAGGCAGATCGCCCAGTGCCAGTGAGATCTGGTCTCGAATCTCCTCCCGGGAAGGTAGGCCTGGCTCGGTAGAGTGCGGGTACTTCTCGTCGTTTTCAGCGTCGATATGGAAGTTGATGTCTTTGATGTTGCCCATCGCCTCGCGCATACCCGCCACCACCTTCATGCCGATCTGGTGGCCTTCAGAGACGCTGATCTCAGGCCGAACGACCAGGTGAACATCCAATAGAATGTCGTGCCCCATTCGGCGGCTGCGAAGCTCATGTATGTTGCGTACGCCGGCGGTGTCCATGGCAATGGCGCGGAGCATATTGGTGTCTTCTTCTGACAAGCCGGTATCGACCAGTTCTTTTACGCTGTCCCAGGTGAACTTCCAGCCTATGTGAATGATGATGAGCGCAATCACCACGGCAGCGACCACATCAAGCCACGCAAACCCAAGCATCGCGCCGACCGTCGACACCAGCACGACAACCGAAGAAAACGCATCAGTGCGGCTGTGCCATGCGTTGGCAATGATCAGGTCTGAGCGGATACGAATACCAACACGGCGGGTGTACCGGTAAATCCACTCCTTGCCAACCACAGAAACCGCAGCGGCCACCAAAACCGGCCAGCCGGGGACCTTGAGTTCCTGGCCCGCAAGTAACCGAAGAATGTTCTCCCAAGCCAATGCTGCGCCCACGGCAATCAGAATACTGCCGAGCAGCAGGGTGCCGAGGGTTTCTATGCGTTGGTGGCCGTATGGGTGGTCAGCGTCCGGCTCTTTGCGCGATAGTCGCATCACTGCCAATACCACCCAATCCGAAACGACGTCGGTAAAAGAGTGGATGCCGTCTACTAATAACGCCTGGGAATTAAAGAGCGTGCCGCCAATGACTTTGATGACGCCAAGAAATGCATCCAGAACCATCCCAATAATCGTGACTCTGGAGGCTGCATGTTTTTCTTTGTCGAGATCCGGTTTAGGGCTGTGATGGCGTTCTGAAGGCTTGTCCATGGGTAAAATATCCGGGGCGATCGCTGTTGTGTCAGTATAGCGTCAAGAACAATGCAATAGGGCTTGATTTATTAAGAATTGCAGATCGATTTATGCACATGATGACAAACCGTTTACCAGCTAGCATTTTGTTACAATTGCCGTCAATTCTTATTTTAATCTTTGTAAGATGTTGAATTTAAACGATAAAAAGACTGATCAAAAAATGATCAATCTGTAGATTGGCGCAGTTATCAAGGGGTGGAAACGTTTGCCCCGACCTTTTCAACAGGTTTATCCACAGATTCCGTGGAAAAGCCTCGCCAGCCTTGTGAACATGGGGCTTCAGGATACATTTTCCGGTTCCGGAGGATGGTGTGGACAACTTCCGGTATAATCCCGCCACCCTCAGGCAAGGAACTTGATGATGTACGGCGTTCTAAGAAATCTGTTGTTTCGGCTATCCCCGGAACAGGCCCACAATGTGGCTCTCAGCACTCTCGATATCGCTCAGAAATTGGGTATGTTGAATGTTTTTTCAAAGCATCCGGCGCCGTGCCCGGTTAACGTGATGGGGTTGGAGTTTCCGAATCCGGTCGGGCTTGCCGCTGGACTGGACAAAAATGCGGACCACTTGAATGCCTTGGGTGCGCTGGGGTTTGGATTTATCGAAGTAGGAACGGTAACGCCTCTGGCGCAGCCAGGCAATCCGAAGCCTCGGATGTTCCGCCTGCCTGAGCATCAGGCCATTATTAACCGGATGGGCTTTAATAACGAGGGCCTGGCTCATCTGGTAAAAAATGTTGAACATCGGCACTACAAAGGTGTTCTGGGGATCAACGTAGGCAAGAACAAAGATACCCCGAACGAGGAATCTGAACAGGATTACCGTAAAGGTATCGCCGGGGTATACGCACTGGCGGACTACATCACTGTGAATGTGTCCTCACCCAATACCCCAGGGCTGAGAGATCTGCAATTCGGTGACTCATTAAAGCAGCTGCTTTTTGCCATCAAGGATGAGCAGGCTCGTTGCCACAAAACTCACGGGCGTTATGTGCCGATCGCGGTAAAAATCGCCCCGGATATGGACGACGACGGCATCCTGTTTGTTGCCAAAGCGTTGCTTGAAGCGGGTCTGGATGGTGTGATCGCTACCAATACAACCATCAGCCGAGACGCCGTGAAAGGCCATCGCCATGAGCAGGAAGCGGGCGGGCTCAGTGGTGCGCCGGTTCGCGAGGCATCGCTGCGGGTTATCGAAGGGCTTTACGCTGAGCTCGGTGATCGTTTGCCAATTATCGGCGTGGGCGGTATCTGTGATGGTGAAAGTGCGGCTGAAAAAATCCGTGCGGGCGCGAAACTGGTCCAGATCTACACTGGTTTCATTTATAAAGGCCCAGATTTGATTCAAGAGGCGGTTGAGGCGATCAGGGTAGAACAGCAGAAAATTCGGGGGCGGTAAAAAAAGGTGGGCCCGCTAAGCGGGCCCTTGCGGGGAACGAACCCCGTGGCGCTTCTTCGCATGGTACGGGGCGGGAGGCCCCGTTTCGGTTGCTCGGAATACTGCGTCTAATTGTGTTGTTAATGTGTGAAAAAAACAGATCAAGTTAAACGGGGTAGGCCAACACCGACTTTACGTTGCGGTTACGTTGGCTAACTTGTGGATGCCGGAGACGCCGGTCATGCCCTCCCAGTTATCTGTGCGGCCTTCTCGCCACCCATTCAACCATTCCTGACGCCCTTCTGGTTGATCAATCGGGCAGCTGTCTTTTGATTTGCCGGACACGCCAGCGAGATAACCCCGCTTGAATGCACGAGCGTACATATCTCTCTTCTGTCTTTTCATGCCGTTCCTCACTGATGGATTAACAGAAAATCGTGTACACATCTGCAGTGACCGCGGCAAAGTAGGTACCCATCCGGGATAACCCACTATTGCCAGCTCCGGTCAGAGCAGTCAGGATCCTGTTAACGGAAGCATTGTTTATTGAGCTTCCGGAACGACGCGTCAACTACAAGGTAAGACGAACCTTGCGCGGATGTACACTATTTATTTCGTCTATGTGAAGCTTTTCTTATAGGTTTGTGAAATAACGATGACAGCCCTACTATGGGTTTTGCTGCTTTTCCGGCGGCTTACCGGCTTTATCCAGAAAACCAGGAGTTGATTTTGTCAAAGCATGTCTTTTTTGTAACCTGCCCGAAGGGCGTTGAGTATCTCCTGGGTGATGAACTGGAGAGCTTTGGCCTGGCACAGGTGCGCAATGCTCCGGCAGGTGTCTGGGTTGAGGGTGAGCTGGAAGCCGGCTACCGCGCCTGTATGTGGTCGCGTCTGGCTAATCGGGTGATTCTGCACATTGCGGAAGTGGATGCCCGAAGCGCTGACGAACTTTATGACGGCGTAGTAGCACTGGACTGGCAAGCACACATCCCGGCAGGCGGTAGTTTCCGGGTCAATTTTCTGGGACAAAATGAAGAGCTGCGTAACACCCAGTTTGGCGCCCAGAAAGTCAAAGACGGAATCGTAGACAGCATCCGTGGAGCCGGTGCGGCGAGACCTGCTGTTGCCCAGAAAGATCCCGATGTGACGATTTCTGCCCGTCTTAACCGCGGCCGGCTAGCGGTTGGCCTCGATCTTAGCGGCCACAGCCTGCACATGCGGGGCTATCGCACCGAGCAGGGGCTTGCGCCACTTAAAGAGAATCTTGCGGCTGCGTTGTTGTTGCGTGCCGGTTGGCCCGAAATTGCCGCCGCTGGCGGTGATTTTGTTGACCCTATGTGCGGCTCGGGAACCTTGCTTATTGAAGCCGCTTTGATGGCTCTGGATATCGCGCCGGGTCGCAAGCAGGATCGGTTCGGATTCGAAAAATGGCCGGGCCACCAGCCGGAACTCTGGCTTGGTGTGCGTCAGGAAGCTGAACGCCGGGCCTACGATGGCAAGCAGGGGCGTGTGCCTGTTTTTGCCGGATTTGACCAAGACGCCCGCGTTCTGGATACCGCCTGGAGGAATATTCAACGGGCCGGGCTTGAAGGCATCGTGAACGTTGAAACCCGCTCGTTGGCAGAGTTCGCTCGCCAGGAGGCTTGGGCCGAGCAAGGGCTGGTCTTGACGAATCCTCCGTATGGCGAGCGTCTGAGCGAACGTAGTCAGTTGGCTGGTATCTATCAGAGCCTGGGCGAAGTGGTTATCCGCGAGCTCTCCGGCTGGCGCCTGGCGGTGTTTACCGGTGCTCCGGAATTCGGCAAGTCTGTGGGCCTGCGCAGTTTTAAGCAGTACAACCTGTTCAACGGCAAGCTGCCGGCACAGTTATTGTTGTTTGAGGTGCGTGCTGAAAACGCCATGGTGCCGAGAGATCCGGCTGCGGCTGGTCAGATCATGCCGCGCATTGCGAATCCGGAGCGCGCAGATATGCTGCGCAACCGTCTGAAAAAGAACATCAAGACGATCGGCCAATGGGCCAGAAAACAGAACATCGGCTGCTACCGTTTGTACGACGCCGACATGCCGGAATACGCCCTGGCGATCGACATCTATGAGGGCAGGGTGCACGTTCAGGAATACCTGGCACCCAAATCCATCGACGAAAAAGCGGCCCGAGAGCGCCTGGCCGAGGCCATGGCAGTTATCCCGGACGTTCTGGAAATTGACCCACAAGACATGGTGTGCAAACAGCGCCAGCGCCAGAGCGGCACCAAGCAGTACGAAAAGCAGGCAGCGACGGGTGAATACCTTAATGTGCAGGAGCATGGCTGCACGCTGAAAGTGAACCTGAAGGATTATCTGGACACCGGCCTATTCCTGGACCACCGCCCGGTTCGCCACTGGATACAGCAGCATGCTCAGGGCAAGCGGTTCCTGAACCTGTTCTGCTACACCGGTGCGGCCACCGTACACGCGGCCGTAGGCGGCGCCAGCCGCTCCCTGAGCCTGGACATGTCGAAGACTTACGTTAACTGGGCCATCGACAACCTGGCGCTGAACCGCGCGGACTTGCGAAAGCATGTTGTCGAGCAGGCGGATTGCCTGGCCTGGCTGTCGGACAGACGAACCGCAAACCAGACCTTTGACCTGATCTTCATGGACCCCCCGACCTTCTCCAATTCGGCCCGCATGGCTGGCGTGCTGGATGTCCAGCGGGATCACGGCGTCCTGGTGAGGCAGTGTATGGAGCGGTTATCCAGCGATGGCCTGCTGATTTTTTCCAACAACTTCCGCAAGTTCAAACTGGACGACGATCTGGCGCAGGAATTTGAAGTCAAAGACGTAACCGCTAGTACTCTGGATAAGGATTTCCAGCGTAATCAGAAGATTCACAGCTGCTGGCACATCCAACACCGGACGTAACATTCGGGGAGGAGGCAGGTGGGGGCCTCTTTCCTGGAAACGCTACGAGCACATCCCTGTGCGCTTCGCTCCGGCCATCCATGGCCTCCGAGATTCCAGGAAAGAGGCCCCCACCTGCCTCAGCTGGCTTTGGCGTGGGAGTCTTGACGGCAGAGTGGGCTGCTTTTCAGAACTCGTAACGCAACCCGGAAGAAAACTGAAAGGTATTGGCACTGCTGCCGGTGTCCTTGAACAAACGCCCGCCTTCGAACACCAGAAACGTATTGTCCAGAACCTCGAAATCTACCCCCGCCAGCCAGCTGATACTGAAACTGCTGTCAGGATAATCGCCTTCGATGTCCCGAAACTGGGCGTTGTAGCCCTCCTCACGGTTGGCCAGGGTGGCCTCGCCTTTGACGTGGGTAAACCCTGCCTGGGCATAGATGTTGGCATAACTGGTGACCGGGTAGTGCAAGCCCATATACCAACTGGCGAAGTAATCGATGGCCAGAGAGAGGTCGCCGGGAGAAACGTCGGCGTCTTTGAAGCCGCCACCAAGGCGGATCTCGGCGTGAATCAAATCATTCAGGTGGCCACCGATAACGATCGAGCCGGCCTGACCCCAGGCATCTTCTTTGGTGTTTTCGCCAATGGAGCGGTGTTCCAGGGCGGTCACCAGAAGCCCGACGTAATGTTTGTCAGAGCGTGGAGTTTCCTGCGCCTGGCTGGCCAGGGGTGTCAGGGAAAGTGCCATCAGGCTGGGGGTGAGGAAACATAATGCGACCTTGTTCATTATTATCCGGCTTCCTGTCAGTAACGGTGCTGACGCCAGATTCTGCCTTGTGTAACGCTTTGTTACGCAGACGCCGGTCACACTTCCCTGTGACAGAGCGGCGGGCTTACAGGTCTGCCAGCAGGCCCTGTTCCTGTGCCAGCATCAATAGCGCATAGACACCATTCTCGGGCAGTTGGGGTTCTAGGCCTTCATCAATCATCAGCTGGCGGCGGCGGTCTTCGATGGTGTCGCTGTCCAGATCGCTGATCAGTTCTGAGATGGGAGCTATTTCAAACGGCGCATCCTGGCTAACGGCGCTAAAAATCAGGTCGATGAGGACTTCATCCGGGTCCATGCCATCCACGTATGCTGTCTGGTCTGGCAGGTCTTGATGCAGCTCCTGAACAAGTTCAAGCAGCGGTACGCCCTGTTCTTCGAGGTACAGCAGATCAATGTCGCCAAGATCGCCGTCTTCTGGCAGCCAGTCGTCTTCAGGGGCAATAACCACGGTTTTCATCTGCCCGTCTGCCAGCGACCAGGCCATGGCAATGGGGAAGAGGGCGTCGTCAGTCTGACAGTACTCGATGTCCAGAAAACGGGGTATCGACACAATAGACTCCGGTTAAGATCACAAGTTGAGTATAGGGACAATCCGTCGCCCTGTAGGAGCGGCTGCGGCTTCATGCCATACTGTAGCGGCCATTATCAAGCAATCAGGAAGATCATGGAACACACTGAATTTAATAATGACTTGATTCAATTTCTGAATGCCTCACCCACACCCTGGCACGCGGTGAATACCATGAAAGCCCGCCTGGATGCGGCCGGTTTCCAGCCCCTGGACGAGCGTGAAGAGTGGGCTCTTGAGCAAGGGAAAGGCTATTACGCGATTCGTAATGGCTCATCCATTATTGCTTTTCGCACCGGCATCCACGATGTGGTGAGATCAGGCATTCGCATGGTCGGTGCTCACACAGACAGCCCCTGCCTGAAAGTGAAGCCGAATCCGGAACTTCGCCGCAAGGGCTATTTCCAGTTGGGGGTTGAAGTCTACGGGGGCGTACTGCTGAACCCATGGTTTGACCGGGATCTGTCGTTGGCCGGCCGGGTGACCGTGCTGGATGATGCCGGCAAGGTCCAGGATACATTGATCAACTTCCGTAAGCCGGTGGCCATCATTCCCAGCCTGGCCATTCATCTGGACCGCGAAGCCAACAGCAATCGCTCAGTCAACGCCCAGACCGACCTGCCGCCGGTGATCATGCAGGTGCCCGAGACGGACACCACCGCGTTCAGCGATTTGCTGCGCGAGCAGGTTGCTAGTGAATCCGGTGTAAAAGTCCGCAAAGTGCTGGGCTACGAGCTCAGTTTCTACGATGCCCAAGGCGCCTCGTATGTCGGCCTGCGGGAAGACTTCCTGGCCTCTGCCCGGCTGGACAACCTGCTTAGCTGCTATATCGGCCTGCAGTCATTATTGAATACCTCCGGCGACGAAGCAGCCCTGCTGGTGTGCAACGATCACGAAGAAGTGGGCAGCATGTCTGCTGAAGGTGCGCAGGGACCATTCCTTGCCACCGTGCTTGAGCGCTGGTGTGGTGCTGGCAAAGGCCGCGCCATAGCGCATTCGATGATGATCTCTGCCGACAACGCCCATGGTGTTCATCCTAACTTCATGGACAAGCACGACGAAAACCACGGTCCGATTCTTAACCAGGGCCCGGTGATCAAGGTCAATCATAATCAGCGTTATGCCACCAACAGCCGCTCAGCGGCCTTGTATCGCCACATCAGTGACGAACTGGGTCTGCCGCACCAAACCTTTGTGGTGCGCAGCGACATGGGCTGTGGGAGTACCATTGGCCCACTGACCGCCGGTAATCTGGGTGTAACCACGCTGGATATTGGTGTGCCACAGTTTGCCATGCACTCCATTCGTGAGTTGGTAGGCACCGCAGACGGCTACACCCTGTACCAGGTTCTGAGAGAGTTCATGCAACGGGCGGAAGTGTTCTGAGGCAGAAAGCAAAAAGCCGCTGATTGAGAACAATCAGCGGCTTTTCAGAATAAGTGGCTCCCCGACCTGGGCTCGAACCAGGGACAAACGGATTAACAGTCCGTTGCTCTACCAACTGAGCTATCGGGGAACAGCATCAATACGCGGCGCATAGTAAGGTCTTTGATTTGCCTCGTCAACCCCCTGAAATAAAAGGTCAAAATTTGCACATATCCAGCCAATCTCCGTACCGACCACCGGTCTGGTTGCGTAACGGGCATATTCAGTCGGTCTGGCAAACGCTGTTTCGAAACGTGTCCATGCCCGCTCCGGAGACCGCCGTTATTGCCACGCCCGATGACGACGAGTTGCATCTGGACTGGTACCGTCAGGGCAGTGAGCGCCTCGCCATCATCTCCCATGGTCTGGAAGGCCACAGCCGCCGGCCTTACGTGCTTGGGCTGGCAAGGGCGCTGATGGCCGACGGTTGGGACGTACTGGCCTGGAATTTCCGCTCCTGCGGTGGCGTGATGAACCACCAACCCAGGTTCTACCACAGCGGCGCCACCGAAGATCTCCACGCCGTTGTCAGCCACGCCCTGGCAGGCAGCTACAACAACGTCTTTTTGTCTGGCTTCAGCATGGGAGGTAATCTGACACTGCTTTACCTTGCGCAACAAAGCGAACAGATTGACAGCCGAATCAGCGGCGCTGTCACCTACTCAGTCCCCGCAGACCTCGCCGGCAGCGCCGACATGCTGGCACTGCCCAGCCGCAAGATCTACATGCAGCGATTTTTGAGAGACCTGCACGGTAAAATGCAGGAAAAAGCCGAACGCTTCCCCGGCCTGATTGACGTCAGCGGCTTCGAAAAAATCCGCAATTTCCACCAGTTCGACAACCGCTACACCGCGCCCCTGCACGGCTTCAAAGACGCTCACGATTACTGGGCCAATTGCTCAGCATTGTTCCGATTGAAAGACATCCGCGTACCGGCCCTGATGGTCAACGCCGCCGATGATCCGTTCCTGTCACCACAATGTTTTCCGGAATCTCGAAAGATTCTGGGTGCTCATGTGAAGGTGGAAGTGCCGAAGTGGGGAGGGCATGTAGGTTTTGTGGAACACGCCAGAGACGGTTACTACTGGTCAGAAAGAAGGGCATTGGATTTCGTAAGAAGCGGCTTCAGCTGACCCCAGAGGTTTTCCAGTAACATGGGTTGAGCTTCCTCCGTCGGATGAATACCGTCGTCCTGCATCATCCCGCCCTCGTTGTAGATTCCTTCAAGAAAAAAAGGAACCAGAACCGCATCGTAGCGGTCAGACAGGTTCGGAAAGATATCCGCGAACATTTGAGTGTAGCGCTGGCCATAATTGGGCGGAATTTGCATGCCCACAATCAAAGGTATTGCACCGTTATCCTGAACCAACTCGATCATCCGGGCCAGGTTAGATTCAATCACCTCCGGCGGAAAACCCCGCAGGCCATCATTGCCACCCAACTCAAGGATGACAACATCAGGCTTATTCTTGTCAAGCAAACCTGGCAGCCGCCGCAGACCACCATCCGTAGTCTCACCGCTGATGCTGGCATTCACCACGCGCCATGGCATGCCACGGTCTTCGAGACGATCCCGAAGCAGCTGCACCCAAGCGGTCTCAGAGGGTACGCCATAAGCCGCACTCAAACTGTCTCCGACCACCAGTAGCGTATTCTGGCTGGCCAGAGCCGGCCAGCAAAGCAGCATAAATGCCAGGAATGCGATTGATCTGACGTACGCCGATATCGTATGCATAGTAAATTCGTATACCCTTTACAGATTCAAAAATCAGAGCCAGACAACGGAGCCACCGTGAACCAGATGACGGATCTTAGCACTACCGACACCAGCCCCATGTTACGGGTGACGGATCTTTCCCACCGGGTAAGCCTGGAAACAGATACGTTGACGATCTTGCAGGGGGTCAGTCTGGAAATCAATCGGGGAGAATCCGTAGCCATCGTTGGTCGTTCCGGGTCAGGCAAAACCACCCTCCTGGGATTGCTGGCGGGCCTCGACACGCCGACAGAAGGAACCGTATCGCTCGACGGTGCACAGATCAGCAGCCTCAGCGAAGATGAGCGTGCAAAGCTTAGAGCCAGCCGGGTTGGATTTGTGTTCCAGTCATTTCAGCTACTGCCAGCACTCAGTGCCCTCGAAAACGTGATGTTGCCGCTGGAATTGGCGGGTATGGAAGCGCCAGAGGTTCGAGCCAAGGAGTTGCTGGAGCGCGTGGGGCTGGGTGAACGTTTGAATCACACCCCACGCCAGCTATCCGGTGGCGAGCAGCAGCGAGTGGCCATCGCCCGGGCCTTTGCGTCAGATCCCGTGATTCTGTTTGCCGACGAACCCACCGGCAACCTTGATAACCGCACCGGTCAGGACGTGTCAGATCTGCTGATGGCGCTTAACCGGGAGCAGGGCACCACGTTGGTCATGGTTACCCACGATGAACACCTTGCGGCTCGCTGTGGTCGCCAGTTACATATCGAGGCCGGCATTTTGACAGAGCCGGAGTTGGCTCGGGAGCAGGCGAACTGATGGCAGCCAAACAAAAACTGATGTCTGTGCGCCGGGATTGGCGCGAACGTGACGTTCGGGTTGTCCTGGTCGCACTGATCATCGCCGTTGCGACGGTTGCCACCATTGCTCTGTTCGCCAATCAGCTTCAGCGCACGCTGGTATCATCCGCCAGTTCCTTTCTTGCCGCTGACCGACAGCTGGAAGCCGAAAATGGCCGTCCGGTACCGCAAGAATGGATTGAAGAAGCCCGGGGCCGGGGCCTGGAGACTGGCCAGATGGTTGAATTTTCCACCATGGTGTTCGGTGAAAGCGGGTTCCAGTTGGTTTCCGTCAAGGCGGTCAGTGACGAATACCCCTTGCGTGGCGAGATAGAAATACAGTCCGGCATGGATGATGCGAGACAGATTGTGGGCGCCGGCCCGGGCCGTGGCGAAATCTGGGTAAATCCCAGGTTGCTGCGCTTGCTGGAACTTGAAATCGGCGACAGCCTTGAGGTCGGCAACCTTGAGCTGGAAATCACCAGCCTGCTGATTCGTGAGCCTGACGGAGGGTTCCGGCTATCGTCGCTGGCGCCGCGAGTGATGATTCATGTCGATGATGTGGCCGGCACCGGTGTGATTCAGGATGGCAGCCGCGTTGAATACGTGTATCTGTTTGCCGGGGCGGAGAACGTTCTGGACGATTACTATCAATGGTTGGAACCGCAAATGGAGCCCAGCCATGAATGGGAAGGCGTGCGCGATGGCGAAACCTTCTCTCGCTCGCTGGAGCGGGCTGAACGGTTCCTGTTGCTCGGTGGCAGTCTTGCGGTCCTGCTGGCTGCCGTAGCAGTCGCGGTGGCCAGTCGGCAATATGCGCTGTCTCAGCGCGACACGGTCGCCTTGCTGAAAACCCTTGGGTTGTCCAGCAAAGGTATTGGTGGTCTATATCTGCGCCGGCTGGCTCTTTGGGGTATTGCCGGAATGGTAGGCGGGCTGCTGGTGGCGTTGCCGTTGTTCTGGATTCTCGTGCAACTGTTAAGCGATGTGCTTGAGCAACCGGTGGACTTCTATCTCGATCCCACCGCACTGGTGCCTGCACTTTTTACTGCTCTGGTGTCGCTGTTTGCTTTTGCGTACCCGCCCATTCGGCGTTTGCGGCACGTCGCCGCCATGCGGGTGTTACGTTCGCAACCCGGTGAAACCGGGCGTGAAGCTATTCCGGATCTGATTATTGCCATCCTTGCGGTGTTTGGCCTGGTCTGGTTGTACGCCGGCGAAGTGGCGCTGGTGGTGTCTTTGTTGGGTGGCCTGGTTATTTTGCTGGCGGTGCTGGCATTGCTTGGCGGCCTGATGGTCGCTGCATTGCGGCGAGTACGGGGTGGCGGTAATGCCTGGCGCCTGGCACTGGTGGGACTGTACCGGCATCGGCAAGCCAGCATGGCGCAAATGGCGGTATTCGCGATGACGTTAATGCTCGCAGCCACCCTGATACTCGTACGGTCGTCCTTGCTGGATGACTGGCAGGCTCAACTGCCTGACAACGCCCCTAATCACTTTCTGATCAACATTGCACCGGAAGCGGTCGATGAAGTGGAAGCCTTCTGGGTAGAGCGAGACGCCCCCCTGGATACTCTGTACCCGATGGTTCGCGGCCGATTGACGGAGTTGAACGATCAGCCGGTGCAAGAAGCCGTCACTAAAGATGAACGGGTCGGCGCGCTGAACCGGGAGCTCAACCTTACGTGGATGGCCCAGCTGCCAGCAGACAATGAAATTGTTGAGGGGACCTGGTTTGCCGATGGCGAAACCGAGGGTGTGTCTGTCGAAGCCGAGCTGGCGGAGCAGCTGGGGTTGATCATCGGTGACCAACTAACCTTTACCATCGGTTCTGAAACCGTTACGGAGCCCATTACAAGCATTCGAACGGTGCAGTGGGACAGCATGCGGCCTAATTTTTACATGGCTTTTCCTCCCGGAGGCGGGTTGACGGATATGCCGAGCACCTGGATTACCAGCTTCCACCTGGATGCCGACAACAAGGTTGCGCTGAACGAGTTTTCCCGGCGCTTTCCGACCGTATCGGTTTTGGAATTGGACCACATTATTGAACGGATCCAGCAGATCGTCCGCCAGGTCACTCAGGCAATCGAGGCTATATTGGCGTTGATTCTGGCCGCGGCCCTGGTTGTTATGGCCGCGGTGGTCAGTGCCACGCTTAGGGATCGCCAGCGCGAGGGTGCCTTGCTCAGAACCCTGGGTGGCCAGCAATCCCTGCTCGCGCGCAGTACCATGCTGGAATTCGCGCTGCTTGGGTTTGTAGCAGGTGTGCTCGGAGTGCTGGCGGCTGAAGCGGCGGTCTATGCGCTGCAGGTGCGGATGTTTGAGGGGAGTTTCCGCTGGCACTGGCAGGTGATGTTACCAATACCGGTGATCAGCGCGTTGTTGTTGGCGTTTTTCGGGCGCTGGCAGTTGCGCCCGGTGCTCAGTGTGTCGCCGATGCTGCTGCTCAGGCGACTCGAGTAGGGCGGATCAGCGATATTTCGCGAGAATGGCCTCCAGTTCGCCATTCTCGCGAATCACTTCGAGTTCCTCGTTGAAGGACGTTGCAAAGTCGGCCCACTCTGGACGCAACATGATCCGGAACCCGTACTGGCTGATGGCTTTATCCGAAGAGCGAAACTGCTCTGAAAGCCCCTCTGTTTTCAGTATCCATCTTCCAACCAGGCGATCAGCCAGGGCAGTGTCGAATCGGTCGCCGTGGAGCAAAAAGCGGAACATGTCCCGATCTCGCGGCACGTCAAATCGATGAATTTTGTCGTCTTCAAAATAAGGTCCTATCTGGGGATAGAGGTAACCAAGATGGGTGACCACCGTTTTTCCAAACAGGTCGCTGGGGTGTTGATAGTCCAGATCTGAATCAACTGAAAAGAAAAACACTTCTTCGACATGAACAACCGGGTCGGTGAACAGGAAGTTTTCAGGTTCTTCTGTCCACTCGATCGCGCGCGGCGTCCCGTCGAGGAAGCCTTCCCCGAGCATCGAATCGACCCGTTTTCTCGGGATCTTCAAGGGCTCAAGGTCATAACCCATGCGAGGTACAATCAGCTCGACTACATCCCACATGATGCCAGATGGCTCTTCGCCATCAACGATCAGGTAAGGGGGATATCCGTTGGGTGAGATATTGAATCGAAACGTGTCAGAGGGCTCGGCTGCCTGCAAAGGCAAGGCAAAGCAGAGTCCGGCCAGCAGCGCTGCACCTCGGTTGTGTGAAAATCGTGATGCTGGGTACTGCGATGGTGTCATTGCAAGGAACTCAGGTTAGAACAGGTTTACACTGTTTCTTCCGTCTTAAGGCCGTGGCTGTTTCCCTGCCAGAACAATTGCTAGATAGTAACGTTTTCCTTTTTTATTTCAATCATTGTGCATCTGACTTTAGGCTAACCCGCGATTTTTAGCGGGTTAGCCTTCGCGATTTTGATCAGGCCCAGGCTCTGCGAAGCACAGAGAGTGCGTCTTCCAGAGATACTTCTCTCGGGTTGAACATAATAGAGCCATCATCCAGCGCCATCTCGGCAATCGCTTCAAGCTGGCTTTCCAGAACCTTGCCAGTTTCTTTTAGAGTGCGCGGCAACTGGCAACGCTTGTAAAGCGCATCGCGTAGCTTGCGAATGGACGAAATACTGGCTTCAGCACGGCGGCTGGCCGGTGTCGCGGAAAAGACTTCAGGGCCTTCCAGATACAACAACAGCTCACCCAGGGGTTCCCGAATGCTCTCCAGGTTAAATTCCAGTACGTAGGGTAGATACAGGCTCATGCACAGGCCGTGGGGCAGGTGGCAGATGGCGCCGGTCGCATGTCCCAGGGAGTGCACCAGGCCAACCATGGAGTTAGAGAACGCAATGCCCGCCATGGTGGATGCCTGAGCCAGCTCCAACCGGCCATGCTCGTCTTTCGGATTATCCATGACCTGCAACAGAGACTGACTGACCTTCTTCACTGCCGCGGTCGCGTAGGCATCGCTGAGGGGGTTTTTGGCCATGCAGGTAAAGGCTTCGGTGGCGTGGGTCATGGCATCCATAGCCGTTGCCGCCGTGATATGAGGCGGCAAGGTCAGGGTCATGCGCGGATCAATAATGGCGGCATTTGGCAGCAGGAACGATGAGGTGAATGGCAGCTTGACGCCTTTTTTCTCATCGGTGATTACCGCTACTGAGGTAACCTCAGAGCCGGTGCCGGCGGTGGTCGGCACCACGAAGAAGGGCTTCAACGGGTGTTTCAGGATACCGGCACCGCTGTATTTGGCGATGTCGTCGCCACCTTCCGAAACCAGAATGTTGACGGCTTTGCCGGTATCGATGGCGGAGCCACCACCCACGGCAATAATGGAGTCGCATTTCTCTTTACGATACACCTTGGTGATATCACGAACGACCGTGGTGGAGGAGTCCGGCGGCACGTCGTCGTAAATGGCGACAATCTCAAGCCCGCTCTCTTCACAGGCAGCGATTACCGGGTCCAGCAGGCCCGCGGCGCGAACGCCTTTGTCGGTCACAATCATCGGTCGCTTGGCAGCCAGCCCGGTCAGTTCGTATGGAATGTGTTCCAGAGCCGCTTTGCCGGCAATTACTTTTACTGGGCAGAAGAACTCATAGTAGTTGTTGGTCATTATGCTCTCGCTGTCTCGACAAAATTGGTGGCAACTTTCAGGTAAATGCGGGCGGCGCTCAGTAGCTTCTCCGGCAGGTGCAGGTTGGCCGGATACTCTTTAACCGCCCGCTCTGCAACCAGTTTGGGGAGGATGAAAGACTCGAGGCGATTCAGCACTCTGGTCATTCTGACCGCCAGACTGACATCGCCATCGACCAACATTCGGTCGTTGGCAAAGGCGACAGAGGTCTTCTCCTGAAAAGACAGCACCAGAAACGCATGAGTCATGTGCTTGAATTGAATAGATAGGTCTACGGGGCGCGGCGCACCGTCACGATGGTAATGCAGTAAGCCGTTCCCCGTGTGTTCGACGATCAGTTTCGGGCCGTTCGGCATTACCTGCATTTCAAACAAAAAGCCCACAGGCAGGGCGCGGGTCTCATTGCGAGTGATCTCATCTACTTCGCTGATTGCCTGCAGTGCCCGGCCCATTACCTGGAACATCAGTCCCACATAACTCCGCCTGGCATGGGAAACCATGGGTTGAAGTCGCTTTACGAGCATGATCGATATCCGATTGTTGATTGTTTCACTGATTTTTAGAGTTATTGCTCTAAAAGTCAATGCAATCAGTGACGGGGTTTTCGTGTCAGCGTGGCAAATAGGACGGTTCAACAAAAACGGGAGCTTGAAGCTCCCGTTAATTCAATCAGTTACTCTCGGCTATTGGGTCAGGTCCGCGAGCTTGCGTTTGGCCTCTGCGCCGATCTCGCCGCCGGCTTCCGCCGCTGCGGAATAGTATCTTGCGGCATCCTCGCGACGGTTCTGCCGGCTGGCTACGTCACCCAGGCGAAGGTAGGCAATCGATGTCGGTACCACCTGATTGGCGCGCTCAAGGTGGCCCCGGGATTTGTCCAGGTTGTTCAGCTCAAGGGCATTCAAGCCGTTGTAAAGCTGGTACTCAAACATTTCCGGGTACAGTGAGACCGCTTTGTCGAAATCAGCCTGCGCTTTTTCCCGCTGCTTCTGATCCTCATAAATTCGTCCGCGTAGCGCGAAAAATTTGGCTTCACGGGGTTCCAGCTCGATGGCCTTGTTAATGGATGCAAGCGCGGCGGTCATATCACCTTTAGACGCCAGCTTCAGGGCTTCATCGTGAGCATCATAGGCGGGCTGAAGTTTTTTGATCATGGCAATGCGTCGCTGATAGATATCCCGGCCGCGGAAGCCGCCAGCACCCAACTGATCCACCAGCTTCTGGTTTTCCTGAACACGCCTGGCAGAGGGTGGGTGGGTGGCAAACATATTGTCCAGCCAACTACTTTCCCTGCCCTGGGACAGCTCCAGGAACAGCTCTTGCAGCTCCACTGCCGCCTGGGGATCGTAACCTGCTGCTTTCATGTAACGGATGCCGTAGTGGTCAGACTCAAGCTCATCGCCCTGGCTGTACTGCGCCAGCGCCAATTGAGCACCCATCGCGGCACCCCCCATGATCAACCCGGCCCACTCGTTATCAGATAACGCAAAACCGAGGCCGGCAACTCCGGCGCTGATCAGCATACCCTGCTGCATGCGCTGAACGCTGTGGCGGGCGGCCGCGTGAACAATCTCGTGGCCGATAACGGATGCAAGCTGCGCTTCGTCATCAAACTTCACCAGCAAACCCCGGTTAATGGCGATTTTGCCGCCGGGCAATGCCCAGGCATTGGGCACGCTGCTGTTAAGCACAACAAACTCGTAGGGCAGGTCAGGGCGGTCGCTGACCTGGGCCATTTTCATACCAATCTCACGCACATACACTGTGAGCTCAGGATCGAGGTAGAACCGACCGCCCTGGGTTTGTTGAGTTGGCGTGTATTGTTCCGCGCCAAGGGCCAGTTCCTGGCTCTCTGAAATCAGTGACAGTTGTTTCTTGCCGGTGACGGGGTTGACCGCACACCCTGTGATGGTGAAGAGCATCGCGACAAGCGCGATCAATCTGGTAAAGCGTCCGGGGTTCACAGCTGACTCCTTTGGCGTTCAGTTCCGTTAAAGCGAAAAAGTTGGTTAGTTGTGCCCACTATATAGCACACTGCGCCGGGTGTTTGGGTGTCAGTTCTGTGCAGTGATGGCCCGATCCGGGCGCTTCGCGTATCATAGCAGTCGCTTTCCTTCGCACTGTTTCTCTTGCACATACGGACTGACAACCACGCCATGAGCTATTACCTGGAACTCATTGCACTGTTCTGGTTTCTCCTCTGCTGGGTAGGTTACACCTGGTATTCACGCAATCGCGCCAATTCCCGCGCCTGCCTGTCCAACACCCTCGATATGTACCGTGAAGACTGGATGAGGGTGATGTTGAAACGTGAAAACCGGATTTCAGATGCCTCCGTTGTTGGCAACCTGGAGCGCAACGGCGCCTTCTTTGCCTCCAGTTGCCTGCTGATTCTTGCCGGTATCATCACAGCCCTGGGGTACACCCGAGAGGCCATGGAAGTGTTTGCGACCATGCCCTTCAGCGCCGTACCCACCCGAGAAATCTGGGAGCTCAGGTTGGTGGTTTTACTGGTGGTGTTTGTGTACGCCTTCTTCAAATTCACCTGGTCCATGCGCATGTACAATTTTGTGGCGGTGATGATCGGCAGCGCGCCCTTGCCAGACGACACCAAAACCAGCCCCGCGGCGAGAGAGGCTTTTGCCCGGAGTGCAGGCAACATTTGCAACCTAGCCGGTGATGCCTTCAACCTCGGGCTACGCTCGTACTACTTCGCCCTGGCGGTAGTGGCCTGGTTTATCCATCCAGTGGTGTTTATCGGTGCCTCAACTCTGGTAGTGGTTGTACTCTACCGTCGGGAGTTTCACTCAGAGGCTTTGTCTGGACTGAGAGCCGGCAAGGTTTTCGATGAAGCGGTGCCGGGCAAGCCGGACACGGAAGCGACCACCAAAAGCTGATCTGCAGGATTTCCCTGAATGAATGATGAAACCCGAATCAACCGGGTCACCCGGTTTGTGAATACGCTTAACCAGGCCCGAGAACTGGGCCTGGCAGTTAGAGAAGCGGGCGAGGGCTACCTGATCATGGAGCTGCCCTACAGCGACAGGATCATTGGCAACCCAGGCACCGGCGTCATACACGGTGGTGCTATTACGACCCTTATGGATACCACCTCCGGCTCGGTAATGATCTGCGCCCTCGAAGAGTTTGAACTTTGCCCGACCCTGGATTTGCGCGTGGACTACATGCGCCCGGCTGAACCCCACAAACCGGTGTTCGCGAGAGCAGAAACCTACAAAATCACAAAAAACATCATCTTCACCCGCTGCGAAGCCTACCAGGAAGGCGGCGAGACCATCGCCAATTGCGTGGGTACGTTCATGCGAATCGGTAAAGAAGCGACCCCGAAATCCTATCGAGATCTGATCACCGGAGGCGAGGAATGACCGATCCGGAAATCCTGAAGTACACTCAGAAAACCGGCGATTTCTCCCGCATGCTGGAGAGCATTCCTTACGCGACCTGGATTGGTTTGCAGTGTGACCGCTTTGGTGATGACCTGATCTTCCGTTTGCCAAAGAAGGAAGAGAACCTGGGCAACCCGATATTGCCGGCCATTCATGGTGGCGTTATCGGGGGCTTCATGGAAATGTCTGCTGCAATCTATCTGATCATGTCTCAGGACACCCTGCGCATGCCCAGAATCGTCGACTTCTCCCTGGACTATTTACGTGCCGGCCTGAACCGGGAAACCTACGCCGAATGCCATCTGACCCGCCAGGGCAATCGGGTAGCCAACGTGATGATCTCCGCCTGGCAAAAATCCCGCTCTCAGCCCATTGCCACGGCCCGCGCACACTTCCTTTTAGAAGACTGAATTGGTTCTGGCTGGGGTTGAAATACCTTGGCCGACCCCCATTTCTACGCTCAGCCCGTTTGTGATGGTGCAAGCAAGCAAGCAGGTGGGGATAGGTTTCCGAAACACACCTCGAGACGTCCATGTGCGGCTCGGGCTCCGCCATCCATGGCTCCGCACGGTTTCGGAAACCTATCCCCACCTGCTTGCCCAGGCGCCGTGCAAATTTCGACAAAACGCAGAAGTCGGGTGGTGTGATCGGGGCATGCTTTCCAAAACCTTGCGGAGCCATGGATGGCGAAGCAGAGCGTACAGGGAAGTATTCACAGTGTGTTTTGGAAAGCATGCCCCGATCACGCCGCTCCACCCAAGTTAGACCGAGTAGGAGAAAGCAAAGCCATGACGGTAGAAACCAACAAAGAGACCCTGGGATTCCAAACGGAAGTGAAGCAGCTGCTTCATCTGATGATCCATTCTCTGTACTCCAACAAGGAAATCTTCCTTCGTGAGCTGATTTCCAACGCCTCAGACGCCGAAGACAAACTGCGCTTCGCCGCCCTGAAAGACGACAAACTCTACGAGGGCGATTCTGAACTCCAGATCCGCCTGGACTACGACAAAGACGCCGGAACCATTACCCTTGCTGACAACGGCATCGGCATGACCCGGGACGACGTGATCTCCAATCTGGGCACCATCGCCCGCTCTGGCACCGCCGAATTCCTCAAGCAGTTGTCCGGTGACGAGAAGAAAGATAGCAAGCTGATCGGCCAGTTCGGCGTAGGCTTCTATTCTGCCTTTATCGTTGCTGACAAAGTCGACGTGTTCACCCGCCGCGCGGGAACCCCGGCGGAAGAGGGCGTGCACTGGGAATCCAAAGGCGATGGCGAGTTCACCATCGAGCCGGTAAATCGCGAGAAACGCGGTACCGAGATCGTCATTCACCTCAAGTCAGACGCCAAAGAATTTGCCGACGGCTGGAGGCTGCGCAGCCTGGTCAAGAAGTACTCTGACCATATTTCTTTCCCGGTGGTCATGAAGGCCGAGTCGGAGGAAGAAGACAAGCGGGGCGAATACGAAACCGTCAACGATGCCACCGCCCTGTGGACGTTGCCGCGTACCGAGACCAAAGACGAAGAGTACAAAGAGTTCTACAAGCACATCGCCCACGACTTTGAAGACCCGCTGACCTGGTCCCACAACAAAGTTGAAGGCAAGCTGGATTACACCAGCCTGTTGTACCTGCCCAAGCGTGCGCCGTTTGATATGTACAACCGGGAAGCCCCGCGCGGCTTGAAGCTTTACGTTCAGCGCGTGTTCATCATGGACGACGCGGAGCAATTCCTGCCGTTGTACCTGCGTTTCACCAAAGGTGTGATCGACTCCAATGATCTGTCGCTGAACGTGTCTCGGGAGATTTTGCAGAACGACAGCACCGTGGAGAGCATCCGCACGGCGGTCACCAAACGTGTGCTCGACATGCTGTCGAAGCTGGCCAAGAAGAGTGCAGACGAGTACCAGGGCTTCTGGGATGAATTCGGTACTGTGCTTAAAGAAGGCCCAGCTGAGGATTTCAGCAACCGCGAGAAGATCGCCGGTCTGTTGCGCTTTGCCTCTACCCACACCGGCGAGTCGACCCAGAACGTGTCTCTGGACGACTACATTGCCCGGATGAAGGAAGGCCAGAGCAAGATTTACTATGTCACTGCCGATAACTTCATGGCCGCCAAGAGCAGCCCGCATCTGGAAGTGTTCCGCAAGAAGGGCATTGAGGTACTGATTCTGTCTGATCGTATTGACGAGTGGATGATGGGTTACCTCAGTGAATACGACAGCAAGCAGTTCCAGGACGTGGCTCGTGGTGACCTGGATCTCGGCGAAGTTGAAACCGAGGAAGATAAAAAGCACCAGGAAGAAGCGGCTAAAGAGCACAAAGGTCTGACTGATCGTATCCAGAAGGCGCTGGAAGATCGTGTTCAGGAAGTGCGGGTGACAAACCGCCTGACCGACTCACCGGCCTGCCTGGTGACCGGACAGTTTGATATGGGCGCCCAGATGAAGAAGATTATGGAAGCGGCTGGCCAGCAGGTGCCAGACAGCAAACCGATCTTTGAAATCAACGTGGATCATCCGCTGGTGCAGCGCCTGGAGCAGGAAAGCAAAGACGAGCGCTTCGGCGAGCTGTCTGCGGTTCTGTTTGATCAGGCCACCCTGGCCAGCGGCGAGCAGCTGAAAGACCCTGGCGCATACGTAAGCCGTCTGAACCGTCTGTTGCTGGAGCTGGCTAACTAAGCCGGCCGCTGAAATGCAGCAGATCATTGTGGACATCAACATCAGCCCCGATGAGTGGATCAAGCTCTATCAGGGCGTGGCCACCGATGTTCGCACCACGTCCCGGGACGGGCGCTCCGTCCGCTTCCCGGGCCGTATCCTTTCCCGCTTTTACCTGAGAGATGGCATTCAGGGCAGCTTCCGCATCCTGTTTGATGACAGTGGTAAGTTTGTCTCTATCGAACGCCTCTAGCCATTGTTAAAAACTCTCAAAATCTTATCTTTAATTAATTGTTTCTTTCCTGTGGTCGCGCGCTAAGGTTGATGTGTTCTCGTTACACAGGAGTTGCCCTATGTCAGCGTTAACCACATTTGTCTCAGTACCCTTGAGTGATTCTCTCGGTATTCTGACGGACTACTATCAGAACTACGCCATCTCCCGTTGAGGGAGATTCCAACGCAGACCAGTTAAACGGGAAGACCATAGGCATTCACTATTCAGACGGTAGGAAACATTCAAGCAGGTAATTCTGAATGATCTATCCTTAGTGGAGCCGAAAGACGAACTCATTTTTTGCCAATGACGCAGAAACAGGAGAATACGATGTCTGATAACAATACTGGCGGTAAATGCCCGGTAATGCACGGCTCCAACACCCAGGAGCAGGGTGATGTGAAGGCCTGGTGGCCGGAAAATCTGAACCTTGAGATCCTTCACCAGCACGACACCAAGACCAACCCCCTTGGTGAAGACTTCGACTATAGCGAAGAAGTCAAAAAGCTGGACCACAAGGCCCTGGAAAAGGACATGCACGAACTCATGACCAACAGCCAGGACTGGTGGCCTGCTGACTGGGGGCACTATGGTGGCCTGATGATCCGTCTGGCATGGCACGCGGCCGGTACCTACCGTGTTGCTGACGGCCGCGGCGGCGCCGGCACCGGTAACCAGCGTTTTGCGCCTCTCAACTCCTGGCCCGACAACGGCAACCTGGACAAAGCCCGTCGTCTGCTGTGGCCCCTCAAGAAAAAGTACGGCAACAAGATCAGCTGGGCCGACCTGTTTATCCTGGCCGGTAACGTAGCCTATGAGTCCATGGGCCTGAAAACCTTCGGCTTCTCCTACGGCCGTGCGGACATCTGGCACCCGGAAGAAGACATTTATTGGGGTGCTGAGAAAGAATGGCTGGCTCCTTCAGATAGCCGCTACGAAGACGTATTCAAGCCCGATACCATGGAAAACCCGCTGGCCGCCGTGCAGATGGGTCTGATCTATGTGAACCCGGAAGGTGTGAACGGTAACCCTGATCCGCAGGCAACAGCCGAACAGGTGCGCACAACTTTCGCCCGCATGGCTATGAATGATGAGGAAACAGCGGCATTGACTGCCGGAGGTCATACCGTTGGTAAGTCCCATGGCAACGGTGATGCAGAGGCGTTAGGCCCTGAGCCCGAGGGAGCAGACGTTGAGACTCAGGGCCTGGGCTGGATGAATCCGAACATGGATGGCAAAGCTACTAACGTAGTTACGTCTGGTATCGAGGGTGCCTGGACGACCCATCCGACCAAGTTTGACATGGGTTATTTCGACCTGTTGTTCGGCTACGAGTGGCAGCTGACCAAAAGCCCGGCCGGCGCCAACCAGTACGAGCCGATCGATATCAAAGAAGAAGACATGCCGGTCGACGCCACTGATCCGTCAAAACGCGTCAAGCCAATGATGACTGACGCCGACATGGCCATGAAGGTTGATCCGAAGTATCGCGCCATCTGTGAGAAGTTTATAGCAGATCCGGCTTACTTCCAGGATTGCTTTGCCCGTGCCTGGTTCAAGCTGACCCACCGTGACATGGGCCCTAAAGCCCGCTATATCGGCCCGGGCGTGCCTGCTGAAGACCTGATCTGGCAGGATCCCGTTCCCCAGGGTGAGACCAACTACGTCGAGGAAATCGTTAAGGCGAAGATCGATGAAGCTGGCCTGAGCCTGAATGAGCTGATCACTACTGCCTGGGACAGTGCCCGCACCTACCGTGGTTCCGACATGCGTGGTGGTGCTAACGGCGCGCGTATCCGTCTGGCCCCGCAGAAGGACTGGGAAGGCAACGAGCCGGATCGTCTGGCCAAGGTACTCAAGGTCTACGAGAAGATTTCTGCCGAGACCGGCGCCAGCATTGCCGACGTCATTGTTCTGGGCGGTAACCTGGGCGTTGAGAAGGCCGCCAAGGCAGCCGGCCACGACGTACACGTGCCCTTCCTGAAAGGCCGTGGTGATGCTTCCGACGAGCAGACCGATGCAGAGTCTTTCGAGCCGCTGGAGCCGCTGGCAGATGGCTTCCGTAACTGGCAGAAGAAGGACTACGTGGTCAAGCCGGAAGAGATGCTTCTGGACCGCGCCCAGCTGATGGGCCTGACCGCACCGGAAATGACCGTTCTGATGGGTGGTATGCGAGTGCTGGGCACCAACTACGGCAACACCAAGCACGGTGTATTCACGGATCGCGTTGGCCAGTTGACCAACGACTTCTTCGTGAACCTCACCGACATGGCAAACCGTTGGGAGCCCACTGGCAAGAACTCCTACAACATCGTGGATCGTAAGAGCGGCAACACCAAGTTCACCGCGACCCGTGTTGACTTGGTGTTCGGTTCCAACTCCATCCTGCGTGCCTACGCGGAAGTGTATGCTCAGGACGACAGCGAAGAGAAGTTCGTCAAGGACTTCGTTGCTGCCTGGACCAAGGTCATGAACGCCGATCGTTTCGACGTTAAGTAAGACCTTAATGATGCAGTAATCGAACACCCCGGACTCCGGGGTGTTCGTCTATCAACTTCCCTCCAAATTACTTACAATCCCTCCCGCCTGATATTTGATCAGTTTTTAGACTTTACCCGTTACTGGAGCACTCATGCGAATCATCCTCGCCCCGATGGAAGGGCTGGTCGACGCACCCATCCGTGAAACCCTGACTAAAGTCGGCGGTATCGACCGGTGCGTAACCGAATTTATTCGCGTGACTCACGGCATGCTGCCGCCCCGTATTTTTTACAAGTACGCACCTGAACTCTTCAACAATGCGTTGACTCAAGTGGGTACGCCGGTGGCTGTTCAGCTGCTTGGCTCCAACCCGGAAATGATGGGCCGCCACGGCGCTAAGGCCGCTGAGCTGGGCGCCATGCAGGTAGATATTAATTTTGGTTGCCCCGCCAAAACCGTCAACAAGCACAAAGGCGGTTGTGTGTTGATGCGGGAGCCTGAGCTGATGTACGAGATTGCAGCCGCCGTCCGCAAAGAGGTGCCTGCCCACATTCCGGTGACCGCCAAGATGCGCCTTGGCTATGACGATCGCTCCATGGGCGTGGCCTGTGGCCAGGCTCTGGAAGCCGCCGGTGCTTCGGAAATCGTGATTCACGCCCGCAGTAAAGTGGACGGCTACAAACCGCCCGCCTACTGGGAAGAAATCGCCAAAGTGCGTGAAGCGGTCAACAGCCATGTGATTGCCAACGGCGAAATCTGGAACGTTGCCGATTATTGGCGCTGCCGCGAGGTCTCTGGCTGCGACGACGTGATGATTGGTCGTGGCCTGATTGCAAGGCCAGACCTGGCGGCGCAGATCAAAGCTTCTCAGCGCGGTGAAGCGTTCGCCCCCATGACCTGGCCTGAGGCGGTCGCTCTCGTCCGCGAATACGCCGCGGCCCTGCAAACACGGCTCGAAGACAAGTACGTGACCGGTCGCATCAAGCAATGGCTCAACTATCTGCGGCAGGGCTTTGCGGAGGCAGACGCTCTGTGGCCCCAGGCTCGAAAACTCCGGGATGTAGAACCCATGCTGGCGTGCCTGGAACAGCCAGTTTCGGCCTCAAGAAACGTCAAGGCTGCCTGAACCGTTCCAGTGCTTGAGTGGCTGTAACTGAGGCAGCGCGTCAGCCTTCGCTTTCCATATCCGGGGTATAGAGGCCAGAACGGGCCAGGCCATTGAGCCTGGCCCTTTTTTTCATGGCCGCCTGAGCCTTTTCGGCATTTGCCAGTTTGCCGGCCCAGGCCTTCTGGGCTGGCTCCTGCAGTGCCCGTCCATAGGAAAAGCTCAACTCCCAGGGGTGATAGCCCATGTTGTTCAGGGCATTGAGGTTCTCCGTCGACTCTTCCGGCGTTTGCCCGCCTGACAAAAACACAATGCCCGGCACTGCCGCCGGCACGACTCGGCGGAAAACATTCAGGGTAGCTTCAGCGACTTGTTCCGGCGTGGCTTTGCCTGCGCCTTTGCCTGGCGTCACCATGCTGGGTTTCAGCACCATGAACTCGAGATCCACGTGGTGCCGATGCAGAGCCTTGAACACTTCAAGCAGCGCATCCTCACTCACCTCGGCGGCGCGTTCGATGGTGTGGTTGCCGTCAATCAGTACCTCTGGCTCCACAATCGGCACAATGCCCATGGCCTGGCATACTGCCGCGTAGCGGGCCAGTACCTCAGCATTGGATTTGATGGCCTGGAACGAGGGCAGGGTGTCTGATATGTGGAACACGTCCCGCCACTTGGCAAACCGGGCACCCAGCGACTTGTAATGCTCCAACCGCGCTTCCAGTCCGTCCAGCCCGTAGGTGATTTCATCGCCGGGCGAGTTCACCAGGGGCCCCTTGCCGGCGTCTACTTTGATGCCGGGCACAATGCCCTGGCGTGCAAGCAGCTTGGGAATGGCAATGTCATCCAGACTCAATTGTTCTAGGGTTTCTTCATACAGAATCACCCCACTGATGTGCTCGCCCAGATCGGGTGTTGAAAAGATCAGGCTGCGGTATTCACGGCGGGTGGCTTCGGTGGATTCCACGCCCACAGCCTGGAACCGTTTGGCGATGGTTGGTGAGCTTTCATCGGCTGCCAGTATACCTTTGTTTGGTTGAACCAGCTCTGCAATGGTCGCTGTCAGTTCTTCCTGAATACTCATGGTGCCTCCTTGAATGATGTTGAACGTTCGTGGGTCGTTGAGATCAGTTTAGCCGGTAAATCTCGCTCCGTTATTTGATCTGAGCTAAGGCGAGAACGATTGGTAACTTCTAGACTGAACACATAACAGAACAACAAGGAAGCCAGCCATGAAAACTGTCGTGAGCGTTAGCCAGGGATCGTCAGAATACGATTACGAGATGGAAACCGAGTTTCTGGGGCAAGGTTTCCGAGTAATCCGGGTGGGCGCGGATGGCAATCTTGATCGGGCCGAGGCCATTCTGGACTCCATCCGTGAGCAGGCCGATGCTATTGGCCTGAGTATGATCCACGATCACTACCAGGTGGGCCGGGAGCAACTTGAACACCCGGATACCGCTCGCCTGGAGGCCTGCGTGCCCGACAAACCCGTCACTACCGGTGCCGGGTTGCGGGGCATTTTGCAGGAGTGGGCGGTGCGGCATACCCAAACCGAGCTGGGCCATTTTTTTGATAATGCCCGGGTGCTGTTCCTTAACGGTCAGGCCGGTTTTCGCATCGCCAAAGCGCTGTCTGAACACACCGATAACCTGTTCTTCGCCGATCCCTATCTGGATTTTGGCGTGCCACGCCTGCTGACGTCGCTCAACCAACTGGAGGCTTACACCCGGCTGACCGCCCCGGTGATGTTCAGCCCTGGCGCGGTCAAGGTGATTGAGCGGCTGCACAGAACACCGTTATACCGAATGGGGGAGAAGCTGGTCAGCGGCTCCCTGCACGAATCCGTAAAAGACTGCCATGTGATCGTCGGTGCCATGGGCGATCTGGAAGTGTTTTCCGACAAAGAGCTGGACGGCAAAACCATCATTACCTCGCGGGTCACCGAATCGGCGCTGGACTGGTTTCGCTCCCGTAAAGTGGCCATGGTGGTGGATTACAGCCCCTGGCTGGAAGGCCGGCCGGTGGGTGTTAACGTGATGGAGGCGATGATCAGCGCTGCTTTGTCACGCACACCGGAGCAGCTGGGTGCCGATGACTTTCTGGATGTGATCGAACAGTTGGGCGTGGAGCCTCGCATTCTCTATCCCAATGGCTATCGCCGGATCAACCGCTTCGCCTTTGTGATTCATCCGCTGTCGCAACAGTACCTGACCAAAACCCCACCGCTGGACTGGATTGCCAGCGTGTCGCCACCGGTGGTGATGAACCTGGTCGAAAAAGCCATCGCTTATACGCCTCCTTTCGTCTATTCCAAAGTCAGCGGCATTAAATCCCCAACTGGTGACGAGGTGGAGGGCTGGTTGATTACGGTAGGCGGCACCCCGAAAGAAATCATGGCCCATGATCCGGAGTTTACCTACAGCCGACTATTGGCAGCGGCCAAACTCGCCAAGAAAATGGGCGCTCAGATCATGGGCCTGGGCGCCTTCACCAAGGTAGTGGGCGACGCAGGCATCACCGTGGCCAAGCGGGCACCGCTGCCGATCACAACCGGCAACAGTTACAGTGCCTCCGGCGCACTCTGGGCGGCCCACGATGCGGCGAAAGAGATTGGCCGGGTTGGTATTGGTAAAAGCGGCAAAATGGCAGGTAAGGCCATGATTGTGGGCGCCACGGGCGCGATTGGCTCTGTGTGTGCCCGGCTGTTGGCCAAAGCCGTGGACGAAATCTATCTGGTGGCACCGGAAGCCGCCAAACTGCTGGCCCTGAAAGAAAGCATCGAGCTGGAAAGCCCCGGCGCCCTGGTGCATGTGGCTGCCACCACCACCCGAGACCTGCCCGATATGGACATGGTGGTAACGGCAACCTCCGGTGCCGGCAAACGCATACTGGACATCATGCAGGTAAAACCCGGTTGTGTGATCACCGATGTGGCACGCCCTCTGGATATTCCCGCAGAAGACGTGGCCAAACGGCCGGATGTACTGGTGATTGAATCCGGTGAGATTAAATTGCCTGGCCCGGTGAACATGAAAGACATTGGACTGCCCAAGGGCATTGCCTACGCTTGCCTGGCCGAAACCATCGTACTGGCGCTGGAAGCGAGATTTGAAAACTTCACCCTGGGCCGCAATATCGAGTGGGAGAAGGTGCGGGAGATCTACAAGCTCGGCCTGAAACACGGCATGGAACTGGCGGCGGTATCCGGCGTTAATGGCGTGTTTAGCGAAGAAGACTTTGAGCGAGTGCGGGTTCTCGCGGCAGGAGCCGCAGAGCCCGCTTAACGTAAGCAGCAGCAAGGGGCCATTCAATCTGTATGTAATTTGGCCCGTAAACACCTGCCGTGACGCACCGTAGCCGCGTAGCCTGTGAACGTCTAACACCGTTTCAGGTTACAGGGGAGTGTGCACATGAACGCGCCGGCATCACAGATCAACAACACCCGCTCGGACGCCTACCGGGGCGCAACGCCGCCAGGCATGGTGCCGAAAGTGCGTAGTCCGGATTTCGAATTTCCGGACGATCTGCCCAGATACTGGTGGGACAACGACCCCGCGAAAACCCTGCTGCTGGCTGCATTGTCCTCCAGTTTTCCACCGGGCGAGAAGTTTTTTATCGACTCGGTGCGGCACTATCAGGACCAGATTACCGATCCGGAGCTGAAAACAGCCATTCGCGCGTTTATCGGCCAGGAAGCCCATCACTCCAAAGAACACAAAGTGATGAACGGCTTTCTGGAAGATCGAGGCGTTGGCCTGGGCCGGTTGGAGCGCGAAGTACAGTGGTTTATGGACTGGATGAGAAAGCGCTTCACTCCGGAGCGTCAACTGGCCCACACGGTGGCGGTTGAGCATTTTACCGCCCTGATGGCGGAAGAATTTCTGCTCAAATTTGACGCCCTGGACGAAATGGACCCCCGCATAGCCCCGGTCTGGGCCTGGCATGCGATAGAGGAATCAGAGCACAAGGCGGTTGCCTACGATGTCTACAAGAGCGTGGGCGGCAGCGAGTTTATTCGGGTAACCGAAATGATGGTTGTTAGCGTGGTGTTTCCGCTGTTCAGCACCATTCACCTGATACAGCTGATGAAAGCTGATGGCCAGCTGGGCAATCTGAAATCCTGGGCGAGCGGGCTGAATTACATGTGGGGCAAGCCCGGCGTTTTCCGTCGGTTGATACCGTCTTACCTGAAGTATTACAGCCCGAACTTTCACCCGTGGGACAACGACGCCCGGGAGTTGGTGGAGAAAGCTAAGAAGCGTTGGTTGCCAGAGTCGCTTCGCGGCTGAGCAGGGCCTGTTTTCGCTCCAGGCCCCAGCGGTAGCCACCCAGGCCGCCGTCGGCCCTTACAACCCGGTGGCAAGGGATGACAACGGCCAGTCGGTTGGCGCCGCACGCACTGGCCACCGCGCGCACAGCTTTGGGTTTGCCGATCCTGCCCGCGAGTTCGGAATAGCTGATGGTTTTGCCGGGGGGTATGGCCTGCAGTGCCTGCCAGGTTTTGCGCTGAAACTCACTGCCGGCTATTGCCAAAGGCAGCTCCAGAGTGCCGGCACGGTCGTCGATAAAGCTCGCGATCCGGGCAAGCCTACTTGAATCTGCTGGCTGGGCAGGCTCCAGAGCCTGATCGGGAAAGTGGCTCTGAAGCAGGGCGATCAGCTGTTCGTCATTATCGCCCAGTTCAATGGCACACAGGCCGTCCTCAGACCAGGCTGCAATCAACCGGCCCAGAGAGCAGCGGGTGATGCCATAACGCATGGTCACTGGATTACGCCTTCAATGACTTGCGCATGTTGTAGCGTAGGAATTGGGCCCCGCGAACGGTGACTCGCTGTTCTTCTACCACCTCAAAACCGTGGTTCTCAAAGAACGGCCGGGCGACCACGCTGGACTCGGTGTGAAGTTCTTCCACGCCTTTTGCTTTCAGTTGTTCCTCCGCCTCCAGATACAGTGCTGAGGCAATGCCCTGGCGGGCATAATTTGGTGCGGTATACACCAGATCAACGTTGCCGTTGTCTTCATAGGAAATAAAACCGGCCAGCGCGGAGCCGTCCTCGGCAACCAGAGTTTCCATCCCCTCCAAACGCTGCTGCCAGGTGTCCAGGTTAGGCGTGCGAGACGCCCAGGCATAACGCTGGGTTTCATCGTAGGCTGCCGCCGTCAGTTCGTGAACCGAGTCGGTAAACAAACGAACGACCGGGCTCAGATCCTGAATCCGGTACTTGCGGATAGTAATAGAATTGGGTGTGCTCATAGTGATTCGGTGCGCGCCTGTATTGGAGAGCAGGGAATAACCCATGCCCGGTTACTCCCTGCAGCATACCGACACCGGCAAGAAAATCCAGCATTTCACACCGGGTAAAATTTACAGACTCTCAATGGGGCTGATCATGCGTTTACGCATCTCATCATCCGGCAAACCACCCATGGTAGCGACCATGTTGCCGATTTCGTAATCCCCAGACACGTTCAGCTGATACTCTCGGCCAGGGCCTCGGCAATGGCCCGGTAACCGCTCTCGCCCGGATGATAGCCATCGCTGGCCAGCAGCGAGGTGTCGGTGAGCGCGGGGTAACTCAGGTAACTGAAGTCACTGGGCTGCAGCCTGGCCAGTTGCTCATAGATCCGGTTCAACTGCTGCGCGCGCCAACCCATGATGTGCCGGAGCGGGGCGGGCAGCGCCGTGAACCGTTGCATAGGCGGCACGCTCAACAGGCAAAGTGGCCGCGGGTAGCGGTGAGTGAGCGCAGCACGAAGCGCCAGCAATTGCTCACGGAATTGATACCTGGGTGTAAATCCGGTGGTGTCGTTTACGCCCATACTCAGCAGAACCAAATCTGCCCGTGGTAGCTCCACGCTGGCAAGCGTCTGATTGAGCTGGCCGAGCCGTGTACCGTTGACCCCAAACGTGTGCCAGACAATAGTCTGGCCGTTACGCTCATGCAGTTGCAGCGCAAGCTGGCTCGCAAGGCCCTGCTCGTGGCTGGACACACCAACGCCCGCCGCCGTGGATTCACCGAGAACCAGCAGCCGCAAACTGGGCTCGCCGCCACCGTATTGACCGGAGCAGGAACCTTGGGCCTCCGGCAGTCGCGGGGTATTCTTGCGGGTGCGTTTGCCCTGATATAGCAAGATTGGGGAGAGCAGGGCAGTTGTTAGCCAGAATGGGAGGTGCAAGAATTTCTCCGGTTTTTACGTAAGGGCTTCAGTCAATCAGAGCCAAACACTTGGTTGGCCTGCTCAACAATAATCCCATGGCGCATCGCCAATTGCATCCGATCGTCATCGTAACCACCGCCAATCACCGTAGCCACTGGAATACCCCGGCGCTTGAGCTCGCTGAGTACCAGATAGTCCCTCTGGCGAATGCCGTCTTCGGTTATGTTCAGCTTGCCCAGAGGATCGCCCAGAAACACATCCACGCCTGCGTCATAGAGCACGATGTCGGGCTTCGACAGCGCCAGCGCCTGTTGCAGTGTGTCATGGACAACTGCCAGATAGTCTTCGTCGGCCATGCCATCCGGCAGCGCCACATCCAGATCGCTGATCCGCTTCTCGAAGGGGAAGTTGCGTTCGCAGTGAATAGAGCAGGTGAAGGCGCCCGGCGTGCTGGCGAGCAGAGCGGCGGTGCCATCGCCCTGATGTACATCCACATCAAAGATCAGTACCCGCTCAACACCCTCTTGGCCAAGCAGCACGTTGGCCGCAATGGCCAGGTCGTTCAGGATGCAAAACCCCGAGGCATAATCAAAATGGGCGTGGTGAGTGCCGCCGGCCAGGTGGCAGGCAATGCCGTGCTGCAACGCCAGTTGCGCCGCAAGGACTGTACCGGAAGGCGCCAAAAAGGTACGCCGCACCAAGCCCTCGCTCCATGGCAGGTTCATCTGCTTTTGCTCCCGCGGGGACAGCTGGCCCTGGGCAAAGCGGTTAAGGTAATCCGGGCAATGGGTTCGGGTTAGCCACCCCTGCCGACAAGGCGCAGGACGAAAGCTGTTGCCAGAGGTGAGCAGCCCTTTGGCGCGCACATACTCCGCCAAAAGCCCGAACTTCTCCATGGGAAAGCGGTGCTTCGCCGGGAACGGAAAACTGTAATCCGGATGGTGAACAATAGGAACAGTCATTGATTACCGAAGCGCCGGGACAACGTGATCTTCAATGAGCTGGAACTGCTGTCGCAGGTAGCGAGAGCCCGGCGACAGCGGGGTCGGGTCTGATGTCATCACAACCGTCAGTTCCAGCGATGGCACCACGTAAAGCACCTGGCCACCAAAACCGCGCCCGTAATACCCCATCTCACCCGCCAGTGGCCGCAGAAACCAGCCATAACCATAAGGATCATCGGTATAGGCGGACTCGCCCCGACCGGTCCAGGACTGCTCCACCCAGTCTTCCTCAAACAACAACTGATCGCCGACACGGCCCTGATTGCGATAAAGCTCACCAATCTTCACCAGATTGCGGGGCGACATAAGCATGTTGTTACCACCAAAATAGATGCCTTGCGGATCGCGGTCCCAAGCCGGTATATCAATTTCCAGAGGCTCCCCCAGCCACTCCCTTGCCAGGGCGAGGGTGCTGCGCCCAGAGCTTTCGGTGAGCGCGGCAGACAGCAAGTGGCTGCTGCCAGATGAATACAACATGCGCCCGCCCGGCTCATCCACAAAAGGCCGGGTGAGCACATGGCTGACCCAGTTATCGCTGACGACCCAGTGCCCGTAGTTACCGCCGGATGTGCGCTGCAACCCGGCCTGTAAGGACAGAAGATGGCCTAGAGTAATGCGTTCTACACCGTCGGTGGCCTTGGCCGGCACACGATTTCCCAGGGGTTCAACGACGGGCTGATCCGTGCCCTCGAACACATTATTTTTGATACCCATGCCCACTAGTGCAGCCAGCACGGTTTTCGACAAAGACTTGATGTTTGCCGGTGTATCCAGGCCCTGGCTCCGTAAATCCAGCGCCAGAATTTCTTCGCCCTGATGGACGACGATCAGAGTGTGCAGGCGATCCAGTTGCGTGGCTTCCCGCTCGACACTTGCCTGCCAATCGGCGGACTGGGCATGACAGACGGTAGGCGCTAGGAGTAGAAGTGCGAGAGACCAACTAAAGAACCAATGCATAGAATTCCGGGTGCCGATGGTTGTCGTGGGGTATGGACGTTTCCGTTATAGAGACAAATTACGCTTAAGAACTGGAAAAAGCTCACGTGCAGAGGTTCTCGGCCTCTTCCTCTACGCCGTCGAGGTGGATGAACATAGCGTTAATGTGATCGACGGTATGTTAGAAACGGACGAGTCCTCAGTAGATTTTTCACAATTTGAGTGTACTCACGTATTCGTCAATGAAGTCTAGCGGTAGCTATTGGCTGCTTTAACGGCCTGCGTTAACAGTCAACACAATCGCCTCAGCTATCTCAGCAATCGCCGCATTCTGCTCTTCGAAGGAAGCATCCGTCTGAGTCAGATACAGCGCCACAACGATAGGTTGCCGCTCAGGTGGCCAGATCACAGCCGTAATCGACCTCGACCCGAAACCACCAGCCCCGGTTCGATCTGCAACAACCCAGCCCTCTGGTACAGCAGCCCGAAAAAGCCCGTCTGCAACCTGGTTGTTCTCAAGCCAACTGCGCAGTTGGTCTTTGGATTGTTCGGACAGCACATCGCCCAGTAGCAGGGCCTGAAGATTCTGAACCATCGCATTCGGCGTTGTGGTATCCCGGTTATCGCCTGGTAACGCTTCATTCAGTTCCGTTTCCCAACGGTCGAGACGCGTTACATCGTCACCCAAATGCCTCGCAAACGTGGTTACTGCTTCTGGCCCGCCCAATTCTCGTAAAACCAGATTTGCGGCCGTATTGTCACTCGTTGCCAGAGTAGCTTCGCAAAGATCTGACAGGGTCATCGCCTCACCACCAGCGTGTTTCTCTGTGATGGGGGAGTAGGTCACAAGGTCGGATTCTGAAACATTCACTTTTCTGGCGGGGTTCGCCTGTCCCGCATCGACCCGATGGAGCAGGGCGGCACAAGCCAGGGTTTTAAAGGTGCTGGACATCGCAAAACGCTGATCAGCGTGATATTCCCACCGCTGACCCGATTCCAGATCATAGGCAGCAAAGCCTACAAGAGCTTATATGTCGTCGGCCACCCGAGCCACAGTTGTGATCAGGGGGTTATGTGGGTCGGCAGGGGCAATTGATGCGAACACGGTAAGCACAGTCGCTGCGGTAAACTTTAGGAGCATCGTTAATGGTTCAACTTTCTTCATAGGCTATGTGTGTCCACTGAGTTGGGGGAAGTACATAGCTACCCTTATTCCAGAAGCCTTTCAGGTGCATCGATGTCCTCGTGCAGCACACGAACAACGACCACCTCCGGTTCAAGCACCTGATAAAAAACCGCGTGGTGCTCGACCTGCAATCTGCGATACCCAGGAAAAACATGGGTGTAATCTGCGCCAAGTGATGGATGGTTGATCAACTGTTTCATCCCTTCGTCCAGCTGATCCAAGTATTTATCCGCCTGATCAACCCCCCATTCTTCGCAGGTATATACCCAAATTCCGATGAGGTCTGATTCCGCCTTTGGCGTGACACTCAGCTTAAGCACTAATTGGCCGCCTTCATTCGCTTGCGGCCCGTCGCTTTAATAGCCGCTATATCGAGCGGCTTAGGTTTCCCACTTGATTCACCCTCAGCGAGTTCTTGTCTCAGCGTGGCAAGACGTTCTTTGGCCTGCTGGTCTCTCCGGATGAGATCGCGGATATACTCACTGTCATTACCAAAGTGACCGCTTTCAATCTGACCTTTTACCCAGTCGTTTTGCTGTTCAGTCAGCGTGATGGTTTTCCGATGCATGCTCATAGCTTACGCTCCTAACACAGAGGAAGTATGACAATATCATACCACCCCTTGGGCCGAATCAACGCTCCACTTCTTATTGCCCAACGCCAATATTAGGCGGCGCCCTTGGAGTGCAGCGGAAAGGGCGTCCGGTGGACGGCCGACAGGCCGGGAATGGACTTCCCCCAATAAATTGGACACGCCCCATCAGTTAATTCCCTCGAACTCTATCGGAGTCCGGTAGCCAAGGCCACTGTGCAGCCGGTGACTGTTA
>LJZQ01000047.1 GCA_001314845.1 Marinobacter excellens HL-55
CGCAAAGCCGGCAACCGAGAAGTGATCTGAGGGGAATTCGCCTACACGGGCGGTAAACTGCAATCCGCTTGCCTGGGGCATGACTTCGGTCCCTGAAGAATGAACATTTCCATTTCAGCCGGCACCATCCAGGTGCAAGCTCCGGTCAACCCGGGCTATCAAGCCCGGGTGACGGATCACAGTCTAATACAAGCTGCGGGGTATACGGTACCCCGAGAGTAGCTGCTGTGTGAACGGGTTGGTATTACTGGCCGCATGAAGGCGATATCGCATCTCGCCATCGTCCACGGTGAACTTCACATCCACGGCATTGCTGCTGATCCCGGCAATGTCGGCTTTATCGAGCAACCGGAACAGTGCCCAGGGGCCGCTTTCGGAGATACTCCGGGGTGAGCGATTGACCTGGATGGGTACCAGGGTGATGCGACTTTCCACCGAGTCCCGCAGGGTGTTTGGCCAGACCAGCGGTATGCTCTGGCGCGGGCCGTGGGAGAACTCCACCAACTGGCCGTCGATGTTTACCACCGCCCGGCGCTTGTTATTGGTCAGATTCAGGGGCTCCAGTGCAAACTCCACGTCCAGGGTGCCACTGCGCGTGAAGAAGGCTCGGCGAATCTGCTTGGCGCGCTCAAGTGAGGCCACCACATCACGTCGGACCAGGCTGGCCCGGCGGGCATCGCCCACGTGTTCCGGGTGATCTTCCAGGAACAGCTTCAGGTTGTCGTTATAGAACGTCTCCAACACACCATCCGGGGCGAAGAAACGCTCGAAATCCTGGAGCGCGGCATCCCGGCCCGCACCGGAGGTGAACGGGTAGTGGCGGGCAAGATTCTGCTGGAACGGCTGGTACACTTCCTGGTACCAATCCCGTTCCAGCTGAGCCACGGCACGATCCAGTACCACACGCCAGCTTTCGGTAGCGAGTCGGTTCAGCAGTCGGTTCAGCGGCTCTGGCTGATGATTGGCCATGCGCTGCAAGGTGAAGATGGGGTCGGCACCCTGCAAGCCCATGCGGGCGCGAGCGGCGGTGAGCGCCGCCTTACCAGCATCTGGCGATTCCTGGATGCTGTGCAGATATTCGTGCAGCTCACCCACCACCTGCATGATTTCATCCAGACCAGAGGGCTGATCACCCTGCTTTTGGGTTAGTTGGTTCAGGTCACCGAACTGGCGTTCAATGTCCTGCAGCATACGGAAGTGCGGCGACTGCTCCAGCAGCTTACGTGCCGCTTCTGCTTCACCATCACCGACTGGAGCCAGACGGGTATTGCTCTGCACCTGGCCCAGCAACCGGGCCAGGGGTTCGTGGCCGCTGGTCAGACTTTCCAGCATGCGAACGCCGTGGTTCAGATCTTCAAACCGATGAATGTCTACGCGGCTTAACGCGGTGCGCCAGGCTTCTGCGTAGTTTTCCGCGTACAGCGTCTGCAAACTGGCCAGCAGTTCGGCTTCGTCGGCTTTGCTGAAATCCACGTCGTTGCGCCGACCCAATACCCAGGCATCCACCAACGCCATTTCAGTCACTGAGCCAGACTTGCGCAAGAACCACTTCTCCAGCCCCTCACGGGTCAGCAAAGCAGGAATCGACAGCGGATCTTCAGCGGTAGACAGGCCCTCACCCAAGGGTTCGCCGTAGGCGTCCATGCGGGTAAAGACAGTAGAAAAAGCAGGTCCTGAGCTGCGGGCCAGTTCCAGTGGTGCCTGGAAATCCCGATTGGCTTCCACCTCGAGATCCCGATAGACGCGGTCCGGTGTGCTGATTCGGCCCAGCTCATGCTGCGCCCACTGCACACTGCTGCGGAAAGGGGCCAGCGCCATGGTAGCGGTCTGGTCACCGTCTGCGGCCATGCCGGCGAGGTTGGTATGGGCCATGGCGTATTGCAGGTGGCTGTATAATCGGTTCTGCACCTCACGCTGGCCTGGGAAGCGGGCTTGCCAGTAGCTGCGCATGTACGCGGCGACAATGTCGCCACGGCGACCGCTGGCGTCGTACAGCATGCGCAATACCCGCAAATGTTCCAGGCGCTCAGTGCTGTTGTCCGGCGCCCGACCCATTTCTTCCATCACGCCAAACATCAAGGCAGGCAGGTACTGATAGGCCAGCATGTCGAGGTAGGCAGCATCCACTTCCGGACCCACTTTATGACCCTGGTACAGGCCCATATCGACCACCAGGCTCCACTCGTTGCGGTAGTCACCAAACGCCAGGGTTGCTTCGCGCAGTTCATCCAGAGGCTGCAGCAGGTTGCGACCAGTGCTGTCGGGCTCGTAGCCCACCGGCTGCCAGTTGTTGATAAAGGCATTCACCCGGCTCTCCACCTGGGCGGCGGCGTCTGCGTTCTTGATGAAATGGTGCTGCCAACCCGCGGTCATACCGGCACCGGCACACACTGCCACAGCGGCGGCCACCGCCACTTTACGTCGGCGTTTGCTGACCACCTTTCGGTTATCGCCTGCCAGTCCGGCTTCCGGGTAGATCACCTCCGGGAACAGGCCTTTGGTGAACAAGCTGGCCGACTGGCCACCCCGTTGAGCGGGCTGAATGGGGCCGGTCATCTGGTAATTGCGGGCAGCAGCGGCCACGAAGGCATCTTCGGGAACACCTTCCTGCAGCACTGAGGTGAAGTAGGTTCCGCGCACCAGTGCCGGCGTAGAGAAGGCATCGGCAGACAACAGATCGGTCAGGAACTGTTCCATGGTCGACTTCAGGCCGGCCAATTGACGGGTGAAGGAGTAGGCCGCTGCCCGTTCTTCGCTATCCCGGGTATCCGCCAGGACATCCGGCAGGCGCTGGCTCAGTTCATCCACCATATCGCTGTAACGATCGGCGAACTGCTCCAACCACTGATCGTGGTCCTGCTGGCCATCCAGCAGGAAGGTAAAGCCCAGTGCCTGATCTTTCTCGGCTTTCGACAGGGTGCGGACAAACGGCGCAAAACCGTACATCAGGTCCATTTTGGTGAAGGTGACATACACCGGCAGCCGCGATCCCAGCTGCTCCATCAGTTCCCGAAGACGGGTGCGCAGCAGGATGGCGTGAGCCTCTCTCTGCTGATCATTGGCGGCGCTCAGGCGCGCCAGGTCCACCGCCAGGATCACCCCATTGAGCGGGCGCTGGGGACGGCTGCGCTCGATCCAGCCAATAAAATGGTTCCACAGCCGGTTCTGAATCTCGCCGGTGGCGCCCTCGCCCTGGTTCTGGCTCAGCAGTTCACCATCCGGGTCGATCAGTACGCCGTTATCACCAATCCACCAGTCAAAGCCGAAGGGATTGCGGTCGCCCCGATTGTTGCGGGTCACGTTGGTCAGTGTGTAGGTTTGCCCGGCACGCTGGATCAGGCTAGTTTTGCCGGCACCTTCCAGGCCCATCACCAGATACCAGGGCAAGCGGTACAGCCCCTTTCGACCCGGCAGGTTGCTTTTCAGCGCTTGCAACTGGCGGTCCAGCAGGCGCTGCTGGCGACGCTCCATGGGCAGGATCGGATCTTCCTGCTCCTGCTGTTCCTCGGCTTTGGCCTTGTTGACCTTGCCCAGGCGGCGGGCCAGCACCATGCCCCAGAACACCACCACCAGCAGCACAACCCCCAGGGTAACCAGGGCCCGCATCTGCCAGGCGACCAGCGGGTATTCCCCAGCAATTTCCAGCCGGGGGCCAAGCCACCAGGTGGCCACCAACAGCGCGATGATCGCCAGGGTCAGCGTGACCGGGGCGGCGTTACGTAGGTGAGGCAGTAGCCAACGACCAATGAGTAAGGCTTTTCTCCACATGGTTTCCATTCCTGCGTTTGATGCGTGCGGGCGTTACGCCAGTCGTTCCAGTTGTTTGATCAGGCCGGGTTCCCAGTCTTCGAGAACCAGTCCCTGGACCTGTTTTTTCAAGTCCTGAATCTGTTGCCCGGCCAGGGATTTCAAGCCGGTTTCCTTCAAAAGTTTGGCGGTGCTCAAGCGCCAGTAATAGCGCTCTCGGGGCTCCCGGGCATCGGAAAGCCCCTGTTCCAGAAGCTCCAGAGCCGCTGGCAGCTTGTTCTGGCGGGCCAGTTCCACTGCTCCGTCAAGCGCCGGCTCCCAGGGGTTGGCTCCGCCACCGTTGCCCTTGGCCGACACCGGAGCAGTAAACATCCAGTCTGCCGCCGCTTCGCTCAAAAACGGGGTGCCGTCGTTAAACGTCAGCTCCGCCAGCTGCGGCAGCCGTTCAACGAAGGCCTTCAGGGCCTCGCGAATGGCTTCCGCGCAGTCATTTTTGCCCATGGCCGACGCCGCGCGAGCGCTCAACCAGTGGCCATCCAGCCAGAACGGGCTGACCGACAGGCTTTGTTCGATGCGCTGCCAGAGTTCGATATCCGGAGTCTTATCCAGCGCTTCTTTATATTCGGCAACCCGATCGGCGCTCACGGCGGCCAGGTCTGTGCGCTTGCCGTCCCGGGTGGGCGGCAAGCTGGTGATGCTTTGCCAGATGGCATAGCGACGCATCTGGTAACCCAGCGGGGTCTCCGGGTCAGTGGTGGTCAGCAATTCAGCGACCTTCAGCAAGCTCTGCCGGGTGGCCCGTTCATTTCCGGGATCGAGCGTCAGGTTACCCAAAGTCGCCGAGGCCGTGCTGGCAGGTTTGGCCGATGATGCAGACTGACTCTCGCTGCGTTCTGCCGGTCGAGGTCCAGATGACGTTTGGCTCGCCGCCCCCGGATCCGACTTCGGCAGTTTTTCGACTGCTCGCTTCAGATCAAACAACGGGTCGTCCGGCAAGTCGCGATCCTTGGCCTGGGCATCGAGTTTTGCGAGAAGATCCAGGCAATACTGCCGGCCATCACCGACACTGGCATCAAAGCTGAGACCTTCAACGCTCTTGATCGCGCGCTGCATCATCTGCGTGAACAGCATTTTGCGTGGCCGCTGGCCGTTTGCACCCGGATACGGCCAGGCCTGTTCCCACCAGCTGTCCAGCACCCGATTCAGCAACAGCAGCGACAGAACAAATCGCTCGCCGTCACCACCCCGTTGCAGGCTGAGCATCAGGAACCCGAGTACCTTGAGGTCCTTGCTGCGGTCTGCCAGCAGTTTAAGGGCTTCGCTTTCTACCTTGTGCCAGTTGATGTCGTTGTGGGCGAGCGAGCCCACCTTCATCACTTCATCTTCGAGAAACTCGAGAATGCTGTCGTCGTCCAGGCTCTCACCCACGCCGGACTCACCCGAGATCACCGCCAGCACCTGTTCAACGTAAGGATGTTGCTCAATAACCTGCATACTCACCCCCTTACCAGCCACAGGCCTGACGCAGTGGCTGGATGGCCTCTGCGTAGCCGGTGAGATCAAACAACAATCCGTCGAGCTCCGGGGCGTTAGCATTCAGCCTGACATCCTGCTGGCGAACGATGCCCTGCACCATGCGGATCGCCGGCAAGCCCCGGCCGGCACTGACCACCAGGCCTTCATCCCGAACTCGCCAGTGGGCGCGCTCAGCCCCCAAGGTCACGTCCACTCGTTCCCGGTCCATCGGCTCCGGCAACATGACGGTCAGCTCGGTAATATTGTTGTGGCACTGCAGCGCCAGGACCGGCCGCGGGGGCTGAATGCCCAGCGCACTGATGGTCACCAGGTGCCCTGCCGCAGCGCCGGTATTGCGGTAGATAACACCAGAAGCATCTTCGCCGCCGGCCTGGGCAAACGCTCTGCGCCAGCGCTCGGTCTGGTTTACCTGGGGCTGTCGCTGACTACTCTCATAGCGGGCCAGGGGTGTCGCAAATACCTCATCAAAGCAGGCCAGGCGATCCAGTCGGTTCGGCTCCTCAGTGCAGGCTTCCGCTTCGCTCAGGCGCATATCGGCGAGGCCGGGTGCGCTTGCCAGCAGCATGGCCAGGCCAAGCAGACTGTGTCGGGTTTGGTCTTTCAGGGTCATACGTCGGTTACCTGATACTTCAGACATTTATGGGCCAGGGTGCGTTTGGGCAGGCCCAGGCTTTCGGCGGCCTGAGCGCGATTACCGCTGTACTGGCGCAGGCGTTCACGGATGATGGCGGCTTCAAAAGCCTGGGCGGCCGCCTTGAGATCACGGATGTCGTCAGCCATCGGCACACCCTCCATGGTTTTGGGCTCGACCTCGGCCGACAGGGGCTGGCCCATATCGGCGAACAGATCGTCCAGGCGCAGCACTTCCGGCTGTATGTCGTCACCCGCCGGCGTTTGCAAGCAGGCAAGTTCAATGATGTTGCGCAACTCGCGCACGTTACCGGGGAAGTTGTATGCCGCCAGAGTGTGCAAGGCATGACTACTGATACCGAGGGGGCCGCTGCCTTCTCGCTGGGTGTACAGACGGATGAAATGGCGGCTCAGGGCTTCCAGATCTTCGGTGCGTTCGCGCAGCGGAATGACCCGCAATGGAAACTGACTGAGACGGTAGAACAGGTCTCTGCGGAAAATGCCGTCTTCGATACCTTGCTGCAGGGGCTGGTGCGTGGCAGCCACCAGGCGGAAGTCAGAGTGTTGCTCGTCCCGGGCGCCCAGGGGGCGGAACTGACGGCTTTCCAGTACCCGCAGCAATTTGGATTGCAAGGCCATGGGCATGTCGCCGATTTCGTCCAGGAACAGGGTGCCACCGTTGGCCTGAGCCAGCAGGCCTTCTTTGGCCTGGTCGGCACCGGAGAACGCCCCTTTGGTGTGGCCGAACAGTTCGCTTTCCAGCAGGGTGTCCGGGATGGCGGCACAGTTCACCACCACCATGGGGCCGTTGGCTCGCTCGGACATGTCGTGAATGCCCCGGGCCACCACGTCTTTGCCGCAGCCGGTTTCGCCCTGGATCAGTACCGAGAGCTGGCTGCCGGCGGCACGGACTACTTGCGTGCGCAGGTTGATCATGGCTTCGGAGTTGCCGACCAGGGTGTGGGCCAGTTGGGTGCAACGCTGGCGCAGGGTTTCGGCGTCGTGCAGGTGGTCGAGGGAGCGTTTGAGCAGGCGCCTTTGCCAGACCTGGTCACGGCTTTGCAGCTGGCTGATCCACTGGTGTACCAGCAGGTGTTTGATGCCGGTGTACAGGGTTTGGCCGACGATGTTCTGCCAGTCGGGGTCTTCGCCACACAACACGAGCATGCCGAGGGTGCGGCCGTCTTGTCCGGACAGGGGCTCAAGCCAGAGGCTTCTTGGCCGGTCGCTGGCGTCGAACAGGGCCTGGAAGCCTGGGTGGTCTAGGCGGTAGCTGGCGGCACGGGTGAGCTCTCTGGGCTGGCCGGTTTGCAATACGTGGGCAAACGGGTGGCTGAAATCGCCGCAGTCGAATTCGCTGGTGTCGCTGAGCTGGCCACAGTGCAGGGTTCGGCCGCTGAGGTCGAGTTCGAGGGCCCAGCATTTGGTGAGGCCGAAGGCTTTTTGGAGCTGGCTGGTGGCGGTGTTCAGCAACGCAGGCAGGGTGTCCTGTTTGATCAGTGCCACCGCCAGGTCTATGCCGGTGTGCAGTTCCTTCTGCATCCGTCCCATTTTTTGTACTTCCATCTGGGTTGATTGAAGATTGCCGCCCGCACACCGTGGGGGATAGCTTTCCAAAACACGCTGTGAATACATCCTTGCACGCTCCGCTGCCGTTCGGCGCCCGCACACTGCAGGGTTAAGTCTTCCAAAACACGCCGTGAATACATCCCTGTAGGCTCCGCTCCGCCATCCATGGCTCCGCAGGGTTTTGGAAGACTTAACCCTGCAGTGCGCTACTTTCAGCGAGCTCCCAAGCTAAGCGACTATTCCTGTGAATTTTTTTTCGTTAACGCCAAGAGTGACTTTGGTCACCGGTTCTCTGGCAGCCAGTTTTTCCAGCAGCGCCAGCGACACCGGTGGCAACAGCTCACCTTCTATGATCGACTCCAGCATCCTTGCGCCGTTTTCACTTCTTGTCGCACGGCTACGGATGGCTTCTACCAGGCCGGCTTCCAGTTCCACCTCGGTGTGGTAACGGGCTTTGATCTGGTCGGCCAGGCGCTGGAGTTTGTCGGCGACGATGCGGTTGAGGGTGTCTTCGCCCAGCGGCAGGTAGGGCACCACTTCCATTCTGGCCAGCAACGCTGGTTTGAAGAAGTTGGCCAGTTCCGGGTACAGGGCTTCCTCGATCTTTTCCGGTGCTTCGGCGTGGGTCACGATGGTCTGGTAGCCGAGGTTGGAGGTCAGGAAGAAGACCACGTTTTTGCAGTCGATCAACCGGCCTTCGCCGTCCGCCAGTTCGCCTTTGTCGAAGGCCTGGTAGAACAGGTTGAGGACTTCCGGGTGGGCTTTTTCGACTTCGTCGAGCAGCACTACGGAATAGGGTTTCTGGCGGATGGCTTCGGTGAGGAT
>LJZQ01000048.1 GCA_001314845.1 Marinobacter excellens HL-55
GGTGGAGGGGGCAGGATTCGAACCTGCGAAGCTTTCGCGTCAGATTTACAGTCTGATCCCTTTGGCCACTCGGGAACCCCTCCGGTACAAATCCGCCTACGCGAATCTGCTCAAAACTTAAGTTGGAGCTGGCGGACGGAATCGAACCCCCGACCTGCTGATTACAAGTCAGCTGCTCTACCAACTGAGCTACGCCAGCTCACATTCGCCTGTTCAGCGAGGGCGGTATACTACGGATTTTTTTCTGGTGATGCAACACCTTCACAAGCGCTGATTTCTACGAAATCGAATCTGCCGTGACTTTCCGCCTCAACCGCTTGAACCATTTCGGTTTCCCGGTGCGGTTCAACACCTAAAACGAGCGCGTATCCTATACGATTACGGGGGAAGTTGACCAGCACTACATTGAGATTCTGGCGCATTTTTTCTTCAAGTACCGACTCAGCGGCAGCCCGGGATTCAAACAACCCAAGCGATATAGCGTTACGATACTCTCCCTCCGAGACCACATAGGACTCAACACCCTGAGTATACAGCTCTCTGAACTGCGCCAAGGCCACATCCCGGGGCTGAGGCGGTATCATCACCCAGTTCAGTGATGAAAGCTCACGCTCCACTTCCTGCACGGAAAATTCCTGATTGAGTTGCTGCGCCAAACTGGCCGCCTCTTCACGACTATCGAACCAGCCAATCCGCAGACACTGGATCTCCGGCTCCGGCGACACCACACTGACAGGATCCACTTTCAGACTACTGACCCGTGGCAACATGCCCGTTGCTGACGACTTGAATGCAGCCGGTTCCAGCCAGCCAGGAGCGGACCAGACAACGAGATTAAGCAGGATGAGCACGAGGGTTGCCCACTTCATCCTTGCCGCTCCATCTGATCGATGTGCGCCAGCCCATTCAGGACCAAACCTGGGCAATGCTCTGCTTTGAGGCCCAGAGACAGGAATCGGTCAGCATCGCCTCCGGTGAGCAAAGTCCGGGATAATCCCAGCTGAATAACGTCTGCTTGCAACCTGGTGATCACACCTTCTGTGAGCCAGGCAAGACCATGATTGGCACACTCACCGGTCGATTGGCCGGGGCTTGCGTCAATTTGTTCATCGAATTCAAAGCCGATCCGGGCCGCGTCCAACCTCAAGCTTCGCCGCATCATCTGCAATCCAGGCAGGATGTACCCGCCAAGATGCTGCCCCTCACCACTGACATAGTCAACCGTCACCGCGCTGCCCGCATCAACTACGGCAAAGCTTTGGCGGTGATCCCTCCAGCCGGCAACCATGGCGTGCCAACGGTCAGCACCCATTTTGGTGACATCCTGATAGGAGTTATACAGATCATCTCGAGCCGCTTCTGCCCAGCAGAACCGAATCGGGGCGGGCGAGAGTGTTCTGAGGGCCGCCTCCAGTTGCATGCGACTTTGCTCCGACCCCACGGTGGACACAAGAATACGGTCTATCGATGGGGCATGAGGGCGCAACGGGTGAAACGGATCCGTACCTTCGAGCAGTGTTGCCTGCTCCAGAACACAGCCCGATGAATCCGCGAGCCGCCATTTAACCCGGGTATTCCCTGAATCCACCAGAAGAATCATGAACGTACTCGCAAACTGATATCCCCGGCCCGAACCGCAACCACACCTTGAGCGGTCTTCACCTGGTAATTGCCAGCTGCATCGATTCCACATCCCTGGCCCAGCAGGTCGCCACCTCTGGCCATGAGCTCTTTACCGAAGAAGATATCCTGGGATTGCCACTCGTCGCAGAAAGCCTGAAACCCCTGTTCCTCGAATTCCGGCACAACGCCCAGCACCTGCGTCACGATGGCAGCGGCAAGTTCATTCCTGGACCACGGGATCCCCGCCCACTGGCCAGCCAGACCAACCCAAGGCTGATCAACGCCACTCACTTGGGTCATGTGCACATTAATGCCGATCCCGGCGATGACCTGAACTTCGCCTTCCTGGAGCTCACCCTGTATTTCGACGAGTATGCCGCCAAATTTCTTGTTATCCGCAAACAGGTCGTTAGGCCACTTCAAGCCGACCCCAGTCGCACCCAGCGTTGCCAGCGCACGCGATACCGCCACGCCAAGCAGAAGGCTGAATCCCTCAAGAGCTGAAAAACCGCCTTGAACCGTCAAACCCAGGCTCAAATAGAGATTCTCTCCCCGTGGGCTGGCCCAATTACGCCCCCGCCGACCACGACCTTCGGTCTGACCATCTGCAATCACGACCGGCAACGAGCTTTGCCCTGCCTTCAGCTGTCTGGCTACCTCCGCGTTGGTTGAATCGACATCACCCAGAATTATCAGATCAATTCGGTTACGCAGCTCCGGTGCCAGAGATGCCAGAATATCATCGGCCACCAGCAAGTCTAAGGTCGACACCAGCTGATAGCCCTGCCCCCGAATGGTTCGGATCTCAACACCCTCGGCCTGCGCCCGGCGTATCTGCTTCCAGATCGCCGTTCGAGATACCCCGAGGCTCTGGGCAAGAGCTTCACCGGAATGGACACGGCGATCCTGAAGCAATGACAGTAAGGTGGCGGATTTCATACAAGGGTTACCGAGTACAGAATGAAACAGCCCGGATTAAACAACAGGATGCGCTAAAACACAAAAGGGCCGTCACTCGACGACCCTTTTATTTTCCGTCAACAGACCGTTCAGGGTATAGGTGTTGCCGTCAGGTTTGCCCTAATATCAAAGTTCTGAAGCTTTGCTCCATAGATCACCGTTTGGTGACCACCGGCCGGATGGACAAGATCGATGTTGCTGATCGACAACTCCTTAAACCGGGTTTCGGCTTTGACTGCAAAACCAAGTGGCCGGTTTGCTCTATCCCCCGGGCCAGGCTCTGCAACATAGCGATAAACTCCCGGTGAGCCGGGCACCATGATTTTTTCATCGCCCCGGTTACCAGTAATACCGAGGGAATCAGGACCGTCTGTTTTCTTGGTCACTTTGGTCTGGTACACGTCTACCGACAAGTCGGTTCGTATTCCGTAGGTATTGTCATCGACCCCATCGCCATTGAAATCACTGCCATCACTGGTATAAATATCGTTCACCAGCAGTCGCATCCCAGTATTGTTAATGGGCCTTCCCTGCCCGTCTACCGCTCGATTACTCTCCCAAAGCAATGCGTTCTTTTTGTTATCATCCTGGGCCCGCGCGAGGATCTTTTTCATGGCAATCGTGACACCTTCATTACCGCGAGTCTCCCACTGACCACCTGAGGCACCACAGGTGGTCTCAGCACTACCCGTTCCGCCCACACACACATCGCCCGCGCCGCCAGGCTTGACCAGTGTGGTACTGCCGACTTCGTATTTCTGGATCTGCAAACGGCCAAAACTGGCACCATCCTCTTTCGACCCAACCCGAACGTTACCGACGTCCGTAGAACTCCAGGCTTCGCCCGTTGCTATCGCCAGCCCCTCTTCGGTTACATCCATCGTCATATCACGAATCTGGCCGTCATAACTCATCTCCGTGAGCCAAAGGCCTTTCTGAGGGATTTCGCCTGCGCCCTCATCATAGGGTGCCGCGATGACCGCCGCCTTTCCGTTGCGGATCTGGATATCCGAATTGACGGTGAGCCCTTCGCCGGTGGCGCCACCGGCACCCAAGGTGACATGACCATCAAGCTCAAACTCGTAGGCCGGGTAGAAGCCCAGCGCCAACAACAGCTCGGTGCCGCCCTGCAACTGGGCATCATCACTGCCCACCCGTAAACCGTTAATTCTATAGCCAGCGCTCAGCCCATCAAATCCTATGCGTAAGCCGTCGTAAAAACGGGTACCGTTACGCACCTCATCTCGAGTTACGTTTACGGTAACATCCCCACGCCCCCAGGATTGAAGGCCACTGAAGATGATCCGATGACCATCTTCCGTGTAACTCAGATCAGCCAGGCGCAAACTCCATTCCGTTGCCAGCCTCAAGCCCTGCGCGCCAGCATCCGGGTGGCCACCACCCTGGAGGTATATCGCATTACCATAAGCCTGGCCGTTGAACACCTGGTCTTCCAGAAGAAAACTGAGATTAACAGAACCGAAGCTTCCACCGCCCACCTCAATTTCACCAACATTCAGGTTGCCCTGAAGCTTTCCAAGGGTCAGGGCAACCGCCGGCCGGCCAGACCAGTCCTGAGCAACATCCACTCTTAGATCCTGAATCTGATAGTCACCGGTGATGTCGCGAAGGGCCAATGCGTTACCATCATCAAAATAGATGAATGACGCGGTATGAATTGTTGTCTCATGATCCAGACTCAACCCCTCACCTGAGCGCCCACCAGCTCTAATGCCGGTTCGGGATGACAACTCATAGCTACCCTGAAAACTGCCGAAACTGGGTAACGGTTGACCGGTCTGAGGATTATTGGCCAGGCCGTAGACCGATGGGTCCTCACTGTAACGGATACCGCCAATACGCCAGTCACCGGTTACCCTGGGGGCGCTCACTTCCAGAGTTGTACCAACCAGATCCAGGGTAATGCCCAACGCCTCAACATTCATGGTTATGTCGTCAAGGAACACCGAATTGCCATTGGTTCGGTAACCCAGCCTTCCGCCGGTCATGGTATAAGCGGAATCAAAGGTGTAGCCATTGCCCCCGACACCGCCGTCCTGACGAATGGTCAACACCCCATCCAGAGAATGATCAAAGAAGAAGCCGCCCATACTGACACCCGGGGCGCCGGCAAGCCGTATGTCAGAAAACTCTATCCGGCGGTCTTCTATCAGATATTCCAGATTGAGAGAGGCATCTGCACCAACATCGGCTTTGATCCGATGAAATGCCCCATCATCCCGGCCAGAAGCGGAGCCCACCCGCAACCCCTCAACATGAACACCCTGCCCGTCGTCATAATAGGATAATCGGTCGGCGGTCATATTTAGCTCCATCTCAAGCGTGATGCCACTTCGCGCCTGTACCTCTGACAAAGCGGAGTCATCGAGCTGCACCATATCTGCGCGGGCGGTTTGGGCCATAACCAACGAGCCCACCACCAACCCAAAACAAAAGCCAGAGCGAGAGATGTCCTTAGTGCAACGCATATATCTGTCTCCGCCTATGGTTTGCCATCAGGAAAAACCAACAGGTTGCCCTGCATGATGACATCCCCCTGCATTTGAACCGACAGAATGTCGGTTTGCATGAAGCCCGGGTCCGTCGGCCTTGCAGTACTACTGGCCGCAATCTTGAATTGAACGTCAGTAAACCGAACGCTGTCGGGCAAACCAATTTCAATAACGTCCCGGTTGAACAACTCGCCGTCACCACCGAATCCCGTATCGATCTTTTTTACCCGTAAGGTCAGCCCCTCAAACGCAAACAGCCCCTTTATCTCGTCCAACACCATCCAGCCACCACCCTCTTTCAGGCGATAGGCAAATCTGGCGCCGCACTTTTTATCGGCTTCGTCGCATCGTCCGAAATAACTGTTTTGTACCGGGCCACCCACTTCGTTGATACTGATGTCGCCCGACAGGTAGATGCCACCCTTGCCAGACACATTTGCTAGCGCTTCGTCGCCAAGTGGTGCCATTTCCGCAGATACCGGAACACCGTTTAGCCATAACGCGGAAATCATCAACAATGGTCTGAGACAGACTCTAAAAACGGTCATGGCGCCAGGTCCTTGGTTTGTATTTTCAGGTGCTGTATCAGCATGCCTTGAACGCGGGCGGCGCCAAAATCCCGGTCACCGACACTGAAGTTTCCGATACTGAGATTACTGCGGAATTCCGGATTGCCATAGTAGTCCTCGTAGAAAGCCCAGGCCTGCCCATTGCTGCCCGCTCGCATGCCATTGGCCGCAATCTGCCCGGCACCCGGCGCACGTATCGCGTCTACCTCCAGAACAAAATTTCCCGTTCCATCAACGTCGAAAAATACCGGTTGCAGGCTGTTACCTATCGCCAGCTCCAGCGCAAAATCCGACATGGTTATCCGAGACCCGCAAACCAGTCCATCTTGCGCGCAGGCGTTGATAGACAACTCCGGCGAGTAAAAATTAAGTTTGAACTGGCCAGCCATCTGCTGGCGCTGGTCATCGCCCCACAGTCGCAAGTAACTTCCGTCAATGACGGCACTCTTGGCGTGTATGTTGAGGTTTGCAGATCTATCATCGCCAACTGTCACATTCATTTGCATGCCAATATCGGTCCTTTCACCAACCCAATCGTCCGATGCTGGCCGGCTTGAACAGGTGCCACTCCCGGCTAAAGCTGAGCCACCCATACAATCAAAACCTTCTGTTGACGCAATTTTCGAGGGGGCAGCGAATTCCAGAACCGCCTTATTGGCAATGCCGATGTCATTGCCATCGACGACATCAATCCGCCAAGGGTTCAAGAGACGACCAAGATTGACCTGCGTCAGGTCTTCACCGTAATTGGTATTGGCGCCGGCTATATAGAGATGATTCACAGTGATGTCGACATCTTCCCCGTCGGTACTTTTAATCCCGGAGATTTTGAATATTCTCGACTGGTTTCCCGCTGAATCAGGGCGGTCGGTACCGTGGGAAAAGGTGAAGTTATCCAGCACCAGGCCAACGCCTGCGCCGTCAATTTCAGACATTTCAGCTTCACCCAGCTGTTGCAGCTCGGCGACTGAAAGGGCTGGCAACAAGCAACCCCAGCTCATTACCGCGGCAAGTCTGAACAGGTGACAGTATGACGACAGGCTACCGTTACCACGCCTCATCAGAACAACCCTCTACCACGGTCAATATATTCCGTTCGGTAGCGATCGGTACCGTTCAGGGCTTCATTGAGATTCACTTCAGTGGCACCGTTTGGAATATTGAAAAATGCACCGGATGTCGCACGAACAAAATCATCAACGGTCAGATCCCCTTTTTTCACATCCTTCAGCCAATCGAGGTCTTTGGTCTGAAACGACATAAAGGCACCGTCTGCGGGCCCGGTCAGACGTCGCTCACCGTTGACCTCCTCGACTTGTCCTATCGGGAAGCTGTTGTACATATCAAGGTCAAAGCAGGCTTCGATACCCAGGACACTGCAGCCCTCGGCATAGACGTAGATATCCCCCGCGCCACAACTAAAGAAGGAACAGTTCGGAACCTCAATTTCGGAGCTTGAACCCCAACCAATCAGATTTTTTAGCGCCCATCGGGTAAAGCTGTTGGCATCTTCCAGCACAAATCGCTCGCCATTAGGCACGCCGATGTATTCCGCCCGAATGGGATCCAGTTCACCACGACGGGGATCGTTTGGGCCATAGACGAGCTGGGCCTTTGTTGCCAAAGGGCTGCCACTGGCCAGAAGAGGGGTAAGCAAAACGATCGCTTGATCAAAGAAGTTTCCACTGGAACTTGCTTGGGATAGCCCCTCTCCACGGTCGATAATATCAATGTTGACGTTGCCAGTTAGGGTCTCAATTTTTCCGGAAAGAACGCCCATGGCGTTCCCGAACCCCAGACGCACACCGATCACTTCGTTACTGGATTCATCAAAGGCAAACTCGAAAAACGGATTCTCAATCATGAACGGAACGATCTCGTTCTCTGCGTAGGCAGTTCCGTCTGGTCGGTACTGGCGTGCGGCCTTGTTATTGCGTTGGTAATAGGCCTGATTATTGATGTAACCGAGAGCAAAGTCGTTGATCAGAACATCGGAGGTGCCCGCCTTCTCGCTATCTCTTTCGTAACGGCCAAGCTCAAGAACGTCAATATTGGTCTGGATTTCGATATCCATACCCAGATTAACCCGAGTGTATGAGGTATTTTCATTGGGATCGGGATGGTACTGGCGATCAATAGAGATGAAGGCCTGACCAGTCACCTCTGACATTTGCTCATCAGAAATGGGCTGCAAGCCTGCAATAGCAGTTAGCGGCAAAGCTGCGAAGAACGGCAGCCACGCTTTGTTTGTTCTACTCATAGTCATACCCTTTTGCCGCGTATTATTGTTGGCGGCATGAACTGAGTGACTGATGAGTGTCTCTGAAGCTGGCTTTCTTATAGTTTGGCGCCAGTCTTTACAGAATGTTAACTTTGTTTTCGATCTGTAGCTGTGCGCTTGATCATGTTTTGAGCGGTGCTGACGTCCGGGCACCTAAATTTCGCCCAATAAAAAACCCCCAACAGCGAAGCTATCGGGGGTTAGGGTATTAAGAGCCTGACGATGACCTACTCTCACATGGGCGAACCACACTACCATCGGCGCTGGTCTGTTTCACTGCTGAGTTCGGGAT
>LJZQ01000017.1 GCA_001314845.1 Marinobacter excellens HL-55
CAGGTTTTCAAAACTGTGCGGAGCCATGGATGGCGGAGCTCAAGCGTCACATGGATGTGCTTGAGCGTGTTTTGAAAACCTGTCCCCACCCCTCGCTAACTCCCAACCTCGAGGGCAACAAGCAATCATGAGAAAAGCACTGATCGTGGCGATGGCCAGAAACCGGGTAATTGGTCGGGATAATAAACTGCCGTGGTATCTGCCCGGAGATCTGCGTTACTTCAAGCAGGCGACCATGGGCAAGCCGATTATCATGGGCAGGAAAACCTGGGATTCCATTGGTCGGCCATTGCCGGGGCGGATGAACGTGGTGATTTCCCGGAATCCGGAATGGCAGGCGCCTGCAGGAACGGTGGCCGCTGAATCCCTGGATGCCGCATTGGTTAAAGCCGAAGCTCAGGCGGAGCTGGAAGGTGGTGAAGAGGTAATGATTATTGGTGGCGGCCAGATCTACGCTGAGGCACTGCCAATGGTCGACCGGATCTACATTACACAGGTGCACGCCGAGGTGGACGGGGATGCCTGGTTTCCGGAAGTGAACTGGGATGACTGGGAAGAAATCGGACGCGAAGACTTCTCCGCGTCTGACAATAATCCGTACGACTACAGCTTCGTAGTCTACCAGCGTAACCGGTCAGCCTGACCGGTTACGCTGGAGGGCCACTCAGCGCGGGGCGCGCTTTGGGCCGCTGCCGCCAGGCTTGGGGCCTTTGCCGGCGGGCTTGCCTTTAGGCGGTCCTTTGCGGGCGCCCGGCTTGCTGTCGTTGCGGAAGTTCTTGTTCGGGCCACCTTTGCGGAAGTTGCCTTTGCCCGGAGGCGGGCCTTTACGGTCGCGGCGCGGGGCTGAGGCCGATACTTCCGGCAATGCCTCTGGCTGGTCCAGCGGCAGCGAATCGGGCTGCGACGCTTCCATCCAGCATGCCAGTGCGCCCGCTACCATGGTGATGTCCATGTCGTTGCGCTCGGCGATGTCGTCCAGCAAGGCAATGGCCTTGGCGGCACGAGGATCGTCTGCAAAGCCCAGCAACTGGCTTTCAAACTGCTCAACACGCATCTGCTGAAGTGCTGCCGGTGATGGCAGCTGGTATGGCTCCATCGGCGAGTTGGTGGCACGTTCCAGTGTCCGCAGCCAGCTGCGCTCACGTGGTGTGACCAGCAGAATCGCTTTACCCGTCCTGCCAGCGCGACCGGTACGTCCAACGCGGTGGATATAGGCTTCGGTGTCGTAAGGCACGTCGTAGTTGATAACGTGGGTAATCCGGGACACGTCCAGGCCACGGGCGGCAACGTCTGTGGCGATGATGATGTCTTTTTTGCCGCGCTTGAGGTCGTCAACGGTCTGTTCACGCTGGCGCTGGTTCAGGTCGCCGCTCAGCGGGGCAACCGCATGGCCGCGGGCAGAGAGTTTCTCAGCCAGCAGGGCCGTTTCAGCTTTGGTGCGCACGAAAATAATCGCGGCATCGAAAGGTTCGACTTCCAGAATGCGGGTCAGTGCATCCAGCTTGCGCTCAGCGTACACAGGAAGAACAAACTGGGAAATCCGCTCAACGGTGCGGGTTTCGCTTTCAATGCGCACTTCCGTGGCGTTTTTCAGGTAAGTCTGGGCAACTTTCTTGATCTGAGCCGGCATGGTGGCAGAGAACAAGGCACGCTGACAGTTGGCCGGCGTTTTCGACAGAATGGCTTCAACATCGTCGATAAAGCCCATGCGCAGCATTTCGTCGGCTTCATCCAGCACCAGAGCGCGCAGGTTGTTGAGCTTAAGGGTGCCCTTGCGCAGGTGGTCCAGCATACGCCCTGGCGTGCCCACGATAACCTGGGCGCCACGCTTGAGGCCTCGAATCTGGGGCGCAAAATCCTGACCGCCGTAAATAGGCAGCACGTGGAAGTGCTTGAACTTGCTGGCGTAGGTTGTAAAGGCCTCAGCTACCTGAATTGCCAGCTCCCGGGTAGGAGCAAGCACCAGAATCTGGGGCTCCATCAGGTTGGGATCAATTCGGCTCAGCAACGGCAGCGCAAAGGCTGCTGTTTTGCCGGTGCCGGTTTGGGCAACGCCTAATAAGTGGTTGCCGGCCAGCAGCGCGGGGATAGCTTGTGCCTGGATCGGCGACGGTGTTTCATAGCCAACGGAGACAACGGCTTCCAATACAGCTGGATCCAGCCCCAGTTCGGCAAAAGACAATTCTGACATGAATGTACTCGGTATTCGGAGGATATGACATTGCAGAGGCAATGCATGATTTTCGATATTATAGTCGTTTTGTCAAAGTTTTAACACGTTAAATGCCAGGAAGGGGTAGGTAGTTGCCGGGGCAGGGGTCTTGCCAGTGCCCCGCAAGTTCGGCAATCTTCTTTGTTTGCAGGCTAACCAACAGGAATAAAAGGCTATGACGTTTGATGAGCTTCTGGGTGCAGTACGTCAGGGAGGTGAAGTTGTCATCCCTGCAAGTTGGGGGCAGGGCAGAGCGACATTTGGCGGTCTGGTTGCCGCTTTGACGTTTGAGGTGATGGCATCCAGAGTGGCTGACGGCCGGCCCATGCGGGCACTGCAGGTGTCGTTTGTGGGGCCAGTAGAATCGGATGTACCCGCCGTGTTTGAGGCGGACTTACTGCGGGAGGGTAAAGCGGTTTCCCAAGTGCAGGGCCGGATCATGCAGAATGGCGAGCCGCGATTGGTGTGCCTGGCCAGCTTCGGCGGCGATCGTGATTCTGTTGTGGAGGTCGCGCCATCCGCGGCACCCGAGGCGGCGCCAGTGGATCAGTGTCAGGAGCTGCCGTATATCCCCAAGGTAACGCCGGAGTTCACACAGCACATTGAAATGCGTTGGGCCTTTGGTGGTATGCCTTTCTCAGGCAAAGGCGGGCGTGAGATGGGCGGCTGGATGCAATTTCGGCAAACTCCGGAGGACTTTACCGACGCCCACATCATCGCGCTGGTGGATGCCTGGCCGCCCGCGGTATTGCCGCACCTTAAGGCGCCTGCGCCGGCGAGTTCACTTAGTTGGGCGCTTGAGATTGTTCACCCCCGGCCGGTGGTGGCAGCCGGTGAGTGGTTGTTATACCGGGCGACCATAGATCAGGCCGGGGCCGGCTACGGGCACACCCATGCCGGCATCTGGACACAGCGGGGCGAGCTGGTTGCTCTGAGTCGTCAAACGGTCACGGTGTTTGCCTAGGGGTCACGCTGCCATTTCCGCTTTCAGGGCATCCAGAATCACACGGGCAAACTCTTTAGGTGAGTCTTCCTGAAGGAAGTGGCCGCCTCGCAGCGTGATGTGTGGCTGGCCTAGCGCTCCGGGAATGCGGCGTTGCATGTAACGATCCCCGCCTCGAGTGATGGGGTCGCCATTGCTGAAGCAGGTGATAAAAGGCTTACGCCACTTTTCCAGTGTCCGCCAGGCCTCGCGATTGGCGGCACTGGACGGGTCTTGTGGCGACACTGGAACCAGCGCCGGGAAGGCGCGGGCGCCGGCCTTGAATTCAGCGCTGGGGAACGGGGCTTCGTAGGCGGCCATTTCGTCGGGGCTCAGTGCCCGTTCGGTACCCAGTTGAATGATTCGCGCAATCGGGAACCAGGGGCTGAGACTGGCGAAGGCTTTCCAGGCCCGGAAAACTGCCGGGGTCGGCCGATCACCGGTGGGCAGCATGCCGTTGCCGACGATGATCCGGCTGAAGCGACGATGGTGTTCAGCAGCAAGCCTCAGCCCCAGCAACGAACCCCAGTTCTGACAAACCAGCGTAATATTCTGAAGATTCAGGGCGTCGATCCAGCTGGTCAGCCAGGCCATGTGGTTGTCGTAGCTGTAATCGGTCACGTCGGCGGGCTTATCTGATTTACCGAAGCCGATCAGGTCAGGCGCCAAAACCCGGTATCCGGCCTCAGCGACGGCTGGAATCATATGCCGGTAAAGGTAAGACCAGGATGGCTCACCATGCAGCATAATAACCGGTGCCGCATCGGCGGGCCCCTCATCGACGAAGTGCATTCGCAATCCGGGCTCAACTTCCAGGTAATTCGCGGTAAAGGGGTAATCCGGAAGGTCTGCGAAGCGGGCTTCGTCGGTTCTCAGAATACGCATGCCATCGACTGTCCTGACTGATTGGTTGCGTGACTGCCACTACAGCAATCTTCGGAGATCAGGATAAGCCAGATGGAGAACTCATGTGTTTGAGTTGCGTAACAGTGCGTTGCCCGTTTGAATCAGGACGCGATACCGAACAGGCGTTCGGGCTTGTCAATGCCAGACAGCGCTTCGTCACAGCAGTTCACGGCGCCGCAATCATCCGCCGAGCACAACCCGATGGTGTTGCAGTGAATGTCCAGTTGGTTATCGCCCTGGTTACTGAAAATCCGGTTGCGTGACAGCATCGACCGGCAGTGTCCGCACAACAGTGTCGGCACGGCGCTGCCTTCGGCCAGAATGGCAGTGTAATGGGTGTTATCGGTCATAGAATCCTCCTTATTCATTCAACATAAGGGCATATTGTGACAATTCAAAGTCGTCACAGTACGGCCATGGTATTCTGATTTCAGGGGTTATACGTATCAGGCGTCAGGATCGACCAGCGGGCGGCGGTTTGAACGTTTGTCTTCCCAGTCCAGATTTTTGGGGTCATACCAGCCCAGCTTTTCCAGGACCTTCTGGCGGGTGCGTCTCGACAGCGTGGGCCAAAGTTCCTGAAAGTCCTCGAGACCCTGGTCGCGCTGCCTTTGTTGTTTGCTGCGAAGGCGATTGAGGGTGCGAGGTAAATGCAGGGCTTCACCAAGCTGTCCGGGAACCAGTACCTCCTGCCCCATCACTTTGCGGCGATGAGTGCGGGCCGCAAGAACTTTTTGAAGTTCTGCCGCTGCCTCCAGGGCGGTTTCAACAGTAAAGGTATCTGAATCCAACAACTTAACCTGTAATTGGCTGGTTGATAACCTGCCACTATAGCCCGAAGTTAGCTACAGTGGCCACGGTGTCGTGTTAGGCTATTTTCCCGCAACGATTTCATCGCCAATGGGCGCTTTTCGCATCAGGATTTAATGGTATGTACGCAAAACTTGAGACACGGACTTTTCTGGCGATGCTGGTTGGCGTTTCCGTCGCCTTTGCGCTGTTGATGAAGCCGTTTTTTGGCCCCATTTTCTGGGCAATCGCCATTGCCCTGATCTTCTATCCGGTGCAGCAGTGGCTGACCCGGAGGCTGGGCCCTCGCCGGAACATCAATGCCCTCATTACGTTGGTGGTGTGTATGTTCATCGTGGTGATTCCTGTGTTGGGTCTGGGCGCCGCGCTGATTTCGGAAGGGCTCGGGGTGTATCAGAAAATCCAGAGTGGCGACATTCGCCCCGGTGAATATATCGATCAGATTAACCAGTCGTTTCCTGCCATTCAGACCTTTCTTGGCCAATTTGACGTCAACTTCGCGGAATTTCGGGACCGAGTGGTCAACGCGTTTTTGGGCGGAAGCCAGTTTGTCGCCAAGCAAGCCTTTGGCATTGGTCAAAACACGTTCCAGTTCTTTCTTGGGCTGGCGCTGATGATGTACTTGGCGTTCTTCCTGATCCGGGATGGTCAGCAATTGGTGGAGCTGCTCATCAAGGCGCTGCCACTGGGGGATGAGCGTGAACGCCTGCTTTTTGCAAAATTTGCTGAAGTAACCCGGGCAACGGTGAAGGGCAACTTGCTTATCGCGATCATTCAGGGCGCACTTGGTGGCGTTATATTCTGGATTTTGGGCATCAATGGCGCGCTGCTTTGGGGCGTCGTGATGGCTATTTTCTCTCTGCTGCCTGCGGTGGGTGCTGCCATCGTCTGGGTGCCTGCAGCCGTCTACCTTGCGGCGGTGGGTGACGTCATACCGGCCGTGATTCTGTCGATCTATGGCATGGTCATTATCGGTTTGGCCGACAATGTTCTTCGTCCGATCCTGGTGGGTCGTGATACCAAGATGCCTGATTATCTGGTGTTGTTGTCAACGCTCGGTGGTCTGGTTCTGTTTGGTATAAACGGATTTGTGATGGGGCCGTTGGTAGCTGCACTGTTTATGGCATTCTGGGGCATATTTATTCGCGAGTTCGGTGAACAACCTCACCTTGATGTTGCTGAGCCTTGGCCAGGTCCGGCAGAGGACGATTAAAGTATGGTAAGGTTGGGCCATCGCCCTGGTTTGTGGAGATGGGCGCCACATAATAACAAATACATCGGTATCCTTGAGATATCAGGAGTAGATCCTTTGTTTAAAACGAACGCACTCAGTCATTCGGTACGAAAAGTGGCCCTGGCCGCTTCAGCCACAACCCTCCTTGCGCTTTCTCCTCTGGCTTTGGCCAACGAAGTTGTTGCGCTGAAGCACGCCCTGTATGGCGCTGGCTACGACATCGAGAACGTCAGCTCAGAGCTGGATGACAGCACCCGGGCAGAGCTGGAAAGTTTCCAGCGTGACCAGGGCCTTGATCCAAGCGGGGTTCTGGACGAGCCTACCGAACGCGCTCTTGGTTTGATTTCGGTGCAACAAGCGGCGGGCACCACGCCACAGTCTGCCGGCAACGCATCGTCGCCTGCTGAGAGCACAACGGCGCCCCAGGCTGAGCAAGCCGTGGCAGACGAGCCGGTCGCGGAGGAAGAAGAGGAAGATGAGGGCTGGTCACTCTGGTGAGAATCCGGTCCGACAAAAAAGCCCGCCTGGTGAATGTCAGGCGGGCTTTTTTGATATTGGCCAGTGATCAGTCCAGCTTGGACAGATCCCTGACCGCGCCCTTATCGGCGCTGGTTGCCAGCAGCGCGTAAGCTTTCAGTGCGGCCGAGACTTTCCGTTCGCGCGGCAGTTCGGGCTTCCAGCCCTTGGCGTCACGCGCCTCACGCCGTTGGTTTAGCTCTTCATGACTGATTTGCAGGTTGATCGACCGCTCCGGGATGTTGATCAGAATGCTGTCGCCATCTTCAATCAGACCGATGGCACCGCCTGCAGCCGCTTCCGGTGAGGCGTGGCCGATAGACAGGCCAGAGGTGCCGCCAGAAAAACGCCCGTCGGTCAGCAGTGCACACTCCTTGCCCAGACCTTTCGACTTCAGGTAACTGGTCGGGTACAGCATCTCCTGCATGCCAGGGCCACCACGGGGGCCTTCGTAGCGAATGATGACCACATCACCCGGTGTCACTTCGTCGCTCAGAATGCCGGCAACGGCGGCGTCCTGACTTTCGAAGACCTTGGCCTTGCCTTCAAACACGTAAATACTCTCGTCCACGCCGGCGGTTTTTACTACGCAGCCATCCTGAGCGATATTGCCGAACAACACCGCCAGGCCACCCTCGGATGAATAGGCATTCTCAACAGAGCGGATGCAGCCGTTTTCACGATCGCCATCCAAGCTCGGCCAGCGCGTTGACTGGCTGAAGGCTGTCTGGGTCGGGATGCCTGCGGGGCCCGCTTTATAAAACTCAATCACTGCCGGGGTGGGTGAGCGCATGATGTCCCAAAGCTCAAGGGCGTCTTTCATGGTCTTGCTGTGCACGGTCGGCAAGTCGGCGTTGATCAGGCCGCCGCGTTCCAGTTCGCCCATGATGCCCATGATGCCGCCGGCCCGGTGTACATCTTCCATATGATATTTGGGGGAGTTGGGCGCAACTTTGCACAGTTGTGGGATCTTTCTCGATAGCTGGTCAATCTCTGCCAGGGTAAATTCAACGCCGCCTTCCTGGGCCGCCGCCAACAGGTGCAGGATGGTGTTGGTGGAGCCGCCCATGGCGATGTCCATGACCATGGCATTTTCGAAGGCCGGAAACGAGGCAATGCTGCGCGGCAGCACGCTGGCGTCATTGTGTTCGTAATAGCGTTTGGCATTCGCCACAATTTGCCGTCCGGCATTCAGGAACAATTGCTCGCGGTCTGCGTGGGTGGCCAGCATGGAGCCATTGCCCGGCAGCGCCAGGCCGATGGCTTCGGTCAGGCAGTTCATGGAGTTGGCGGTAAACATGCCAGAGCAGGAACCACAGGTTGGGCAGGCACTGCGCTCGTATTCGGCGACCTTTTCGTCGCTGGCGCTGGGGTCTGCGGCAATGACCATGGCGTCCACGAGGTCGAGTTTGTGCTCAGATAACTCGGTTTTACCGGCTTCCATCGGGCCACCGGAAACGAAGATGGTGGGGATGTTCAGGCGCATCGCGGCCATCAACATGCCCGGCGTGATCTTGTCGCAATTGGAAATACATACGAGCGCATCGGCGCAGTGGGCGTTGACCATGTATTCCACGGAGTCGGCGATGATTTCCCGAGAGGGCAGCGAATAGAGCATGCCATCGTGTCCCATGGCGATACCGTCGTCTACCGCAATGGTGTTGAACTCTTTGGCCACGCCGCCGGCGGCTTCGATTTCGCGGCAAACCAGTTGCCCCAGGTCTTTCAGGTGAACATGGCCGGGCACAAACTGGGTGAAGGAGTTGGCGACGGCGATAATGGGTTTGCCGAAGTCGTCATCTTTCATTCCGGTGGCGCGCCAGAGCGCACGGGCGCCGGCCATGTTGCGGCCAGCGGTTGATGTGTGGGAACGGTACTGGGGCATGGTGAGTTGCTGTCTCCCTGATTTTCTGGTTGGGCTAAAGTGGAAAGGATACCAGATTCAACGGTGGTCGCATGGCTGTTTTGCTGGCGGGTGTTTACAATGTGTAACAAGTGACGAAAGTCTTCCAATAGGGTGTTAGGGGAGTTTGTCTATGGGCGGCCAGGAAAGCCTGCCGCTGCGTCGTCTGAAAGATTTCCAGCCTTTGGGCCGGTTAACGGACGACCAGCTTGTTTTACTTGCCAGCCGGGCCGAGCGCAGGACCCATGGTCCGGGGCAGCGGGTTATGGAGCGGGGTGTACGCGATGGCTTGGACTATTTTCTGATATCGGGAAAAGTTGAGCTCGAATCTCTGGATGGGCGCAAAACTGTCGTTGAGGCAGAAACAGAGAAATCGCTTAATCCCATTGCCCGTCTGCAGCCCCGGATGTATGACGTTATCGCGGTAAAACCCTGCGAATTCCTGGTCGTTGAACAGGAAATTCTCAATCAGATGCTCCGCTCAGCCCCGATCACTCAGGTGGAAATGGACTCTGGTGATGGCGGAGCGGATGAGAGTGAAGAACACCACTTGCTGATGGAGTTTTACGCAGAACTTCGCTCTAACCAGGTCAAATTGCCCAGCGTTCCCGACGTTGCCTGGAAGGTCCGCCGGGTGGTCGACAAAGAAGACTCTTCAGCCCACGAGGTGGCCAGTGCCGTTTCGGCCGACCCCGCCATGGCGGCCAAGCTGGTTCGATCGTGCAATAGTCCGTTGTACCGGGGTTTCAGTGATGTCCGTAATGTGCGTGAAGCGGTCGTTCGCCTCGGTATGCGAACGACTCGTCAGCTGGTGACCGTATTTGCCATGCGTGAAGTGTTCAAGACCCGGCGAACCGCTCTGCAGACAGAAATGGAGCGGCTCTGGCGCCATTCCCGAGAAGTGGCTGCGCTCTGCTGGGTGCTGGCGGACCATGCCACCCGGATTGATCCGGAGGAAGCTCTGCTGGCTGGGTTGTTGCATGATATCGGGATTGTGCCGGTGTTGGTGCAGGCGGAGCACCACGTCAATCTATTTGCGGATGAGAAAAACCTGCACCACGCCATGGCGGAGTTGCGGGCCGATGTCGGGTGCGCGGTGCTCGAAAACTGGGAGTTCCCGAAGACATTTATCCAGGCTGCCCGGCATGCGGAAGACTGGCACTATGAGTGCAGGGATTCGGTGCCTCAATTGGTGGACGTTGTAATCGTGGCGCAGTTGCATTCCATGATCGGCTCCCGTCAGAATGCCGGCCTGCCAGCCTTTGACCAGGTTCCAGCCTGGCGTCGGTTGGGCGAACTGGACCTGAATGCTTCCCGTAGCCTTGAACTGCTGAGTGAGGCTAGGGGCCGGGTGGACGAAGTTCAGAAACTTCTGTCGATCCGATAATGCATACCTGCTGCCGGAGTCTGCTCCCTTGTGAATGACACAATTATGAATGTTCCCCTGTTCCCGCTGAATTCCATTGTGCTGCCCGGAGGGCGTATCCCTCTCCAGCTTTTTGAACCTCGCTACATCGATATGCTGTCCCGCTGCATGAGGGAAGATCGTGGCTTTGTCGTTGTATTGCTGCGAGATGGCGCAGAAACCGCTAGTGAGGCGGCGTTCTACGACGTGGGTACTTACGTCCGGATTATTGATTTTCAGCAACTGGACAACGGCTTGCTGGGCATCACGGTTGAAGGCGAGCGGAAGGTGTCCGTGGTGCGCAGTTGGCAGCAGGACGACGGCCTGAACCTGGGTGATGTTGAGTGCCTGATTGCTGAGGCGGAAAGCCCGGTGCCCGAGCGCTACCACGAATTACCCTCGGTGCTGCGCGCTTTGTTCCGGCACCCGGTGGTGGGCGACCTGGGAATGGAAGTGGATTATGAAGACGCCCGTGACGTTGGCTGGCGGCTGACTGAACTGCTGCCACTGGACAAGCAGGAAAAACAGAGGTTGGCTGAATTGCAGGATCCACTGGAGCGCCTGGACCGGCTTTTGGAGCTGCTTGAGGCGCTTGAACAGAACTAGGGCAAAGGGGCGTAGGTAATGCTGGCAAGCGGCCATTCGATGACCAGATAAGCCATCATAAACACTGCCCAGAGCGACACGGCAAGCCAGCTAACGATGTCTGGCCAGATTGGCACGCGATCATAGCGGCTGTAGCTGGCCCGGATCGCGCCAGTGATGGCCAGCCCCAGCAGCAGCCCGCCAAACACATCGGTAAACCAATGCACGCCGAGATAAAGCCGGCTGATGGCAATGGGTACCAGAGGCAGTGAAAGTAAAACGTACGTTTGCCAGCGTTGCCTCTTGCGACTCTCTCCGGCAATAAAACTGGCGGCCATGGTGACCAGTACTGTTGCTCCCGCTGTGTGACCGCTGGGATAGGCGCCGGACGCCGGTGGGCTGAACACCAGGTCTGGTCGATCAATGCCAATCCCGGCTTTCAGCAGCCAGACGCTGACCACCGTCAGTATCGCGGCTGCAATAACATGCAGCGCGGCCGCATAGTAACCTCTGAAACCCAGTACCAAAGTAGCCAGAACTGCAGCACAAAGCAGCACCGGTGGGTCACCCAGAAGGGTGGCTGCGGTGGCAGGAATATCCAGCAGGGGTTGTCTCAGTGCAGAAAACCACGCCAGGACGGCCCCGTTGAACTCGTCAATCCGGCGGCTGTAGTTGACCAGTTGAGCCAGAATCAGAAACAGGGCCATTGCCGCGGCTGTCAGGACTATGGATGGCAGCGGGAACTCGCCTTTGCGGGTAGGGCGCTCATTCGTGTACAGCCGCCAGAAACGGTGGGTGGTGTCGTATCGGGCCATCCGGGACTCCAGCCAGCGATACGGCCGGCTACCCTCTCCGACACCCAGGCGGAATTGCAGAACCACCACATACAGCACAACCAGAACCGCGGCACTGATGCCGACCACCGGGTAAAAGTGGGGTGGGGGCTTGATTTCGCTGGCGATGGCGCTGCCCACCGCATAACCCGGCAAGACATAGACCGCGGCCCAACCCACCGCTGAAATCAGATTAAAAGAAAGGAAGCGCCGCCAGGACATGTGCAGCGCTCCGGCAACCAGTGGAATGATGGGCCGAATCGGGCCTATAAAACGCCCTGCAATGACACTTTTGCCGCCGTGCTTGTTAAAAAATGCCTCGCCTCTGGTGATCAGGCCGGGATACCGGCTGAAGGGCCAGACTGAATCCAGACGCCCCTTGAAAAAACGGCCCAGGGCAAAACTGACTACATCGCCGATAACAGCGCCCAGGCCAGCCCACATCAACGCCTCCGATACGGGCATCCCGGATTTGCCGGCAAGCACAGCGAAGCCAAACAGCATGGCAACGCCGGGAACGATAAGCCCGGCAACGGCCAGCGATTCCGCCATGGCGGTTGCAAACAGGGCCAGAATCAGCCAGCCCGGATTGTCACCCACCCAGATTGCTGTATCGGCCAGCCAGGTTTCACTCATGCCTCGACAGACTCTCCGGGGCTGAACCACGCTGAATCCATGCCACGTTTACGAGCTTCGTGTATGGCTTGGTGAGCCCGGTTGCGCAATAAGCTGGTATTGGTATCGCCGTTGCCCCGGGTGGTGCAACCCAGGCTGACCGAGGTCCTGCCGATGCCAGGCCATTCGTGCTCACCAATGGTCCTGCGGATTCTTTCGGCAATCACCCGCACACCTTCCTCGGGTGTGTAGGGCAAAATCAGAAAGAATTCTGAGTCATTTAGCGTGTACAGAGTGTCTCCAGCGCGGATCACCCCGAACAGATGCTCGGTGACTGCTTTGAACAAACGTTGTAAGCCTACTTTACCGTGCAAGTCCCTAACCTCATCTGCGTAGTCCAAGCTGAGATTGATCACCGACAACGGGTGGCCGGTTGCAATCGCACGGCTGATTTCCTTTTGCAGGGTTTCGTCCAGAAAGCGTGAATTGTGAGCGCCGGTTACCGGATCCGTAATCGCAAGGTCTTCCGCTGACTGGGCGATATGGTCGTAGTGCCAGGTATAAAGCGCTGCCACAACCAACAACAGAATCAGCCCGGTGGAGGTGATCAAGGCGTCTGCGCCCGGATTGATGAACCAGATATTGCTGATCACCGGCATCAGCAAAAGAGCTGAGAGACTAAGCCCTCGGCGCAATGGAAGAATCAGCAGATTGAGAACAATCAGCGGCATTGCCCAATGAGTCACGCCAGGGCTGTCAAGAACCAGTATGGCGGCGACCAGACCACTGTTCAGGCCGGTCAGGATGAGAAGGTGGCCGGGGGCTGATAGCTGTTGGCGCCGACTCGCCAGTGTGTAGATGAAACCGGCAATCAGCAGTCCGGTCATGGCTAGAGCCAGGTAGAACAGCTCGTAAAAACCATAGCGCAGATTCTGTAGGGCCAGGGTAAAAATGAACAGCGCAGTCAGGCCATAGCCAAAACTGTGGGTCCAGGTTCTCAAGCGGGTTTCCGTCATAGCGCCTTGTCCTGTCGGGCCGTGAGATTGTGCACGTCCGAATGCACCCAGTTACTGTAGGCCTGAGTTCGGTTGCCGCCCTGTTGCTGAGCGCGCGTGAGCGCATTGGCCGCGCTTTGCTGCAGGCTGTCGGCATCGTCTCCGATGTTCAGGCCGGAGATGCCGGTGCTTACGGTCAGCTTCATGCCGTGCGACGCCAGCAATTTGCATAGGCCGATACGTATTTTTTCGGCGCGGGTAGCCGTGCCTGCGGTGTTGATGCCGGGAAGAATCACGAGGAACTGAAGATCAGCGACCCGGTAATAGGTGTCGAAATCCCGAAGCTGTGAATGCAGGTAACGACCAATTCTCGGTAAAATGGCACGAATGTCTTCATCCGGGTCGTTATCGCTGAGATGGGTGTCCAGGCCAATCATCATGACGGACATGTCGGTGCCTTCACGCTCGCTGCGCTGAATTTCCTTGTGCAGGTCGGCAGACAGGTATTCCCTGCTCGCTGCCTGGGTGAGCTCATCAGTTCGGCGCAACGGTGCCAGTTGCCTGGTCTTGTATTCACGAAGAAAGATAAGCAGGGCTGAGAGCAGAGTGGTCAGCACAAAGGCGCTGATCATCTGGTGCCGATCCGGCAAGGAGACAGCCCACTGGGTGCTGATCAGAATGGCGAACGTTAACAGTGCCGTAATCAGTGCCGCCAGAGGGCTGGCCAGTAACGCAAAGGTAACGAGCGGTAGGGCGTAGAGCCAGTGACTGAGGGCCCAGGGGCCGGTCCAGAGCGCGCCCAGAAGCGCTAATGCCAGAACTATAAAGCAAGCCATTCTGAGGTGGCGCCAGGGTAATGGCTGAGGATTGCTGGTGCGGGCGTTGATGGTCAGGCTGATGAATGCGGCAGCTGCTGCGCTTGCGGCAGCCAAAGGTTCGCCCAAGGTTGCACAGAGCACGCTGGTGATTGCCAGAATGATAAAGCCCACTCGCGAGAGTCTGCCTGGCAGGAATTTTTCAGCCGACTGAGGCATTTTTCTGTCCTTTGCTGTCGCATCCATTTAAGTCTGTGCAGCGCTATAATAGTCGTTTGGGATGCGGACTTGAAACGGGAAAGGTAAAGTATCTGCCTCGTTACGGAATCAGCTTGCAACTAATAAGGTACTCCAATGGATGTAGCAGCCTACATGGCAGAGCTTGGTCGGCAGGCAAGGGCCGCGGCCAGGGACGTTGCCCGGTCAACCACCGCGGTTCGTAATCAGGCTCTGCTGGCGACAGCCAGCGCTCTGGATGCGGCCCGCCAGGAGTTGGCTCTGGCCAATCAGAAGGATCTGGATAAGGGGCGTGAAAACGGCCTTGACGAGGCCATGCTGGACCGCCTGGAGCTCAACAAAGCGCGCATTGATACCATGATCGAGGGTTTACGGCAGGTGGCTGGCCTGCCGGATCCGATCGGGGTAATTACCGACATGACTTATCGCCCTTCCGGCATCCAGGTAGGCAAGATGCGGGTGCCACTTGGGGTCATTGGCATTATCTACGAATCGCGTCCCAACGTGACCGTTGAGGCGGCTAGCCTGTGCCTGAAGTCTGGCAATGCCACCATTTTACGCGGTGGCTCCGAGGCCATTCACTCGAATCAGGCCATCGCGGCTTGCCTGGCTTCCGGGCTGGCTTCCGTCGATTTGCCGGAGGCCGCGGTGCAGGTTGTAAAAACCACCGATCGGGCGGCGGTTGGCGAGCTGATCACTATGCCAGAGTATGTCGATGTGATTGTGCCTCGGGGTGGTAAGGGGCTGATCGAACGGATCAGCCGCGATGCCAGGGTGCCGGTCATCAAGCATCTGGATGGCGTGTGCCATGTGTATATCGACAGCCACGCTGATCCGGAAAAGGCCTTGAAAGTTGCTGTCAACGCCAAGACCCATCGCTACGGCACCTGCAATACCATGGAGACTCTGTTGGTAGATCAGGAAATTGCCGAAGACATGTTGCTATTGCTGGCGGCGGAGTTTGTTGCCAAAGGTGTTGAGCTACGGGGCTGTGAGCGCACCTGTCAGGTTTTGAGCGGCATCGTGCCCGCCACCGAAGAGGACTGGCACGCCGAGTACCTTGCGCCGATATTGGCAGTGCGGGTTGTCGATGGCCTGGACGGAGCGATTGATCACATCAACCACTATAGTTCGCAGCACACTGACAGCATCATCACGGAAAACTACACCCGGGCCCGCCGTTTTCTGACTGAGGTGGATTCGAGTTCCGTGATGGTGAACGCCTCTACCCGGTTTGCCGATGGCTTCGAGTACGGCTTGGGTGCCGAAATCGGCATTTCCACCGATAAGATACACGCCCGCGGGCCGGTGGGCCTGGAAGGTTTAACGTCACAGAAATACGTGGTCTTTGGCGACGGCCACGTGCGGGCCTGACATCATGCATGTGATATATGGCGGCACCTTTGACCCGATCCACCACGGCCATCTTCGCCTTGCGCTGGAGATTTCCGACGCGCTCTCGGTGGACCAGGTTCACCTTGTGCCGTGCCATATTCCACCCCACCGGGGCAGCACTGGCGCGACGTCTGAGCAGCGGTTGGAGTTGATACGCCTGGCGATAGGCGGCGAGAGTCGATTGTGTGTGGATGATCGGGAGTTGCGTCGTGCTGGTGCTTCTTTTACCGCAGACACCCTTCGGCAGTTGCGCGCAGAGTCAGGGCCGGAGCAGCCGCTGGTCATGGTGGTCGGGACGGATGCGTTTGCGGCGTTCGACCGCTGGCGAGACTGGAAGGATATACCCGCACTTGCCCATATTGTGGTGGTGCAGCGTCCGGGTGCCAATATTCCGCTGGGCAGTGAGGCCGCCCGGTTGTTGTCCGAGCGTCGGGCGACCGGCCCGGAGGCCCTGAAAACAAGCCCTTGCGGCGCCGTTCTGCCGCTTGATCCACCCTTGCTGGATATCTCGGCGACCGGTATCCGCCATCGTATCGCTAACGGCCGCTCTCCCCGGTATCTGACGCCCGACCTGGTGTGGCAAAGAATTCGGTCCCTTCGCCTTTATGGTGCCTGCCCCGCCGGGAACTTTTAGTGATACAATCGCGTTCGAATATCACTTATCGGGTGGCCCTTCTGGCCAAAGCCCGGATTACAGGGTAATTATGCAGGCAGAACAACTGAAAGATCTGGTCGTAACCGCACTTGAAAACATCAAGGCTCAGGATGTCAGCGTGATTGATGTCCGTGATCGTACCAGCGTCACTGATTACATGGTGCTTGCATCCGGTACCTCCAGTCGACACGTTAAATCTCTGGCCGATTCGGTCGTCTCTGATGCTAAAGATCAGGGCGTAAAAGCCAATAATGTCGAAGGCGCTGGCGGTAGCGACTGGATTCTTGTTGATCTTGGCGATGTAGTAGTGCATCTGATGATGCCTGCGGCTCGTGAATTCTACGATCTGGAGCGTTTTTGGCGAGATGCTCCGGACGTGGGTGCAGCAGGTAGCGAGTAATCATGAAACTGCGTCTGATCTGTGTGGGGCAAAAAATGCCCGACTGGGTCAGTGCGGGGTACAACGATTATGCTCGGCGTATGCCGCCCGAGTTGCCCCTGGAACTGACTGAAATCCCCATGGCCCACCGCGGCAAGAACCCGGATATTGCCCGGCTTATGCAGCGGGAGGGCGATGCGATTCTGTCCACGGTTGGCCAGCGTGACCGGGTAATTGCTCTGGAGGTTGGCGGCAAGCCCTGGTCTACAGAGCGACTGGCCAGTCAGCTCGAGAGCTGGCAACAGGACGGTCAGGATGTCTGCTTTCTGGTAGGCGGTCCCGATGGTCTGGCAGACGCCTGCCGGCAAAGGGCCGATCAGCAGTGGTCGCTGTCTCCTCTTACTCTGCCTCATCCTCTGGTGCGTATTGTTCTTTCTGAACAGCTTTATCGTGCCTGGTCCATCACCCGAAACCACCCCTACCACCGGGCCTAGGAGTTTTTATGGCCTGGGGCGAATTCAAAAACACGGCTGCCGAGCGAAGACTTTTTCAGCGTCGTGCTCTGGTCATGCTGATTGTTGTGTCCATGGCCATGATCGGGCTTCTGGCCCGAATGTATCAGCTGCAGATTGTCGAGCATGACATTTATACGACCTTGTCAGACAAAAATCGGGTACAGGTGCAATCGGTTCCGCCGCCTAGAGGCCTTGTCTACGACAGGAACAATTTCCTGTTGGCAGAGAACCGCCCGGTGTTCAGTCTTACCCTCGTGCCTGAGCGCGTTGATGGTATGGAGGCAACGCTCACAAGGCTGGCAGGTATACTCGACATCGCCGAGGAAGACATTGAACGGTTCCAGCGGCGACTGCGGGAGCCGCGCCGACCATTCCAGGAGCTCCCGCTGAGCTACGACCTCAGTGAAGAAGAAATCGCCCGGATGGCGGTTCATCGGCATGAGTTCCCCGGCGTTGAGATCAAGGCAGAACTGGTTCGATACTACCCCCACAGTGAGCTGACTGCCCATGCATTGGGCTTTGTTGGCAGGATCAACCGCGAGGAGTTACAGCGCATTGATGCGGTCAACTACGCCGGAACCAACTACATCGGCAAGTCCGGGATCGAGCGCTTCTATGAGCAGGTGTTGCATGGCGCGGTCGGTTACCAGCATGTTGAAACCAATGCTCGCGGGCGCATTCTCAGAGTGCTGGAACGAGTCAATCCGGTGCCTGGTGAAGATTTGCAGCTGCACCTGGACCTGCGCTTACAGCGCAAGGCTCATGAGCTTCTGAGTGGGCGTCGTGGTGCCATTATAGCCATCGAGCCGGACACTGGCGGCATCCTCGCTCTGGCCAGCGTGCCGGGATTTGATGCGAATAAATTTGTCACCGGTATCAGCGTGAACGAATACCGGGATCTCAGCGAAGACATCGATAAGCCGCTGTTCAACCGGGCGCTCCGGGGGCAATACCCGCCGGGCTCGACGATAAAACCAATGATGGCGGTTGCAGCACTCGATAGCGGAGCCACAACCCGTGAACGTCGGATCTGGGACCCCGGTTACTTTCAGCTGCGCGAAGGCGGTCGGCGTTTCCGAAACTGGTACCGATCCGGTGATGGCTGGGTTGATCTAAAAACATCCATGGCAAGATCCAACGACGTCTATTTTTATGAAGTTGGTGTTGAAATGGGGGTTGATGTCATGTCGCAGTACCTGGCGCAATTTGGTTTTGGCGAAGATGCCACTCTGGATGTATCGGGCGCCCTCAGTGGCCTGCTTCCAACAGCAGACTGGAAACGAGGGGCTAGAAATGAACCGTGGTACCCGGGAGATTCGGTCAATATGAGTATTGGCCAGGGTTTTTTTCTGTCGACACCCTTGCAGCTGGCGACAGCCACGGCGCTGATTGCCAACCGAGGGGAATGGGTCGAGCCTCGTCTACTGAAAGATATTCGCGGTGATCGCTCGGTTGAAGAATTTTTGCCGGAGGAAACACATGAGCCGTTGATCCTGAAGAATCTTGACGATTGGGAGTACGTGGTAGATACCATGGTTGAGGTTATGCATGGGCCGCGAGGCACTGCTAGAGCTGCCGCCCAAGGTGCAAGCTATCAGATTGCGGGTAAAACCGGCACTGCTCAGGTATTCAGCCTGGCGGAAGATGAGGAGTACGACGAAGAGCAGGTCCGTGAGCGACTCCGGGATCACGCTTTGTTTGTCGGTTTTGCACCGGCGGACGACCCCAAAATCGTCGTTGCCATCATTGTTGAGAACGGTGGTGGCGGCAGTTCAACTGCCGCGCCGGTGGCGCGGGCCTTGTTTGATGCCTGGCTGGAGGACTTTCCCGCTGCAGAACAGGATGCGATGTTTACTCAGACTGCCTCAGAGGGAAATCGTTGATGGCGCTGGGGAGTGTGTTTAATAACTCGGCCAATAATCATCTGACACGCTCGAAGAGTGTCTGGTCAACGCTACATCTGGATCCGATATTGTTGTTATTGCTTTTGATGTTGATAGGGCTGGGGCTATTCGTGCTCTACAGCGGCGCAGATCGGAATATTGAGGTGGTCAAGGCGCAGGGTATCCGATTTGTTGTTGCCCTGGTGGTGATGTTTGTTTTTGCACAACTGGACCCGGCGGTGTTTCGCCGGTGGGCTCCCTGGCTCTATCTTGCAGGGATGGCGGGGCTTCTTGCGGTGCTGCTTGTCGGAGTCGGCGCCAAAGGCGCGCAGCGCTGGTTGGCGATTCCGGGCTTGCCGCGGTTTCAGCCATCAGAGTTAATGAAGTTGGTCGTACCCATGATGGCAGCCTGGTACTTGTCCAAACACTACCTGCCGCCCAGGTTGTTTCATGTCGCAATCGGATTGCTGATCGTCCTTGTACCCATGGCAATGATTGTTCAACAACCTGATTTGGGCACCTCATTGCTGGTTGGTATGGCCGGTATTTTCGTGGTGTTTTTTGCTGGCATCAGCTGGAAACTGATCGCAGCGTTCTTTGCACTGGTTTCGGTATCAACGCCGATGATGTGGTTTTTTGTCATGAGGGACTATCAGAAACAGCGGGTGCTGACTCTGCTGGACCCGCAAAGTGATCCGCTCGGGGCTGGCTGGAACATCATCCAGTCAAAGACCGCCATAGGTTCTGGCGGCATGGACGGCAAGGGTTGGCTTCAGGGCACCCAATCCCACCTGGAGTTCCTGCCGGAGAGCCACACCGATTTCATTGTTGCCGTTCTGGCAGAAGAGTTCGGCTTTATCGGCATGTTGCTGTTAATGAGCCTGTATTTGCTGATTATTCTGCGGTGCCTTTACATCGCTGCGACAGCCCAGGATTCGTTTAGCCGGCTGTTGGCCGGAGCCTTGACCATGACGTTCTTTATTTACATTTTTGTCAATGTTGGCATGGTCAGTGGTTTGTTGCCCGTGGTGGGAGTGCCATTGCCATTGGTCAGCTATGGAGGTACGTCCGGGGTGACGTTGATGGCGGCGTTTGGTGTGTTAATGTCGATTCAAACGCACCGTCGAATGATCACAGCATGAGGCTGTATCCGAATGATGGCTTGCTGGTAATGGTTAAAGCCACCGGGAACCCGTTACAATATTTCAGGTCAGTAATGCCTGGCGCGGGACGAAACCACATGGGTTGCCGAACATAATGGTCACAGAAAAAAAATCCGGATGGCTGATATTGCTGGTGGCTCTGGTGTTATCAGGGTGTGGAAGCGCACCGAAGGTGTCGGAGGAGGATCACTCTTCCCGGTACACCATGAAACAGGATCGTGCGCCGTCCGGAAATTTTGATGTTTCCGACCTGCAAGATGCGGTGCCACGGTATGAGGCGCCGAAGACTGCCGGCAACATGTCGCAGTATCAGGTCTGGGGTAAAACCTACCGGGTGATGGACAGTAACGACGGTTACGTGGCTCGGGGTGTTGCCAGTTGGTATGGTGAAAAATTCCATGGTCACAAAACCTCCAATGGTGAGGTTTTCGACATGTACTCTATGTCTGCGGCCCACAAGTCCATGCGGATTCCCAGCTATGCCCGGGTGACCAACCTCGACAATGGCCAGTCTGTCATTGTCAGAGTCAACGATCGCGGTCCGTTTCACGGTGATCGCCTGATTGATCTGTCTTACGCTGCGGCCAAAAAGCTGGGTTACAAATCGCGGGGCACGGCAAAGGTGGAAGTTGAAGCCATCACGGTTCGGCAAGACGGATCCATGACGCTGGCGGGTAAACCGTTTAATCCCGGTGTGATGCCGCCAGTGGTGGCCGTTAGCACTGCCTCGACAGAAGCGCAAGACCCGGCTCTCGGGCTGTTTGTTCAGTTGGGGTCGTTCAGCCAGCGAGACCCGGCCGAGGAATTGCTGAGCAAGGCGCGCCGTGTAGTGGAGCGCCCCATGCGGGTGCGGCAGGTCAATACCGATGCTGGCCGGTTTCACAGGGCCCAGGTGGGGCCTTTTGATGACGAGGCGGAAGCCCTCAACGCTCAGAATTTACTGCAATCCAACGGCTTTGCTCAGTCCGTTGTGCTGACCGATTCTCGTTGATTGCCTGAAACCAAAAAAGAAACACACCTTACGACGAATGAACCTACCCATGGCTTTGAACTTAATGATTCGCAAACTTTTCCTGATTCTGTCACTGGCCACGCTGTTGGCTGGGCATGCTGTGGCCCAGGCTGTGCTGATCCCTGCGCCACCCCAGATTGCCGGCAGCTCCTGGGTGCTGATGGACCCATTGACCGGTCGCGTCATCATGGAGCACAACAGTGGCGAAAGGCTGCCACCGGCGAGCCTGACCAAAATGATGACCGCATACATCGTCGAGCGGGAGCTTGATGAGGGCCGCATCGCGATGACCGATATGGTGCCGGTCAGCGTCAAGGCCTGGCAGACCGGTGGTTCCCGCATGTTTGTCCGGGAGGGCACTCAGGTCACTGTTGAAGACCTGTTGAAAGGCGTCATTATTCAATCCGGGAACGACGCCTCTGTCGCCTTGGCGGAGTTTGTCGCCGGCAGCGAAGATGCCTTCGTAGATATCATGAACCAGCAGGCAAAGCTGCTTGGTATGAATAATACCAACTTTGAAAATGCCACCGGGTTGCCGTCACCCAATCAGTATTCGACTGCTTACGATCTGGCCATTCTGGCCCACGCTATCATTGAAGATTACCCGGAAAATTATCCGCTGTATGCGGTTAAGAGCTTCACCTACAACAATATCCGGCAGCCGAACCGCAACAGTCTGTTGTGGCGTGATGACAGCGTTGACGGCCTTAAAACCGGTCATACCGAAGAGGCAGGCTACTGCCTGGTGGCGTCTGCCAAGCGTGATAACACCCGCCTGATTGCCGCCGTCATGGGGTCCAGCAGTGCCCAGGTGCGCGCTCAGGAAGTGCAGAAAATGCTCAACTACGGTTTCCGATACTACGAATCAGCGCGCCTGTTCCGCGCTGGCCAGGAGCTGATTGAATCCAAGGTATGGGGCGGCAAAAGCGATCAGATATCGGTCGGGCTGGCCGAGGATGTTTATGTCACGATTCCTCGCGGCTCGAAAGATCAGCTCGAATCGCAGGTTGACCTTGATTCTGTGATCAAAGCACCCATCAAGGTCGGAGACGAATTAGGCCGTATCCAGGTAACACTTGATGGCGAGACGGTTGTTGACCAGCCAGTACTGGCGTTGACGGAAGTGCCCCAGGGCGGTTTGATCAAGCGTCTTTGGGACGCCATCAAGCTGTTTTTTGTACAACTGTTTTAATGAAGGCGGCTGGTGGCAATGACCAGTGGCCGGGAGTGATAGGGCATGAGCGAGCAGAAACCGCCAAAAATTGAATTTCCCTGTGACTATGTCATCAAAGTCATCGGGAACGCGGCGCCAGATTTTTCGGAGTTTGTGCTGGACGTCGTAGGGCAGCATGCCCCGGGCGTTTGTGAGGCTGATATCTCGGTGACGGACAGCAGTAAGGGCCGCTTTGCATCGGTTCAGCTGAAGATCGTAGCGACCGGCGAGGCGCAGCTCCAGGCACTGTTCAAAGATCTTAAAGCAAGCGGCCGCGTTCACATGGTCCTGTAACACTATGACAGACCTGATCGTCCGTTCGCTGGGGCAGCAGCCCTACATGGAAACCTGGGAAGCGATGAAAACGTTCACCGCCAACCGGGATGAAAACACGGTCGATGAACTCTGGTGCCTTGAGCACCCTCGGGTATTTACTCAGGGCCAGGCGGGTAAGGCAGAGCATATCCTGTTGCCCGGAGATATTCCGGTGGTTCAGGTAGACCGGGGTGGGCAGGTTACCTATCACGGGCCGGGACAATTGGTGATCTATCTGCTGATTGATCTGACCCGTCGCAAGCTGGGCGTGCGCGCCCTGGTGGATGAGATTGAGCATGCTATTGTGCGAGCGCTGGTGCCGTCCAAAATAGATGCTGCGCCCAGATCTGATGCGCCCGGAGTCTACGTAAACGGCGCCAAGATTGCCTCACTGGGATTGCGGGTTCGCCGGGGTTGCTCGTTTCATGGGTTGGCTCTCAACGTCAACATGGACATGGAGCCGTTCAGTCGAATCAACCCCTGTGGCTATGCCGGAATGTCGATGTGCCAGGTCAGCGATTTTGAGCCTGGCGTATCGGTTTATGAGGTTGAGCGCAGGTTAGTGCAGGCGCTTATCGATGGCCTTGGTCACCAGCGGGTAGAGCAGCGCCAGTACTGGTGAACGCCGAGTCACTAACGGAAATCGGCTCGGCAAGTGCGATTTCTGCCTTCGGATTTGGCTTTGTAAAGCGCTTCATCGGCGTGCTGAAGTAGCCGGTCAATCGATTCTGACCCCTGAATTGTTGCTACCCCGATACTGACCGTTACGGTGATGGACTTGTTGTCAGCCTGAACAATCTGGTTCGCCACCGCTTTGCGGACGCGCTCGGCCGAGGCCTCGGCGTCTTCAGTTGCTGTCTCTGGCAGAAGAATCAGAAACTCCTCCCCACCCCAGCGCACAATGGTATCCACTTTTCGGCTGTGATCTGTCAGTGTCTGGCCAACCAGTACAATGGTATCGTCTCCTGCCTGATGGCCATGGGTATCGTTGACCTGCTTGAAAAGATCAATGTCCATCAATAGCACCGAGAACGGACGGCGGTTTCTCAGATAACGCTGGTATTCTGCCTCGAGCTGTTCCAGCCCTTCTCGTCGATTGGCCAGTCCGGTCAGAGCGTCATGCTTTGCGGCATACTCAAATTCTTTGGCCAGCTTGATCAGGCCAAGCTTGCTACGACGACGACTCTGATCAAGGATGTAACAAGTGACCATCTCAAAGGCCAATACAATGATAAGGGTAATCTTTAAGGTAGTGCTGTACGGGGTATCGAACAGAGCATCACCGAGCGGGCTGAAAAGACCAAGCACCGCAAGCCAACCGCCCATGCAGGCGAAGATGCCGATGCGGGCTTCGCTGATGTAGAAAATGATGGGCGGGTAAGCAAACAGCCAGATAATGGCAGAGCCGTCTTCAACGGCGTAGGTGGCGAGGTAAGTAAAAAGTCCGGTGATTAACGTGATAAATACCCGCCGCTGCAAGGTTTTTTGGCCGGTAATCAGAAACATTATGGCGTTGGCGGCGAGCAACACGGCAAAGCTCAGTAATAGTGGAGAGGTGATAGAATCGCCATGCTGGGTTGAGCGCCAAGAATAGAACATTAATAGTGGAACCGCGGCAGCAGTCAGCCCGTTGATGAGGGTCGGTACAGGAATTTCGCCTTTTACCCGGAATTGAGAGAGTTCCGAGTCCAGTGTTCTGACGGATGATTTAGTCATATCTGGGCTTTTCTTGTCATTGATGAAGGTCAAACACAGAGTGTTAACTGATTCTAGTTCGCCTTGTGACCTGACACTGTGTTAAATCGTAACTTTGACAGAAAAGAGTGGAAAAGACACTTTAAGCCAAGTGCATTGGCTAAAAAAACGGGATATCAACGACTGATCAGTTGGGTTGTCGTCACTTGTGGTCCGTATAATGAAGAAGTTGCGTGTATCAGGGCGCCGGGTCAAGTCCCGGAGCTCACCATTTGCTGAACATACAGGTTATCCATGTCTTCAAGACGTCCCGGAAAATCCGTGTCTCGCATCAAAACAGGCAGTTTTGAGCGCCGGTTGTCGCTGACCAAGGCTGGTTTATTTGCCGGTACCCGAATGGCATCGCACATGGCGACTAACTGGTTCAGTGATAAAGAAACCCGGGACAAGCGTCACCGCGCCATGATGTCGAGTCAGGCCCGTTTCCTGGTCGAAGAGCTGGGCCGACTGAAGGGCAGTGTGGTCAAGATCGGCCAGGTGATGGCCCTTTACGGCGAACACTTTTTACCTGAAGAGGTCACGGAAGCCTTGCACACCCTTGAAGATCAAACCACGTCCCTCGAGTGGGTTGCGATCGAACGGGTATTGAAGACGGAGATTGGCGCCGAGCGACTGTCAGAGCTTGAGGTAGATCCGGAGCCAATCGGTGCCGCGTCGCTTGGTCAGGTGCACCGGGCAATCAGGCGCAGCGACGGGCTGGAATTGGTGCTCAAAGTGCAGTACCCCGGAGTGGCCGATGCGGTCGACAGTGACCTGAACGCGGTCGCTCAGTTGCTCAAAGTGGCACGCCTGGTCAGTTTTGGCCCGGAGTTTAACGACTGGCTGGAAGAAGTGCGCCAGATGATGCACCGGGAGGTGGATTATCGTCTGGAAGCCAGAACCACCGAAAAGTTCCGCACCATGCTGGATGCGGATCCCCGGTTTATCGTGCCTCGGGTGTTGCAGGAATACTCAACCGATCACATCATTGCCTCGACGTACGAGCATGGCCATTCGGTCAGCTCACAGGCCGTGCGCGAGCTGTCACTGCCGCGTCGGAGCGCTCTGGGTCGTGCCGCCCTGGAGCTGTTTTTCCGCGAACTGTTTGATTGGGGGGAAATACAAACTGATCCGAACTTCGGCAATTACCGGGTGCGGATTGCTGGGGAGGAGGGGAAAGGCGACGACCATGATCGCATAGTGTTGCTGGATTTCGGTGCGGTTCAAAGCTACACCCGCCAGTTCCTTGATCCCGTGATTCAGATGATCCGTGCCTCTTATGAGCAGGACCTTGGCCAGGTAATTGATGGCGGTGTCACGCTCCGCTTTATGAGCCGGGATTGGCCGGACGAAGTCCTGGATAAGTTTGGCTCTGTCTGTATGTCAGTGCTTGAGCCTCTGTCGGGCGATCGCAGCCAATGGCCCGACTACGCCGTCAACGGGCAGGGTGAATACCGATGGAAACAGAGCGACCTGCCCTCCCGTGTTGCCAAACAGGCGGCCCGCTCGGCCATCAGCCGTTACTTCCGGGTGCCGCCGAAAGAGTTTGTCTTCTTGAACCGAAAGTTGATCGGTGTCTACACATTTATCGCGGTCTTGCATTCCGAGTTCAACGGTGAGGATTTGCTGCGCAAGTACCTCTATGGTGATGGCGCCGGTGAGCCGAAGCCAGTGGCTTCCAGCACCACCCAGATCACAAAGGCATAGCGCAGGCCTTTTCCGATACCCACCAGAATCACAAAGTTGAGCCAGGGCACCCGCATGATCCCTCCAACGAGGGTCAGAGGGTCGCCTATGATGGGCAGCCAGCCCAGCAGCAATGACCATTGCCCGTAGCGATTGAAGCGGTTGCGGGCTTTGTGCAATTGCAGCTCGCTGACCGGAAACCAGCGTTTATGCTTAAAGCGATCCACCTGCCGGCCGATAACCCCATTAACGACTGACCCAAGCGTATTCCCCAAGGTTGCCCAGAACCACAACCAGAACAAAGGCAGGCCCTGACTGGCCAGGGTGCCCAGCAATAACTCCGAATAGGCGGGCAGCAGGGTGGCTGCCGCAAATGCGGTCAGAAACAGTGTCAAATACGCCAAGGGCATCTCCATGCTCTAGTATGTTTATCAAGGCTTCTTCAAAAAGGTTTCGCGGTCTATGAAAAACCTATCACTTCGCTTCAAGCTATATGGGCTGGTTATCACACTGCTACTGTTGATGGGCGTGAGCATTGTCATGACCGCCCAGTTGTCACTGGGTTCCATGGAAGAGCGCCTGTCCGAGGAAACCCGTGGGACGGTGCAGGATATTGTGATGGACCAGCTAACCGCAACGGCTGGTCAGTACGGTGAGCTGGTAACCGGCCAGCTTGAGACCGCCTATCAAACCCCGGCGGTGGTGCGCAGCCTGATCACCCGGAATATTGAAGCCGATAGCTCGGGTCGGCTCAGTCGTCGGGACCTTCAGGAAACGGTGGGCACGATTTTAAGTGAACAGAAACACCTGAGCTCGATCTACGCGCAGTTTGAGCCAGACGCCTACGATGGCCAAGATATTTACTTTACAGACGGAGTTGATGAACACAGCAGCGATCAGGGCACGCTCGAGATTTACTACTACCGGGATCCTCAAGGCAATGTTCTGTTCAGTCGCACGGAAGATCCCGCAACAAAGTATCTTGATAACCGGAACGAATTCGGAACCCGTGAAGCAGAGTGGTATCTGTGTTCAAGGGACTCTCTCAAGCCCTGTCTGATGGAACCCTACGATTATGAAATCGAGGAAGGTTATTCCGAGCTGATGACCAGCCTGGTAGTGCCAATTCTGAACAATGGCGAGTTTGCCGGTGTGACGGGTGTCGACATAAACCTGTCGACACTTCAGGCGACCATTGCGCAGGTCAGTCGGGCCCTGTTCGACGGTGAGTCGAAGGTGTCTCTGCTCAGCGAAGGCGGTCTGATTGCTGCGTCCAGCCACTATCAGCAGAATCTTGGCCGGCCACTGCGGGAAGCGCTGCCGGGACTTGCCCCGGATCTGGTTCGCCTGCATCAACAAGGTGGCAGGTTCGATGATGGCAAGACGTTGGCGGTCGCTTACCCGGTCGAGGTCGCCTTGCCGGGAACTGAGTGGTCCTTGCTGATCGAACTGCCCCGCGATGTTGCCCTCGCCAGTGTTGAGGAAATCACCGGATTGTTGGCCTCTGAGGTCGCCGATACGGCAGCCCGGCAAACTCTGGTTGGCATGGTGGTGGTGTTGATCGCGATTGCCTTGTTGGTGTTGCTGGTGCGTTCGGTAACCCGGCCATTGGACGAGATACGCGACCGGATGCGGAGCCTGGCCAGTGCCGAGGGCGATCTTACCCGTGAACTTGATATTGACACCCATGCCGAACTGATCGAGCTGGCTGGCGGCTTCAACGCGTTTCTTGCCCGCTTGCGGGAAATGATCAACGACCTGAAAGAGGTTAACGCTGAGGTTCGCGGTCAGGCGTCCGATGTCGGCGCCATTGCCCGGGATACTGACGATCAGACCGAGAGACAACATCAGGATATCGACAGTGTTGTTACCGCCATGAATGAAATGTCGGCGGCCGCCGGCGAAGTGGCTGGTTTTGCCGGCGAGGCGGCAGAAAATGCCCGCGCCGCCCGTGATGGCATCCGGTTTACCCAGGACACCCTGAGGTCCGCCCTCAAAGGGGTGGACGCGTTAGCGGGTGACATGGGCCAGGCTAGCTCCGCGATTGGCCACGTGGCGCAGCGCAGTGAGGAAATTAACCGGATCATCGAAGTGATTCGGGGTATTGCCGAACAGACTAACCTGCTGGCCTTGAATGCAGCCATTGAGGCAGCCCGGGCCGGGGAGCAGGGGCGTGGTTTTGCGGTAGTGGCCGATGAAGTAAGAAATCTGGCCTCAAAAACCCGGGAGTCCACGGATGAAATCAGCGAGATGATCGAGCGCCTGAAAGGCGATGTCAGTGGAGCCGTCACGGTCATTCAGAGTGGTGTAGACCGCGCTACCTCGGCAGTAGATGGCACCCGGGAAGCGGATCATTCGCTGGCCACGGTGGTTGAGCGTATCGGCGTCATCGTGGAGCATGTCACGCAGGTGGCGACCGCGGCAGAAGAACAGAGCTCGGTCAGTGAAGAAATCAACCGTAACCTGACTCAGATTGGCGATGCCGCAACTGATTTGAGGGAGCTGGCCCAACGGGTACGCCAGAGTGGTGACGCCCTCGATGGCCAGGTTCAGGTTCTGGACCGTGAGCTGGGCCGGCTAAAAACCTGATGGTCAAATATCCGGCGGGCTATCCAGGTATCGGCACTTACTATGACAGCCATGGGAAGCATTAATTTTCAATTGATCAGGCTCGTGTCATCATTGCGACACACTTGAAAAACATCAAATTGACCATTGGGGCGTCTGCCTCGGTGCCAGGAGGTTTTATGGAGCAGGTCACGATTTATGGCCGTTCGAGCTGTGGTTTTTGCCTGCGGGCGATGGACCTGTGTGAATCCAGAAGTATTCCGTATACCTGGATTGATATGGACGAACGGGGTTTGAGCAAGCAGGACATTGCGGATCAGATTGGCCGCCCGGTTCATACCGTTCCCCAGATACTGGTCGGTTCGGAATACGTGGGCGGGTGTGATGAGTTCTTCGCTTACGTGCGCCAGCATGAGGCAGAACTGGCAAGTTGAATAAGAGAGGCTGGCCAGCGATCATAAAAAAGCCCGGCTACCTTGGTGGCCGGGCTTTTTTTGTTGCGGACAGATCGAATCAGAGTGTGAAGTCTGCTCGCAGCTTTTTCTCGGCCAGTTGATTTTTCAGCTTCGCCACCTTGGGCAGGCCATTCTCAAACGGTGGGAAACTCTCACCTTCAATCAGTGGTTGCAGGTAATCCCGGCAATCCTGGGTGATGCCAAAACCATCGTCGGTGATGTAGTGGATCGGCATTTTCTTTTCCTGATTGGCCACCTCACTCAGGTTGGCTTCACCAATCGACCAGCGATAGGGTTTGGCCTGCTCGCGCACAATGATTGGCATCAAGGCCTGTTTGCCAGCCAGCGCCATTTCCACAGCCGCCTTGCCAACGGCATAGGCCTGCTCTACATCGGTCGCTGAGGCAATGTGGCGAGCTGAGCGCTGCAGATAGTCCGCCACCGCCCAATGGTACTTGTGGCCCAGGGCCTGTTTGACCATGTTGGCCAGGGCCGGCGCCACGCCGCCGAGCTGGGTGTGGCCGAACGCATCTTTGGCGCCAGCATCCGCAACAAAACGGCCGTCTTCATACTGGGCACCTTCTGAGGCCACTACCACGCAGTAGCCGTAATCCCTTACGCACTGGTCTGCCCGTGCCAGGAAGGCCTCGCGGTTGAACGGAATTTCCGGGAACAGAATGATGTGAGGCGGCTCGCCTTCACCCTGACCAGCCAAGCCGCCAGACGCCGCAATCCAGCCAGCATGACGCCCCATCACCTCCAGAATGAAAACCTTGGTGGAGGTTTCACACATGGATTTGATATCAAGACTGGCTTCCAGTGTTGATGTGGCGATGTACTTGGCCACAGAGCCGAAGCCCGGGCAGCAGTCGGTGAAGGGCAGGTCGTTATCGACGGTTTTGGGCACACCGATACACGTGATCGGGTATCCCATCTTTTCACCGATCTGGGAAACCTTGTAAGCCGTATCCTGAGAGTCACCGCCGCCGTTGTAGAAGAAGTAGCCGATATCGTGGGCCCGGAACACTTCGATCAGACGCTCGTACTCGCGCCTGTTCTCGGAGATGTTCTTCAGCTTGTAGCGACAGGAGCCAAAGGCGCCGCCCGGGGTATGAAGCAGCGCCTGAATGGCGCTTTCGGATTCCAGGCTGGTATCAATCAGCTCCTCTTTGAGGGCGCCGATGATGCCATTGCGGCCAGCATAGACTTTACCGATGCGGTCCGGGTGCTGGCGAGCGGTCTGGATAACGCCACAAGCGCTGGCATTGATTACGGCGGTAACTCCGCCAGATTGGGCGTAAAATGCGTTCTTGATAGCCATCTCGGGCTAAGGCCTCCTGCTGGTTCAACGATTGGCGCAGATGATACGCCAATCGCAGGGGTTTTTCATGAGCAGATACCGGCTCTTGACCCCGCACAAAGTATGGTAGACGCTTGGCAGGATTCAAACCGGAGGCAACACCTTAATGCACATACATATTCTGGGCATCTGCGGCACCTTTATGGGCAGCCTGGCCGTGATTGCCAGAGAGCTCGGCCACACCGTGACCGGTTCTGATCAGGGCGTATATCCGCCCATGAGTACCCAGCTTCAGGCCCAGGGCATTGCGTTGATGGAAGGCTACCGGCCAGAGAATCTGGAGCCGAAACCGGACCTGGTGTTGATCGGCAATGCCATGTCTCGCGGTAACCCTGAGGTTGAGACTGTTCTTAACCGGCGGATTGACTACATGTCCGGCCCTGAGTGGCTGGCGCGGGAGGTTTTGCGCCATCGCTGGGTCATGGCCGTTGCCGGCACCCACGGTAAAACCACCACCACCGCGATGCTGTTGTGGATTCTGGATCAGGCCGGCTTTGATGCCGGCTACCTGGTTGGCGGTGTGCCCCAGGATTTCCCGGTATCCGCGCGCCTGGGTAGCAGCGATTTCTTTGTGATCGAGGCCGATGAATATGACAGTGCCTTCTTCGATAAACGCTCCAAGTTTATCCACTATCGCCCGAACACGCTGATCCTGAACAACCTTGAATACGACCATGCGGATATTTTCGAGAACGTTGAGGCCATTGAACGTCAGTTCCATCACTTGGTGAGAACCGTTCCGTCGCAAGGCTTGATTATCCGCCCAGCGCTGGACAATCATCTGGATAACGCGCTTGAAATGGGCCGCTGGAGCCCAGTGCAAGACACAGCGATCGGCAGCGAGGTGCCGCGCACCTCGGACTGGCGCGCAGAATTGCTGTCTGAGGATGGCAGCCGCTTTATGGTGATCCACCACGAGCAGCCCGTGGCCATGCTGAACTGGAACCTGACGGGCATGCACAACGTGCGCAACGCTTTGTCGGCGATCGCTGCCGCCCGCCATGTTGGTGTCACACCGGACCACGCTGTGGCCGCGCTGTGCCGGTTCTCCGGAGTAAAACGACGCATGGAGCTGGTGGGTGAGGTTGGTGGCGTGCGAGTGTACGACGACTTTGCCCATCATCCCACGGCCATCGCACTAACCCTGGAAGGTTTACGCAACCGGGTTGGCGACGAGCCGATACTGGCGATTATTGAACCCCGCTCCAACACCATGAAACAGGGCGTGCACCAGCAAACCCTGATCCCCAGTGCGGCCGCTGCAGACCAGGTGCTTTGGGGAAACCTCAGCGAGATGAGCTGGCTACCGGAACTGGTCGACGGCTGGCTGGCCGAACACGGTGAGCTGGAGCACCATGTCGTGGAAGATTCAGTCGAGGCGCTGATTGACAGGGCCTTGGGGCAGCTGCCGGAAACCTGCCACATTGTTGTGATGAGCAATGGCGGGTTTGGTGGTATTCATCGCAAACTGGTTGCCGAACTGGAGAAACGTCGTGGCTGATACCTCACCGGTCATCAATCTTGCCTTTACCGGCGCATCCGGAGCCCAATACGGGCTGCGACTGCTGCAATGCCTCGTCGCTAATGGCTGTCGGGTCAATGTGATGGTCAGCAAGGCGGCTCAGGTGGTTATTGCCACCGAAACCGAGTTTCGGGTGCCGGGTTCCAAGCCGGCCATGGTTGAAGCATTCACGGACTATGCGCGGGCGAAGCCAGGACAGGTGCAGGTGTTCGGCCGGGAGGAGTGGTTCTCCCCGCCGGCCTCGGGCTCCGGCGAGAAAGCGCCATTGGTCATCTGCCCTTGCAGTACCGGCACGCTGTCGGCACTGGCCACTGGTGCCAGCAACAACCTGATTGAGCGGGCCGGTGATGTGGCGCTGAAAGAACGCCGCAAGCTGATTCTGGTTCTGCGGGAAACCCCATACTCCGAAGTGCATCTGGACAACATGCTCAGGCTGACCCGAATGGGCGCCGTGATCATGCCGGCCAGCCCCGGGTTCTACCATAACCCGCAATCGGTGGATGATCTGGTGGACTTCATGGTAGCCCGGATTCTGGACCACCTGGACTTGCCGCAAACCCTGGTTCCCCGCTGGGGCGAGAGCGCGGACTGATCATCCGTGGCCATCCGGGGCGATGGTTTTGGCCAAAGCGATTGATGGTTTTCACCATTGAGCGAAAACCCGCCCCGCCACAGACTTGCTGAACACAACGATAAACCAACCCGTTCAACGAGGTTCAGCATGATTCCACGTACTCTTTTCGACGCCGATCTTGAAGGCTTCCGGGATTCCGTTCGCAAGTTCCTGGAGCAGGAAGCCGCGCCTTATCACGAGCAATGGGAAAAAGACGGCCAGGTCAGCCGCGAGCTATGGCGAAAGGCGGGCGAGCTGGGCTTCCTGTGCCCGATGCTGCCGGAAGAGTATGGCGGTGTTGGCGCCGATTTCCGATATTCCGCGGTGATTATGGAAGAAATCTCCCGGGCCGGTTTGTCCGGCATTGGTTGGGGCCTGCACTCCGATATCGTGGCGCCCTACATCCTGAACTATGGCTCAGAAGAGCAGAAGCAGAAGTATCTGCCCAAAATGGCCTCCGGTGAAATGATCACCGCCATCGCCATGACCGAGCCGGGCGCGGGTTCCGACCTCCAGGGTGTAAAAACCACCGCGATTCGCAAGGACGACCATTACATTCTGAACGGTTCCAAGACTTTTATCACTAATGGCCAGTTAGCCGACTTGGTGATTGTTGTCGCCAAGACCGACCCCAAAGAAGGCGCCAAGGGTACCAGTCTGTTGCTGGTAGAAACCGCCTGGGAAGGATTCGAGAAAGGTCAGAACCTGAACAAGGTAGGCATGAAGGCCCAGGATACCTCCGAGCTGTTTTTCCAGGATGTAAAAGTGCCAGCAGACAACCTGCTGGGTACCATGGAAGGGCAGGGCTTCTTCCAGCTGATGCAGGAGCTGCCGGCGGAGCGCCTTCAGGTAGCCTTGACCGCTGTGGCAGCCGCAGAAGCCGCCTGGCAGTGGACTTTGGATTACGTGAAAGAGCGCAAAGCCTTCGGTAAGCCGGTCATCGCGTTCCAGAACACTCGCTTCAAGCTGGCGGAACTGAAAGCCGAAATCACCGCCGCTCGTGTGTTTACTGACCGTTGCCTGGAGCTGCATCTGGATAAGAAGCTGGATATCCCAACCGCCGCCATGCTCAAGCAGCACACCACCGACCTGCAGTGCAAAGTGATGGACGAATGTGTTCAGCTGCACGGCGGTTACGGCTACATGTGGGAATACCCGATCGCCCGGGCCTGGGCCGATTCACGGGTGCAGCGCATCTATGCCGGCACCAACGAAATCATGAAGGAAATCGTAGCCCGGTCGTTCTGATCGGAAGCCTGCAAGCCCCGGCACATTCCGGGGCTTGCCTGTTACCAAACTTTACAATTTGCCAAGCCGGTCAAGGTCTGTACCGATCACATCTCCTAAAGTAGCGGCACTAATAAAGATAAATGGTTGCCGCGATGAAACGCCTGATCACTCTTACTGTTCCTTTGCTCTCTCTTGTTATCGCCGGCTGCGGTGAAGAATCCGATCGGTTGCCGGTTGATGGCCGCGATTTCGATGGGGTTGATTACAGCGAGCCCGCGCCATACCAAGGGCGTGTGATCGACGGCTACCTCAACAATGCCAGGGTGTGGCTGGATATTGATGGTGATGGTCAGTTCACCCCTGGCCCGCTGGAGGTGGAATTGGCCAACGGCGCCGTGGTCACGCTGGAAGAAGGCGAACCCACGGCCATGAGTGGTCCGGGTGGCAGGTTCGCTATCGACATCTCTGCACTGAGCGTTAACCCGTCGGTGGGCCCCAATCTGGACCCCAGGAAGTACCCGCTATACGCCCTGGCCATTCCCGGCAAAACCCTGGAGGAAACGTCCCGGGGCGACGTGCTGGTAGAGAATGCCTACCTGATGTCAGCCAGCCCAGGCATCCGTAACGTGACACCGCTGACCACATTGGCTCGATTCCGCGCAGGCGCCGCTCGCCGCAACAGTTTGAGCCCGATCAGTGAAAGCCAGTTGGCGGATCTGGATGGCCTGAACCTCTGGCAGGACTACATTGTTGCGGGTGATCAGCGCGCTCACGCCTACGCCAGGGCCCTGGCCCGCTTCATGGCCAGCCAGATTCCGGACAGCTATAACGAGGTGCTCTCGCGCCCAGAAAGTGACGGTACCGAACGGCAATTGAGTAAAGATGCGGTGTTTCTGTTGGGCTATTCCCTGGTGCAGAATGCGGGGGATGTTATTGCCATTGTTGATGCTGCTGCGGCAGGCAATTACGAGAATCTGGATACCGATTCGCTGGTGTTGCCTGACGTGCCGGTGGCGCTGGCCAATCCGGTGCTGTTGACCCGTTTGAAGGTATCGGCGGACTCCAGGCGGGGGCAGGATCTGCCTACGGGCACCTCCGATCTCGATATGTCTGCGGAACTGTTCTTTGATTACTCCGAAGACGGCCAGTTGCTCTCTGTGTCCAGTCGCGGCTGCCTGGCGCCTTCCTTGCCCGAGTTCGCTCGCCTGATTCAGGTGAACGGTTATATGGCGCAACTGAAAACCCAGTGGCTGCCTTCAGCCTCTCTCTCCCGCCAAAGTCGACAGCGCTATGAGGAAGAGGGCGAGGCCATCCACGAGCGGATAGTCTTCGATTGGGACAATCAGCAAGCGTTTTTCGATACCGTAACCAGCTGCCATGAACAGACCCTGGCGGTGTATCCGGAAAGCTCAGAGCTGGATGGAACACCGGAGCTTTCCTGGAGCTGGAATCAGGGCGCCGCGGAGATAGAGTTGGTTGAGCACCTGGGAGTTGCAGGAAGTGAGCGGCGAACCTTCACGACACTGGCGGCCAACTCGCCATCGGAAGAGCTGGAGGCAGGTGCGCCGGATTGGGTGACCGGTTACCGGGTACTGGCGGAGGAGGCGACGGAAGCAGAACTCAGTTTCACCACGCCCGATGAGGCCTGCGAACCTGAAGGTACCGACCGAACACCGGTTGATGAGGCGGCACCCTATGTCACCCGACTATTCCCGTTTGATTACGCCGGCAATACAGAGGCCGCTAACAACTTCGGGCCCCGAGCCTATGAGTACGAAGCCCGTGAAGTGGACGGACTGGCCATAGAGCGATTGCTGAAACTGCCGTTCCTGGACACTGCAACGGCTAATCTCGATGGGGTCAGCCCCGGTGATGGCGCCTTCCAATGGTCGCTCTACTACCCCCGGCTGGATGCCGACAGCCTGAAGCCCGACCTGCCAAACTTGATCCAGACGGCGTACCTGCTGGATGTGACAACCGTGGCCGGTTGTGGTGCCCGGTTCCAGAATGCGCCGAGAAACGCCTATGCCAGGTTAGATTATCAGTATCAGACCCTGTCGGATTACCTGGTGGGTTTGCTGGCGGAGTGATTTGAGCTCGTCGGGTTGTGGCTTCCGAGGTTAGGCGAGGGGCCAGGGCTCAGGAGTCCAGATTCGCCAGAACGTTAGTGCATCAGACATGAATGGGCTTTTTTATTATTTCACTATTAACGCGTCCAGCCTCCGAATAGGTCCAGTTGCCCCCCGATCATAACTAAAAGCGAACATTTGCTTTAGGCACCACGTTGGTGGAAAGCTCAGTGAATAAAGTGCCCACCAATATGTTGCATTATTATTTTCAGGCTGGCTGACCTGGCCTCACTCGAGGTGCGGTCTACCGAGAGCGTTGCATAGCGCCTGTTTGTCTGCTGATTACCTCCCTGGCCAGGAAAGCGAAAGACAGTCGGTTCGTTTCAAAAGCATGGAGCACAGACAGATTAAAAGGTCAGCATGCTGATTAGTGTTGCTACATAAATCGACCTTGCTCTCTACCACTCGTGGATGGCGCGGGATATCTGCGAAGGTTTAAACAGCTCAGTCTGAGCACCGGCTGGAGTCGTATTATATGGAGGCTGGCAATAATTTCGTTCGGTTAGTGAAGTCTTGATAGTGTTGGATCTATCTGTGCTGATCAAACCCTGCCCAAAGTGACAGAAAGCTTTAGGGACGAACTCAGTAAGCTCGGTGGCAAGAGGCAGGTTCCCTATCTGGTTGACGACAATACTCTGGTTCTGGGTAGCTCGACAAAGTCTCGGCGATTCGCTCTCAAACTGAAGCAAATACCAGTCATCTCTTTTTGATCTCAGCGCTTCTATTACACAGCTGTCCTGATTGCCACGTCGGGGTTGGCCATTGATTGGAGGTGGTGCCGGGTAAGTTCGATGATAGGCGAGGGGATTCTGATGGACCGGCGTAAGTCCAGACTCTAATTAAAGATGCACCGGTTGTAGAGTATGATTAAACGCGCACCGGTATGGCATTGTCAGGTCCGTGATTGCCGGTTCGTTATTTTTCATAGTGCCATTGTATCCCTTATACTTCGCAAACTTATCTGTTCTTCGTAGGCTGTATGGCTAATTATACGACATCGCAAACAAGCGGTTTGACAGGCTCCGGTACCGGAGCCTGTGCGGCCGGTCATCGCGCCCGCCGTTTCAGCGCCTGGACGGTCAGTACTTTCCTGATTGCGTTGCTGGTTGCCCTGCCAGTTCTGGTTATATTGGCCCACGTGTTTTTCCCGTCCGGCGGGGTCTGGCAACACCTGGTTAGTACCGTGCTCGGCAGATATCTGAGCAACACGGTGATTCTGAGCCTGTCGGTGGCTATTGGCACCACCTTGATCGGCACCGCCTGTGCCTGGCTGGTGGTGATGTGCCGTTTTCCCGGCAGGCGTCTGTTCGAGTGGGCACTTTTACTACCCCTTGCTGTACCGACTTACGTCATAGCTTACGCCTACACCGATTTCCTGCAGTTCGCAGGGCCATTACAGAGTACGCTGCGTGACTGGTTTGGCTGGGAGTTTGGCGACTACTATTTTCCGGATATTCGATCGTTGGGTGGCGCATCCCTGCTGATTACCATGGTGCTCTATCCCTATGTTTACCTGCTTGCCCGGGCCTCTTTCATGGAGCAGTCGGTAAGCGCGCTTGATGTCGGCCGAACTCTGGGCCTCGGCCCCTGGCGAATGTTCAAACGCATTGCCCTGCCGCTGTCGCGTCCCGCCATTATCGGCGGGGTCTCACTGGTACTAATGGAAACGCTGAACGAGTTCGGGGCGGTCCAGTTCTTTGGTGTGGATACCTTCACGACCGGCATCTATCGCACCTGGTTTGGTCTGGGTGAGCCGGTGGCGGCTGCGCAGCTGGCGGCCTGTCTGCTGGTGTTCGTGGTATTGGTTGTGGTTCTTGAAAGGGTTTCCCGCGGGGGCAAGCAATACCATACCTCGGCGCGCTACCAGGCTCTGCCGGAGTATTCGCTCAAATCCGGACAGGCCGCCCTGGCTTTTCTGGTGTGCTTCCTGCCAATTCTGATCGGGTTCATTGTGCCAGCGCTGATCCTCTTGGAAATGGCCATTACCACCGGCGATGCCCTTTTCGGTACTCGCCTCCTGGAGTTCGCGTTCAACAGCTTCATCCTGGCATCGAGCGCGGCGCTGGTGGCCGTTGGTCTTGCAGTTATGCTGAGCTATGGTGCACGCCTGAATCCGAGTCCCTGGGTCAGGGGCGCCAATCGGATTGCAGCCATGGGCTATGCCATCCCGGGGTCGGTTGTTGCGGTTGGCATCATGATCCCCCTGGCCTGGGCAGACCAGCAGTTGAATCTTTTTCTCCGGGATAGCTTTGGCTTTATGGTGGGATTGGTACTCAGTGGCAGTGCATTTGTCCTGATCTATGCCTATACCGTGCGTTTCCTGGCGGTGTCGTTCAACACCGTCGAGGCCAGTCTCGGGAAAGTGACGCCGTCCATGGACGCAGCGGCCCGCACGCTGGGCCAAACAGCAGGTGGGACTCTGCGCAAGGTGCACACGCCAATCATGCGCAGCAGTCTGCTGGCAGCAGGTATTCTGGTGTTCGTGGATGTGATGAAGGAACTGCCGGCCACCATCATTCTCAGGCCATTCAACTTTGATACGCTGGCGGTGCGTGCATACAGCCTGGCCTCTGACGAGCGGCTGGCAGAATCCGCCATGTCCTCCCTAGCCATTGTTGCCGTGGGCATCATTCCTGTGGTGACTCTCAGCCTGGCGATGCGCCGATCTCGTCCGGGCAAGGACCGGGGTTAACGCCAGGTTTCTGCCTCAAACAGGAAAACCTGGAACATATCCAGCTCAAGGGAGACTGCCTGACCTTCCTCTGGCAGAAACACCCCCGGCACTTTGGCGTGCAGGTGCATCTCCTGACCGTCTGGTCCATGGGCGCAAATGTGCAACAGGCTGGTGGGTCCCAGCAGGCGTGACATCAGAACATGGCTGGTGCGATCGTCCCCGGCCTTCCCCTCCAGCAGCGTCACTTTGACGGCTTCCGGGCGTATCAGAATCTTGATATTGCTGCCTTCCCTGAATCGTGAGGCATCCAGCCGGCCCAGGGGCGTTGCTACAAGGCCGTTCTTCACGATGCCACGGTGCTCGTTCACCTGACCGAAAAAATTGACCACGAACGGCTCGGCAGGATTGCAGTAGAGGTCCGTCGGGGTGCCCGTCTGCACAATCTCGCCGTTTCGCATCAGGGCGATGCGATCCGCCATGAACATGGCTTCCTCGGGATCATGGGTGACCAGCAGGGTCGCAGTGTTCAATTCCTTGAGCACATGCAGAGTGTCGTCCCGGATTTGATCACGCAGGCGGGCATCCAGGCTGGAAAAGGGCTCATCCAGCAGCATTACCCTGGGTGATGGGGCGAGGGCTCTCGCGAGGGCTACCCTTTGCTGCTGGCCTCCCGACAGGGTGTGCGGGTAGACATTGGCGGAGTCGGCCATGCCCAGACGTTCCAACAGTTCGAGTGCCCGGGCTCGTTTCTGCTTCTTGGGCATGGAGCTGATGCCAAAGCAGACGTTCTCCAGAACCGTCAGGTGCGGGAAAAGCGCAGATTCCTGGAAGGCCAGACCGACGTTGCGCTTTTCGGGCGGCACCTGGACGCCATCGGGTGCAGAAACCAGCGACTTGCCAAGAAAGACCTTGCCGCCTGAAGGAACCTGAAGCCCCGCTGCGATGCGCAGCAGGGTGGTTTTGCCGCAGCCAGATGGCCCAAGCAGGCACACCACCTCACCTGCCTCCAGATGCAGGTTGATGTCCCTGACAACGCTATCGCCGTGAAATTGGCAGTGCACACGGTCAAGCATGAGTGAAGGGCCCGACAGACCGTTCTCGAGTTGGTCATTGTAGGCGGGGCTTTGCTGATAAATGCTCATTTGCCGATCCAACCTTCTGATACAAACTCCATGGAAGTTCAGATTGTAATCTTGTTGCGTCTGATTGTGTATTGAATACGTAAAAGCGACTGATTCCTATTTATTGACTTATTCACCAAGGTTGGTTTTAATCACATGTAAATACAAATCGTTATTACCATTAATAACGCTCAACAACCAAGGAGATTGATCCCGTGGTATCTCATAAAGCGAAGTTGGCAGCCTCTGTACTGGCAGCAACCCTGGCGGCAACCAGTGTATCCGCGAGTGAAGTGAACCTGTACTCCGCCCGGCACTATGATTCCGATCAGGCTATTTACAATGCTTTCACAGAGGAAACCGGCATCAAGGTGAACCTCATCGAAGGCAAGTCTGACGCACTGATCCAGCGGATCAAGCGCGAGGGTGTCGCCAGCCCGGCGGATATCCTGATCACGGTCGACGCGGGCAACCTCTGGCGTGCTGACCAGGAAGGTATTTTCCAGCCGGTCGATTCTGAAACCCTGAACAGCCGTCTGCCGGACACCCTGCGGCACCCTGAAGGCCACTGGTTTGGCTTCAGTCAGCGCCTGCGCGTGATCTACTACGATCGCTCAGATTTCGATCCGGCCCAGATCAGCCAGTACGAAGATCTGGCGAAGCCCGAGTTCGAGGGCGAAATCTGCATCCGTTCATCCAGCAACATCTACAACCAGTCTCTGCTGGCCAGCATGGTCGAGCACCATGGTGAAGAAGCCGCGCAGGAATGGGCACAGGGTGTTTTGGACAACATGGCTCGTGATCCCCAGGGTGGCGATACTGACCAGATTCGTGCAGTCGCCGCCGGCGAATGTAACCTGGCCGTTGGCAACCACTACTACTATGCCCGTCTGCTGAACTCCGACGATGTTGCTGATCGTGAAGTGGCCCGTGAAGTCGGCATCATCTTCCCGAACCAGGACGGTCGGGGTGTTCACGCCAATATCGGTGGTGCGGGCGTCGTAGCCACTGCACCGAACAAAGACAACGCGGTGCGGTTCCTGGAGTTCCTGGCTTCCGATACGGCCCAGCAGATCTTCGCCGAGAGCAACCACGAGTACCCGGCAGTAGAGGGTGTTCTGAAGAACCCGGTGCTGGATTCCTGGGGTAACCTGAACATTGATGACGTCAATGTCAGTGTACTGGGTACCAACAATCCGGAAGCGGTTAAGATCTTTGATAGGGTTGGTTGGCGTTGATTGCAGCGCCGCTGCCCTAAACGGGTAGTATTTGAGAAGATCTGTTGCATGAAAACAAGTGGGCGCTACTTTGGCGCCCACTTTTTTTCTGTCTTGACCTTCAATTGGGCTTTATCCAGTTGCGGTGAACATTTCGAAAAAGCTCATTGTGCCCAGTGAGCGGCTTTTTTGTGCGAAGCGGTGGTGTTCTTTGCAAAGGAGCAGTTCTGAGGTGTCAGACGATTCAAAGCTGCCGTAGTCCTTTCCCCACACGTCTTATGTGCCGATTTTTGAAACTGTCAGCCAGCGGTTGTTAAGCTTGGATATCTCGCCCTGAGCCTGCATGGGCAGAGGTGACTCAGCTCATACTGTCATCCATCAGAGGGATCCACAGCGACAGCGGAGGCACGATCGTCACATGGTCATCAAAGTGGTTGAAATGGCTGTCTTGCAGTGTGTTTGTAAATCGCCTAGTCCGTTCTTTAATATCGAACAATCTAATAAGATATATATATTTTTGTTTGCAGCAAAAGCCTTGGATACTACGCGGACTAAATACTTCTGATCCCGAGGTCCTCGCATGCTCGATGTTCAGGCGATCGAATTCTCGTTCTCACTGCTGGTACCGCTGCTTTTCGGTGTTGGGGCAGTCGCGACCGGATTGGCACCCAACCAGAACAGCCTTCTCGCACGGTCATTGACCTTCAAGCTTGCCTTTGTGTCTGCTGTGGCCGCTGCAATCGGAAGTTGGTGGTGGCCGGTCGATGGCGTCTGGTTCAGTCAAGCGCCTCTGGCGTCGATCATGTTGCTGCTGACCACTTTGCTGGGAATGGTGCTGGGACGTTTCTCGGAGAGGTATCTTGCAGGGGAACCGGGCCAGCGCCGCTTCATGATTTGGCTTCAGGGGATCCTTGCCAGCGTTTCCATGATCGCCATCACCAATCATTTGCTGGTGTTTCTAGTTAGCTGGATTGCCATCAGTGCAAGCCTGCACCAGTTGCTGATGTTCTTTCCTGATCGCCCACGCGCCGCCCTGGCCGCGCACAAAAAATTCATCTTTGCGCGAATTGCGGAGTTCTGCCTGGCACTGGCGTTCCTCCTGCTTTATGTCCAGTACGACACACCATTTATTGATCGGATCCTGGCCCGGGTATCCGCTTCATCAGAACTGCCCGCCGCAGCGCAAATTGCTGCGATCCTGATGGCAGCGGCTGCCCTCTTTAAATGCGCCCAGATGCCTTTCCACGGCTGGTTGATCCAGGTGGTGGAATCACCCACCCCGGTGTCTGCGCTGCTTCACGCTGGCGTTGTTAACCTTGGCGGCTTCCTGATGATTCTGATGGCGCCGCTGATTGTCCAGGCAAGCGCTGCCCAATGGCTTTTATTGTTGGTGGCGGGACCTACTGCTGTGTTTGCCAGCCTCGTCATGATGACGCGCATCTCCATCAAGGTGAGGCTGGCCTGGTCAACCTGCGCCCAAATGGGCTGGATGCTGGTTGAGTGCGCTCTAGGCCTTTACGAGCTGGCGCTCCTGCACCTCGTGGCCCATTCCGCCTACAAGGCACACACCTTCCTTAACGCGGGCAACACGGTCGAGCTGTCGATGAAAAAACGTCTGGTTGAAATCAACCAGCCCGGCCTTGGGCAATGGCTGACCGCTGTTTGTTTTTCGGCCCTGTTCATGCTGCCGACCATCTTCCTGGCCAACGAGGCAAGACCGGCAGATCTTTTTTCATGGGTCGTGCCTGGTATCGCGTTGACGATTTTGCTTTCAGAATTCCTAGCTGCGGGCGGTGGCGTTTTCACCCTTGGCAGAGGCTTGATTCTTGGTGCCGTTTTCTGGGCTCTGTACTGGCTTCAGAAAACCTTCTTCAGTCTGGTGCTGACGCCACCGGATAGCCAGGCAGGACTGGTAGCCGTGGGTTTCGTCGCTATCCTGATCGCCCTGCTCGTGCGCGGCTACTACCAGATTCGCTACCACCGTTTCTCACCCGCCGGCGCCAGGCTTTACCGATTCCTGTTTGCCGCAGGCTATCTCGATGAGTGGTCCACGCGCCTGACCCTGAAAATCTGGCCGGCGAAACTGCCCGATGTTGTGCGGCCCCGGGCCGTGGTCAGCGTGTCCTCAACTTCTGGTTCCAGGGAGTCCGTGTAATGTTAGCGTCCAATTTTGATGCCACCACCGAAGCAAACACCGACACGCCGGATTGGCAGGAAGCCGTCACCGATGCCTGCAATCGGATTGCGCCGTCCTGGCCGCTGGATCAGATGATCGCGGTTAACCCGTTCTGGGAAATGCGGGATCTGCCGTTTACCAAGGTAGCCTCACGCATGGCGGCACTCAACGGCACCTGCTGTCAGAATCAGGCCGCGCTTTTACACCAGGGCAATGGTGCTGTCCCGGCCAAAACTGCCAGCATGCCGGAGCACTGGCAGAATCTCAGCGCCCAACTGGATCGCAACCGCGATACCGCCCATCACGTGGGCTGGCAGGACGAGGTTATTCACCAGATCAGTCAGTTCTGCGGAGACTACTTCCAGCGCCTGGATGCGGGAGATTTCAGGGCGGATGCCCAGGATCTGTATCAAAGCTGGCTGGAAATGACCCGGGCGGACCGTGGCATTGCCATCGTCATGGAAGAACCATCATTGCCTTCCCAATTTCAGGTCCTGCCCGATCAGCACGATAAGCTGATCACAGACGCCTTCAACGCCCTCGCGGCAGAGCCTTCCTACACGGCGGACTATGCCCACGCGCTCTTGCTGGATATCAACGGATGGTCATCCTGGGCCGCCTACCTACGCTGGCAGGCAAGACTACGTGGCAGCGAGGAAGATATACTGCCGGGCCTGTTAGCCATCCGGCTGGCCTGGGAACTGGCCATCTGGCGGCATGTTCAACACATTGGCGGCGCCATCTTCGCCGAGCTGAAACGGGGTTGGCTTCAACAGTGGGACACCTGGCCCGAAATGCTGGAGATTCATGAAAAATCCCAGACCATGGGGTGGCGCCAGCTTACAGAAGCCGAGACGGCCTACCAGTCACAGCTGGCCGATAAACTTCTGTCAAAACCTGAAAAGCAATCGACGGACGACCAGCCACCCAAACTTCAGGCCGCATTCTGTATTGATGTTCGCTCGGAGGTTTTTCGCCGTGCGCTGGAAGCCCAGGACTCCGCGATCCAGACTCTTGGGTTTGCGGGTTTCTTCGGGCTACCGATTTCGTACCGCCCCAAAGGCACCGGGTTTTCCCGGCCCCAACTACCGGGGTTGCTGGCGCTCGCGCTAGAGGTCACAGAGGCCGAGCCCTCTGGACGCTTCAGTCGGCAGTCACTGGCCAACCATTCCCACTGGTCCCAGTTTTCCAACGCGGGGCCGGCCAGCTTCAGCTTTATCGAGAGCATGGGGCTGGCGGGCCTGGGACGCATGGTGCGCAAGACCTTTTTTGGCAAATCCTCGGCTAATCCCGTTGACCAACTCCATCAAGGACATACCGAGTTCGAGATCCGTCAGAATGGCGCCCTGCTGGGGGCGGAAGAGAAAGCAGAACTGGCTGGCGGTATTCTCAGGGCCATGACGCTGACCGAGCGGTTTGCGCCCACGGTATTGCTGGTCGGGCACGGCAGTAGCACCCGTAACAACCCCCACGCCGCTGGCCTGGACTGCGGCGCCTGCGGCGGGCAGACCGGCTCAGTGAATGTTCGTGTGCTCGCCGGCATACTCAACGACACCGAGGTACGCGCGGTCCTGGCTGACCAGGGCATTTCAATTCCATCGGAAACCCGTTTCGTGGGAGCACTGCATAACACCACCACCGACGAGATAGAGTGCGCCGGTGACGTTCCCGACGACATCCGGCATTTCCTGGCCAGGGCCGGTACCCAGGCCCGCCGCGAACGCGCCGTTCGTCTGGGGATCGCAAGCGACAACAACGTCGACAGCGCCATCAGAAAACGCAGCCAGGACTGGTCCGAAGTTCGCCCCGAATGGGGGCTAGCCGGGAACGCCAGCTTTATCGTGGCGCCTCGCTCAGCTACACGACACCTGGATCTGGGAGGTCGCAGCTTCCTCCACGACTACCGTTGGCGCGAGGACGAGGGCTTCGGAATCCTCGAACTGATCATGACCGCGCCCATGGTGGTCACCCACTGGATCAACCTGCAGTCCGTCATGTCCGTTACCGATAACTTTCATTACGGCAGCGGAAACAAGGTCCTGCATAACGTGGTTGGCGGCCACCTGGGCGTTTTCGAGGGCAACGGCGGCGATTTGCGCATCGGGCTGCCACTACAGTCGGTACACGACGGCCAACGCTGGATGCACGAACCACTCCGTCTGAGCGTCTACATTGCTGCCCCCAAAGAGGCCATTGCCGAGATAGCGACAAAGCACAAAGTGGTGAAGGACCTGATCGATAATGAGTGGCTATATCTGTTCCGGATCGATGACGAGCAAACATTGATCGAACGGTTTTGCCGGAATCAGTGGGAAACCGGCGCAAAAGTTGGCTGACGGAGCGGGGTGACAAAACGTGCTGACCCATCTGGACCATCTTGAAGCAGAAGCGATTCATATCATGCGGGAAGTGGCCGCATGCTTCGAAAAGCCCTGCATGTTCTACTCCATCGGCAAGGATTCAACAGTCATGTTGCACCTTGCGCGGAAGGCCTTTTGGCCCGGCAACGTGCCGTTCACCCTTCTGCATATAGATACAACCTGGGAATTCGCCGAGATGGGGCGGTTCCGGGACGCCTTGGTGGAAAAGCTCAACCTTGACCTACGGGTATGGATTAACAGGGAGGCGCTAGATGCTGGCGTCCACCCGATTCGATCCGGTTCTGTCGTATATAACGACCAAATGAAAACTCAGGCTTTGAAGCAAGCGCTTGCCCATTATCGATTCGATGCAGCACTGGGCGGCGCTCGACGGGACGAGGAAAGATCCCGAGCCAAAGAGCGCATCTTCTCCGTGAGAGACGAATCCCAGCAGTGGGACCCAAAGAATCAACGTCCAGAACCCTGGGCCATCTACAACACCAAGATCAACAAGGGCGAATCAGTTCGAGTCTTCCCTCTTTCAAACTGGACTGAGCTCGACATATGGATGTATATCCTTCGGGAAAACATTGAGATAGTGCCCCTATACTATTCTTCCCCACGCCTGAGCTGGTTGGACGACGACACAGGAACCATCCTGGCTCTTGATGACGACCGAATGCTGCCTCATCTAACGCCTTCTGAAGAGGCTTCGCTCGAAACACGAACCATCAGATTCCGAACGCTTGGATGCTACCCGCAGACAGGTGCCGTCGAGAGCACCGCGACGACGGCCTCAGATATTGTATTGGAAATGATGTCGGTACGGACAAGTGAGCGTGACGGTCGTCTGTTGGACAAGGATCAAACAGCCTCCATGGAACGGAAAAAACGTGAAGGCTATTTTTGATGTCGCACTGGAACGCCCGTTCAGCGATCCTGCTGACCCGGCACGGCAAGTTACCCGCCATTGCGCGGCCACTGGAACAGCTGGGGTTAACAGTAACCTGCGACAGCAGCTTCGACACCGATCGCCTCGGGACCTTTACCCGAGAAATAGAGCGTTTCGCCGGTCAACGGGAGACTGCGCTCGAGAAAGCGAAAATCGCTTCGGAGCAGGGCGAAAATCGTATTGGCCTCGGCAGCGAAGGAGCCTTCGGCGGTGGTCTTTTCTGCATCAATCTGGAGATTGTGTGCTTGTTTGACCAGAAACACGGCCTAACTCTTTACGGAGAACACGCGGCGCCGTTTGGCCTTGAACAGGCCTCCGTAAGTTCTGTTGAAGAACTGAAGAGGTTTATGGATCGCTGCCCCACGGGTCAGGGGCTGGTAATGCGGCCCGAGCATGCAGGGCACCCGGATATTCACAAGGGACTGCATCACCAGCATGAAATCAATACCCGGTTCAGAGCGCTTCGAGGCAACTCGGCGTCTGACAGGTTTTCGTCGAATACGACCTTCGCGCACATCATTCTCCAGGTAGAATGGCCAACATTGGCCTTGCTGCAGAAAATCTCCGAGCCAAAATGGAAAGCTTGTGTCCCAGTTGTGTTCTGCCCGGCTTCTGGATAACCGATTTTGAAAGAGGACTGCCCTGCAGTGCGTGCGATACACCTACAAGCCGACCCAGAACTTATGTCTGGTCCTGCCAAGCATGCGACTACAAAGAATCACGCTCCATGGAGGCCGTGACAACCGAACCCGATTTTTGCCCAACCTGTAATCCCTGAGACCCTATGCCCGCAACCATCAAGTTAGACGCAACAAAATCTGCTCACATTGAGAAAGCAGCTGACCTGCTCCTCGCCGGCCACCTTGTCGCCGTGCCCACGGAAACTGTGTACGGACTGGCGGCCGATGCCAGCAACGAACAGGCGGTCAGAAAAGTTTTTGAAGCAAAGCAGCGCCCGGTCGGACATCCCCTGATCGTGCATGTTGCCTCAGTGGACAGGGTCCGGCTCTGGGTAGACCATATCCCGGAAACCGCCATGCAGTTGATCAAGGAATTCTGGCCCGGCCCATTAACGCTGCTACTGCCAAAGAAAAGCGGCATCAGCGATTTCATTACCGGCGGCAATCCGGGCGTGGCGGTAAGAATGCCGGCGCACCCGGCCACGCTAGCGACCATGGAGAAGCTTGGGCGGGATCTGGTTGCTCCGTCCGCCAATCCCTATGGCAGGATCAGTCCGACAACCGCAGAGCATGTGCTCGCAGGCCTGTCCGGCAAAATCGAGGCGGTACTGGACGGCGGGGACTGCTCGGTAGGCATCGAGTCCACCATTATCGATCTGACCGGCGATACACCAGTCATTGCCAGGCCCGGACAGATCGCACAGCGTGATATCGAAGCCTGCCTGGGCATCACGCTCGCGCCAGGCAGAATCGCCAGTCAGGCCGTGCCTGGGAGCGTAAAGCGCCACTATCAGCCGGTCACACCTACCGTTGGCGTGGCCACGGATCGGTTCGCCGGGCTTCTGCCGGACTTCACGCCGGCAGGCGAAAAGCTTGGCGTTATCTGGTGGCAGTCGCCACCGGGCGAACGGGCATCCGAATCCATCATGCTCAGCGCCGATCCAAATGAGTACGCTCGCATGCTCTACACCGCCATGCACTCCATGGACAAGGCAAACGTCGATCGGATCGTGATTGAGCTTCCGCCCCGGGAAAGCCGCTGGCTGGCCATTCATGATCGGCTGAAACGGGCCTGTAGCGAACAATTCACTTAACCCGGCACAGGCTGACCTTTGAGAGAGAATTCAGGGCGGAGGTCATTACTTATTTGCAAAATGAAAAACTGGTCCAGAAGCAACGCAGCTAGCTTATGGCCGGAAAAACGTTGGTTATCGAGTGCAACCAAAAGCTGATCGACGCTGACACCTGCATTGATGGGGCCCATCCTCAGCTGAGCCAGAATAGGCATCTTGTTTTCTTAATTGCGACGAGTTTTGGATTTCGGAGACACTTTATACTCGGTCGGCTTTACTACAGGCCTCCCAAAGTCGTAAACTTTAAAGCAGCTTCCTAGTGATGGAGCACAGTGCCTAGTATATTTTTCCGAATAAAGTAGTTTCCACTATTCGACGGTCTATGGGCTGCGGTTATTCTTATACCCACAGCGAAATATCTGTGTGCAAAAGAGAGTCTTAAGTCATTGATTCTAGATTAAGTTTCTGATCTACATCACTTGGGGAAAGTGATGGTGCCGAGGAGAGGACTTGAACCTCCACGGGGTTGCCCCCACTAGCACCTGAAGCTAGCGTGTCTACCAATTTCACCACCTCGGCAGGTGATTTGCAAAATCGCTGTTAGTTTGTTGAAAACTTAGCGTTTCTGCCAAACCGGTCAGGTTTGCCCTGAACCGATGGCGCGTACTTTAATAATTCCCCCATAACCTGTCAAATATTTTTTCCAAAAGTTTTTAACGTATTTGTGCCTATAATTTGCGCCGCGGTTAGGCACCTGTGCCGTACCAACGTTATACTGACACCACAATGAATATTGCCGCCATCAATGCGGCCAGAATAGCAAGGATCCGAATGGTTTCCAGGAAAAAACAAGGACGGGACCCTCACGCCGACCGCGAGGCCCAGAAATATGACAATCCCATCCAGAGTCGGGAATTTATTCTCAATCACCTGAAAGAGCGGGGGGCGCCTGCTACTCACGAGACACTGTGCCAGGAGCTGGGGCAGGAATCTGAGGAAGGCATCGAGGCCCTGCGCCGTCGTCTGATTGCGATGTGCCGCGACGGACAACTGATCTGCAATCGTCGGGATGCATTCCTGCCGTTGGAAGAGGCAGATCTGGTCACGGGCAAGATTGTTGGGCACCGGGATGGCTTCGGGTTTTTGATTCCCGATGACGGTGGCTCTGATCTGTTCCTGACGGCGCGCCAGATGCGGCAGGTGTTTCACGGCGACCGGGTAGCTGCCCGGGTTGACCGTGTGGATGATCGGGGTCGTCGTGAAGGTGTGATTGTCGAGGTACTGGAATACCGTACCCAGCAGACGGTCGGTCGGTTTTTTAAAGAAAGCGGTATCGCTTTCGTGGTGCCTGAGAATGCTCGCATCAACCACGAGATCCTGGTGCCGGACGAGCATGCCGGCAAAGCCGTGCACGGCCAGTATGTGGTTGTCGAGATCATGCGCCAGCCAACCGTTCGCACCCAGCCGACGGGCAAGATACTTGAGGTGCTCGGGGAGCACATGGCGCCTGGAATGGAAATCGACGTGGCGATCCGCGCCTATGATATCCCTCACAGTTGGCCACCTGCCGTGGGTGAGCAAACCGCAGGCATCGCGGATGAAGTAACCGAGAAAGACAAGGCTAACCGGGTAGATATTCGCAATATGCGCCTGGTCACCATTGACGATGAAACGGCTCGGGACTTTGACGACGCGATATACTGCGAGCCGCGCCCCCGTGGCGGGTATCGCCTGGTGGTCGCCATTGCCGACGTATCCCATTACGTGCGTCCCGGTTCGCCGTTGGACGAAGAAGCGATCCAGCGGGGTAACTCGGTGTACTTCCCGGATCATGTGGTGCCCATGCTGCCGGAGAAACTCTCCAACGGCCTGTGCTCGCTGAATCCGGGCGTTGACCGGTTGTGTATGGTGGCAGACATGACCATCAGCGCCGCTGGTAACATCAGTGGCTATACCTTCTATCAGGCGGTGATGCGCAGCCATGCGCGGCTGACCTATAACAAGGTCAGCGCCATGCTGGAGCATCCTGATACCGAGCAGGGGTACAAGCTGAGTGCTCATTACGCCGATTTGCTGCCGCACCTGCATAACCTCTATGAGCTCTACAAGCTGCTTCGTCGTGCCCGTACCGAACGGGGCGCCATCGATTTTGAAACCACGGAAACCAAGATCGTCTTTGACGCCGAGCGCAAGATTGAAGAAATCGTGCCGGTGCATCGTAATGACGCTCACAAGATTGTCGAAGAGTGCATGTTGTGCGCCAACGTGGCCACGGCCCGATTCCTCAGAAAACACGAGGTGCCCTCGCTGTATCGGGTGCACGATGGACCATCTGAGGAGCGCCTGACCAATTTAAGGCTTTTCCTCGGTGAGCTGGGGCTTCAGTTGGGTGGTGGTGACAAGCCAACATCGGCCGATTACCAGCAGCTTCTGGCCCAGGTCGCCGACCGCGCAGACGCCAATGTTATTCAGATGGTGATGCTGCGTTCGCTGAGTCAGGCGGTGTACAGCCCGGAAGAGGGTGGTCACTTTGGTCTTGGCTTTGCCAGCTATGCTCACTTCACCTCGCCGATCCGGCGCTATCCGGATCTGATTGTGCACCGGGGCATTAAATCCCGGATTCATAATCCGGATGTACAGAAGGATGTGGTCTCGCCCAAGGTGTCTGATTCGGAGCTGGCGGTTTATCCCTACGATTTCGCCAAGGTGAAGCAGCTGGGTGAGCACTGTTCGATGACCGAGCGGCGCGCCGACGATGCCACGCGCGATGTAATGGCGTGGCTCAAGTGTGAATTCCTTCGGGATCACGTGGGTGAAGAGCACGACGGTGTTATTGCCGCGGTGACACCTTTCGGTTTCTTTGTCGAGCTGTCAGAAATCTACATCGAAGGCCTTGTGCACGTGTCGACTCTGAGTGGTGATTACTTCCACCACGATTCGGCCAAGCATCGGATGATTGGTGAGCGCACAGCGGTGAGCTTCCGGCTGGGTGATGAAGTGCGTGTGCGGGTTGTTCGAGTGGGTATGGAAGACCGGAAGATTGACCTGGAGCTGGTCAGCACACCGAAAAAGCGCACCGAAGATCGCGATGCCTTGGACCTTTCCAAGCGCGAAACCCGTAATAAGGGTGACCGCGCAGGCAAGGGTGGCAAGCGAGGCAAATCCGGAAGCGCCAAAGACAGGCTGGCGTCAGAAGCCGCCAGAGAGGCGTCCCGGAGTGTCGGTAAAGGTAAGCCGTCTGCCTCGGGCAGAAAGCGCAAAAGCCGATCGTGATCAGTTGCACAGGAAGTAAACGTTAGTGTCTCAGGAATATGTATTTGGCTGGCATGCCGTCGATGCAGTGCTCAAGCGAGAGCCGGAACGGCTGCAGCAGGTGTGGATTCAGACCGGCCGTCAGGATAAGCGGGTAAAGTCTGTTACCGATGCGCTCGACGGTCTGGGTGTGCACTGGAAGGTGGTGCATCGCAGAGAGCTGGATGAGCGGGTGGGTGGTGTTCATCAGGGTGTGGTGGCTGCGGTCAGCGAGAGCCGTGAATGGACCGAGGCGGATTTGATGACCCAGTTGGCGGCCAGCGATAAACCGCCTTTCCTGCTGGTGCTGGATGGTGTGACCGACCCTCATAATCTGGGTGCTTGCATGCGCACGGCCGATGCCGTTGGAGTGCAGGCAGTGATTGTGCCGAAAGACAAGTCGGCGTCGCTGACGCCCGTCGCCAGAAAAGTAGCCTGCGGCGCGGCAGAGACGGTGCCTTTTGTCAGGGTAACCAATCTGGCCCGGTTTCTACGCGAACTGAAAGATCAGGGTGTCTGGCTGATTGGTACGGCCGGTGAGTCTGATGCCACGCTCTACCAGGCCGATTTCAAGGGTCCTGTGGCCCTGGTGATGGGCGCAGAGGGCAAGGGTATGCGTCGGCTGACGCGTGAGCACTGCGATCAGCTGATTAACATTCCCATGCTTGGGCACGTCGACAGTTTGAATGTGTCGGTGGCGACTGGCGTCTGCCTTTACGAGGCCTTGCGCCAGCGGCTCGGTTAAGCCTTGCACAACCTCCCCTATGGGCATAGAATACGTGACCCCTTTCCCAAGGGGTGGTTTTGTATTGCCTGAAGTCGGGCCTGCAGGATCTCGCTTTTGGTCGGGCCTTCTCTTGTAAGGCCTTGCCGGTAAACCAAAAGAAGCCGGCAGCTTTGCTGTCACCTCCTTGCTTTCATGCTCGGGAACGGGGCTTACCGCGCCCGCCGCAGAAGGAAGCTGTTTAAACCGTAGGGAGAACTCATGCGTCACTACGAAATCGTATTTATGGTACATCCAGATCAGAGCGAGCAGGTGCCCGCGATGATCGAGCGTTATACCGGCGTCATCACTGAAGATGGCGGCAAGGTACATCGCCTGGAAGATTGGGGCCGTCGTCACCTGGCTTATCCGATCAACAAGATTCACAAAGCTCACTACGTGCTGATGAACGCTGAATGTTCACAAGCCGCTATGGACGAGCTGACTCATAACTTCCGGTTCAACGATGCCATCATCCGCGAACTGATTCTGCGTCGTGACGGGGCTGTTACTGACATGTCTCCGATGAAGGCCGCCGAGTCCCGTGAGGACCGTCGTTCTGGCGGAGATGATCGTCCACGTCGTTCAGCTGAGTCTGATCATCGTCAGAACGACGATTCCCAGGACGAAGAAGAGTAATTTACCGGAGTTAGGAGTTACGTTATGGCTCGTTTTTTCAGACGTCGTAAGTTCTGCCGCTTCACGGCAGAAGGTGTTAAAGAGATCGATTACAAGGATCTGGACACCCTGAAAGGCTACATCACTGAAACCGGCAAAATCGTGCCCAGCCGTATTACCGGCACCAAAGCACGTTATCAGCGTCAGCTGGCTACCGCTATCAAGCGCGCCCGCTACCTGGCACTACTGCCGTATACGGATAGCCACGATCAATAAGCACAGATAGACAGGACCCGGGACCATGCGTGCACTGGCACAATTTGTAATGCGCGGTCCCCTGCAGGCCGGCGGGGTAGCGGCAGTCACGACTGCGGTACCTTTGCTGTTCTGGGTTGGCGCAGCAGTTATCGGCCTGGTTATTTTGAGACTGGGCATCCGGCAGGGCCTGAATATAGGCGTGTGGGCATTAATGCCCGCGTTGGGTTGGGCCGTTTACGGTCAGGATCCGACGTCGCTGGTGGTGTTGCTGCAGGTGATGCTGATGGCATCCATTCTCAGAACATCTTTCGCCTGGGAAAGAGCGCTGTTATCCGGTGCCTTTCTGGCCATACTGACCGGGCTGATGCTGCCTGTGATGTATCCGGCACTTCTGGACGAACTGGTTCAGGCGGGTGTCGGGTTTTACGAGCAATACAACGCCGAAGTGGCCCGGACATTGGGCAGCGAACTTGAGCTGATCATCCGGGACACCATGAACGCCAGTATGGCGGGCACCTACTTCGCCACTGCCGTCGGTATGACGATGCTGGCGAGGGCATGGCAGGCGGGGCTTTATAACCCCGGTGGATTCCGTAAGGAATTTCATGCCCTGAGGTTGTCGCCAGCGATTGCGGTTGTGTGTGCGGTCACCATGGTGATTGGCCCGGTTCTGGGGCTTAATTCCATGCTTCTGGCCTGGGCAGCGGGAACCCCGCTGTTCATAGCAGGATTGGCGATTGTGCACGGTGTGGTTGGTCGTAAGCAGTTGAGTGGTAACTGGCTGGCAATGTTTTATGTTGCGCTGGTGCTACTGGGCCCAAGTCTGATGTTGCTGATATTGGTTCTGGCTTTTGTGGATAGCTGGCTGGACATCCGGGGGCGCATAAAACCCGCCGGGCCAGCTGAATAAAGCACGAAGAGGTTAACGAGATGGAAGTTATTCTGCTCGAGAAAGTAGCAAACCTTGGCTCACTGGGCGACAAGGTAAAGGTTAAGGCCGGTTACGGTCGTAATTTCCTGCTGCCGTACGGCAAAGCTGTTCCTGCCACGGCCGCAAACGTACAGGCGTTTGAAGAGCGTCGCGCTGAACTGGAAAAGGCTGCCGCTGAGAAGCTGGCAACTGCCCAGGCTCGCGCCGAGGCTCTGGAAGGTGCTTCCTTCACCATCACCTCCAAGGCTGGTGAAGAAGGCAAGCTGTTCGGTTCTATCGGTGTTCGTGACGTTGCAGAAGTTATTTCTGCTGGCGGCACTGAAGTCGAGAAGAGCGAAGTTCGTCTGCCGGAAGGCCCGCTGCGGGTTACTGGTGAGTACGAAATCGAACTGCAGCTGCACACCGACGTTGAAGTGACCATCAAGCTGGCGGTAGTTGCCGAGTAATCGGTTGCCCTGGTTTGTTGATCACATAGAGTGTTAAAGCCCCAGGTTTTAGCATTCTGAAACGGGCCCGAGCCGGAAACGGTTTCGGGCCCGTTGCTTTCTGGTATTCTTGTCCTCCTGTTTAACCATTTCATACTTGTCTGGTGTTTATGGCGAACCCCACGTTCAAATCTGCGTCAATTGATCCGGAAACCAGTCGCATCAAGGTGCCTCCCCATTCTGTGGAAGCGGAGCAGGCAGTGCTGGGCGGCTTGATGCTGGACAACCGGCGGTTTGATGAGATCTCCGAAATCATATCTGCGGTGGATTTCTACCGTCAGGATCACAAACTGATTTACGGAGCGGTGGAACGTCTGGCCAGCGAGAGTGAGCCGCTGGACGTGGTCACACTGGCTGAGTTCCTGGAGCGTGCCGGTGATATTGAAGATGCCGGTGGCCTGTCGTATCTGGCCGAGCTGGCCGAAAAAACCCCGGGCGCCTCGAACATCAAGGCCTATGCAGAGATCGTCAAAGAGCGGTCGATTCTGCGCCAGCTGTTGGTTGTTTCGGGTTCTATTTCGGATTCTGCATTTAATCCCCAGGGCCGTAAAAGCGCAGAAATTCTGGACGAAGCAGAGCGCAGCGTTTTCCAGATTGCTGAATCCCGTAATAAAGAAGGTTCCGGGCCCAAGGCAATTAACCCGATTCTGGCTACCGCGTTAAGTCGTATCGAGGAGTTGTTTGAATCTGGCGAGCAGACCACGGGCCTGACCACAGGCTTTAGAGATCTCGATCAGCAGACGTCCGGCATGCAGCCGGCGGATTTGATTATCGTGGCAGGGCGGCCCTCGATGGGTAAGACCACCTTTGCTATGAACATTGTTGAAAACGCGCTGATCAGTACCAGCACGCCGATCCTGGTGTTCAGTATGGAAATGCCTGCAGACGCGCTGGCCATGCGTATGCTGTCTTCGCTGGGCCGGATCGACCAGACCAAAGTGCGCAGCGGTAAGCTGGATGAAGACGATTGGCCCCGCCTGACGTCTGCCGTCAGCCTACTCAAAGACAAGCCGCTATACATTGACGATACCCCCGGCCTGAGCCCGACTGAAATGCGCTCGCGGGCGCGGCGGATTGCCCGGGAAAATGACGGCAAGATCGGCCTGATCATGGTCGACTATCTGCAGCTGATGCGGGTGCCGGGCAACTCCGAAGGGCGTACGGCAGAGATTTCCGAGATTTCCCGTTCCCTCAAAGGCATAGCAAAAGAATTGAGCTGCCCGGTGGTTGCGCTCTCGCAGCTTAACCGGAGTTTGGAGCAGCGGCCCAACAAGCGCCCAATCAACTCGGATCTCCGGGAATCTGGCGCGATCGAGCAGGATGCAGACGTCATCATGTTTGTATACCGGGATGAGGTCTACAACGAAGACACGCAGGACAAGGGCATTGCCGAGATCATTATCGGTAAGCAGCGGAACGGTCCTATCGGTACGATTCGACTGGCGTTTATCGGCAAATACACCAAGTTTGAAGACCTGGCGCACGGGGATTACGGAGACTACGGTGGGGATTATTAATGCCACGCAGCACTGTCGCCCGCATCGATCTTGACGCACTGAGGTTTAACTACCGACTAGCCAGCGAAAAGGCGGGTAATGCCCGGGCCATGGCCGTCATCAAAGCTGATGGTTACGGTCACGGTATCGCGAACATCGCCGGTGCGCTGGCGAAGGATGTCGGCAAATACGCCGTTGCCTGCATTGAAGAGGCTTTCGCGATTCGTGACAGTGGCTGCCGGCAGCCGGTGGTGTTGTTGCAGGGCGTACACGCGGCCACAGACTTCAGTGACTGCGTAGCGAATGACTTTGAGCCAGCGCTGCATTGTCATCAGCAGCTACAGTGGCTTGCCGATGGGGCGGCCCCGAAGTTCTGGTTGAAGGTGAATACCGGGATGAATCGGTTGGGATTTCGCCCGGATGAACTACCGGGTGTGATTGCTGCTCTTGAAGACGCCGGCCAGAAAAGCCAGCTGATCGGTTTTGTCACTCATTTTGCCTGTGCCGATGACCCGGACAGCACCATGACCGCAGATCAGACCCGTTGTTTTGAGGCGGCAACGGCACTCTGGCCGGAGCTGATGCGGAGTGTCGGTAATTCTGCCGCGCATTTTCGACCCGGTCAGCCGCTTTATGACTGGAGTCGCCCGGGAATTATGTTGTACGGAGCATCGCCCATGATCGGCAAGACTGGCCCGGAGCTGGGTTTGCGGCCGGTGATGACGCTGCAGGCGCCATTGATCAGTACCCGTACGGTGCAGGCCGGCGAGTCGATCGGTTATGGAGCCTCGTGGGTGGCTGATCAAGAAACCCGTATGGGTATGGTCGCCATTGGTTATGGCGACGGCTATCCTCGCCATGCCGGAACCGGCACACCCGCGGCAGTCGGTGGCAAGCGCATTCGCCTGTTGGGGCGCGTGTCGATGGATATGCTGGCAGTGGACCTGACAATGGTGCCAGAGGCTCGCGAAGGCGATCCGGTGGAGTTGTGGGGGGCGACCGTCAGTGTGGATGAAGTGGCCGCCTGTGCCGGCACCATCGGCTATGAGTTGCTGACAGGCGTCACCAGTCGGGTGCCCAGGGTCTGCGGTTAACGGCCAGACCCTTCACGGCTATGCCCGGTATCAGGCGGTTTCGGGTTCATGAATGATTTCTTCAATAAAGTCGAGAATGGAGGCAAGGCTGCGGTCGTCCAGTTTTTTCAGCACCTTGTGAACGACCATTTTGCTGCCCTTAAGCATGCTGCTGATGCCCATTTTGGCCATGCCCATCATCATGCTACCGGCGTTTAGGCGACGCAAGGGCTCCAGAAAAAAGAAATCAAGGCCGTGTTCGGTCAGCTCAACGATCAGGTTGAAAAGTTTTTCGATGGTCTCTTTGTCAGCTTTACCGCGCTCTTTTAGCTCGCTGACTGTGTACAGGGCACGGGTGCGCAGTTCGTCAGGAATGGGCGCTACGATATGGCTTTGTTGTTTCAGCATAGAGGTTCCTGTTGTTGTATGCTCGTCAGTGAGACTTCATTTAACACCGGCGTTTATGGCTGCATGATAGTGCAGCAAACCGGTTGCTCTGGCCATTGGCCCGACTTATCGGTGGCGCCCGTCACATCAGTGATATTCCGGAGGCAGTGATTCAACGTGCATGTACTTGTTGTTCATGACTATGGCCCGCTGGGCAAGGTGCTACTGGACCGGTTGAGAAAAACTCACCTGCAGGTCAGTCCTTTGCTGATCAGCGATCCTGCCAGTGTTGATCTGCACGCCCTGGAAAGCTGGATTCCGGACGACACCGACCTGATAGTCAATGCGCTCTGGCTGGTGGACCCGGAAAAGGCCGAGCAGGATCGCGAAGCAACTCATCAGGAGGCCTTCTCGTTGCCGCTGGCGCTGGCGGAATATGCCCGGGGTAAAAACATGGCGTTGCTTCAGTTGTCGTCCTGTTATGTGTTTGATGGCAGAAAACAGGCTGCTTACATTGCGTCTAACCCGGGCCAGCCGATGAATGAGCTTGGCCGTTGGCAATGGGAATGCGAGCAGGCATTGCGAACCGTATTGCCGATGCATATTATTTTGCGGACGGGCTGGAGCCTTGCTCGTTTTGTCCAGAAAGTTCAGAAAAGTACTGTGGACAACGAAGGGTTGTTTTTGCCTGGGCGTTGCCAGGGCCAGCCGGTAGCGATGAAGGATCTGGCGCGCGTGATTGCCGCCATGGTGCTGCAACTGGACTGCGGCGCAGAAGTGTGGGGAACCTACCAGTACGCGGGCGCTGAGGAAATTAATCTGTACGAGCTTGGCCTGGCGATTACCGGCATGCCCGGGATCCCGGAGGGAATCCGGATTGTGGATGAAGTGCCTGAGTGGGGGCATCTGGAACCGGTGAACACCACGATGGTGTGCAGCAAGATCAAGAACACGTTTGGCATCAAACAGCTGCCCTGGCGAACCTGGCTGACAGACGAGGTGGCTTTGCTAAGAGGCGCGAACGAGGTGGAGCAGGATAAAGAACCGGCGAGCTCCTGAGCCCGCCGCTATTATCAACCGCCCTGTTTCGCGAATTCCCGCGTGACCATCTGCAAAGCTTCTACATCAAGGAGCTCCACTTCGCGGCCTCGGGCCCGGATGATGCCCTGATTCTGGAAGCGGGTGAATACCCGGCTGACCGTTTCTACGGCCAGGCCCAGGAAGTTCGCGATGTCGTTGCGGGCCATAGGCAGGCTGAAATTGGTGGCCGACATTCTGCGCCGGCTGAATCGGCTGGACAGCGACAAAAGAAGAGCTGCGATTCGCTCTTCGGCGGTGTTTTTGCTCAGCAGCATGGCCAGTTGGTGGCTGTTCTGAATTTCCTGGCTCATCAGGCGGTACATATGGTGCTGGAGCTCCGGAAGTTTGCCCGTCAGTTCTTCCAGCTTTTCAATCGGAAACTCGCAAACACTGGTGCGCTCAAGTGCCTTGGCCGTGCAGGCATAATGATCACCGCTCATGCTATCCAGGCCCACCAGTTCGCCCGGCATGAAGAATCCCGTTACCTGCTCGTCACCACCTTCGGTGATGATGGAGGTTTTGACCGAGCCGCTCTTGACCGCAAAACAGGATTTGAACGGTGTGCTCTGATCAAAAATGTGCTCGCCACGATTGTAGATCTTGCCCTGCTGCACAATGTCTTCGAGCCGTTCGAGATCATTTTCCTCGATGGCCAGCGGCAGGCAAAGATTGCTTAAGCTGCACTGGTGGCATGAGGCCTTAAGTGGAGATACTTGATGAAGATGTATTGCCTGGGCCATAACGAATAAACCATCTGTCCATTGACTGACGTCAAGTATAGCAAAAAAGCATAGTGTTATGCGTAGCTTTTAGGCGTAAGCGCGCACAAGCAAGGTACGGTTTTATCCCGGTCGGTCACCGGGATTTGTTCTTCCATTGTTCCGTGCGGGCCAGCTTTTCTGCGGCCGCGGCCTCTTCCAGCGCTCTGGCCTGCTGAAGTTCTTTCTCCACCATTTCCGGGGTTTCCAGTGAAATCCGCCCCAGGGTGCCCGCTCTGAGCTCATTTAGTAAAATCTCAGACACTTTGTGGAGATCCGGGATGCCGCCACGGCGGAAGAATTTCCGTTTCTCAGCAATTCCATCCATTAAGGCGAGGCCGTCGGCAGGCTGTTGATCAAAACCGTAACGGGCCATCACCAAGTCCGGGTAGTGTTTGATCAGGTATTCGGCCTCAAACATCGCGACATCTTCAAAGTCCAGCACCGCGCTGCGAATAGCGCCGGTGATGGCGAGTCGATAGCCGCAGGCCTCCGGTGACAACTTTGGCCACAAAAAGCCCGGGGTGTCATAAAGCAGAATGTTCTCCGGCAGCTTTATGGCTTGTTGGGCTCGGGTGACGGCAGGCTCGTTGCCGGTTTTTGCCGCCGGTCGCCCCGCCAGGGTGTTGATCAGAGTGGACTTGCCGACGTTGGGAATGCCGAGAATCATCACCCGGAGGGCGCTTTTTTGCCGGTCATGGCCGGGCGTCATTTCTTGCGCAAGTTTGAGAATGCCAAGCGCTTCCTGACGCTGGTTGTGAGTCAGGGTGACCGCGCGCACACCGCGCTCCTGTTCGAGCCATTTGAGCCACTGTTCGGTAATGACAGGATCCGCGAGGTCGCGCTTGTTCAGCACTTTGATCAGCGGCGTCTCACCACGAAGAGAGGGCACCAGCGGGTTTTCACTGCTGAATGGAATGCGTGCGTCGACAACCTCGATGATCAGATCCATCTGAGGCATGACTTTTTTGATCTCCTTTCGGGCCTTGTGCATATGCCCCGGAAACCAGTTAATGGCCATGATATTCGCTCCGATCGCTGTTTGAAGGCGCCATTATGCAGGGGAATGACCAAATTTTCATATAGCTGTCGGCCCGCGTGTGCTGGGGGGCGAGCGACATTTTTTTGGAAGTGTGTACAAAAAAAGGGGAGATCGGGGTGAAATTTGGCTTCGGATTGTTTTAGGGTGTACCTCCTTAACCACTAAAGCAACGTGATCCGGCGGTCAAAGCTTGGCCGCCGACGACTTGGAGAAAACTATGAAGCTTGTAAAAATTATTGGTTCTGCACTGGTTGCGTTCAGCCTTTCAATGCCCGTTTTCGCTCAACAAGCGGCGCCGGGTGGTCAGCCAGACCAGGTGTCACAGCTGGCAGAAATGGTCGGTCTGTCTGACACCCAGCAAACTGAGATTCGCGGCATTATCAGCGAAATGGAAGGCGAAATCGGCGAGCTGCGTCAAAACGCACAGGGTCTTCAGCAGGCTTTGCAGGCAGAAATCAAGGCAGATTATGACGAATCCGCGATCCGCGAAAATGCTGAAGAGCTGGGTGATGTGACCGGCGAAATTGCAGCTTTGTCTGCATTGATGCAGGCCCGCGTTGATGCGGTTTTCACCGAAGAGCAGCGTGATGAGCTGGACCGTCGTATGCAGGAAATGCAGCAGCAGATGCAGCAACAGCAGCAGATGATGCAGCCGGGCCAGTAAATCGGCCAATGACTGCCTGACGCGGAGCCGTTGAATCGGGTTTGGGTCAGGTGTCCGAAGGAACCCCGCCAGAGCAGTGCTCTGGCGGGGTTTTTCGTTATGGGGCAGGGAAGGGCTTGGTCAGAATGATCAGCCTGGGTAGCAGCGTGAGCGCGCCCAGCAATGCCATCAACATGGCAAAGCCGGTGAACAGGCCAAAGTAGATGGTCGGAATAAAGTTAGACAGAACCAAAATAGAGAACCCGGAAATGATGGTCAGCGACGTAAAGAACATGGCTTGGCCGATGCTGCGATGGCAGCGGTGCATGGTGGCTGGATAATCGCCATCTTTTACAAACTCGGTTTTGAATCGGTGGATATAGTGGATGGTGTCATCCACTGCGATACCCACAGTGATGGCGGCAACGGTGATGGTCATCATGTCCAGCGGAATGCCCAGCCAGCCCATCAGGCCGAGCACTGAGCCTGCCGCAATCAGATTCGGCGCCATGCCAACCAGTGCCAGTTTTACCGAGCGGAACAGGATCAGGAACATCACCAGTATGGCGCCAAACACCACGCCGATGGTTTTGATCTGGGAGTCAAACAGGCTCTGCAGCATGTTGTTGTACATCACGGTCATGCCCGACAGTTGAATACGGTCGTTGTCGTATCCGAGCTCGGTGGTCAGGTGCGTGCGGATTCGGTCCAGTAAATCCTGCCGGCGCAGATCGGGCATGGTTTCGAGAATCCGGATACTGAACCGGGCCTGCTTGTGCTCTTCCGAGATGTAGGGGGTGAGCAGGATATCCTGCAGGTCAGCGGGCACCGCTGCCGGTACAAAGGCCAGTTCTACGGCGTTCAGAGGCGTGCCGCCATTGATCTGGGCCAACAGATCGAGCGTGGTGTTGATCGACAGCACCTTGCCGGTTTCTGGCAGGCTATGCAGGTAATCGTGGACCTCACTGAGCTGGCGCATCTTTTGATAGGTGTACCAGGTATCCCGGTATTCCTCTTCTTCACAATCCTCAACAAACGGGTCGCAGTCGCTGGCGAAAGGATCGTCGTTGAAGTTCTCCGGAGCCGGTTCGTCGTTGATCACGACATCCAGCGGCGAAGTGCCGCCGAGTTGATCATCGATGGTGATCATGCCCTGATGGATTTCAGTGGAGGATTTGAAGTAGTCGATGAAGCTGTTTTCAACGGTTAGTCGGCTCAGGCCGATCACGCAGACCACGGCAATCACCGCTGATCCCACCAGCACGGTCCCGCCAAAGTGCTCGGTAAAGCGGGCGAAGGCGTCGGTAAAGGGTACGCGATCAGAGCTTACCCGCTGGTCCAGGGGTGGGGGCAGCAGGCTGAGCAGCGCCGGGAAGATCAGGAAGGTGATCAGGAAGGCAACGGCCAGCCCCAGGGTCATCATCCAGCCAAAATCGATCACCGGTCGAATGCCGCTGAAGGTCAGCGAGCCGAAGGCCACGATGGTGGTGATGGCCATGTAGAAGCAGGGTTTGACCATGGCCATAATGGTTCGGCGCAGCACACTCCTTGGTTCTGCCTCCGGCTCGTCGTGCTGGAATTCCCGGTAGCGCACGATCAGGTGAATGGTGAGCGACAGGGTCATGATCAACAGCAGCGACACGAAGTTAGATGATATCACTGTCACCGGCCACTGGGCCCAGCCCAGGAAACCGATCATCAGCCATACGGTAAAGCTGCAGCAAAGCAGGGGTACCAGCACCCAGCGCCATTGCCGGAAGATGATGGCCAGAGTGAGTAGCAGAAACGCGAGCACGCCTAGCCCGAAGGTGGACAGGTCGTTCTGGATGAAGCGGATCATGTCAGCGACGATCATGGGTACGCCGCCCAGGTGTATGGTGGCCCGGTCCCGGTAGTTGTCGAGGATGCTCCGCACCTCAGCGATGGTGCCGTCTCGCTCTTTGCCAAGGCTTTCGGTGAACTGAATGAATTCCTGGCTGACCTGCGCCAGTTGCCGTTGCTCGTCTGCGTCGGCCTGACCGGCACGGACCCGCTCCCGCAACTCGTCACGCTGAATCAAGAGCTCAAAATAGCGTTCCGGTGTTGGCAGGTTGACCTGTATCGCGGTGGTACCAGCATCCTCGCTGAGCAGCAGGTTGGGGTACATGGGGTTGTTGAGCAATGCCTGGCGGGCGGTGTCTGGTGCCACCTCATCGTCATCCAGCGTCTTGATTTCGCTGTCGACGGTGTCGAGCGTCAGGTCTGGGCTGTGCAGCAGGGGAACGTTCAGAATGCTGTTGGTGGATCCGACCGCAGGCAAAGCCGCCAACTCATCCCGCAATGACCTCAGGTAGCCAAGCTCTGTCTCGGTGAACAGCTCCTCCCGGGGCGTGTAGGTTACGACCAGAAAATCGTCCGAGGTGGTGAACACCCGATTGACCTGACGGTATTGTTCCAGTGAGCGATCATTCTCCAGCACCAGCGATTCGGCCGAAGCATCCAGTCGGAACTGGTCAAAGCGCAGTGCCGCTACGGCCAGTAGAGCGCTGAACAGAATCAGCACAATCCAGGGGTGAGGGAGGATAAAACGATCGTAAAGGGCGCCAAGGCGATTCATGAATGACTACTCTGCTGCAAAAAAAACGAGTGCAGAGTTTGCCACAAACCTCAGCGAACTGTGACCTTTGAGGCGGCTTGTTCGAGAGATTCGATCAGATGCTTCAGACGTTTGCTCATTTCAGCGCTGTCTGAGAGCTGGGTAACCATATTCTGTGTGGTGTCCCGGATGCCTTGGACGTTAGCCAGAACGTCGTCGGTGCCAGCCGTTTGTTGCGCCGACATGTCGGCGATTTCCTGGTTAGTGCGATCAATCCGACTGACTACCTCGTTGATGGCTTCCAGTGCTTGCTGCGCCTGTTCCGATTCAGTCACGCATCGGGCGGCATCTTCTGAACTGCCGGTCATCTGATCGACGGCGGTCGCCATGGCGGCCAGTAACTTGTCCAGGGTGCTCTGGATTTGTTCCGTGGAATCTTGCACCCGGCGGGCCAGCTTGCGCACCTCATCGGCGACAACGGCAAAGCCTCGGCCTTGCTCGCCTGCTCTGGCAGCTTCGATGGCAGCGTTCAAGGCCAGCAGGTTGGTTTGCTCGGCAATGCCCTTGATTTCGGTGATGGCCTTGCTGATCTCATGGCTGTTGTCTGCCAAGGCCCCAACGCTGTTGGCGGAATCACGCACGACCTGTTCCAGTTGGCGAATACTGTCGGCGCTGCGGCTGACCCGGTCGCGGCCTGCCAGGGCGGTGTCCCGGGCCTCGTGAGACAGGGTTTTGGCAATACCGGATTGTTCGGCAATACCGACAAAGCTCTGCAGCATGGTTTCTACAACGTCCGAGGATCGGTCAGCGCCGGCTTGCTGACGGGCCAGATCGTCCCTGCGTGCTTCTGCTGCTCTGGTCAGCTCCTGAACTTCCCGGTTCAGGCGTTCGGTGGCCTCTTTCATGCTGCGCACCACGTCGGCCGTGCGATCCTGCATGGCGTTGAAGGCCGTAGCCATTTCGCCGATCTCGTCGGTGGAGTCTACCGGTGCCCGCTGGCTGAGATTGCCGCTGGCCTGGACGGATACCATGGTGTCTTTGAGGCGGTTCATGTGGCGTTCGATAAAAGAGATCAGCAGTTGCGAGCCGGCCATTTCCAGCGCCATCAGAACGCCCACCACCAGGGCAAAACCCGCAGCAGTGTCGGCAAAGACGTTGGCAAAGCTGGCGCCGGACTTGTCGGCGATCAGCTCCATGGCATAGAGCACCAGTAAACAGAGGACGGTGAACACCACAATGTTCAGCAACCAGAACTTGTACTTCAGCCGGATGTTTCGCAGCAGCGTCAGCATGGGGGTCTCAGTCGATGGCCTTCACCGGGATCTGTACGGCGTTGGTAGGCTGTGGCACCTCGGGCACGGACAGTCCCAGGTTGTTTTTGTCGAACACCCGGTCCGCGCGGTAACTGGAGCGAACCATGGGGCCGGATGGCACTTCCATAAAGCCTTTCTCCAGGCCGATTTCCCGGTAACGGTTGAACTCCTCCGGGGTGACGTAACGCTCGACCGCAAGGTGGTTCGGGGTGGGGCGCAGGTACTGTCCCAGGGTCAGGATGTCGACGCCGATGGCGCGCAGGTCATCCATGGTCTGCAGGACTTCTTCTTCGGTCTCACCAAGCCCCAGCATCAGGCTGGTTTTGGTGAGCACATCCGGGCGATGCTTCTTGGCGTGAGCGAGAACGCTCAGGGTTTTTTCGTAGCCGGCGCGGGGATCACGCACTTTGCTGGTCAGGCGTTTGACGGTCTCTACGTTCTGGGCGAACACGTCGAGGCCAGAATCCACCACTTTCTCGACATCGCTCATCACGGCGTCGAAATCCGGGGTGAGGGCCTCCACCGCGACTTCCGGTGTGCGTTCCTTGATGGCAGACACGCAGGCGGCGTAGTGAGCGGCGCCGCCATCGTCCAGATCGTCCCGGTCAACGGAGGTCAAAACGATGTAGCGCAGCCCCATCAACTCCACCGATTTGGCGGTATTCTCGGGCTCTTCGGCGTCTAGCCAGCCTTTCGGGTTGCCGGTATCGACCGCGCAGAATTTGCAGGCGCGGGTACAGACCGAGCCCATCACCATGATGGTGGCGGTGCCGTTGGTCCAGCACTCACCAATGTTGGGGCAGTGGGATTCCTGGCAGACCGTGCTCAGGCGGTGTTCGGAGACGTTCCGGCGTACAGCGTCGTAACGTTCGCCCCCCGGCATCCGCGCTCTCAGCCATTTGGGCTTGCGCTCCAGGGGTTTGTCTTCCGTGCTGGTGGCGGATCGTTTCACGCCGTCCTTGATGGCGGCGAAGCCATGCTCATTACGGAACTTGGAACCACTGGTAATGCGGGGCTTTGCGCTGTCGCTCATGGGGCCGGGAGCTCTCTGATCAAGGTATGGAGAACCTTAAAGGTTAATCGGCAGGGCGGGTAGATACAAGGCGGATACGGGCAATCACGGGGTCACCGGGCACGACATTGGTCGTACCCGGTTGAGCATGATCAAGCCTGGGATTTGTCCAGGGCCTGAGTGACGTCGGCAATGATGTCGTCGACGTGCTCGATGCCGATCGACAACCGCACCAGATCTTCACTGACACCGGCGCTCTTCAGCTCGTCTGCATCCAGCTGGCGGTGGGTGGTGGTGGCGGGGTGGCAGGCCAGAGATTTGGCATCGCCGATGTTCACAAGACGCAGAATCAAGTCCAGGGCATCGATGAACTTGGCGCCTGCCTCACGGCCGCCCTTGATACCGAAACTCAGAATACCGGAGGCTTTTCCGCCGCAGATCTTTTCACAGGTGGCCTTGTAGGGGCTGTTGGCCAGACCGGCGTAGTTTACCCATTCAACGGCCGGGTGATCCTGCAGGAACTGGGCAACCTTCTGGGCGTTGTCGCAATGGCGCTCCATCCTCAGTGCCAGGGTTTCCAGGCCCTGCATGATCAGGAACGAGTTGAACGGTGACAGGGCCGAGCCAGTGTTGCGCAAAGGCACCACGCGACAGCGGCCGATAAAGGCGGCCGCGCCCAGCGCTTCGGTGTAGACCACGCCGTGGTATGACGGATCTGGCTGGTTCATCATCGGGAATTTATCGGCATTGGCAGCCCAGTCGAACTTGCCGGAATCCACCACAATGCCTGCCACGGTGGTGCCGTGGCCGCCAATGTATTTGGTCAGGGAGTGCACCACGATATCCGCACCGTGCTCGAATGGCCGGCACAGGAACGGTGTGGCGACGGTGTTGTCCACGATCAGAGGAATGCCGTGCTTGTGGGCGATGTCGGCCCACTTCTGGATGTCGACGACGTTGCCGGCCGGGTTGCCGATGGACTCGCAGAACAGCGCGCGGGTCTGGTCGTCGATGGCGTTTTCAACTGCCTCGAAATCATCGTGGGGCACCATCTTGCAATGAATACCCTGGTTCGGCAATGAGTGGGCGAACAGGTTGTAAGTGCCGCCATACAGCTGGCTGGTGCTGACGATGTTGTTGCCGACTTTGCAGATAGTCTGCAGGGCGTAGGTGATAGCCGCCATACCGGAAGCCACTGCCAGAGCGCCAACGCCGCCCTCAAGGGCCGCCATACGCTCTTCCAGAACCGAGTTGGTCGGGTTCATGATGCGGGTATAGATGTTGCCCTGAACCTTCAGATCAAACAGATCGGCACCGTGCTGGGTGTCGTCGAAGGTGTACGAGGTGGTCTGGTAGATCGGGGTTGTGGCGGCCTTGGTGGTCGGGTCGCTCTTGAAGCCGGCGTGTAGCGCGAGGGTTTCCGCTTTCATCACAACATTCCTTGCTGGTGGTTTGTTTTGGTTTGTTCGTTTGCTCTGAGTATGCCACAGGCTCCTGGCTGATCGCACAGGGTTTGCAGACTCAGACCATAGCACCGTAGACGAGTGCCCGGAGTTCCTGCCGGATGGGGTAGGAGGACGATGGTATCAATTGGGTCATGAAGATAACCACCAGATCCTCCTGAGGGTCCACAAAGAAACTGGTACTGGCCAGTCCGCCCCAGCCGTATTCCCCTTCCGAGCCGATGGTTTGGGATTTGGTGACATCGGTTTTCACCGAAAAGCCCAGCCCGAAGCCGCTGCCCTGATAGGGCGTTTCACTGAAGCCGCCGATAGACAGAGCCGGTAGGTCTTTGTTGTCCGGCAGGTGATTTCTGCGCATGAACTCCAGGGTCTTGCGCCCGATTATCCGCTGCCCCTGATACTGGCCACCCTGGCAAAGCGCCTGGGCAAACCGGTGGTAATCGTCAATGGTGGACACCAGCCCGCCACCGCCGGACAGAAACCGGGGTGGTTTCAGGTACTTTGATCGCTCCGGATCGTCCTGCAGTTTCAGGGAATCGCCAGGTTGGTAAAGGTAGCAGGCCGCGAAACGATCCTGTTGTTCCGGGCGCACGTGGAACCCTGTCTCGTTCATGCCCAGCGGCTTAAAGATGCGCTCGTCGAAGTATTCATCCAGGGGCTTGCCGGAGAGAAGCTGTACCAGGTAGCCGAGCACGTCCGTTGAGACCGAATAGTTCCAGGCGGTACCGGGGGAGAACTCTAGCGGCAGATCGGCCAGCCGCTCCACCAGTTTGTCCAGGGTCAGAATCGAGCTGCCGTCCAGCTTGAGCTGACGGTAGGCGGCGTCTACTTCGGTGCGCTCCGTGAAGCCGTATGTCAGGCCTGATGTGTGGGTCATCAGATCCCTGATGGTCATGGTGGTTGTCGCGGGTTCTGTTTCGAAATTCGGGTAGCTGCCGCCTTTGTAGACCCGCATGTTGCGCCAGGCCGGAAGGTACTTGTGCACAGGGTCATTGAGCAGAAATTTGCCCTGTTCATACAGCTGCATCATCGCGATGGAGGTGACCGGCTTGGTCATGGAGTAAATGCGGAACACAGTGTCACGCTGCATCGGCAGGTTGCGCTCCAGATCCCGATGCCCTCGGGCATCCGTCCACACAGCCGCGCCATGGCGCGCGACCAGAGCGGCGAAACCAGGAAGCTTACCCGGCTGGACGTAGCGTTCATCGAAGTGCTGGCTGATTCGGGCAAGCCGATCCAGAGACAGGCTTGATGCAGGTGATTCCGCCATGGATTGAAGTCCTGTGCTTTGCGATGACAAGTCCGGCGCTCAACCGGAGTTGGGCCAGAACGAAAAAAGCCCGGCTCTTTCGAGTCGGGCTTTTTAGAATACTGGTAGCAAGGGGCGGAGTCGAACCGCCGACCCCAGCATTATGAGTGCTGTGCTCTAACCAACTGAGCTACCTTGCCATTTCGTTTTGAGCTCGGCTCTAAACGAGGCGGGTATTTTCGGTATTTGGGTCCAAGCTGTCAAGGCTTGGCGCCAAAATTTCCTGAAAAGTTATACGTTAAAACGGAAGTGAATAATGTCGCCGTCCTTGACGATGTATTCTTTGCCTTCCAGGCGCCATTTGCCGGCATCTTTGGCACCGGCTTCGCCGTTGTACTGAACAAAATCGTCGTAGCTGACGATCTCGGCTCGGATGAAGCCGCGTTCGAAATCTGTGTGGATAACGGCTGCAGCCTGAGGCGCAGTGGCACCGACCCGGACGGTCCAGGCACGGACTTCTTTAACGCCAGCGGTGAAGTAGGTCTGCAAGTCGAGCAAACCGTAGCCGGCGCGGATAACGCGGTCCAGGCCAGGCTCGTCCATGCCCATTTCATCGAGGAACATGGACTTTTCTTCGTCTTCCAGTTCGGAGATTTCCGCTTCCAGCTTATTGCAGATCGGCACCACCACGGCGTTCTCGGCTTCTGCGATTCTGCGCACGGTGTCCAGGTGAGGGTTGTTCTCGAAGCCATCTTCGTTGACGTTGGCGATGTACATGGTGGGCTTGACGGTGAGCAGGCACAGTTCACGCACCAGCGCCATCTGGTCTTTGTCCAGATTCATGCTGCGCACCGGCTTGCCCTCGTTCAGCACTGGCAGCAGGCTTTCAAACATCTCCAGCTGGGCTTTGGCTTCTTTGTCGCCGCTCTTGGCGACACGCTGTACGCGCTTGATGGCTTTCTCGACGGTGTCCAGGTCAGCCAATGCCAGCTCGGTATTGATCACTTCAATGTCGGAAGCCGGATCGATCTTGTTGGCTACGTGGATGACGTTGCCATCTTCAAAGCAGCGCACCACGTGGGCAATGGCGTCGGTCTGGCGGATGTTGGCCAGAAACTGGTTGCCCAGGCCTTCGCCCTTGGACGCACCGGCCACCAGGCCGGCAATGTCGACGAATTCCATGGTGGTGGGCACAACCCGCTGGGGTTTGACGATCTCGGCCAGCTTGGTCAGGCGCGGGTCGGGCATGGCCACAACGCCGGCGTTGGGCTCGATGGTGCAGAACGGGAAGTTTTCGGCGCCGATGCCGGCCTTGGTCAGTGCGTTAAACAGGGTAGATTTGCCGACGTTGGGAAGGCCGACGATGCCGCAGTTAAATCCCATGGAATGCCTCTGCTGGAACAAAAAATTTGGGCAGATTATACCGGTGTATCGGTACAGGTGCGAGTAAGGGGTTATGTCTTGCTCAAGCGGTGGGCTTGAAGCTGTGCAGGCGGTTCATGGCGGCCGCGAGTTTACCGTTGGCGGCATCAGGCAGTACCCGCAGGATTTCGTCGATGACGGCGTTCAGTTCTTCGGTTTCCTGCTTGCCGAGGCGGCCGAGCACATAGCCGGTTACCTTCCGGCTGTCGCCAGGGTGGCCAATGCCGATGCGCAGACGTTGAAACTCGTTGGTGCCCAGGTGGGCAATGGTGTCACGCAGGCCGTTGTGGCCACCGTGTCCTCCGCCCTTTTTTAGTTTGGCGGTGCCGGGGGGGATGTCGAGTTCGTCGTGGGCAACCAGAATCTGTTCGGGGGAAATCTTGAAGAAGTCCGCCAGCGCCTTGATGGCCAGGCCGCTGCGATTCATAAAGGTGCTGGGGTTCAGCAGGTGCAGGTCAAGTCCCTGCCATTGGATGCGGGCGTAAAGCCCGTGGTACTTCTTTTCGGGGCGGAGCGTCTGGCCCGCAGCGCGGGCCAGAGCTTCGACGAACAGGGCGCCGGCGTTGTGGCGGGTATTCTCGTAGTCGGCACCGGGGTTACCCAGGCCGACCACCATGACAATATCCTGTGCCATACGCCAGCGTTCCTCTCCATCAGGACGGGAGTGATTACTCCTCGCCGCCTTCTTCGCCTTCAGCTTCCTCGGCGTCATCTACCTTGGCACCGCGCGGCTTGTGGATAGCCACAACAGGCAGGTCGTGATCTTCACCCTGCAGCAGGGCAGCAACACGAACGCCCTTCGGCAGTTTCAGGTCGCTCAGGTGAACTACCTGGTCCATCTCGACAGTGGTCATATCCACTTCGATGAACTCGGGCAGGTTCTGCGGCAGACAGATCACTTCAACTTCGTTGATCTGGTGGTTGGCTACGCCGCCCTGAAGTTTGATGGCCGGTGCTGTGTCTTCGTTGAGGAAGTGCAGCGGTACGTTGACGTGGATCTCGTGGTCCTTGTCAACGCGCAGGAAGTCGGCGTGGGTCAGCAGCGGCTTGTACGGGTGACGCTGCAGATCCTTCAGGATCACGCTTTCTTTATTGCCGTCCAGCTCGAGGGTCAGAACGTGAGAGAAGAAGGCCTCGTTCTCCAGAGCTTTTTTCAGCTCGTTGTGCCAGATGGAGATGGAAACAGCTTCTTTATTACCGCCATAAACGATGGCCGGGATTTTCCGTTCCTCACGACGCAGGCGGCGGCTCGCACCTCTCCCCTGATCGCCACGAGAAAATGCTTCAATAACAAATTCCTGGGACATGATATGTACCTCAATCGTCATCTGAACTGCCCGCGACCAGGCGTTTGAACAGATGATGTTTTTTGAATAGCCTCAGAATAATTTCTTTGGCTGACTAAAAGAGTCGGGAGCCTTGCAGGGCTCCCGACTCAGATACTGATACAGCGTTTTTAACTTGCTGAGTTGTCTGTTTATTTCCGGAAATTCCGGATCAGACGTTCTCAAACATGGCGCTGATGGACTCTTCATTGCTGACGCGGCGAATGGATTCCGCGAGCAGACCAGCCATGCTGAGGACGCGGATTCTATCACAATTCTTGGCTTTGTCACCCAGCGGAATGGTGTCGCAGACGATCAGCTCGTCCAGCTCGGACGCGTTGATGTTGTCGATGGCCGGGCCGGACAGCACAGGGTGAGTGATGTAGGCCACAACCCGCGCTGCGCCGTGTTCTTTGAGCGCTTTGGCGGCTTTGCACAGAGTGCCGGCGGTATCGATGATGTCGTCCACCAGGATACAGGTCTTGTCTCGCACGTCGCCGATGATGTGCATAACCTGAGATACGTTGGCCTTCGGGCGACGCTTATCAATGATAGCAAGGTCGGCGTCATCCAGTCGCTTGGCGACGGCGCGGGCGCGAACAACGCCGCCGACGTCCGGAGAGACTACAACGAAGTTTTCAAAACGCTGCTTTTCGATGTCTTCAAGCATGACCGGTGTGGCGTAGATGTTGTCAACCGGGATGTCGAAGAAACCCTGAATCTGGTCTGCGTGCAGGTCGAGGGTGAGCACTCGATCCACGCCGATGCTGGAGATCATGTCGGCCACAACCTTGGCGCTGATGGCTACCCGTGTTGAGCGAACGCGACGATCCTGACGGGCGTATCCATAATAAGGGATAACGGCGGTGATACGTGTTGCAGAGGCACGGCGAAGTGCGTCGGCCATCACGATCAGTTCCATCAGGTTGTCGTTGGTGGGGTAGCAGGTGGGCTGGATGATGAAGACATCATGGCCCCGTACATTCTCATCGATCTCGACAGTGGTTTCACCATCGCTGAACCGGCCTACAGTGGCCTGACCCATGGGAATATGAAGTTTCTGGGCAATAGCTTTGGCAAGGTCAGGATTGGCGTTGCCAGCGAAAATCATCAATTTGGACACGATGGAATCCTTCGCGGTATCAGCGTTTGATTCAGAAGAAGCAGGAGAAAGGTGGCTGGGGTGGCAGGATTCGAACCTGCGCATGACGGGATCAAAACCCGTTGCCTTACCACTTGGCGACACCCCAATATCGTGCTCTTTTGGCATCATTTTAGCTCTACTAGCTTTGTGTGAAGCGGTGAAATGTTCACCCCTTTAGCTACGAACCCCGTGATGCCGGAGGGTTTGCTTTCCCAGATAATCCGGGCTGCGGATTCTGTCGGGAAACGTCCAAAAATGCAAGCCCCGGTTCCGGTTAATCTTGCAGGTCCGAATTGTGAAAGCCATTTCAGGCCTTTTTTAACCTCTGGATAAAGTTCGCAAACTATATCCTGACAGTCGTTTCGGTACCTCGAGGCGTCTCCCTCAAAAGCGGGCGCTATTTTCATTTTTGGGGTGTCCCTTGTCAACCCTTGTTCTGAAAAAATCTTGCCGGTATTGATTTCGCAGTCGGGTTTCAGCACCACAAACCAGTCCTCGTGTGGGCTGGATGGGGTCAGAATTTCACCAACCCCTTCACCGAAGGCAGCGCGGCCCCGGACGAACACCGGAACGTCAGCGCCCAGTTGCAGGCCTAGATGGGCCAGGGTGTCTTCATCAAGGCTGAGTTGCCAGAGGTGATTCAGTCCGATCAGCGTTGTCGCTGCGTTGGAGCTGCCGCCGCCCAGGCCGCCGCCCATGGGTAGGCGTTTGTTGATGTGGATGCTGACGCCTGGCACAGAGCGCCCTGCGGCCTCGGTCAGTAAGCAGGCAGCGCGGATGATCAGGTTGTCTTCATCGGGCACGCCAGCGACCGGTTGGCTGAGTCGCACGCCGGATTGGCCGGGCGTCAGAGTAAACGTGAGGTCGTCGCCGAAATCGAGAAACTGAAACAGTGTCTGCAACTCATGGTAGCCATCGGGGCGTTTGCCGACGATGTGCAGGAACAGGTTGAGTTTTGCCGGCGAGGGCAGGGTGATGCGCTTGCTCACGTGTTCAGTCCTTGCGGTGCCAGTCGCTGATGACCACGCGCACCCGTTTGTCGTCTTTCAGGGCGGTGATTCGTGCCGGGAGCTGGGGCAGGTCAGTGACAAACGGTTGCCAGCGGTCGTAGCGGATCTCCCAGCCATTCTGATAGATAATTGCGAGCCGCTTTTGGTCATCGAACAGCAAGCGGAAATCTCCATCTGGCGACGGCAGGCCGCGTATCCACCAGGTCAGGCTGTCGATCGGCAGCTGCCATCCGGTTGCTGAAAGTACCAGGGTTTCTGGTTCAGAGGATTGGTAAACGTCTCCGTTCGGCAATTGCAGTTCCAGAAAGCCGGGCACACCGCTCAGACTGGTGCTGCCCATGCCGAGGAATGAGGAAGACAGTGCCAGCTCGTAGTGTTCGCCCTGCTGTTGCCAGTGGTTGATGACCGCGGTGCCGCTGTCTGAGGGCTGACGCACAGCCAGCTTTCCAGACAGTTGCCAGTAATCGAACTGGCTGAGTGACCGGCTCTGTTTGGCCCAGTCTGCCGGCGGCTGATCGGTCATGCCTTCTGGGAGTGGTTCAAGCTGGATGGTAGTACAGCCGCCCAGTACCGCGATCAGGAGCAGGACGGGGATCAGGTGCTTCAGCATCAGAGGTTTCCGTTGCCGGTCAGGCGTTCAATGGTTTCGCGAAGAATCTCGTGGTCCGGTGCCTGGTCCAAGCCCTGCTCCCAGATAATTCTGGCCTGCTCCTCGTTGCCGGTCACCCACAGGGCTTCGCCATAATGGGCCGCCACCTCAGGATCAGGGTAGGCTGCCCAGGCTTCGGCAAGGTAGCGCAGGGCGGCATCAGTATCACCCTGGCGGAAACGAACCCAGCCCATGCTGTCCAGAATCGCCGGGTTGCCAGGGTCCAGTGCTAGCGCCTGTTCAATGTAACTTTGCGCTTCGTCGAGACGTTCAGTGCGAACGGTCAGGATGTATCCCAGGGCGTTCAAAGCCACCGCATTGTCGGGTTGTTGCTCCAGCACCGTCCTCAGATCCTGCTCTGCCTGCTCGGTATTGCCTAAGGTGTCGTGAAGCATGGCGCGGGCATATCGAACCTGAATGTTCTCGGGAAATGTCTCGAGCGCTTCGTCTGCAGCGTTCATTGCCTCATCCTGCTGCTCCTGGTCGAGCAGCAGGTTCACTTCAAGAAGCCAGAAGTTCTCAGCCTCGTCGGGATTGGTCTCTCTCAGGGCCTGAATATTGGCAATAGCGTCGTCCAGTTCACCGGCTTCTGCCTGCAGCTCACTTGCTCTGGCCAGCGCCGGGAAAAAATAGTTGCCGCTTTCGACGCTGATGTAATAACCGATTGCCTGGGTAGTGTTGCCGGCTTCTTCTTCCAGTCTGCCCAGATAATAATTGGCCTCGTCAATGTGATGTCCTTGCTCAGCGAGCCTGGTCAGCTCCTCTTTGGCCAGCTCAGGCTGGTTGTTCTCGAGCGCGACCAGGGCGTAAGACAACCGCAGTCCGGGTGTTTCAGGATATCGCCTGACCAGTCGTTCGAACTCGTCCTGAGCCGCTTGCAGCTTGCCTTCGTTGATCAGAATGCGGCCATACAGTGTGCCCAGCTGTCGATTGGCCGGGTAACGCCGGGTGTTGGTGGTCAGGTAACTGAGCGCTTCGTTCTTCTGGCCGGTCTGGTAGAGAAGGTCGCCCTTGAGAACGATGGCGGGCTGAAAGTCAGGCTCTTTGTCGAGCACCTGGTCCAGGCGTTCCAGAGCCTGCTCCGGGGTGCCGGTAATTTTCTGAAGCAGGGCGATGCTGTATTCCAGCTCCGGCGTCTCAGGGTGGCGTGTGGCCAGGCGTTGATACAGGTCGAGCAGCTCCTGCTGCTGCTCGGCTGGCAGGTTGGCCGACATCACCGCCAGGCTGTCAAAATCGGCATCCTCACCCTGCTCCATGATTTGCTCCATGTGAAACAGAGCCAATTCAAGATCCTGTCTTTTGACCGCCTGAATGGCCGAAACCCGGTGGGCAAGCAGGTTGTCCGGGTCAAGCTCCAGCCATAGTTCGGCCAGTTGCAGTTGGGCGTTGTCTGCATTGAGGGTTTGGGCAATGCGCATGGCCCGGGTGATAACGCCCTCGTCCCTCGATGTTTTGGCCGCTTTCAGGTAGTTCACCAGGGTGACGTCGTAGCGTCCGCGCTGGGCAGCGATTTCGGCCGCGAGCAGCTGATACAAGACCTCCGGTTCGAAATCCGCATCGCGCACAACGTTGGCTTCGGGCTGGGTAACGACGTCGACTGTCGGTTTTTCATCGGTCTGCTCCGAGGTGCCAGAGAAGCTGGCGCAGCCCGGTAAAACGGCGATGCTGAATCCCAGCAGGCAGGTAACCAGATACGGTGCGGATCTTTGCATGCAACTTCCCGTGTGCTGTCGGCGGAACATCAGTGTTAACCACATTATGCCTCAGAATTGAGGCAGATCGGGTTACGGCCATGGTCAAGCCCCTATAATGGCATAAGCACCTGAACTTGCCCAACCTGTCCGCAGTTGCCGAAGTCTCAACGTTTTCGGGTGGCAGGCGCCGACTCACGCCGGTAGAATGACGGTTAATATCCACGACTGGTAAGGGGTTTCTAACCTCCAAATGGCATTGCTGACGCTGGGAATCAATCACCGAACCGCACCCGTGGAGATCCGCGAGCGTGTGGCCTTTACGCCGGAGCGGATGGCCGAAGCCTTCTCTGAACTCCGCGCGGCTTCCGGTGCCAGCGAGGCTGCGATTTTGTCGACCTGTAATCGCACCGAATTGTATCTTGCCGGAGACGATGACTGCGGGGCCACTGTGTTGCGCTGGCTCGCTGGGTTCCACGAGCTGGACGTGGCCGATCTTGAGAATGTTCTTTACGTGCACCGTGACTCGGATGCTGTCCGTCACATGATGCGAGTGGCAGCAGGTCTTGATTCCATGGTGTTGGGAGAGCCCCAGATTTTTGGCCAGCTCAAGGATGCCTACGCTCTGGCTCGTGAGCACGGTGCCAGCGGATCCTTCCTATCGCGCTTGTTTGAACAGACCTTCTCGGTGGCCAAGCGGGTTCGCACCCAGACTGCCATTGGCGAGAACCCGGTGTCGGTGGCTTACGCCTCCGTGAGCATGGCCCACCACATTTTTGCTGACATGTCCCGCAACAAAGCGCTGTTGATTGGCGCGGGAAAAACCATTGAACTGGTGTCCCGACACCTGGCAGATGCCGGCGTGCGGGATTTTGTGGTGGCTAACCGCACGCTGGAAAGAGCGCAGGTCCTGGCCGAAGCCCGGGGCGGTAAAGGCATTTTGCTGTCTGAAATTCCAGATCATCTGGCGGATGTCGACATCATTATTTCCTCAACCGCCAGTCCTCTGCCCATTTTGGGTAAAGGCGCGGTTGAACGGGCACTGAAAAAACGCAAGCATCGGCCGTATTTCATGGTCGACATTGCCGTACCTCGGGATATCGAGCCAGAGGTGGGCTCGCTGGCGGACGTTTATCTCTACACGGTCGATGATTTGCGTCAGGTGATTGAAGAGAATATCCGGTCCCGGGAAGGTGCCGCCCGGGAAGCGGAGAACCTGATCACCAGCGGTGTTCAGGAATTTCTCGACCAGTTGCGGGCACTGGACGCCGTCTCAACGCTTAAAGTGTTCCGCCAGCGAGCCGAACTGTTGCGTGACATCGAATCTGACAGGGCGCTGCGCGCACTGCGTAATGGTGCCGATCCGGAAACGGTCCTGCGTAGTCTGGCCCGAGGCCTGACCAATAAATTGCTGCATCAACCTTCTGTGCAGGTTCGCAAAGCCATGGCCGAGGGCCGTACTGAAGTTACCGATTGCCTGCGGGAGCTGTACCAGCTTGACGCCCTGGAAGCTGACGAGCCCGCCACCACGGAAAAATTATGAAGCCATCCATTCAGTCCCGCCTTGAACAGCTTGTTGAACGGTTCGAGGAGGTCAACGCGTTGCTGAGTGATGCCTCGGTAATTGCCCATCAGGATAAATTCAGGGAGCTGTCCCGGGAATTCGCTGAAATCGAGCCGGTGGTCAAAGGCTTTCAGGCCTGGCAGCAGGCTATTGACGACATGGCAGAGGCAAAAGAGCTGGCAAAGGATGGTGACGCCGACATGCGAGCCATGGCGGAAGACGAGCTTGCCGATGCCCGTGAACGGTCCGAGCATCTGGACGAAGAACTCCAGCGCCTGATGTTGCCAAAAGACCCTAACGATAAAAAAAACGTCTTTCTGGAAGTGCGCGCCGGCACCGGTGGTGACGAAGCCGCTATTTTTGCCGGTGACCTGTTCAGAATGTATTCCCGGTTTGCCGAGCGCCAACGCTGGCAAGTGGAAGTGCTGAGCGAAAACGAGGGCGAACACGGCGGCTACAAAGAAGTGATTGCCCGGGTGTCTGGCGATGGCGTATACGGAGTGCTGAAGTTTGAGTCTGGTGCCCATCGAGTACAACGGGTGCCAGAAACCGAATCTCAAGGCCGTATTCACACATCCGCCTGCACCGTGGCGGTGATTCCGGAGGCTGACGAAACCGAAGCGGTTGAGATCAATAAGGCCGACTTGCGCATCGACACCTTCCGTGCATCCGGCGCTGGCGGCCAGCACGTCAACAAAACCGATTCTGCCATTCGTATCACCCACCTGCCGACTGGCATGGTAGTGGAGTGCCAGGAAGAGCGCTCGCAACATAAAAACCGTGCTAAAGCCATGAGCTTGCTGGCCTCACGCCTGAAGAATGCCGAGCTGGAAAAACAGCAGAAGTCCATGGCGGAAACCCGTAAAAGCCTGGTAGGCAGTGGCGATCGCTCTGAGCGCATTCGCACCTACAATTTCCCCCAGGGCCGGGTGACCGATCACCGTATCAATCTGACCTTGTACAAGCTCGACGAAGTGATCACCGGTGATCTGGATGCGGTGGTTTTGCCCCTGCAGCAGGAACATCAGGCCGAGCTGCTGGCTGAATTGGCTCATGATCAGTGAGTCTTCGCTAACCTGTGAGTCATTGCTGAACCAGGCGGCTGCCCGAATCAAAGGGGATTCGCCGCGATTGGATGCCGAATTGTTGCTGAGCTATGTCACCGGCCTTGGCCGAACCAGCTTTCGGGCCTGGCCTGAACGGCAAGTTTTGGAGGATCAGGCTCAACAGTTTTTTGAGTTGGTGGCAGAGCGGGTCAGCGGCCAACCCATTGCGTACTTGTTGGGCCAGCAGGAATTCTGGTCATTGCCCTTGATCGTGAGCGCCTCCACCCTGATTCCCCGGCCGGATACCGAGTGCCTGGTTGAAGCCGCGCTGTCGCTGGAATTACCTGAGCACGCATTGGTACTGGACTTGGGCACCGGCACCGGTGCCATTGCCCTGGCCCTGGCGAGCGAGCATCCGAACTGGCAGATATGGGCCAGTGATCGTATTACAGATGCCGTCGAGCTGGCCCGCGGCAACAGTACCGCCCTCGGCTTGCCGATCACGGTGGTGCAAAGTCACTGGTTTGATCAGTTGCCAGAGGCGCAGTTTGACCTCTTGATCTCCAACCCTCCGTATATTGCTGCCAGTGATCACCACCTTGGCGAAGGTGATGTCCGGTTTGAACCATCCTCGGCCCTGGTCGCGGGTTACGACGGCCTGGACGACATTCGGCTACTGGTTTCACAAGGTCAGAACTGGCTTAACCAGGGCGGCTGGCTGCTGCTGGAGCATGGTTACGATCAGGGCGAAGCGGTCCGGCATTTGTTTGCCCAGACCGGATGGCACAAAATAGAGACCCGCAAAGACTATGGCGGCAACGAAAGAATGACCCTTGCCCGCAAACCCATCAGCGATGAATCAGCGAGAAAAGCCCATGCTCAGTGACGAGGAACTGCTCCGATACAGCCGCCAGATCCTGATGCCACGGTTTGATATTGCCGGGCAGGAAAAGCTCAAAGCCGCTCGTGTGCTGATTCTGGGTTCCGGTGGCTTGGGTTGCCCGGTGGCGTTGTACCTCGGCGCAGCCGGTATAGGGCACCTGATGCTGGTGGATGATGACCAGATCGAACTGGCCAATTTGCAGCGGCAGATAGCGTTTGAGCAAAGCTGGCTGGGGGATTCCAAGGCGGAGCGCTTGGCCGAAAGGGTGCGGGCCATTAACCCCGAGATTACGGTGAATGCCGTAAACCGTCGCGTCGAGGCTGATGACCTCAAGCAGCTGGTAGCGGAGTCTACGCTGGTGCTGGACTGCACCGACAACTTCAACACCCGCTTCGCTCTCAACCGGGCCTCGGTCGCCGCTGGCGTGCCGCTGGTCTCCGGCGCGGCCATTCGCGGCGAAGGCCAGTTGTCGGTTTACGATCCTCGGCAGTCTGAGAGCCCTTGTTACCACTGTTTGTATCCTGAACAGGGCAATGAAGATCTCACCTGCTCTGAGGCCGGTGTGATCGCGCCGCTGGTCGGTATGATCGGTTCGGCTCAAGCCATGGAAGCCATCAAAGTCATCAGTGGAGTGGGTAAACCTCTGGTCGGTCGCCTGCTCATTCTGGATGCCTGGCAAATGGAATGGCGGGAAATGAAGCTGGCGAAAGATCCTGATTGTCCGGTGTGCGCCGGTTGACTCATAAGTAGGGCA
>LJZQ01000049.1 GCA_001314845.1 Marinobacter excellens HL-55
ACATCCATGTGGCGCTTGGGCTCCGCCATCCATGGCTCCGCACATTTTTGGAAAGCCTCGCCACCCTGCCGTTTCTGAAATCCGAGTTGTCGGCCGTAAGAGTGCGGAAAATTTGCCGTGTGGTATTTGTTATCGGTTGTTCAGTGAAAATCCCGGGAATTGACCGGTAACGAGGTGATCAGATGGCTCAGGTCAGACAGCTTTCCGGCCATCACATGAATTATGTCTCCCTCTTTTTCGATAACCCCCTTCACGTGTAACAACCGGGCGGTGAGTAACGGTTTGCGTTGGCGACGGGCGGTGTCTAGCCAGATGACGACGTTGACGTTGCCGGTTTCGTCTTCGAGGGTGACGAAGGTGACGCCAGAGGCAGTGCCGGGGCGTTGGCGGCCGGTGACGAGGCCGGCTACCTGGACCGGGACGCCGGGGCGGGTGGTTTTGAGTTGGTCGGCGGTGAGGCAGTAACGCAGGTGGCCCTGTTCGCGGAGCAGGGCGAGGGGGTGTCTTTGCAGGGTGAGGCCCTGGCTGCTGTAGTCGGCCAGTACGTTCTGGCCTTCGCTAGGTTCAGGCAGCAGGTTGCAAGGTTCTGAGTGGTACTCTGCCATGGCCTCGTTGGCGAAGAGCTTGGCGGGTTCTTCGTGTTCCAGCAGTTGCCAGTAAGCCTGGTGGCGGTTGCTGGTGAAACCGGGCATGGCGTTGGCACCGGCCAGGAGTTCCATGTCGCGTTGGTTAAGGCCGGCCAGGCTCCTCAGTTCTGATGCGGACTGGTAGCCGTTGACGGGACGTTTCAGTTGGATGCGTTCGGCACCGCTTGAAGACAACCCCTGGATGATTCTCAAGCCCAGGCGCAGCTGTTTTTTCGGGCCTTGTAAGGTGTGCTCCCAGTGGCTGTGGTTGACGTCTGGTGGGAGTACGACCACGCCATGGCTCTGGGCGTCTTGCACCAGTTGGCTGGGGGAGTAGAAGCCCATGGGCTGGCTGTTGAGCAGTGCGCAGTAGAAGGCGGCAGGATAGTGGCGTTTGATCCAGGCGGAGACGTACACCAGCAAGGCAAAGCTGGCGGCGTGGGATTCCGGAAAGCCGTAACCGCCGAAGCCGCAGATTTGCAGGTACAGACGTTCGGCAAAGTCTGGGTCATGGCCTCGTTCGAGCATGCCATTGATCAGTTTGTCTCGGAATGGGGTGAGGTCGCCGTGGGATTTCCAGGCGGCCATGGCACGGCGCAGTTTGTCGGCTTCGCCAGCGCTGAAGCCGGCGGCCACCATGGCCAGTTTGATCACCTGTTCCTGAAAGATGGGCACGCCCAGGGTGCGTTCCAGCACCTGACGCACCTCATCATTGGGAAATTCTACCGGTTCCAGTCCGTGTTTTCGGCGCAGGTAAGGGTGCACCATGTCGCCCTGGATCGGGCCTGGGCGGACAATGGCCACTTCGATCACCAGGTCGTAGTAGGTTGCCGGTTTCAGCCGTGGCAGCATGTTGATCTGAGCCCGGGATTCCACCTGGAACACGCCGATGCTGTCGCCTTTTTGCAGCATGGCGTAGGTGTCTGGGTCTTCCTGGGGAACATCCTGAATGGTGAAGGTTTTGCCTTTTTCTTCACTGATCAATGCCAGTGCCTTACGGATGGCGGTGAGCATGCCCAGCGCCAGCACATCCACTTTCATCAGGCCCAGGCTTTCCAGGTCGTCTTTGTCCCATTGAATCACGGTGCGATCTGCCATGGAGGCGTTTTCAACGGGTACCAGCTCTGACAGTGGCCCGGCACTGATGACAAAGCCGCCGACATGCTGGGACAGGTGTCGCGGAAAGCCGAGCAGGGTGTTCACCAGGGTAAAAAACTGGTCCGCCACTTTGGGATTGCGGGTCAGCCCTTTGTCGAGAATCTGCTGGCGCCAGTCAGTGGCCTTGTCACGCCAGTCGATGCCGTCCAGCAGCTTCTCCACCAGCGCGGCATCGAAGCCCAGAGCCTTGCCGACATCCCGGATTGCGCTGCGGGGGCGATATCTTATGACCGTGGCGGCCAGCGCTGCCCGTTCCCGGCCGTAGCGTTGGTAGATGTACTGGATGACCTCTTCACGGCGCTGGTGCTCGAAATCAACATCGATATCCGGTGGCTCGTCCCGGTCTTTCGATATGAATCGTTCAAACAACAGCTCAACCCTGGCCGGGTTGACCTCAGTGATGCCCAAGCAATAGCAGACGGCTGAATTGGCCGCCGAACCACGCCCCTGGCACAAAATGCCCTGGCTGCGGGCAAAGGCCACGATATCGTGGATGGTCAAAAAATAGTGTTCGTAATTCAGCTCCGAGATCAGCCCCAATTCTTTGCGGATCAAGGCCTGTACCTTCATCGGAGTACCCACAGGGTAGCGACGCTGCTCGCCGTCCCGAGTCAGGCGCTTGAGGTAGGCGGCGGGGGTTTCATTGGCGGGCACCAGATCGGGCGGGTATTCATAGCGAAGGCTGCCTGGCTCAAAGCTGCAGCTGTTGGCAATTTTCACGGTTTCTTGCAGCCAGTCCTCCGGAAATAAACGCTGCAACACCGGAAGCGGGCGTAGGTAACGTTCACCGTTCTGGAACAGGCAGTGACCGGCGTTTTCCAGGGTTTTGTGATGGCGCAGCGCGGCCAGCACATCCTGAAGAGGCTGGCGTTCCCGGTTGTGCATGTGCACCTCGCCGGTGGCCACAACCGGACAACGTAAGTGATCGGTTAACCAGTGTATCCGGGCCAATTGACGTTCTTCACCGGCTTCAAGAGTTCGGTTAGCGGCAATACGCAGGCGATGTTCAAACAATCGCTGCAACCATTCGCCGCACACACTGGCCTGATCGGTGCTGGCTTGTGCCTGCGTTGGGGGTAACCACAGGCACAGGCAGTTATCCAGCTCGTGGGTTTCCATATCCCGTGCGAACAGGTGGTACTGGCCTTTCTCGGCCCGGCGGCGGCCGGTGGTGATCAGCTGGCACAGCTGACCGTAACCTTTTCGGGATTGGGCCAGCAGAATAAACCGGGGTGGGGCTGTTCCAGGTGGTGCATCATCCAGTTCAAACCAGCTGCCGGTAATCAATTTGACCGGACTGTCTTTCAGGGCGGCCCAGGCTCTGGGAATGCCCGCCACCGAACAGGCATCGGTAATCGCAATCGCGTGATAACCAAGCTCCAGTGCCCGTTCGGCCAGCTCATGGGGGTGCGACGCCCCGGTTAAAAACGTAAAGTTACTGAAACAGAACAGCTCTGCATAGCCGGCAGCCATCAGCCAAACCACCCGTGTATGAACCAGCCGTCCTGAACGTCCCGGAACACCCAGGCCAGTTCACCGCCCGGCAACTGGGCAATGTAATAGTCCCGGTGAACACGTTGGCCATCCCACCAGCCGCCGCTGATACGCTCCGGGCCAGAATGCCAGGCCACCGGTGTTTGCAGCAAAGGCCTTGGGCCCTTCAAGAGCCACAAAGGACGGTGGGGGAGTTGGCCAGAAACACCTTTCGGAGACTTGCCGGGTTTGCGCACGTCACTGGCCGACCAGGCACATTCCGGGCGGTGATCCTCCCTTGGCGCAAGCTGCTTCAGCGCCTGCTCACCCAGCCGAGCTTGCAGCCGGCTGATCAACGTGTGCCAGGCTTCGTTCAGATCCTGGGTTTCGCCCAATAGGTCCTGGCCGATGGGGGCCTCCCGACCGGTAAAACGTTTAACGGCCAGAATCAGACCGGTGACCGGTGACCGCAGTGGTTGCTGATCCAGCTTCAGCTGGATCAGCTTCAGAAAGACCTCGGCCCTGTGTTCGGGCCCGGTGGTGCGAACGCGCAAGCGGGTTGGTTCTTCATGCCGGTGCTGCAGAATCAACCGCAGGGTGTCGGTATCCTGCTGGCGCCAGCACAGATCTTCTTCCAGCTCTGCCAATATCCGTTGCAACGAGAACAGCAGCCCCTGGCTATGCTCCACCTCCTGAAGAAAGTCCGCCCGCTGCCGGAAGGTGTGAGGTGGCTGCCAGGGAGCTTTTGGATCAGCTCGGGTGCCCTGGATCTTCTGAACGATGGCGAGCAGCTCGGGTGATAATCGCCGGGCCAGCTCTGCTGCGGGCAGCGCGAAAACTTCACCCAGAGTACTCAAGCCAAGGCGTTGCAGGCGGGTGCAGGACTTCTTGTCAAAGCCGGCGGTCAACAGTGGTAACTTGCCAACAGCATTCAGGATGTGGCCTTTATCTGCCGTGCATTCCCCCTTGCCCGTGTGGGCCAACAACTGGGCCGCTGAAGGCGTGTGACCAATGGCGACCCAGGCAGTTAGCTGGCGTTCGGTTAATGCTTGCTCCACTGTTTGCCAAATCGCCGGCAGCCCCCCGTACAGCTTCTGCAGGCTGCTGACCTCTGCCCAGATGCCGTCTGGCGGCGCCAGCGTGATATGAGCTGCATAGTGATACAGCCAACGAGCCTGATCCTCTAACAACCAGGCCTCCTGTTTGGGGTCAGCCCGCATGATATTCAGATCCGGGGCCAGGCCCAAAGCAGTTTTCAGACGCATGCCGGTTTCAATGCCGAGATCCCGGGCGGTGGGGCAGGCCTGAACAACAAAGTGCCCGGCGCCGTCCACAATGGCGAGGGCGCCAGTGGAGGTTTGATGGCGGCGAATGTGGTCCAGCAACAAGTGCGGAAAGTGCAGGTAGAGCCAAAGCATAACCGTTACCTGCTCGCTCCGGCCCAGGGCCCTTGCACCACCTGGGAGGACTCTTTTATGGCCCTATCGGCCCGGTGGCCAAGCGCAAGCGAGCAGCGTTGCCCCGGCCAGCTGCCCCGACGTTTGATGATGTTGACCTGAAGATCCTGATGCTCACCCGGTACCAGCTCCAGACGGAGAGCCGCAGGGGAGTTTTGATCCACCTCCCTACGGCTGCGGAACAGTACACACACATTGCCGCCGGCCTCTGATGCCAGTTGCAGCCGCCGAATATCCCGGCCGGCGAGCCTGCCGGGCCAGGCCAGCACCAGACCGGTCACCGGCGAACGCAGGCAGTTTTCCAGGGTCCATAAAAAATCGTCCTGATCCCGGGTATTGATCATTACCAGGTGGTCCAGGCTCACCCCTTCACGAGCCAGAGCCGGAGCATAAGGCGTGTGCGGCGGGTTCAGCCAGAAAATGGTTTTGCCCTCTTGAGACACCCGTTGCATCAATGGCAACACCAGGTGCAACTCGCCAATGCCGCAGGTATCGAGCAGGCATTCACTCAACGCTCCCCGGGGCCAGCCCAGACCGCCAAGCTGGTTGTCTAGCACCTGATAACCAGTCGACTCCGCCGGTTGAGTGGTTTTGCCCTGCTTGTGGCCCTGCCAGATACGTGCATCCTGAAGAAGGCTGCTTAGCAATTCGCTCATGGGTAAATCTCTCAATACTGTTTATATATACAGTATTCGGAAGGTGGCCAAATTTCAACTGTCAGGTTGATAAAGTGATCCGTGGCGCCCACGCTTGTAGCAGCATTTTCAAAAGGAGAAACGCTATGACAACGCTTAGCCAACAAACCTGTGAAGCCTGCCGTGCGGATGCACCCAAGGTGACTGATGGTGAAAAAAAGGAACTATTGAGCGTTATCCCTGATTGGGACGTTGTTGTGCTGGATGGCGAAGAACAGCTAATCCGTGCATTCAAGTTCAAGAACTATGTGCAAGCTCAGGCTTTCACCAACGCAGTGGCTGATCTGGCGGAAGCTGAAAATCACCACCCGGCCATATTGCTGGAGTGGGGCAAAGCCACCGTACGCTGGTGGACCCACAAGATCGGCGGCCTGCATCGGAATGACTTTATTATGGCGGCGAGAACGGATGAGGCTTATCAGGGGATGAGTTAAAACACCTCATCAACCGGGCTGCGCACACCAAAGCCGCCTTTGCGAACCACGTGGGTGTAGATCTCGGTAGTGCGTACGTCGGAATGACCCAGCAGCTTCTGGATGGTGCGCAGGTCATAGCCCGCTTCCAGCAACCGCGTTGCAAAGCTGTGCCGGAACGTGTGGCTGCCGGCGGGCTTGCGAATGCCTGACGCATTGATGGCAATCTTGAAATGCTTCTGCACCGTCCTGTCGATCAGGTGATGGCGGCGACGGACACCTGAGCGGGGGTCTATGGAGAGATCCGGAGCCGGGAATACGTACTGCCAGGCTGATTCCTCACTAGCAGTTGGGCACTTTCGGGCAAGCCCAGCAGGCATGTAGACCGAGCCTAGCCCTTTAACCAAATCCGATTGATGCAAATGCAGGGCAGACTCTATCTGGATGCGGAGTGGTTCTATCAGGCGATCCGGTAACAGTGTAATTCTGTCTTTACCGCCCTTACCGCTGCGCACAATCAATTGCTGCATACCAAAATCCACATCCTTGACGCGCAACCGCAGTGCCTCACTGATGCGCAGGCCGGCGCCATACAGCAGCATGGCAACCAGTTGATACTCGCCTTGAAGATGAGCGATGACGTTTTTGGCTTCTTCCGCACTGAACACCGTGGGTAACTTCTTGGGCTTGCGGGCAACCTCATATTGCAAATCATCAAGAGGTGTTCCCAGAAATTCCCGATACAGAAAGATTAAAGCATTCAGCGCAACGCGCTGGGTAGCCACACTGACGTTGGCCTGCAGCACCAGATGTGAAAGAAAGGCTTCAACCTCTTTGGTGCCCATGTTGCTGGGATGCTTTCGCCCCTGGAACTGGATAAAACGCTTGATCCAGAATAGGTAGGTCAGTTCAGTTTTGTAAGCCAGCCCGCGTAGACGAATAAAGCCACGAAGCTGATCCAGAAACCGGGTTGGTTGGGCCGGGATTGGGGTAGGGATGTCCATATCTTGAAATCCTCCTTTCTCTGTATATGCATACAGTAAAAGGATTCTGGATGAAGTCAACTGGGAGGTGCAGACCGGAGTTATACGAACGCGTTCGCAAAACTCCGGAAAATGCATGAGAAATATTTGTAACGTTCTGATAAGGTTGAAAAGATGTAAAAGGCAGGGCGGAGTTATACGCCCGTCGGCATGAGCAGGGGTGGCTTGAAATAGGGCGTATAACTCTGGCGGTAGCCGTGGGGCTTCAAACAACCTTTTGTTTTAGTTGCAAAAAAATTAAAAGTTTGGGGCGTGTAGGTTGGAGTTATACGAATGTGTGTTATACGAACTCGTTCGTATAATTAACTGTTAAAGGCCTTGGCTCAGGTGTTCATCTGTGGGGTGTTTGTCCGGGCCTTGGGTGCTTGGCCTTGGCACAAAGTCAGTGCCCATGCAGAACGTTTCGGTGTCAGCCAAGGCCGTCAAAATCCGCTGCCCGGTTTGGTTGCTCGGTCTGGCGGTAGCGTTGGTAAAAGCTCTGGTGTTCTGTTCGCAGGGCAATTCGGCGCACTCATTCGTCAGTAACCGCTGATTCGGTGCCTAGTTCCTGGCGCCATCGGTCGGGTTGGTGCAAGGTATCAGGGAGTCGGCATTCAAATTTGGGTGCCAAAACAAACAAACGGGTAACCGGCCCTTAACCATACGGTCAACCGGACACCATACCCCTGGCGGGCTATGGTTCCCTGCGCTTCGCTCCGGTGCCGGTTACCTTCGCGTTATAGCGGTGGGTTGATTGCATAGGGTTTTCTTGCCTTTTCTCGGAAGGTTACCCGAATATACTGTATATATAAACAGTCTTTTTCTGGTTTTGAAACCCGGTGCAAGAAAACAAATAGAGCGGATCGCCGTTGAACGCTCTCCCTGCTACCCT
>LJZQ01000018.1:0-1075 GCA_001314845.1 Marinobacter excellens HL-55
GTGCCTCCGGAAAAACGCTACGAGCACATCCATGTGCGCTTCGCTCCGGCCATCCATGGCCTCCGAGATTTTCCGGAGGCACTCCCCGCCAGCGGCGCTCCCGCTGACTTTGTTCGTGCCTGCAGACAGACTGTGAAAACAGCCTGTCGCTCCTGAATGTTGGTTAGTTCTGGTCGCTTGCCCACTTGGGCTCACGCTTTTGCATGAACGCCATGGTGCCTTCTGTGCCTTCGGCGCCTCGAATGGCGGCGGCAAATTTCTCAGCGGCGTCATCCAGCAAGCCGGCCATGGGTTCGTGACCGACCCGGTGCAGTAACGCTTTGGTTTCTGCCGTGGCGTTCGGGGCGCACAGGCGAATCCGTTCCAATGCCTGATTCAGCATCTCGTTCAATTGTTCTTCGGATCCCGCAACCTGGTGAACAATGCCGAGTGAGCAGGCTTCGTTTGCGTCGATTCTTAACCCCAGTAGGGCCAGCCGGCGGGCTTGGGTCAGGCCGATGCGTTCGACGACGAACGGAGCGATCTGGGCCGGGATGACACCGAGGGTGGTTTCCGGCATGCCAAATTTGGCGGTCGGACCAGCAATGGCGAGGTCAGAGACGCAGGCCAGGCCGAAGCCGCCGCCCATGACGGCACCTTCGGTGATGGCGATGACGACTTTGGCGGATTCGTTGACCTGCTGGATCATCTGGCCAAAGGCGCGGTTGAGTTTGTAGAACGGGTCGTCGCGGCCTTCGCCGGCTTGCTGGCCGCGGGCGCCGGCCATGTCTTTGATGTCGCCGCCGGCGCAGAAGTGGCCGCCAGCGCCACGGATGACGACGGCGCGGATGGATTGGTCATGTTCGACTTCGCTGAACACGGTGGACAGTTCCGCGACCATGTGAAGGCTCATGGCGTTGCGGACGTCAGGGCGATTGATGGTGACGAGAAGTGTGGGGCCCTGTTTTTCAAGAATTAGGGTTTCACACTGTGGTAATTGTTTTTCCATAACGACTCCACGAAAAATGTCCGGGGCCATGAGGCGGGTGTTCCTTTCCGGGACCGTTGAGGGCCATGGACGGCCCGAAACGAGCCT
>LJZQ01000018.1:1085-78585 GCA_001314845.1 Marinobacter excellens HL-55
ACGTACTCGTAGGCGTGTCCCGGAAAGGAACACCCGCCTCATGGCCTTTCACAACGCTCAGCCTCAAAAAGAACCGGCTTTGCGCCAATGTCAGTCCCGCTTCTTGCCAGGCAAGGTGCCCATCAGCTTGCAGATGATGCCGAGCATGATTTCATCTGCACCGCCGCCGATGGAGACCAGGCGCACGTCGCGGTAGGCTCGGGCCAGGGGGTTTTCCCACATGTAGCCGTTACCGCCCCAGAACTGCAGGCAGCTGTCGGTGACTTCGCGGCCCAGGCGGCCAGCCTTGAGCTTGGCCATGGACGCAAGTTTGGTTACGTCTTTGCCTTCAACGTGTAGCTCACAGGCTTGATAGGTCAGTGCTCGCAACGCTTCCACTTCGGTCTGCAGTTCGGCCAGGCGGAAGTGGATGTATTGATTGTCGATCAGCGGCTGACCAAAGGTTTTGCGCTCACGGCAATAATCGATGGTCTGGGTAATGCAGTGCTCCAGTGCCTTGATCACGTTGGCTGCGCCCCACAGGCGCTCTTCCTGGAACTGCACCATCTGCATCATAAAGCCCGTACCCTCGGCACCGATACGGTTGCGCTGTGGTACACGAACATCATCAAAAAAGATCTGGGCGGTTTCGGATGAGCGCATGCCCAGTTTGTTCAGATGCGGGCTCATGGTAATGCCCGGAGTGTTCATCGGTACGATGATCAGGGTCTTGTTCTTGTGGGGCTTGTCGTCGCTGGTGTTGGCCAGAAGGCACATGAAGTCGGCTTTCGGCGAGTTGGTGATCCACATTTTTGAGCCGTTGATGACGTAGTCATCGCCGTCTTTCTTCGCGGTGGTTTTTAGGCCGGCAACGTCTGAGCCAGCGCCCACTTCACTGACACCGATGCAGCCGACCATGTCGCCCGAGATGGCCGGAGCCAGGAAGTCGCGTTTGAGCTCGTCAGAACCAAAGCGGGCAATGGCCGGGGTGCACATGTCGGTTTGCACCCCGACGGCCAGCGGGACACCGCCGCATTTGGCCATGCCGAGTTCTTCTGCAGCCACCAGGTTGTAACTGTAATCCAGACCCATGCCGCCGTATTCTTCCGGCTTTTGAATGCCCAGCAGACCCAGGTTGCCCAGTTTCTTGAACAGCTCGTGAATCGGGAACTCGCCGGCGGCTTCCCATTCGTCGCAGTACGGATTGATTTCTTTTTCTACAAAGTCTTTGACTGTCTTTCTGAGCGCTTCGTGTTCGGTTGTGAATTGCATTGTTGTTCTCCTTGGAGGATCAGAAACGGGCGACGCCGTAGGAATTGGGTCGTAGTTGTCGTTGTTCTGCTTCGCGGCAAACGGACAAGGCCATGGCCAGCACTTGCCGGGTATCCCTCGGATCAATCAGGCCGTCGTCCCAAAGCCTTGCGGTGCCGAACAGCGCGGTAGAGCCATCTTCGAGTTTCTTGGCAGTGGCCTGCTCCAAGAACGCCAGGGTTTTTTCGTCGGGCTCTATGCCGCTCTTGCGTTGTTTGTCTTCAGCTACGATACGCATCACTTTGCCTGCCTGGGCCGGGCCCATGACGGCGGTGCGGCTGTTGGGCCAGGCAAATATGAATCGTGGGTCCAGGCCGCGGCCGCACATGGCGTAGTTACCGGCGCCGTAGGAGCCGCCCACCACCACAGCAATCTTCGGCACCCGGCAGTTGGCGACGGCCTGCAACATCTTGGAGCCGTGTTTGATGATGCCGTTCTGCTCGGAGTGCGTGCCCACCATAAAGCCCGTGGTGTTGTGCAGGAACAGAATTGGCGTGCCGGCCTGGTCGCACAGCTGAATGAACTGTGCCGCTTTGGTGGCACCGGCCGGGGTGATAGGACCGTTGTTGCCGATGATGCCGACACTGTGGCCGTGAATGCGGATGGTGCCGCACACGGTCTGGCTGTCGTAATCGTTCTTGAAATCCAGGAAGCGAGAGCCATCGGCGATACGGGCGAGAATGTCGCGCACGTCGTAAGGCTTCTTGGCATCGGCTGGAATAACCCCGAGCAGCTCGCTCGCGGGATAAATCGGTTCATCCCACTGTGGCGTCTGGTGCAGCGGAAGGTTTTCGTTCCAGGGCAGGGCACCGAGGATTTCCCGGGCCTGACGGATACCATCGGCGTCGTCTTCGGCCAGGTACTCGGCGGTGCCGGCCACGGTGGCATGCATTTCAGCGCCACCCAGTTCTTCATCGGTGGCGATTTCGCCAGTAGCGGCCTTCAGCAGAGGGGGGCCAGCCAGGAACATCTTTGCTTGCTCACGTACGGTAATGACGTAATCCGACAGCCCCGGCTGATAGGCTCCGCCTGCAGTGGCGTTGCCGTGTACCACGGTCACCTGTGGAATGCCCGCTGCGGACATACGCGCCTGGTTGGCAAAGCCCCGGGCGCCGAGCACGAAAATATCGGTGGCGTAGTTCAGGTTGGCACCGCCGGATTCCGACAGCGACACCACCGGTAATTTGTTCTCCATAGCGATTTGCTGCAACCGCAGAGTCTTGTCCAGCCCGGCGGGCGTAATCGTGCCGCCCTTAATGGCGCTGTTGCTCGCTACCACCAGGCAGCGTACTCCAGCGACCTGACCAATACCGGCAATAATGCCGCCACCGGCCAGGGAGCCGTCTTTGTCGTCGTGCATCTTGTAACCGGCCAGCGAACACAGTTCCAGAAATTCACTGCCTCGATCCAGTAAACGGTTGATCCGGTCCCGCGGAAGCAACTTGCCCCGCTTGCTGAACTTGTCCCGGGCCGATTCCGCCAGGTCCAGCACCTTCTGCTCCACATCCCGGAAGGTCGCGATGTGCGCTTCCATAGCCTCAACATTGGCCCGGAACTCGTCAGACTGGGGGCTTATTGTTGTTTCCAGTACCTGCATGGCAAATCCTCAGTCGTCACTTAATACTTTCGGCGTTACCGCCCGATGAAATCCGTTGTAGGGCTCATTATTTTTGGCTTTAGGCATCGGCCAAATGCGTCCGCCCTGGGAGGCAGCACCGTCAATGCGCAAACAATCGCCACTGATAAAGGCCGCCCCTTGGCTAAGCAGAAAACAGATCGCTGAGCTCACCTCCGATTCCGTCCCCATCCGCTTGATCGGCACCGCATCCGCCAGGCCGCGAATCCACGACTTCATATGAGCCGGATAGTTATCCATTCCGCTGGAGGCAATCCACCCCGGCGCCACCGCATTCACCCGAACCCCGGAAGGGGCCCATTCCACCGCGGCCGTCTGTGTGAAATTCACCATCCCCGCCCGAGCCGCACCAGAGTGCCCCATGCCCGGCATACCGCCCCACATATCCGCGACAATATTAACGATCGACCCACCGGACTTGCTCAGCGCCTGGGTGTAAGCCTCCCGAGCCATCAGAAAACCCCCGGTCAGATTCGTCCGAACTACGGTCTCCCAACCCTTCTGGTTAATCCCCGTCAGCGGCGACGCAAATTGGCCCCCCGCGTTGTTCACCAGCCCATCCAGTCGACCATGCTCGGCAATAATCGCTTGCACGATCGTCTTAACCGACTCTTCTTCCCGGATGTCACAGGCATGAGCACTGGCAACACCGCCGTCTTCCTCAATCTCGGCCTTAACGGCGTCCACCTTTTCCTGCTTACGACCCACCAGCGCAACCCGGGCACCGAGTGCGGCCAGTTCGTGAGCTGTGCAACGACCAATGCCGGAGCCGCCGCCGGTAACAATAAATACCTGGCCTTCAAACAATCCCGGCCGAAGAACAGACTGATAACTCATATAAAATTTCCTATACAGGTGCGACGAATACACTGAAGAGGTTGGGGCGCCTCGCTGGGGGGAAGCCTTTCCAGAACTGTGCGCAGCAGGGATGCTGCGCTCAAGCCCCCAGGGATGGGTTTACGGCGTGTTCTGGAAAGGCTTCCCCCCAGCGGGGTGCGGGCACTAGCGATTGATGCCCGTAGCAATTGAGTCATAAGAACAATGACAAGGTTCATTGAGGCACCAGGTTGGAAGGCACCGGCACCGGAAATTCCAGAAGCTGCTGCGCAAAGGCCTTACCCTGCGGATCAATCCGCAAACTGGCCACACCGCCACCACCCAAACTGTGCTCCAACAAAAAGTTGAACGCATGTAGCCCCGGCATCGCCCAACGAGTCACCCTGCCGGATTCTGGATTCAGGGTATGCGCCATCCACTTGGCGACGGCCCGCTCCGTCAACGCAGCTTCAATAAACGGCAAATACTCCGGATCCCGCGCAATCACCCCAATATTGCTGTGATCGCCTTTATCCCCGGACCGAGCCCAGGCCAGCTGAATCAGCGGCACCGTTGTGTCAGTTGCCACCTCAATACGAACTTCTGGCTCAGGTGCCAGCGCTGAGGCATCAAAACCGCCCTCGCAAGCCACCTCAGCGGCCGATTTCTCGCCCGCCAGATCCACCGAAACCGACACCTCAGACTTCGGCACCAGGCACGAATACAGACGAATCTTTGGCCACACCGTCGGCCGGCCACCAACAATGCCGGTGATCCCCGGCGCCATACCCGTGGCAGCCTGAGCAATCTCCCGAGAGAACAGCACCAGCGCTTCCTTCTTGGGATGCGCCGTTGCAATCTTCACCACCACTTCGCGGGTGTCGCCGCAACGGCCGTGGCTGCCATAGGTGGTCTCCGTGCCCAGCAACTCAATGCTGGTTTCAGAATAGTCCGGCAGGCCACGCTCGCTGAACATCCGGGAGGTTTTCTCAAGGATGGCTTCGGCAACGCGCTGCGCCTTGGCCACTGCGTTGATGCCCCCCATCAGGAAAGTTACGGTGCATTTGAAACCGTCCGGCCAGGTGCCAGATACCTTATAGCTGTCGGTTGGGGGCAGGCCCCGGGCACCGGATACATGGACCTGATCCTTGCCGACTTCTTCCAGTATTACCTGAGTGAAATCGCAGGTGACATCCGGCAGCAAGTAGCCCCGTGGGTCGCCAATTTCGTACACCAGCTGCTCGCCAACCGTGCCTCGGCTCACCAGTCCGCCGGTGCCCTCCGGCTTGGTCATTACAAAATCACCGGAGGCGCTGACCTCGGCAATCGGGAAGCCCATGTTGGCGTAGCCATCGGCCACCTGCTCCCAGTCGGTAAAGTTACCGCCCGTAGACTGCGCTCCGCATTCCAACAGGTGCCCGGCCAAACTGCCCTGGGCAAGCTTGTGATAGTCGTTCCAGTCCCAGCCAAACTCGTGAATCAGCGGCGCCAGTACCAGTGCGCTGTCTGCTACCCGACCGGTAATAATAATATCGGCACCCTGATCCAGCGCCGCTACTAAACCGGGCGCACCCAGGTAGGCGTTCAGGCTTACCATCATGGCGGGGAAGGGCTGGCCGGTGGTCATCTCGGTAATACCGGCATCGGCCATGGTCTTTTTCTTCATCACCAGGTCGTCGCCCAGTACCAGGGCGATTTTCAGATCTACGCCTGCTTTTTCGCACTCGGCCTGGAGCGCGTCGCGACAGGCCACCGGGTTAACGCCGCCAGCGTTGGCCAGCACCCGAATGCCCTTGTCCTTGATCTCCCCCAGCAACGGCGCCATGACGGTCTGCACAAAATCCCGGGCGTAGCCCTGGGTGGGATCTTTCATTTTTTGGCCAGCCATGATCGACATGGTGATCTCGGCCAGGTAGTCCGCCACCAGGTAATCAATGTTGCCCTGATTTACCAACTGGGCAGCGGCGGTCTCTGTATCGCCCCAGAAGGCGGACGAGCAACCGATGCGAATGGTCTTGTGAAAGTCTGACATGGTGTTTGCCTTGTTCTTTATGCCCGGCAGTCAGGGGCTGATCCAACGATAATATCGACAATACCAAGCAAGCGCTTGGTTTGTAAACAGGCAAATCTAAGGTAAAATGGAAATACTTTTTTAGCCGACCGGAAAGCCCTTGTGAGCCAAAACCCGATTCTTAAGTCCCTGATTGCCGAACAGCTTGTTTCTGACCCCGGCAGTGCCCGTGGGCGCTTGCTCACCGAGGCGGCTCGCCTGTTTCGGGATAAAGGTTATGAGCGCACTACCGTGCGGGATCTTGCCGCCGCGGTTGGTATTCAGTCCGGGAGTCTGTTCCACCACTTCCGCACCAAAGAAGAAATTCTCAAGGCTGTGATGGTAGAGACCATTCGGCTGAACACAGCGTTGATGCAGGCGGCCGCGGACCAGGCCGAGTCACCCCGGGGTAAGTTGAAAGCCTTGGTTCGGGCGGAGCTGGAATCCATCAATGGCCAAACCGGTGAGGCAATGGCCGTGCTGGTATACGAATGGCGCAGTCTTTCTGAGGGTTCCCGGGCTGAAGTGCTTGAGTTGCGCGACATCTATGAAGGGCTTTGGCTCTCGGTGCTTGAGGAGCTCAGCGGTAAAGGACAGCTCAAGGCCGAGCCTTTTATTGTTCGCCGGATGCTGACCGGAGCGTTGAGCTGGACGGTCACCTGGTATAAGCCAGAGCGCGGTGGCTTGACGCTGGATGGGTTGACCGACCAGGTTATGGCGATGCTCGGACTTTAAAAGTGCACTTCCTCTTAAATTATTGTTTTATATAAATTAATCTAAAGTTTTTTGCTTTTCCTTTCGGGCCATTGGCCCGATCGGCATATGATTTTCGGCATTCCAGCCATTCTTGTCTGACAAAAATCAAAGCATTCTTCGCGCAACAAAAACCGAATCCCCGGGGAGCAGTCCGAAAATCGGCTGTAAGGGATCTGGTTTATGTTTGCGGATTGACGAAGCCAAAATGTGATAAAAGACTCGTCATTCCTCACTTACAAAAACAAAGCAAGACAGGGCAAATTATGTTCTACCCAGAGGCTTCCTTATTGGGCCGCAGTTCGGCTTTGGTTAAGCAGTTCGTTCTTGCAGGACTGATCCTGGTCCTGGCCGGTTGCTCAGCCAACCCGATATACTCCACAACGGGAATGGTGCTCTCCAGCTACGCGGACTCCGAGGCAACACCCTATGTGTTGCAGATGTCGGATACTGAAATGGCTTGCGCACTGGGTGAGGGTATCGATCCTCTTGTTTACTCCTTCTCTCGTGTAACTTCCGCTCCTGATAGCACCGGGTCATTGCTCATGTTGCTGGCCGGCAATTGCATGGAATACCGTGCCTGGAATGCTGAGCTGGACTACCTTCGTGCCCAGTACAATGATGATGTTCCCGCCGCTAAAGATGCTCGTGAACGCGCCAAGCGACTCTATGCCACTACAGCGTCGCGCCGCTATGAAGCTTACCTTAGGGCGATGGTAGCTTATGATTTTGATCCCGCCGCCGAACCCATCGAATGCCCTTTCCTGTTTACCGATCAGGATGAGCTGACCTTTCTTCTCGGTTTGCTGACTGGTATGCAGGCTGTCGTGAACGACTCCAACTCTGGTGCCCTCGCAGGCGTGCCACGCAATATTGCTCCCAGGGCTGAGCGCGCCGCCCAGTGTGTCGACAATGAGAAATGGGGTGGTTTACCGAATGCCGTTAGGGCACTCGTTTGGTTGCTGTTGCCGGATACCCGTCCCGAGTTGTCGCCGGACCCTTGGCAAGTTCTCGAAAATAGTGCCGAAATGGGTGTAAACGCTGGCATGCGAGCTTCCCACGCGGTTCAAATTGTGGCTGCAGAAACCTTTGGCCGTCCCGATGTGCTTGCCGATGCCATTGCACATTTCGCCGACGCCGATGACCGAATCGACGTTTGGGAAGACTTCCGATTGGTGGATGAAGTGGCTCGAACCATCGTTCAGTTCTCCTCAGATAAGCATTGGACTGGGGAGTATGGTCACCGCACGCCGCGTAATTTTTTCGGCAAGATGAGCCCGGAGCGCGCCAGAGCCAATATCGAGACCATGGATCTGGACGACCTGCTTTGAAAGTAGGCCGTCAGGCCCTGGTCCAGTTTTAACGATAAACACAATAATGACCTGGAGGTCGTCATGATCCGTGAATCCCTTGCCGCCCTGTCGTTGGCAGCTGCTGCTCCCTTGGCATCAGCCCAGACAGTATCCATGTGTGTATTTGATGTTATCGGCGCTAACGGCGACGTATACAACTTGGTCAAAGACTACGCTCTCGAAATGAAAGCCCACGGAGTGGACTTCAATCTTCGACCATACACCGACGAAGGCGTTGCGGTTGGCGATTTCAACGCGGGGCAGTGTGATGCTGTAGCGGCCACTGACATCCGCATCCGCCCGTTTAACAGGTTCACCGGCAGCATCAGTGCGGTTGGTGCCATTCCTACCTATGACGACCTCGAAACCTTGCTGGCTACCATCGTCCAGCCAAAAGCTGCGTCACTGATGAGGTCTGATGGGTACGAGGTGTTGGGTATTGTGCCAGTCGGTGCCGGCTACCTATTTGTGAATGACAGGAGCATTAACACTGCAGGCAAGCTGGCAGGCAAACGAATGGCGACACTGGATTACCAACGGGATGCTATCCATATGGTGAATCATGTGAAAGCCACTGTGGTTCCATCTGACATCACTAACTTCGCTGGCAAATTCAATAATGGTTCGGTGGATACCGCTTATGCCCCAGCCTTTGCCTATGAGGCGCTTGAACTTTATAAGGGTATTGGCGACAAGGGCGGTATTGTCGATTACCCACTCGCCCAACTAACCGTTCAGATAGTTGCTCGCGAAGGTGCACTGGACGACGAGTCCGCCCAGAAATCAAGGGAAGTGGTCTGGGACATGTTCTCGCAGGCGATGAACATGATCGAGAGCCAGGAGAAAGCGATCCCTGAAAAGCAATGGATTCGAATTCCGGACCAGGACATTACTGGCTACCAGGAAATGTTCCGTGAAAACCGCCTGGAAATGAGTGATGGCGTGAACGATGCACCGAGTGTATATGACCCGCGCATGATGAGTCTGTTGAGCAAAATTCGCTGCGCCAGCAATCCGGGTGCGTCTGAGTGTACCGCAGATAACCGGGAATAATCGGAGAGAAAACATATGAACTGGCGCGCGACGACTGCCTCAGGCGTAAGGACCCAATACCCCATGCATCGGCTGCACGGGGCCATCCTCCTGCTGTTACTCCTGGCGACCTTACTGATGGGTATGGGCAACTCGCTCCACTCCAGAATGCTCTGGATCGGGGAGCAGGTATGGCCGAATTATTACTTGCTTAATCCCGATGCAACGCAGCCCACCTGCAACATGTTCATAGATGTAGACAGTGAGGTGGAGCGTCGGGTCCAGGCCTATAAACCGGACCCTGACGATCTGTTCAGCTCGCCACCCAATCCGGAGGCGATCAAGCAGTCGTTGCAAAGTAATCTGGCTTTGTGTGAGCAGCGGCACCTGCAGTTTGCGGAAAATCAGAAGCACGCCACCTGGGCGCTTGGAGCCTATAAGGCTTTAGAGCAGGGGGTGGCGGACTTCCTGCTTGGTAACATTGACCTGACCAAATTCCTGTTCATTGCCATGTTCGCCATGGCGGCGGCTATTTCCGCACTGGACGCGGATCATATTGCCTTGCGATTGCCCCGGAATCGAGCCGAATGGCGGCTGAGCCAGGGTGTTCAGTTCATTGTGAATGGTCTGATGGTGCTCTCTCTGAATGCTTATCTCGGGCGATTATCGACATCCCCCGGGACCGAGAGTACTGCCATTTTGCAGTACGCCTGGGCAGGGGTGTTTGGCCTGTTCATGGTGATTAATGCCGTGCGCTTTGTGTTCATACCGGAAAGGATGAAGGCGGGGGCACTGTCGTTGTCGTCAGGGCTGGTTGTACCCTTGTATTGCGCGATGGGCCTGATCGCGATGAGCTACTTTTTCTTTGTCGATGGCTATACTTCGGGCCTGGCGATCTATTTCGGCATGATGGCCAATCTGTCGTCCATGTTCATCAACATCGGCTTGTATGTGCTGGTGGGTATGATGCTCAAGCAGACCCGGATTCCGGATTTGCTGTTGAACCTGGTCAAGCCGTTCAATCTGCCGGCCCCGATGCTCGCCTCGGTTATCATTTTTGCTACCGCGTTCCCGACCGCATTTACCGGTGCTTCGGGCATCTTCATTCTGGCGGTCGGTGGTGTTATTTATGACGAGTTGCGTAAGGCCGGTGCCGGTCGCCAGCTTTCACTGGCGACCACCGCGATGTCTGGTAGTCTGGGTGTAGTGCTCAATCCCTGCTTGCTGATCGTGGTGATTGCGGCGCTTAATAAAGAGGTGACCACCTCGGAGATGTACGGCTGGGGCTTCTGGGTGTTTATCCTTTCTGCCAGCCTGTTTTCCTTTATTGTGTGCAAGACGGAAGGTAACTGGAAGCCCAAGCCGGCCCCCGGTGCTTTCCGTGCCGCGCTGCGCGAACTGCTGCCACTGGTTCCTTATGCGCTGACAGCGGCGGCGGTGATCCTGACGGTCTGGGTTGTGCTTGGCCTCAAGTTCAACGAGTACAGCGCACCGATGATCCTGCCGTTAGTGATGCTTGCCCTGGTGGTAATGGATGCCGGCAAGGCCAGTCGGGAAACCTCTGTCAGTCGTGTGCAAACGTTCTTTGATCGCAGCACAGCGGCGGCCAGCGATTCGGCCGTGCACATCGGCGCTTTGCTTGCGTTGATCGGGTTCTCTATTTGTTTGGGCGGTATTCTCGAGCGTTCGGATATTGTTCATGCCTTTTTCCCCGAAAGCCTCACCAGTGCCTGGGTGGCTATGCTGGTGATTGTGGTTATGCTGACACTGATCGGCATGGTGATGGATCCGTTTGGTGCCGTGATCCTGGTATCGGCGACCATTGCTCAGCCCGCCATCCAGATCGGTATAGATCCACTGCACTTCTGGATCGTGTGTCTGGTGGCGTTTGAACTTGGCTACCTGAGCCCGCCGGTGGCCTTGAACCATCTGCTGACCCGGCAGGTGGTTGGTGAAACAGAAGTACTGGTAGCCGAACGCACCGGGTCGTTCTGGAACCGCTACAAACGACTGTTGTTGCCTTTGACGGTCATGGTGCCCAGCCTGCTGCTGGTGGCCTTTGTGCCCATGCTGTTTTACGCACTGTAGCAGGTGTGTAGCTCAAAAAACCCGTGTAGCTCTGCTTCACGGGTTTTTTGTTAGTCGACTGCAACTCAGTTATTGAGCGGGGAGGAGGTTGGAGGGCTTGCCTGAAACCCTGCGGAGCCATGGATGGCGGAGCGGAGCGTACAAGGATGTATTCACAGCGTGTTTCAGACAAGCCCTCCAACCTCCTCCCCCCCGCACTGCTCTGTCTGGAATTTATGGGACCTGGCGCCGGCCAATTGTGGAACTTTTGTCCTATAGTTTGCGTATGGTTAAGGACGGCCGACGAATTATGAAAAGAGGGTTCCCGTGAGAAGATCATTGCCGCTCTATCTTGTGCTCTCAGGAGTCATGTTGTTCGCAGGATGCGGTGGTGGTTCAGGGAGTTCCGAATCTCCGCCTCCGGCCATTGATCCTGGCCCTTTGTCTGGCGTGATCAGCATTGAAGCCGGCAGTCGGATAGATCAGGACACCATGGATCAACTGGGCTTTGCCGGTGCCAGTCCCTCCAGCGCCGTTCAGGTGTTGCCAGCAAGCTTTGTGCTCGCGGGCTATGTCAGCGGTCGTGATGGCGCATACGACCTGTTGAATGGCCAGCGATTTGTGTACGTTGCCGATGCTGTGGATAGCTACAGTGTGCCGATGGCGCCGGGTGAAACCGTCACGTTGAGGAACTCTGGCAGTCGCCAAGGTAGCTCCGAGCTCGAGCTGATACTGAAAGGTAACGGCCTGACCGAATTGTCTGAGACCACAAGCACGGCGTCACCGTCAGTGAGCCTGACATTGCCCGAGGGGGCGCCCGAGGCCGTTTACAGGGTCGAGGTAAGGATCGTCGGCAATGATCCTGCTCGTTATGTTCTGGCCAAGACCGCGGGTGCCCAGCTCGATAGCCTCAGTCTGGACTGGCCAAACCATGGCTTCGTGCCGGGGGAGGCCATCGTCAGCCTTGATGCAAGCCGAAGTGGAGCGATGTCTTCGTTGGCAGTTGGTCTTGCAGATGCGGAGCGTCACCTTGGTGGTAATGACTGGTTGATGCGCATGCCGGTGCAGGCATTGAACCGAGCCGGCAGTGCGCCGGCCATCCATACCGAGACGTTGGCCTGGATTTCTGAGCTTCGTCAAGTCCCTGGAATCCGTGCGGCGGAGCCGAACTATCTGTTCACCAGTATGCAGCAAGGCCCCGCATTGACGCCGGTGGATGAAGACCTGTATCGCCTGCAGTGGCACTACGATCTGATTAATGGCCCTGGGGCATGGCAGTTGGCGCCGAACGGTGGGGGTGACATTAGCGTAGCGGTTCTGGATAGCGGACTATTCAGTCCTGACGGGGATTCATGGCACCCGGATCTGGACGTCAACGTTGGGGCTGGCCGGGATTTCGTCGATGGTGGAAGCTTTCCGGAGGACCCGGGCAGCAGCGTCGGTGCGAATGTATTTCACGGCACACACGTGGCCGGTACCATAGGTGCCGTTGTCAACGGGGTAGGGATCGGTGGCGTGGCCTTTGGTTCTGAGATTGTTCCGGTACGCGTTCTGGGTGAGGGCGGTACCGGCTCCTCGGACGATCTGATCGACGCCATTCGTTGGGTCACAGGGCAGGATTTCCCGCCGGTGAGTGCGCCAAGAGCCCAGGTAGTCAATCTCAGTCTGGGTGGCCTGCCCAGGATTCAGCGATTGGAAGATGCCATTGCCTTCGGGGTCAACCGCGGCGTCATTTTTGTCGGTGCTGCCGGTAACTCTGCGACTTCTGTTCCTTCCTACCCTGCGGCTTCTCCCAATGTGCTGGCGGTCAGCGCAGTGGATGCTGGCGGTCGGCTGGCTTCGTATTCCAATTTCGGCAACTGGATCGACCTCGCCGCGCCGGGAGGTGACGCCAGCCGGGACGGTAACAATGACGGCCGTGCCGATGTGGTCTGGAGTACCAGCGCCGTTGCCGGTGCAAGTGGCTTTGAGGCCAGCTTTACAGGGTTGCAGGGGACCTCAATGGCCACGCCGCATGTCTCTGCTGTCATGGCGCTTATGAAAGAGCAAAATAACGGGCTCTCCTATCAGGACGTTCGGGCGCTTTTGCTGGGCGGGCAGCTGACCGATTATCCGGGGAGTCGAAGCGATCAACTGGGCTACGGTATCCTCGATGCCGCCAGAGCGCTTCAGGCCAACCTTGGGCAAGGCGTCACGATTCTGTCCCCCTCGCCGTCGCTAGTGTCTTTGAGTAACGAGGGCAAGACCAGTGAAATCGTCACACTCAGTCGTATCGGCGCTGCTGGCGTTTCAGGTGTTACTGCGACTCAAGCACCGGATTGGATCAATGTTACCGCGCGAGTGGCGGAGGGTTCCGACTACTCACTGACCGTGTCTCTCATTGAATCAATGATAGAGCCTGACACGGCCTATCGCGGCGAGATCCTAGTGACCTACGACTCTGATCAGAATGGTCGGACGTTGCGGATACCGGTGATTGCTCAGATCCTCAGCGATGAGCAGGCCCGTAACGCGGGCGCCCACTTTGTCATACTGGTGGGGACTACGCCGGACGATGAAGGGTTCTACTGGGCGGAAGCCCAGGTGGCGGCGGAAGCCGTCAACGGCCGCTATGAGTTTCGCTTTGAGTCAGATGATGGTGAAGAGCCCCGCCGGCTGAGTGAGGTCCGCCCTGGCGACTACTACCTGGTAGCGGGCACGGATATCGATGGCGATGGCATCATTTGCCAGCCCGGTGAGGCCTGTGCCGAGTATCCGATTTCCGGATTGCGGGAAGTGATCAGTATAAAGAAGGGAGAGAGTCTGTCGAATATCCGGATGACGACCAGTTTTACTCGCCCCACTATCACCGCAGAAACGCCAGACATCTTGCCCAGGCCAGGCTTTCGGGGTTACCGTTTGATCACGCAGGAGGGTGACAGCCCCCAGAGAGATAACCGACCCAGGACCACACAATGATCCCACGTTTTGCCCATGGTTTTGCCTTGCCCATCATCGCAGCTTTGCTCACGGCCTGCAGCGTAACTGGCGGTGCTGAAGGCGTCGAGCCGAGCGTTCGGCAGGTTACCCAGTCTGCCCATTGCGGCCTGACCGGCCCGGGCGTAGCGCTGGCCAGCTCCAGTGCGGAGCTTGAGGCTTTGCTGGATGTAGGTGGCCAGAACATGTCGACGGGCGTGATCCGTCAGGTAAATCTGGATAACGAGTCGCTGGTGATTGTGACTCTGGGCCAGAAGCCAACGGCAGGTTACGGTGTTGGTCTGAGTTCTGCGTCTAAAACGGGCCAGACACTCAAGCTGGGTATGGATGTCACAGAGCCCGCGCCCGGTATGATGGTGGCGCAGATGATCACGTCCCCCTGTGTGGTGCTGGCAGTAGCCGAGCAAGACTGGCAGCGCCTAGAAATTTCCGGGCTTACCGAGAAGCCGATTGTGAAAGTGGTCGGAAACTGAATTCACTCGGCGTCACCACAAAACAACCGTTGATCTTTCGGCTCGAATCCCTAAGCTATGGCTCAGCTTTTACGACCAATCGCGGAGCCATGCCATTTCTATGAGCGAGCAACTTTACAACGCCGATGCCATTGAAGTCCTGAGCGGTCTTGACCCGGTACGCAAACGCCCGGGCATGTACACCGATACCTCAAGACCGAACCACCTGGCCCAGGAAGTCATCGACAACAGCGTTGATGAAGCGCTGGCCGGCCATGCCCGCCGAATTGACGTGATCCTGCACAGTGATAACTCCCTGAGCGTCGAAGACGACGGCAGGGGCATGCCGGTCGACATGCACAAGGAAGAGGGCGTGTCGGGTGTTGAGCTGATCCTGACCCGGCTGCACGCCGGCGGTAAGTTCTCCCAGGGCAACTACAACTTCTCTGGCGGTCTGCACGGTGTTGGTGTTTCGGTGGTCAACGCCCTGTCTACCCATCTGGAAATTACCATCAAGCGTGATGGCCAGGTACACAGGATGACGTTCGCCAACGGCGACAAGGCCTCTGAGCTTGCGGTAATTGATTCTGTTGGTAAGCGCAATACAGGTACCCGCCTGAAGTTCACCCCGGATTCCAAGTACTTCGATAGCCCGAATTTTTCAGTCAGTCGCCTGCGCCACAACCTGCGTGCCAAAGCGGTGCTATGCCCTGGTCTGACGGTGACTTTCCTGCAGGAAAAAACCGGCGAGAAGGATGAGTGGCTGTATGAGGACGGTCTTCGCGACTACCTGCGCACAGCGCTCGCGGATATTGAGGCAGTTCCGCTGGAGCCATTTACCGGAAGCCTGTCTGGCAACAAAGAAGCGGTAGATTGGGCGATTCAGTGGCTGCCAGAGGGTGGCGACGCGGTGATGGAGAGCTACGTCAACCTGATCCCCACGGCTCAGGGTGGCACCCACGTTAACGGGCTGCGTACTGGCTTGCTCGAAGCCATGCGCGAGTTCTGTGAGTTCCGCAGTCTGCTGCCCCGGGGCGTCAAGCTGTCGCCTGAGGACATCTGGGAGCGAGTGGCATATGTGTTGTCGTTCAAGATGCAAGAGCCGCAGTTTTCTGGCCAGACCAAAGAGCGGCTGTCCTCCCGTGAGGCTGCGGCCTTTGTTTCTGGTGTGGTCAAGGATGCGTTCAGTCTCTGGCTGAACCAGCACACCGATATTGCCGAAGTGTTAGCGGAGTTGTTTATCAACAACGCGCAACGTCGCCTGAAGGCCAGTAAAAAGGTGGCCCGTAAACGGGTGACCTCTGGACCGGCGTTGCCGGGCAAACTGGCGGACTGCTCAGGCTCGGATACCAACCGCTCCGAATTGTTCCTGGTAGAAGGGGACTCTGCCGGCGGTTCTGCCAAGCAGGCCCGGGATCGGGAATTTCAGGCGGTGATGCCGCTGCGGGGCAAGATTCTCAATACCTGGGAAGTCGACTCCAGCGAGATCCTTGCTTCACAGGAAGTGCACGATATTGCGGTCGCTATTGGTGTCGACCCGAGTTCCGATGACCTGACCGGGTTGCGCTATAACAAGGTCTGCATCCTGGCGGACGCCGACTCTGATGGGCTGCACATCGCGACCTTGTTGTGTGCCCTCTTCGTTAAACACTTCCGCCCACTGGTAACCGCCGGTCATGTGTTTGTTGCCATGCCACCGCTGTATCGGGTGGATCTGGGTAAAGAGACTTTCTACGCGCTGGACGAGCATGAGCGCCAGGGGATTCTCGACCGCCTGGCGGCGGAAAACCGCAAAGGCAAAATCCAGGTGACTCGCTTCAAGGGCCTGGGTGAGATGAATCCGTTGCAACTGCGAGAGACGACGATGGCGCCGGACACCCGACGGCTGGTAATGCTCACCCTGGAAGAGGGTGACGACACCGATGAATGTATGGACATGCTGCTCGGTAAAAAGCGCGCTTCTGACCGCCGGGTGTGGCTCGAAGCTTATGGCAATATGGCCGACGTCCCGGCCTGATATTCCTCTGGGTGCTATAAAAATCATCCTTTATTCTTTATCAGAATTTAATTAGTCCGCTATCCTGCCAGTTTTCAAGTCGGAAAAACCGCGTTATGGACTGGCAAGGATGGTTCTCACTGGGGTTGGCGGTCGCCTCCCTGGCACTGATGAGCTCAGGGCGATTTGCGCCACATCTGGTGATGATGGCGGCACTGGTGGTGCTCAGTGCGAGTGGGATTATTGGTCCTGAGCAGGCCCTCGTGGGTTTCAGCAATGCTGGCCTGATCACGGTTGTCGCGCTGTTTGTGGTTGCATCGGGAGTACATCATTCCGGCGGTGTCGATCTGCTGGTGCGCTATGTTCTTGGTAGTCCTAAAACCGTGCGCGGCGCCCAGGCTCGCATTGCCCTTCCGGTTACTCTTTTGAGCGGCTTTCTGAACAACACCCCCGTTGTTGCCACTATGATTCCCGCGGTGCTTGCCTGGTCTCGAAAAATCGGTGTTTCGCCGTCGAAGTTGATGATTCCCCTTAGTTATGCCGCCATTCTGGGTGGCACACTGACGATGATTGGTACCAGCACCAATCTGGTGGTGAACGGTCAGTATCAGCAGTTAACCGGGGGCGAAGGGTTTTCTATCTTTGCGATTACCCAGGTGGGCCTGCCCGTGGCCATCATCGGCATTACCGTGATGCTGCTGTTTATGCCGCGCTTCCTTCCCGACCGCAAAGACCAGCAGAAGTTTGGTTCTGTGAAAGAGTTTACCCTTGAGGTTGCCGTGGCTTTTGAGGGACCGCTGGTCGGCAAGTCTGTGGGTGAAGCCGGGCTCAGGGAGCTCGACAGGCTTTATCTGGTAGAGATTGAGCGAGACGGCAGTGTCGTCACCGCCGTGCCGTCGGAGGAGCGCTTGCGTAGCGGAGATCGCCTTGTTTTTGCAGGAGATACCCAGGCCGTGTCCGATTTGCTCAGAATCAACGGCATTGTGCCTTCGGTGCATGACGATGAGCCCTCGCTCAGCAAGGTCCGCGCCGAGCGGCGTCTTGTTGAGGCGGTTCTGTCGCCGCAATCGGATGTGCTCGGCCAGACCATACGGGATGCACGTTTCCGGGACCGCTACGGTGCTGTGGTGTTGGCGGTCGCTCGCGGTGGGGAAAGGGTGCCCGGCAATCTGGGCAATATCCGGTTGAAGCCCGGAGACGTCCTTTTGCTGGAAGCTCGTCCTGCCTTTGTTAGCCGTCAGCGCTACAACAAGGACTTTCTGCTAATCAACGACCTGGAAACCGAAGCACCCCGCCACGATCGGGCCTGGTTATCCTGGGGCATTCTGTTCGTGCTGGTTGGCCTGGCGGCCTGCGGTGTCATGACCATGCTGAATGCGGCATTGGTGGGTGCATTTCTGATGATTCTGTCCGGTTGCTGCTCCGTGGGTCAGGCCCAGAAATCGGTTGATGTGCCAGTGATACTGACTATTGCAGCCTCCTTTGCATTGGGTGGTGCGCTGGAGCAGACCGGTGCCGCCCGCTATCTGGCTGGAGCCGTGTTCGATCTCAGCTATGGCAATACCGTACTGGCGTTGTTGCTGGTGTACCTTGTGGTATCGGTGTTGACTGAGGTCATCACCAATAATGCGGCAGCGGTGCTGATCCTGCCAGTGGTGCTTTCGCTGGCAGCAGCCATGGGGGTGGATACCGAGCCTTTCATTATTGCCGTTATGATGGCGGCCTCGGCCAGTTTTGCGACACCCCTAGGGTATCAGACCAACATGATGGTGTTCGGGCCTGGTGGTTACCGGTTTGGTGACTTTGTGAGGGTGGGTTTGCCCATGAATCTGTTCATCGGAGTGCTGACGGTTGGAGTGATTGCAGTGGTCTATGGTGTTTGATGGGCGTTGGCAAGAATGTCACAGCAGAGCACTTTGAGTTCGCCCTGGCACTGATAGGCGAATGACAGGGTTACGCACATATAGGCCCCGGTGACGCAAAGATAGGGCGTGGTAACGTGTAGATTGTCTGGTTGGGCAAGCGCCTGGCGCAGGTATTGCTGACGGAACCAGTCCGCGCTTGCGGTGTTTTCCAGAGGCAGAAAGCGAGGGTCCTGACTTTGAATTGTGGCATCTGAGATCAAAGTGTCTGTAATCTGAACGCCTTTGTTATCCACCAGGTAGCAGCGTGAGACGATCGGGTGATTCAGTAATTCAAAGCAGGCGAGTTCCATTCGCTGACCTAGCTGGAGCTTTTCGGTAGCACGGCGAAACGGTGTGCGGAAAAAACTGACCAATTGTTGGGTTGGGTCCTGCGTGATCTGCTTGCGTTTTTTGTATTCGAGTAACAACTCGTCCAGATCTGCCAGCGCATGGGGCAGTTCCTCAAATTCCAGGCAAGGCCTTCGGAAGTAGAACCCCTGGACAAAATCGACCCCGGCATCTATCGCGATCATCGCCTGGTCTCGGGTTTCTACGCCCTCTAGCAGCACTAGACAGCCGGATTGGTGTAGCAAGGTCACCATGCCGTTGAGAATATGGCGTGCGCGCTGGTCCTCCAGGGCGCGGGTCAGAAGAGTCCTGTCCAGCTTCACGATATCCGGTGACAGGTTCCAGATCCGTTCAAAGTTGGAATGGCCGGCACCGAAGTCGTCAATAGCGATCAGGCAGCCGAGATCGCGGTAGTAGGCGACGGTATCCTTCAATCTCTCAGCGTCATCGGTGGGCTGCTCGACAATTTCCATCACGATTCGGTGAGGCGGAAGCCCCGTCTTCTTAAGAAGCGCGCCAAAAAACGAATCTGACTGGCTGCCGCTGGTAACCACCCTGGGCGAAACGTTCAAAAACAGCCAGTTAAGCTGATCTTTGATGCTACAGTAATTGCGGATATGAAGGTATCGGCAGAGCCGGTCCAGCAGCAGGTTCTCTGCTTCGGAGTCAGGTAGTTCAAAAAGATGCAACGGAAGAACGGCGGAATTGTCGTTGTCAAAGGCGCGAATCAATGCTTCGTAACCGACGGTTCTCTTGTGGGAAATACTGTAAATAGGCTGTAGTGCGGTTCTGAGCTTCAGGCCCCTGAAATCGGCTGCCCAGGTGTCGCCCTGCTGATTCAGCATGGGGGATAGCAGGTCAACTTCCGGAGTCGGCATTTTTTCAGTAAGGCTGTGAGACATAGGCGAATCTGAACCGTCAAACGAACGCAGCAGTAACGGATTAAGCCAAAAACCGGTCACTGATCTGTTAGCCAGAGCGCCTGAATCCCTGGCACTGTTTCCTATTTTTCAAGGCGTTAACTAATTTTGAAGAGGAAGATTGCCAAAAAACGAGAATCATTACCACTGTTTAAGTCGTAAATGTGGAAACAGTTTGTGACTTTGTGTTCTTGTGGTGTGCTGGAAGGGAACTGCGGGAGTCTGCTACCCGGCGTGGGCCGGGGGCGCAGGTGCAATCAGATCAATTGTTGCTGGGTACTACTACGGATTCGTCGAATTCGAGTTCCATGTCGTTTCCTCTCGGTCACTGAGGCCCCTGACGGGGCGAATTAGGTATGGGTAAAGTCTATCGTGATCATGAATTCGGACAATCCGTAAAACCCGTATTCGACCAAAGTGGTCGATCCGCGGAGCTATCGATTGATCAGATAATTTGATCTATCTCGGCAGAATATTTTGATTTTCATTGGCCAGACAGCGATCTAGACTGATTTCGGTAACTGAGGTTTGCGCGGTTGCTGCACTTTGGCTCACGGATGAAGGACATCGTTACATCATGAAATTGGTCAATACCCAAAGCCGTTACGGTTTTATTTCCATCAGTCTTCATTGGCTCGTGGCGTTAGCGGTGATTGGTTTGTTCGGACTGGGTTGGTGGATGGTGGGTCTGTCCTACTACGATCCCTGGTATCGCCAGGGGCCGGACATTCATCGCAGCGTGGGTATCCTTCTGTTTATCGCAATGCTCGCCAGACTGTTGTGGCGCTTGGCCAGTCCGCCGCCCAAACCATTGCCAGAGCATCAGCGTTGGGAGGTGCTGGCCTCCCATGTAGCTCACTGGATGCTGTACCTGCTTTTGTTTGTGGCGATGAGTAGTGGGTACCTGATCACCACCGCCGACGGGTCTTCGATCAGCGTGTTTGGATGGTTTGACGTGCCGTCTGTGACGGGCAGGGTGCGGGGCATGGAAGATATCGCAGGTGTTGTTCACTACTGGAGCACCTGGGCGCTGGTGGTGTTGGCGGGAATGCACGCGTTGGCCGCGCTTAAGCATCATTTTATGGATCGGGATTCAACACTCAAACGCATGTTAGGGCGACCTTGACCCAAGATCTCAAGCATATTGCATAGAGCTGTCATTCAGTTGTCTGAAATGAAAAAGGAGAAAACCATGAAGAAATTACTACTTGCCTCTGCGGTATCTTTGGCGTTGGTTGGTACCGTGAGTGCAGATGAACACAGTGGTACCTATGCCTTTGATACCGAGGGAGCGCATCAATTTGTTACCTTCAAAATCTCACACCTGGGTTACAGTTGGCTGTATGGCCGTTTTAACGATTTTGATGGCGAGTTTGTCTACGACGCCGAGAATCCGGAAAACAGTACGGTCAATGTAACCATCGACACCGCCAGCGTGGATTCCAATCATGCAGAGCGTGACAAACACCTGCGTAACGAGGACTTCCTGTACGTCAACGAGTTTCCGCAGGCGACCTTCAAGAGCACGCGAGTGGTTCTGGATGATGATGGCGAAGCCGATGTGATCGGCGACTTCACACTGCGTGGCGTCACCCGCGAGATTACTCTCGATGTAGAAATGCACGGCCACGGCGAGGATCCCTGGGGCGGCTACCGCATGGGCTTTGACGCGGAAACCGAATTGCGGCTGAAGGATTTCGGTATCCCGATGGATCTGGGCGAAGCTTCAGAAACCGTCGAGATTAAGATTTCTGTTGAAGGCATCCGCCAGTAATATTGGCTTTTGCCTGGGTGCGGGTTCCGGGCTTAAACCCGGAACCCGCCAGTTTGCTGTTCAATCTCCATGGCGTAGCCCTCCAATGATCTGCTTATGGCGTCAATGGCCTGCGAGCTCTCGGCACTGACGGCGGCTGTAAGCTCTGTGGCACCTTCGCCGAGGTAACGGCTCAGCGCCTGAATCGAACCAATCATGCCTTGCAGATTTTCGAGCACATAATATTGAAACTCCTGGCCAATTGTCCTAGGTCGTCTTCGACCGTTATCGGGATCCCCTTGGTCAGGTCGCCCTCGCCCTGGGCGATGTTGTCCAGTTGCATACGCAGTGCTGCGATTGATCTGATGATCAGTTTCAGGGACACGACGAACAACACGATGTTCAGCAAGATCGCAATTACGCTGATTGAACGAATGGCCGCAACCGGCGGTACTCTCGGAAGAAGCGTCTTGAGCGCGCGACTGAGCCTGCTCATCGGCGTGGCCACCGGCATTGTCGAAATAGTCTCGCAGCCGATCGAATAGCGCGAGAGTTTCGGCATTGGCCAGGCTTCTGGCCTGGGCGGTATTTTCGTCATCGAAGGACTGATCCACCAGTTCCATTTGCGCAACCAGGGCCTGACAGAGATCTAGGTCGCCGTTGAGAATTTCGCTGATGGCTGGTAAATAGCTGGAGGCGATATCCTCGGTGTCAGAGACCGGTATCCTGGCAGTCTGGACACTGAATATTCAGATAAAAATCAGTGCCACAGCGGTGATAATTAACGGGAGTGCGATTTTTGAGCGCAGTCCCAGGCTGTTGAGAGCATTCATAAAGCCTCCAGTTTTTACTATTACGCTTTTGGCTAAAGAGTAGCAGGAGGCGGGCAGTTGTCACTCTGAGGCTGGATATAAGCCTGATTTTGCAGAAAAAAGCAGTGGGTCAGTGATGTTGGGAGTTGCCGGGTTGTTCGCCGGTCCGACACAGGTGACGCTGGCGCAGGAATTGCCCTACAAAGATGACCGCGCCGATCAGTAGTCCGGCCCACAGATAAGTGGCGGGAACCTGGAAGCTGCCGCTGATGGCGAATTCCACCAGGAGCATCAGGACGACGGCCAGGGTCGCATTTACCAGCGCTGTCACCAGTGCATGCCCGCAGGCTTTGAGATTCGGTGTCATAGATTTCCGCTTGTGAGGGAAGATAACGACGTTCTGATCACAGAAGCGAGCATACGGTGCACCTTACAGACTCTCCATGCGGGAATTCCGCTATTGGAAATTGGTGTATCGGTGCCTGCGTCCATATAATGTGCGCCACATTGCCCGGTATCCTTGCCGGGGGCAGAGGACGGCGTCAATGCCGCACTTCACATCAGGCAGTTAAGGCAAAGAGGCATCTATGCCAGAGTTTCAGATAACGGATGAAGGATTTGAACGAGTCGCGCTCCGGGAGTATACCGAGAAGGCCTACCTCGACTATTCCATGTACGTCATTCTGGACCGCGCCTTGCCCAACGTGGGCGATGGGCTTAAACCGGTTCAACGGCGTATCGTGTACGCCATGTCGGAACTGGGGCTGAAGTCCACCTCCAAGTACAAAAAGTCCGCCCGTACCGTGGGTGACGTGCTGGGCAAGTTCCACCCTCACGGTGACAGTGCCTGCTATGAAGCTATGGTGCTGATGGCGCAGCCGTTTTCCTACCGGTATCCGCTGGTTGATGGTCAGGGCAACTGGGGCGCACCGGATGACCCGAAGTCGTTCGCCGCCATGCGATACACCGAATCCCGGCTCTCGCGTTTTGCCGATGCGCTGTTGGGTGAGCTGGGCCAGGGTACTGTGGATTGGGTGCCAAACTTTGATGGCACCATGGACGAGCCCTCGGTATTGCCCGCCCGCTTGCCCCATGTGTTGCTGAACGGTACCACCGGTATTGCCGTGGGCATGGCCACGGATATTCCGCCCCACAACGTGCGGGAAGTGACCGCCGCCTGTATTCGCCTGCTCGACGAGCCGGAGGCAACGGTCGATCAGCTCCTGGAGCATATCCAGGGCCCGGACTACCCGACCTACGCTGAAATCATTACGCCCCGCAAGGACCTTCGGCAAATTTATGACACCGGTCGCGGCTCGGTGCGGATGCGTGCCCGCTGGATACGTGAGAGCGGCGAGATTGTGATTACCGATCTTCCGCACCAGGCGTCCGGCAACAAGATTCTGGAGCAGATTGCGCACCAGATGCAGGTCAAGAAGTTGCCGATGGTAGCCGATCTGCGCGATGAGTCCGACCATGAGAACCCGACGCGGCTGGTTGTTGTGCCGCGCTCCAATCGGGTGGATCTGGATGGGTTGATGGCGCATCTGTTTGCCAGCACCGACCTTGAAAAAACTTACCGGGTTAACGTCAATGTTATCGGTAATGACGGTCGTCCGGGCGTTAAAGGCCTGCACCAGATTCTTACCGAGTGGCTGGCATTCCGGAAGACCACGGTCACCCGCCGGTTGCAGCACCGCCTGGATAAGGTTCTGGCTCGGTTGCACCTGCTTGAAGGCTTGCTGATCGCTTATCTCAACATTGATGAAGTGATTGAGATTATTCGTACCGAAGACAAGCCCAAGGCCGAGCTGATGGCTCGCTTCGGGCTGTCCGCGGACCAGGCCGAAGCCATCCTCGAGCTGAAGTTGCGCCATCTGGCCAAGCTTGAGGAAATGAAAATCCGCGGCGAACAGGATGAATTGTCCGCCGAGCGGGATGAATTGCAGTCGATTCTCGGATCGCCAGAGCGCCTTCGGGAATTGATTAAAACCGAACTGGAGCAGGATGCTGAAACCTATGGCGATGATCGCCGCTCGCCGATTGTCGCCCGTGAGGAAGCCAAAGCCTTCAGTGAAACGGATCTGGTCTCCAACGATCCGGTCACCGTGGTGCTGTCTGAAAAAGGCTGGGTGCGAGCGGCCAAAGGCCACGATATCGATCCGACCGGGCTTAGCTACAAGGGAGGCGACCACTTTGCCCTGGCTGCCTGCGGTCGAAACAATCAGCAGGCCGTTTTCCTCGACTCCACCGGTCGGGCCTATTCCCTGATGGCGCACAGCCTGCCGTCAGCCCGAGGGCAGGGCGAACCGCTGACGGGTCGGATCAATCCGCCGTCAGGTGCTACTTTCTCTGGTCTGTTGATGGGCGAGCCTGAGCGTAAAACCTTGCTGGTGACCGATGGCGGTTACGGCTTTGTGACTTCATTGAACGACATGGTGGGCAAAAACCGGGCAGGCAAGGCGGTGGTCAGCGTGCCCAAGGGGGCCCGGATCATGCCGCCGGTGATGATTCCGGAGACGGTTTCTACGCTCTATCTGGCGGCGATCTCCAACGAGGGGCGCATGCTTGTATTCCCGCTCAACGAACTGCCAGAGCTGGCCAAGGGCAAGGGTAACAAGATTATCAGCATACCGTCGGCACGAGTGCAGAGCCGTGAAGAGTATGTGGTCGCCGTCGCTGTGTTTGGCGAGGAGGATCAGCTGGAGGTGAAGGCCGGCAAGCGCAAGCTTGGGCTGCGCTTCAGCGATCTCGAGCACTATTTGGGAGAGCGCGGCCGTCGTGGCCACAAACTGCCGCGTGGACTCCAGCGTGTTGATGGTATAGATGTCATTCCTTCGGCAGCCCGTGCCCAGGAAGAGGAGAGTGCAGACAGTGAGTGAACTGGTACTGGTGAATGTATCCGGGCGCGACAAGCCCGGGCTGACCTCGGAAATTACCGGGATCATGGGTCAATATGATGTCCGGATCCTGGACATTGGTCAGGCGGTGATTCATGACCATCTGACCTGGGGCATCCTGATCGAGATTCCGGACGAATCCAAGTCGTCTCCGGTGATCCGGGATCTGCTGTTCCGATTGCACGCTCTGGACCTTCAGGTGCGGTTTGCGCCGATCACCGTCGACGAGTATCAAACCTGGGCGGAGGCCCGCAACCGGGCCTGCTACATCGTCACGCTGCTGTCCCGCGACATCAAGGCGGAACAGATTGCACGGGTGTCTGCCATTACCGCCCGGCATGGTCTGAACATTGACAATATCACCCGCCTGTCGGCCCGACCCTCGCTGAACTCCGGTGAAAATCGCATTGCCTGCGTCGAATTTTCAGTCCGGGGCACGCCGTCGGATCTGGAGCAGTTGCGGGCGGACTTTCTGCACATCGCCGGTGAAATGAACGTGGACATCGCGTTTCAGGAAGACTCCATCTTCCGGCGTAATCGCCGCCTGGTGGTGTTTGATATGGATTCCACGCTGATTGAGGCAGAAGTGATCGATGAACTGGCCCATGAGGCCGGCGTCGGTGAACAGGTTGCCGAGATTACTGAAAGGGCGATGCAGGGCGAGCTCGACTTCAGTCAAAGCTTTGCCGAGCGCCTGGCGCTGCTCAAGGGGCTGGATGAGTCGGTTCTGGAAGGCATTGCCAACCGGCTGCGCATGACCGAGGGCGCGGAGCACCTGATTCTCAGTTTGAAGGCACTGGGTTACCGAACGGCGATTTTGTCGGGTGGCTTCACCTACTTTGCCCGTCATCTGCAACGCAAGCTCGGTATCGACTATGTGTACGCCAATGAGCTGGATATTGTGGATGGCAAGGTCACCGGTCAGGTGAAAGGGCAGATCGTCGATGGCAAGCGTAAAGCGGAGTTGTTGCTGGAGATTGCCGAGAAGGAGCACATATCGCGAGAGCAGGTGATTGCTGTTGGCGATGGCGCCAACGATCTGCCGATGCTGAGTCAGGCGGGCCTGGGTGTGGCCTTCCGAGCCAAACCTCTGGTCAAGGAGTCAGCGCGACACTCCATTTCTACTCTGGGGCTGGACGCCATTCTTTACCTGATTGGTTTCCGTGAGAGCGAAACCAATCAGACCCTGAAAAACGCCGGCCTCTGAACGTACAAAGGGCGAGGTTCTGACACCTCGCCCTTTGTTTCTTGCATGGCCCGTTTGGGTCAACTATCCCCGAAGTCGTAGTTCATCTCCGGTACCGGTGCCTGCAGGTAGTAGCCCTGAATGTAATTGACACCGGCTTGCCACAGAGTGGCGAGTACCCCGGCGTTTTCGACCAGTGGGATAATGGTGAACTTGCCGGCATTCTGCAGACTCTTCACCATTTCTTTGACCTGCTCTTTGGCTTCATCGCTCTTCTGGATCTCTTCAGTGAACGAGCCATCAATCTTCACGTAATCCGCTTCGATGTGCTTGAGCGTGTTGAAGGGATTAAGGGCGCAGCCAAACTGACAGATCGACACCTTGCTGTGCAGTTCATGCACCGATTTGGTGAACTCTTTGGCTTGCTTCATGTAATTGTTGGCATCACCTTCCCGGATCTGGAAGATCAGCGAGTCGCCGGGTAGGCGAGCGGCTTTCAGGGCAACGCTGAGCCAAGGTGTGAAGGTTTTATCTTGAAGTGTTTCTGCCGTGATATTAAGGAACAATCGAGTGTCATGGCCCCTTGAGCGGTGGCTGGAGAGCTGTTTGATGGTCTGTAGGATCACCCAGCGGTCAATCTTGATGGCGGTATCGCTCGGGCCCATGGGTGGCAGAAAGTCGTATGGAGATACTTCCTCGTTGTCTTTGTCGAGCATCCGGACGAAGGCTTCGTAATGCTCTTCGCCTTCACCTCTGAGGTTGATGATTGGCTGGAACAGCAAGCGGAAGCGGTTTTCATCCAGCGCTTTGATAATCGCCTCAACCGAGTTGCTCTCGTCCAGCGCTTCATATTCGATCGGGTTGTAAACCAAAACGCCGTTACCTCGCTCGTGGCCCTCGAGCTTCTTCACCTCGGCGGAGGCAATATGGGCCCGGGCCATTAACTCCTCGGCCTTCGGAGCGTTCTCGGTGATGGCGGCAACCCCGATGGACACCGTAAGCGGTACGGTCTTGCCATTAATGTCGAACAGGTGGTCCTCAATGGCTTTTCGGATGCGTTCACAAGTGCTTTCCATGCTCTTTTCATCACACGGCAGGCACATCAGGCAGAAAGCGTCATCGCTCAATCTGGCCAGTGTCATGTCATCGCCCGCCTGCTCGCGCAGTAGCGTGGCCAGGTCGCCCAGTAACAAGTCGGCGCCGGCAATACCAACCTGGCCTTTCATGCTCATAAAGCTGTCCAGCGCAATATAAGCCAGGGCCCCTGATTGGTTATTCTTGCCTGCCGTGGCAATCGCCTGCGCCAGCGCATCCATCAGGTACTGACGGTTAAACAAGCCCGTCAGGAGGTCCTGGCTGCTGATCTGTTTGAGCTTTTCTTCCAGCTCGGCATCGCTGTGCTCGGGTTGCAGAACAATCTGGGTGCAGGTTTCGCTGTCATAGGTGGCGGCAGAGACAGACATGGTCACGCTGAGTTCCTGGTCATCGCTACGGCGGGCGGTGCAGTTCAGTGTCATGCCGTCCTTGTCCTTTTCGGCAAAGGCTTTCATGAAGTCTTTGTACTTGTCCTGGCTTTCTGACGTCAGGGTATCGAGGATTGGAATGCAGATCAGATCGTCGATGTCGTCGTAGCCCAGGAACTCCATATACGACTGGTTGGCGTAGATGTGCATGCCATCATTGATATAGGCAATGGCATCTTTCGAACTCTCCAGCAATAGCTGGCAACGTTGCTCGGCTTCGCGCAGATGAGACTCAAGGGCTCGACGTCTGCGGCGCTCATCCAGGGCGGCCAGTTCGCGTTTGACCACCAACACCAGAAGGTCTTTGTATTCGAAAGGGACAACGTCTTGTCCACCTGCGCGGATGATATTGACGGTCCGTTCTCTGCTCGCCTCTTCGGTCAACAAAATGAACGGGATGTCTTTATCCATTCGCTTGACCATGGCAAGCGCCTCATCCGGGCCGAAATCCTGCTCCAGGTCTCTGGCCAACAGCAAGTCCCAGTTGCTGGACTTGAGTGCATCTTCCAGATCTTCTTCGGAGGTTATCCGGTGGGCGCGGGTGGCCTTGCCTGAATTGCGGAGCAGGCTGATCATGGATTCGGCATCGTTTTGTGATGGATCAAGAATCAGCAGGTGTACGGTCGCGTTTTTTTTCTGCATTCGTAAGACGTCTCATGGATACGCATTGGTGTTGCTGGAGTGCAGATTGCCGGAAAACCCATGGTCGGCAGGGCGTTGCCTCAGAGTTTGGGAGCGAGTTCCGGTGCCTGTATGCAGAGCCAGACGGTCACTTACGCTGAATGATGCAGGGGTTGACGATCAATAACAACCCTGACGATGGCGGCGGCTCACAGTCCGTGTAACTGTTCGCCTACAGCGAAGGCCACAGAGAATCAAATTCGTCTTCTGTGGTGCCAGGTGTCGAGGGTGGCGTTCCGGCGACTCCTTTATTTGTCGTCGGGCTTTGTAATTTCAGCTCAAACTGGCTGATGCTGCCGGTGGCCGAGACTTTTTTCAGAAGCTGTCCCTGATCTTCACGCCCGTCGTGAAGCAACGAAATCCGGCTACCATTCTGGAACGGCAGTCTGGGTGTGATCAACGTGGCTGCCTGGTTGACAACACTGATCTCAGGCAACAGCAGGCCGCGAAGATATTCGCTGCTGGCGCCAACTTTCTGTATCAAGCGAACGCCGCAGGGCGCCGCACTAGGTGCCAGCAATTCAATGCCGACTTGGGTGCCTTGGTTGCGAACCTGGCGTAACCAACGCACTACAGCAACGCTCCAGGGGTGTGTTTTCTGCTCTCTTACGCCGAGAATTTCACCCGCCTGCAGGGCTGCGGGAATATTGCTCTCCCAGGCCACGCAGTAGCCTCCGGGGCTGGTATTAATCAACAGGGCTTGGTTGGCTCGGGGCCGAGTGACTTCATTACCGGTGGGCACGGAGGCACCAGTACTGGTTTTGAAATTGATCGGGGCGTCTGCCGAATGCAGACGGTCCTCGTTGGGGCCTGCGTCATGGGCGCCGGACCAGGCGTCGTTTTTGCGGTTGGCATTGCGGATAAAAAAATTGTCCTGGTCCGGGTCACTGTTGTCATTACCGTTCAGGAATTCTGCAAAAGTTTTTTCCCCGGCAACAAAATAATGCACGGCCGTCAGGCCTACGCAGATGTCCAGGCTGCCCTGACTGGCAATGCGGTTGAAGTTTCGTTTTGCGAGAATGCCAAATGCCTGGATGAGGTGGGTAAGCAAGGTGTCGCTGACTTTCGGTGGTATCTGCAGACGCGGTGTGTCCTTGCTGTGGCTTTGCCTGGCGTGCAGAGTTTCAGACAGCTGAGTGGACAGTTCCCGGGTGTCAAAACCAAAGCTTTCATTGCCTGGGTTGTTTTCAAGCAGGCTCCGGTAAATTGGCGGGCAGTCCAGTTCCATGTTGGTAATGAATAGGCTGTCTGTGCCGATGTCGGGGCCGCACTGGCTGAACTCGGTCCAGGACTCCATTAACTCGTAAGCCAGCGTCAACTCGGCTTGTCGTAACTGGTTCGGGCGGGCGCACCCCAGTAGCAGGATGCGCTTGTAGCTGTCAGCAACGGTGCTGGACCGGCGATGTGTTAGGGTGTCGTCGTCAACCTCGTGGGCACTCAGTTTGTTTCGATGGGCAAAGCGATACAGGCGGTGGCATTCAATCCAGCTCTGTGACGGGCTTGGGCAGTAAAGTTGGTACGAGCGCACAATAGTCGCTGCCAACTCGGAAATGGCCCGGTGAATAGCGGTGGCAACGTGGCGACGGTTTTTGTCGAGTCCACCATTATTTAGGTATTCGAGAACACACAGTTTATATCCGCTGGCCAGGTGTAGCTGCAGCGCCTGCGCGAGATTGGCGATCTTGCGTTGCTTTTCCGGTAGCGCGATAGCCAGTCCTAGAAAATGCCGTGATAATTCATTGCAGACGAAGTGGATCTTGTCGCGGATCAGCTCAAGAAATTGCATTCGCTGCTGGGGCGAGAGAAACAGATGATTCAGTTCAATGACAGCGTGATACAGCTGGCGAGAGGCCTCGCCAGTGTTGGCCATTGGCAACTGGTCTACCCACAGGCGGAAAGCCTTAGGTGTGGTATCACAAAACGACAGGCTTGCCGTCTTTTGTTCAGGAACCTTCAAGTCAGGTTTCAGAATTTTACCTTCCATTTTCTCGCGCCAGTTTCTGAGCCGCTTTACGTATGCTTCGACCGAAAGTGCCGAAAATACATGCTTTTATTGTGAGTAACCATTGAACTCTAAGATAGCAAAGCATTAACAAAAAGCGAGAAAATCATGAGTTGACAATGTTTGACAAGTCATAACGGGCCAGCTTATGCGGCATGTCTTAATATGATGCTGTTTCGGCTGGCTGGTAGTTGATATCTACGGGAGTTTTACTGGCTTCGCCAGGCAACTCTCTGACCAGTTTCGGTACCAGAAAGCCCGGCAGCCGCTGCATTAGATCCTGCACCAGCCTGGCAGCTGTCTGATCACAAACATCGAAATGGTGCGCCCCCGCGACGGGGTCAAAGGCGTGCAGGTAATAAGGCATCACGCCAGCATCAAACAGCTCTTCGCTGAGCGTAGCAAGGGTATCGGCACAATCATTTACCCCTTTGAGTATGACGCTCTGGTTGAGCAGTGTGACGCCGGCCTGCTTCAGGCGAGCAAATGCTTGCCGTGTTGCTGTATCCAGTTCAGCCGGGTGATTGACGTGCACCACCAGAATTTTCTGAATCGGCGTTGCCTCCAGCCATTGCAGCAGCGCGTCACACACCCTCTGAGGGATGACTACCGGCAACCGGGAGTGAATCCGCAATCGCTTGATATGAGGCACCTCTGCCAGGGCTCTGGCCCACTGTGCCAATAAGCGATCGTTGACGGCCAGTGGGTCACCACCACTGAGGATGACTTCGTTGACATCCGGACTTGCGTTCAGGCTGGCCAGCACCTGCCGACGGTCTTCTGGTCCGAGTCTCTGAGAATCATAGGGGAAGTGCCGGCGAAAGCAGTAGCGGCAGTTGATGGCGCACTGGCCGGTTACCATCAATAAGGCCCGGCTTTGGTACTTCCGGATCAGGCCTGTGGTCTGAATGGCGGTGTTTTCTGCCAATGGATCGCGAACGTACCCTGGTTGATGTAAGGCTTCGTCAGCGAGCGGCAGAACCTGGCGTAACAGGGGGTCGTTGGCGTTGCCATGTTGCATGCGCCGGAGAAAAGGCTCCGGCACCCGCACAGAAAACAGTCGATGGCCAGCGTTGGCGCCCTTTAACCAAGGCTCAAACGGCAGCCCCAGGCGGGTCAGAAGCTGCTCCGGGCTGGTCACGGAATCCGCCAGAATCTGCTGCCAGGACTGTATAGATGAACCGGCTTGATCCCGCTGGCTAGCAACGTTGGAAGAAGGCGCTTCGTTACGGGCTTCTATACGGGCAGGGGTTCGCTGTATCATAGCGACCTTTGAAATTTTAACGACAGTCTGTCAGGTGGACATTTCATGGCTTCATATTCTACCAACGAATTCCGCAGCGGTCTCAAGGTTTTGCTTGATGGCGACCCTTGTATCATTCTGGAGAACGAGTTCGTCAAGCCCGGCAAGGGCCAGGCGTTTAACCGTGTCAGGCTCCGCAACCTGATGTCCAACCGTGTCTGGGAGCGTACCTTCAAGTCTGGTGAGACTCTGGAAGCTGCTGATGTCATGGATCAGGACATGGAATATCTCTATACCGATGGCGAGTTCTGGCACTTCATGCTGACTGATGGCTCCTTTGAGCAGTACCCCGCCGACGCCAAGGCGGTCGGAGACACGGTTAAATGGCTGAAAGAGCAGGACGTATATACAGTCACGCTCTATAACGGCGCGCCGTTGTCTGTGACCCCGCCTAATTTCGTTGAGCTGGAAGTGGTAGATACCGACCCAGGAATGAAAGGTGATACCGCTCAGGGTGGCTCCAAGCCGGCAACTCTGTCTACCGGTGCGGTGGTGAGCGTACCGCTATTCATCGTTATTGGTGAAGTGTTGAAAGTGGATACCCGCTCCGGTGAATACGTTAACCGCGTAAAAAGCAGCTGATCCCGCAATGACGGATCAGCTTGTTTGGCGGCCAACTGCCTCGTGGGAGAATCTGAAAAGCCGTGCACAGCAGCTTGCCTATGTGCGCGGCTTTTTTGCTGAGCGAGGCGTGCTTGAAGTAGAGACGCCGCTGTTGGGTCGCCACGGTGTCACCGATGTCAATCTCGAAGGTGTTGCTGCAGCGGTGGATGCGGCCGGCGTTTCCGGGGGCTGGCTGCAGACGTCGCCTGAGTATCATATGAAGCGCCTGCTGGCGGCCGGTTCCGGGTCCATCTTTCAGGTCGCCCGCGTGTTTCGCAACGGTGAACGAGGTGGTCGCCATAACCCCGAGTTTTCAATGCTGGAGTGGTATCGGGTCGGCTTTGATGACACGGAGTTGATGGAGGAAGTCGCCGATCTGGTGTGCGGCTGGCTGGGCTGTGATCGGCCGGATGTGTTGAATTATCGAGATGCGGTTCGGGCGATTGCAGGTTTCGACCCGATGACCATTCCTCCTCATGATCTCTATCAGATTTGCCAGCAATGGCTGGAACCGGAGCAGTTGGCGGGCATGAGTCGAGACGATTGCCTGGACCTGGTCATGAGTTTCAAGGTAGAGCCTGAGCTGGGGCGGGCCAGGCCGGTCTTTGTTACCCACTACCCGACGTCGCAGGCGGCCCTGGCGAGAATTACATCGAAGCATGGCTTTCCGGTCGCCCATAGGTTTGAGCTTTATATCAGCGGCCTCGAACTGTGCAATGGTTACTGGGAACTGACCGACCCCGTGGACCAACGGCAACGCTTTGAACAGGATAACAGACGCCGCAGGGCGGTGGGTAAGCCGGAAATGACGGTTGATCAGGCCTTTCTGTCAGCGTTGGATGCTGGTTTGCCGGCGTGTTCTGGCGTGGCCCTCGGGCTGGACCGGTTACTCATGCTCAAAACCGGTGCAGCCCGCATTGAAGAGGTGCTGGCATTCCCTATCGAACACGCCTGAGCCGACTGCTCAGCGGGCATCGGATGCCAGTGTTCCAAACGCTTCTCCCATTTGGACGGTCTTGCCGGCGATTTGTTCTGCATTCCACGCCACAGCCCCTTTGGGCATAACAAGAACCACCGTAGAGCCCAGGCGAAAACGACCCATTTCATCGCCCTTTTCAAACTTGATTGCCTCGTCGTCCTGATATTTCCAGCGAGTCAGTTTTGCGGGATTCGGGGCGATAACACCGGCCCAGGTAGTTTCCATACTGCCAACGATCATGGCGCCAACCAGCACCATCGCCATTGGCCCGGCGTTTGTATCAAAAATACAGACCACTCGTTCGTTTCTGGCAAAAAGATTGGGCACATTCTCAGCGGTTACCGGATTCACAGAAAACAGGTTGCCCGGAACATACACCATTTCACGGAGTGTAGCTGCCATAGGCATGTGAATGCGATGATAGTCTTTGGGTGATAGGTAAATCGTTGAGAATTGACCCTCCCGGAAGGGGGCGGCGCTGCTCTCATCGCCGCCCAACAGCTCGGTGAGGCCGAAAGACTGGCCTTTAGCCTGAAACACACGGTCATTGCTGACCTGGCCCAGTTGGCTGATGGCGCCATCAACGGGACTGACAAAAACGTCGTCACCGTGAGTAATGGTGCGGGCGCCGGGCTTGAGTTCGCGAGTGAAAAACGCATTAAACGACGGATAGGCTGTGGGGTCTGATTCGGCGGCTTCGCTCATGTTTACCCCGTAACGGCCTATAAACCAGCTGATCACACGGTTTTTAAGGCCAGGGGCACTGGTGCTGTCGGCTAGGCGCCCGGTAAGATGCGACACCGTCCGCTGGGGCGTAACGTATTGGCTCAGAACAAACAGTTTATCAAGCATGAAAAGATTCTCGGCGAAACAAAGCGGGCAGTCTAGCAAACACCGAGCAGTGTATAGAAATTGTTTCATGGCTTCGCGGATGGCCCGGTGGCTTGCTATGATCAGGACACATTGCCGGTGTAGGGCGTAAATTACTCCTGCGGCTTAGCGGTAGCGGTCAACCAGACAACAAAAGGCGTACAGAAATCCATGCTGCTGATTATTGGTGCGGTAATAGTTGTAGTAAGTGTGCTGGGCGGGTACGTCTTGCATGGCGGCAACCTTGCGGTCTTGTGGCAACCAACAGAAGTGCTGATTATCGGCGGTGCCGCCGTGGGATCGTTTATCATCGCCAACCCGATGCATACGGTCAAAGAAGTGGGCAAGGGGGTTATGCGCCTGCTCACCGGTTCTCCCTTTAACAAGTCCTATTACATGGATCTGCTGAGCCTTCTTTATGAGGTTTTCGATAAGTCTCGCAAGCAGGGCGTAATGGCCATTGAGGAAGACATTGATGACCCGCAGAACAGTCAGATTTTCAGTCGTTATCCCGCCATCATGAAATCCCATCATCTGCTGGACTTTATCACTGACTATTTGCGCATTATCAGCTCCGGCAATATGGCTCCCCATGAGCTGGAAGGTATGATGGAAAACGAGATAGACACCCGTCAACACGAACTGGAAGAGCCTTCCCATGCCGTAAATAAGATCGCGGATGCGCTTCCGGGTCTTGGTATTGTTGCGGCGGTGCTGGGTATCGTGATTACCATGAATTTTCTGACAGAGGGTCCTGAGAAGATTGGCCTCAGTGTTGCGGCGGCTCTTGTGGGTACTTTTCTGGGCATCTGGATGGGTTATGGTTTTGTCGGGCCAATGTCCATATCCATGGAACATTCTGCTAAGTACGAACTCAAAGCCTACGAGTGTGTTAAATCTGCCATTGTAGCAACCGTGTCTGGGCAGGCTCCGCAGATGGCCATTGAGTTTGGCCGAAAGTCATTACCGACCGATAAACGGCCGGGCTTCCAGGAACTGAACGATCACGTCCGCTCCAAATAATTATCGAGAGCGGCGCTAGCCGGAGCTAAGGCGTGGAAGAACAGCCGATCATTATAAAACGCAAGAAAGTTATAGCTGCCGGTCATCATGGTGGTTCCTGGAAAGTTGCGTTTGCGGATTTTGCCACTGCCATGATGGCGTTCTTTTTGGTGCTCTGGCTGACGGCGACGGCGTCACCTGAGCAAAAGCAGGCTGTCGAGGGCTATTTTAAGGACCCGGTGGGCTTTATGGAGGGGGGGGCGTCGAGCCCGGTGGATCTCGGAGGCAGCGCCTCAGTAATCAACGAGGCGGCCCGGGATATCGACTCGAACCCCGTTCAGATTCAGGATGAGGTGGTGGATCAATTGGCGGACACTCTGGAGCAGCGTCGCATGCAGCAATTGTTTCAGGACCTTCAGGAGCGAATCGAGCAAAACGATACGCTACAGGAGTTCAAAGATCAGCTGCTTATCGACATCACCGATGAAGGCTTGAGAATCCAGATTGTTGACCGTTCCAATCGGCCGATGTTCGACAGTGGTCGGGCAGAGCTGAAATACTATTCTCAGGATATTTTGTTTGAGTTGGCTAATACGCTCGGCTCCGTTAACAACAAGCTCAGTCTTACCGGTCATACTGACTCCACCCCTTTCAGGGGACGGCCAGGCTACACCAACTGGGAGCTTTCTTCCGACCGGGCCAATACGGCGCGCAGGGCTCTGGTCGCCGGTGGTGTTCGCATGGAGCAAATTGCCCGGGTGGTCGGTTTGAGCGATTCCGTGCTGTTTGACAAAGAAAACCCGATGGCACCAGTAAATCGCCGCATCTCAATCATTGTGTTGAACAAGAAAGCCGCAGATAGCATTGAATCCGATGCAGTCCGGTCGGACCAGCCGGTTATTGACCTGACCCAGCCAAGCGAAGAGGCACAACAGGAAGCTTCTGATCGCCTTGAGAGCGGTGACTGGTTCGAAGAGCGCCAGGAGCCAGCTCCCGGAGAGCTGAACTGGTAGATCTCGCTCACCTGATCGCTTGGGTGCGATCAGGTCAGTTTGAGCCCACGAGCCTGCTGTTCTGCCATGCCCTGAAGAATCCGGTGAAAGCTTTTCAGTCGTTCCCTGGATAAGGTGCCTGCCTCGGCTGCGGCATCCAGTGCGCACCCGGGATCACCCATGTGGCGGCAATTTCGAAATTTGCACAGGCCGATCAACGGTCGGATCTCCCGGAAGCCGTATTCCACTTCCTGCGTTGTCATGTGCCACAAGCCAAACTCCCGAATGCCTGGAGAGTCTATAAGGTCGCCGCCCGCAGGCAGGTGAAACAGCTTGGCGGTGGTGGTGGTGTGAACGCCTTTGCCGGTGCTCTCGGAGACCGCGCCAACTCTAAGCAGTTCATCCGGCAACAAAGTCTGGATAATCGATGATTTGCCAACTCCGGACTGCCCCACAAATACCGAGGTCTGATTCCGGACCAGTGCTTCCACTTCGGGTGCGGGCTTGCCATCGCTGGCCGTGGCGGATGTTCTGGCCACCTTGTAACCGAGTGCCTCATAGCGGGCCAGCAGGGTATCAATCTGCCCGCGATTCTGATTATTGATCAGATCAGTTTTGTTGAGCAGGATTACCGCGGGAATGTCAGAGCTCTCAGAGGCCACCAGGTAGCGGTCAATCAGGTTGTCATGGGGCTCCGGCTCGGGCGCGATCACCAGAATGATGTGATCGATGTTGGCGGCAACGGGTTTGAGCGCCCCGAAATTGTCCGGGCGCTGTAACAGGTTGCCGCGCTCGCAGCGGGCCACAATAACCCCGGTCTCGCTTTTGCCAGGCCGCCAGACCACCCGGTCACCGGTCACCAGGCTGTCGATGTTCGCTCTCACGAAGCACCGGAACACTCGCCCGGGCTCGTCACCTTCAAGCGCTTCGATGTCCAGCTGCTGCCCGTAGTGGGCAATCACCAGCCCTTCCTGCTCCGGCCCCAATTCGCCGGCCTCTGCCTGTTCCTCTGCCGCCTTTTCACGGCGAGCCATCCGGGTGGTCCGCTCGTTCTGTATTTTCTCTATGCGCCATTGCTGGCGTTTGTTCAGTTTGCGCTTGGCCATTGGGTTCCGTGTGTTGCAGGAAAGTGGTGTGACACATGATACGTGAATCATGGACAATAGGCAGGGTTTCTCAATTGTGCCGCACGGGCACCCCTTTTCAACGGCATAGGTTTCAAAACGATGAGCAACGGCGATCGACTGGTATGGATAGACCTCGAAATGACTGGCCTGGATCCTGAAAAAGAGAAGATCATCGAGATGGCCACAATCATCACCGATTCGGACCTGAACACCATTGCCGAGGGCCCGGTGATTGCCGTCCATCAGCCAGATAGCCTGCTCGACAGCATGGACGAGTGGTGCACCAACACCCACGGCGCGAGCGGCCTGACCCAGCGCGTAAAAGGCAGCACCATCAGTGAATCCCAGGCCGAACAGCAAACTCTGGACTTCCTGAAACTGCATCTGGCCAAAGGTCAGTCACCTTTGTGCGGCAACAGCATCGGCCAGGATCGCCGGTTTCTGGTCAAATATATGCCGGAACTCGAAGAGTTCTTCCATTACCGCAACCTGGATGTATCCACCATCAAGGAGCTGGCGCGGCGCTGGCGTCCGGATGTGCTCGACGGTGTGAAGAAAAAGGGCAGCCACCTGGCGCTCGACGACATCCGTGACTCGATTGACGAGCTGCGCCACTATCGCGAACACTTCTTCAAGCTGTAGGGTTTGGCTGAGCGCTACAGTCCGTGCTGTCGTAGTGCCCAGGCCACATGCTCGCGCACCAGCTCGGAGGGGTGATTTGCCCGCTGCTTTAACGCTTCAGTAACCGGAATGGTTGTTGGGGCGTTGCCTAGCCCGACAGCCAGATTGCGCAGCCAGTTTTCATAGCCGGTGCGGCGGATAGCCGAGCCTTCGGTGCGAGTCAGGAATTGTTGTTCGCTCCAAAGAAACAGTTCAGCAAGCGATGAATTATCCAGCTGGTGGCGGGGCGAAAAATCCGCCTCCCGGGTGGGTTTGCTGAACTTATTCCAGGGGCAGATCAACTGGCAGTCGTCGCAACCGAACACCCGATTGCCCATTTTTGAACGCAGCTCCTCCGGGATTGGACCGTTGAGTTCAATCGTGAGGTAGCTGATGCAGCGGCGAGCATCCAGTAAGTGAGCGCCGACAAAAGCATCCGTTGGGCACACCTCCAGGCAGGCGGAGCAGGTTCCGCAGTGCTGACTTTCGAATGGCGGATCGACCGGCAAGGGAGCGCTGGTGAAAATTTCGCCCAGAAAGAAGTAAGAGCCCGCTTTCGGGTGAATCACCATGTTGTTTTTGCCGATCCATCCCAATCCTGCGCGTTGTGCCAGACCGCGTTCCAGAACCGGAGCGCTGTCGACGAAAGCTCGGTAATCGTAGCCGCTGACCGCCTCATCAATCCACTTGGCCAGGGTCGCCAGCCGCTTGCGCATCAATTTGTGGTAATCCCGGCCCAGGGCGTAGCGAGTGATATAAGCCGCTTCCCGGTCAGCAAGTACTCGCCCCGGATTATCCGGGGCCGACAGATAATCCAGGCGAACCGAGATCACCCGCAGGGTGCCCGGTACCAGAGAGTCCGGGGTGTAGCGTTTGTCGCCGTGATCGGCCATGTAGGCCATCTCACCGTGGTAGCCGGCGCTTAACCACTGCTGCAAACGTTCGGCATGGGGCCCGGTATCTGCGTCGGTTATGCCTGCATCAGCAAACCCCAGCTCTTGCGCCCACTGCCGGATCTGGTCGGGCAGGGCGTGCAGGTCTGGATGGTCTTTGGCGGTGTCACCGGAGTTCTGTGTCGATGTCATGGATGCGATGCTGGCCGTGTAACCTGCGAAGATTTAATTTGATTAAGTTATGACCTTTTTTCCTGTTTTGCTATTCTTAACAGGTATCTGGCCAATTTTCTTAAACCGGTTTCTTTAGCGGGAGCTCCGGAGAATGCCCAAGCGCCCTGCGCACAGTCTATCAGAAGCCTTGTTCTCCGCCGATTCGGTGCGGGCTATGGACCGCTATCTGATTGATCGGCAGGGTGTTGATGGTTTTGAGCTGATGCAGTCGGCAGCACGTTCGGCGTTTCGTCAGTTGATCAAGCGTTGGCCGGCACCCGGTGCTGTTCTGGTTTTGTGCGGGGCGGGTAATAACGGGGGTGACGGTTATTTGGTGGCAGCGAATGCTCAGCGCCACGGACTGTCGGTTGAATGCGTCGCGGTTGCACCTATTGCAAATATCCAGGGTGATGCGCTTAAAGCACTGAGCAAGGCGCGTGCTGATGGTGTGTCGATTGCTGAGCTCAATGAACTGGCTGACGGCGATATCGAGCGCAAACTGGCGGCTGCCGACCTGGTGGTTGATGCGTTATTGGGGACCGGCGTCACCGGAGTGCCGAGGGAACCTTTCGCCAGCATTATTCGGCAGCTCAATGCCGCGGCCATACCGGTGCTGGCCGTAGATGTGCCATCAGGACTGAATGCGACGACGGGCGCGGCTGAAGGTGAGGTTGTTCAGGCTGAGTTGACCGTCACCTTTATCGGCGCCAAGGCGGGTCTCTATACCGGTGCTGGCGCAGGTGTGTGCGGTCAGGTGGTTTTTGAGGCGCTCGATACCGGTCACGACGTCATGGGTAGTGGCGAACAGCCAATTGCCCGGCTGCTTGGCTGGCAGGGTTGTCAACACTGGCTGCCACCCAGGCTTTCAAACGCGCACAAGGGGCACTTCGGCCACGTGCTTGTGGTGGCTGGAGATCGTGGTTTTGGTGGGGCCGGTATCATGGCAGCGGAGGCAGCGTCGCGGGCCGGGGCAGGGCTGGTTTCTCTGGCCACGCGTCCGGAGCATGTTACCTCTGCGCTGGCTCGCTGCCCGTCGTTGATGGTTCATGGCTTGATTCATGGTTCCGAGTTGCCTGCATTATTGGCCAAGGCTGATGTGGTGGTTTGTGGCCCGGGCATGGGTCAGTTGGCCTGGGGGCAGCAAATGCTGCAGCAGGTCCTGGCGAGCGGCAAGCCCCGGGTATTGGACGCTGACGCCTTGAACCTGATGGCCGGGCGCGTGCCGGTGGCCGCGAATGAGCATATTCTTACGCCACACCCAGGTGAGGCCGCCCGGCTGTTGGGGTGCGATGTGCGTGAGGTGGAATCGGACCGCTTGGCGGCCACTCGGCGGATTCAGAGTATCTGGGGTGGCGTGGTGCTATTGAAAGGCGCGGGCACTGTAGTGGTCGGCGATCGGGGGCAGTCTTCCGTGATCGCGGGTGGTAACCCGGGCATGGCCACCGGCGGTATGGGTGATGTTCTGTCGGGAATTATCGGTGCGTTGCTGGGCCAGGTCGCTGATCCGGAACGTGTTACGGCCATGTCAGCGGCACTGCATCTGGCTTCAGCCGATCACGCTGCCGAGGAATTCGGTTATATGGGATTAACGCCTGGGGATGTCATTGACGCCTTGCCACGAGTTCTCAGAAAAACAGAGCGGGTATACAGTGGTCACGACCGGGAGGAGCTATGACTGTTTTTGGCAATGAGCGCCGGTTTTTTCTGGAAGGTGAATCCGAAACCGAACAACTGGGTGGTGCACTTGCAGATGTGGTCAAATCTTTAGATCAGGCCGTTACCGTATTCCTGGATGGTGAACTAGGTATGGGGAAAACCACCCTGAGCCGCGGAGTCATGCGTGGCCTGGGCCACGTGGGTGCGGTTAAAAGTCCCACTTACACCTTGGTGGAGCCCTATGAAGAGCTGAATCCGCCAGTCTATCATTTCGATCTTTATCGCCTAGGAGACCCCGAAGAGCTGGAATACATGGGCATCAGGGATTACTTTTCGGGTCGGAATTTCTGTCTCATCGAGTGGCCTGAGCGTGGCAAAGGCGTTTTGCCCGATCCGGATGTCGAGATCCACCTTGAGCGGCAGTGTGAGGGGCGAACCGCAGTACTGCGCGCCCGCTCGGGGCTTGGCGCATCGCTGTTAAATGATATTGAGCTGGTAGGGCCGGATTCATGAAAATTGTAGTGATTGTGATGCTGGCCATGGTAGCCAGCCTGGCTCAAGCCAGCACTGAGGTTGAGGGCGTTCGTATCTGGCCGGCACCGGACCATACCCGCCTGGTGTTGGATACCGAGGGCAGTGTGGATCACAACGTGTTTGCATTGTCGGGCCCATCCAGACTGGTTATCGACTTGAAGAATACATCCCTGAAAGCGGATCTCAGTAAAATAGACCTCAGTGGCAGCCCCATCCAGCGTATTCGTAGTGCCCCCCGTAATGGTGGCGATCTGCGGGTCGTGCTTGACCTGAAAAGTGACATCAAGCCTCGCAGCTTTGTGCTCGAGCCAAACCAGCAATATGGTCACCGCCTCGTTGTTGATCTTATTGACGAGAAGGGCAGTCGCCTCGAGCGCGCAACCAGCCCGACAGTGACCCGGGATTCCGCGGGTAAACGGGATATTGTGGTGGTGATTGATCCGGGCCATGGCGGTGAGGATCCGGGCGCGATTGGCCCAAGGGGCACCCGGGAAAAAGATGTCGTCTTCAAAATGTCAGAAACCCTGGCCTCGCTGATCAACAAGCAACCCGGCTTTACTGCGAAACTGACCCGCACCGGGGACTATTACATCGGTTTGCGCAACCGAACGTTGCTGGCGCGCAAATACAACGCGGATCTGTTCGTCTCTGTGCACGCCGATGCTTTCCGCACACCGCAGCCCAGCGGCGCCTCGGTATTTGCCTTGTCGCAGCGGGGGGCAACCAGTGAAACCGCTCGCTGGTTGGCGCAGAGCGAGAATCGTTCGGACCTGATTGGAGGGGCTGGTGGGCTCTCGTTGGACGGTCGCGATGACATGCTCGCCGGTGTATTGCTGGACTTGTCGATGACCGCCAGTATCAATGCCAGTCTGGGCGTTGGCAGTTCGGTTCTGGGCAAATTGGGGGATATCGCAAAGTTGCACAAACCCGGTGTTGAACAGGCCGCCTTTGCCGTTCTGAAGTCGCCAGACATACCGTCAATACTGGTTGAGGCCGGATTTATTTCTAATCCTAAAGAGGAGCAGAACCTGGCCACCGAGTGGTACCGCAATCGATTGGCAAACGCGATTATGGACGGAATCAATGATCATTTTCAGCGCACCCCGCCACCCGGAACCCTTCTCGCCTGGCAGAAGGAGAATCAGCGGGACGGTGGCCAGATCAGTCGTTATCGCATCCAGCGCGGCGACACCCTGTCGGGCGTCGCCAGGCAGAACCAGACCACCGCCAGTGAGTTGATGCGCTTTAACGGGATGAGCGATGATCGTGTTATGGTAGGGCAAACCATTCGTATTCCCTCATCCTGATCAAGAGGTAGTTCCCGGATATGCCCCACATTCAGTTACTCTCGCCCCGGCTTGCTAACCAGATTGCCGCCGGCGAGGTGGTGGAGCGCCCAGCGTCAGTCGTCAAAGAGCTGGTGGAAAATGCGCTCGACGCCGGCGCCAGCCGGGTTGATATTGAGGTGGAGCAGGGCGGTGCCAAGCTTATCCGGGTTCGGGATGACGGTTCCGGTATCAATGAGGCCGACCTGCCGCTGGCCCTGAGCCGTCATGCCACCAGTAAAATACTGACCCTTGAGGATCTTGAGGCGGTTGGCACTCTCGGTTTTCGTGGCGAAGCCCTCGCCAGTATTAGTTCGGTCTCTCGCCTCGCGCTGACGTCACGGACTGAACATCAGGAAGCCGCGGCCCGAGTTGAGGTAGAAGGGCGCGACATGGACGCGCGCATCGTGCCTGCGGCCCATCCGGTCGGCACGACCGTTGAAGTGCGAGACCTGTTTTTCAATACCCCCGCACGGCGCAAGTTCATGCGCACTGAAAAAACCGAATTCAATCATGTCGAGGAATGCATTCGCCGGCAGGCCTTAAGCCGATTCGACGCAGGTTTTACTCTGCGCCATAACCAGCGGGTGGTGCAGAGCTTGCGCCCTGCAGAGTCGGCCGTAGACAAAGAGCGGCGGATAGGTTCTTTGTGCGGTCAGCAGTTCGTCGACAACGCGGTGATTATCGATGCGGAAGCGACGGGCCTGAGGTTGTGGGGTTGGGTGGCCTTGCCGACCTTCTCTCGCAGTCAGGCTGACTTGCAGTATTTCTTTGTGAATGGCCGTGTGATCCGCGACAAGCTTGTCGGCCACGCCGTACGTCAGGCTTATCGGGATGTACTTTACAACAACCGTCACCCTGCCTTTGTGCTCTATCTGGAGGTTGATCCCGCCAACGTAGACGTCAATGTGCACCCAACCAAGCACGAGGTCAGGTTCCGTGACGGTCGCCTGGTTCATGACTTTATTTTTCGAACGTTGCACAGGGCATTGGCGGATGTGCGGCCGGATGATCAGCTAAGAGGTGCAGCGGCTCAGTCTTTTGGTCGGGAGCCCGAAATTCCACAAGCGGGGTCGCCTGAATCCCTATCGTCCGGGTATGGTTCTCAGTCGTCATCGATGTCGGGGCAGGCGTTTGCGCCGGGCGGTTTCGGCCATTCTGCACCTATGCCGCGGCAACAGGAATGGAAGGCCAGCGATCAGATGGGGTTCTATCAATCTCTGAACGAAGGCGGCGGCGTTGCGTCGGCACCGGATGGCTATACACCACAGCCCATTTCAATCACACCGCCGCAAGACAGTGCCGACGAGCCGCCGTTGGGGTATGCCATTGCTCAGTTGCACGGAATCTACATTCTTGCCCAGAGCAGGGCTGGCATGGTGGTTGTCGACATGCACGCCGCCCATGAGCGCATCACCTATGAGCGTATGAAGCGGGCACTGGCGGAGCAGGATCTGAAGAGCCAGCCTTTGTTGGTGCCCCTGTCCCTGGCGGTTAGCCAGAAAGAAGCCGCCCTGGCAGAAACCCACGGTGACGAATTACAGCAACTGGGCTTGCAGATTGAGCGAATCGGACCGGAAACCCTCGCAGTGCGTCATATCCCGGCTTTGTTGCGGGGCGCGAATACTGAGCAGTTGGTTCGCGATGTGCTGGCGGACCTGATCGAACATGGCCAGAGCGACCGGATTGAGGCCGTCACCCACGAGCTGCTGGGTACCATGGCGTGCCACGGTTCGGTGCGGGCGAACCGGCAACTGACGATTCCCGAGATGAATTCCCTGTTGCGTGACATGGAGGCGACAGAGCGCAGCGGCCAGTGTAACCATGGTCGCCCGACCTGGACCCTGGTAACCCTGTCCGAGCTCGACAAACTGTTCCTGAGAGGGCGGTAGGTCCTCATGGCAGAACCAGACGCACAAGTCTTCCCCGATTTGCCACCGGCCATTTTCCTGATGGGGCCAACGGCTTCGGGAAAAACCGATCTTGCCATTGAGCTTTGCAAGCGCTTGCCTTGCGACATTATCAGCGTTGACTCGGCCCTCATTTATCGTGGCATGGACATTGGCACGGCCAAACCATGTGCGGAAGAGCTGGCTGCAGCGCCTCACCGGCTCATTGATATCTGTGATCCCACCGATACATACTCCGCCGCAGATTTCCGCCGTGATGCCCTGGTTGAGATGGCAGAGATTGCTGGCCGTGGTCGCATCCCGTTGTTGGTCGGTGGAACCATGATGTACTTCAAGGCGCTGCTGCATGGGATGTCTGACATGCCCGCGGCCAGCCCTGAGTTGCGTGAACAGCTTGAAAGGGAAGCGGCTGAACACGGCTGGGACCATTTGCATCGTGAGCTGGCCGCCAGTGACCCGGTTGCGGCCGGTTTGATCCACCCCAATAATCGCCAACGACTGATGCGGGCGCTGGAAGTCATTCGTCTGACCGGGCGGCCGATTTCCGAGATATGGCGGTCGCCGTCGGGAACTTTCGTGCAGGGTGGCCAGTTGAGTATCGAGGATTACACTTATTTTACTCGTTGGCAGGCAGACGAAAGCCCGAGCCTGCCGTATACTGTTTACCAGTTTGCCTTGGCCCCATCAGAGCGCTCCGAACTCCATCGACGAATACAGGAGCGCTTTCAGGTTATGCTGAAATCAGGTTTTCTGAACGAAGTAGAAACCTTGATGGGGCGAGGTGATCTCAATCCGGATATGCCATCGATGCGTTGCGTTGGGTATCGGCAGGCTTGGGATTACCTTTCAGGTAAAAGTGATTATGAGACATTTGTCAGCAAGGGAGTGGCTGCTACCCGCCAATTGGCCAAGCGGCAGCTTACCTGGTTACGGAAATGGCCAAATGCTCACTGGTTGAACGCCGGTAATCCGCAAGTGGTGATTGAAACCTTGAAAAAGTCCGCGTTTCACACCACATTTAATCCAGAAAAATGACGATCTGCACCTACTCATAAACAGGAGAAAACACATGTCAAAAGGGCATTCTTTACAAGACCCTTACCTCAATGCACTGCGCAAGGAACGCATTCCGGTTTCTATCTTTCTGGTGAATGGCATCAAATTGCAGGGCCAGATTGAATCTTTTGACCAGTTCGTGATTCTATTGAAAAACACAGTCAGCCAGATGGTGTACAAGCACGCGATCTCGACAGTGGTGCCTGCGCGCAACGTGCGCCTACCGCCGCAGAACCCTGCCGAGGGTGAGTCTGAAGACTGATCCTTGCGGGCCTTCCGGTTTTTACACCCGCGTTCCAGGACAGCCCAAGAGCTTGAATGGACGCGGGTGTTTGCTTTTATGGAGCCTGAAATATCTTGTTTGAACGTCCTGACGTTGGTGAGCGAGCCATTCTCGTCCACATAGAGTTTACTGCCCATGATGACGTGGAAGACCCGGGTGAATTCCGGGAGCTGGTTACATCGGCGGGTGTTGAACCGATGACCATGGTGACCGGTTCTCGCAAGCAGCCAAGCCCGAGATTGTTTGTGGGTGATGGCAAACTTGAGGAAATTCGGGATGCCGTCGCTGCCTATGAGGCCGATGTGGTTCTGTTCAATCACGCCTTGAAACCCAGTCAGGAGCGCAATATTGAGCGGGAACTCCAGTGCCGGGTGCTGGATCGGACCGGGGTTATTCTCGATATCTTCGCCCAACGGGCCAGAACTTTCGAGGGTAAGCTGCAGGTTGAGTTGGCCCAGCTTGAGCACATGTCTACCCGACTGATTCGCGGCTGGACGCACCTGGAACGCCAGAAAGGCGGTATCGGTTTACGTGGCCCGGGCGAAACCCAGCTTGAGACGGATCGCCGGTTGCTTCGCGAGCGCATCAAGTCGATACACAAGCGCCTTGAAAAGGTCCGAAAGCAGCGTGACCAGGGTCGAAGGGCCCGAAAGCGAGCTGATATCCCCACCTTGTCTCTGGTTGGTTATACCAACGCCGGAAAGTCCACACTATTCAACCGAATTACCACAGCGAGCGTATATGCTGCTGACCAGTTGTTTGCGACCCTCGATCCGACGTTGCGCCGGCTGGAACTTCCGGACATCGGGCCGGTCGTAGTGGCGGATACGGTTGGCTTCATTCGACATCTGCCGCACAAGCTGGTCGAGGCGTTCCGGGCAACCCTTGAGGAAACGACGCAGGCAACGCTGCTGCTGCACGTGATTGACAGTCATGATGCTCGCCGCGAAGACAATATCGAGCAGGTGGAGAGTGTGCTTGCCGAAATCGGTGCAGACGAAATCCCCATGCTGCAGGTGTTCAACAAGATTGACCTGCTGGATGACTTCGAGCCCCGTATAGAGCGCAACGAAGATGGCGTTCCGGTGCGGGCCTGGGTGTCAGCGGTGACCGGCCAAGGGCTCAATTTGCTGTTTGATGCAGTGGTCGAGCGACTGGCGGAAGATGTGGTGCATCACTTTGTGGTGCTTGGGCCGGCAGATGGAAAGCTGAGAGCGTTGTTGCACGAGGCCGGGTCTGTGCTCAGCGAAGAGCATAGAGAGACCGGCGATTCGGTGGTCGAGGTCAGGCTACAGAATCGGGACTGGTTACAACTGCTGAGTCGCGCCGGAGTAAACGCTGATGCGGTCAGGCTGGAAAACCGATAGGACTGAATACCTCAAACTGTTGCCGGGGCCTTGATAAATCCCTAGTATTTGCAGCCATTCGATAATACGTGAACGGAGAGAACTATGGCCTGGAATGAACCGGGTGGAAACCGCAACGACAACGACCCTTGGGGAAACGGTGGTCGTCGCGGCAATGATCAGGGACCACCAGATCTGGACGAGGCTCTGAAAAAGGGGCTTGAAAAACTCAACCGGATGCTGAGTGGTAAAGGTGGCAACTCGGGTAAATCCGGTGGTAGTGGCAGCTCTGGCAGCAGTGCAGGTGGTCTCGGTGCCATTTTTGCAATTGCGGCCATTCTCGTCGTCGGTTACGTGGTGGTGCAGTCGTTCTACACGGTAGATGAGCAGGAACGCGCTGTTGTGCTGCGTTTTGGCGAGTACAGCTCTACTGAAAACCCCGGTTTGCGCTTCAAGGTGCCGTTGATTGACAGCGTTTTCAAAGTGGGCGTGACTAACGTGCGCACCGCTGAGTCCAGCGGTCAGATGCTGACCATGGATGAAAACCTCGTCACCGTGGATCTCCAGGTTCAGTACCGCGTCAGTGATGCCGAGGCTTATGTGCTGAATGTTCGGGATTCCAATGAAGCCCTGGCCTTTGCCACAGACAGTGCATTGCGTCACGAAGTGGGCAGTTCATCCCTGGATGAAGTGCTGACGGAAGGACGTGCAGAGCTTGGCGTCCGGGTTGAACAGCGGTTGCAGAGCTTCTTGCGCACTTACGGTACAGGTCTCGAAATTGTGCGGGTTAACGTTGAGAGCACTCAGCCACCAACCGCGGTTCAGGATGCGTTCCGTGAAGTTCAGCGTGCCCGTGAAGATGAGCAGCGCCTGAAAGAAGAAGCCGAAACCTACCGCAACCGGATCGTACCGGAAGCGCGTGGCCAGGCTCAGCGAATGATTGAAGAGGCCAACGCCTATTTGTCAGAAGTGGTTGAGCGCGCCCGTGGTGAGAGCTCCCGTTTCACCCAGTTGTTGGAGGTCTATCAAATCGCCCCCGATGTGACCCGTGAGCGTATGTACATTCAGTCCGTAGAGCAGGTGCTGGCGAACAGCAGCAAGATCTTTATCGATACGGAGAGCAGCGGCAACATGATGTATTTGCCGCTTGACCGGCTCATGCAGGGTACCGGCAGCGGTTCTTCCAGCGGCTCCGGCTCTTCTGGCAGCAGCAATCAGCCGGAAATCAGCACTTTGGCCGATCAGGTGCTGCAGGAATTGCGCACTCGTCAGGATTCCAACATTCGGAGGAGCAGATAATATGGGACCCAAAGCGATAGTGGGCCTGGCAGGCGCTCTGATTGTTGTCCTGCTTGTACTGTCCAGCGTGTATATCATTCCGGAAACTCATCGAGGCGTGAAACTGCGCTTTGGTGAGCTGGTCCAGACTGACATTCAGGCCGGTTTGCATTTCAAGGTGCCGGTCATCGACGGGATTCGCGAGTTCGATATCCGGGTTCTGACCATGGATCTTCCGTCTCGTCAGTACCTGACGGTTGAGAAGAAGCCGTTGGATGTTGACTCTTATATCGCCTGGCGCATCCGTGATGTGGATCAGTACTACCGGGCGACCGGTGGTGACGAGTTTCGTGCTCGTTCACTGATTCAGTCCCGGGTTGACAACGGTTTGCGTGACTCGTTCGGTATTCGGACCATGCACGAGGTGGTGTCGGGTCAGCGGGATGAGCTGATGAATCAATTGCGCGAGCTTACCAATGAGACCGTAGGCGACGAGTTCGGTATTGAGATTATCGATATCCGGCTGAAAGCCATCGAGCTCCCTGGTCAGGTCAGCGAAAGCGTGTTCCGTCGAATGGCGACCGAGCGTGAGAAACTGGCTCAGGAATTCCGTTCCCGGGGTCAGGAGCTGGCTGAAGGTATTCGGGCGGATGCAGACCGTCAGCGTGTGGTAACGCTGGCAAATGCCTTTGCAGAGGCTGAGCAAACCCGCGGTCAGGGTGATCGTCAGGCGGCTCAGATTTATGCGGATGCCTATGGTTCAGATCAGGAGTTCTATAGCTTCTATCGCAGCTTGCAGGCTTATCGCAATACCTTCGCAGGCAAGGATGATATCATGGTCATCGACTCAGACAGTGCGTTTATGCGGTTCCTGAAGGATCCTATGGGCGCCAACTGATCACCCTGTGAAAATCAAAAAACCGGAATACCTCGGTATTCCGGTTTTTTTGTGCTTGTCAAAGGTGTAGAATTTCGCCGGTTTTGCTTTGGGTTTTCCGGACCCGGGCACCCTAAATCCTGAGTCATTCCCACGACGGCAGCGCCGGCGCGGGAAAAACGGACGACAGAATCTCATGACTGTATCTGATCGCTGGTTGCTGCCTGACGGGGTGGAAGATATTTTGCCGCCCCTGGCCGGACAGATCGAATCCCTTCGGCGGGATGTAATGGATACGTGCCAGCGCTGGGGTTACCAGCTGGTAATTCCGCCACTAATTGAATACCTTGAATCACTCTTTACTGGCACTGGCCACGATCTGGAGCTTCAAACTTTCAAGCTGACCGATCAACTGACTGGCCGGATGATGGGTGTGCGGGCCGATATGACTCCCCAGGCCGCCCGGATTGATGCCCATACACTGGGTCAGGAAGGCATTACCCGCCTGTGCTACGCCGGGCATGTGCTGCACACCCGGCCCCGCCACATGCTGACCGGCCGGACGCCGATCCAGGCCGGCTGTGAATTGTTTGGCAGTGCCTCTGAGGCGGCTGATCTCGAAGTCATCAGCCTGATGCTGGAGGCCTTGAGGGTGGCCGGTCTGCGCCGGGTTCACCTGGATCTGGCCCATGTGTCGATTTATGAGAGCCTGATTAACGAAGCCGGATTCGACCGTGACACCGAGGCCTCCGTCTTTGATGCCATGGCGCGCAAGTCTGTACCAGAGCTGGATGCGCTGCTGGGTGACTGCCCGGCGGGCTCGGCTGGTGCCCGCTTGCGGGAGCTGGCTCGGGTCAGTGGTGGCGTTGAGGCCTTGAATGATGCGCGCAGCATCCTCAGCGGAGCTTCGGTTGCACTAGATGCCGCTCTTGAGCAGTTGAGCCGGGTAGCGGATATGTTGGCCAGAGACTTCCCGGAAGTGGATCTGGGTTTCGATTTCTGTGAACTGCGCGGTTACAACTACCACACCGGCCTGGTGTTCGCGGCCTACGTGCCGGGTCACGGCGATGCGGTTGGTAAAGGCGGACGGTACGACGCCATCGGCAGTGATTTCGGTCGGGCTCGACCCGCGACCGGGTTTAGTCTGGATATTCGCGCGCTGACTTCGCTGGGGCAGCGGCCATCAAAGCGGACTGGTGCGATCTGGGCGCCTGCGGCGGACGACCCGGCGCTTGAGGGTGTGATTTCCGGTCTGAGAATGACCGAAACAGTGGTGAGGGCTTTACCGGATGATGCCGGTGTAGATCCTGCGGAGCGGGGTTGTGATCGCCAGTTGCGCAAGCAGGATGGCAAATGGGTAGTCGAGGCGCTGGCCTGATACGTCTGGTGACTGTTTTTCGGTTTAAATCTGCAGGACTTGAGCCATCGGCTCGTCTGAATTGAGAGAGAATCATGGGTAAAAACGTTGTTGTGCTGGGTACCCAGTGGGGTGATGAAGGCAAGGGCAAAATTGTTGACTTGCTGACAGACAAAGTATCGGCAGTGGTCCGTTTTCAGGGCGGCCACAATGCCGGACACACGCTGGTGATTGAAGGCAAGAAGACGGCTTTGCACCTGATTCCCTCGGGCATCCTGCGCAAGAACGTGCACTGCCTGATCGGTAACGGCGTGGTTTTGTCCCCGGAGGCATTGCTGAAAGAAGTGCGGGAGCTGGAGGCCAATGGTGTTGCCGTCCGCGATCGCCTGAAAATCAGCCTGGCATGTCCGATCATCCTGCGTACCCATGTTCGCATCGACCAGGCCCGTGAGCGCGCCAAGGGTATCGACAAAATCGGTACAACCGGTCGCGGCATTGGTCCCGCCTATGAAGACAAGGTATCCCGCCGGGGTGTGCGCCTGGGCGATCTGTACAACATGACGAGTTTTGAGATCAAGCTGCGCGAGATCATGTCGTACCATAACTTCGTGCTGACCCAGTACTTCAAGGAAGAGGCCGAAGACATCGACGCCGCGCTTGCCGAACTCAAGCTGATGAGCGAAGAAATCCTGCCGATGGCGGCCGACGTGACTGATATCCTGCACGACTACCGCAAGCGCGGTGAGCACATCCTGTTTGAAGGCGCCCAGGGTTCGTTGCTGGACATCGATCTGGGTACCTATCCGTTCGTGACCTCGTCCAATACCACGGCGGGTGGAACGGCGACCGGTTCCGGGTTTGGTCCGCTGTATCTGGATTACGTGCTGGGGATCACCAAAGCTTACACCACTCGGGTTGGGTCGGGTCCGTTCCCGACTGAGCTGTTTGATGAAATGGGCCAGCACCTGGCGGTCAAAGGCAACGAAGTGGGCACCACTACTGGTCGCTCCCGCCGCTGTGGCTGGTTTGATGCGGTCGCTCTGCGTCACGCTATCCAGATCAACAGTGTGTCTGGCATCTGTCTGACCAAACTGGATGTTCTGGACGGTCTGGAGGCCGTGAAGGTCTGCGTGGGTTACAAAACCCCCAATGGCGAAATTACCCGTCCGCCGATCGGTTGCGACAGCTACAACGACATTGAGCCGGTGTATCAGGAGCTGCCAGGTTGGAGCGAGAGCACCGTGGGCCTGACCACTGTTGAGCAGCTGCCCGAGAATGCCAAGGCTTACATCCGCTTTTTGGAAGAGCAGATTGAAGCGCCGATTGATATTATCTCCACCGGCCCTGACCGGGTTGAGACAATCACTCTGCGGCATCCGTTCGGAGAGTGATCTCCGAGAATGAAAAACCGCCTGCGGCACATGCTCCAGGCGGTTTTTTGTTTTCAGAGTGGTTCTCAGACGCAGGTGTTCAGGGCTTTTCGGCGATGATCGTCGCGCGCTTGGGACCCGGATAGCCTTCAATCGTTTTACTTGAATCGTTCGGATCGAGAAAATCCGCCAGCGAGTTAAACCGCATCCAGTCGGTTTGTCGCTGTTCGTCGGTGCTCGTCACACTGACGTCAACCACGCGCGCGTTACGGTAGCCGGCACGATCCAGCCATCGTAACAGCGTGGGGCAACTGGGCAGGAACCAGACATTGCGCATCTGGCCGTAACGGTCTTCGGGCATCAGGCTGTGGCCTTCCGGTCCGTCCACCACCAGGGTTTCCAGCACTAGTTCACCGCCACGGCGCAGGGTGCCTTTGAGCTCCAGCAAATGGTCCAGTGGCGATCGGCGATGGTAGAGTACGCCCATGGAAAAGGTGGTATCAAACATCTCAAGGTTGTCGGGCAGGTCTTCCATTTTCACCGGTAACAAGTCCACCGGCACCTCGCCCAGATAGCGTTTGACCGCCAGGAACTGGAACATGAACAGCAGGCCAGGATCGATGCCCACTACTCGGCGGGCACCAGCACCGGCCATGCGCCAGCAGTGGTAACCGGAGCCGCAGCCAACGTCCAGGATGGTGCGACCGTTTAAGTCCGCCAGATGCGGCGCAACCCTGTCCCACTTCCAGTCTGAACGCCACTCGGTGTCTATATGGGTACTGAAGAAGTCGAATGGCCCCTTGCGCCAGGGCATCAGGCCTCGAAGGCCTTGCTGCAGCAGCTCGTCCTGAGTGGTGTTCAACGGCGTGGGTGCAGTTAAGGCAACGGCCGAATGGTTCAGGTTGGCAATGGCATCGTCGATCTCCGGCAGAGATTCCAGCGCAGACTGCCAGCGGGCCATGTCGCCGTGGGGGGTGTCCTCAAAGCGGCGAATCATCTGCTGCGTGAGCAGATCGCGCCAAAGGGTCTGGTCGGACTGTTGCAGGTAAGTGATGAAGGGGGCGAAGTGCTTTCGCCAGTCAAAAGATGCCATGAGGTACGTTGTGTCCTGAAATCAGCGGGTTTTGATGGCCAGCATGGAGACAAAGTTGAAGCACTGGTACCACACCAGTACCTGTTCAAAGCCGGCTTTCAGCAATCGTTCACGATGTTCGGTCAGCGTTTCCGGGATGAGCACTTGCTCGATCGCAGCGCGTTTCTGACTGATTTCCAGATCGGAATAGCCATTGGCCCGTTTGAATTCATGGTGCAGGCGAGTCTGGATTTCCTGCTCACGGTCAGACTCGAAACGGATCTTTTCTGACAGAATCAGCGCGCCGCCCGGGAGCGTTGCCCGGGCTATGCGGGTTAGCAGGCTGAGCCGGTGTTCGGGTGGGACAAACTGCAGGGTAAAGTTCAGAGTGGTGACTGAGGCCATGCTCAGCTCCGTTTCCAGCAGGTCCTCACAGCGCAGGGTGACCGGGAGGTCGTGGTCATCCAGAGCAATATAGTGTTCGCAACGTTCGATCATGGCACTGGAGTTGTCAACACCCACCAGAGTGCAATCCTGATAGGGTATGCCGTGGCGCATGGCCAGCGTTGAGGCGCCCAGTGAGCAGCCAAGGTCGTAGCAGTGGGAGCCTGGCTGCGCATACTGTTCGGTAATCACCTCGATCATCGGAATGATGGTGGTGTAGCCGGGCACGGAACGGCGGATCATGTCCGGAAAGACCCGAGCAACGGAGGCGTCAAAGCGGAAATCTTCCGGGTTGCGCTCGGTGGCAAACAGCCGGTCGGTGATCTGTTCCGGTGGTTTGGCCTTGCCGTCAGTCATCAGTGCGCTCATCCGGGTTGGCTGCCGGGTTCGGGTCTGTGGGTGATGGCCGGTTACACCTCACACCCCGGTTTTTGTAGTCCACCAGAATGCCCCGGAATGACGGGTCAATGTCTGCGGCAATGGCCAGGTAGCCGTTTTCGCAAGCTGCGTGCAGTTCTGATGACTTTCGGGACATACGAAAGCTCTCGCCTGGCTGGATGTGCACGGCTTTAAAATCCCCCACCGGTACATGATCCTTGTGTTCCGTGTGATCAATTCGGCCGCTGAGTTCCAGCACCAGTACGGTGGCGATCATGGTCGCAATGCCGGTGACAATAAGGCTGCGGACGGTATAGCGGGCTTCGTTATCGCTCATGGGTACCTCGTATCGAAATGTTTAAAACTGGCCGGGCAGCCTGATTGCTGGCTCTTGCAGAGCGCCCAGCTGTTCACGCAATGCCAGAATCTGATCGGACCAGTACCGGGGCTGGGCAAACCAGGGGAAAAATCGGGGAAAAGCCGGGTCTTCCCAGCGCCGTGCCAGCCAGGCGCAGTGGGCGACCTGGCGATAGCAGCGGAGCGGTTCAATCAGATGGCGCTCGCGGCGGTTGAAGTCCCGGAACATCTCGTAGCCTTCGAGCAGCTCACCCAGTTGGTCGCCTTTTTCGATGGTTTCACCGTTCAACAGCAACCACATGTCCTGCACAGCGGGCCCGGTGCGGCAGTCATCCAGATCGACAAACAGCATGCTTTCATCCCGGCATAGAATGTTGCCGGCATGACAGTCGCCGTGAATTCTCAAGGTGTTAATCTCACCGGCATCCGCCATGCGCTGTTGGCAGCCGGTAATCAGATCTGGAATCAGGCTGTCCCAGGCGGGCCGCAGGTCGCTGGGAATCCAGTCGCCGCTGATGAGTAGCTCGTTGTGCCGCTCGAGGCCATCGATCAGGTCGAACCCGGGCCGATGCTGGAAGAGCCGGATGGCGCCAAGATTGTGAATCTGGCCCAGCCATTGGCCGAGCCGATACAGGGTGTCGGTTACGCTGGTATCCGGTGCCTGGCCGCCACGCTGAGGAAACACGGCAAACAGGAAATCTTTGTGCTGTCCCAGTGAGTCGCCACTTGGCATAACCATCGGCGCAATAACCGGTATGTCAGCTTGTTGGAGTTCCAGCGAGAACTCATGTTCTTCGCGGATCGATGCCTCAGGCCAGCGCCCGGGGCGATAGAATTTGGCAATAATCGGTGACGCCCCTTCGAGACCCACCTGATAGACCCGGTTTTCGTAGCTGTTGAGGGCGAACAGTCGGCCACTTACCTCAAAACCCGCCTCTTCGAGGGCATCCAGAATCACGTCTGGTGTCAATGTGTCGTAGGGATGGGTCGAAGATGTCAGGTCAGAAGGCTCATGTTGCATAGAATTCAGAAGGCCGTGTCGTATCGCGATTTCATGGATTGCAGATGATACCAGTTTTCGTCCAGTTCCCACCGAACACGTTGAACGCCGGACATGGCCAGCACGACATCGCCAGCCCGGGCCTGTACCTGAGCCAACTCGCGCTCAGCTTTATGCCAGTCCCGGTGGGTATCCGCCAGGTTTCGCATTCCGGGGAAAACCGCCGAAAGCGCCTGCTGTGTGGAAACGGAATGAGACCGCAAGGAGCTGATCACAGCGGTGCCGCCTTCCACCCGAAGTACCCGATGCTGGTAGGGGTAGCTGGCGACGGTTTTGTCGGCCATGAGCTGATTGTTAAGGCTGATCACTTCAAAGCCGCGCCAGCCAATCCAGCTGACAAAAAGAGCGGCGACCACCATAACGGTTATGAACTGCTTCCTGTCTGACATAACTCGAGCTCCGTGCATCCCATTGCGCTTGCGGTAAAGTATAACGGTTCTTGAGGTACAGGTAATGCAGTCGGGCCTTATCTGGGGTAATTTCCCTGCTCAGCATGGAAAAATGGTCAGGTATTGTGAGTACAGAAAGCTACAGCGTGCAAACCGTGGTTATAGGTTCGGGTGTTGTCGGTCTGGCCATTGGCTGCGAACTGGCCAGATCCGGCCGGGAGGTTCTGGTGTTGGAAGCAGGGTCGCGCTTTGGCGAGGGCATTTCATCCCGCAACAGCGAAGTGATTCATGCCGGGATCTACTACCCGGACAATTCACTCAAGGCTGCGCTATGCGTGCGCGGCCGCCAGCTCTTGTATGACTACTGCATCAGCCGAAACGTTGAACACCGTAAATGCGGGAAATGGATTATTGCAACGGATCCGGCTCAGGTTGACCGACTTGCAGGTATCCAACAGCAGGCCGGACGCAACGGCGTGCATCTGCAGTGGGTGGACCGGAACGCCGTATCTCTTCAGATACCTGGGGTCAATGCCAGTGCGGGTTTGTGGTCTTCGGAAACCGGTATCGTTGATAGTCATGGCTTGATGCTTTCATTACTGGGAGAACTGCAGGATGAAGGGGGGCAGTTGGTGCTCAACAGCCCGGTCATCCAGGCGGAAACCGTTACAAGCGGCCATATACTCACTGTGGGCGGGGAGCCTGGGGTCGTTCTCAGGGCGCGTGAAGTTGTCAACGCGGCCGGTCTTGGCGCTCCGGCGCTGGCGGGCCGTTGGTCGGGCTTGCCTGATTTTGCGAGGCCTGAGCAGTGGCTCGCTCGCGGTGTCTACTTCAGTTACAGCGGAAATCACCCTTTTACAAATCTGATCTATCCGTTACCGGAGCCGGGAGGCCTCGGTGTTCATCTCACTCTGGATTTAGCCGGTCAGGCACGCTTTGGTCCGGATGTGGAGTGGATAACCGAGGAAGATTACACGGTAGATTCCGGACGGGCGGATGCGTTTGCTGATAGTATCGGTAACTGGTGGCCAGGGCTGGACCGGTCCCGACTTATTCCCGCTTACGCCGGTATCCGACCAAAACTAGCCGGGCCAGGCGGTGGCTTCTTTGATTTTCGAATCGACGGCCCTGCACAACACCGCCTGGCGGGCCTGGTAAACCTGTTTGGCATTGAATCACCGGGGCTGACTTCCTGCCTGGCCTTGGCCGAGCAGGTAAGATTGGTGCTTGACGCGGCCTAGCCGGGCGTTCGGGCTAGGGCCCAGATCTGAATGTCTCGGGCGCCGGCATCAGCCAGCGCGCGCGCCAGAACTCGCACGGTTGCACCGGTTGTGACCACGTCATCAACAATGGCCACCCGTTCCGGAATGGCCCCACATACCTCAAAAACGTTGGCCAGGTTTACCAGCCGATCGGCCCGATTCAGTCCGCGCTGAGCGCTCGTTCGTCGGCGTCGACGCACAACGTCGGCAGCCACCGGGATGTCCAGCCGGGTGCCGACAAATTCAGCGATATCCTGAGCCTGATTAAATCCCCGTTGCCAGCGCCTTAGCCAGTGCATGGGAGCGGGGATAAGCAGGTCAGGGCGCTGTTCGGGCAGCAATTGCTGATCCAGAAACTGGCTGAAATCGGCGAGCAAGGGTCGGATGAATTTGCGGTGTCCGTGATATTTGTAGCGGCCAATCATCCCGTCAACGGGAAACTGGTAGCGCCAGGGTATCAGGGCTCGGGTAAAGGGCGGCAGCGCGGTCTGGCATTCTCCGCAGCGCATACCAGGCGTGGCGAAGGCCAGGGGTAGGGCGCAGGAATAACAGTACCAGCGGTTTCGGGGCAAATCGTTGCGGCAGCCCAAGCAAAGCCCGTGGCTGGCGTATGGCGACAGGCAGGTGACGCAGCGGCCACCTTCTTTGGCGCTGTTAACCTTTCGTTTAATCAAGGTTGACAGAGGATTCAGTCCGTTTATCATCTCGGTTTATCCGTAAACCAAAAACCTCACGAAGGTTAACAGGACTTTGCCATGACCGCCACAGCACTGCGTCACGACTGGACACTTCAGGAAGCCCGGGATCTGTTTAACCTTCCCTTCAATGATCTTCTGTTCCGGGCCCAGACGGTACACCGTGAGCATTTCGACCCGAATGAGGTGCAGGTCAGCACCCTGTTATCCATCAAGACCGGTGCCTGCCCTGAGGATTGCAAATATTGCCCTCAAAGTGGCCATTACAACACGGGCCTTGATAAAGAAAAGCTTTTGGAAATTGAGAAGGTGGTAGCGGAAGCTCGCGCAGCGAAAGACAAGGGCGCGTCGAGATTCTGTATGGGCGCTGCCTGGCGCAGTCCTTCGAAGAAGGATATGCCGTATGTGCTGGACATGGTCAAGCAGGTGAAGTCGCTGGGTATGGAAACCTGTATGACCCTCGGCATGCTGAAGGAAGAGGAAGCTCAAGAACTGGCGAGCGCGGGTCTGGATTATTACAACCACAACCTGGACACCTCGGAGAAGTACTACAGCCACATCATCACCACCCGGACCTATCAGGACCGTCTGGATACCTTGGATAACGTGCGTAAGGCGGGCATGAAGGTCTGCTGCGGCGGCATTATGGGCATGGGCGAAGACGAAGACGACCGGGTGGGTCTGTTGGTGCAATTGGCGAATTTGCCGCAGCATCCGGAGAGTGTTCCGGTCAATATGCTGGTTAAGGTGAAGGGTACGCCGCTCGAGGATGTTGAGGATCTGGAGCCGTTCGATTTCATCCGGATGCTGGCGGTGGCGCGGATTATGATGCCGGCGTCTCATGTGCGGTTGTCTGCCGGGCGGGAGCAGATGAATGAGCAGATGCAGGCGTTGTGTTTCTTCGCCGGGGCCAATTCGATTTTCTATGGCGAGAAGCTGCTAACTACGTCGAATCCGGAAGCGGATGCGGATATGCAGTTGTTTGGCAAGCTGGGGATTCGGCCTGAGCAGCGGGAGCAGTGTGCGACCGAAGAGCATGAAGAGGAAGTGCTGGCAGACGCCGTCGAATATGAGGCGACCAAGCATATGTTCTATGACGCCACTCGCGAATCGGCCTGATTTTTGAACGGGTGCATGTGGAGGCCGGGGCGTGCCTTCCAGGACACGCTACGAGCACATCCATGTGCGCTTGTTTCGGGCCGTCCCTGGCCCTCAACAGTCCTGGAAGGCACGCCCCGTCCTCCACGCCAACGCTGGCAGGGTTTTCAGGTACCATTGATCGGGTAGCCGGTGTTCCAAATGCGCGATTTTGCCCACGAAATTGAACAACGAAAACAGGCCGGTCTCTATCGAACTCGCCGCCTGATTTCCGGCCCCCAGCAGCCAGCGCTGATGGCAGGCGGCACGCCGTTGCTGTCGTTTTGCAGTAATGACTATCTGGGTCTTGCCAATCATCCTGACAATATTGCCGCTCTGATCAGCGCGCTGCCGAAAACTGGCTTGGGCGGTGCTGCGTCACATCTGGTTTGCGGTCATCACGATGCCCATCATCAATTGGAACAGCGTTTGGCGGCGTTTACTCAGCGCAGCTCAGCTCTGTTTTTTTCGACCGGTTATATGGCCAATATGGGCGTGATTTCCGCGCTGGCGGGTCGTGGGGACACGATTTTTTCTGATCGGCTTAATCATGCTTCGATTATTGATGGATGCATTCTGAGCCGGGCGCGCGTTCAGCGTTACGCCCACGGCGATGTTGGCGCGTTGGAGTCGATGCTGGCGGAAACCTCAGGCCACAAGCTGGTGGTGACGGATGGGGTGTTCAGTATGGACGGCGATGTGGCGCCGTTGAAGGCGTTGGCTCGGGTCTGTAGGGCTCATGATGCGCTGTTGGTGGTGGACGATGCCCACGGGATTGGTGTGTGTGGTCCGCAGGGCCGGGGCAGTGTTCTGGAGGCCGGGTTGTCGGAAGACGAGGTGCCGCTGCTGATTGGTACTCTGGGTAAGGCCGTAGGCACTAGTGGTGCGTTTGTGGCCGGGCCGGCGGTGTTGATGGATTATCTGGTGCAGAAGGCCCGGACGTATATCTACACCACGGCCATGCCGCCCGCATTGGCGGCGGCGACCTGTGCGAGTCTGGATCTTATTGAGGCCGGGGAGTCGCGGCGCGAGCATTTGCGTGAGTTGATTGCTCGTTTTCGTGCCGGAGCCGAACAGCTCGGTTATGAGCTGATGCCGTCACAGTCACCCATTCAACCGATCATGATTGGTGGCAATCAAGAGGCGCTGGCGCTGAGTCAGGCTCTTGAGCAGCAGGGCGTTTTGGTGACCGCTATCCGGCCACCGACCGTACCGGCAGGCGAAGCAAGATTGAGAGTGACGTTGAGCGCTGCCCATACCTGCGAACAGTTAGGCCAGCTGTTGAGGGCACTGGCGCAAAGTCGGGCGTTGCTCTCCGGGAGAGCATCTCCGCCGGTGGCGGCGGTATGAGCGTGTTTGCTGACTTGGCGGCGATCAATTGTGCGGACGGTGGTACAGGATCCAAGCAGTCTATTGCCCGGGGTTTTGGTGGCGCTTCCCGCACCTACGACAGCGCATCCCGCCTGCAAAAGAGCATGGGCGACACGATGTTGGCGCGCATTCCGGCTGAGCTAAACCCGGGCATTGTGTTCGACCTGGGTTGCGGCACAGGCTGGTTTACTCGCAGGCTTGCGGCAAGATATCCGGATGCTGGGATCACCGGCGCCGATCTGGCTCCGGGAATGCTGGCGCAGGCCAAAGCGGCCGGCTCTGATGCGGTGACTTGGCTAAACGCTGACGCCGAACAGTTGCCGCTGGCGGATCAGAGTGTGGATCTGATTTTCAGTAACCTGATGATTCAGTGGAGCCCTCGCCCCGAAGCCGTTCTTGCAGAGTGCCAAAGAGTCCTGAAGCCCGGCGGTTTGCTGGCTGTTTCTAGCTTGTTGGATGGCACCTTGGGGGAGCTCAAACAGGCTTGGGCGAATGCCGATCCGGGGCAGGCCCATGTTAACCGGTTCGCTACACACAAAGATTGGCGAGCTCTGACCGCAGACTCTCTGCCCGGCTCAGAGCTTGAGGTAGGCACCATTGTGTTGCCCTATGACTCACCTATGGCACTGAACCGGGAGCTCAAGCATCTCGGCGCTGTGTTCAAGGGCGAAGAAAGGCGCCGGACGGTCACGGCGCCCGGGCGTTTTCGGGCCATGTGCCGGGCTTATCCCCATGGCGATGATGGCGAATGTCTGGCGACTTACCAAGCAGGCTGGCTGTATTGGCGCAAGCCTGAACTTTGAACAGGAAAACTGAGATGGCGAAGAAAACGTATTTCGTAACCGGCACCGACACGGGTGTGGGTAAAACCATTGCCGCGGCGGCGATTCTGGAGGCGGTAAAAGCCGCGGGTAAGCGCACCATCGCCATGAAGCCCATCGCCTCAGGTTGTGATCAGACGGACCAGGGGTTGCGCAATGAAGATGCGTTGATGCTGCAGGCGGCCATCACGGAAGAGCTCGCTTACGATTCGATCAATCCGATTGCTCTTGAGCCTGCCATCGCGCCTCACGTGGCGGCGCAACAAGCCGGCAAGAATATTACTGCTCAGCGTCTCATTGGTTTCTGTCGCGGTTTGCAGATTCGCCCCGCCGATCTCATGCTTATTGAGGGCGCAGGCGGTTGGCGGGTGCCCCTGAATGACCGGGAAACCTATTCTGCGGTCCCCCGTGAGCTTGGGCTGGATGTCATTCTGGTGGTGCCTCTCAAGCTGGGTTGCATCAATCATGCAATGCTCACCGCCGAGGCCATTCGCGCAGATGGCCTGTTTCTGGCTGGCTGGGTTGCCAATCACCCGGAAGCTGAGGTCATGAACTGCGAGCAGGAAACCCTGAACTATCTGAGTACGCACCTCGGCGCCCCCTGTCTCGGGGTGCTGCCCTGGATGGAATCCACGCAGATTGCGCGATTACCCGAGGTGCTGGCTGGGTTTCTGAACATCAAGCCGCTGATTGAAATTTGACCAGGATTGTGCGTAAATAGAGTCAATTGGTTGTCATAGGAACCATTGGCATGATCAACAATACCCTTTCTCTTGGTGTTCAAGGCATTCAGGACGGCATGGTGGGCATGGAAAACGCGGCCCGCAAAATTGCTCGTGGCGGTGTTGATGGGCCACAGGGGACCGCCAGCGGCGCAGGCAATCTGGCTGAGCCGTTGATCGATATGATTCTTTATGAGCGCAGCGTTGAGGCCTCTGCCCAAGTGGTTAAAACCGCAGATGAGACACTCGGTACCCTTCTGGATATTCGTGCCTGACCGGAGATGCCGGTGCTGTGAACATACTTTCCTCCATCTCTCCGATTTTTCCTGTCGTTTCGGGCGCGTTGCCGGCCACCACCAGTAACGCCTCGTCGTCGGGTTCGGGTGTAGCCTCCGGCGAAGGTTTTTCGACCGCTGAGGGTGATCCCACCCGTGGTGTTGAGCAATCCCCCGAGAACCGGTCTGACAATACGGCCACCGACCAGGAACAGAGTTCTTCAGCCAACGCTCGTGGGCTTGATGAAGCACAACTGAAAGAACTGGCCAATCTGAAAGCCCGGGATCGTGAGGTTCGAGCCCATGAGGCCGCACACCAGGCTGTTGGCGGACAATACGCGGGAGCGATGTCGTTTACCTACCAGCGCGGTCCCGACGGAGCGCAATATGCTGTCGGTGGTGAGGTGCCGATAGATGTCTCTCCGGTTGCCGGTGATCCGCAGGCGACGATCGAGAAAATGCGCGTTGTTCGGGCAGCCGCTATGGCGCCGGCACAGCCCTCTGCCCAGGATAGGGCCGTCGCTGCCCAGGCTATGCAAACCATGTTGCAGGCACAGTCTGAACTGGCGCTTGGCGATGATGTTAAGCAGGCCAGTCCATCCGAATCAGGGCTAGCGAACACCGACCAGGACGGGCAAACCGCCAATGGCCGGCAAGCCAATGAAACGTATCGAAGCGTCTTTGCGATGCAGGGCACTGCCCTCGATCCTGCCACCTCCGTCTTTGCCTGAACGCCCCTTCTGCTGAGTCTTTGCGCTCGTTTCCGGTTTTTCTCCCCTGTCTCTCAGACACACATCGCAACACAATTTTTAATCAGGGCTATTGACAATTCTGTGCTGCAAAACGTATGTTTCAAACAAGTGTTTAATTAAGGCTGTGATGCAGTGCATCATGGTGTCTGAGCAAACCCAAGGCCAAAGGCTGCAATTGAGCGTCAGCCGAGACCGAGAACCGAGGTGGATCCAATGCCTGATTACAAAGCGCCCCTGCGTGATATCAAGTTTGTAATGACCGAGCTGCTGAACAGCGAGCAGCACTACGCCAATCTGGAAGGTGCCGAAGATGCGACTCCGGATATGGTGGATGCCATTATCCAGGAAGGTGCAAAGTTCTGTGAGCAGGTATTGTCTCCGCTGAACCGTGTGGGTGATATCGAAGGTTGTGTCTGGAGCCAAGATGGCGTCAAGACCCCGACCGGCTTCAAAGAAGCCTACCAGCAGTACGTAGATGGCGGCTGGCCGTCCATGACCGCTGATCCCAACTACGGCGGCCAGGGCCTGCCGAGTTCTCTGGGTCTGGTCATGAGCGAGATGGTTGGTACCTGTAACTGGTCTTTCGGTATGTACCCTGGCCTCAGCCACGGTGCGACCAACACCATCGAAGAGCACGGCACCGAAGAGCAGAAGCAGACCTACCTGACCAAGCTGATCAGCGGTGAGTGGACCGGCACCATGTGTCTGACCGAGCCGCACTGTGGTTCTGATCTGGGCACCCTGCGCACCAAAGCTGAGCCGAGCGCTGACGGCACCTACGCGATTACTGGCACCAAGATTTTCATCTCTGCCGGTGAACACGACATGGCCGATAACATCGTTCACATCGTTCTGGCTCGTTTGCCAGGCGCGCCGGAAGGCACCAAGGGTATTTCCCTGTTCATCGTTCCCAAGTGTCTGCCGAACGAAGACGGATCTGCCGGTGAGCGCAATGCCGTTACCTGTGGCTCGATCGAGCACAAGATGGGTATCCACGGTAACGCCACCTGCGTGATGAACTTTGACGGCGCCAAGGGTTGGCTGATCGGGCCTGAGAACAAGGGCCTGAACTGCATGTTCACGTTCATGAACGTTGCCCGTATCGGTACTGCGATTCAGGGTCTGGGTGCTGCCGAACTTGGCTTCCAGGGCTCTCTGACCTATGCCAAAGACCGTCTGGCCATGCGTTCGCTGAGCGGCGCCAAGAACCCGGAAGGCATCGCTGATCCGATCATCGTTCACCCGGACGTGCGTCGTATGCTGTTGACCCAGAAAGCGGTTGCCGAAGGCGCCCGCGCTCTGATCTACCTGACAGCTCAGCAGGCTGACGTTGTTCAGCGCGGGAAAACCCCGGAAGAGCGCAAAGCAGCTGACGAAGCCCTCGGCTTCCTTACCCCGATCGCCAAGGCGTTCCTGACCGAAATCGGCTATGAAGCGGCTAACCTGGGCATGCAGGTTTACGGCGGCCACGGTTTCATCGCCGAGTGGGGCATGGAACAGAACGTACGTGATGCCCGTATCGGCATGATCTACGAAGGCACCACCGGCATTCAGGCGCTGGATCTGCTGGGCCGTAAGGTTCTGATGACCCAGGGCGAGTCTTTGAAAGGCTTCACCAAGCAGGTGCACGTGTTCTGCAAAGAAAACGCAGATAACGAGCAGCTGAAAGAGTTCATCGAGCCGCTGGCTGCGATCAACAAGGAGTGGGGCGACCTGACCATGAAGATCGGTATGACTGCCATGAAGGACCGTGAAGAAGTCGGTGCTGCTGCGGTTGATTACCTGATGTACTCTGGTTATGCCGTATTTGCTTACCTGTGGGCCCGCATGGCCAAGGTAGCGCTGGACAAGATGGCAGAGGGCACCTCGGAAGAGATGTTCTACAACGCCAAGGTCCAGACAGCTCGCTTCTACTTCAAGCGTCTGTTGCCGCGCACCAAGACCCACGCAGAAACCATGCTGGCAGGTTCTGCTAGCCTTCTGGACATGCCAGAAGAAGCCTTCGCCATCTAAGGCGGGGGTTGCTATCTGCTAGATGGCACAAAAAAAAGCCCGCGCTCCCTCCGGAGGCGGGCTTTTTTCATGAGTTGGTGGCGTGTTTTGAGGTAGAATACTGCACCACAGAACAACAAACTTGTTTCGGACACATAGCCGAGCGGGTGGACGCAAGGCGGCCTTCATCATTCAGGAAGGCAGTTGTCGGATAGTCCCCCGAAAGAGACTGACTGAATTTCTGGAGAGTTTTACATGGCTGATTATCAGGCACCCCTTCGCGACATGCGTTTCGTACTCAACGAAGTGTTTGATGCGCCCTCACTGTGGGCATCACTGCCCAAGATTGCGGAAAACGTAGATCCGGATACAGCGGATGCGATTCTGGAAGAAGCCGGCAAGATCACCGGGGGCGTCCTGGCACCGCTAAACCGTGAAGCCGATGAGCAGGGCTGTAAGTGGAATGATGGCGAAGTCACCAGCCCTGAAGGCTTCAAAGAAGCCTACCAGACCATCGTAGAAGGTGGCTGGAACGGCTTGGGTGGTAACCCGGACTTTGGCGGCATGGGCATGCCCAAGACTCTGGTCGCCCAGTTTGAGGAAATGATGCAAGGGGCCAACATGGCCTTCGGCCTGGCCCCGATGCTCACCGCTGGTGCCTGCCTGGCCCTGGATGCCCACGGCAGCCAGGAACTGAAAGAAAAGTACCTGCCCAACATGTATTCCGGTGTCTGGTCCGGCGCCATGGACTTGACCGAGCCGCACGCCGGTACCGACCTGGGTATTATCCGTACCAAGGCCGAGCCCAACGATGACGGTTCCTTTAATGTAACTGGTACCAAAATCTTCATCACCTGGGGTGAACACGACCTGGCGGAAAACATCATTCATCTGGTTTTGGCGAAACTGCCGGATGCACCGAAAGGCCCCAAAGGCATTTCCATGTTCCTCGTGCCCAAGTTTATGGTGAACGACGACGGTTCCCTGGGTGAGCGTAACAGCTTCAGCTGCGGTTCCATCGAGAAGAAAATGGGAATCAAAGCCTCCGCCACCTGCGTGATGAACTTCGACGGTGCCAAAGGCTGGTTGGTTGGTGAGGAAAACAAAGGCCTGGCCGCCATGTTCACCATGATGAACTATGAGCGTCTGGGTGTGGGTATCCAGGGTATCGGTGCGGCGGAAGCCTCACTGCAAAATGCCCGCGAATACGCCAACGACCGTATCCAGAGCCGCGCGCCCACTGGCGCCCAGCAGCCAGAAAAAGCTGCAGATCCGATCCTGGTGCACCCGGATGTACGTCGCATGCTGTTGACCATGAAGAGCTACGTTGAAGGTGGCAGAACGTTCTCCACGTACGTTGCCCAGTGGCTGGATATCTCCAAGTACGCTGAAGACGACGAGCGCCGCCAGCACGCCGAAGGCATGGTTGCCTTGCTGACGCCAGTGGCCAAAGCCTTCCTGACCGACCGCGGTCTGGAAACCACCATCATTGGCCAACAGGTCTTCGGTGGTCACGGTTTCATCCGTGAGTGGGGTCAGGAGCAGCTGGTGCGTGATTGCCGTATCACCCAGATCTACGAGGGCACCAACGGCATCCAGGCGATGGACCTGATGGGCCGCAAGGTTGTCGGAAGCCAGGGCAAGTTCTACGAACTGTTTGCACAAGACGTTGCCACGTTTATCGAAGAAAACAGCAGCGATGCAGCCCTCAAGCCCTACCTCGAGCCGCTGGCCGCTGCTCTTGAACGCCTGTCTGACGTCACCGAGCACGTCATCAACCAGGCCGGCGACAACCCCAACGCCATCGGTGCTGCGGCTGTCGACTACCTCGACATGTTTGGCTACACCGCGCTGGCGTTCATGTGGGCAAAGTCGGTCAAAGCGGCTGCACCGAAAGCCGAGGGCGACACCTCCGGCTTCTACACCGGCAAGCTGAAAACCGCACGCTTCTACTTCGATCGCCTGCTGCCAAAGACCGTGTCTCTGGCTGAAGGTATCCGTAGCGGAAGCGAGTCTATGATGGCGCTGGCGGCAAACGAAATCTGATTCAGGTTTCGTAAGTTCAGAAAGCAAAAAAGCAGGCCCAAGTGGCCTGCTTTTTTGTGTGTCTAAAAACACAGTCCGGGCGCCGGTTAGGGTAAAACTCTCCAAAACCATTTGGAGGCAATTAAAGAAGTATGGGCGCCAGTCAGGGTGTGGCTGTCCAAAACCTTGCGTAGCCATGGATGGCGGAGCAGAGCGTACACGGACGTATCTACAGCGTGTTTTGGACAGTCACACCCTGACTGGTGCGTGCACCCACCGTCAAAGCCAAATCAAAGGCGGTTAACCAGCCCCGGATTAACAACAAACGGATTCTCGTTCCCCTGGATTTCCGCAATGCGACTGTGACGACTCAACTCCTGGTCATCCGGTGGATCCAGCTCATTCCAGCCCTGAAACACCGACGTTGCCCCAAGCCAGGGCAGACCATAACTATCGACCATGTACGCCATGGTACGCGCAACATCCCCCTTGACCCGCTCCGGCGGCTCAAAGAACTGAGCACTCTCACGAATACCACAGTCATCAACCCTGGCAGACGCAGCCAGATTCTCATAACGGACACTACGGCGTCGCATCTCAACCCGGGTTCTCACCGGGACAATGTTATGCAAGTCAGAAGTGATCTGTCGATATTGATTGTTCTGCAAACACTCGCGTGATGTACCACAGTTTAGAGCGCTACGGATATCTGCCAGCGGATAGACATAGCCATCGGTCATCACAAAGCCCTTGTTACTGAAAGGCTCATCGCAAAAGTAGGAGTTGCCGCCGGCAGCGTAAAGATCGCCCCAGAACTGATCTCGCACTACCGTATCCGGATCAGTAAACCGACCATTCTGGCCGATGACAAGGCTGGTCGAAAGGACAAGTGTAAGGGTAATCGGAACTGAGAGTATTGTTTTCATAAGACCGTTTTACCTCACATCGTATGCCATTGGCCGTGGCCACCGTGACGAGCGGTTGATGGCAAAAGGAACAACCTGAAAAAGTATGACGGGGTGTTCAGGTATTTCTGTGAAGTATGGCACAGAGACTTGGCGCGTCGAGCCTCTGTGCCGGTCTTTACTGTAGGAAATTGTTAACTGCTTAACACTTTATTTCAGTTTGTTGCGGATGTTCTGATAACCGGTTTTCATCTCTTCGCCCAGTTTACGGGCTGTTTCACGGGCTTCCTGGCTGGCATCTTCTGCATCGTGAATAACATTGTCGAGCTTTTGACGAACCTTGTCCCACTCGCGCTCAAGGTCATCCCACTCGTCTTTGACATCTTCCTTGGCAAGGTGCAGCTGAACCTTGGCTTCATCGCGGTACTGCTTGATTTTGTCTGACAGTCTTTTGAATTCGTCTTGCAGGCTCATTTTGAATCTCCTTCCCTGATGAGGTGATCTGGAAGAGTTACAATGCGCCTAATTGTAAAAAAGTGTCAAGTTGTTGCGGGGAGTACAGCGAATGACCTGAACGGATTTTGATCCAGGTCAGCCCGGGCGGCCATTTGCCAGCAGAATGGAGAGTTCCCGGAGGTGGTGCCAGGGCGATACATCGTCAAAGCCTTTGGCAGCACGATCGGTGGTACTGCACAGGTTGATGGCCTGGTGGAGTTGGGGCAGGTTAAGGCGTCTGGCGGCCTGCTTGACGGCCGACGCACGGCGAGGTTGAAACACGCCCCGCTTCTTCAGAAAGCCGGCGGGATTTTCGCCGGGGGGCAACGCCGATTTGAGTTCAATGATCAGGTGCAGGTCCCGCACCAGAACGCTTAACAAGCCGAGGGGATTCTCGCCCTCCTGTTGAAGCACGCCGATAATCTTGCTGGCGTGGGCTGCCTTGCCTGAGAGCAGTTCGGTGACCAGCTCAAAGCCATTAAAGCGTGCGCTGTCTTGAACCGCTTGCTCAATGGTCTCCTCATCGATGGTTTTGCCATCGGTAAGGAGTGCCAGCCGGTCAAGCTCCTGACTGGCCGCCAGAAGATTGCCTTCCAGCCGCTCCGCCAGCATTGCCAGAGCGCCGCGGGTCATGTGCAGGCCTTGATTGCTGGCACGTTGCTGTAGCCAGCCGGTAAATTTCTCCGGCTCTACGGGCCAAACCGGCACATGAACTCCGTGGCCCTGGAGCTCTTTGTACCATTTGCGTTTGGTTTCAGCTGCATCCAGCCGTGCGCTGATCAGCAGAATAATGACGTCCTCGGGTGGCGACTGGAGAATCTGCTCCATAACCTTGCGGCCATCCCCCAGCTTGCCCATGGGCAGATGAATCTCGATCCGGCGCTTTTCAGCGAACAGGGACAGCGCATTGCATTCGTCGGCAACGGTATTCCAGCTCAACTGATGGTCAGCGTGGTAGGTAATCCGGTCCTGATAGCCGGCTTCGCGAGCCGCCTGGCGAATCTGGTCGCAACATTCCTGCACCAGCAGGGGCTCATCACCGGAGACAAGATAAACCGATGCCAGGCCTTTTTTCAGTATCTGAGGAAGTTGGCCGGGTTGGGTTTTCATTGTGATTCAGCAGCGTCCTGGCTGGCAGCCTGGGCTTCTATGGCTGCGTCTATACGTTCACGAGTCATTGGCGCCAGCCGGAAAATTACCTGCTGTGCCAGTCGATCACCGAGTTGCTGACGGAGCTCTTCCTCTTCCCGCTGTTTGGCGAGCACATTGGTCTCATCATAGCGGTAGGTTTCACTGGCGCTAAGCTCTGTTGAGGCGATCAGCGGCACCCTGTCGGCTGTGAACAGCTCCAGGGACACCGTATGACGCAGAATATACTCGGCCGCGGCGGCCTGTGCGGTAATCGCCGAGGCTCGACGATCCTGCTGATAACTCCGCAGTCGCAGCACGTAGTCAGCTTGTGCACTTTCCGCAAGCTCCACACCGCCCAGGGTTAGCTGATCGCGCACGGACTGGCAGAAACGGCCGGGTAGGGTATCGGGGCAGTCCACCGCCAGCGGTTGCAAGGCGGCCGGCACCGGCGAGGTGCCGCGCAACTGAAAACCACAGCCGGCAAGTACCGTTGCCGCCACTGCCGTCACCAATGACAGCCGAAGCGTGCTCAGCAACGACGGTACCGAAGGCATATCAGTTTGCCACCACGTTAACCAGCTTGCCCGGCACCACAATCACTTTCCGGATGGTCTTGCCTTCGGTGAAGCGCATGACGTTTTCGTTCTCAAGGGCCAATGTTTCCAGATCGTCCTTGCCGATATCAACCGGAACACTCTCTTTGGCGCGCACCTTGCCATTAACCTGAAGCACCACCTCAATTTCGCTGCGCACCATGGCGCTCTGGTCTGCAACCGGCCACGGGGCGTCCACAACGAGTTCGCTGTGGCCCAGCGCATGCCAAAGGCTGTGACAAATATGCGGCACGATCGGCGACAGAACCAATACGGCAACATCCAGCGCTTCCTGGCGAACAGCGCGGGTTTGCGGTTCATCGTCTGCCAGTTTGCTGACTTCGTTGAGCAGTTCCATCACGGCGGCAATGGAGGTGTTGAAAGTCAGGCGTCGGCTGATATCGTCGCTGACTTTGGCAATGGTTTCGTGAGTCTTGCGACGAAGATTTTTCTGCGCGTCGGTCAGACTGTCCACGGTCAATGCAGGGACTCCGCCCGCGGTGGTGTGTTCGCTGACCAGACGCCAGAGCCGTTTCAGGAAGCGGTGAGCGCCTTCCACACCGCTGTCTGACCATTCCAGGGATTGCTCCGGTGGCGCGGCAAACATCATGAACAGGCGAACGGTATCCGCGCCATGCTGGTCAATGATGGACTGTGGATCGATGCCATTGTTCTTGGATTTCGACATTTTGGTGACGCCGCCGATCTCAACCGGCTGGCCATCGGTGTTCAGTACCGCGCGGATAACCTGACCCTTGGCGTCACGTTCAACGGTGACGTCGGCAGGGTTAAACCAGGTCTTGCCGCCGTTGTCTTCATCCCGAAAGTAGGTCTCAGCCAGCACCATGCCCTGACACAACAACCGGTTAAAGGGCTCGGAGCTGTCTACCAGGCCGACATCCCGCAGCAGCTTGTGGAAGAAGCGGGCATACAGCAGATGCAAAATGGCATGTTCGATACCGCCAATGTACTGATCGACCGGCAGCCAGTAGTTGGCCGCCGCCGGGTCCAGCATGCCCTGATCATAGTTGGGGCTGCAGAAACGGGCGTAATACCAGGACGACTCCATGAAGGTGTCGAAGGTATCGGTTTCCAGAGTCGCCGGTTGGCCGTTGTATTCGGTCTTGCACCAGTCTGCGTCTGCTTTGATGGGCGACTGAACGCCGTCCATCTCGACATCCTCTGGCAGGCGCACAGGCAGCTGGTCGTCTGGCACCGGCATTTCGGTGCCGTTCTCGAGAGTCATCATCGGAATCGGCGAGCCCCAGTAGCGCTGACGTGAGACGCCCCAGTCCCGCAGGCGGTAATTGACCGTACGCTTGCCAATGCCACTGGTTTCCAGATGGTTTGCGATTTCTTCAAAGGCTTCTTCGCTGGTCAGGCCGCTGTACTTGCCGGAAGACACCAGAAATCCTTTTTCGGTGAACGCCTTCTCCTGAACGTCAATGTCGCGGCCGTCGTTCGGGGCAATAACCTGTTTGATCGGCAGCTTGTACTTGAGCGCAAATTCGTGATCGCGGTCATCATGGCCAGGCACTGCCATCAGTGCGCCGGTGCCGTAATCCATCAAGACAAAGTTGGCCACCCAGACCGGCACTTCTTCCTGGGTCAGGGGGTTAATGGCCTTGAAGCCGGTATCAATCCCTTTCTTTTCCATGGTGGCCATCTCAGCCTCAGCCACCTTGCTGTTTCGGCACTGCTCGACAAACTCGGCCACATCAAGATGACGCTCAGCGGCCGCTTTGGCCAGCGGGTGCTCGGCCGCCACCGCCATGTAACTGACGCCCATAAGAGTATCTGGACGAGTGGTATACACCGTCATGCCGTCATCGCGACCTTTCAGCGGGAAGGTCAGCTCAGTCCCCACCGACTTGCCGATCCAGTTCCGCTGCATGGTCTTGACCTGTTCAGGCCAGTCTTCCAGCTGCTCCAGATCGTCCAGCAACTGATCAGCGTACTCAGTAATGCGAATAAACCACTGGGGAATCTTCTTGTGCTCAACCAGAGCGCCAGAGCGCCAGCCCCGACCATCAACAACCTGCTCGTTGGCCAGAACGGTCTGATCGACGGGATCCCAGTTAACGGTAGACATTTTCTTGTAGACCAGGCCTTTCTCGTACAGGCGGGCGAAGAACCATTGCTCCCAGCGATAATACTCGGGATCGCAGGTGGCCAGCTCGCGGCCCCAGTCGTACCCGAACCCGAGTTGTTTGAGCTGTTTCTTCATGTAGTCAATATTGGCCCGGGTCCATTTGGCCGGTGCCGACTTGTTGGCTATGGCGGCGTTTTCCGCGGGCAGGCCAAAGGCGTCCCAGCCCATGGGCTGCATCACGTTTTTGCCCTGCATGCGCTGGTAGCGGGAGATCACGTCGCCGATGGTGTAGTTGCGGACGTGGCCCATGTGCAGCTTGCCGCTGGGGTAGGGGAACATGGACAGGCAGTAGTACTTTGGCTTGCTCGGATCTTCCTTGACCTTGAAGGTCTGGTTGGTCTCCCAGAAGTCGCGGGCGGTCTGTTCTACATCACGTGGGTTGTATTGCTCGTCCATTCCAGCCATTACCAAAATTAACCTGTGTCAGAATGATGTTCGAAAGGGGCGGTTATTCTAACGTACCCAAGGCTCAACAGGTAGTCTGCCAAATTCGCATACTTGTGCCAGACTTCTAGTATTGGTGAAGGGTGATGTCCGGTGCGGCTTCCTGAGACACGCCGTGAATACGTCCCTGTAGGCTTGAGCGCAGCATCCCTGCTGCGCACAGTCTCAGGAAGCCGCACCGGACATCCCCCCAAACTCTGGGAGGTGATATCTGGAACCGCGAACACCGCGCGTCTGGGAGGCAGGGTGTGTCAGGCCTTTCCGGGACTGTCTGCAGCAGGGATGCTGCAGTCAAGCTTACAGGGACGTATTCACAGCGTGTCCCGGAAAGGCCTGACACACCCTGACGCTTGCACCCTTTGCAGGCTATACGATTGCTACGTGGAATGCCCAAGGTCCATTTGAAGGAGTATTTATGACAACACCAGAACGCAGTCACCTTTCAGGTAAAGCCCTGGAGGCTTATGACAGAATGCTTGAGCGGGTTCAAACCCGCTTGCATGAATTTCAGGAAACGTCCCTTCAGACCTTGGAAGAGGAAGTGCAGAAGGCCGTTGAGTTTGAGTACGAATTGGAAGAAATGACCCGGGAAGAGGCCGACCTGCTGGGCGCCTACCTGGAGAGGGACCTCGAACACCTGATGCACTTTGTGGACGAAACCGGAGAGGGGCTCAAAGAATGGCTGCAGCTGGACATTTCGCTTCTGGAAAACACGCTGTCTGAGAGGCTGCTGTCTGTGGCCGACCAGACCATGGTCGACACCCTGGAACTCAGACAAAAACTTGAGAACCAGGACGTCAGTCATTACATTTCCGGTGAGGTGGCCACCGTGGGCATGTTCCGATGCCTGAACTGCAGTCACATGCTGTGCCTGACTAAAACCAGCCACCTGCACCCCTGCGAAGCGTGCAGCTCCCATTACTTTGAGCGGGTGACCAGCCGCTGGCCTCGCAAGGACAGCTAAGTCTTCAGTTTTTCGGGATAACCCGTTCCCGCACAAACACCACCAGGATCACGGCCAGGGTGAGTACCGGCCAGGATCCTGCCTGCATGTAGGGGGTGCTGCCGGTGGCGGTATAGACCTCTCCGGTCAGCACTGCCCGCTCAAACTGAGGGATGCGCTCAGTGATCTGGCCCTTCTCGTCAATGATCGCGGTGACGCCGTTGTTGGTGCCCCGAAGCATGTAACGACCGGTTTCCAGTGCTCGCATGCGGGCAATCTGAAGGTGTTGCAGGGGGCCGATGGAGTCGCCAAACCAGCCGTCGTTGCTGATAGTCAGTAGTATGTCTGAGCTGCGGGCGTTAAACGCGACGAAGTCTGGGTAGGCCACTTCGTAGCAGATGTAAGGCATGATGTTAACGCCGTTGGCGTCCAGTGGCGCCTGGTACTTGGGGCCAGGCGAAAAGCTGCTCATGGGCAGATCGAAAAACCCGATCAAACCTCTCAAAATGCCCTGCAACGGCACATACTCGCCGAAAGGCACCAGTTTTTGCTTGTGATAGATCCCTTCACCGCTGCCAATGGCCATAATACTGTTGTGAAAGGTAAAGTCCTCGATGCGATCACTGTAGCCATACCAGGGAATACCGGTGATCAGGGTGCTGTTGTCACCGAGTTGGCTGTTGATGTGGTCAATAATGCTGCCGGCCTGGTCTTGGGGGATCGGGATGGCGGTCTCCGGCCACAAAATCAGATCGCTTTGCCAGTGTTCCTCGGTCATGCCCAGGTACGCGACAATCTGATCTCGCAGGAAGTCGGGGTCCCACTTGATTTGCTGAGGAATGTTGCCCTGCATCGCGGCAAAGCTCAGGGGCTCGTCACTGAGTTGCGTCCAGTCAGCCTGCTTCATGGCCGGGGCCACAAACCAGGGGAGCAGTGTCAGGATTACTGTCGCGGCCGCGGCTTTGCGATGGCCGGTCACAACAAGCCACCAAAGGGCATAGGCAGCGGCGCCGGTAACGGTTATCCAGAAGGTCAGGCCATGAACGCCGGTCAGCGGTGCAAGGCCGGCCAAGGGGCCGTCGGTATGGGCGGTGCCCAGGTACATCCAGGGGAAGCCGGTCAGCAGCCAGCCCCGCAGCCAGTCACCCAGCACCCAGATTGCCGGGAATAGAATGAGTCGTCGAACTCTGCTTTCCTTGGCAAGTTTGCCCCAGAACCAGAACGCAATGCCATGGAACAACGCCAGACCGGCAACGAACAGAATCATCAGGATGATGGCAACCAGCGCCGAGGTGTTGCCGTGTTCGCTGATGCTCACGTAAATCCAGCTGACCCCTGAGGCAAACAGGCCGAGGCCGACCAGCCAGCCTGAACGGAACAGCTTTGGCGAAGCCTGGTTCAGTGTTACCAGCAATATCAGGAATACCGATACCGGCCCCAGCCACCAAAGATAAAATGGCGAAAAGGTCAGCGTTTGCAGGGCCCCGGCGATCAGGAGGATCGCCGGGGCAAGCCAGGAACTGGATAAAAACTTGAGGTTTAGCGGGTGGCGTAGGCTGGATTCATGATTCACTTCGGGTTACCTGCAACAAACGGATGACTCGGTTATCGGCGTTGGCAATAGTAAACTGCAAACCACCGAATTCAACCGTTTCGCCCCGTCTGGGCAGGTGACCGAACTCTTTCAGAACAAGGCCGCCGATGGTATCGAACTCTTCCTCTTCCATGCTTGACTGGAAAAACTCGTTGAAGTCATCAATCGGCGTTACGGCTTTCACGGCATAAGTGCCGTCGCCACGGGCTTTGATGTGGGTTTCTTCATCAAAGTCGTGCTCATCCTCGATCTCGCCCACAATCTGCTCAAGAACGTCTTCAATGGTGATCAGGCCGGCGGTACCGCCGTACTCATCCACCACCATGGCCATGTGGTTGCGATTCTCCTTGAACTCTTTGAGCAGCTGGTTCAACCGCTTGCTCTCGGGAACGAAGGTAGGTGGGCGCAGAATTTCGCGAATGCTGGACCAGTTCAGCTCGTTGTTCAGAGCTAAAGGCAACAGATCCTTGGCCAGCAAAACGCCAATCACGTCATCTTGGCTTTCACCGATAACCGGGAAACGACTGTGAGCAGAAGACATGATTTCTGGCAGGAATTCTTTGGGATCCTGAGAGGCTTTGACCGTGATCATCTGGGAGCGGGGGATCATGATTTCATCAACCCGCATGTCGATCACCTGCATGGCACCTTCAATGATACTCATGGAGTCAGGATCAATGATGCTCTGAGATTCTGCATCACGGAGGATTTCCAGTACGTCCTCGACGGACTCCGGCCCACTGGAAAAGGCCTGTGATATACGCTCCAGCCAGGACTTACCGCCCTGACTGCGACTCGACTGATCGTCGCTCATGAGTCTTGTTCCGTTTCCTCTGCTTCGTAAGGGTTGATAAATCCGAGCTGCGCAAGCAGCCGGATCTCGAGGGCTTCCATAACCTCGGCATCATCGTCTTCAATATGATCGTAGCCTTGGAGATGCAACATACCGTGCACCACCATGTGAGCCCAGTGGGCTACAGGGGCCTTCTGCTGTTCCTGCGCTTCACGTTCAACAACCGGAGCGCAAATCACGAGATCTCCGGCTAATGGCATCGTTATACCCGGTGGTGCTTCAAATGGAAAGGACAAAACATTGGTGGCTTTGTCTTTTCCACGGTATTGATGGTTCAACGCCTGACTCTCTTCAGCACCAACAATACGAATCGTAACCTCAGACGGATCCTCGCCCTGCCACGCCAACTCAGCCCAGGCCTGAAGTTGCGCTTCGTCCGGAACGCCGGAGCCTCCAAAGGCATTCTGAAAATCAACGGTCAGCTTGCTCATTGGTTTTTGTTGCTCACGTCGTCCAGGGAGTCGTAGGCTTCGACGATGCGCTGAACCAGCGGGTGACGCACCACGTCTTTCGATTCAAACCGGGTAAAGCCAATGCCGCGCACCTTGCTCAGCACGCCCGCCGCATGAATCAGGCCCGAGTTCTGGCCCCGTGGCAGATCGACCTGGGTGGTGTCGCCGGTGATCACGGCGGTGGAACCAAAGCCAATCCGGGTCAGGAACATCTTCATCTGTTCCCGGGTGGTGTTCTGGCTTTCGTCCAGGATGATAAACGAGTTATTGAGGGTGCGGCCACGCATAAAGGCCAGCGGTGCAATCTCGATCACGCTTTTCTCGATCAGTCGGGTAACCTGCTCAAAGCCGAGCATTTCATAGAGCGCGTCGTACAACGGCCGCAGGTAAGGGTCCACCTTCTGAGCCAGATCGCCAGGCAGAAAGCCCAGCTTTTCCCCAGCCTCGACCGCCGGGCGCACCAGCAGAATGCGTTTGACCTGCTCGTCTTTCAGCGCTTCGACGGCACAGGCTACCGCCAGCCAGGTCTTACCTGTACCCGCAGGCCCAATGCCGAAATTGATGTCGTGTGTGCGGATACTGTGCACATACTTTTGCTGGTTCTTGCCACGGGGCTTGGCGGTCAGTTTGGGGGTTTTGATGATGGTAACCTGCCCGTCGTCGTAGGGCACATCATCAGGCAGCCTTTCCAGCCCGGTTTCACGAATATACAAATGCACGGTGTCTGGCTGTATGTCGCTGGAGGCCTCGGTTTCCCGATACATATGGCGGATAACTTCAGTGGCAGCGGCGACGTTTTCGGTGTGCCCCTCAACCCGGAAGTGGTGGCCACGGCGGCCCACTTTTACCTGCAGACGTTTTTCAATCATCTTCAGGTGTTCATCAAACTGACCGCACAGGGTGGTCAGCCTTCTTTGGTCTACCGGGTGCAGGTCAAATTGTCTGCTGTCTTGAGTGTTCAATCTTGCTCCGTCTGGTTTGCTCTCCCCTTGGCGTTTGGTTTCGGGGAGTTTGCATTTTTGTGTTTGGTGCCTGGGTTGAGGGCTGGCGGGGCTTTCCAAAAAACGCCCGCAAGTACATCTTAGTAGGGCTTCGTCGCGCCA
>LJZQ01000050.1 GCA_001314845.1 Marinobacter excellens HL-55
GGGAAAGCTATCGGCTAAAGCAGAAGACAACAAGCTAGACTATGAAAGGTGGGTCAATTTTATTGGCCAAAGGTGGGTCAAAATAAATGGCCATTGACATTCGCAAAATTACGCTAAGTTACTGTCAAACAAATACTTTTGCTTTATCTTGCTTACTGTGGGCTACCCTCGATTTTGCTGGGCTTGCAGCGTTGCGTGCAAACTCATAATCCTTTGGTCCCTGGTTCGAGTCCAGGTGGGCCCACCATTTCTTAAATTTCTGTAATCTTTCTCCCGCTTTTACCGGACTTCACCGGAACACAAAACACCCCGTACAGCCCCGCCGTTACTGGCTTACAGCCGGAAAGGCCAGCCACAAAGCCCCGCCCTTTGTTCTGAATTGTTCCACTGACTACCGCTAGAAACCGCCGATAGGTGGGGGTATCGTTGGGGGTATCTGGGCCGGGCCCCGGATTTTTACCCGAAAAATACCCCCAATATGGAGGCCAAACCCATGACCAGAGCGGCCAACAAGCTGACAGAGACAGCGGTAAAACACGCCACGTTCAGCAAGTACGGCAAGCGTACCAAGCTGGCGGACGGGGCCGGGCTGTATCTGGACATTCAGAAAGCGGGCCGGTACTGGCGGCTGAAGTACCGCTATGGCGGAAAAGAAAAGCTGTTAGCCCTGGGGGTATATCCTGACGTTTCCCTGAAGGAAGCCCGCACCAAACGCGACGAGGCAAAGCGCCTGATGGCGGACAATATCGACCCAGTGACCCACCGCCAGCGAGAGAAAGCCGAACGGGTAGAGGCAACCGTTACCACCTTCAAGGGAATTGCCCTGGAATGGCTCGAGCACGTACACAAGAAAAACGTAGGGGCCACCACCTACCCCAAAAACAAACGCCGCCTTGAAATGTACGCCTACCCCAAGCTAGGCCGCCGCCCCATGGCTGAGATAGAACCGCCGGACGTTCTGGCAATCCTTCGGGACATTGAAGGCAAGGGCCACATAGACAACGCCCACCGGCTGAAAACCCTGATTGGCCAGGTATTCCGTTACGCTGTGAGCACGGGGCGGGCAACCCGTGACGTTACCGCAGACCTTCGGGGCATTTTGCCCGCGCCAAACGTGAAGCATCACGCCGCAGTGACCACCCCTGAAGAAATCGCGGACATGCTGAAAAAAATTGATACCTACTGGGGAACGCCAACGGTATGCCTGGCCCTAAAGTTGTCACCCTATCTGTTTCTGAGGCCCGGCAACCTTCGCCAAATGCGTTGGGATGAAATCGACTGGGACGCCGCCACCTGGACAACGGACACCACGAAAAACGGGGAGCCCTTGGTAGTTCCACTGGCCCGCCAGGCAATCACCCTGCTGAGAGAGCTACAAGAGCTTAACGGCAAACGTGAATGGGTATTCCCAAGTGGAGCAGGCAAGGGCCGCCCCATGAGTGAGAACGCCATTACCGGAGCCCTGAACCGTCTGGAGCTTCAGGGAATTATGTCTGCCCACGGTTTCCGCGCCATGGCCAAAACGGTATTAACCGAGCGCCTGGGCTTCAGAACCGAAATCATAGAAATGCAGATGGCCCACCGGGTAAGGGACGTTCACGGCAGAGCATACAACCGCACCACCTGGTTACCAGAACGCCAGGCCATGATGCAGCAGTGGGCCGATTACCTGGACAACCTTAAGAAACCAGACAACAACGTGACCCCGATCCACCAGACCGCCAACAAGTAAACCAAGGGAGAACCGCCATGCTCGATACCACCGGCATAGATATGATTACCAGCGCACACACGCGAACAAGCGCGATTCTTAGCGCCTTATCACTCTACTTAGAAACCGCCCACGATGAAGGCATAGACGGCATAACCGCTGAAAATATCGCCGCCTTGGTCTGGCAAGCCCAAATCAACATGGGAGACCTTCAGGACGGAATCACAGAGACCACCGCCACCATAAAGTCACTGACAGAGGCCCGCCAGCAATGAACACACCACGCCGTTACACAATCGAAAGCTTCACCACCGGAGAGCGCCGGACAGTGACCGCCCCTGATGCCTGGGCCGCGCTGGCGGATCAGCCGGGCCCATGCTTTACCGTGGTTCGCCGGGCTGGCGGACAGTATGCAGCCGTTACCGATGGGGGCGGAGCTTTCCCGGTAGCCGGGGAGCATATCGCCCGCACCCCGGAAGCCGCCGCCGCTTCAATCCGCCAGCATTACGCCGCCATTACACCCGCAGCGTAATCACCAGAACAGGCCGGAGGGGGTAACGCAGTTTGCGGACACCCCGGCCAAACGCATTAGGCCGCGCCTATCCCGGCCAGGAGAAAAGCGGGCACCCTACCCGACTGGCGTGGCCTTCCCAAATAGGGGCGCTGAAGGGGGCGCAATGAAACCGCTAATCCGGAAATCCTGGTATACCCTGCCAGAAGCCGCCGACTATCTGACTGAAGGTACAAAGGGCCGCCGCCCGGTATCCGTTGCGAACCTGCTACAAATGGCGGAAGAAGGCACCGTTACGCTCACCCTTCAAGCGTTCGCCAATACCCCCGGCGAAACTGGCGAACTTGTTGCGCACTTCAACGACACCCTATCGAACACAGCACCAGAGCTTGCACCCGCCGGGGCCCGCGTTGAATTTTACGATGATGAAAAATACCGGGGCCGTAAATTGCGAATGAGCCCCCTGAACGACAACGGGCCGCCTTTCCTATTCTGGCACCCCTGCGAACGCGTGATAATCGAAAGCGGGCAATTGAGGCTGCCTTACATGTTCACAAACCGGGCCCTTTTCCGGTTTTGGTGGCGGTTATCGCTGAAGGGGGAAACCTTCAACCCTGCGCAACTCATAGCCGCCTCGAAAGCAGACGAGCCCCACTTGTTAGGCCGCTGGCTGTACCTTTCAGAGCCCACAGAGGAACCGCAGTGGTTTGTCAGGATTCCGCTTGCCGCCCTGCATGATGACGCCCTGATAGGAATCACCACAGAACAATTAGAGGCCTTGCTACCCGGCAATACCGCTGAACACGCTGGCGAACCTACACCCGCATTCCCCGACAACACCCCGGAGGATGTGCGGTTGTTGCTTCAAGCCTGGCGTTTGTTTTGGACGAACGCCACCCCGAGAGACAGAAGCACAAGGCCAGACCGGGGCCAGGTTGTAGCATGGCTGGAAAGTAAAAAAATGAGCGGCAAACTAGCAGACGCAGGGGCCACAATGATTACCCCAGAATGGGCCAGGAAAGGAGGAAGAAAGTAAAACCCCTGCACCCTTAAACCCGTTGGTTTCACTGACTTGCCGCCAACCTTGAAGCAAAACCCCTATACCCCTTCCACCTGTTTTAGCAACGCCAGCAATTAGAGGATTACCCCGAACCTAACCGGAACCAAGGGGTAATCCGACATGACCGCACAACCGCAAACTGTAGACACCACCCGCCAACACATTGACCGCATGTTGCGCCGTAAGGAAGTTGAGGCCATTACAGGCAGGGGCCGTAGCGCAATCTATGAAGGCATGGCCGCGGGCACATTCCCTAAGCCCGTAAAGATCGGGGCCCGGGCCGTGGCCTGGCCTGAATCGGTAATCCGGGAATGGATCGCTGAACGGATGGAGGGGGGCCAGGCATGAAAACGGCACCCGCCCCCGAAGGGGCAAAGCGCCAGACCCGAAACCAGTATAGCAATTCCGCTGCTGGCGGCTATGCCGAGCGCCTGGATTCAATCCGAACCGCTCTACTGGAATCAGGCATAGAACCGGCCAACCCTGACGCCCTGCTGTCCCGCCTGGCTGATGCTGAAGGCAAGCCGGTACGGTTTGGCACCGCCAGCAAACCCCGGAGCAAAAACGGCTGGCTAATTGCCTACCATGACCGGGGCCTGCCCGTTGTTGTTCTTGCTGGGGACTGGAGCACCGGAGCTGAAACTAAATGGGTTGCCTGGGTTTCGGGCACTTCAAACAAGTTCAGCCTTGCCGAACAGCAGGAGCTGAAACGCCGGATGGCTGAAGCCCGCAAGGCCAGGGAGGAAGAACAGGCCCGGCAATGGGAAGCCAGAGCCGCCGCAGCCGTTCGCCGTTGGCAGTCCTGCACCAAGGCAGACCCAGACCACCCCTATTTGCAACGTAAAGGCATACAGCCACACAGAGCCCGCCAGCAAGGCCGGGAGCTTGTGTTACTGCTGGCGGACTTCAACGGCAAAGCCTGGAGCCTGCAAACGATAGACGAGGCCGGCAATAAACTGCTGATGGCTGGCGGCAAGAAAGCCGGTAACTTCATCGTAGTGGATGGCCCGGACTATCCCGCCCGCATATTGATCTGTGAAGGCTATGCCACGGGCTGCACCCTGGCAGAAATTGACCCCGCCGCCCTGGTATTGGCCGCCGTGGATTGCGGCAACCTTCAGGCAGTGGCCACCGGGGCCCGCAACCACTGGCCTGATGCTGACCTGATTGTGTGCGGGGATGATGACCGCAAGACACCGGGCAACCCCGGCGCTGCAGCCGCAAGGGCCGCAGCACTGGCAGCCGGGGCACGGTTCGCCCTGCCTGAATGGCCGCCAGGCGCACCGGTGCACCTATCTGACTTCAACGACCTGCACAACTGGCAAGGGGGGCAGTAATGACCAAACAGCCGCCCATTACGGCAACAGACCCCCGCACCAACCTTAGCGCCCCGCTTCCTGGTATCGATACCGCCCCTATACCGCTGGCGGGTAGAACGCCGCCGCCACCCTACCCGGTGGACGCCCTGGGGGGACTGCTGGGCAACGCGGCAAAAGCCCTGGCCTATTACGTTCAAACCCCCGTGGGAATGGCCGCCCAATCCGTTCTTGCTGTCACTTCGCTGGCGGTTCAGGGGCACGTTAACGTGAAAAAGGGCAACGTAGGGACAAGCCCCACAACCCTGTACTGCCTGACCATAGCCGCCAGTGGGGAGCGTAAGAGTTCGCTTGATGGCCAGACCATGAAACCCATCTATGAGTATCAGGCAGAGCGCCGGGCAGAGTATGAAACCCTGATGGCTGAGCATCGGGCAGACCTGGAAGCCCACGAACTCCGATACAAAAGCATAGTAGGGAGCTACAAGGGGAGCGGGAAGAAACCCCGGCCATTGACCCACGATGAGCAACAGGCCCTATCGGCAGACCTGGCAGAGATTGAGAAGAACCGGCCAACGCCACCACCGCGCCCCCATATCCTGATGGAAGAACCCACGGCAGAGGGAATCTACAAACACTTCCTTGACGCCCTGGCAACCGCTGGCCTGTTTTCGGATGAAGGCGGGGCATTCTTCAGCGGGCACGGCATGGCAGACGAGGCAAAGGGCCGGATCATTACCATGCTTTCCCAATTGTGGGACGGAAAGCCCATCACACGAACCAGAGCCGGGGCCGGGGAATCTGGCGTACTGGCAGGCCGCCGTTTGGCTGCTCACCTGATGATTCAGCCGGTAATTGCTGACAAGGTATTGGCTGATCGCTTGATGATGGGCCAGGGCTTTCTAGCCCGCTTCCTGGTATGCAGTGACCGGTCATTGGTAGGTAGTCGCTTTCTATCGGGCCGGGCCCATGATGAGAGCGCCGCCAACGATCCCGCCATTACTCAGTTTTGGGATGCCTTGAGGGAGCTTATACGGCACCCACTCCCTACCGATGAAGCCGGAGAGCTTGAGCCGGAAACCCTGGCCATTACCGGGGCAGCATATGAGGCATGGGTAGGCGTACACGATGCGATAGAGGAGCAACTATCCGCCAGCGGGGAACTTTCCGTGGTTCGAGAGTTCGCCGCCAAAGCCGCAGACAACGCCGCCCGGATCGCCGCCATTCTGTCCTATGTAGAAACCCGCGCCGCTCCAACCCCGGAGCATGTCGAACGGGCCGCAGAGCTGACAGAGTATTACCTCAAAACCATGATTCAGCGGACACAGGAAGCCGCACAAGGCACCGTTGAGCATGAGGCGGGGGAGCTGGCGGACTGGATCAGGCAGAACGGGGGAGAACTGAACGCCGATAGTTTCAACAAGCTGCCCGCTGCCTACCGCAAAGCACAGAAAGCCCGCTCACTGCTGGCCCTGTTAGTGGACTACGGGCACGCCTACATATCTGTGAGTGGCCCCAACAACAAGCCCCGCGCCTGGAAGCTGAGGGAGGGCCCGGACAATGTTTGATCTGATGGGAGCGATAAGGCAACGGCAGAAAGTACAACCGATACCCCCTGCGGATTCTGCGGAAACTGCGGAAAGCCCACAACCACGGGCCGGAGAGCGTGCGGACGGTTTGCGGAAAACTGCGGATAACTGCGGGCCTGAGATTTTTTCCGCAACTCTCCGCAAAAATCCGCAAACGCTAAAAGCCAGCGAACCCCCAGAAACACTGGGCCCACGGGAGTTTTCCGCAAATCCGCAAAA
>LJZQ01000019.1 GCA_001314845.1 Marinobacter excellens HL-55
TCTCAATATTCTCGAAGCCCTTGTCCGGATTTTCATAACCGCCGCCCACATCGGAATGGGCACCCGGTACGGCAATTTCTGTAAAGTGTGATGGCCCATTACCGTTGGCATCCATAATGCTGCTCAATGGGAAATTCTTGCGGATCTCATGATGGGCCGTAAGGTGCACCACCCGTTCGGCACTGCTGGGCGAAAGGTTCAGGTTAAAGTCCAGGTTGGCGTTGTCTCCGGGTAGATAAAAACTACCCACAGTGTCAAACAGGGCAACAAAATTCACCCGGACCTTCACACCAGGCGGGAAAGCAGGTAAGGGTGTGACGCCAACCATTGAGGCGAGCAAAGAGGCACCCTTAAACTGGGGCAGCAGGACTGTTTCCGGTTGTTCATCGATCAGATTGACAAAATGCCGGGCCAGGGCCGCGCCACGACTGAAGCCTAATACATCGAAAACCACTTCATGGTAATCCCCAGCATGGATTTCATCTCGCATCCGCCTAATAGCAATCTCTATTCTGTCATGCCCCCCTTCCGGCCCAATACCCAACCCCAGACCCATCAGATCCTCCGACGCCTCAAAGCCATTCGGAGTGTGCTTGCCATCAATGGTTCCCGGCCCACGAACATAGACCCTCCGGATATTAGCCGTCTCCCTGTAAAGGTCATACAACTTCGCCACATTCGTCACATCACGGCTCGCCAGGACCTGGTCATTGCCCCGATGGTTACCGGTGCCATCAAAAAACACCCCCAAGCGCAGGGTCTTTCCAGTCTCGTCACTCGCTGTGGTGCCTTGAGACGACGTAACGCCTGAAGCCCCGCGTCCAACGTTGTGATTGGAGGCGCCGTTGCGCAACTGCACGCCGGAAGGAGTCGACGTGTCCTTGGCTCGGGTGTGGGTTGAGCTGGACTCTGAACTTACAGACGCAGGGCGGGAATTTGCCCCCGAAACACCAGAGAATGGCAATGGCGTATGGGTATCGCCAACCACCACGCTGCCACTACCAATGGTGACTCCACCACAGGAAATCGCACCACCGGTTGTGGCAACGGGTAACCCGTTGGTGAAAACCGTACTTGAACCGGCAGCGATAGTACGCGGATGAGGGGAATGCTTGGGTTTGGAGTGCGGGGCTAGTTGGTCACCTACCCGGGCGACGGGCTTGCCGTCGATAAATACGTTCGGGGAACCATTGATTACCGGGGTAGGCGGGAAACCTGCATGTTCTGAACCCAGGTCCCCCAATAGCACAACTTTCTTGCCGCTCATGGCTTTGCTCCTTGCTTCTTCCTTGATGCCCCACTCCAATTCCGGGGCTCCTTGACGGGCAATCCTGCCCTCCTGCCAACGTTATTACGACCGCATGCGCTCCATATAAAGCGATGCAAAGTGTATCAGCACGACTCGGCCTGACGAAAGTATCGCACGTTCATCCATACAACTGAGCGAGCACCGCTTCCGAACAGAACTGTAAGGTACAGCGATCCAAAACTGGGGTATTGAGAGAGCAAGGCCGCCAACCTGCATGCCTGAGTTGAGACCTCAGAACATTTGGTGCCGCAAAATGTACTTGGGTCTGACCCCTTGTTTTGCCTTATAGTAAGGTCCCCATTTTATCAGGAGCTGTGGTTATGTTGAGCGTAAACGAATATTTTGACGGTAAAGTGAAGTCTATCGCCTTTCAGGGTGAATCCCTGCCCGCAACCGTAGGCGTGATCAGCCCGGGCGAGTATGAGTTTGGCACCAGCCAGAAAGAGGTGATGACGGTTGTTAGTGGCGCATTGACGGTTCAGTTGCCGGGCAGTGAGGCCTGGGCGCGTTATGGAGCGGGTGAAGCCTTTGAGGTTGAGGCGAATACCAGCTTCAAAGCCAAGGCAGAGACCGATACCGCCTACTTATGCACCTACGAATAAAATGCGAGAGCACATCCCAAATAAGAGCCTGTAAACAAGACCATGAAACACGACAGCGCCAGAGCCTACATTCGCAATCGCATTGTATTCCTGTGCATCATTCTGTTGATTGCCGTAGTCACCGCCCGTTTTTTGTTCCCGCAAGGTGAACCTACCATTCAGCGTGTGCAGGCGACTGTTATTGAAATCAATCAGGGCGAGGGTGAGAGCCTGCGGACCGGGGTATCTACAACCCTCACAACCGCAAGAGTCCAACTTGCCGATGGTACCGAGACACGGGTAATGATCAGCGGCTCTGGCCTCCAGCCGGGGCAAAGTATCCAACTGATTGAGCAGCGCTTCCCCGATGGAACTCTGCGCTATAGTTTCCCCAGAGCAGAGCTGTAGCATCCACGGTTGAGAGGTATGGTTTGATAGGTAACAGGGGCGATGCCATGTGGAAACGCTGCAAACGATACGGTCTTGCACTGGCTATAAGCTTGCCAGCCGCCGCGACGGCTGAAACGGGAAACTGGACACTAACCGTGGAGAGCGGTCCGGTCTGGCTATCTCGCAACGACGTTCAGATCCCCAACGACAGCGAGGGAGATCGCTTTGATCTGTCGAAGCTGACGAGCCAGGGGCCCGACCCATACCTGCGGATACATCTGGCCTATCAACTGGCAGAACACCATTCAGTTAGCCTGCTGTATGCACCCTTGCGAGTCTATGGCAACGGAACACTGACGGAGGATGTCCGCTTTGCCGGTGAAACCTTTACCGAAGGTAGCTCGGTGAAAGGCGTTTATAAATTCAATACCTACAGGCTAGGCTGGCGTTACCACTGGCCCGAACAGGGCGACTGGAAATTCAGCGCGGGGGCAACCCTGCTAATCCGGGATGCCAATGTGCGACTCGGCCAAGGCACAACACGAGCGGATGATCCGGATCTTGGCGTGGTGCCCTTGTTGTCTTTGCAGGCCCACAGGGCTTTGACCCAGCGCTTGGGGCTGGAACTGGATCTGGAAGGCCTTGGCGCGCCCCAGGGCCGCGCTATTGACGCGTCCGCAGCCGTTACCTATAAATTGTCGACGCAACTGGAAGGACGACTGGGCTACCGGACTCTAGAGGGCGGCGCAGACAATGACAGCGTTAATGCCTTTGCCTGGGCGCATTATGGATTGCTGGGTTTGCGTTATCGTTTTTAAGCAGTCTAGTGCCTGCAAATGATCACCATGACTAGAGCACGGTGCAATTGGGAGGCGTATAGCTGGGCCGCCACTGGGCGGCCCCAGATTTATCAACAACGCAGCTCCACACCCCGGCAACAGTGCGCTCGTGACGGAGAATGACACCTACCAAATTTGGGTGAGCCCTGCCCCCCATGGTCACCTGCAGGTGACCAGATCCGTCAGCGTTTACGGTGCCAATTTCAGTCGCGGTGTTACCGGTAGTGAGGTTTGAAGGGCTATACCCCAACGACTGATTGTTAATGTTTGAAGTACCCGTAAGGTTCGCCTCAAACCCTGAACGATAAGCTCCGAGCTCGCTAACTGCCCGGTTGATCTGAGTTTTTACGATGTAACCCTGATATGACGGAATAGCGGCGGCAGCCAGTACTCCGATGATTGCAACAACGATCATCAGTTCGATCAGAGTGAAGCCTTTGGCATGGGTGGGCATAGCGGTATCTCGTTGGATTTTTCCTTTGAGACTACGAGCAAGATGGAGGCCATGTTTGGATTATGAGTTGGCTGACAGGCAATGACTGCTGCCATACGCTTGTTTAAATCGTAGAAAGACTGACAGCGGGCCACAGCACGATCACACTACCCATGATCAGCTCAACTACCCCAGCCTCTCAATATCCGACTGACTATGGGTTCTAAGATACTCCTGAAGTGCCTTGTCCACTCGGGTTTGCCAGCCTCTCCCCGTAGCGCGAAACTGTTCAACCACCTCCGGTGAAAGCCTGATAGTTATCCGCTCTTTCGTAACCTCTGCCTTTGGCCGACCAACCGGACGCAACCGGCGGAACTCTTCATCCGTCAGCTCGCGTGTATCTGCGTCTTGTGCAATCCCCTCGTTAATGCCAGACTCTTCATCACTCGAGGGCAGCGTAAACGCCCTACCAGATTTAGATTTTGTCTGCATAAAGCCTCACCTCCCGACGATTTGCCTTTCGAAGACTGATTATGCGGCGGATACCTTTTCGTTCTGTGTAAACAACACAGTAGACACGATCGGCTATAGGGCCATATCCAATCATTCGACGCTCACCATAATCATTACGGAAATCCTCAATAGCCCACACCCAATCCCATTCAAGCCTTGCGGCATCAGCTAACGAAACACCATGCTTTTCAGTGTTTGCCTCATCCTTCCTTGGATCGAATTCAATATTCATCTGAATTTATTGTACATACAGAAATAGAGTTTGAGAAATGGCACAGATAAGAGGAACACACTAAAACACCAGCATACTGTACATCTATACAGATAATGATTATTAATGCATCATATGAACCTGTCAACAGTCACGGAAGACAAGGACTTCACCGATGCCAAAAGCCAGAGCAGAACTGGTCAGCGTTTCAGACACCCCCTTCTACCACGTAATCTCTCGATGCGTGCGCCGCACCTTCCTATGTGGGCAGGACCGCGCCACCGGGCGCTGTTATGAGCACCGGCGAGGATGGATTGAAGAACGAATCCGGCTTCTGGCATCTGTGTTCGCGTTAGATGTGGTCGCTTATGCAGTAATGTCGAACCACTACCACCTGGTGGTGAAGCTCAGCCCGGATGAAGTGGAACCGTGGAGCACAGATGAAGTGCTGGCTCGCTGGTGCAGCCTCTATAAAGGGCCACCGTTGGTGCAGCGGTATCATCGGGGTGATGAGTTGTGTGCTGCCGAGCTTCGGCGAGTGGAGGAGTATACAGAAACCTTCCGGCAGCGGTTGGCGGATTTAAGCTGGTTTATGAAATGCTTGAATGAGCCGATTGCGAGGCAAGCCAACCGGGAAGATGAGTGCACCGGGCACTTTTATGATGGCCGTCCATGGCCATCACCCCTGCGGGGCCAGCCTTCGGCTGTTCCAATTTGATCCCGTCAAATTGGTGGGAGAGCAGGTTCAAGTCCCAGGCGTTGGACACCGAAGAAGCCCTCCTTTCCTGCATGGCCTATGTAGACCTGAACCCCATCCGGGCCGCCATGGCGGAGACGCCAGAAACTTCCGAGCACACCAGTATCAAGGAACGCATTCATCCCACCTTTGATCTGGCAAAAGCCATTTCACGGCAAACAGAACAGCAGGCGCTGAATGAGTTTTCGGTGCCGTTAAAACCGCTGCTGGGTTTTGAAGGCGTGATTCGAAACGGCTTTCAGCGCGGCATCCTGTTCAGCTTTGAAGATTATCTGGAACTGGTGGATTGCACTGGGCGGATCAGCCGGAGTGACAAACGCGGCTGCATTGACGAAAACGCACTGCCGATTCTGGAACGGTTGAATCTGGATCCCCGCCGCTGGTGCGAGCGGGCCACACAGTTTGAGGACACTTATCAGGATTACAGGCAGAGCCGACGACGGGCAGCCTAAAGCTCCCTCCCCCTGAACCACTCTACTCAATCTAGCACACGTGCCGGAGCGATGGCGTGCTCGAAATACCGAGCCATAGCAGCGAATCGGACCTTTGTCGCCCACAGGCTTTGACATAATCTTGAATTACGCGAACGCAGAAACGACAAAGGCCCGGAGGTCGAAACCTTCGGGCTTTTGTGGATCAGGTCAGGCTAATGCCTGTCCATGATCAGCTAGAAACCACCGGGCCTTTGAGGGTCAGGTCAGGCTAGTGCCTGTCTGGTCAGGCTATCTGGTCAGGCTAGTGCCTGTCCATGAATTACGCGTGTCCATGAATTACGCGTCCATGATCATTTCCTTTCGCGAACGCAGAAACGATAAAGGCCCGGAGCGTGAAACCACCGGGCCTTTAGGGATCAGGTCAGGCTAGTGCCTGCCCATGATCAATCTACTATGTCTGATAATTACGGAGCCGGATCGCATCCAGTGGGAATATAGCTATCTTTAAATGAGCCAGCCCCATTCTCATCGACTTCGCAAGTCCAACGACCATTAGCATCTCGGAGTAACGCGATCTGAGCTTCGCGAATGCCGGCTCCGGAATCACCTTTCATTTCAACCATCAAACTACCTTGCCCTCCATCTGCTGCGGCGAATGAAATGGTAAGCTCGGTATCGGCCGCCGGATCAGCTGCGGTAAGATTTGAACCTGTATAGCCCAGATCATCTGCATCAAATCCAAATTCGCCACGAGCCAAATTCTCCTCAACAGCAGTTCTGAGACTAGAAATTTCCGAGTAAGCACGATTAACCTGAGTCCGAGCCGTATAATCCTGATACTGCGGAATAGCAATCGCAGCCAAAATACCAATGATCGCCACAACGATCATCAGTTCGATCAGGGTGAAACCCTTTTGACCATTGTTCATTTTAATTTCTTGCATGTTATCGACCTCTAGAGTTGTCGTTTTTCATTTTTAACAGCTCCGGGGGCGGTGGAGCATGACCCCGATACCGCATTGAGCGTGGGGTAAATTAAGCACCCACCGTGCCAATCGCAAGATAATGTCAAAAAGCACATGTCATTCAGCGGCTTGCCAGCCCTCTGTGATACCCGTCACAAAGCGCCACCGACTTACTTTGCGCCCCAGCATGTCCAGGAGTGACAAAATTTGTCAGTTGCGACTACCCCTCCCCGACAGGCACCCGAATGCGACAGGTCTTGAGAAAGATCAAACCTGAGACCCAGCCCGCTTTCCAAACCCCGGCCATGCATCTAAACTCTGTATTCATAAAGACGATATTCAGCCACTTATAAGACTTTCCTCAGAGCATTTATGGCGAGCAATAACCGAAACGTGACCCTGACGGGCCTGGCCCGACGGTTTGTAGATGACGGGCTTCTGGATGAAGACACCGCCAAAGATGCCTTTCTTCAGGCTTCCCAGAACCGCATTCCTCTTATTACCTACCTGACCCAAAACCAATTGGCCGACAGTTCCAAGCTGGCGTTCTCGGCGGCCATGGAGTTTGGTGTGTCGGTGATGGATCTGGACGCCTTCTTGCCGGAAATGATGCCGGAGAAGGTGGTAGACGAGAAGCTGGTACGCAAACACAACGCCCTGCCCCTCTACAAACGTGGCAACCGGCTGTTTATTGCGGTATCCGACCCCACCAACATTCAGGCGTTGGACGAAATCAAGTTCAACACCGGCCTGAGCACCGATGCCATTCTGGTGGATGATGCCAAGCTTCGGTCAGCCATAGACAGGTATCTGGAATCCAACGATACCTCGATGGGCGACCTGGATGACGCAGACTTGGAGGGCGTAGAAACCGAAGGCGGCGAGCAGGATGATGACGGCGCGGTGGCGACCACTGAGGTGGACGACGCGCCCATTGTAAAATATGTCAATAAGATGCTGCTGGACGCTATTCGTGGCGGTGCCTCAGACATCCATTTCGAGCCCTATGAGAAGACCTATCGGGTTCGATACCGTACAGACGGCATTCTGAAAGAAATTTCCCGCCCTTCCATCAAGCTCGCTCCCAAGATTTCGGCCCGTATCAAGATCATGGCGCAGTTGGACATATCCGAGAGGCGCGTGCCACAGGATGGCCGGATCAAGATGAAGCTGTCCAAAACCAAGGCCATCGACTTTCGAATAAACACCTTGCCCACGCTGTGGGGCGAAAAGATCGTTCTGCGGATTCTGGACCCAAGCCAGGCCAAACTCGGTATCGACGTACTGGGCTATGAGGAAGACCAAAAGCAACTGTATATGGATGCCCTGGCCCAGCCCCAAGGGATGATCCTGGTCACCGGGCCAACAGGTTCCGGTAAAACCGTATCTCTGTATACCGGCCTGAATATTCTGAACACGCCAGGCATCAACATCTCTACTGCGGAAGACCCGGCAGAGATCAACCTTGAAGGCATTAATCAGGTAAACGTTAACACCCGGGTGGGCTTGGGTTTTGCCGAAGCACTAAGAGCATTTCTGCGCCAGGACCCTGACGTAATCATGGTGGGTGAGATCCGGGACCTGGAGACCGCTAACATTGCCATCAAGGCAGCGCAAACCGGGCACCTTGTATTGTCTACCCTGCACACCAACAGCGCCGCCGAAACTCTGACGCGGATGATGAACATGGGCGTGCCCGCGTTCAACATCGCGACGTCTGTGAGTTTGATCATTGCCCAGCGCCTTGGCCGACGGCTTTGCAGCTGCAAACAGCCTCTGGATGTACCCAAAGACGTACTTTTGAAGGAAGGGTTCACACAAGAACAAATTGATACAGGGTTCACGTTGTACCGCCCCAAGGGCTGTGATAAATGCAGTGGTGGATACAAAGGCCGCGTCGGTATTTACGAGGTGGTCAAGATTACCGAAGAGCTGGCAAACATGATTATGGAAGAAGCCAGCTCCATTAAAATTGCAAAGCAGGCGCAGGCAGAAGGCTTCGCTAATCTGAGACAATCGGCACTCCTGAAAGTGATGCAGGGCGTGACAAGTCTTGAGGAAGCCAACCGCGTGACGAAGGATTAAGCATGGCAGAAAAAGCGCAGAAGCTGGAATCGTACGTTTGGGAAGGTAAAGATCGCAAAGGCAACAAAGCCAAGGGGGAGCTGACCGGCTCCAACTTGGCCTTGGTAAAAGCCCAGTTGCGCAAGCAAGGCATTATCCCAAACAAAGTCAAGAAGAAGCCCAAACCACTCTTTGGCGGCAGCAAAAAAATAACGCCCTTTGATATTGCCATGCTGACTCGACAGTTAGCTACCATGATGAAAGCGGGCGTGCCGCTGGTGCAGAGCTTTGACATCGTGGCCGATGGCTTGGAGAACAAAGGGCTGCAAGAACTGGTAATGAATATCCGGAATGACATTTCATCCGGCACAGGGTTTGCGGCATCTTTGCGCAAGTATCCAAGGCATTTTGACAACCTGTATTGCAACCTGGTGGACTCCGGTGAGAAAGCCGGTGCGCTGGAGCAAATGCTGGACCGGATAGCCCTATATCTTGAGAAGACCGAATTGCTCAAGAAAAAAGTAAAAAAGGCGATGACCTATCCTATTGCGGTTATCGTTGTCGCCATTGTCGTGACTGCGATTCTGCTCGTAAAAGTGGTACCTCAGTTTGAGAGCCTATTCCAAGGCTTTGGCGCCGAGCTCCCAGTGTTTACTCAAATGGTGGTCAGGTTGTCCGAATGGATGCAAACCTGGTGGTTTGTGGTTCTTTTCGGAATAGTGGGAACTATCTACCTGTTCAAAGAAGCTGTTCGTCGCTCTCAGAAGTTCTCAGATTTTATCGACAAGTATGTACTCAAACTGCCCATCGTTGGGGAAATCTTGGATAAATCTGCAGTCGCCAAATTTGGCCGGGTACTTTCCACGACCTTTGCAGCTGGCGTTCCATTAGTTGACGCACTGGATTCTGTTGCCGGCGCCACCGGTAACGCGGTTTACCGGGACGCCATCATGAATATCAAAAATGATGTTTCCAGCGGCACACAGCTCCAAGCTTCAATGCGCCAGCAGGATGTTTTTCCGGTGATGGCCGTACAATTGACCGCAATCGGTGAAGAGTCCGGTAATCTGGATGAAATGCTGGAGAAAGTTGCAGTACATTACGAGGCTGTTGTCGACGACATGGTCGATAACCTGACCACACTCATGGAGCCCATGATCATGGCCGTCCTGGGTGTACTGGTCGGTGGCCTGATCATCGCCATGTACCTGCCAATCTTCCAGATGGGTCAGGTCGTTGGCTAGGTTATCTCTTTAGCCGAACAGGCCTGCCCGATTGCCCCGCCCTGGCGGCGGGGCCAAACCCCAGCTCAAAACGAGTGTTTTAATGCCTACGCTTGAAGTATTTCTCTCCACCCCCTGGCTTCTCTACTTCACGGTCATTCTCTTCTCGCTTTGCATCGGCAGCTTCCTGAACGTAGTCATCCTGCGCCTGCCCAAGATGATGCAGCAGGAATGGCGCTACCAGTGTGAGGAGTTTCTGGAAGTTCCGGATAAGCAGCGAAAAGGCAACACGCCCATTTCGCTGTCCAAACCAGCCTCTACCTGCCCATCATGCGGGCATAAGATTCGCGCCTGGGAGAATATCCCGGTGATCAGCTGGCTGGCTCTGCGGGGCAAGTGTTCTTCCTGCAAGACGCCCATTTCACCGCGCTATCCGGCCATTGAAGCTATTACCGCGCTATTCTCGGTGATAACGATTGCCTTACTGGGGCCAACGGAATCGGCCTTGTGGACGTTGCTGTTGGTGTGGTCGCTGATTTCTTTAACAATGATCGACTTTGACACCCAGCTGCTGCCAGACAGCATAACTCTGCCGCTGATGTGGCTCGGCCTGGTGTTAAATTACTTTGGTGTGCTGACGGATTTCCAAAGTGCCTTCTGGGGCGCGGTGGCGGGGTATTTGTCGCTGTGGTCGGTGTACTGGCTGTTCAAGCTGGCAACCGGTAAGGAGGGCATGGGGCATGGGGATTTCAAGCTGCTTGCGGCACTGGGGGCCTGGCTGGGGTGGCAGTTGTTGCCGGCGGTAATTTTGCTTTCATCTCTGGTTGGGGCGGTGGTTGGTATTACGCTGATGGTGTTCAAGAAGCATGGGCGTGAGGTGCCGATTCCGTTTGGGCCTTATCTGGCGGCGGCGGGGCTGCTGGGGCTTTGGTTTGGGGATGAGATTTTGGTGATTTGGTTTGGCGTGCTTGGAGTTTGACGGTAGATATGGGTGGGGTCTGACCTCCTGGAGAATGGCGCTTGAGAAGGGTGGGGTCTGACCCCGTTCGGGGTCAGACCCCTTTGTAGACTGGTTGTTGGAGCTTGGTTTGAAGATTGTTGGATTGACTGGCGGGATTGGGTCTGGGAAGTCTACGGTGGTGCGCATTTTTGGGGATCTGGGCGTGCGCTGGGTGGATGCTGATGATGTCGCGCGTGAGGTGGTTGAGCCGGGGACGGATGCGTTGGCGGCAATTGCGGAGCACTTTGGCGCGGATATTCTATTGCCGGATGGCGCACTGGATCGGGCAGCTCTGCGGCAGCGGGTGTTTGAGGATACTGCCGAGCGAGCCTGGCTTGAGGCGCTGTTGCATCCGGTGATCAGGCAAGAATTGATTCGGCAGCTTTCAGCGGAAGGCGCAGAGGATGGCTACACCCTGCCCTATGCGCTGCTGGTCTCGCCGCTGCTGCTGGAGACGGATCAGAAAGAGTTAGTCGATCGAGTGCTGGTAGTGGATGTGCCGGAACAGATTCAGATTGAACGCACCATGGTGCGGGACGATAATTCCCGTGAGCAGGTCGAACGGATTATGGCGGCGCAAATGGCCAGGGACGAACGGCGCTCAAGAGCTGACGCCAGTATTGATAACAATCGCCCGTTAGAGGATGTGGAGCGACAGGTTTGTGAACTGCATAATCGGTTCCTGTTTGAGTTTCGCTGAGAAGACCCGGCTGGCCCGCTGGGCTGTGCCGCTTCTTACCTTTGTTTTACTTACCCCGTCATGCAGTTATTCGGCAGAACCGGTATTTACTGTGCAGGATGCCAGTATTCCTGACCGGTTATCGCCCGCCGCACTACCCTCCTCGTTTTATACCTTTGAGCCCGAGGACTATTGGGCGGAGCCAGTGGACTCCTGGTGGATGAATTTCAGCAACTGGGTGATTCGGCAAGAACGCAATTATGGCGTCAAAGTCCAGAGCCTTGGCGCTTGGGCAGACCGCACCCTGTCCGGTTCCAGTCATGCCCTTCCGGACAACCAGAGTTACCTTCGCGTGGGCTTTGCAACGGAGTCTGATTACGGCAACCTGGCCCAATTCAAACCAGAAGTCCGATTCAAACTGGATATACCGACCACCGAAGAGAAGCTTCGCCTGGTTGTTGAGAGCGAAAGCGATGAGCTGGTGCCTTTGTCTGAGCGGGAGCGAGATCGTCAGTTAACCGAACCCGACCGCACAGAAACCGAAACCACCGGTGCTCTGCGTTACCTTTCGCAAGTGGGCAATGCCATTAACCTGTCGACGGACATCGGCGGCCGATTGCGGCTGCCACCGGAAGTTTTTGTGCGCACCACGGCCCGTAAAAACTGGCTGTTGGATGACCATTGGGGCCTGAACGCCCAGCAACGACTGTATTACTACCATACCAGCGGCTGGGGCGCGCGCACCCGGCTTGGCGCAGACCGGGACATCGGCAATGGCTGGCACTTTTTCACATCATCCGAGCTACAGTGGGTGCACTCCGACCGGAAGTTCGAAGCAGCCCAGATTTTCAGTACCCGTAAGCGACTGAACAACCGGTCGGTTCTGATACCGAGATTCGGTGCTCTGGGCGAGAGCCAGCCTTCCTGGCGCACCACTTCGTATTTCGTGGATATGACCTGGAGCTATCGAGTCTATGAGGACTGGTTGTTTGCCGAACTGATACCCGCCTTGGAGTTTCCCAGAGAAGAGAGCTTCAAAGACCAGGCCTCTGTAATTTTCCGAATCGAGATGTACTTCTCTGGGACCATCAACCGGGACTGACATGACCAGACCACGCCACAAATCCAGGCCTGCCGCAGAGGCCCTTACCCTCACGCCCATCGCCATTACCCGCTCCTGCTTCAGAGACAAGTTTGGCGTGCCCCGGCAGCCGGGCCTGACCCGCCATGCTCACGCCCAACTTGTAATTCAGAGCCCCTATGATCGCGAGGATGCGTTCCGTGGCCTGGAGACCGCAAGCCACCTGTGGCTGACCTTTCAGTTTCACGAGGCGGTGCGCGCGGAGTGGCGCCCGGTGGTTAGGCCGCCGCGCCTGGGTGGCAACAAGAAGATTGGGGTGTTTGCCAGCCGGTCGCCGTTCCGACCCAACAGTCTGGGCTTGTCGGTGGTCAGAAATGAGGGGCTGGTTCGCAAAGATGGGCAGCTGATATTACAAATCCGCGACCACGACCTGATCGATGGCACTCCCATTCTGGATATCAAACCCTATCTGCCGTTTGCGGATTCGGTGCCCGAAGCGTCCCTGGGTTGGGCAGTCGAAGCGCCCACGGAACGCACAGACGTTGTGTTCTGCGCCCAGGCGGAGTCGGAACTGGCCGCACTGCCAGCACACGACTACCCGGATGTGCGCGCACTGATTGAAGACGTAGTGAGTTATGACCCACGGCCATCGTTCCGTCGTGGACGTGATGAGGAGCGCATTTACGGCGCCAATCTGTACGACCTGAACGTGCGTTTTCGATTCGTGAATGATGATTCAAAGATACGTGTGGAAGTGATATCCGTCTGTTAAACTGCTTCTGGTGATTTTGTAGTCGACACAGGGAATTTGTGCCTTGCCTTCAAACCGGTTTCTAAAGCGCTTGGGTGTTCGCCCGCTGGCCCTTCGCCTGCTGGGGTGGGTGCTGCTTTACAGCCTGATACTGTCATTGGTAGCGACCGGTGTGCAGATGATCGGCGAATTCGAGCGCCAGAAATCTGAGCTGCAGTCCAACCAGGAACGTGCGGTAGGGCTGATTTCCGGTGGCATGGGCACCAACCTCTGGGTCATGAATTTCAGCGAGGTGGCCAACAGCCTCGATGACATGCGCAATATGCCCTCTATCCAGTTTGCCCGGGTGATCACCACCACCGGAGAGGAGTTCAGCACCGGGCAATTCCCGGATGGCCGGGTGATCTCGCAAACCTTCCCTCTTGAGTTTAACCGCTCCACCTTTGATCAACCGCAAAGCGTTGGTGAACTGACCGTGGTGTCCTCGGTGGAAAAGGTTTATGACGACATTTTTGATCAGGCCATTCTGAACCTGTTGTTCCAGTCTATTGTGGTGATGCTGGGCACACTGGGCCTGCTGTTGATTGTGCGGATCGCTCTATCCCGGCATCTTGAGACCATGGCTGACTACGCCGCCAAGCTCAACCTGGATGCGTTGGTAGACCCCCTGGCACTGCGCCGCAAGCCTCCCCGCCGGCCAGACGAGCTGTCTGAACTTGAGCAGGCCCTCAACAAGATGCGTCTGCAAATTCTTGAAGATACCCGCTCGCTGCGCCAGACCACCATCCAGAGCCAGGGTGAACGGGATGAAGCCATTCGCGCCAACCACGCTAAAAACCAGTTTCTGGCCAACGTCAGTCACGAGCTTCGTATCCCGCTGCAATCGGTGCTGGGCTACGCCAACCTGCTGACCGATACTCCGCTGGATCAGGAACAAAGGGATTACGTGCACACCCTGCTGAATGCCTCTGAAAGCCTGTCGGCCATCATCAACGACTTGCTGGATATCTCCAGCATGGAGGCCGGCAAACTGGAGCTGGAATCCATTCCGTTTGATCTGCGGGAAACCCTCAACGATCTGATTCACATGTTGGGGTCGCGGGCCCGGGAAAAGGGGCTGGCGCTGGAAATGCGGGTGGATGAGGATCTGCCCTGGGCCTTAGTGGGCGACCCGATCCGAACCCGCCAGATACTGCTAAACCTGTTGTCGAATGCCATCAAATTTACCGATTCCGGCCATGTGTTGATGAGCATTGAGGTGCTGGGCCGCAAAGAAGGCCGTATTCGCTTGCGCCTGGCGGTTGAAGATACCGGGATTGGTATCAATCCTGAAGATATCCCCCTGATGTACGAGCCCTACGTGCAGCTGGGCCAGAGATTTCAGCGACAGTTGCCGGGCGCCGGATTGGGCCTGACCATATGCCGCCAGTTGATTAACCTGATGGACGGCTCCCTCGATGTGGAGAGCCGGCCTGGAGAAGGATCGACCTTCTGGGTTGAGCTAAACATGCAGGAAGCCGGGGAAGGCGCCACCCGGGTGCGGCCAGACTCCCGCAAGGTACGGGGCCGCAAGATCCTGGTGGTGGACTCCTACGAGCTGTCCAGAAAGATCACGCTCGAGATGCTTTCCCGTTATGAGGTTCAAATAGAAGCCGTCAAAGCCGCCGGGGAGGCGCTGACCTCTTTGCGCCAGGCCTTTGATGCCGGCGATCCCTACCACGCTATCATTCTTGACGGCTTTGTTCCGGACATGGACAGCGACATTCTGTGCCGTCAGATCCGCAGCAATCCGCAATGGACCGATATGCGACTGCTTATCCTGTCATCCAACCCCCAACGGGGTGATGCAGAGCATTTCCGCCAGGCCGGTGCGGACGCGTTTTTAAGCAAATCATTGCGAGAATCCTACCTGATCCCGATTCTGAACCAGCTATTCCTGGACGTAGAAAAACAGGAACGTCGCTTCCTGACACGTTTCTCGCTGCAGACAGTGACCGACGTGTCGGTCAAGCCCAGAGACATTCCCTGCGGGCGAATGCGGGTAATGCTGGTGGAAGACAACCCAGTTAACCGCACCCTTACCCGCCGGCTTCTGGAAAAGCTTGGCTGTGAGGTTATGACGGCCAATGATGGCCAGGCCGCCTCCGCACTCTGGCAATGGCACCAGTTTGACGTGATCTTTATGGACTGTGTGATGCCCCGCATGGATGGCTTTGAGGCCACTCGACGTTTGCGGAGTTGGGAAAAAGACAATTACCGGGCCCGGGTGCCCGTGGTCGCACTGACCGCCAGCGCCATGGAAGAGGATGAAGAACGCTGCCGGGCAGCCGGTATGGACGCCTTTGTCGCCAAGCCAGTCAACCTTGAAATGCTACGGGCAGTGCTGGAACAATACTGCCCGGCCGCTGCTGCTACCTGACAGCCAGCGAGATTCCCACTGCCCGGACAGTTTGATATGAACGTTGAATGCCCCACCTGCAAAAAATCCGTTGAATGGAGCGAGGCTAGCCCATGGCGCCCGTTTTGTTCCGAAAGATGCAAGCTGATTGACCTGGGCGCCTGGGCCAATGAGGAATATCGGGTTCCGGCTGAGGATGTATCACCCGACGACCTGGACCAGGGCGGCGAAACCACCCAGCATTAGCGCCGACGGCCTATCCCACCGTTTGGTCAATATAAAATGTTTGCGATGGCTTACAGGCTTTTAAGTTGTGATGCAGTTGGCAGGCCGTTACCATCCCTGTCATCCAGAACTATCGCAGTTTCCGGCAGGTTCGGCCGGCCTGAATCCATAACGACAGCAATAAAGGTGTCCCCATGAAAGTAACCCACATCTCAGTTTTGGCATTGTCATTAGCTGCCGCGCCTGTTTTCGCCAGTGATCTCGACCTGAGCCTGACCAACGACTCCGTCAAGGCACAGGTCAACTTTTTCGGCTCTCAGAACGATCTACAACTCGGCACTGGTTACACCTATCACGAAGGCAGTCGTCATATCGGTAATGTCGATTTTCATGCTCAGGGCCGCACCGCCATCGGTAACCTGCCGACGACAGCAGGCATTGGTATGCGCGGTATTGCCTGGGACGACGACGATTTAGATGGCGGTGCCGTTGGCCTGGGTGGTTTTGCGACCGTCAATGTGCCGGATGTTCCCGGTCTGTCCTTTACCGGCAGCCTGCACTACGCGCCAAGCATTCTTTCATTCGGGGACTCGGACGACATGACCAGCCTGGAGCTGCGCGGCAGCTATCGGGTCATTCGCAATGCCGAAGTCTTCGCCGGCTACCGTTACCTGAACACTGAGCTGGATTTTGCCCGGTCTCCGGATGTTAATCTGGACGAGGGCATTCTGGCAGGCATCAAGATTTTCTTCTGATCACCCTGCCCTCATGACCTGATCGACTACCCGGCCTTTTATCCGTGCCGGGTAGTCGATTCGTGCTGCTCTTCACGCATTGCCCTCCCCATCACTGCTAGGCTTGCCCGATACTTATTACTCGGATTGTCCGGCATGAGATTCACGTTTACCCCTGTGTTGATGTCTACCCTGTTACTGGCTGCGTGCAGCGGAGACAGCGCCATCGATGGTGTCAAAGAAATCCCGAACCGTTTTGGCAATGTAGTAAACGCGCTGGACGATTTCAGCTCGAGCAGCACCGGGGATTCGAGCAATGCCCGTGGGCTGAAGCCTAACGAAGTCAGGGTCACCATGGAGTTACCCGTTAATCTCGCCCCAAACGGCGAGCCGACCCGGCGCAATTTGAGAATCGTGGTGCCTGACCGGGTCGAAGTCTACAAGACTGACTTCACTCTGCGGGATGACATCGGCACCGTGAGCTATACCAGCGCCACGGATGATGACGGCAACATTATTCTGACCTTTGAAGACGGCGTACCCGTCGGCCCCGACGTGGTGGTTGAGGCTTTTTATCAGGGCACTTCCCTCAAGGCTCTGGCAGCCGATGGCGACCGGGATATCAAAGTAAATCCGTTTTCCCACTACCTGGTGGAACAGGGGCTGGGCGGCTACGACGCCATTGATTTCCAGACGGTGATGAACTGTGTCGACACCAGCTTGTGCCTGAATCGATATGTCTGGGGCACGGTTGCTGACCAGGTGCACGATTTCGAGATTGATATTCCCGATAACGCGAGCATTCCCTCGACCCTAGCCAACCTGGATGCCCGGGCCGACTTTAAAGCTTATGTGCAGGCCATGGCAGACTACGCACTGCTTGGCCAGGACACCTCCGGCAGCATTCGCGCCAGTTCCGCCGACTACAACTCGGTATTTCTTGGACTGGAGCTCGGTCAGACCTTTCGTGAGTCCTCGGCTCTCGGCGCAGGACAATGGGGCGTTCGTACTGCCGAAGAGGAACAACTGACCGACACCGGCACCGCTTTCCTTTATCCAGCGCTGACCCTGACCTCCTTTGATGTGTTCAACATCAACGTTACCTCGCTGGCCACAGACATTCCCTACGACCGCCGAACCCTGATTCACGGCTCAGACGATATCGGCAGTCAGTTCTTCTTTACCCGTGGCACCGATCTGTGGGCACGCAACAGCCACTCCAGCGCTCCCGGCGCTGCAACACTCACCCCTGCCCCGTTTGAAGATCAAACCGATCCGGCACGTCTGCTGGCCGGCAGAGCCCTGTACCAAAGCGTGACAGATCGCGACAGCAACCGAATCAATGGCTGGACTCGCAACCCCTATTACCTGGACTCATACACCTCTGCCCCCGCCGATGAGAGCAGCAGCCCTGACCGGGTGTTGGCCAACTATTTCTCGGCCGGGAAAGCCATTGCCCTGGAAGACAACGGAGGTAAACTTAAACGGCGGGAAACCCTGGAGAACCATTACGTGTCGGCGTTCGAGTTTCACCTTCAGCGAAGCGTCGACTTCAGTTTTTCCGCCGTCGCGGACAGCGTTTACAACGTTGTTTATCTTGCCCCCCGGTTCGGTAACACGGATGATCCCACCGTGTTCGAAACCGGCCATGGCACATGGCAAACCGACAGCCCTGCTGGCAATCAGTTAAGCGCAGACGTCAGTCTGGATAACTTCCAACTGATACGTGATGACTCAGGATTTGTGCGCTCAGAAGCGGGCACTCAAAATACGGCCTGGAACCTCGCCAACCGGCTATCCCGGCTCAGCGCCGGCGACCGCCACATCGGCCGCCTGACTCTTTTTGAAAACGAGCGCGGGGACACTTTCGGTCGCTCAGACATGGGCCAGGGTGCGGTAACGCCCGACGGATCTTTGATGGCGTTTAATCTGGCCAACAGCTATCTGGGCGACGGCCTGGTCATTGCCGGCAAAGAACCCACTAGCGCCTTGGCCACTGCAGGGCGATATCGGGTGCAGGGCGCGATCATCGCCATGACCGACAGCACCAACACGCTGTTCCAGATCGACAACGGGGTACTGGAATACGATGGCGGCACAAGCGCCAGGTTCACCGCCAACAGCTTCAGAATGCATCATGACATCGCCCAGAACACCGTATCCGCACCCCAAAGTGCGGCCTGGGATACAACATTCAATGCGGTTATTGACCCAGATGGCCCCGTCACCCTGTCAGACAGTGAACTTACCCTCAACGGTTTCTATACTGGCGCAGGCGACCAGATGTTTCTGACTCTTGAAGATAATACCGGGCCAGAATTACAGACTGGCCTGCTCGTCGCAACGCTCATACCCGATCGGGACTAACAAAACCAATGACCGCGAAACGTTCGTATAAGCTGTTATAATTCCTGCCATATCGCCTGACATATCACGAGAGACGAGAGGTTTTATGACTGCTGTTAACCGGGCGCTAGCACTGTTTGTTCCGTTGATTCTGTTCGCTGTCGGCGGTGCCTGGTACCTTCCGACGAGCACAGAACAGAACCAGACAGATGATGAAAATGGCGAGGTCGTTCTGAGCTCTCTTCCAAGCTTGCCGTCCTGGGCGGATGAAGATTTGCCCGACTTCTCAGGATACAGCGACACAACCGAGCGTAAGGTCGCGTTCTTCTCATTCCTCTACCCCAGAATTGTGCTGGCCAACTCGCGGATATTACTTGAGCGGGAGTATCTCGAATCCATCGTCACCAAAACTGAGTTGTCTGATGCGGATGTAAAATGGCTGACCGATCAGTCAGAAAGACTTCGGGTAGACGCCGACACCGGCAGTGAGCAGCAATTCGCGTTATTGCGCAAACGCCTGGATGTAATCCCACCGTCTCTGATCCTGGCCCAGGCGGCCAATGAATCGGCGTGGGGCACATCCAGGTTCGCCACCGAAGGCAACAATCTGTTCGGGCAGTGGTGTTTCAGCAGGGGCTGCGGTCTGGTTCCGCTCAGCCGGGTGGACGGCGCTAATCACGAGGTTGCCAAATTCTCTTCACCCTACCGGTCGGTTCGCTCTTATATCCAGAATCTCAACCGCCACCCAACCTATCAACTGGTCAGGGACATTCGCCTGCAGGATCGCCAGGCGGACAAGCCACTGTCAGGTACCGAACTTGCGGAAGGTCTGCTGGGCTACTCTGAGCGGGGCGAAGACTACATCAATGAGATTCGCTCAATGATCAGATACAACAACCTGGAATTCTATGACCGTGAATTCCGGGCATTGCTTGGTAATCGCTCGCCTGACCTGTTTCAGCGTCTTGCCTCGTCTGATAGCGATGACGCGCTGCTACCCGGGGCCGAAGGCCATGCCGCCAGCCCCTTTGAAGGCTAATCGTAAAACGTGAACAGAAAGAGATGTAACTGATGCTTTATTTTCTGCCCGCGCCGCTAAAAGGCGCTCTGGTAGTTCTGCTGATTTTGCTGAATACCCTGGTATTTCTTCCGTTTCTGCTGCTCTTTGCCATCCTCAAATTGGTCATTCCGGTCATCATTATTCGAAAAGGCTGTAGTCTGGTGGTCAACGGCATTGCCTGGTATTGGATTGGCTACAACAACACACTGATGAAAATTTTCCACAAGGTAGAGTGGGATATTCGCGGTGTGCACGAGCTCAGCCGTGATCACTGGTATTTCGTGACCTGCAATCACCAAAGCTGGAGCGACATTCCCGCCATTCAGTATGTGTTGAACAGCAAGATTCCCCTGCTGAAGTTTTTTCTGAAGAAAGAACTGATCTGGGTACCCTTGTTAGGCATTGCCTGGTGGGCGCTGGACTTCCCGTTTATGCACCGCCATACCAAAGAGCAGATTGCTAAACGGCCAGAGCTGAAAGGTAAAGACACCGAGGCAACCCGCGCCGCCTGCGAAAAATTCCGCTACACACCGGTGACAATATTCAATTTCATGGAAGGCACCCGCTTTACGCCAGAAAAGCACAGCCGGCAGAACTCACCCTACAAAAATCTGCTCAAACCCAAAGCGGGAGGAACCGCCTTTGTGTTTGGCGCCATGGGCGAGATGATTCACACCATGCTGGATGTGACGATTGTCTATCCGGATGGCTGTCCCGGCATCTGGGATTATCTGTGTGGCCGGGTAAATCGGATCATCGTCGACGTTCGCACCCGGGAAGTCCCCGAACGGTTCCTGGGCATGGATTATGAGAACAACCGTCAGCTACGTGCAGATTTTCAGCGCTGGGTCAGTGACCTTTGGGCTGAAAAAGATGAGCGCATTGAGGCGTTGAAAGCGGGGGCCTGATTGTTGGCTACAACAAGCCCAACTCCCGGGCCCGCACAATCGCTTGAGTTCGGGACTTCACCTGCAACTTGGCGTTGATCCGGCGAGCGTGGGTTTTTACGGTGTGCAGTGAGATATGGAGCTTATCGCCGATCTCCTGATTTGAGAGCCCTTTGGCAATCAACTCCAGCACACCCAATTCCCGTTCGCTGATGGGCTCGGCCAGAGTCTCAAGATCGGCTTTCGCCTTTTCAATGCCAAATAAATCGCCCAACGCCTTTGTAAAGGCGCAAGGTTCAATACCTCTGAAGCTCTTTTCCATCAGGGGTCTGAGCTCGTGCATCAGTTCGGCAAAGGGGCTGATAAAGTGCTCTTTTGCCGCGTCTCTGATAACACCTTCTAGCTGCCGTCTTCCCACCGGTAAGCCCTTTTCTTCAGTCAATAGCACTGCATCAAGCAAGCCCGCATGCAACTGTAGTCCCCAAGGAAGCGCATCGGCATAGCGACGGTAGACGGCCGACAGATTCTCCCGGGCGCGCACCAAATCACCGTTGACCAGATCAATCCTTACCTGCAGACAGTCCAGCAGGCCCGGGATCATCGGGAACAGCTCAGGCACGCAGCCGTCCTGGCGATAGGGTGCCAGTCTGTCCAGAGCCTGGCTTGCGCTCTCAGATTGACCACAGGCCAGCCAGCAGCTGGCCTTGAGCGCCTCCAGAACTGGCAAATAAAGTGCTTCATCGACCTGCCAGGAGTGCATGGTGCGCTCCGCACGACCAATCCAGACAAAGGCGTCGTCGAGCTTACCTTGTGCCCGACACATCAATACTCTCAATGCCATCGCCAGCAATAAACCAAGATCCCGGGTTTGTTCGGCATGGCGGGCGCAATTGACCAGCAACCGGTCGGCCTCTTTAAGCCGGCCTTTATGCCAGAGCACCAGCACCAGATTTAGCTGAAGACGGGTTTCACCAATGCGTGCAGGACGACTGAGCTCCTGCATGGCGGTATCAAGAGCGGTCCGGAGCAGTTGTTCCGCATGCCCAAGAGCGCCCTTGCCCAGCTCAATTCTGGCGTGGGCATAGACCGCCAAAGCCTCAGAACCAGAATCACCTGCCTCTCGAGCCAATTTGGCGGCGGTTCGATTAGCATTTCGTGCCTCCTGGAACCGGCCAGCCGCGCACAGGGCACTGGATCGGACGATTTGTGAGACCAACTGCGCCTGTGTCGACAGAACGCCAGTCGCAAGTGCCTTATCGGCCATTTCGAGTGCTGGCTCGACAAATCCCTCGCCTCTCAAAATGAAAGCCTTCAACGCACAAATTCGGGCCTCCTGCTCCTGCCACTCAGTAGGGCTGAATGACTCGAGTAGTTGGCGAGCCTGGCGAAACTGACCGCCAATGGCGTGCACCCAACTGTAAACAATACGCAACCGGGCGCTGCGCTCAAGTAACTGCGCCGGTATGCTTTTGCGCAGAATCAGCAAAGACGCCGTATCCTGGCCCAGCAGCAAAGCCTCCGTACCTTCTGAGGCAATCCGGATAACTTCGTCGTTATCACCTGCAAGCAACGCATGTTTCAGCGCTTCCGGGAATTGTTCCCGCTGGCTGAACCAACGGCTCGCCATTAACATTCTGGTCGCGTAACCACCCATGGCTGGCGACTGCAGCCAGACCCTCAGCAACGGGTTCATTCGATACCAGCGGCCACGACCGGGCACTTGCTTGAGCGGCAATCCGCGTTCTGCAGCAACCGACGGCGGCATCCCTTGCTCCGCGACTGTGCCGTCCAAGGCCAGGAACAACTCATCCGAGCAGCTCTCCAATTCCGCCATCGCCCGCAAGCTCTTAATCTGTGACGGTCCTGACTGCGCCAGTATCGAATCTTTCAGAAATCGCTCTACTGAGGCGGTTTCGTGCAGGGGCTTTCGCTCGCCGCCCCGTGCTAACTCCCGGCGATAAAGGGCCAGCGGTGTTACCCAGCCTTCAGTAAGATTGTACAAATGATCAATAGACACACTGGTGATCAGGCTCTCTGACCGTGCCTGCTGGAAAAATTCAAAGGTTTCGGAGCGGGAAAACTCCAGCTGTTCCGAGCCTATCGAGTGGTAGCTGCCGTTTAGCTCCAGGGTATGACATTCAAAAGGCAATGGCAGACGTGAAGCCATGACCACGGTCAGGCTTTCCGGCAGGTTGGAAGTCAACTGGTGCAAAAGCCCAACCACGGCCGGGTTGCTCAGGTTGTGCACGTTATCCAATACCAGAATATCTCTCTGCGCAGGCTGCCGTCTGGCCCGGGTGACAAGTAAAACCGACAGATAATCTTCAAATGTACCGCCACTCGGGGGTGCGCTATCGGGCACCCCAAGGGCTGCTTCAAGTAACGAGAGGAATCGGGACGGTGCGTTATCGCCGGCGTTTAGGGTCACCCAACGCACAGAAGCTTCATTGGTGGTAGCCATCGCGCTGATTAACGATAGTGTTTTGCCATAGCCGCTTGGTGCTTCGATAAACAGCAGGTTTCCGGGTGCGAGCGCATTCAGTATCAACTGCTCCAATTCCGGGCGCTTCAGCCTGTCTTCCGGAATTGCCGGCATCTGTAACCGGTGTTCAAGAAGATTACGTACCAGCTCACCGTGTTGAAGCCCGTTATTAGCGGTCTGAAACTCGTCGTTGGCTGCACAGCCATCATTATAGGATTTCACGCACTGCCCCTTTGCAACCGAATCAGTCAGGGAGACTGATCGATTTAAAAAGATGGTTCTTTTTATCCATTCTGGCTTGGCGTCCTGCTTCGGGTACGCCTTTAGTATGAGTTGCCAACAGGAAGGTTAAACCAAAGGCGGGGTAAGCTGCAAAAATTTGACGTGTAAAAAGTCTGTCAGTGTCGAAATTTAAACGCGAAGGTTATTGTTTTGCCCAACAAAAAATGGCGGACCCGTTAAGGTCCGCCATTTTTTACTTAAACTGCCTGTTTGTTACCGGGTGCCGGCACGACGCAGAGCAGCAGGTGTGTAATCCCGAGACTGACGGGAGACACCAAAGCTGTATGGATTGTTTTCTTCGTTGGTCAGGCCCAGAGCCAAATAACGACCAGACAACAAGTCATACAGGGTTTCGATTGCGTACCAGGGCACGTCCTGATCGTAGAACTGCATGGTATGGGCTTCAGCTACACGCCAGAGTTCACCACGGCCGTCGTAATGATCAATAATCGCTGCCTGCCATGAGTCTTCATCGATGTAGAAGTCACGCTGGGCGTAGACATGACGCTCGCCGTCTTTCAGGGTTGCGCGTACGTGCCATACACGGTGCAGCTCGTAACGAGTGAGGTCCTGATTGATGTGACCAGGCCTGACGATGTCGCTATAACTCAGATCACGATCAACCAACTTGTAGGAGTTATATGGGATGTACATCTCTTTCTTGCCGATCAGCTCCCAGTTATAGCGATCTGGTGCGCCGTTGAACATGTCAAAGTTATCAGAAGTACGCATACCGTCCGCTGCGGTGCCTGGTCCATCGTAGGCTACCTGCGGTGCACGACGAACCCGACGCTGACCCGAGTTGTAAATCCACGCACGACGGGGCTCAGCAACCTGATCCAGTGTCTCGTGAACCAACAGTACGTTACCCGCGAGGCGGGCCGGACCAGTGATCGCCTGTTTAAAGAAAAACAGCACGTTGTCATCCTGACCCGGCGTATAGTCTTCGAGATAGCTGTTCCAGGTAAGCTCGTCCTGGAATTTCACCACCGAGAAGTCACCGCCTGCAGTCGGAGTGACCTGGCCAACATTACGCTGGACAGAGCCGCCACGGTAACGAGTGATGTGATTCCAGATTGCCTCGATACCGTTCTGGGGAATCGGGAATGGCGTGGCATTATCGTAGTTCCCGATGCCGTTTCCGTCCTTAATCAACTCAGTCTTGGTTGCGTTTTTGACGGTCTCATCCATGATATCTTGTGGATAAACCGAGGTACGGTGAGTCTCGTAGACAGGGATATTGAACGTGGAATACTGACGGATCATCGCCACCTGACCCGGTGACAGATTATCCTCATATTCTGAAACATTGCTCTGATCGATAACGAACTTCGGCTGCTCATCAGGGAACGGATTCACGTAGATCCCGTCACCCTTATAGCCAGCTGGTGGCGTTGTAAGCCCACCGGTCCACTCAGGGATCGCCCCGCCGTTGCCTGCGCGCTCGGCACCCATGGGAGTCAGCGTTTTGCCCAGTTTTGCTGCTTCTTCCGCAGAAACCGCGCCCCAGGCCTGACCGGCAAAAAGACCTGCGGCCAGTACACCTGTAGCCAGTAGTTTCTTATTCAGTTTCATTTAAGTTACCTCGTTGAACGAATTCGGTCCGTATCAGAATGAGTAGGAAACGCTAGCACTCACGAAATCACGGTCGGTCAACTCGTTATACGGCTTGCCGCCGAAAAAGTTTGTGTAGCCGATGTTGCCGGTGATCTTGTTTTGATATACGGCTTCCAGCGACAGGCCAATGGCTTTGTTGCCTTCGTTGAAGGCACCACCTGGCTGTGGAGCGTAACCTTTTACGTCGTGGCTCCAGGCCAACTGGGGAGACAGGTTGATGCCAGCAAAGGCGTTGGGGTAATCCCACACCAGACTCGAACGGTAGCCCCAGGAGAACGAAGTTGTGAAGCCTTCGTTGTTGCAGTAGTTGGTGTTGATGTTCGCGCCCGCTGCGCAGACATCAGCGCCGCCCAAGCTTTCAAACGGCGTCTTTCCTACCCCAAAAGTGCCAGAGCGGCCGTAGCGAGCTTCCGAAGTATCCGGCAGGCCGTGAACGTAAGTTGCACCAAACTCTGTGATGAAAGACATACGACTTGCGCCCATCACCTGATCAAAGAACTTGATCAGAGTGAACTGAGCCTGAGACACCTTGAACGTGTCATAACCTTCAACAGTCTGTCCCGCTATGCTGGCGCCACCAGCTTCCGCAAGACGCTGACGCTCGAGCAGGCTCACAGGAGTCTGGTTGCCGTCAGCGTCAACACGGGTCTGCGCACCACCGTACAGCAGATCAAAGGCGTTCCACTGCAGGGGCATGTTATCGCGGAAGCTGTATTCCGCACCTACTGACCAGCCACCAGGGGTGGTTGTGGCGACACTGATACCGTAGAGATTGATGTTCTCCGGGTATTCGATGAAATAACTAGGGAAGGTCGAGGATGGCAGGTTCGGGTCGTTTTGCTGTGATCCAACCCGCGAAGCGGGGTTGTTAACCACACCGCTGACGTACGGCAAGCGGCTGTTGTACTTGATGTAATAAAATCCGAATTCAGAGTCGTTTAACTCAGGCACATACCAGCGTACGGCCACACCGAACTGGTCTTTCGAATCTGCCTCTTTGTCACCTAACCGAGGAGAGACAAAGCCTTGCTGAAGGGCCTGCGAATCCGAAAGCTGACCAGCCAGCAACACTGGACCACAGCCATCGGCTGTAAAGTCGTTGGTCGAAAAGAAGGTGCCGCAATCGTCGGTACGCACAGGTTCCCAGTCGGCCTGAACAAAGGCTTCGACGGTTACTGTATCGGTAACACCTGCCGACACGTAGAACATTTCAACAGGAAGCAGAGCATCCTTCAGCTGCGAACCGGGGGCACGGAAAGCAGGAACGTTGATCGGGTTGATGCTGTTGATACCGCCCTGAATGAACGTGCTTTCACCCCAACTTACAACCTGCTTGCCATAACGGGCACTGATCGGCGTATCGGCGATGTACCAGTCGGTAAAGACATATGCGTCAAGAATCTCGCCGCCAGAAGCATTATCCTTAGCCTTACTGTTAAGTTCGCGGCGCTGACCTACGTCATCGGTTGCCCGATTTTCATCTTTCAATTCAAAATCATACCAATAGCGACCACGGACCAAGGCTCCAACGCGACTCAAAACATCGCTGTTAACCGCGTAGTCCAAGAATAGCTCGCTATTACCGGAAACAATCTTTGAGTAGGTGTCACCTTTATCAAAGTTAAGGTTACCGTCGTCATAGTTATTTGTGGAGGCGCCAATATTTTGCAGTGGCTGCCCTGGGGTGTATTCAGGCCCCAAATTACCTTGACCAATCAGTCGCTTATCCCGATCCTGGGTTCTCCAGCCCACACCTGCGCTGAGCGTGGTATTAAACTGCGCTTCGACATCACCCACATAAAAGGAAATAGCAGAAGCCGGGGCGGAAACGCCGGCGGCAATAGCGACGGCAAGTGGTAACTTGGTCCAGCGCTGCCACGGTTGAGTTTTTCTTATCATTGGAAGCCTACTCCGTTGTTGTTCTGAGTCGCTGCTCGTTTGTTCTGGTTGGGTCTCTTGGCGGCTGTGCGTACAGTGCCGTGATGACTGCACTATAGCTAAGCCCTTTAGGGGCTTTGATCAGTCAAAAGTATGATTTTGCGGTCACTCTCCACACTGCCGTGTTTTCGCACTCCCTCACTATAGACAAGATTCGGGAGTGCAACCACTCAGAGTCTGTTACAGCAACTCAATCGCCATGGCCGTGGCTTCACCACCACCAATGCAGAGCGCTGCCACGCCTTTTTTCTTACCGTAGTGCTTGAGGGCGTGCATCAAAGTAACCAGAAGACGGGAGCCGGTAGAACCAACAGGGTGGCCCTGAGCGCAGGCGCCGCCGTGGATGTTGACCTTTTCCGGGTCCAGGCCCAGTTCTTTGATTGGCATCATGGCAACCATGGCAAAAGCTTCGTTGATTTCAAACAGATCAACGTCGTCTTTGTTCCAGCCTGCCTTCTCAAGCAGTGACTGAATCGCGCCGACCGGCGCACAGGTGAACTCAGACGGGTGCTGGGACTGGGTGCTGTGGGCAACAATGCGCGCCATTGGCATGAGGCCGCGTTTCGCCGCCTCGGATTCGCGCATCAAGACCAGGGCTGAGGCGCCGTCGGAGATGGACGATGCATTCGCCGCGGTCACTGTGCCGTCTTTGGCAAAAGCCGGACGCAGGGTTGGAATTTTCTCAATGTTGGCGTTATGGGGCTGCTCGTCGTCTTCAACCACCACGTCACCCTTGCGGGTTTTGACGGTGACCGGGATGATCTCTGCTTTCAGCAAGCCGGCTTCGATTGCTTTTTTAGCACGGGTCAGAGAGGTGATGGCGTACTGGTCCATCTCCTCACGGGTGTAGCCTTTTTTGTCAGCCATTTCCTGGGCAAACGATCCCATCAGGCGACCCGTTTCCGCGTCTTCAAGGCCATCCAGGAACATGTGATCCTGCGGTGCCTGGCCCGGCCCCATCCGATAGCCCTGACGCGCACCAAGCAGCACGTAGGGCGCATTGGACATACTCTCCATGCCACCCGCGACCATGATGTCGTTGGTGCCGGCCTTGATCAGATCGTAAGCGAACATGGTGGCTTTCATGCCTGAGCCACAAAGCTTGTTGATGGTGGTTGCGCCGGTACTGTCCGGCAGGCCGGCTTTGCGCATGGCCTGACGCGCCGGGCCCTGTTTGAGACCGGCGGGCAGGACGTTGCCCATGATGACTTCCTGAACGTCTGCTGGCTGCAGGCCCGCACGCTTGACGGCTTCAGCAATGGAGATGGCGCCCAGCTCAGGAGCTGACACCGGGGCAAGACTGCCCATGAATCCACCCATGGGGGTGCGTACGCCGCTTACGATAACCACGTTGTCTTGACTCATGTTGTGATCTCTCTGTTTTGGTGAGGGTCTGTCCCCGAATGGGGACTGACCCTTCTTTTGGGAGTTGGTTTATAAAAAGGTTCTGTCCCCGTTCGGGGACAGAACCGTTGGCTGACCCAGTGGGATAGCCGCGTCAGGGTTTATGAGGTGCTTCCAGGTATTCCTGGGATTGCATCTCCAGCAATCGGGATTCGGTGCGCTCAAATTCAAAACTCAGGCGGCCCCCCGAGTAGAGTTCAGTGATGGGCGCGGCTGCCGAAATAATGACCTTTACATTGCGGTCGTAAAACTCATCAATCATGTTGACGAAACGGCGAGCCTGGTCGTCTTTATCTTTGCCCAGCACCGGTACATTACTGACGATGATAGCGTGGAACTGGCGAGCCATTTCGATGTAATCGTTCTGGCTACGGGGCCCGTCGCAAACATCTTTAAAGTCAAACCAGACGACGTCGTCTGCGTGGGCTTGAGCCGGGATTTTCCGGCCGTTGATTTCCATGCTTTTACTGTGCTTACCGGCCTCGACCGCCAGCGCATCAAAACTGTTGCGCAAGCTGACATCCGCCTGATCATCCAACGGGCAGTGGTAAAGCTCTGCTTGTTCCAGAGTTCGCAGGCGGTAATCAACACCACCATCCACGTTCACAATATCTGTATGGATTTTGACAAGCTCAATTGCCGGCAAGAATCTGGCGCGCTGAAGGCCATCTTTATATAACCCATCCGGAACGATGTTAGAGGTACATACCAGTGTGACACCCCGGCCGAACAAACCATCCATCAAGGTGGCCAGAATCATTGCATCGCCGATATCCGAGACGAAGAACTCATCGAAACAAATCACCCGGGCTTCATCGGCGAATTTTTTGGCGACTATCTCCAGCGGGTTCTTTTCACCCTTAAGCGCTTTAAGCTCATTGTGAACACGCTGCATAAACCGATGGAAGTGAACGCGCATTTTGCGATCAAACGGCAGAGCCTCAAAGAATGTATCCATAAGGTACGTCTTGCCACGGCCCACGCCGCCCCAGAAGTAGAGGCCCTTTACCGGCGTTTCTTTGCCTTTCTTAAGTTTTCGGCGGAGTTTGATCAGGCCTTTGTTACGCTCCCTTTCGGCATCGACCAGTTTGTCGTACAGTGCCTGAAGGCGTCGGACCGCATCTTCCTGGGCCGGGTCCTTGTGAAAATCCGGGCGTTCGAGGTCCTTTTGGTAACGCTCCAAAGGGCTCAGGTTCGCAACGGTTTCAGGGGACATGGCTGCTGTCATCAGGGTTTCCCGGAAATTAGGTGATGTTGGAATTGGGCGCGGTATTGTCGCTTATTTGGCACTTTTTCGCTACGCCGCGGGGCTGTTGGGGCAATACGACGATTGGCGCAGTGTTTCGGCATGGGCGCAATCGAGTTGGGGGGTTATACTCGTTGAATTAGGATTGGCTCACTCGCATGCAATTAAAGGACGACTTTATATGACAAACCTGATTCTGGCGGCGATTGTCGCGTTGGTGGCGGGCCTGGTCATCGGGGTGTTTTTTGGCCGTTCAGGCCAGGGAGCGACGCTCAGGCAGCGCCGGGCGGAACAGCAGATTGAGGAGTTGCGCAGCGAGTTTACTCGCTATCAGGCGCAGGTGAATGAGCATTTCATGGAGTCTGCGCATTTGCTGAGGCGGTTTAATGATGCCTACCGTGATGTGAATCAGCACATGGCACGAGGTGCGAATCGGCTTTGCAATGATGAAGACTGGATGGAGGAGCTTGGCCAGGATTCGTCAGGACGCCTTGAGCATGGCAATGATGAGACGTCTGAGCCGCCCAGGGATTACGCACCCAAGGATGACCCCGACGCTCAGGGCACCCTTGCTGAAGATTATGGACTCAAGAAAGGTGAAAAGCGGGCGACCTGACTTTATTGCAAAGGCAGGTCTTGGGTGTTTTGGCAGGTTTGTGGAGGCGCTTTCCAAAACACGCTGTGGATACATCCTTGTACGCTCTGCTCCGCCATCCATGGCTCCGCAAGGTTTTGGAAAGCGCCTCCACAAACCTGCCACCATACATCGGAAATGCCCGCTTAAAACCTTAAAGAGTCATTCAAACCGGGTTATCGCACTCGATGTACTCGTGACGCACCCCGAATTCTTCCGCAAGCGCCTTACCCAATGCCTGAACACCGTACCTCTCGGTGGCATGATGCCCGGCTGCAAAATAGTGGATGCCGCACTCTCTGGCAATGTGGGTGGTGGGCTCTGAGATTTCACCGCTGATATAGGCGTCCACGCGTGCCTCTAACGCTGTATTGATGAAACCTTGGGCGGCGCCGGTGCACCAGGCGATGGTTTTGATCTGGCTTGCGCCTTCACCTACGTGCATCGGGTTGCGGTTCAGTGCCCGGGTAATGTGGTCGCTGAGGTCTTCTGGCGTCATGGGCCTGGCTAACTCGCCTTGCCAGACCAGTCCGCCGAGTGGGCTGGGGTTCTGGATATCCAGAACGTCGGCCAGTTGGCGGTTGTTGCCGTAGTCGGGGTGGTCGTCCAGCGGAAGGTGGTAGACGACGAGGTTGATGTTGTTATCGAGCAGCTGTTTGATGCGGTTTTTCTTCATGCCCCGGATGGTTTGGTCTTCGCCTTTCCAGAAGTAGCCGTGGTGGACTAGGATCATGTCGGCGTTGTGTTTGATGGCGGCTTCAATGAGGGCTTGAGAGGCGGTGACGCCGGTGATGATGGTGCTGATTTCGTCTGTGCCCTCAACTTGCAGACCGTTCGGGCAATAGTCCTGGAAGTTTTCTGGCTGCAGCCACTCGTTGAGTTTGTTCAGGATGTCGTTGCGGTTTGCCATTATGGGCCTCCGGTATCAAAAGAGACTAGAGTGCACGTAACTGCTTGAGCAATGCATCATTCTGTTCAGCGGTTCCTATGGTGATCCGGAGAAACTCACTGATTCTCGGCTTGTTAAAATGCCGAACAATAACGCCCTGCTCTCTCAGCCTGGCAGCAAGATCTGCACCGGCGTGTTCCGGGTGGCGGGCGAAGACGAAGTTTGCTTTGGATGGCAGCACATCGAAACCCAGGCGTTCCAGCTCAGCAGTCACTCTGTCCCGCTCACTGATCACGCCCTGGCGGGATGCCTCAAACCATTCCTCGTCTTCAAACGCGGCAATGGACCCGACCAGCGCTAGTCTGTCGAGCGGATAGGAATTGAAGCTGTCTTTGACCCGGTTAAGGGCCTCGATCAGTTCTTCGTTACCGACGGCGAAACCCGCCCTCAAGCCCGCCAGCGAGCGGGCCTTCGATAAGGTCTGGCTGACCAGGAGGTTCGGGTACTTATCAACCAGTGCAATTGCGGTCTCGCCTCCGAAGTCGACATAGGCCTCATCGACGACCACGACGCTGTCGGGGTTCGCTTTCAGGATGTCTTCAACATGCTCGAGCCCGAGATAACGGCCTGTCGGGGCGTTCGGGTTCGGGAAGATGATGCCGCCATTGGGTTGTTTGTAGTCCTCCGGGTTGATTTCAAAGCTTTCGGTCAATGGGATGACGTTGCTTTCGATCTGGTACAGGCCACAATACACCGGGTAGAAGCTGTAGGTGATGTCCGGGAACAGAATCGGCTTGTCGTGTTTGAGCAGACCCTGAAAGACGTGCGCCAGCACTTCATCGGAGCCGTTGCCTACAAAAACCTGCTTCGCGGTTACGCCGTAATAGCGGGCGATGGCTTGTTTTAGTGCCAGGCCTTCCGGGTCTGGATACAAGCGCAGGTTTTCGTTCAGCTCAGACTTTATTGCCTCGATCACCTTTGGAGATGGGCCGAAGGGGTTTTCGTTGGTGTTGAGCTTTACCAGGTTGGCCATTTTGGGCTGCTCGCCGGGAACATAGGGCTGCAACTCGCTGACCAGTGAACTCCAGAACTTACTCATTGCCACGATTCTCTTTAATACGATATTCGGCAGAGCGCGCGTGGGCAGTCAGGCCTTCGCCCCGAGCGAGAACGGAGGCAACGCGACCCATGCGGTCAGCGCCTTCAGGGGTAAAGCCAATCAGTGACGACCGCTTCTGGAAATCGTAAACACCCAACGGAGAGCTGAAACGTGCCGTACCGCTGGTTGGCAATACGTGGTTCGGGCCCGCGCAATAATCGCCAAGAGCTTCTGCTGTGTAACGGCCCATAAAAATAGCACCGGCATGACGGATGTCATCCAACATGGCTTGCGGATCTTCCACCGACAGCTCCAGGTGCTCCGGCGCAATCCGGTTACTGACTTCGGCTGCTTCTTTCAGGTCTGCCACTTGGATCAAAGCACCACGGCCGGTCATCGATGTGCGAATGATCTCTTCCCGCTCCATGGTGGGCAGCAGTTTGTTGATGCTTGCCTCAACCGCATCCAGAAAGTCCCCATCCGGGCTGATCAGAATGCTCTGGGCCTGCTCATCGTGCTCGGCCTGGGAGAACAAATCCATCGCGATCCAATCCGGATCGGTCTTGCCGTCGCAGATCACCAGAATCTCCGACGGCCCCGCAATCATATCGATGCCGACCACGCCGAACACCTCACGCTTGGCCGTCGCGACAAAGATATTGCCCGGCCCAACGATCTTATCCACCGCCGGCACCGTCTCCGTACCGTAGGCCAATGCGCCTACAGCCTGAGCACCACCAAGAGCAAATACCCGATCCACACCGGCAATAGCCGCTGCGGCCAGCACCATATCATTGACCACACCATCCGGCGTCGGCACCACCATAATCAACTCGCCGACCCCTGCCACCTTTGCAGGAATCGCATTCATCAACACCGACGACGGATACGCCGCCTTACCACCAGGCACATACAAACCGGCACGATCCAACGGCGTCACCTTCTGCCCCAGAATCGTCCCGTCCTCATCCTGATACTGCCAGGACTGCTGATTCTGCCGTTCGTGATAATCCCGAACCCGCTCAGCCGCCTTCTCAAGCGCCGCACGCTGATCCTGTGGAATGCTCGCCAACGCCGCCTGCAACCGATCCTGCCCGATCTCCAGCTCCGCCATCGAACCAACCGTCAGCCGGTCAAACTTCGCCGTAAACTCCAGCACCGCCGCATCGCCGCGGGTTTTCACCTCATGCAGAATATGACGCACCGACTCGTTCACCTGATGATCCACACTGTCATCCCAAGCCAGCAGCTTGGTAAGCGCACCGTCAAAGTCGCTCTGGGTAGTGTTCAGTCTGGTGATCTTGTCTGTCATGGTTCAAATCCTGTTTTGGATTGATAGCTTACGTCTGCTGGATTACCCGCCAGCGATTCGGGGAAGTGCCTAATTAAATCGTGGGGCTTCCAAACTCTGGAGTATGCGGAAGCCTACAGGGGTGGCCTTCCAAAACTGTGCGCAGCCATGGATGGCGGAGCTCAAGCGTCACATGGACGTGCCGAAGGAGCGTGTTTTGGAAGGCCACCCCTGTAGGCTGCCCCACTCCAAAACTAGAGGGAAGCCTTACTCGGTACCCCGGCGCTTATCCACAGCAACCGCCATCTTCTCGATGATCGGATTGATCTGCCCATGCTTCATCTTCATCGAAGCCCGATTCACCACCAACCGACTGCTGATACGGTCAATAAGCTCCCGAGGCTCCAAACCGTTCGCCTTCAGGGTATTGCCGGTATCCACAATATCCACAATCTCATCCGCCAGATTCAGAATCGGCGCCAGCTCCATCGCCCCGTACAGCTTGATAATATCCGCCTGCCGCCCCTGGGCCGCATAATATCGACGTGCAATATTTACGAACTTGGTCGCAACCCGGATTCGCCCGGCAGGCGCCAGCTCACCCTTCTTACCAGCAGTCATCAGCCGGCAGCGCGAAATATTCAGATCCAGCGGCTCATAAAGCCCCTCGCCGCCATGCTCCATTAAAACATCCTTACCGGTAACACCGAGATCGGCAGCGCCGTACTGGACATAGGTCGGCACGTCCGTTGCCCGGATAATCAGGATTCGCACATTCGGATCCGTCGTCGGGAACACCAGCTTGCGGGACTTTTTAACGTCGTCGACCAGCTCGATGCCGGCTTCCGCCAGCAACGGCAAGGTTTCTTCGAGGATTCGTCCCTTCGACAAGGCAATGGTGATGGAATCTGTCATGGGTCTATCCGGGTTCCCGTTGATAATTGATTACGCTGGCAAACGGCGAATGCTTCCGCCCAACAGCTGCAGCTTCTCTTCGATACACTCATAGCCACGGTCAATGTGGTAAATCCGATCAACAATAGTGTCACCCTCGGCAACCAGACCCGCGATAACCAGGCTCGCAGAGGCACGAAGATCCGTCGCCATAACCGGCGCGCCGGTCAGGTGATCCACACCCTTGATGATGGCCGCATTGCCCTCAAGGGTAATGTCTGCGCCCATCCGGATCAGCTCCTGAAGGTGCATGAAACGGTTTTCGAAGACCGTTTCCACGATCGTCCCCGTGCCCTCAGCGACCGCATTCATGGCAGCAAACTGCGCCTGCATGTCAGTCGGAAAAGCCGGATAAGGCGCCGTGCGTACATTGACCGCTTTCGGGCGCTTGCCCTTCATGTCCAGCTCAATCCAGTCCGGGCCGGTGGTTATGTGTGCCCCCGCCTCCTCCAGCTTGAGCAATACCGCTTCAAGCAAGTCTTCGCGCGTGTCTTTCAGTTTCACCCGGCCACCCGTTGCGGCGGCGGCGACCAGGTAGGTTCCGGTTTCGATCCGGTCTGGCAGCACGTTGTAATGACAGCCGTGCAGGCGTTCCACACCGTTAATCTCAATGGTTGCCGTGCCGTGACCCTTGATATCGGCGCCCATGGCAATCAGACATTCGGCCAGATCAACCACCTCCGGCTCACGCGCGGCGTTTTCCAGAATGGTTTTACCGTCCGCCAGGGTAGCGGCCATCAGCAGGTTTTCGGTGCCGGTCACTGTGACCGTGTCCATAAATATGTGTGCACCTTTCAGGCGACCGTTGGTTTTCGCCTTGATGTAGCCGTTTTCAACCTTGATATCCGCACCCATCAACTCCAGGCCGTGAATGTGCAGATTGACCGGACGGGTACCGATGGCACAACCACCGGGCAGCGACACTTCAGCCTCGCCAAAATGCGCGACCAGCGGACCAAGCACCAGAATCGATGCACGCATGGTTTTGACCAGCTCGTAGGGTGCATGGAAGTGCTTGATGGTGTTGGCGTGCACCTCTACGCTCATTTTTTCATCAATCATCAGCTCTACGCCCATCCGGCCGAGCAGCTCAATCATGGTGGTGACGTCGTTCAGGTGCGGCAGGTTACCGACGGTCACCGGCTCATCCGCCAACAGGGTGGCAGCCAGTATCGGCAGCGCTGCGTTCTTGGCCCCGGAGATACGAATTTCGCCGTCCAGAGGCTTGCGCCCCCTGATCAGAAGTTTATCCACAATATCTGTCCTGTTCTGTTCAGGCGTTGGCCTGCCGCTCAGCCCACTCGTTCGGAGTGAAAGCCTTCGGGTGAAGAGCGTGAATGGTGCCGTCCATAACTTGCTGGAACAATACCTTGTTGATCATCTGCTGCCGTTTGATCGTGGGCAGGCCTTCAAATACATCGCCTATAGCAATCACGAGGTAATGGTTGCCATCAACCTGTACCTGAATCTCGCAACCGGGCAAGGCTTCTTTTACAAGTTCGGTAACCTGAGCGGCGTCCATAGGAATTCCTCGGCTGGTTTGAAATCAAGGGCGGAATTGTAACCAATTACCTGGCGCTGGTCAGCTGTGTGACGCAAATCCGGGCATCTGGTCTTGCAAATTACTGAGGGCGGCCAGCGACTGCAGTCGATCACTGGCCCCGTCGAAGGAGAGTTTGATCTGGTTTACCAAAGCCAGCCTCTGCCAGCAAAGCAGCATTGACAACACCACACTGTGAGCCGTTAAAAGACCGAAAAGATCGATCGCCAGAACGCCACTTGACGCATTTATAAGCTCCTCACCACGGTTGCGCAGCTGCACAACCGTGTTTGCATCCACCTCACCGGTCACTCTCAATGTAGCTCCGTCGAGCTCAACGGCTGGCGAGCTGTTCATGAGCGGTCAAGTTCTTCGTCCAGGTTCAGAGATTCGATGGCATCGCCCCAGCCATCAATCACCGCCTGCACCTGGCCGCGGTTTTCTTCCATTTCCTGAGCAAAACGATCGCGGAACGCCAGACCAATGTTGACACCCTCAACGATGACGTTCTCCATCATCCAGCGGTCGTCTGCGTTTTTGTACATGGAGTAAGTGACCGGGTACCGATTGCCCGACGCGCTGACCATCTCCATTTGCACGGTGCCACGGCCGTCGTTGTCGCTCATGATGGTGGCGTCTTTCACGGTGATCTCGAAGTTGTCTGCCGACACCAGCGCCTGGGCGTAGCTGTCAAACAGGCTGCGTTTGAACTTCTCGACAAACTCGTCACGCTGCTCGGGCGAGGCTTGGCGGGCGTATCGACCCATCACCCGCGCAGCAATGCGGCGAAAATCGACAAACTGATCAAGCGTTTCATCCATGCTGGCGTAAAAAGCTTCTGGGTCCTCGCTGTACAGGCCCCGCTCTGAGTTCAGTTTTTGCACCAGCTTCTGGGTGTTCTCGTCTACATATTGCTTCAGCTCGTCTTCCGGACTGGCCCAGGCCTGGCCCAGCCCCAGCGTTAACAGAGCGAAAATCAGACAGACCCGTTGTGTCAAAGCAAGCATTGCGTTCTCCTGTGCGTTGGCTCTTACCGGCCGGATGCGAAATTACTGATCATCCGTTCTAGGTTCATGGCGGACTGGGTTGAATAAAAAGCGTCACCCGCTTTCAACGACTCCAGATCCCCACCGATCGATATATCAATGTACTGCTCACCCAGAATTCCGGATGTACGTATTACTGCGGCACTGTCGGACGGAATGTTGTCTACATCCTGTTGAATCGACATGGCCACCCGCGCCTGAAACGTCTCTTTGTCCAACGTAATCGACTCGATGGTGCCGATGGTGACTCCCGCCATGGATACCTTGCCGCGCGGGGCCAGGCCACCGGTATCATTAAAGTTGGCGTAGAGGGTGTAGCGATCGTCCGATGACTGCGGCGACAAGCCACTGACCTGCAGCGCGAGAAACAGCAACGCTGCAAGCCCGGCCAGCATAAAAAGACCGACGATAATTTCTGTTGTTCTTTGCCCCATGACAGGCTCCCGAAAGTTCTGGTTAAAAATTACCAAACATCACAGCAGTCAGCACGAAATCGAGGCCGAGTACCGCAAGGGATGAATACACCACGGTTTTGGTGGTGGCCGAACTGATGCCCGCTGACGTTGGCACACAGTCATAGCCCTGATACACCGCAATCCAGGCACAGACAAAACCGAACACCACGCTCTTGATGATGCCGTTGACCACATCATCCACAAAATCCACGGATGCCTGCATGTTGCCCCAATAAGAGCCTTCGAAAACACCCAACCACTCGACACCCACCAACATGCCGCCGATCACGCCGACCACCGAGAAAATCATCGCCAGTACCGGCATCGCCAGGAAACCCGCCCACAGCCGGGGCGCAATCACTCGGCGCAGAGGGTCTACCCCCATCATTTCCATGCTGGACAGTTGCTCGGTCGCCTTCATCAGTCCGATCTCTGCGGTCAGTGCAGAGCCTGCCCGACCTGCAAACAACAGCGCGGTCACTACCGGCGCCAGCTCACGTACCAGCGTCAATGCAATCATTTGCCCGATCGCGGCCTCAGAGCCGAAATCACTGAGAATGGTATAGCCCTGCAGACCAAGCACCATGCCGATAAACAGGCCGGACACCACCACAATCGCAAGCGACAGCACGCCAACGGCATACAACTGCCTGATCAGCAGCGGAAAACCCACAGACGGCTTGGGCACACCACCCACAACACCGGCCAGAAACTGGCTGGCGCGCCCGAAAGACGCAATCGTTTCGATACCAACACGCCCGAACGCGGCGATCCGGTCCATCATGAGGCACCTCCCGGAAAACCGAAATCCGAGGCAGTGTCGCCAGACGGGTAATGAAACGGTACCGGACCGTCCGGCTCACCGTTAAGAAATTGCTGCACCCTCTCTGACGGATGGGCGCGTAACTCTTCCGGAGTGCCCTCACCAATCACTTTGCCATCGGCAATGATACAGGCGAAATGACAGATACTCAGGGATTCCGGCACATCGTGGGACACCAGCACGCTGGTCAGCCCCATGGAGCTGTTCAGATCCCGGATCAGCTTGACCAGAACGCCCATGGCGATCGGATCCTGCCCGGCAAACGGCTCGTCGTACATGATCAGTTCAGGGTCCAGGGCGATACTGCGGGCCAGCGCGACCCGCCGGGTCATGCCCCCGGACAATTCCGACGGCATTAACTGGCGCGCACCTCGCAAGCCTACGGCCTCCAGCTTCATCAGCACGATATCGCGAATCATATCCTCTGGCAGTGCCGTGTGTACGCGCAGCGGAAAGGCCACATTTTCGTAGACACTCAGATCGGTAAACAGTGCCCCGCTCTGGAACAACATACCCATCTTTTCCCGCAGCCGGTAAAGGTCCCGGCGCTTGAGCTTCGGCACATCATGCCCGGCCACACTCACCAGCCCTGAATCGGGCCGGAGTTGACCACCAATCAAACGGAGTAACGTGGTTTTTCCAGTGCCACTGGGCCCCATGATGGCGGTGATTTTGCCCTTGGGAATATTCAGGGTAACACCATCAAAAATGCGCCGACCGGAGCGGGAAAACACAACGTCCTTCAATGTTATGTATGCAGATGACACCATAATCCATCCTTTTCAGGGAGCGCCTACAGTATGACAAGCGCCGCCACAGCTCAATGGTGCGCCCGTTAAAGCTACGTAAAATGTCTTGATGGCAATGATCAGATTCCCTGAACGTTGGCAGTCACCCGGCTTAACAATGATATACTTCGGGCACATACACCCGGGCACCCAAACGCGCCGGACAAACCAGACCGACCGAGCAGACAACCAGCCGAGATGACAGATTCCAATTTTTCAGGTTCGCCAGACTACCGCTCACCCGCACTGCGGGCCATTCGTATTGAGCGCGAAGCAATCGAAACTCTGGAAGACCGTATAAACGGCCACTTTACCAAAGCCTGCGAAGTCATCATGGCCTGTAAAGGCCGGGTTGTTGTGACCGGCATGGGCAAGTCCGGCCACATCGGCAACAAGATCGCCGCCACTCTGGCCAGCACGGGCACGCCTTCGTTTTTCGTTCATCCTGGCGAAGCAAGCCACGGTGACATGGGCATGATCACGCCGCAGGATGTGGTGATCGCCATTTCCAACAGTGGCAGCACCAGCGAAGTGGTCACCATTCTGCCTCTGATCAAGCGCATGGGCGCCCCCCTGATCAGCATGACCGGCAACCCGAATTCGGTTCTGGCCAAAGAAGCCGTTGCCAACCTGGACGTGAGCGTTGCCCTGGAGGCCTGCCCGCTGGGGCTGGCGCCAACCTCCAGCACCACGGCAACCCTGGTTATGGGCGACGCCCTGGCCGTTGCCTTGCTGGAGGCGCGCGGCTTCAGCGCGGAGGACTTTGCGTTTTCCCACCCCGGCGGCAGCCTGGGACGACGTTTGTTACTGCGGGTCTCTGACATTATGCATTCGGGTGATCAGATTCCCCGGGTTCTGGAAGACACCACGCTCAGCGGTGCCTTGCTGGAAATTACCCGCAAAGGACTGGGCATGACCACCATTGTCAGCGCCAAGGGCGAGCTGACCGGCATCTTCACCGACGGTGACCTGCGCCGGACCCTCGACAAGTCGGCCGACGTCCATAAAACGTTGATCCGCGATGTCATGACCCGCAACGGCAAGACCATCCGGGCCGACCACCTGGCGGCCGAAGCCCTGAACATCATGGAGGAGATGAAGATCAACGCCCTTCCCGTCACCGACGACGACGGCAATCTGGTTGGCGCCATCAACATGCATGACCTGCTGCGCGCCGGCGTGATTTAAGAGGCCACCCAATGATCGACCTGACCCCGCCGATGCATGAAAACTGGAGTGACGAGCTCAAGGCGAAAGCCGCCGCCATACGCCTGATTGCGCTGGACGTTGACGGCATCATGAGCGATGGCCGGCTGTACTTCAGCGCCACTGGCGATGAACTCAAAGCCTTCAATATTCTGGACGGCCTGGGCCTGAAGCAGTTGATGAGCGCCGGCATTACGGTTGCTGTAATCACCGGCCGGCGCTCGCCACTGACCGAAAAACGCATGACCGATCTTGGCATTCCGCACCTGATGCAGGGCCGTGAAGACAAGAAAGTGGCGCTGCAGGAACTGGTGTCGACCATGAACATCAGCCCTGAACAGATCGCTTATATGGGCGACGACCTGCCCGACTTGCCCGCCCTGCAGTATGCTGGCCTCGGTATTACCGTGCCAAACGGCTACTGGCTGGTGCGTCAGTCGGCAGATTACTGTACCTCGGTCCAGGGTGGTTATGGTGCCGTTCGGGAGGCCTGTGACCTGATTCTTTGGGCGCAAAATCGCTTGCAAGCCACCCTGCAACCTTATCTGAACGGGGCATCATGAATCTCGACACGCTGTCAGCTCTATTTCGAAAACCTCGGCTGCGGACAATGGCGCTGGTCGCCACGGTCATGGCCACCGTGTTTTTGATGTGGCAGCGTGAAGAAGTGGATGAGCTGGGTGGCGATGCCACAGAACTGAGGGGCCCGTCAGAACCCGACAGTTTTGTTGTTGAGGGCCGCTACACAACGTGGGATGAGCAGGGCAACCTCAAGATGACCCTCGCCAGCCCCCGCATTGAACAGTTTGATGACAGCGATCATGCGACCATGAACACCCCCCGAGCCAGAATTTACAGTGCGCAGGGTGTCGACCCATGGATTATTGAAGCGGATGAAGGTAGCCTCCAGCAAAACGAAGATTGGGTGACACTGACCGGTAACGTCGTGGTGCTGAGGCAGACTGCAGATTCAGAGGCAACGCTGACAACCCAGTCGCTGACTCTGGACAATCAGCAAGGCATCGTACATACCGACCAACCGGTCACCATAACCGAACCATTCGGTGTTACCCGGGCCACCGGCATGAAAGCATGGGTCGACCAACGCATACTGGAACTCAACTCCCGGGTGGAAGGGCAATATGAAACCATCAGGTAAACGCGCTTACGTCTTGCTGGCAACGCTGATCATCTCGAGCACGGCGGCGGCCTTTGACATGGACTCGGACGCCCCGATCCGGGTCAGTGCCGACACCGCCAGGCTCGATGACACCGAGGGCACCGCGGTCTACAGCGGCGACGTAGAGCTGGTGCAGGGCGAGACGCAACTGAACGCCGAACGCGTGGTGCTGTACCGGAACCAGGAGGGCCTGAGCCGGATTGAGGCCAGTGGCGAGCCTGCGCGCTATCGCCAACCGGCCAGAGAGGGCGAGGCAATGACCGATGCCAGAGCCCGTAACATCACCTGGTCCGCAGCCGAAAGCCAGCTTACTTTTGAGCGACAGGCGGTCATTGAGCAAGGCAACAACGTATTCCGTGGTGACGTCATTCACTACGACACGGTGCGCAGGGTAGTCACCGCAGAAGGCGGCACGCCTTCGGAAGACAGCTCCGGCCGGGTAGAGATGGTGATCCAGCCTCGCAGCGGCGAAAACCCCACAGACGAATAGGTTTCTGATGGCAGTTCTCAGGGCCAGCAATCTGGCCAAAAGCTACAAACAGAAAAAAGTGGTTCTGGACGTTTCCCTGGAAATTCGCTCAGGTGAAATCGTCGGGCTGCTCGGCCCTAATGGCGCCGGCAAAACAACCTGCTTCTACATGATTGTCGGCCTGGTGCCTTCCGATCGAGGCCGGGTCACCATCGACAGTCAGGACATCACGCCCCTGCCGATGCATGGTCGTGCCCGCAAAGGCATCGGTTACCTGCCCCAGGAAGCCTCGGTGTTCCGCAAACTGACCGTGCGCGACAACATCATGGCCATTCTGGAAACCCGCAAAGACATGAAACGGCCTGAGCGGGAAGCCAAGCTGGAGGAGCTGCTGGAAGAGTTTCATATTACCCACATCAGAGACAGTCTCGGCATGGCTCTGTCTGGCGGTGAACGCCGGCGTGTGGAAATTGCCCGGGCACTGGCGATGGAGCCCGCCTTCATTCTGCTCGACGAACCCTTTGCCGGGGTCGATCCGATCTCGGTCAGCGACATCAAGCACATCATCCGCCACCTGCGCGACAAAGGTATCGGGGTACTGATTACTGACCACAACGTGCGCGAAACACTCGACATCTGCGAGAACGCCTACATCGTCTCGGGCGGTCACATCATCGCCTCCGGCAATGCCGAGGCCATTCTAGCTAACCAGCAGGTCAAGGAAGTCTATCTGGGCAATGAATTCCGCCTGTAACCGGATCGATGCCAGCGCAGACCGAGGTCTGATTGTTTTGATGATCTGTAGCAAGTAAACTCGGCAAAGAACTTGCTTAAACTGCCACCAGGGCACGGCAAGTGTCCAGCGTACAACAATTTTTAGCCTGTACGCAGGCGATGTCACCAACGGAACGACCTTGATTTATGGATCTTGAGCCATGGTTATGAAAGCCTCGTTACAGCTTAAAATGGGCCAGAGTCTGACCATGACTCCCCAGCTGCAACAGGCCATCCGTTTGTTGCAACTGTCCACCCTTGATCTCCAGCAGGAAATCCAGCAAGCACTGGAGTCCAACCCCATGCTGGAAAACCCGGAAGATGACGATCTACCGGAGAGCGGCGACACCGACAACAACGCTCAGGACGATCAAACAGAGAGCAGTGCCGAGTACGACGAGTCGAGCGCAGACGTCAGCACCGACTGGGACGAAAACGAAAACGGACCGGACTGGTCTTCCGAGAACGAAATTCCGGACGCCATCCCCGATGACCTGCCGGTTGATACCGCCTGGGACGACATTTATCAGTCCGCTCCCGCCGCTGCCAGCAAAGGCGATGATGAAAACGAATCGGACTTTGAAACCCGCAACTCGCCAACAGAAACCCTGCGGGATCATCTGGAATGGCAGCTCAACCTGACACCGATGAATGAGCGCGACAGCGCCATCGCCCACGCGCTGATGGACGCCGTCGACGAACGCGGCTATCTGACTTCACCTATTGAGGAAATCTACTCAGGCCTGCAGGACGATACCGAAGAAGACCCTCTGGAGCTGGACGAGGTGGAAGCCGTCATGCACCGGCTCCAACATTTCGACCCGCCGGGAGTTTTCGCCCGGGACCTGCAGGAATGCCTGCTGATTCAGCTGAATCAACTGCCACCCGACACCCCTTGGTTGCGCCAGGCGCGATTGGTGGTCACCCAGTTCTTGCACCTGCTGGGCAACAGGGATTACGCCCAGTTACTGCGCCGCAGCCGCCTGAAAGAAGACCAGCTCAGGGATGTGCTTGCGCTGATCACCAGCCTGAACCCCAGGCCGGGTGATGTGGTGGATCGCACTGAACCCGATTACGTGATTCCGGACGTCATTGTGCGCAAGCATGAGGGCCGCTGGCGGGTAGAACTGAACCCGGAGATCGCGCCTCGCATCCGGGTAAATGCCAGCTACGCGTCGCTCATTCGCCGAGCCGACAGCAGTGCCGACAACACCTACCTGCGCGACCAGCTGCAGGAGGCCAAATGGTTCATTAAAAGCCTGCAAAGCCGCAATGAGACCCTGCTTAAAGTTGCCACGCGCATTGTTGAACACCAGCAAGGCTTTCTGGATCTCGGCGACGAAGCCATGAAGCCCCTGATTTTGTCTGACATTGCCCAGGCCGTGGAAATGCATGAATCCACCATCTCACGGGTGACCACTCAGAAATACATGCACACCCCCCGGGGCATCTTCGAGCTGAAGTACTTTTTCTCAAGCCATGTCAGCACCGCAGAGGGCGGAGAATGTTCCTCTACCGCCATTCGTGCGATGATCAAAAAGCTGATTGCTGAAGAAACTCCAAAAAAGCCATTGAGCGATAGCAAAATTGCAGCCATGCTTGGGGAACAGGGAATTAACGTAGCGCGGCGCACGGTCGCCAAATACCGGGAGGCGATGCACATACCTCCTTCGAACGAGCGCAAACGACTGGTTTAAGGTTTTGCCGGTGCACGAAGCACCGGTATTCAGCCCGGCAGAAATGCCGGCACGATGACAACAGGAGACGCCTATGCAACTCAATATTTCAGGCCATCACGTAGAACTGACCCCTGCATTGAAGGATTACGTCAACACCAAGTTCGAAAAGCTGGAGCGTCACTTTGATCACATCAGCAACTGCCAGGTGACGCTGGAAATTGAGAAAGTTCGTCAGATGGCCGAAGCCACCCTGCACGTCATCGGTGGCGAGATTCACGCAAAGGCTGAAAACGAGGATATGTACGCGGCGATCGATGCGCTGGTAGACAAGCTGGACCGCCAGATCCTCAAGCACAAAGAAAAGAACGTAGACCGGATGCACGGTAACGGCTGAGCGCTGCATTTAGCGCCACCTTACCGGGTGTTTCAATAGATCGAGCTGCGGCGGGGTTTCACCGGCCGCAGCCTTTTTTTTACGGAATCACAGTCGATCCATGAGCGATACATCCCTGACTATCGACAACATTCTGGCTCCTGAACTGACGCTGTGCCGGGTACCGGCTTCAAGTAAAAAGCGCGTTCTGGAGACCATCGCTGAACACATTCATCAGCAGGATGAAACTCTCAGCGACACCCAGATTTTCAGTAACCTGGTATCCCGGGAAAGACTTGGCAGCACAGGCATCGGCCAGGGTATCGCGATACCTCACTGCCGTCTTGAAGGGCTCGACCGCGTGATCGGCGTACTGATGACTCTGGAAGAGCGCATCGACTTTGATGCGATAGACAACCAGCCGGTGGATCTGGTTTTTGCCCTGGTTGTGCCCAAAGAAGCGACCAGTGAGCACCTTGAACTGCTGAGCCAACTGGCCGAGAAATTCAACGAAAGCGCCTTCTGCGAACGGCTCCGCCAGTGCGAGGATGCCGGCGTTCTTTACCAGAGCATGACCGCCGCCGGCACCTGAGACTCACCGCGTCAGCAAAAGTAAGGAAGGAGTGCCCATCATGAAACTGATCATCGTCAGCGGCCGGTCCGGATCCGGCAAAAGCACCGCACTGCACGTGCTGGAGGATCTGGGTTTCTATTGCATTGACAACCTTCCTATCGGACTGCTGTTCCCGCTGACCCGAGAGGCCGCCAGCCAGGAAGCGCCCGGCCGACTCAGAAAAATGGCGGTCAGCATTGACGCCCGCAACCTGTCCGCAGAACTGGCTAATTTCGAGCAAATTTACGATCAGCTTCGCGATACCGGCATAGTGGTTGAGATCATTTTTCTGGATGCTGATGAGCAATCGCTGTTGCAACGGTTCCACGCCACCCGCCGCAAGCACCCGCTAAGCGACGACAAAACGTCCCTGCGTGAAGCCATCAACAACGAAAAAGCCTTGTTGGAGCCGCTGTCGAAACTGGCCGATCTCTACGTCAACACCACGGGCCTGTCGATGTATGAACTGCGGGACATGGTCAAACAGCGCGTGGCCGGACGCAAAGATCAGGAACTGGCATTGCTGTTTCAGTCCTTTGGGTTCAAGCATGGCGTTCCGGTGGATTCAGACTATGTCTTTGATGTTCGCTGCCTTCCGAATCCCTACTGGGACACCAGTCTGCGCAAGTACATCGGCACCGACCAGCCGGTTATCGATTTTCTCGAACGGGAATCACTAACCGGCCAGATGGTAGACGACCTCACTCGCTTTCTGGATACCTGGCTACCGTCCTTTGCTGACAGCAATCGCAGTTACATGACCATTTCGATTGGCTGTACCGGTGGCCAACATCGCTCTGTGTATGTGTGTGAGCAACTCGGCCGTCATTTCAGTGCCCGTTACAACAACGTTCAGGTACGCCACACCGAACTGCCTCACCTTCAGGCGCGTGGGGAGATCTGATCCACTCATGATCTGCCAACCCATCACCATCATCAACAAACTGGGCTTGCACGCTCGTGCCACGGCCAAGCTTGTGGCCACAGCCTCTGACTTCGACAGTCAGGTGCGAATCCGCGGCAAGGGCCGGGATGTTGACGCCAAAAACATCATGCAAGTCATGATGCTTGCCGCCAGCCAGGGCACCAACGTTGAGCTTGTTGCCGACGGTCCCGACGAACAGGATGCCATCAAGGCTCTGGTTGCGCTGATTGAGGATTATTTTGGTGAAGGGGGATAACCCCCGATTCGCCAATTCCCTATAACTCTTTCTCACCTGAATGCGCTAACTCCGCTATAATGCGAGGGTTTTCTGATCGCAGGTGGTTTCATGACAGATATCCTTGAAAAAAGTCAGGCCCGCCAGCGCCTTCGCTCCCTCAGTGAGGCCCTGGACAGTGGTGCTCTCAAGCAAGTAGCCCGCATCCTGAACGGCGGTCTGAGCCCAAGCGATATCGCCCACCTGCTCGAATCCTCTCCGCCTCGCCAACGTGCGCTGCTCTGGAACCTGGTCGACAAACAGCTCGAAGGGGAAGTCCTTCAGTATCTGGGCGACGACATTCGTGGTTATTTCCTGAGCCAACTGAACGCCCAGGAACTGGCAGACATCATCGAGGATTTCGAATCCGACGACCTGGCCGACCTGCTCCAGCAATTACCGGACACGGTGATTCAGGAAGTCCTGGACACCATGGACGATCAGGACCGGCAGCGGGTAGAGGAAGTACTCGCCTACCCGGAAGACACCGCTGGTGGCCTGATGAACACCGACACCATTACGGTGCGGCCAGACATCAGTATCGACGTTGTATTGCGTTACCTGCGCCGGCATCGCAGCCTGCCACCGATGACCGACAGCCTGATTGTGGTAAACCGGCGTGACGAGTTTATCGGCATGTTATCCATTACCCGAATGCTGGTATCCAACCCCGCAGCCACGGTTCGGGAGGTGATGGATACCGACATTGAGCCGATTCATGTCGAACTGTCAGACACCAAAGTGGCGACGCTGTTCGAGCGCTATGACCTGATCTCGGCGCCGGTTGTAAATGACAGCAACAAGCTGCTCGGCCGAATCACCATCGATGACGTGGTTGACGTTATCCGGGAAGATGCCGACCACTCCCTGATGAGCATGGCCGGTCTGGACGAAGACGAAGACACCTTTGCACCGGTCATGAAAACCACTCGCAGGCGTGCGGTGTGGCTGGGTATTAACCTGCTTACCGCGTTTACCGCCTCGGCGGTGATTGGCCTGTTTGAAGAGACCATTGCCAAGGTAGTCGCGCTGGCCGTGCTGATGCCGATTGTCGCCAGTATGGGCGGCATCGCCGGCAGCCAGACTCTGACGCTGGTAATTCGTGGTATGGCGGTTGGCCAGATCAGCGGGGCCAACGTGGGCTGGCTGCTGAATCGTGAGTTTTTGTCGGGCGTGCTTAACGGGCTTTTGTGGGCGGTCGTGGTTGCGGCAGCGGCGATACTCTGGTTTCAGGACTGGCTGATTGGCGCCATCATCGCCGCAGCACTGATCATTAACCTCGTGGCTGCCGCCCTGGTCGGCACAGTGTTACCCTTGTTCCTGAAATCCAGGAACATTGACCCGGCCCTGGCCGGCAGCGTTATTCTGACAACGGTTACCGACGTTGTCGGCTTCATGGCCTTTCTGGGACTGGCCACCATTTTTTACGCCTGACAGAATCGACGATCACAATGACTGACCACACCGACGACGATCAATACCCGGAATATTCCGGCCCCAGCAAGTCTCAACTGAAGCGGGACATGCACGCACTTCAGGACCTTGGCAAACGAATGCTGGACCTGAACGACGAGCAGCTGGCGACGCTGGCCGTCAGTGATACTCTGTATCGGGCCATCATGGAATCACGCCGCATTCGGCAGCGTGAAGCCAAACGTCGGCACCTGCAGTACATCGGCAAAGTCATTCGGCAGGAAACCGATCCAGACGCCCTGAGCCGCGCCATTGATGCCTTCCACGCCGGCAGTGAAGAGCACACCCGCCGCCATCACCTGGCAGAGCGCTGGCGTGACCGGATGATTGCCGAGGGGGACAAGGTGGTTGCCGAGTTCATTGGCTATTGTCCACTGGCGGATGTTCAGCATCTGCGCAATCTGGTCCGCAATGCGCGCAAAGAAGTCGACAGCCAGAAGAATACCGGTCAGGCCCGAAAGCTGTTCCGGGCCCTGCGCGAATGGATTGACGATGCAGAGTTGTGATTCAGAGCTGTAACGCCCGGCGCCTCAAAGGCGCCGGTGTTGCCAGACCGGCATACGAGCTCTGAGCTCACGCACGCGCTCGCGATCAAGATCAGCGATCACCAGGCCAGGCCCTTCTTCGATTTCACAGACAACCTTGCCCCAGGGATCACAGATTAGGCTGTGGCCGTAGGTCTGTCGGCGGGAGCTGTTCTGACCACCCTGCCCCGGAGCGACCACCCAGACTTGGTTTTCAATGGCACGGGCCCGAATCAACGCATGCCAATGGGCATCGCCGGTCTGCCAGGTGAAGGCACTGGGCAAACACAGCCAATCGACATCCTGCTCCCTTAACGCTCTGAACAGTTCTGGAAATCGAAGGTCGTAGCAAATGGCCAATCCCAGCTTGCCCGCAGGCGTATCCACTGTGACCACCTGATCACCTGGCTCGAAGGTATCGGATTCGCGATACACGCCATGGGAGTCTTCCACCACGGCATCGAACAGATGGACTTTATCGTAACGTGCAACTTCCTGGCCCTGATCGTTGTATACGAGACAGCTTGCCCGCACCCGTTCAGGGATCTCCGATCCGTCTGGCCGCGTCGCCAACGGCATGGAGCCGCCGACAATCCATAAACCCAGGGCTTTGGCTTGCTCCGACAAAAACCGGCGAATCACCGGCTCTGCTCCGGCCTCTTGCTGACCGCACGCCAACATCTGCGCGGTGGCCAGTACCGCAAAATTCTCCGGCAATACGGCCACTCTTGCGCCATCCGCCGCCGCTTGCTGCAACAGCCGCTGTGCCTCGGCAAGGTTACCTTCGATGTCGTGGCTGCTGACCATCTGGATTGCGGCAACGTGGGTCATCGCTTTACTCCTTTATTCACCGGTATCAAATACCCGACGAAGATCGACTTTCGGGTCACTCCAGCTGCCGGTGACACTGTAGGTGGCACTGGTCAGCTTACTTAAAGGGTCGCCCAGAATTTTATCCAACACAAACAGCGCACCCCCAATCGGCGCGCTGGCTCCCATCAGTATGGCAGCCAGGGGCAGATTCTGGGTAACCGGCAGCACCAGAACCAGCCGCATATCCAGGCTTTCGTCCGCCATATTGGTGGTACCGTTAAGCTTGAATGCACCGGACGGGCCAACCAATTGCAGCTCCGGGTCCAGGGTAACCAATCCGTTCAGAATGACAGCCTTGCCAGAAATCGCATCAAACGCTACACCCCGCTCATACAAGTCGGAGAAATCCAGCCGCAGTCGGCGCCACAAGGTGTCGGTGTTGAGCAGATTAAAGATCCGGAACAGCTGGGCTGAGCCGCTTTGCTCCATGATCACGCCGTCATCCAGCCGGACACTCACCTGACCACTGAGCTCGCTCAATGCGATCTCATCCGGCCGGCCGGGCCAGTCCAGATCAAGATTGACGTGAGTTTGCTCATTGTTCAGCGGAATCGGTGCGCCGGTCAGCGCTTCCAGCTCACGGAGACCGCCACCGGTCAATGCGCCGACAAAACGACTGGTTTCGCGATCATCAACAACGCTCCAGGTCATATCACCCTTGAGCATCAGCGTCTGCAGTTGCCCCTCGATATCCTGAACGTTCAGCCGGAATGGCTGAGGACGGAGCCGGAACTGCCAGCGCCCGGCACTCTGGTCGCCCAGCATCAACTCATCAAGCTTAACGTCGATGTCTGGCCAGCTGCCTATTTTGAGGGCCCGGAACGCCTCCAACTGTTCCTCCAGTGTTAACAGCTCCGAGGCGTTATCCGAATCGCTGTCGGGCTCGGATCGGGACAGGCTAAGACGCTGCAAATCGACATCAATCACCCCCTCCTCCGGCACCATGAGGCGCCCTTGCACACGCTCAGATTCTGTATTGAACACCCACCGATCACCCAGATTCAGGGCATTGATACGGATATCCTCAAGGCTATGTCCGGCCAGGTTCAGGTAGCTGAACTCGAGATCAAACCCTGAGCGCCTCCACAACAAATCAAAGCCAAGGCGGTCCTGCCAGTCTCCGGATATGCGGATGCCATCGCTGACACCTGGGTCAATCCGGGCTGACAACTCGGCGGTTTGCTCCGCCGGCTTTCCGAGCGGTTCGGGCCAGTCCAGCGCCAGTCCGCGCAGATTTGAGCTCACTAGAATACGAGGGGTAGCGGCAGGCGTCACTTCAAGCTCGGCGGAATAGTCGATGGTGCCGGCCATAGCCAGGGCAAGGTCCTCGCCTGAACCAAGCTCCCTCAGGAATCCAGGCATGGCCAGCCGGCCCGCCTGACGGACAGACAACGCCCTGCCGCCGGCCTCGTCGCCGAGCATCGTTTGTTCAAACTCAACCGAAATCGGGTGCCCAAGAAAGCGCGCGGCCAGTGGCTCTCCCGAAAATCCCTCAGTGCTATGGTAAGCAAGGTTGCCCTCAATACCGGTCCAACTGAGTCCCGCTGCCGGATAGTCAACCGCACCGTTGCTTGTGCTTACGTTGGCCTGCACCTCAGTCTGGGCGTCGCTTTGTAAAGGTATGTCTAGGTTCAAGGCGAGCTCAAACAGGCCGTCAAATTCAAGCCCGCCCGTAGCACTGCCGGCCATCTCTCCCAGGGGGGTGTTATTCATCCAGAATGGCACGGCACTTCCGCGAACCGGGGCCTCCGCATCCACCTTGATCCGGGTTGCGGCATCGCCGTCACCCGGTACGACTCTGACTTCGCCTTTGCTGAGATCGAGGCCACCGATGCGACCCTCCTCCAGCGTCACCAGCGTATCGGCATTGTGAATGTCAACGCGGCCACGGGCAGCTTCAAGCTCGGGCCAAAGCTCGTCGTACCGGATCCTCGCCTGATCAAACTCGTACCACATCGAGGACACAAACGATCCCCGGGGAGCGCCAGAATCTATCCGTCCGTGCCCGTAGTAGCGACCGGAGGTGATCTCAGCTTCGGCGATGGCAGAGGTTAACCAGTCATACAAGCCTTCATCCACCACTTTGGCGGGGATAAAATCGGTCAGCATCGAGGCGTTGCCGTTCTCTACCCCGACGCTCAAACCCAGGTTGTCCTCACCAAACTTGTCCAGCCGGAGATCGAAGGCCCCGGTCAGCAGTGTCTGTTCACCATAGGCAAACGTCAGGTCATCGGAGAACACCCGGGTGATGGGGCCCGCCAACTCCCAGGCCACGGTGCCGGTGATTGTGTTCAGCACCCAGTCGGTCAGAAACAACCCCGGGAACCCGAGGTTTGAAGGCTGCACTGTGTCCAAGGTGACATAGCCCCGATCTGCGCTCATCAGGATTGTGCCATGAAGGCCACTGGCGGAGGGCGCCCCCTGAGCGGCCTGAACCGAGACATCGCGCAGGCGCGCGGATAACTCAAAGCTGGCGGTGTCTTCCGGTAAGGTGAGAATCACATCGTCCAGATAGCCGGCGGGCCGATACTGCGTCAAGGCACGGTTACCCACCTCTGGCAGTAACGGAATGGCCTGCACCAGCCGCCGGATCGGCGCCAGGGGCAAACCGTCTGCGATCAGCACATGGCCGTCCGCGCCGGGCTCAATCCGCAGCCCAAAGGGCTCTACCCGGTCGCCCACCCACTGCCACCGCAACTGCTGTAACTGGAGCGGCGCGTCTTTTCGCCAGCCAAACCTGGCCTGGATATCCTCCAAGGGCGCCAGCGACTGCTGATCCACGCCAAGCTGCAGGTAGGGTGTATGGACAGAGCCCTGAATCTGCTCGATCTCACCATGGCGGAAGGTCAACCAGGCCCGACCACCCAAATCAAAACCTTCCACTCGCACACCGCGCCAGTTCAGGTCATCAATCAGGCCATCGAATAACCGTCCAGAGTCCACGTCCAGGTAGAGCTGGCCAGTAAACTCACCCCGGAAAAAGTGTTGGCCCACCAAGGCAAAACTGGCTAGCTGGGTTGATGTTCCCGGCTGCATCGCACGGCCGGAAGCCTGAAACAGGCCCCGCCGGTAGATCAGGTCCAGCCGGGGAATATCCATTTCCCGCAGGTTGCCCGAGCCATTATCGATGGCAAGGCTGATTCTGGTCATCATTACTCGAGGGTCTGACAGCCAGCGGCCCGCCAGCTTCACCCAGGACTGCAGATCCTGTCCTCCCGGGTGAGTCAGGTCGCTCAATTCATCCGGAGGATCAAGCACGTCAAGCCCGGCTCGACGGGTCAGTGTCAGTGACAATCCGTCGGCTTCGAAATCTTCAAACACCAGCCGAAACCGCGCAAGTGACGACAGGAAGTCCAGACGCAGGCGCAGATGCTCAAGCTCAGCGATGGCTGCTCCGGTGTCAGGATGACGAAGGGTAAGGTCGGTTACGGTCACCGCAGGGTCAAGCCAGTGCCAGCGAGAAGACAGCTGCCCGACCTGCACTGCCAGCCCGGTGCGGTCTGACAGCATGGCTGAGATGTCATCGGAATAGCGGTCAATATGGCTGGTCAGCTGGCGACCAAGCCCGACATAGAGAGCAAACACCACCAGAATGGCAAAAATGAACCACCAGACCACGGTTGCCAGATACCCAAGCGCCCTGGTCAGCTTACCCGCTGACTGATCAGTCGCTTGGTCTGGTGAATGCTCACGGCCTTGCATAGATCAGATAACTCCGCAGACAGGTCCGATCAGAGGGCGTCAGAGCAAGACCACATCGTATTGCTCCTGACTGTAAAACGGTTCAACCTGAAAACGAATGGTTTTGCTGATAAAGGTTTCGAGGTCCGCCACGTTGTCGGATTCTTCATCCAGCAGGCGATCAACCACATTCTGGGAAGCCATCACCAGATAATTTTCGGCTTCGTACGCGCGATTCACCCTGAGGATCTCCCGAAAGATCTCATAACACACGGTTTCTGCCGTTTTCAGAAAACCGCGGCCATCACAGATCGGGCAAGGCTCACACAGCACCTGGCCCAGGCTTTCGGTGGTGCGCTTGCGAGTCATTTCAACCAGACCCAGTTCAGACACACCGGTGATCTTGGTTTTTGCGTGATCCCTCTCGAGCATTTTCTCCAGCATCCGGTGCACCTGGCGCTGGTGTTCGGGGTCGTCCATGTCGATAAAATCGATGATGATGATACCGCCGAGATTGCGTAGCCGAAGTTGCCGGCTAATGGCGCGGGCGGCCTCAAGGTTGGTCTTGAAGATGGTCTCTTCAAGGTTCCGGTGCCCGACAAAGGCACCGGTATTAATGTCGATGGTCGTCATCGCTTCAGTTTGATCGATGATTACGTAGCCACCGGACTTCAGTTGCACTTTACGACTGAGGGCTTTCTGGATTTCATCTTCCACGGAATACAGGTCAAAGATGGGACGCTCACCCGGATAGTATTCAACCTTATCCGCGAACTCCGTGACAAACTCCCTCACGAACTCCATCACTCGCTGATAGCTTTCCCGGCTGTCGATGCGGACCTTCTCAGTCTGTGGCCGGATAAGGTCGCGAATGGTCCGTATAAACAACGGCAGATCCTGATACACTACCGAGGGCGCCGACGCATTGCCCATCCGCTCGTGAATTGACTGACTTAGCCGGTGCAGGTACTTCATGTCGCCAACCAGATCATCTTCTGCGGCAGCTTCAGCCGCGGTCCGGATGATGTAACCTCCCTGAACATCGTCTTTTTCAGCGGCAGCCGCTTGTTCAATGACAGACTTCAGGCGGGCACGCTCATTCTCGTCTTCTATCCGCTGCGAAATACCGATATGGCTGACGCCGGGCATGAACACAAGATAACGGGACGGTATGGAGAGCTGGGTGGTCAGGCGAGCGCCCTTGGTGCCTATCGGGTCCTTGGTCACCTGAACCACCAGCGACTGGCCTTCCCGGAGCAAGGTGCGAATATCCGGCACGGTCTTTGGAGCCTCGGCAACGTCTGCGGCGGCAGACTGACTGGGCACAACATCAGAAGCATGAATGAACGCTGCCCGCTCCAGACCAATATCAACGAAGGCGGCCTCCATTCCCGGCAGCACCCGGACAACCTTGCCTTTATAGATGTTACCGACAATACCTTTGCGACTGGTCCGCTCGATGTAGGCTTCCTGAAGCATTCCGTTCTCGACCAAGGCGACCCGGGTCTCAACCGGGGTGACGTTGATCAGGATTTCTTCACTCATGTTTGGCTCTCCTTACTGCGCGGCCAGCTCTGCCAGACCGGATGGCCAGCGTCTGCCAGTAACTCTGCGGTCTCCTGCAAGGGCAACCCCACTACGGCGCTATAGCTGCCCTTCAGTTCACTGACAAAGATACCACCCAGGCCCTGGATACCGTAACTTCCGGCCTTATCCATGGGTTCACCGCTGGCGACATACCGTTTGATTTCCGCTTCAGATAACACCCTGAAGCTGACACTGGTGATGACCAGACAGGACTTACAGTGCGCGCCCTGCGCCAACGCCACTGCCGTCATGACCTGATGGCTGCGGCCAGACAATCGTGTCAGCATGGATTCTGCCTCGGCCTGAGATTCCGGCTTGCCGAGGATCTCACCGTCCACAACCACCGAAGTATCCGAGCCAAGGGCAAGACTTGCAGCGTTCTGAGTCGCCACCCGCAACGCTTTTTCCCGGGCAAGGCGCTCAACGTAGTGCTCTGCGGATTCACCCGAAAGCACGGTTTCGTCGATATCCGCCGGTTGCACGCGAAACACCAAACCAATCTGTTCCAGCAGCTCAGCCCGGCGTGGGGATGCGGATGCAAGGATCAACGGTGTCATCACCACTACCCCAGTTGCCGGTTCAGGCGATCAAGCAAACCGCACACCAAAGGCCAGGCAACGGCGCTGGTCAGCGCCGGCCATAGATAGCTGAACCCGGCCGAATCCGCTCCCAACATCTGCTTGATAAAATGCACCAGCATCTGATTGATACCCAACAGCAAGAACACCAACAGACACTGCTGCGGCAGTGGATACATCCGCAGGCGCTGGTGGATGGTCAATACAAGAAAAGCGATCAGCGCCATACCAAGCGCATTGGTACCCATCGGCGTGGCTTCCAGCACATCGAGCAAAAGCCCAAGGCACCAGGCCATCAGGATTCCAAATTGGGCAGGTGCCCGAAAAGTCCAGTAGAACACCACTAGCCCCAGCCATTCAGGCCGGAATTCAAACCAGCCTACCGGGAACAGCGAAATGCTCAGAACCAGCGCCAGAACAACGGTGATAAAAAACAGCGGGTAGCTGATCACTGACAACATCAGTTGGCTCCCTCTTCAATCTCAGCCGGCAAGCCACCCTCAGCGCGGTCTCGGGTCTCCGGCTGAAATACCACCAACACCATCCGGCTCTGGTTCAGTCGGGCCTTGGGCACGGCGCGAATGGTCACGAAGGGCTCTCCGGGCTCTTTCGTAATCTGGCTGACTTCGGCGACCGGGTAGCCCCGCGGGAAGCGCCCCCCCAGCCCGGAGCTGACCAGCGTATCGCCCTCGCGGATATCAGCGGTATCGGGCACGTGCACCAGATCCAGCTCGCTGGCCTCGCCGTTACCAAGCAGTACCGACCGCAAGCCATTCCTGACCACTTCAACCGGGACCGCGTGACTGCTATCAGACACCAGCAAGACCCGAGAGGTGAACTGACCCGTCTGAATGACCTGCCCCATCAACCCTTCAGCGTCCAGCACCGCCTGCCCCCGGCTCACGCCGTCGCTGTCGCCTTTGTTGATGATAATTTCGTGGGAAAACGGATCTGGCGAAACGCCCACCACTTCACCCACAATAACCCGGTCATCAAGCACCTCAGAGGAGTTCAGCAAGCGACGCAGTTCATTGTTTTCGGAGGCAAGGGCGGCGTATTTGAGCGCACGACGCTCGAGAATCAACATTCGGGCTTTCAGTTCTACGTTTTCACTCTGCAAGTCATCCCTGCTGACAAACAGGCCGGAAAACCAATCACTGAAGCGATAGGGTGCATTGCCCAGCCAGTATACCGGTGCGAGACCGGTCGACAGGGCACTGCGTACAGGAGTGAGTTTATCAAAACGGGCATCGGCAGCGATTAACGCTGCCGATATCAGAATCACAAGAAGCAGTCTGAAGCCGGGAACCGGCCCCTGGACAAAGATGGTCTTAATGGCAAAATCCTCCCACGGGATTAACCCTCCTGGGAGAACATTCCGATACCACCCCGATCAATAACTTCCAGTGCCTTGCCGCCACCCCGGGCCACGCAAGTCAACGGGTCTTCGGCGATGATGACTGGCAAACCGGTTTCTTCGCTAATGAGTTTGTCCAGGCCGCGCAGCAAGGCACCGCCACCAGTCAGAACAATGCCACGCTCGGCGATGTCTGAAGCCAGCTCCGGAGGAGATTGTTCGAGGGCACTCTTCACCGTCTGGACAATCTGGGCCAGTGACTCTTGCAGGGCGTCGAGCATCTCTTCACTGTTAAGTGTGAAAGCACGGGGAACGCCCTCGGCCAGGTTGCGACCGCGCACATCAATCTCGCGGACGTCCAGGCCCTCGTATGCACAGCCGATCTCGTGCTTGATACGCTCAGCGGTCGAATCACCGATCAGACTGCCGTAGTTGCGGCGCACGTAGGTGACGATGGCCTCATCAAACTTGTCACCGCCAACCCGGACGGATTCGGCGTAAACAATGCCGTTCAGGGAAATAATCGCAATTTCAGTCGTGCCACCACCGATATCAACGATCATGGAGCCGCTGGCCTCCTCAACCGGAAGACCCGCACCGATGGCAGCCGCCATGGGCTCTTCAATCAGAAACACCTCGCGCGCACCGGCACCAAGAGCGGATTCACGGATTGCCTTGCGCTCTACCTGTGTGGACTTGCTGGGCACGCACACCAGAACCCGTGGGCTCGGGGTGATAAAGCTGTTTTCATGCACTTTATGGATGAAGTGCTGGAGCATTTTTTCGGTTACCACAAAATCTGCAATCACGCCGTCTTTCATCGGGCGAATGGCGGTGATGTTGCCGGGGGTACGGCCAAGCATACGCTTTGCCTCAGCACCGACAGCGGCAACCGTTTTCTGTGAATTGTTGGTTCGGATGGCAACAACGGAAGGTTCGTTCAGCACAATACCGCGTTCGCGCACGTAAATCAGAGTGTTGGCGGTGCCCAGGTCGATGGACAGGTCGCTTGAAAATAAGCCTCGGAGTCTTTTGATTAACATTCGTGTTTTTTCAACCTGAGAGTTGCGGTTGCAGAAAAGAATGCGGCAACTTTAGCAGTGACACCCGTCTCAGGCAAGGCAACATCAGGGCTTGAGACTTACCATTTACACACTTTATGGGCTATGGCGGGGCCACTCTGTATCCGGATTCTGGTAATATAGTTGGCTTATCTTCACACATCACTGGAGGCAACGTGAGTATTTCCCGTGCGGACATTGAAAAAGTTGCCGTGCTCGCCCGTATTAAAGTGGATGGCGAGCAGGTTTCGGCTCTGGAGAAGGATCTCGGCAACATCCTGGACCTTGTCGATCAACTGAGTGCCGCGGATACCGACTCGGTCGAGCCGATGGCGCACCCGCTGGATGCGGTGCAGAGGCTGAGGCCGGATGTGGTTACCGAGACCAATCAGCGGCAGGCGTTCCAGTCAATTGCGCCGGCCACCGAAGATGGGTTGTACCTGGTACCCAAGGTTATCGAGTGATCCTTTTAAGCACTGATATACCTTTTTAACCAGCAGGTTATCTGACGATCACATATTTCGGGATTGATGATGCATAACAAATCCGTAGCAGAGCTTTCCAGAGAGCTGGAAAGCGGCAAGATTTCCAGTGTGGAGCTGACTCAGCAGTTCCTGGACCGTCTGAAGCAGGAAGACGGCAAGTACAACAGTTTTATTACCATCTCTGACGAGCAGGCCCTGGCCGAGGCGAAGTCAGCGGATGAGATGCGGTCAGCGGGCAAGGCCACGGTGTGGACCGGTGTGCCCTTTGCTCACAAGGATATTTTCTGTACCAACGGCGTTCGCACCAGCTGCGGCTCAAAGATGCTGGAGAACTTTGTACCGCCCTACGATGCGACGGTAACCGAGAAATTCAAGGCGGCGGGCGCGGTGTGCCTTGGCAAGACCAACATGGATGAGTTCGCCATGGGGTCATCCAACGAATCCAGCTTTTTTGGTGCGGTAACCAACCCCTGGGGCCTGTCGAACGGCGAAAAACGCGTTCCCGGCGGCTCATCCGGCGGATCTGCGGCGGCGGTCGCAGCGCGCCTTGTGCCTGCAGCGACGGGCACCGATACCGGCGGCTCCATTCGCCAGCCGGCCGCCCTGTGCAGTATCACCGGGCTGAAGCCCACCTATGGCCGGGTATCCCGTTACGGCATGATCGCCTTTGCCTCGTCACTGGACCAGGGTGGCCCGATGGCCCGCTCAGCCGAAGACGCCGCGCTGATGATGAACGTAATGGCCGGATTCGACCCGAAAGACTCCACGTGCATAGACCGGGACGTACCGGACTATACCGCCACTCTGAACGAGCCGTTGAAAGGCCTGAGAATCGGCCTGCCCAAAGAATACTTCAGTGATCAGCTGTCACCGACCATGGAAGCGCAGGTACGGAATGCGGTGCGTGAGTATGAAAAGCTGGGCGCGACGGTAAAGGATGTGTCTCTGCCCAACGCCAATCTGGCCATCGCTGCCTATTACGTGATTGCTCCGGCGGAGGCATCCGCCAACCTGTCCCGTTTTGACGGCGTGCGCTACGGCTATCGCTGCGCAGATCCCAAGGATCTCATGGACATGTACACCCGCACCCGGGCCGAAGGCTTTGGCAGTGAGGTCAAGCGCCGGATTCTGGTGGGCTCCTACGCCCTGTCTGCGGGTTATTTCGACGCCTATTACCTGAAGGCCCAGAAAGTGCGCCGGTTGATTCAGCAAGATTTCATTAATGCGTTCAAAGAAGTGGACGTACTGATGAGCCCGGTAACGCCTTCCCCTGCGTTTATCCAGGGTGAGAAGACCACCGATCCAGTGTCTATGTACCTGGAAGACGTGTTCACCATCGCCATCAACCTGGCGGGCATCCCGGCCATGTCGGTACCGGCCGGGTTTGTCGACGGACTGCCGGTGGGCCTGCAAATTATCGGAGACTACTTCTCCGAGGCCCGCCTGCTGAACGCCGCCCATCAGTTCCAGCAGGTGACCGACTGGCACCAGCGTGAACCCCAATAAGCCCGACCAAAGGAGACGAACACATGCAGTGGGATATCGTGATCGGGCTGGAAATTCACGTTCAGCTTGCGACCAAAACGAAAATTTTCTCGGGCTCCAGCACCGCCTTCGGTGCCGAGCCCAACACCCAGGCCAACGCGGTCGACCTGGCCATGCCCGGCACCTTGCCGGTGCCGAACGAGCAGGCGTTTCGCTATGCGGTGATGTTCGGCCTGGCCACCAATGCCGAAATCGGCCGCCGCTCCATGTTCGAGCGTAAAAACTACTTTTACCCGGATCTTCCCAAAGGCTACCAGACCACCCAGCTGGCCCAGCCGATCGTCGGCCCCGGCCATGTAGACATCGACCTGGCCGACGGCAGCAGCAAGCGTGTGCGCATTCACCACGCCCACCTGGAAGAAGACGCAGGCAAGTCTCTGCACGAGGACTATCACGGCATGTCCGGCATCGACCTGAACCGGGCCGGCACCCCGTTGATCGAGGTGGTCACCGAGCCAGACATGAATACCGCCGAAGAAGCGGTCGCCTTCGCCAAGAAGCTGCACAGCCTGGTGACCTCTCTGGGCATCTGCGACGGCGACATGTCCCAGGGCTCCATGCGTTTTGACGTCAACATCTCGCTAAAGCCCAAAGGCTCCGAGACCCTGGGCACCCGCACCGAAACCAAGAACCTGAACTCGTTCCGGTTTATGGAACAGGCCATCGCTCACGAAGTTGAACGACAAATGGACATCCTGGAAGACGGCGGCACCATCACCCAGGAAACCCGCCTGTACAACGGCGACCGTGACGAATCCCGTTCGATGCGTTCCAAGGAAGAGGCCAACGATTACCGTTACTTCCCCTGCCCCGACCTGCTGCCGGTAGAAATCGACGACGCCTTCATCGAAGACGCCCGCGCCCGCCTGCCGGAGTTGCCGGACGCCCGCAAGGCAAGGTTCAAGGAGCAGTACGGCCTGAACGATTATGACGCCGGCGTGCTGTCTGGCGACGCCAGACTGGCGACGTTCTTCGAGGAGACCATGGCGCACGGCAAGGACGCGAAACTGGCGGCTAACTGGATTCAGGGCGAGTTTTCCGCACGCCTGAATGCCGAGGAGAAGTCGGTTGCTGAGTCGCCCATTTCCGGCGCCCAACTGGGCGCGCTGGTGACTCGCATTGCCGACAACACGGTCTCGTCTGCCGGTGCCAAGAAGGTATTCGAAGCGCTGTGGTCTGGCGAAAACGACAACGTTGACGCCATCATCGAGGCTCAGGGTCTTAAGCAGGTGTCAGACACCGGCGCGTTGGAATCCATGGTCGATGAGGTTCTTGCGGGCATGCCGGATCAAGTGGCTCAATATCAGGGCGAGGAGGATCCGAAGAAGCGCAAGAAGATGCTCGGCGGCTTTATGGGGCCTTTGATGAAGGCCTCCAAGGGCCAGGGCAACCCCAAGCTGTTCAATGAGATTCTTGTTCGCAAGCTTGGCGGTTAACTTTGGCGGGGCTCATGTTTGGGCCCTAGCCTGTTAGGTTTGGGGAGGGGTGCATTTGGGGCCCCTTCCCAAAAAACGCTACAAGCACATCCATGTGCGCTTGGGCTCCGCCATCCATGGCTCCGCACATTTTTGGGAAGCCCCCCCAAACGCACCCGCACAGACCTTTCAGCAATAGTCCCGTAGAACCACTCAGAGATTGGCAACACAATCGTCCCCGTCCCTCTTCACCGAAACGATGCATAAGACGACAGCACGGTTTTTTTAATGACTACCCCACCAAAAGCCTGACTGACGCCTTGGCGGGCAGGGCCTCCCAAAAATCTGGAGCGCCAGGGATGGCGCGACGAAGCCCTACAGGGACGTATTCACGGGCGTTTTTTGGGAGGCCCTGCCCGCCAAGGCAGTCACTCCCAATCAAGAAGGCTAGGGCCGCCCCTCAAAGAACACGACCAAGGTCAGACCAAACGAGCCCAAAGGTCATGCTCATCGGCATGCTCGACGACGGCCTGGACGATTTGGCCAGGAACCAAGTCGGTTTCTTCGTTCAGGTAGACCATGCCGTCGATCTCAGGGGCATCGGCTTTCGAGCGACCAATAGCACCTTCTTCGTCGACTTCGTCGATGAGCACATCGATCGTCTTGCCGATCTTGGCCTGTAAACGGGCGGCAGAGATTTCAGCCTGCTTGGTCATGAACCGGGCCAGTCGCTCCTCTTTCACATCTTCCGGCACGGCACCCTCCAGCTCATTGGCCTTGGCACCCTCTACTGCGCTGTAGGTGAACGCGCCGACGCGATCCAGTTGCGCCTCGTCCAGCCAGTCCAGCAGGTACTGGAAATCTTCCTCGGTTTCACCGGGGAAGCCAACGATAAACGTAGACCGGATAGTCAGCTCTGGGCAGATTTCCCGCCACTTGCGAATGCGGTCCAGGGTTTTGCTGTCATGGGCCGGGCGCTTCATGGCCTTAAGCACTTTCGGGCTGGCGTGCTGGAACGGGATATCCAGGTAAGGCAGGATCCTGCCCTCTGCCATCAGCGGAATGATGCCGTCCACATGGGGGTACGGATACACATAGTGCAGACGAACCCAAACACCCATCTCGCCAAGAGCTTCGCACAGAGACTGCATTTTGGTTTTGACCGGACGGCCCTGCCAAAACCCGGTGCGGTATTTTATGTCGACACCGTACGCAGAGGTATCCTGAGAGATCACCAGCAGCTCTTTTACCCCGGCATCCACCAGCCGCTTGGCCTCGTCCATCACATCCCCGATCGGCCGGCTGACCAGATCGCCGCGCATGGAAGGTATGATGCAAAAGGTGCAGCGATGATTGCAGCCTTCGGAGATCTTCAGGTAAGCGTAATGCCGCGGTGTCAGTTTAATACCTTGGGGTGGAACCAGATCGACAAAGGGATCATGATCTTTTTTCGGCGGCAGATACTGGTGAACCGAGCCAACCACCTCTTCATAGGCATGAGGGCCAGATACGGCCAGTACGCCCGGGTGGGTCTCCCGAATTTTGTCGGCTTCAGCGCCCATGCAGCCGGTAACGATCACCTTGCCGTTTTCGCTGATGGCCTCGCCGATTACGTCCAGGGATTCCTGCTTGGCAGCATCGATGAAGCCACAGGTGTTCACCACTACGATGTCTGCGTCATTGTAACTTGGCACGACCTCGTAACCGTCCAAACGCAACTGGGTCAGGATACGTTCAGAGTCTACCAGTGCCTTCGGACAGCCCAGGCTGATGAAGCCCACTTTGCCGCCCAGGGCAGCATCTTGTGTTTTCTCGGTCATAAATTTCTGCAGGAATCCCGGGGCGACGCCCCTGATGAATGTAGGGACGCGATTTTACCTCAGCCACGCGCTGACTGCAGCTCCTTGCTGCATACGGATTTGAGTGGATAATATGGATTTCAGGTAAATGATGACGCCAAATTGTGACGTCGTGTTCAGATTTTTTTAATAAAACTGACACAATGCTGGGCAGATTTATTGCTGTTCACTTTTTAAACAGCTAAACCTTCAACCGGCTATACGTTTTTCTGGAAGGCGTTTATGGGAAAGGCAACTTCTTTTCAAACCACACATGCCAGAAGAGTAAACATGAAGCCCATCGCTATAAAAGCTAACCTGCGCAATCAGCAGCGAGTTGATGTCGAAACAGACATTACGATCGAGAAACACGATGGCTGCTGCCTGACTTGCCACGCGTCTAACCTGTCCCGCACTGGTGTGATGCTTTCCTGCAATCAGGAAACGGTTGAGCAATTGGTGCCAGGCATGCGCGCACCCTCCCCGGGCCACTGGATTGAAGTCAAAACCCGCTTTACCGTGCCGGTGCTGCCAACTCAGCCTGTCACCATACTGGCCGACGGAAACATCGTCCATTTGCGCCGCATTGCCAAAGATGAGTTTCAGGTTGGTATCCAGTTCAGTGAATTCGAAGGCAACGGCTTTGATTACATCGACCGCTACGTAGCAAAACTTCTCGCCGACGCACTGAACGAAGCTCGCGAAGCGCACTGATAATTCGCGAGTTTTTGCCTTTCGATTCTCGATCAAAATCCTTCATCAGGCTAATGTCCGACACCCGCCAACGCTATATTATTAGAATCCCAAATTCTTAGCAGACACCTTCTTATACCCTATAGTGCTCTGATATAGTGTTTCATCCGATTCACAGCCATCACAACGCCCCTGCGGCAACGGATGATCATGACGACATACAACCTCACGCATCTCAAACAACTGGAAGCCGAAAGCATCCACATTATCAGGGAAGTAGCGGCCGAGTTTGATAACCCGGTGATGCTCTACTCCGTCGGCAAAGATTCCGCCGTGATGCTGCACCTGGCCCTGAAAGCCTTTTATCCGGGCAAGCCTCCCTTCCCGCTGATGCACGTTGACACCACCTGGAAGTTCCGGGAGATGATTGAATTCCGTGACAAGCAGGTGAGCCGTTACGGCCTGGACCTGATCGTCCACACCAATGAAGACGGTGTAAAGCAAGGCATCGGACCGTTTACCCATGGCAGCGCCAAGCACACCGACATAATGAAAACCCAAGCCCTCAAACAGGCGCTGGACAAGTACAAGTTCGATGCGGCCTTCGGCGGTGCCCGCCGGGATGAAGAAAAATCCCGAGCCAAAGAGCGGGTGTATTCGTTCCGCGATGAGCACCATCGCTGGGACCCGAAAAACCAGCGTCCCGAGCTTTGGAATATCTACAACGGCAAGGTCGACAAAGGTGAGAGCATCCGCGTGTTCCCGCTCTCGAACTGGACCGAGCTGGATATCTGGCAATACATCTATCTGGAAAACATCGACATCGTGCCCTTGTACTTCTCGGCCGTGCGCCCTGTCGTCGATCGCGATGGCACCCTGATCATGGTAGACGACGACCGCATGCCCCTGAAGGAAGGCGAGAAACCGATGATGAAATCGGTACGCTTCCGAACTCTGGGCTGCTACCCACTGACCGGCGCCATCGAATCCGAGGCCAACACGTTGCCGGATATCATTCAGGAAATGCTGCTGGCTACCAGCTCCGAACGACAGGGCCGCGTGATTGACCACGACTCTGCCGGCTCCATGGAACAGAAAAAGCGCGAAGGGTATTTCTGAGATGTCACACCAGTCTGAATTGATCGCCGACGATATTCTGGCGTACCTGAAACAACACGAGAACAAAGAGCTGCTGCGCCTGCTGACCTGCGGCAGCGTGGACGATGGCAAAAGCACGTTGATCGGCCGCCTGCTGCACGACACCAAGATGATCTATGAAGATCACATGGCCAGCCTGAAAACAGATAGCGCCAAGATGGGCACCACCGGCGAAAAGCTGGATCTGGCACTGCTGGTAGATGGTCTGCAGGCCGAGCGGGAACAGGGCATCACTATTGATGTCGCCTACCGCTATTTCAGCACCGACAAGCGCAAGTTCATTATTGCCGACACCCCGGGCCACGAGCAGTACACCCGCAACATGGCCACCGGCGCCTCCACCGCGCAACTTGCCATCCTGATGATCGACGCCCGCCACGGCGTGATGACTCAGACCCGCCGGCATTCGTTTATCGCCTCGCTGCTGGGCATTCGCCACATTGTAGTAGCCGTGAACAAGATGGACCTGGTCGATTTCAGCGAACAGCGCTTCAATGAAATCCGCGACGAGTATCAGGCCTTTGCTGCCCGCCTTGGCCTGAACGATATCCGCTTCGTGCCAATCTCGGCCCTGGACGGCGATAACGTTGTCAATAAAAGCGAGAACACGCCCTGGTTTACCGGCCAGCCGTTAATGGAAATCCTGGAAACGGTGGAAGTATCCCGAGACAAGAATCTGGAGCATTTCCGCTTTCCGGTACAGTACGTTACCCGACCCAACCTTAATTTCCGAGGCTTCTGCGGCACCGTTGCCTCTGGCGTGATCCGCCCGGGTGAAACCGTAATGGCCCTGCCCTCAAGGCGCACCAGTAAGGTCAAGGAGATCGTCACCTTTGACGGCAACCTTGAGGAGGCCTACATCGACCAGGCCGTCACCCTGACCCTGGAAGACGAAATCGACATCAGCCGTGGCGATATGCTGGTGAAAGCGGAAGATGAGCCAGAGGTTCACAACCGCTTCAACGCCAACCTGGTGTGGATGATCGACGCCCCACTGGAAACCGGTCGTCTCTATGACATCAAACTGGGGCCCACGTTTACCTCCGGCACGGTGAAGAAGATTCATCATCAGACCGACGTGAACACCCTGGAGCAGAACCCGAACCCGAGCCAGCTACAGCTCAACGAGATCGGCCTGTGCGAGCTGACTCTGAACCAGCCCATTGCGTTCGATGCCTATCAGCGTAACCACGCCACCGGCAGCTTCATTATCATCGACCGCCTGACCAACGTCACGGTCGGCGCGGGCATGATCGCCGGTTTGGCCGATGGCCTGGAGTCGCTGGATCCGGTTACCCCGGAAGAACGCGAACGTCGATTGGCCCAGAAACCGGTCATCATCGCCTGCAATGGCAAACAGGCCCCGCAACTGGCCCTGGCCGTGGAGCGTGCGCTGTTTGACCAGGGCAAGACGGCGGTGGTGGTGTCTGAAGAAAACACCGGCGACGCCGACGAACGCCGCCGCGTGGCGCAGCTGCTGACCGCCCACGGCCTGGTCGCTGTGACTGTGAATCTTGGCTCTGACATCGCTAATGCCAGCGTTTCAGCTGAGACCGAAGCAGAGATTCCGGCCGTGGTTTCCGGGCTTCTTCAGGAATTGGCTCGCAGCCAGCGAGTTTAACGCGAATATCCCCCTACCCTGGCAGGCTGCCGGGTAGGGGGATGCTCTGCCTTCCCTCTGTTCAAACATCGACCATTCCCGCAGCCCCTCCCGCGATCCGTAATCTGTCCCCACATCGAAGGCAGGCAATGACCAAAAAGCCAGACCATGGCACAATCCCCCGCCATCAAGATTAACCACAGGAGCTGAACATAATGGCCATCAAACACCTGCGCACCGCCTTCGCCAGCCAGTACCAGCCGGGCCAGCCTGCCCGCCTTGTTGCCGGTGAGGCTCAGCAGGAGCCCGGTGGCGACTACGAAGCCCTGCACAAACAGATGAAGCGCCTGTTCAACAGCAAACCCGGCAAGAAATACGGCCGCTTCTCCGATGACGTCGGCGAGTGCCCTTTCAGCGCCTGGCTAAAAGATTACCTCGAAGACAAACAAACCTTCGCCGCCATGACCGATCGCCTGTTCGGCCAGTGGCAGGAACTGCTCAACGGCAGCCAGGAGGAATTCGACGGCCACCTGGTCATTGTCCATGACGCCCTGGCCGACGCCGAAGTGGTATACCTCTATATCCTCGAAACCGACGGCGCCATGCGCTTCGACGGCAGCCAGAAGCTCGACGCCACCGATGTGCTGAGCCTGTCACGCCTCAACCTGGCCGTCAGAATCGAACTGGACGACTGGCGCAACGACAACGCCAGTGACAACTACATGACCCTCATCCACGCCCGCGGCACCGGCGATCCCGGCGATCTGTTCATTCGTCTGTGCGCATTCACCAACAGCGTGGACGTGGAAAAAGAAACCATGACCTTTCTGGACGCGGTCGAAGCCTTCGCCAAATCCAGCGAACCGGAAAAAGCCGGGGAAGTGCGCACCAAAGCCTATGAGTTCTGCAAAGACCAGCACGCCCTGGGCGAGCCGGTGGCCATTGAGGCCCTGTCGAGCTACCTGGACGAAGGCCAGCCCGAGCGCTTCAAGGAATTCGCCAACCAGAACGCTGAAATGCCCGAAACCGGCGTACTGCACCCGGACCACCGCAAGGTCAAAAAGCTCGTCCGCATTGCCGGCTCCGGCGGCGGCATGAGCGTGTCGTTCTCATCGGACCTGGTCAACCAGGCGGTCTACTACGACCGCGACAAAGACGCCCTGACCATCACCCGCCTGCCCAAGGCCTTGCGGGAGCAGCTGCAGCGGTTCCTGGAAGCTCGCGAGGACTAGTTTGATTCCATGTTTTCCGGTTGATCGTCCCACCTGGGGCGATTGGCCCTCAGTTTTCTGACGTCCTGCATCCACCCTACCCCGTCGATCAACTCACCAGTGTCGTGGTCGATCGGCGGATACGGCAAATTCCGATCATCGCAATACCGCTTCACCGTGGGTTGGCTCCAGCAGAACAACAAGCGATTGTATTCCTCATCCGGCATCCGTCGCTGATCAAACATCCCCGCCAGCTTCCGCTGCCGCTGGGCCTCCGACAGGATGATGGAGCAGGCAGAGGACACATTCAGCGACTCCACCATACCCATCATCGGAATCACAACATGCTCATCTGCCTGCTCGGCGGTGACCGGATTCACCCCGTCCACCTCATTGCCCATAATGATCGTGCACGGCACCGTGTAATCCACCTCACGAAAATCCACCGCCCGCTCGGACAGCTGCGCAGCATAGATCTTGTGGCCCTGCGCTTTGAGCTCGGTAACGGCATTGTCCATAGTGGGATGAGTATGGGTCGTCACCCAACGAAAGCTGCCCCCGGCGGTCTTCCGAAATGCCCGAAAACCCTCCTTGGGCCACACCACATGCATGTGCGCCAGGCCGAAGGCATCGCAGGAACGGATAATGGCAGACAAGTTTCTGGGCTTGTGCACCTGATCCGTCAACACCCGCAGGTCGGGTTGGCGGGTGTTCAGGATTTGTTTGATTCGGGCGAGGCGTTCGGGGGTCATAAGTGTATTGGTTAGCTTTAATTTTTCGGCTTCCACAAACCGATCGTCGAGCTTGTAGAATCCAGCAGAAGTGTATGGGAAGGGTTTTGGGGTGAGCTTTCCAAAACTGTGCGGAGCCAGGGATGGCGGAGCCCAAGCGTCACACGGACGTGCCGGAGGAGCGTGTTTTGGAAAGCTCACCCCAAAAGCCTTCATGCACCAAACTGGAGTTGCTGCGAATGATACCACAGCAAAACCCGAGACAACGGTGGTTGAAGTTTAAGCACCCCGCTATAATGTGCAGTCCAATTTTTGCCAGCGCCAAATTTACCACTCCCGGCGCAACACACAACCGACAACGTGAGACCCATGGCCAAAAAGCTGTACATCAAAACCCACGGCTGCCAAATGAACGAGTATGACTCTGCCCGCATGGCAGACCTGCTCAAAACCGGCGAAACCGTGGAAATGACCGACTCGCCGGAAGACGCCGACATCCTGCTGCTGAACACCTGCTCCATCCGCGAAAAAGCCCAGGACAAAGTGTTCCACCAGCTCGGCCGTTGGAAAAAGCTCAAAAGCAAAAAGCCCGACCTGATTATCGGAGTGGGCGGCTGCGTCGCCAGCCAGGAAGGCCAGGCCATCATCGACCGGGCCCCGTTTGTCGACATGGTGTTCGGCCCGCAAACCCTGCACCGCCTGCCCGACATGATCACCGAAATACGCACCAAAGGTAACGGCGTGGGCGTGGTCGACGTCAGCTTTCCCGAGATCGAAAAATTCGACAACCTGCCCGACCCCGGCGCCGACGGTCCGTCCGCGTTTGTCTCGATCATGGAAGGCTGCAGCAAATACTGCACCTTCTGCGTGGTGCCCTACACCCGCGGCGAAGAAGTCAGCCGCCCGGTCGACGACGTGATCGCCGAAGTTGCCCACCTGGCCAGCCAGGGTGTGCGTGAAGTGAACCTGCTGGGCCAGAACGTCAACGCCTACCGTGGCGATACCCACGATGGCGACGTGATGGATATGGCAGAACTGATCGAACTGATTGCGTCCATCGACGGCATCGACCGCATCCGCTACACCACCTCTCACCCTGTGGAATTCAGCGATTCGCTGATCGAGATCTACGAGCGGGTTCCGGAACTGGTCAGTCACCTGCACCTGCCAGTGCAGAGCGGCTCTGATCGCATTCTGGCGGCGATGAAGCGCGGTCATACCGCGCTGGAGTACAAATCCAAACTGCGCCGTTTGCGCAAGATCCGGCCAGATATCAGCTTTTCCTCGGACTTTATCATCGGTTTCCCGGGCGAATCCGATAAAGACTTCGAAGACACCATGAAACTGATCAACGACATCGGCTTCGATATGTCCTTCAGTTTTGTCTACAGCGCTCGTCCGGGCACACCGGCCGCGGATTTGCCGGATGACACGCCGATGGAGGTCAAGAAGCAGCGATTGTCGATTCTGCAGAACCGGATCAACCAGCATGTGATGGATATCAGCCGCAAGATGGTCGGCAGCACCCAGCGGATTCTGGTCACGGGCTTGTCCAAGAAAGATCCGGGCGAATACTCTGGCCGCACCGAGAACAACCGGATCGTCAATTTCCGCCACGACAACCCTGCGGTGGTTGGCCATTTTGTCGATGTCGAAATTGTTCAGGCCTACGCCAATTCCTTGCGCGGAGTTCCGGTTAACTCTGAGCTGTTCTGATTTTGCAGTTTGGCCTATAGCCTGCTCCATTTGCTCTGGGCTTGGCGTGTGGAGGCAGGTTGGAGGGGCCTCCCAAAAAACGCTCCTTCGGCACGTCCATGTGACGCTTGGGCTCCGCCATCCATGGCTCCGCACATTTTTGGGAGGCCCCTCCAACCTACCTCCGTCCGACAATGGAATGGCATGCCTACAAAAATGCACTCCTTAAGGTGAACAGAATATCTCTTTAACTTAAGCGCCAGCGCCTACTTGTTTTTAACCCTGCGGGCCTGCACATTAGTTAGATAAGGAGAGGGCTGGCGGGGCTTTCCAAAAATCTGGAGCGCCAGGGATGGCGCGACGAAGCCCTACTAAGATGTACTTG
>LJZQ01000020.1 GCA_001314845.1 Marinobacter excellens HL-55
TTCCAAAACCTTGCGGAGCCATGGATGGCGGAGCAGAGCGTACAGGGAAGTATTCACAGCGTGTTTTGGAAGCCTTCCCCGGTGCCATGCCCGCACCAAAACCAGAAATCACTGCTCGGCAGCGACATGCTCACCGTAAGCAGCAGCATCCATAAGGCCGTCGAGCTCGCCGAGGTCCGCCAGCTTAACCTTGAACATCCAGCCATCACCATAAGGATCTTCGTTCACAACCTCCGGCTCATCCTCCAGCTTCTCATTCACCTCGAGAACCTCACCGGTCACCGGACTGAACACATCCGACGCCGACTTGACCGACTCAGCCACACCGGCCTCCTCGCCGCCATTCACCGTCGCACCCACCTCCGGCACACCGATGTAAACCACATCGCCTAACTGCTCCTGGGCAAAATCGGTAATGCCCACTGTGGCCGTACCATCGGCATCTACCCGCACCCACTGGTGAGTCTCAAGATACTTCAAATCTGCAGGAATATTGCTCATGTTTTGTGTGTCCTGTTGAAACTTTTTGCGCAGTTTAACCGAACCGGTTAATTCCAGCGAATGCTACGAGCCAGTGTCATGAACGCGCTCAGGTAATCCACCTCGGAATCCCGCTCCCGAAAGCCCAGAAAAATCTGCTTGGGCATCCCCTCCCGGCCCAGCTGCAGCGCCCTGATCGGCATCTTAAGCGCATACTCATCCACCAGCCAGCGCGGCAACGCCGACACGCCGCGCCCAGCCGCCACCATCTGCAACATGATGTCTGTGGTCTCAATGGTCTTATGCCGCGCCGGAGCCGAATGCGCGGGCAAGAAGAAGCGTGTAAAGATGTCCAACCGCTCCGGCGCCACCGGGTAGGTAATCAGAGTTTCTTTTTCCAACTGCCCGGGCTCCACCCAGGGTTCACCCGCCAACGGATGGCCCGCTGCCACCACCAACACCTGCTCATAATCAAACACCGGCTCAAAACGCACCCCGGGGCGGTGCAGCGGGTCTGGCGTAACCAGCAAATCGATATCATGACCGAACAGCGCTCCCATACCGCCAAACTGGAACTCCTGTTTTACATCTACGTCTACATCCGGCCACTGCTGCAAGTAGGGCCCCACCACTTTTAGCAACCATTGATAGCAAGGATGGCACTCCATCCCCACTCGCAGCCTGCCGCGCTGGCCTTTGGCCACCTGACCGATCAGCATTTCCGCATGTTCGAATTGCGGCAGCAAACGATTGGCCAGGTTGAGCAACTGCTCCCCCGCCTGGGTAAACCGCAACTGCCGCCCTTCTCTGAGCCACACCGGCGTACCCAACTGCTGCTCCAGTTTTCGAATGGCGTGGCTCAAGGCTGACTGGGTCAGATGCAGCTGCTCTGCCGCCGCGGTTAAGGAGCCCTGGCGCTCAACCGCCCGGAAAATTTCAAGATGACTTCGCTCAATCATGGCTTATCCGTGAATTATGCTCATGGTTCGTTGAGATAATACCATTTTTATTCATTCGATCACCCGCCTAACCTTGTCCAACGATTCACACTGACAACACCGAAGGACAGACTCATGGTGACCACACACAACCTTGGCTTCCCCCGCATTGGCGGTCAACGGGAGCTGAAATTTGCACTGGAAGATTACTGGGCCGGCCGACAAACCGGCCATGACCTGGCCATCACGGCCGCCGACCTGCGCCGCCGCCACTGGCAGCAACAAGCCAAGCTCGATTTTGTGCCGGTGGGCGAGTTTTCCCTGTACGACCAGGTGCTGGATATGTCGGTCACGGTCGGCAACCTGCCCGCGCGGGTCGCCAACAAAGATGGCTCGGCCCTGGACGATTACTTCCGTGCGGCCCGGGGCCGCGGTGCCAACGACAGCCCCTGCTGCGCCACCGCCGCCGGCGAGATGACCAAGTGGTTTGACACCAACTACCACTACATCGTGCCCGAATTTACCGCCGATACCCAGTTTGAGCTGAATCCGGAACGCCTTTTAAGTCAGCTAGCGGAAGCCCGGGAACAGGGCGTGTCAGCCAAGCCGGTGATCATCGGCCCGGTCACTTACCTGTGGCTGGGCAAGAGCACCGACGGCAGCAATCGCCTGGATCTTCTCGAGCGCCTGCTGCCGGTTTACGCGCAACTGCTTGAGGCTTTGGCGGACGCCGGCGTGGAATGGGTGCAGGTTGACGAACCTGCTCTGGTGACCGATCTGGATGCCAACTGGCGCTATGCCTTTAACCTGGCCTATCACCAACTCAAGACCAACCGGCCGAAATTGCTGCTGGCCACTTACTTCGGCGAGCTTCGGGGCAACCTGCAACTGGCGTGTGAACTGCCAGTCGCCGGGGTTCATCTGGACGCCCTCAGTGCGCCAGACGAGGTCAATCGCATCGTCGACTGGCTGCCCAGCCACAAAGTGCTGTCCCTGGGTGTGATCAATGGGCGCAATATCTGGAAAGCCGATCTGGCCAAAACCCTGGAATGGCTTGAGCCGGTTCATGAGAAGCTCGGAGAACGCCTGTGGCTGGCACCGTCATGCTCGCTGCTGCATGTGCCGGTTGATCTGACGCCAGAACAAGACCTGGACGGGGAGATCCGTGAGTGGCTGGCGTTCGCGGTACAAAAACTGGATGAGCTGCAGATGCTGGCCCGCGCCCTGAACGAGGGTCGTTTAGCAGTGCAAGGTCCATTGGCGGCCAACAAGCAGTCCATCGAAAGCCGGCAGCGCTCAACCCGGGTGGTCAATCCGGTGGTTCGTGCCGCGGTCGCAGGCATCACTGCAGAACAGGGCAAGCGCCAGAGCCCATACACCCAACGCATCGCCCTGCAGCAAACAGCGTTGAAGCTGCCGGCGTTCCCAACCACGACCATCGGCTCGTTTCCGCAAACGCCGGAAATCCGCCAGGCCCGACTGCAGTATCGCAAGGGTGAACTCACGGGACCGGCCTATACACAGAAGATGCAGGCCGAAATCGCCCACTGTATTCGCGAGCAGGAAAAACTCGGGCTGGACGTACTGGTGCACGGCGAACCGGAACGCAACGACATGGTGGAATACTTCGGTGAGCAGCTGGACGGCTACGCGTTTACCCGCTTCGGCTGGGTCCAGTCCTACGGCTCCCGATGCGTGAAGCCGCCGATTCTGTTTGGCGACATTCATCGACCAAAGGCCATGACGGTAGAGTGGACGACTTACGCTCAATCTCTGACCGATAAGCCTGTCAAAGGCATGCTGACCGGGCCGGTCACGATTCTGAACTGGTCTTTCGTGCGCGATGACCAGCCTCGCAAGGATTCTTGCCTGCAACTGGCCCTGGCCATTCGCGACGAAGTGCAGGACCTGGAGAAAGCCGGCGTAAACATCATCCAGATAGACGAGGCCGCCCTGCGCGAAGGTTTACCCCTGCGCCAGTCCGACTGGGAAACCTATCTGGACTGGGCCATCAACAGCTTTCGGGTCGCCGCCAATGACGTAGCGGACAGCACGCAGATCCATACCCACATGTGCTATTCGGAGTTCAACGACATCATCGAAGCCATCGCCCGCATGGACGCCGATGTGATCACCATTGAAACCTCGCGCTCAAACATGGAGCTGCTGGATGCTTTCAAGAACTTCGAGTACCCGAACGACATCGGGCCAGGGGTGTACGACATTCACTCCCCCAACACTCCCGATCGGGATCACATCATCAACCTGATGAAACTGGCAGCCGAGCGCATCCCGCCGGAACGCCTGTGGGTGAATCCGGACTGCGGTCTGAAAACGCGGAAATGGGAGGAAGTGACACCGGCACTGCAAACCATGGTGGCTGCGGCCCAGGCACTGCGAGGCTGAGCCAATAAGACGTTTACCCCTGTAGGTCCAAAACCAGCGGATATAAGCAACGGTCGAAGCCTACAGGGGCAGACAGAACAATCAGTAACCTGTGCTGTTCTCATCCAGGTCAAACTCGAACCGGCTCGCCCTGCAGACTTCTGTGGTGAAATCGCCGGAGGCGTCCAGCTCGAACCAGCGGTAACCGGGAGCCAATGGCTCTACGGCGAAGTCGCTCGATCCGGTGGCAAACTGGATGCAGGTGGAGGGTGTGGCGAGTAGTTGCACGCCGTTGCGTTGCTGCTGGAGGTCCTGATGGATATGGCCCCAAAGCACGATTTTGACTTGTGGGTATTTGTCGACAACTTGCCAGAAGGCATCGCGGTTTTTAAGGCCGATCTTTTCCATCCAGTCAGAGCCGATATCTACCGGGTGATGGTGCAGGCACACCATGGTCGGCAGTTCCGGATGCTGCGCGAGTGCGCTGTCCAGGAACGCTAACTCGTCCTCCGCCAGCTCTCCGTAGACTTTGCCATGCACTGACGAATCCAGCATCACGAAGTGCCAGCCGCCCTGCACCATCTGCTTCTGGTCAGCCTGATATTGCGCCGCCACCGAAGCCAGCAAACTGGAGTCGTCGTGATTCCCGGCGATCCAGAGTGACGGACAGGAAAATGCCTCAAGCTGCTGCCCAAAATACCGATAGGCCTCCCGGGACGCATCCTGGGTAAGATCACCGGTAGCCAGAATCAGATCTGGCTGACCATGGCTGCGCAACACCTCATCAATAACCGCCGCGAGACTATCCCTGGTATTAACGCCAAGCAATGCGCCATCAGCCGATGCCATCAAGTGTGGATCGGTCAGTTGCAATACCTTCAGAGGATGAGCAGATTGCTTTAAGGTCATTCAGGGCCTGTTATGTTCAGTGCAACCGGTTGATATTCCAGACAAGTGTACGATGGCTAAGTTCAGTTTTATCAGCTTTAAGTGGAAGGTGGGTCACATTCTGGCCTGCGACCACAAAGATTTTGCAGTATTTGACAACTATGGCACAGGTTGGACAGGCAACAAGCCAGACTTTCGGCGCAAGCTGAGCAGGCACAGGGGGACAACTGCCGATCTATTCGGAGCCCTCTCCGGCCGACCAGACCGCATGTTCCATCGGCAGGTGCCCAAAGCGCAGGCAATAGTCCAGCCAGTCGGCCAGAAAGCCGTTAACCTGCACCTTCTCATCCGGATGATGCATAAATCGATTAGGATAATCGTTGACCGGCGCAATCTGCCGCTGCCGGTAGCAACTGATGACTTCGGCCATCATCGCATCATGGTAAACCCGCACCGTCATTTGCGGATTGTTCAGCCACCTGCCGCTGTTATGAACCTGCTCCAGCAGCAGAGTTTCCGTAAATTTAGCGGTCTGCAGCAGTTCAATCCGCACCCGGCCCAGATACTGGTGCTCCCAGTGTAGCTCGAACTCGCACACCGGCTGGCCATCAGCCTCCAACTGGCGCAGTTTGCGCAAACGCTGATAGTTGCCGTCACACAGCGCACCCAACTGGCGCAAATCCGGCACGTAAGGTTTCTGCCGCTTCACCCACTCGGTCATGCCAACCACTCCCGACGCAACCGCTCACGATTGAGCTGGAGCCACTGAATAGCGATGATCGCGGCGGCGTTATTGATGCGACCGTCGGCAATCATGGCGATGCACTCGTCAGCGCTGACGACGTGAGAAAGAATGTCTTCGTGCTCGTGCTCAACACCGAATACCCCACCGGCCTGCGCGGTGCTTATCTGGCCACAGTAGAGATGAATCATCTCGGTGGTGCCGCCAGGCGACACCAGGTAATCACAGATTTTATCGAGTCGGCTGAACGTCAGGCCGGCTTCTTCCTGGCCTTCGCGCTGGGCAACGTCTTCCGGGCTCTCGCCGTCTTCGTTCATGCCGGCCACGAGTTCGAGCAGCCAGGGCGACTGGCCACGGCCCAATGCGCCGAGGCGGAATTGTTCCAGCAGGACCACTTCGTCGCGCTCGGGATCATAGGGCAGCACGCAGGTGGCGTCGCCGCGGATGAAGAGCTCGCGGGTAAAGGTGGGCATGTCGCGGCCATCGAAGCGCGGATGGGTCAGCCAGAGCTTGTCCATGCGGAAGAAGCCCTGGAACACGGTTTCGCGTTTTTCGATGGTGACGTTGCTGGCGTTGAACTGAAACGGTTTCGGCATTCGGTTTTCCGGTTTGGTATTCGGTTTTGAACGATAGCCCCAGGGGTTGCTTGGGTGCAAGTGTCTTACGGTTGGCTTCGGCGTTTGGTTCTTGCCCCAGCCTGCTGGTTTTGGGGGATGGGAGTGTCGGGTAGGGCTTCCAAAAACACGCTCCTTCGGCCCATCCATGGGGCGCTTGGGCTCCGCCATCCATGGCTCCGCACAGTTTTTGGAAGCCCTACCCGACACACGCAGTCGAACACCGTGCAGTCTGCAGAAATAAACGGCAGAGAGTAGCAGTAAGGCGATTTGCATGATTGTCAAAAAGAGCCTGGGTGGTGGTGCCGTTCAGGAGTGTGCGGAGCCAGGGATGGCGGAGCCCAAGCCGCACAGGGACGTCTTGAGGCGTCTCCTGAACGGCACCACCACCCTGGCTCTGAGCACCCAACCAGCAGGCTAGGCGATCAAGAACTCAAAAGTAAGAAGTCAGACCTTGTCGTAAAGCTTAGAGCCAAAGGTCACAAACTCCCGCGATTTCTCCTGCATGCCGACATCGATCGCCGACACCTCGTCCATGCCGTGCTCCGCTGCGTAATCCCGTACTTCCTGTGAGATCTTCATCGAGCAGAACTTGGGGCCGCACATGGAGCAGAAGTGCGCTACCTTGGCGGAATCCTTGGGCAGGGTTTCGTCGTGGTAGGCACGGGCGGTGTCCGGATCCAGGCTCAGGTTGAACTGGTCTTCCCAGCGGAACTCGAAACGGGCCTTGGACAAGGCATTGTCGCGGATCTGGGCGCCGGGGTGACCCTTTGCGAGATCGGCAGCATGGGCAGCGATTTTGTAAGTGATGATGCCGGTTTTGACGTCGTCCTTGTTGGGCAGGCCCAGATGCTCTTTTGGCGTGACATAACAGAGCATGGCGCAGCCAAACCAGCCGATCATCGCCGCACCAATGCCAGATGTAATGTGATCGTAGCCAGGGGCGATGTCGGTGGTCAGCGGCCCCAAAGTGTAGAACGGCGCTTCGTCACAACATTCCAGCTGCTTGTCCATGTTCTCCTTGATCAGATGCATGGGCACATGGCCGGGGCCTTCGATCATGCACTGGACATCGTGCTTCCAGGCGATTTTGGTGAGCTCGCCCAGAGTTTCCAGTTCGCCGAACTGGGCGGCATCGTTGGCATCGGCAATCGAGCCCGGGCGCAGGCCGTCGCCGAGGCTGAACGACACATCGTAAGCCTTCATGATTTCGCAGATGTCTTCGAAATGCTCGTACAGAAAACTCTCTTTGTGATGCGCCAGGCACCATTTGGCCATAATCGAACCGCCCCGAGAGACGATGCCCGTGGTGCGCTTGGCGGTCATCGGCACATGGTGCAAACGCACACCGGCGTGAATGGTGAAGTAGTCCACACCCTGCTCGGCCTGTTCAATCAAAGTATCCCGGAAGATTTCCCAGGTCAGGTCTTCGGCCACGCCGCCGACTTTCTCCAGGGCCTGGTAGATGGGCACGGTACCGATGGGTACCGGCGAGTTGCGGATGATCCACTCGCGGGTTTCATGGATGTTCTTGCCGGTGGACAGGTCCATCACGGTGTCGGAACCCCAGCGGATACCCCAGGTCAGTTTCTCGACTTCGTCTTCGATAGATGAGGTGACCGCGGAGTTGCCGATGTTGCCGTTGATCTTCACCAGAAAGTTACGGCCGATGATCATCGGCTCAGTTTCCGGATGGTTGATGTTGGCGGGGATGATGGCACGGCCGCGGGCCACTTCGTCCCGGACAAACTCCGGGGTGATTTCTTTCGGCAAGCTGGCACCGAAAGATTGGCCAGGGTGCTGATCGTCCACAAGGCCCTGATCGCGGGCCTCGCGCAGCTTCATATTTTCCCGGATGGCAATGTATTCCATTTCCGGGGTGATGATGCCCTGCCGGGCATAATGCATCTGGCTGACATTCTTGCCAGGCTTGGCCCTGAGGGGCTTGCGCTCGTCCATAAAGCGGAGCGGGTCCAGCTGCGGGTCTTTCATTCGCCGGCGGGTAAATTCGGAGGTGTAGCCTTCCAGTTGCTCCACGTCACCGCGCTCAGCAATCCAGTTGGCCCGAACAGGCTTCAAACCCTTACGCAAGTCGATGGTGGCGTCGGGATCTGTATAGGGGCCGGAGGTGTCATAAACCATGACGGACGGATTTTTCTCGCCGCCCAATTCGGTTGGCGTATCACTCACAGTAATTTCCCGCATTGGCACCCGCAGATCGGCTCGGCTACCCTGCACGTATATTTTTCGTGAGCTTGGTAATGGTTTGATTGCTGCTGAATCCACTTTCGCGGAGTCGCTGAGGTATGCTGGCAAGTCCGTCATGCTCTGCTCCCGGTGAGGTCTGATCGTGTCGGGTCGCGTATGACGGAGCTGGGCCAGATTAACCCAGGGCGGGCTGTCTGGCACTGCGTTGTGGTCTTAATCCCTACGCCGGTATTATCCGGATCAGGTCGCGGGTTCTGCGATGCAATCTCAGCCGATAGCCGGTTTTTGGCGTATCAGCACCCCGTCAAGACGCGAAACTGTCTTGTCTTGCTCATAAAATGAGAGACATTTGCAAGTGTAGAGGTGGGGGCAATTATTGTCCATAATGTCCAGCCTCTACCTTTTGGTCACGGCCGAAGCGCGCGTTACGCTGCACGCTGGCTTTTCGATTCCCGTATCCAGACCCTGGATGCCCGGAGATAGCTTGTCAGGAGCAACAATGAAAAAACGTTTACTTCCGGGGTTGATTGCCCTGTTCGCAGCACAGCCCGCATTTTCTCTGGACCTGATGGAAACCTATGAGAAGGCGCTGTCTTACGACTCTGGTATCGCTTCCGCCATGGCTCAGTTCCAGGCTCAGCAAGCCGCCAGCGATGTGAGTAGAAGCTCGCTGCTACCGCAGGTCGGCGCGTTTGCTGAAGCCAACCACACAGATTTCGACGCCAAGAATGGTCCGGGAGATCACTACAAGTCCCTGAATTATGGCGTACAGCTCACACAACCCGTTTTCCGTGCCGATACCTGGTTTCGTTACGATGCCAGCCAGTTTCAGACCGAAGCCGCTCAGGCCCAGTACAACCTGGCACAGCAGCAGCTGATCCTGGACGTTGCCACCGCCTACTTTAACGTGTTGCGGGCTCGGGATACGGTCACGACCGCACGGGCTACCGAAGCCGCAATACAGCGCCAGTATGAGCAAGCCCAGGAACGCTTTGACGTCGGTCTGATTGCCATTACCGAAGTGTATGAAGCTCGCGCCAGCTATGACGACAGTAAGAGTCAGCGCATTGCCGCCGAGAACCAGCTGAATGTGGCGCGTGAGCAGCTGGCGCGACTAACCGGTGAGTACGCAGAGAATCTGGAAAACCTGCGTGAAAACTTCCCACTGGGCCGCCCTGAACCGATGGACCCGTCAGCCTGGGAAAACACCGCGCTTGAGCAGAACTGGATCATTCAATCAGCGCTCTATCAGTTGAATGCCAGCGAAGCTAACCTGAAGGTCGCAAAATCCGGACACCTGCCAACGCTTGACCTGGTTGCGTCTTACGGCAAGTCTGAACTTGACGGCGGGAGCTCCCCCCAACAGCAGGAAGGCACTCAAGGTGTGATTGGCCTGGAGCTGAACGTACCTCTGTACATGGGCGGCGGCACTCAGGCGGGCGTGCGCCAGCAACGCTCGCTGGTAACGGCGGCCCTGGAAGACCTGAACACAACTCGCCGGGACGTGAGGGTCAATACCCGCAGTCTGTTCCTGACCGTCAACAACAACGTGGAAACCGCGTCCGCACTGGAGCAGACCATCATTTCCCGCCGCAGCGCGCTTGACGCCACCCGCGCCGGTTATGACGTCGGCACACGAAACATCGTGGAAGTACTGGACGCTGAACGGGCCTACTACGTCGCGCTCAGGGATTACGCCAACGCCCGCTATGACTACGTCATCAACACCCTTGAGTTGAAACAGGCCGCAGGCACCTTGAGCCCGCAAGATCTGATCGACCTGAACAACTGGCTCAGCGCCAACGCCCGTGGCATTGAAGCGCTGGCCGAAGAGGAGCGCACGCTGGACGACCCGACACAGTAAGTCAGGCAAAACCCGGTGTTCCGGGTGCCATCTGGCACCCGGGATCACAACCTTTCAATAATTCCTTCAACAACCTTGTCCAGCGCCCCACGATTTTTGTTGACCACCGCCAACGCGCGTTCGCCATAGGCGTTGCACTCATTCTCGTCTGAAAACAGCCGGCTCACGTCCCGGGCAAGATCCTCAGGGCCATCAACCAGCTGAACACCTTGATCGGCCAGCAAGCGTTCAAAGATCGTTTCAAAATTGAAAACATGAGGACCGGAGAACACCGGTATGCCCCAGGCCGCAGGCTCCAACGGATTATGCCCACCTCGCTCGATCAAGGACCCACCTACAAAAGCAAGATCGCTGGCACCGTAGAGCATCATCAACTCGCCCATGGTATCGGCCAGATAGATCTGCGCAGCTGCCGGGTCCTGCCCTTGTGAACGGCGGGCCACCGAAAAGCCCTGCGCCTCCGCGATCGAGGCAACCGCGTCAAAACGATCCGGGTGCCGGGGCACAACAATCAGCAAGGCGTTGGGATGCCGTTTTAGAATGCCTTGGTGGGCAACCAGCAACTGCTCATCCTCACCGGCATGGGTGCTACCGGCAATCCAGACCGGTCGCGGACCGAGCGTCTGGCGGAAAGCCTCGGAGGCAGCTCGCACATCCTCCGGGATGTCCACATCAAACTTCACACTGCCGGTAACCTCAACATGGCTCGCGGCTACACCGATGCGACGGAATCGCTCGGCATCCCGTTCAGCCTGGGCAGCCACCCAGCTGAGACTCTTCATCACCGGGCCGGCCAAGCCCCGCACCCTTTCGTAACCCCGAGCTGAACGCTCGGACAAACGCGCATTGATCAGAAATACCGGGACTTTCCTTCGGCGGCACTGGCGGATCATATTGGGCCAGATTTCGGTTTCCAGAATAACCAGAATTCGGGGATTGATGCGGTCAAGAAAACGGCGGATGCCCCCCGGTGTATCGTACGGGGCGTAGGCATAGGTTACCCTGTCACCAAACATTTTTCGGGCCTGGGCCAGGCCCGTGTCCGTCATCGCGGTCATCAGGATCGTGGCGCCGAGATCACGCGCCAACAATCGGCGCACCATGGGGCCTGCGGCGATGGTTTCGCCCACCGAGACGGCATGAACCCAGATCACCGGGCCCGAGATCTCCGGTACAAATCCCAGGCGGTGCGGCCAGTCCTGCCGCAAAGCGGGTGCCTTGCGGCCCTGCCACCAGAGCCGGATCAAGATAAACGGCAGCGCCAGGCGAATGAGCAGGGAATAGATAAACTGGAACACACAGGACTCCCGGCAAAACAGTGCGTTATCATAGGGTGAAAATTATCGAGGGGTTGCATCTTGCCCCCGGGTTAAACGTTTGTCGATGCAGGATTCACGATTTTGAAAAAGAAGTACCGCAAGCTTCCAAGAAACACCGACTTCTCAGCTTACCGTCATCCCCGCTGGTGGCCAACCTGGCTGGGCATTAGCCTGATGTGGCTTACGGCCCAACTACCCATTCGGGTGCAGTGGTGGCTGGGCAAGATGGTCGGACTGCTGGCCTGGCGACTGGCCAAAAGCCGGCGACACATTACCGAAGTCAACATTCGTCTGTGCTTCCCGGAGTTGAACCAGCAACAACAGGCGGCCTTGGTACGAAATTCTTTTATTGCTAACGGCATAGGCCTGATGGAGATCGGTCTCGCCTGGTTCCGGAACCCGGCCAAACTGAAAAGCATCACCCGGGTATATGGCCTCGAGCACTACCATAAGGCACTGGAAGCGGGCCAAGGGGTGTTATTGCTTGGCGGTCATTACAGTACGCTGGACCTGGGCGGCGCCCTGGCCACCGAGTACGTCGACTCGGATGTGATGCAGCGGGACCATAACAACCCGCTGATGAACGCAATGATGACCCGGGCCCGCAGCCGACGCTACGGCAATGTGCTGGGTTCAAAAGACCTGCGCGGCCTGCTGCGGAGCCTGAAACAAAACCGCATGGTCTGGTACGCCACAGATCAGGACTACGGCCGCAAAGACATCGTTTTTGCGCCGTTTTTCGGCATTCCGACCGGCACCATCACCGCGACCTCCCGAATCGCCGAACGCAGCGGCTGTAAAGTATTGCCATTCAGCCACTTCCGTCGCGACGACAAGCCCGGCTACGACATCTACTTTGAGCCGGCGCTGGAAAACTTCCCCAGTGGTGACGACCTGGAAGATGCCACACGCACCAACGCCACTATCGAGCAGGCCATCCGCAAGGCGCCGGATCAGTACCTGTGGATGCACCGACGCTTCAAAACCCGGCCGGATCGGGATGACCCCGGATTCTATGATCGCAAGAACAAACACAAGGACTGAGCTTTGGCTAAAGACTCGCGGGCACCGGTCATCTGGCTGATCACCGATAATAAGCCAGGCCACAAAAATCAGCTCAAGGGGTTGAGTAACCGTCTGCGGGTTCTTACCGGAGCCAGTCAGTACTGGGTCAATGCGTCTGAATATTCCGTACCCATGTGGCGAGCGCTGCTGGGAATGGCTCCAGCCATGGACGCCGGCCTTCCCCGGCCAGATCTGATTATCGCCGCCGGCACCGACACCCACCGTCTGTTGTTGGCGCTCAGGCGACTTGGCAAAGTCAAAACCCTGGTGCTGATGAAACCCGCTTTTCCCCTTGGCTGGGTAGATGGCGCCATCATTCCCGCCCACGATGGCGTTAAACCCGGCCGCAACACGCTGCTGACCGAAGGAGCCATTAACGCAATCACACCGCTGGCAAGACTGACCACCAAACCAGAAGCCCTGATTCTTGTGGGTGGCCCATCCGGGCACTTCGATTGGGATGACGACGCCATCCTCACCCAGATCAGCGACCTGATCGCTCGCTATCCCGAATGGCGCTGGACCATCAGTGACTCCCGGCGCACACCATCGAAAACCTGCACTCACCTGGCCGAGCTTCAAGGCCTCAAGATCTCGGTGGTACATCACACCCGAACCCACGAGGACTGGCTAAGCCACCAGCTGTCTGCCTCCCGCGCCGTCTGGGTGACTCCAGACAGCCTGTCGATGGTCTGTGAAGCCGCAACGTCCGGCGTACCCACGGGTTTGCTAAACCTGCCCGCCCGCGCGGGTAGCCGAGTGGCGAACGGAATACAGCGCCTGGCGGAACGCGGCCTGATTGCCCACTGGAGTGACCAGGCTACCGTCATGACCACACAAAGCGATCGCCACGAACGCCTATGGGAGGCTGACCGGGCGGCCCGCTGGGTTGCCGGACAATGGCTCGGTCCATTCCAGAACAGCAAAAGGGAGCCTCAGCATTGAGAATCCTTCAGGCATTACCGGCTCTTTACAGCGGTGGCGTGGAAAGGGGCACGGTGGAATTTGCCGCCGAGCTGGTCAAACGTGGCCATGACTCTTTTGTGGTCTCCAACGGTGGGCCCATGGCAGAGCAGGTACGCGGCCAGGGCTCTACTCATATCCATATGCCCATCCACCGCAAAACACCGGCCTCTTTCGGTCAGATTCTGCCGATGCGCAGACTGCTCCAGGAACTCAAACCAGACATCGTTCATGTGCGCTCACGCATGCCGGCGTGGATTATCAACCTGGCTCTGAAAACCCTGCCCGCAGATCAACGCCCTGCCGTTGTATCGACGTTCCACGGCATGTATTCCGTCAATCCCTACAGTGCCATCATGGCCAAGGCCAACCATGTGATTGCGGTATCTAACTGCGTGCGCGACTACGTGCTGGAACACTTCAAAGTGCCGGAGGACCGACTGACCGTCATTCAGCGTGGCGTAGACATTGACGCCTTCAGACACCGGACCATCAATGACCAGTGGCTGGATATTCTGTTATCCCGCTTTCCGCAACTGGCCGGCAAGAAAATTATCATGATGCCTGGCCGCATTTCCCGCTGGAAAGGCCAGCTGGACTTTTTGGAAGCCATGGCACGCATCGTCCGACAGCGCCCGGATTGCCACGGCATCATCGTGGGCGGTGCCGAACCTGGCAAAGAGCATTTTTTGCAAGAACTGGAACGTGAACGTAGCCGACAGGGCCTGACCGACAAAGTCACCTTTCTGGGCCAGCGCAATGACATGACTAATCTGTACCTGTTTGCCGATGTGGTGTGCCACATGTCCACTAAACCGGAACCGTTCGGGCGCACCGTGACGGAAGCATTGGCCTCTGGCACCCCGGTAGTGGCCTACAATCGGGGCGGAGCGGCGGAGACACTACAGGCCTGCTTCCGGGATGGGCTGGTCACGCCGGACGATTCCGGTGCCTTTGCCAGCACTGTGTTGGCCATGCTGAATAGGTCACGACCGGAAATTGAATTACCCGAACGATTTTTGTTGAAGGCCCAGACGGAGGGGACGTTGGCGGTTTATGACAAGGTTCTTTGCCAAAACGGTCGCCAACCGGGATGAAGGTTCTGATGCTGATGCTGTCCGATAACCCCGGAATCGGAGGGATGGAGAAGCACACACGGGAGCTGGCCACCGCCATGGGCGCCCAGGGCCAGCAAGTGGAGGTAGCCGCAGCGACACAGCATCTTAAAGACCTTGAGGGCATCACCAGCTACCCGTTGAATACCCACCGCTCCCGCAACTCTCCAGCCCTGCTGCTAGCTATCCTGCGCCTTATCCGGACCGGCAACTATGACATTCTGCATGCTCAAGGCACCAAAGCGGCCTTTGTACTTCAAAGACTTGCACCTTTTACGCGTCGCCAGTTCCGGATAGCCACGATCCATGGTTTCAAATCGCGCTACCCCAGCGCAAGCGCCTTCCACCGGTTGATCGCCGTTAGTCAGGCACTTGCAAACGACATGAAGCAACCCGGAATCACCGTCATCTACAACGGCGTATCGGCAACACCTCAGGCGCCCGCCCTGCTGCCCGCTGGAACAAAAAGACCGGTGTGGCTGGCCGTTGGCAGGTTGGTCCCGGTAAAAGGTTTCGATTTTCTGATCCGTGCCTTTAAGGCTTGTCCGGGAACACTGCTCATTGCCGGTGATGGGCCTGAGCAACAACGACTTGACGATCTGGTCAGTTCAACCGGTCAATCGAACACAGTCAAGCTGCTTGGCTTCCGCAAAGACGTGCCCGCCCTGATGGCTGCAGCCGATGGCGTGGTGATCAGCTCAGAGCGAGAAGGCTTTTCCTACGTGTGTGGCGAAGCACTTTTGCTCGGCAAACCAATAGTTTCCACGAATGTGCCGATCGCCAACGAATTTTTACCTGAACACCACATAGCGAGTACGGACACACCAGAAGCATTCGCCGACTGTCTAAACCAGGATCTTTCCAGGCTATCAACAGAGCAATCAGATGCCAGGCAACAAGCCGCAAAGCTGCTCTCCCCTGCCACCATGACCGAGCGCACATTGACGATCTACCGGGAGGTGATTAGTCGTGGTGCCTGAAAGCCGGTTTGATCCGCTCGACCTGACCGGCCTGCAGCCCTTCGCTCAAGGCTCAAACCGGCTCTGTTTTCAGCACCCGGATGATTCAGATAGGTGCCTGAAAGTTATCCGGCCTGAAAATATCGAGGCCCGATTCAAGCGTCAGTCCAAACTGAAGAACCTGCTGGGCAAGCAACGACTGAACGACAATATCCAGGAACTCAAAGCACACCGGCAGCCCGCCCTGATGCAGCTGGACGCCGACACACAGGGGAGCCACCTTCCGCAATTCTATGGCTCTGTCGAGACGTCTCTCGGCCAGGCCAATGAAAGTGAATTGATTCGCTGTGCTGACGGCCACGTTGCGCCAACGCTCGAGGCTTTGATCCGACACCAGAACCTGAGCCCCGAGCTGACAAAAGCGGTCGATCAGTTTTTGGCATGGTTAAGACAAACCCGAATCCTTACCAGAAACTTGCTGCCCCATAATCTGGTGGTTTCTGACCGATCGGGCCAACCTCAGTTGTTTCTGATCGATGGTCTGGGCGCGCCCACTATTCCTCAAGCACTGGCTTCGGTGCCAGGCTGGAGCACCCATTACATTGAACGAAAGATCGCCCGCTTCCGCAAACGCCTGGCGTGGGAACAGAACAACGAGGATCTGTCCTGGGAAGATTTCCAACGCTTAAGATAAACCCAGCAAGTTCTGCGTGTTAACATATTCGTCCAATGAACCTTAGCTAAACTGGTAACCCTGAAACAGCCCGGAGCGCACCCATGATTCATCCCGTCATTATGGCCGGAGGCACAGGCTCTCGCCTTTGGCCCCTGTCCAGGCAACTGAACCCCAAACAGTTCCTGAAACTGACGGATGAGCATCTGTCCATGCTGCAACTGACCGTCGCCAGGCTCGAAGGCATGGAATCGGCGGATCCGCTGTTAATCTGCAACGAAGAGCATCGCTTTCTGGCTGCTGAGCAAATGCGCCAGGCCGGTTATAAAGACGCGCGGATCATCCTCGAACCCTGTGGCCGCAATACCGCCCCTGCCATTGCCCTGGCGGCACTGCAACTGGCGAAGACCGCGGGTGCTAACGACGATGATCCGTTGATGCTGGTGCTCGCCGCAGACCATCTGATCCAGGATGTTGCTGCCTTCCAGAAAGGCATCCGCAAAGCGACGCCACTGGCCCAGCAGGGCAAACTGGTCACCTTCGGGATTGTTCCCGCGCACGCCGAGACCGGTTATGGCTACATTCAGCAAGGCCCGGAATTGGCGGACGACAGCTACGGCGTTGACCGCTTTGTCGAGAAGCCAGACCAGAAAACCGCTGAACAGTACCTCGCCTCCGGTGACTACCTCTGGAACAGCGGCATGTTCATGTTCGGGGCTCGCCAGTACCTTGCCGAGCTGCAAAAGCACCGCCCGGACATTCTGGCCATTTGCCAGGCCGCGGTGGACGATGCCAGTGAAGACCTGCACTTCACTCGTATCAACGAAAGCACCTTTTCCGAGTGCCCGGAAGACTCCATCGACTACGCGGTTATGGAAAAAACCAGCAACGCCGCCGTTGTGGCTCTGGATGCTGGATGGAGCGACATTGGCTCCTGGTCTGCCCTGTGGGAAGTGTCCGAAAAAGATGAAAATGGCAACAGTTTCAGCGGTGATGTTATCGCCCACGACACCGAAAGCACACTTGTGCGGGCCGAAAGCCGCCTGGTCGCAACCGTCGGCGTTCAAAACCTGGTGATCATTGAAACCAAAGATGCGTTACTGGTTGCCCACAAAGACAAAGTGCAAGACGTCAAAAAAGTGGTCGAAAGCATCAAGAACGATGGCCGCCACGAGCACATGAACCACCGTGAGGTTTACCGCCCCTGGGGCGTGTACGACTCCATCGACAACGGCACCCGCTACCAGGTAAAACGCATTACCGTGAAACCCGGCGCCAAGCTCTCAGTGCAAATGCACCACCATCGCGCGGAGCACTGGATTGTGGTGAGCGGTACCGCAAAAGTCACCAATGGCGAGAAGACGTACCTGGTCACTGAAAACCAGTCCACCTTCATTCCCATTGGCCAGATTCACTCTCTGGAAAACCCTGGCGTGATCGATCTTGAATTGATTGAAGTACAATCCGGCTCTTATCTGGGCGAAGACGACATCGTACGTTACGAGGATCGGTACGGCAGGTCATGAGCAAGCTCAAGTATTTTGTTATTGCCGGTACACTCCGACTCGTCAGTCTGCTACCGCTGGGCGTAGCGCAACTCATCGGCAAGTGGCTGGGCCTGCTGGCCTGGCAATTGGGCGGGCGAGCACGCAAGACCACAGACACCAATATCAGCATTTGCTTTCCTGAAATGTCATCAGAGCAGCAACGTCAGCTGTCCAGAAATTCCATGGCTCACACAGGCATGACAGCAGCGGAGATCCCATTGATGTGGGAGTGGCCGGTTGAGAAATGCCTCGGCTTGATCAAGGAAACACAAGGCCTGGAACTGGTTGATGAGGCACTCGCATCTGGCAGAGGGCTGATCCTGCTGGCACCGCACCTCGGCAACTGGGAACTGGTCGGGCTGTTTTTTTCATCACGCTATAAAATGGCCGCGCTTTACAGCCCTCCTCATATCAAAGAATTCGAAGAGTACATGATCCGCGTGCGCGGTCGACTCGGCTCCGAACTGGTCCGGGGCGACCGCAAAGGCCTGCTGAGGCTCATGACCATTCTCAGGGAAGGTGGGGTCGCCGGCATTCTCCCGGACCAATCACCCAGAGGCAAAACCAACGCCTTTGCACCCTTTTTCGGCATGGAAGTGCGCACCATGACGCTGGTTAACAAGCTTCTGCAAAAAACCGGAGCCAACGTTCTGGTGACCTATGCTGAGCGTTTGCCTGAAGGCAACGGGTTCAGGATGGTGGTGACCGAGGCCGAACCCGGCAACGGCGATGCCGACATCATCACTGCAGCAACCGCACTGAACCAATCGGTGGAAAAGGTTGTGCGAATGGCACCGGAGCAGTATCAATGGGAGTACAAGCGGTTGAGACATCGGCCGCCGGGCAATCCGAATCCTTATTATCCAAACAAGATTTGCCGATAGCTCCAGCACTCGTCATCCAATTGCCACGCACCCGTAACCGGGAGGTCATCTTTCCGGGTTAATTCTGTTTGCCAAGACTCCATACCCTTCTTTCGGGATGCACCATGGCAAAACAGAATATTCGCCTTAACCGATTCCACAAATCCGCGTTCTACGCCGCCAACACCGTTACCGGCATCATCCCCTGGGCATGGTGGTCACAAAGGCGGGACCGCATACTGTCGGAACTGCAAAGCCTCTCTCCAGAGACCCGTGAAACCATCATGGAGCGGGTAAGGTATTACAACCGATTGCACCAGGCATTCGACCCGGCTCCAGAGTCAGAGCCGATACGCGCTTTTTCACCACGCAACAAGAGCAGCGCGTATTACTTCGACTTGCGGAATGTGATCCGCTATTTTCCCCGTCACGCCAGAGTTGCCTACCAGCTTGGCGACGTCACCACCGTTCCCGAGCACCCATGCTTCGTCAAAAGCCGCCCGATTTCTGACTACGACGACAACGCTCACTCGGTGCTGCTGAAACTCAATACCGTGCGCCATTACCTCAAGGTTGAAGACAATCTGGCTTTCGAGGAAAAACGGCCCCTCGCCGTCTGGCGCGGAAAGTCGAACCATCCTGAGCGAATCGCCTTTGCCAGAAAGTGGGGCTCCAGCTCCCTGTGTGACGTCGGGTGTGTCCGCCACAAAGAAACCGGCGGGCAGCCCTACCTGAAGCCATTCATGTCAATTCCGGAGCAACTGAATCATCAGTTTATCGTGAGCGTTGAAGGCATTGACGTGGCTACCAATCTCAAATGGATTATGGCCTCCAACTCGCTGTGCATGATGCGGCGACCCCGGTACGAAACCTGGTTTATGGAGGGTTCCCTTCAGGCCGGCATTCACTATGTTGAGCTGAACGACGACTTTTCCGACCTTGAAGACAAAATCACCTACTATCGGAACAATCCCGAAGAGGCTAAAACCATCATTAAAAACGCACAGCGCTATTCTGCCAGGTTTAGCAATCATGCCCATGAGCGACTGATATCGCTGCTTGTCATCGATCGTTACCTGCGATTGTCCGGGCAGATCTGAACAACCCCTGACAGGCATCTGTGCCTGCGCAAGTGTATACTGGTGCCCATTTTCAATACTGACGCTTCGGGCACTGATAACTTATGTCTCCAAAATCGATCGGTGTGGTGATTACCACTTACAACTCCCCCCTTTGGTTGAGCAAGGTCTTGACGGGCTATGAATGCCAGACATTCAAGTCATTCCGGGTAATTATTGCCGATGATGGCTCCACCGAGGAAACCAAAGACCTGATAGACCGGTACAAAGCCCGCGGCATCCTGAATATTGACCACGTGTGGCATGAAGATGACGGATTCCGAAAGTGTCAGATTCTGAACAAGGCCATTCGCGAAACCAACTGCGACTACCTGATATTTACGGATGGCGACTGCATCCCGGAACCCGACTTCATTAAAACCCATCACGATCTGGCCCGGCCGGGGTGTTTTCTGTCCGGTGGTTACATCAAGCTGACCATGCCTGTTTCTGAGGCAATCACCGATGATGATGTCCGGTCAGGGAAAATCTTCCAGTCAGCGTGGTTGGTGGCAAACGGGCAACCGAAAAACCACAAGCTCTGGAAGCTCTCCCCCTCCTCATCGTTCCGAAACTTCATGAACCGCATAACGCCGGCTGCTGCAAGCTGGAACGGCATGAACAGCTCAACCTGGACCAAAGACCTGATTGCAGTCAACGGGTTCAACGAAGACATGCAGTATGGCGGGCTAGACCGTGAACTGGGCGAGCGCCTTTGGAACTATGGTCACAAATCAAGGCAGATTCGTTACAGCACCGTTTGCCTGCACCTTGACCACGCCAGGGGTTACGCCAAGCCGGAAATCTGGGCGAAAAATCGCGCTATTCGCAAAGCCGTGAAAGACAACAAGACCTTTTGGGCTGCCAACGGAATTGAGAAGAAACAACCTGCATGAGAACTCTCGTTGTCATACACAGCCTCAAAATGGGTGGCATGGAACGGGTGGCGGTTAATCTGGCCGATGCCTTTGCGGAAGAAGGCCACGAGAGCCATCTACTCGCGTGCCGTAACCAACCCAACGATCTCAGCCCAGCCAATCGAGTGGTGCATCTTCACTATTTTGACCAGTTCCAGGCGCTGATGAAATCGGTCATTGGCATCCCGGTCTTCCTGCTTTCTCGGCTGTTGCTGGGTGTACTGCTGCCAAAATCCCATTTCATCTGGGTCGGATGGCTCACTGGCTGGCTCCTCAAACGCCATATTGCTCAACTGGAAAAGCAGTTCGGCCGCTTTGACCGCATTGTGTTCCGGGGCTTGGGTACCTTCAAATATTTCTGGTCATTCAGGGACGAGCGCTCTGTTTACGTACTTGAAAACGTGATCCATTACGACCGTCCGCTGTGGCAGAAAAAGTGGGAGTGGAAACTGGTGTTCCAGAACCGCCATCTGGCCTGTGTGTCGTCCGGGGTTATGGAGTCTGCCCAGGAAGCCTTCGCCAAAGGGGATATCGAGCCGACGAGTCTGCGAGTGATTACCAACCCCTGCCCGGTCGAGCAGATCGATGCGTTAGCGAAAGAACCTGATGCCGATATCCCCGCTGAACCTTACATACTGAATGTGGCCCGGCTCGTGCCGCAAAAAGGCCATGAGTTGCTTCTGGAGGCATACGAAAAATCCGGAATCCGCCATAAGCTCGTGATCGTTGGCGAGGGCCCGCTGAAAAGCAAACTGGAAGAGAAAGCCAGATTCCTGGGCATCGCCGACCGCGTGTATTTTGCCGGCAAACGCAAAAATCCTTACCCCTGGATGACACAGGCGGACCTGTTTGTGCTGGCATCAGAATACGAAGGCCTTGGCATAGTGCTGACTGAAGCCATGGCCTGCGGCACGCCGATCATGGCAGTAGAAAGCCGCGGTGGTGTGAAGGATGTGTTTCAGGGCGAGCTCGAGGCCTTCCTGACACCGCGCACGGTGAATGGCCTGGCGGAGGGCTTGTCATCAGTTGTAGCCCAGCTGCCAGTGACCGTGAAACCGGAGTGGCTGGCGCCGTTTCGGAGTGATGTGGTGGTATCTGCCTTTATTGAACAACCCACAGAAGCAGGCGGGCAATGACGGATCAGCAACCTCCCCTCAACATTCTCGTGGCCGGCATCTACTGGTCTGGTTCTGGCGCTGTCGTGGACTACCTCAAGGGCCATCCGGATTGTTTCGTGCCCCGTGGAGAATTTACCGACTTCAAACGCAGCGGACGGATTGGCAGCATTCTTGAAGCCAGCTCCGTCTCCAAAGCCAAGTGGCTTGCCAGGGCCATGTGGCTTGAAACCGCACTTGGGAAACTGCCCGCCGCCCGGCTCAAACAGGCCAAAGGCGGAGTCCCGGAAAAGCTTCCCCTGAAAGAACAGATAAAGCATAACCAGTTGAAGCTCCAGTACCTGAGCCGCTACCGCAAACACCTGAGCAATGGCGGAGCGCCATCCGACAGCTCCATCTGGAACGAATGGTTGCAGGCGGTCGGCAAGGCCTATGCCGGGGAAAAAGCGGCCATTGTCTGGAACCAGCCGATCTGGGTCGGCAAGCATGAACATACCTGGCCGGCAGTCTTTGAACCCTTCAAGCTGCTCGTGGTCCACCGGGACCCCATCGACCAGTTTGCGGAAGTGGTGCGGCAGGGCAAAATTGGCAAGCGCAAGTCCGACCCCGCCTTCGACGACAGCGAGAAAGACGACATTGCCTATGTACTCAAAGGCATTGCGGCAAAAATGGCCAGCCTGATGGCGTTGCAGGCGCAATTAACCGAAAGCCACATGCTGACGGTCAGTTTCGAAACCTTCGTCAAATCCCATAAGGGCGAAGCGGAACGGATCTGTGTCGATACCCCACCGTTGAAGCTTGGCTTCAGGGGTTCAGAGATTCAGAATTCGTTGTCACAGACTCTTTTCATGGCACTGCGTTTGCCATTTTGTTTAATAAACCTTTTGTCGCTATCGGCAACCCAGGACGTGGCCTGTCGCGCTTCCAATCTCTACTCAGCCTGTTAGGGCTTGAGGCGCGATTGATCACTTCGCGCGACGAACTGTCAGAGGACCTGCTGACCGCACCAATAAACTGGCACGAGATCAACAAACGCCTGAAGTTATCAGCAATACAATCCAAAGCTTTCCTGGCCCGAAACCTATCTCCCGGCCGAAAGGACGCCGTCGGGGAAACTGGCCCCTGAAGGCCAGTCATCGACGACGTAGAATCGATAGCAGGAGCCTGCGCCTTGCTCTCAGATCGAACGGACGAACCTGCAACAGGAGCCTGAGAGTCGACTCATAGGCGCTGCGCAAACCTGCCATTTTTTGACGTTTTGCCACAAGGTTCAAATAACGGGAAGCAAGCTTGGGGTGACTGAGAATAAACACTCTGTGACGCTCAAGAACCCTTGTGTCACAGTCCGCCTGCCTCAGAAGATTCTCATCGGTGCTCAACCGGGGCCCGGCATGGATGTAGAAATTCACAAGTTCACTCTGAAGCGAACTGCAGCCTACGTTGTCGGAGATCAACCTGAACACAAACTCTCTGTCTTCAGAAACCGCAAGACCTTCATCAAACCCGCCCTTAGCGCGGAAAATGGCTGTGCGAAATATCATACCCGTCGTGCGGGTATAGGCACTGGCAACGTATGAATCTTCGGTTCCAATCGCACCTGAAATCAGACAGGGGCGTTCCTGGGCCAAGTACTCTTTGTTCTTGACCTTGTCGATCACCCTCAATGTTGGCCAGGCGAATCCAACCTGCTCACCGTGCGTCGCGAAGAGCTCAAGCATTCGCGTAGCATAATTCTGATCGAGAGTATCGTCATCGTCGAGAAATGCGACAAAGTCCGATTTTGCGAGCCCGGCTCCAATATTTCGGGAAGCGGCAGCCCCTAAAGGGCTGTCATTTCGATGAACGGTGACGCGCTGATCTCGTGCGTCCACATACTCACGAACCGGCTCAGCACTCCCATCATCAACGATGATCAGCTCCCAGTCATCAAGTGCCTGCGAGCGAACAGAATCAACGGCAGCCAGCAGCATTTCACGCCGGTTGTGCGTTGGTATGACGAAAGACAATCTGGGCATATTCGAACTATTTACCGTCGATAGGAATGGATGGAAGTACAGGGCAGTTTCGGTAGCGCGACAACGAGTTCAAAGCCGAGACATGAACTACTCCGAGCTGCGCAGGAAAATACTCCAGACCGGCAGCAATGGCGATTGCCAGCCGATGATTGCCTTTGCCACCAAAATAAGGCCTGCCGTCTGGGCCAAGATGAACAAGAATGCCCCCCTCTTCTCGGAAGTTGCCTGCAACCAGCTCTTTCCGGGTTCGGAGCTTCTGCTCTGCCAAAACAATTTCATACAGATGGTCCAGCTGCTGGTATCGCTGCAACACCTCTTCATGAGAGGAAAGTCGATCCACTTTTCCTTTTTCTCGGATCCATGACATCATTTGATCAATTAAGCCGGTTTCTTCCCAACTCATTCGTGTCTGCCAATGTTGTAGACAACAGCCGATGGCTTTCCACTCCCGAAGAGGACGGACCAAGTCAACTGGCCAATCATCTACAACCTGAGCGCTTTGCTTGGAACTCCACTTTTTCAACCCACACTCAACGTCTTTCGTGCCTACCCAGAGCAGTTCTGCATATTGTGGAGCATTCACCCCGTATTTCCTTAGGTTGTCGCTATCGATCTTCAGGCCTCTTAAGCGACTTGTCCAGTTGCGCCGCGCCTGCGAGAGCTGCCCTTTTTCAGTAATCATAAACATATCCAAACATTGACTTGCGGTTTAACAACAACTCAGCTCAAACCGCTTTGGGAGGCAATATTTCGCTAATGGGTGAATCCCAGAAACGAAAATACTCGGCCACTATCGCACACCAGAAGAAAACCGTATAATAGAAATCCATCTTTACACTTATTTTTCAGAGACTTACAAATGCCAGCACTGAGCTTTCGGGAGAAAATCCTTTATACAGCAGTGCTCAGCCCCGCCATTTACGTACTCACCGTAATGTGGCTTATCCCAGAGGGGTACAAGTACGCCCCCGCCCCCATAATCTTCGGTTTACTGGCATTCGCCTCTCTCAAGGGCTGGAATCTGCTACCCAGAACCAACCAGAACCCACGAAAACCCTACCTGATCCTGATACTCGTCTCGACGTTTTGGCTCGCCCTCACATACAAAATAAACGATGGCAACATATCTGAACTCAGGGCATTGGTCTCGATTTCTGTCTATCTTCTTCTAATATATCGTTTCGAGCTGCCGCTTATCGTGTGGAGAGCTTGCATCTCCGGGTCCTGTATTATTCTGTCGTGTGTTTGCTTATACCAATTCTTTGCACTCGACATCAGCAGAACATCACTGCACTACAACCCGATCCCGTTTGCAACGGGGCTTGCATTTATGATGATCGCAAGTTGCGCACTGGCTTTCCGTGAATCCGGCCGAAGCAAGATCTTCGACCTCGGTGTCGCCACCCTCTCTCTTGCAGCCATAGCAACGACTGGAACCAGGGGGATCCTCGCACCCAGTATTCTAGTCGTGCTTTGCGCCCTTTACTGGGGCGTTAAAAACACTAACCTGCCCCGTAAAGGCAAAGCAGCAACAACCTCTTTGGTACTCTTGACACTTCTTGCCGGAACTTTATCTGTAGCATACGACCGAATCGGGCAGACTGTCGATGATCTGGAGAGGATGCAAGCCGGAGATCTCGGAGGTTCAATTGGGTTACGATTTCAGTTCTGGAAAGGCGCAGCAGTAATGGCTTCTGAGAGCCCATTTCTTGGCATCGGAAACCGTCACTTTGAAGAATTCCAAGACCTCAAAGAACACGACGTCGTGGATCGACAAGCCCTGGACTACGCTCCATACCATTACCACAACCAATTTCTCGACAACCTTGTCAAAAGGGGCGTTCCCGGGCTCCTGCTCCTGCTCGCAACACTGGCAATTCCCGTTGCAATATCACTGAGAAGCGCTTCCGCCAGTTCTTGGAAGGTGCGGGCCATCGCATTGATAGTGTTCATGACTGCCGCTGCAAGCCTTACCGACGTGCCCCTGAACCACCCACCCGTTATTTTCACCTTTTATATTCTGACTTTTTGCTTACTGCCGACGCGAAGGTATTTGGAGGATTAGCTGACCCGACGATAACCCATAAGCAGGCATGCTAGCGCGCCCAACTTTCTCTTAAGACGCGCCCATCTTTTTTTCAAGAACAGCACGGCTGAGCCTTTCGAGCTTTTGCCAATAGCGATCCGGCTTTGCTCAATATGGCTTGCACTTCGATCTTCCGGATGGGAAAACACTTCCGAGAAGTAGATATCTATCGGCGCGCACTTGAAAAACTCCCCCCAGGCATCTGCTAACTTGAGGCATTGATCGTGAGAATCGAGAATGGCTTTGGCGCTCTCGCGAGTGACACCATAACAGCAAGTCCGTAACACATAATTATTGGAGTATTTCGGCAACCGATAGACCCGCCCGAATCCGGCCGCCTTCCCCAGAATATACTTTCTCGAGGGCATCCCCTCTTGTCCACCAAAAATCACAACCGCATTGCCAGGAACTTCAAGCATTTGCTCGATTGCGACATTAACCCCCTCATCCTTTCCTAAAACGTCATCCTCGATGACCAGACAACGCTCGTGTGCAGAATCCAGAAAACGCTTAAGCACTTCGATATGACTTAGCGAACAGCCAACCTCTGCCGGTGAAAGCATCCTGAAACCCGCCGACACGGCGGGAAAGACCAACTTAAAGTAGGTGGCTGCGTGAAGCTTTCTACCATCCGTCGCTCTGATCCACTCCATCGAAGGATACGAGCCGGGGAAACGGCTGGACAATTCTTGACGTCGTTGACTGTCTGAGTCCAGAGAGACGAGATAGATTGGTACATGCTGTTTCAAAAAACACTGACCCTTTGCTTGAGACTCTGTTGATAGAAAGGTGAGATGACTTCTAGTCAAATTCACGATCAGTCGAGATATTTCGTTTGCGCCACTTCATTTCTGTCTGCGACCGCACTTCGTCAACTGTCCGCCAAAACTCTTCATCATCCCAACCCTCAACAATATGAGTAGCAGCACCCCGCATATAGGCTTCAACCAGAGCGTCACGAAGCGGTTGGCTTGAAATTCTAGACACAATGTTGGCGAGGTTACTGACCGCCACTTTGGAGGAAACCGACCCCGGATAAACCTCGACATCGTCTTCATCGATAACCCATAACTTTCCCTCTGAACTCAGCAGGAAGTTGGTCAGGTTTCCGTCAGGCTGAATCACACCTCGGTTGTGCATTTCGGATATCGTTGTTCCCAGACAATGAAGCACTTCCAATCGATATGCGTCGTCGGAGGCGTTTTTCAACACAACCCTAAGCGACTCACTATTTAGAAGAAACTCCGTTCCAAAACCAAAGCAATTGGCAGAAGGCACCCAACCGGAAAATGCGACCTTTGGGAAAGGCGCACCAGCATTTCGGATTCTTCGACCTCGCCGGTGAGCACGCACCCAATGAATGACACCCCACAAAGGTGTTCGATAACATTTCAGAGCTACACTTTGCCCCTCAACCCGGGCCCTATAGGTGACTCGAGTCCGCCTTGTGTTTGCGTGTAACTCTTCAAGCAATTCAATAGATGGCATGAGTACGAACATCGATTTAAATTAAATATGACTGCCCCAGGGCGGCCTATAACCTGCAAGCAAGCTGTTCCAATACGCCTGAAACTCTGCAGGATTGAGTGAGCTGAATCTCTTCGTGACTGATCTCTTCAAGCGCTCCAGATTCTTCCGCTTCCATGCCGAGTTATCCTTATTATCTGCCCCAGACAACAAGCGACATCGATCAAAGTCAATCAGATAGAGCTGGCTTTCTGTAACCAGAATGTTGTCGCAATTGAGATCAACGTGATCCAGCCCGACATCGTGAAAACGGCGGATAACTCGCCCAAGCGCCTCCCACAGCGACGCATCACTTGCCCGCTCACTCTCCGGAAAAGTGACAGCACCAGGCACTCTTTTGACTATTATAGCTGCCCGATACCATAGCAGTCGGTACCTCCAAGCAATTGCGGCAACGGCATCGGGCACAGGCAGGCCCAAGTCATGGAGATGACTGAGGAGCCTGAACTCTGCCACAGACCTGGTTGTTTCAAACCCGGTGAATAAGTACGACTTCTCAGAGAGGTGCGCCATCTGCCCACCTCGCTTGTAATGGCGGAGCACCATTCCGGTCGTTTCCGAATCAATAAACCACGCTCCGCCCCGACCGCCAGTAGTCACCGGTTTCGCCCGCTTTCCCCAAAACTCAGGAGAAAACCAGGACTCGGTCACATCACCATAGTCCGAAGAAGCCAAGAGCAATGACTTGCCAGAACCGGAACAGCTGCCTTTTGATAAGGTCAAAGAATAGTCACCTCGGGCCCACAACCGTGTGCTTACAGATAAAGACGTTAAAAGCCCACTAGGCTAGAATGAGCCACAGTTTACCAATGAGCCCCGCCCGGCTCCACATCCAGCAGTTAAAGATTGGAAACGGACCGTAACTTGATCAAATCCATTTGTATACTCCGCTTGTCCGCCATCGGCGACGTAACCCACGTGATCCCGGTTATCCTAAGCCTTCAGGAACAGCTGCCGGGCGTGAAAATCACCTGGGTGATTGGCAAAATCGAAGCCAAACTTATCGGCGACCTGCCGGGCGTTGAGTTCATTATTTTCGACAAGAAAACCGGGCGGCAAGGCTATGCAGACTTGCGTCAGCGAATGAAGGGCCGACAGTTCGATGCGCTCCTGCACATGCAGGTTGCCTTGAGGGCCAATCTTGCGGCCGCACTGATACCTGCCAAGATCAAAATCGGTTATGACAAAGCCCGCAGCAAAGACTTGCACGGCTTATTTATCAACCGGAGGATAACACCGGTCGCACAACAGCATGTCCGGGATTGCCTGGCGAGTTTTCTGGAACCGCTGGGGCTCAGGGCAGCACCACCCCGTTGGGAAATTCCGCTCTCCGAGTCCGACCACTCATTTGCCCGCAGTCACTTGGCTACTGACCGTAGAAACCTGGTCATCAGCCCCTGTGCCAGCCATACCTTGCGTAATTGGCCGGCGGAACGTTATGCGCAGTTGGCTGACCATGCCATCGGAACTCATGGCATGAATGTGATTCTGGTGGGCAGCCCGGCGCCCTTCGAAGCCGACTACTGCGCCGATATCGAAAGCGCCATGAAGCACAAAGCCCACAACATCTGTGGCAAAGACACACTCAAGCAACTGACCGCACTCATGACACATGCCGATCTGGTGGTTGCACCAGACACCGGACCTGCCCATATCGCCAGTGCCGTGGGCACGGATGTGCTCGGCATTTTTGCCGCCAGTAACCCGAACCGCTCAGGCCCCTACAACTCTTTAAAATGGTGCGTCAACCGCTACCCGGAAGCGCTGGCAAAATTCACTGGTAAAACCGTGGATGAAGCGCGCTGGGGTGCAAAGGCCGAGTTCGAGGGAGCAATGGAACTGGTTTCTGTAGCAGACGCCACGGACATGCTGGACCGGTGGATAACAGACAAGGGTTAACTTCAGCCACTGAAACTCACGGAAGAGGAATGATGAGCTGGCTTCCGTGTGCTTCAGTGGTTTCTGTGGCCAAAAGCCTTATTTACGGGCGGTATAATCCTGATAAGACTTCTCTTCCACAAACCGTGAACCCAGCGCCAGGTTAATGGCTTTCTTGATCGCCGCGCGCTTGTCATTGGTTACGTACACGGCACGAGCCAGCTCGATAAATCGCGGCCCGAAATCCTGATCGGCTTCCTGATCACGGATGTCATCTTCAATCACCCACAGCTCCTCATTCACCGCCTTTAGCTGCTTGCGAAGGTCCGCGATTTCAGCGGCTTTGTCTTTCACCGCCTCATCCCAGGTGGCACTCAGCTCATCCAGTTCCAGCCGAACGTTCTTTACCTTGACCTCATCTTTAATGCGCTCGGATTTGATTTCCAGGATGGTGATCTTGTCCAGCACTTCACCGAAAGAAACCGGTACTTTGATTACGTCTGCCATTGTCTCGTCCTGTTTTTCCGTGAACTCAATAAAAACAAACCGCCGGGGCTGTTCAGCGCCGGCGGTTATCATTAGGTAACCGGCTGATCTCAGCCCTTAACGTGCGTCAACCACTCAGAATGCTGAGCCAACTTACCCTTAACCGCATCAAAATACATGCCCTGCAGCTTCTCGGTAATTGGCCCGCGCTTGCCTTCACCAATCTGACGACCATCCAGCTCGCGGATGGGCAGCACTTCGGCGGCGGTGCCGGTGAAGAAGGCTTCTTCGGCAACGTACACCTCATCACGAGTGATGCGGCGCTCTTTAACCTGCAGGCCCAGGTCTTTGGCGAAGTCGATGATGGTGGCGCGGGTGATGCCTTCCAGGCAAGAGGTCAGCTCCGGTGTGTGCAGCACGCCATCGCGGATGATGAAGATGTTCTCGCCAGAACCTTCCGCTACGTAGCCTTCGTTATCCAGAAGCAGGGCTTCTTCCGCACCACCGGAGATGGCTTCGTTCAGGGCCAGCATCGAGTTGATATAGTTGCCGTTGGCCTTGGCCTTACACATGGTGATGTTGACATGGTGGCGGGTGTAGGAGGAGGTGCGCACCTTGATGCCCATTTCCTTGGCTTCCGGTGACATGTAGGACGGCCAGCTCCAGGCAGCAACCATCACGTGTACTTTCAGGTTGTCAGCGCGCAGGCCCATGCCTTCAGAGCCCAAAAACGCCATCGGGCGCAGGTAGGCCTCATCCAGATTATTTTCGCGGACGGCGGCGCGCTGGGCTTCGTTGATCTCATCTTTGCTGAACGGCATCTTCATGTTCAGGATGTGAGCAGAGCGGAACAACCGGTCGGTGTGCTCTTTCAAGCGGAAAATCGCCGGGCCGCTGGCAGTGTTGTAGGCTCGCACACCTTCAAAACAGCCAAGACCGTAATGCAGAGTGTGGGTAAGAACGTGAGTTTTGGCATCCCGCCAGGGCACCATTTCGCCGTCCATCCAGATAACGCCATCGCGGTCTGCCATCGACATTCTGTTCTGCTCCTAACAAAGCGGTTTTCAGGGAACCGGCATTCTAGCAGGAAATTCTGCCAGAATTGAATTTCGCTTACGCGCCAATCATCACTTTTTGCCACATCGCCGTGATGTAGCGACGCTCATCCAAAAATGCGTCGGCCTCAACCTGACTGTTCATGTTTTGCAAAGCCCTGCGGTGAATGGTGGATCGCAGGGTAATGTAGGCTTCGGTCAGCTTTTCAGTGTCCTCAACCTCAAGCACACCAGCGCGCCCCAATTCTTCCAACTGGCGGATATTATCACTCCACTGGGTCAGCTCGGGGTGTTCGCCACTCCACGCCAGCATCAGGTATTGCACCAGAAATTCTATATCCACAATGCCGCCACGATCGTGCTTGATGTGGAACACCTCCGACTGTTTCGTCTCCGGGGTGCCCAGGTTGGCGCGCATTTTTTCGCGCATATCGACCACCTCCTGGCGCAACGCGGCCTTGTCTCTGGTCTTGCACAACAGCTCATGGCGAAGGGCCTCGAATCCGGCCAGCGTATCCGGGCAACCGGCAACGCCACGGGCCCGGGCAAGCGCTTGGTGCTCCCAGGTCCAGGCATCGTTGAGCTGGTATTTCTCGAAAGACTGCAGGGTGCTGACCAGCAAACCGGAATTACCAGATGGGCGCAGCCGCATATCCACTTCGTATAGCTGGCCAGACGGGGTTTGCGCGCTCAGGATATGGACAATTCGCTGGCCCAGGCGGGTATAGAACACCGCATTATCAATCGGTTTGTCGCCGTCCGTGGCCAGCTGCGGATCGGCCTGATGCACAAACACCAGGTCAAGATCCGAGGTGTAACCCAGCTCAATACCGCCGAGCTTGCCATAACCGATAATGGCAAAGTCGGTATCGCAGGCGGAGCCGTCTGCCCGCCGGGGGTATCCATGGCGGCTCACCAGGTTGGCAAACGCCACATCCACCACGTGATCCAGCACCACCTCTGCGATCCAGGTGAGGTAATCACTCACTTTCATCAGCGGCAGGGTGCCTTTTATTTCAGACGCGGCCACCCGCAATACGTGGGCCTTTTTGAAATAGCGCAACGACTCCATCTGCTCTTCCAGATCCTCAAACGGAATTCTGAGCATTTGCTGGCGCAGATCGTCTTGCAGCTCCGCTTTGGCCGGCGGCGTGTACAGGCTCTCGGCATTGAGCAATTCATCAAGCAGCAGGGGCGACTCTGCCAGCAAGCTGGCAATCCAGGGGCTATCACTGCACAAACGCACCAACTGAGTCAGCGCGCCCGGGTTCTCCAGCAACAACACCATATAGGCGGTCCGGCGCAGGATGGCCTCCACCAACTGCAATGTCCGATCGAGGGTTTCCGAGGCGTTATCGACTTCGGTCAGAGCACTCAGCAATAAAGGCATGAACTGGTTCAACCGCCGACGCCCCTGAGTCTGCAACGTTTGCACGGTTCGGCTAGTGCGAAGGTCTGTCAGTTTTTTGAAACTCGTCTCGGGGTTCTCAAAGCCCTGCTCGGTCAACCAGGACAGCGCCGTCGGCTCATCCATTTCAGCCAGCCACAGCTCATACCAACCGTCTTCCACGCCTGAAGCACTGTCCTGCTCACTGTCTTCTGTGGCAATGATGTTGGAAAAATGCGTTGCCACCCGCTGGCGATGATCACTCAGGGCCTGCTGGCAGGCAGACCAATCGTCATAAGCCATGATCCGGGCGATACGGGCCTGCGACAAGACATCTTCTGGCAGAACCTGGGTTTGCTTGTCCTCCAGGCCTTGCAACGCGTGCTCAAGATTCCTGAGAAACACATAGGCGTCACGCAGCTCCCCCACCACGGGCGACGGTAGTAACTCCAACGCTTCCAGCTCTTTCAGGATGATCTGCAACTCTCGCTGCTGAAGCTCCCGGTCCCGGCCGCCCCGAATCAGCTGAAATGCCTGCACCACAAACTCGATTTCACGAATGCCGCCGCTGCCGAGTTTGATGTTGTTCTCCAGGCCTTTGCGCCGCACTTCACGGCTGATCATCGCCTTCATGCTGCGCAGGGATTCAAAGGCACTGAAATCGACGTATTTTCGGTATACAAAGGGGCGCAAGGTGTCCATCAACACCTGCCCTGCTCGCTGGTCGCCGGCCACCACCCGGGCTTTCACCATGGCGTAGCGCTCCCAGTCCCGGCCCTGATCCTGATAATAGGTTTCCAACGCGGCGAAGCTCAGCGCCAGCGCGCCGCTCTGGCCATAGGGCCGCAGCCGCATGTCTACCCGGAACACAAAGCCATCGGCGGTAATCTGGTCCAGCGCCTGAATGAGCTTCTGGCCCAGACGAATGAAGAACTGCTGATTATCCAGAGCACGCCGCCCGCCACGAGTTTCCCCCTTGCCCGGGAAGGCGAAAATCAGGTCGATATCCGAAGACACGTTCAGCTCCCGGCCCCCGAGCTTACCCATGCCCAGAACAACCATTTTTTGGGGTGCGTCTTCTCCGGTGACGGGATCTTTGCCCCAGGGCGTGCCGAATTCTTCGCAGGAGTCGCTATACAGCCAGTCCAGAGCCCCATCAATGCAGATGTCCGCGAACGCACTGGTGGCCGAAATGGTTTCCTTAAGGTCCGCCCACTTCATCAGATCCCGCCAGATGATGCGAAACTGAGCCTCTCGCCGGAACTGCCGCAAAGCCTTATGTAATGCCGGCTCTGAATCAACGCTCTCCAAAAACCAGGCCCAGCGCTCCGCCAGCCAAGATTCTGTTGTTGGCTCGCGCAATGGCCGCGCTGACAGCGAGGCCTGAACCTGATCCCCATGGCGCTCCAGGGTCTGGCGTAAAAACAGACTTCGACTCAGGGCTTCGGCCAGATCCTGAGCTGACAGATCAGCGGTTTTGGCCAGCCAATCGGGCACACCTTCCGGAAAAACCGATGCCCAGCACGCCGACACGTCATTCGCTAACTCTGCCGGCAGTGAATCCCATGGCTCAGACATAACGCAAACCCCTGTCTCTCTGATATATTTCGGTTACTGTATAACGAACTCGCCAAGGACTGAACAGGCAACCCCACTCTATGATGCGCAACCGCCGCCCGCTCAATCCTGAGCATGCCCAGTCACATCTCCCTATGGGGGGCCTCATTCGCAGCCGGATTCGGCGTCTGTTCACCATCCTTGCCTGCTTGCTGGCCGCCCAGGTGCTGATCATCTGGGCGGTCGAGCCGCTATCACTGCCGGAAGCTATCTGGCTGACCATGACGACCCTGGTCACCGTTGGCTACGGCGATTACGCCCCCGAAACGGTGATCGGCCGCCTCAGCACCATCGTGCTGATGTTTGTGACCGCTATTACCCTGCTGACGCTGATCGTCAGCGACTACATCGAGTTCCGTTTTTACCGCCGTGAACGAATCCTGACCGGACGCTGGATCTACAAAATGAACGAGCACATCGTGATCATCAACACCCCTCGCAGCGGAGGAGAGCAGTATTTCATGCGCTTCGCCTCCCAAATCCGCTCGGTGCCGGAGTACCACACGGTACCCATCATCATACTGACCCGGCAGTTTCCCGGCGGTTTGCCGGTGGAACTGGCTGACAGCGGTGTGGTGCACTTCCATGGCACCGGCAACGACCCGGAGGCCCTGAAGGCCGTCCACGCCGGCAGCGCCAGGCACGTCATCGTGCTCGCCGCAGATGAATCCGACCCGTTCTCAGACAGCCTGACCTTTGATATCGCCCACCGGCTGACCGAATCCAACCTGGCCGGCCGCACCACCGTCGAGTGTGTCAGCGACCACAACCGGGATCGATTCAAAGCATTGGGCGTGCGCACCATCATTCGCCCGGTGCGCACCTACCCGGAGATCATGGTGCGCGCCGTGGTCGCCCCTGGCTCCGAGAAAGTGCTGGAAGATATGTTCAACTACGAGCGCGATCATCCTCACCGCTACGACCTGGAGCTGGACGACCTGATCTGGGCTGACATAGTAAGCGCCCTGGTACGCCACGGCATTGGCACTGCGCTGGCCTATATCGATCATGACAACGAAGTCATTTGCCACCCGGACACCAACAAAGAAGTGGAAGGTAAGGGGCTGATTGTACTGGTACGCTCAACCGATACCCCGGAGGTATCGGTTGTTGAGGAGGCTCTGGAACGCTATCGCGTATTTCTCAAGCAATGGCGCGAGCTTCAAGATCACAGCAAAGTAAAAAACGGCACAACGGATACCCAGGAGCAAACTGACTGATACCGCGTCTGGGCTCGGTCTTTTTCAGCCTTTAGTTGACGCCAGCGCCAGCTGTAACTCGCCCAGGCGCGGAACACGCTGAACCAGATCCGGCACAGTCAGCCCATCGGCAAAGGCTGACTGCAGTCTCTCCCAGATCGCCTGCGTGCCGCCTTGCATGGCAGCGTGACCGACTTGCACCAACGCCCTATCGGCGAAGGTCACGGGTTCCTGCAGAAGCCAGGCAAGACTCAGTTGGTGCAGAAATCCGGTAACAGACAACGCCTCATCACCGTCAAAACATTCAGGCTGATATATGCCTGCAAGGTGATACCCCTGCTCGGCTTTGCTGACCAGATTGAGAAATACCGGAACCTCGCGGGCCAGAGCCCTGGACCAGACCATCAGTGCTTCCGGTTGACCCTCTTTAAGCTCGAACTCCACTTCGTGTAGTGGCCTGACCTGGCCACCACCGACAACCTCACCGGAATCCACCGCAACTTCAATCACCGCATCGGCGGTGTGCAGCATGATGACCTGACGGGTGAAGTTGGTTTCAAACGCCAGTTGCAGCTGGGTCAGGTCAAGATGATCACTGAGTGGGGTTTGATCAAGCAATGACAAGTCCAGTTCAGGGCCAGACAAGGGCCATTCCCATTCCTGCCGGCGGTGGGCACCTTCGACGAATTCACCCTGGGTTTTAAGAGTCTGGATGTAGCGATCACTGGCCTGGCGCACACGAAGGGCGGCCCGCGCATGGTTCAGGGCGGCATCGGCGGTGTCGTAGTAGCGGTTAATCAGGGTTTTACGGGGGCCTGGCTTGGCTTCAGGCTGTGCCAACAACCAATCGACAGCCTTGGCCTGGGTTTCTGGAGAGAGGGTCAGTTTTATTTCAAGCTCTGTGGCCATGTCATGCTCCGGAGAATATCAGGAGCCCTAACATACAAAAGCCGGTGACCTGAGTCACCGGCTTTTGATACTACCGTACTAGCTGATTAGCTTGTGGGCTGATCAGAAGTAGTAGACAGCGCCAACGGCTGCAATAGCGCGCTCGTCAGAAACGCCTGCTGAAGCGTCAAAGTCGTCGCTATCTGCACGCTCGAAGTTGTAATCGTAAACATCGTCGCCACCGCCAATGTAGCCTTCGAAGTATACGTACATGTGATCGGAAACGTTGTGCAGCGCCTGCAGGGTAATGGTATCCCATTTGGTGCTGTCAGAGTTGTCCGCTTCAGCCATTTCGTAAGAAAGAGCGAACTGGTTTTTACCCAGGGTGTAAACACCCATCAGACCAAACTTATCAAACGCATCTTTACGAGTGTGATATTCACCGGTAACACGTAGGTTGTCCAGATTGTAGCTGGCACGCAGACCGTAGGTGTTCTCGTTATCACCGCCGTTGTCGTTAGAGTCAACAGCAAAGGCAAGTTCCAATGCGTCAACATTGTACATAGCCGCCAACTGGAATGGGTAGGACTTCTGACCAGTGCCCTTGTTGTCGTTGTCACCGTTAACCTGAACGGCAGCGCCAACAGTCAAGCCACCGAAGTTCGGAGACAGATACTGAATCAGGTCGCCTTCACCAGTGCTATAACCGGCTGCGCCGATGCTCAGAGTCGCTACTTCGTAGAATTGAGCGATTTCGTCGACTGCACTTTCATATGTAGAGTCGTCGGAACCAACCCACAGCTGTCCGAAGCTGTCGCCTTTGATACCAATGTAAGCCTCGTCAAGGCCATCAATACCATTGCTCGCGCTCTTGTCGTCTGCATTTATGCCTTCCAGCTCAATCTTGAAGAAACCGGTGATGCCAGGAGCAATCTGGTGTTCGTGGGTTACACCCAGAGTTGAGCCGTTATCGAAATGTTCAATGGCGGACGGACCACCATCGACGTTGTCGTGAGCGATCGCATACTGGATATTACCGTAAACGGTCGGCAGGTTGCTTTCCTGAGCCATGACAGCGCCAGAGAAGGTTGCGGCTGCGATAGCAGAAGCAAGGATAGTTTTTTTCATGTTGCGTCTTCCTTTTTGAGTTAACTCAGGTTTTGCGACGGGTTCTAAATCCCGATTTTTAGCTGACAAAAACAGCCTTGGCTGCTTTCGCCGGACTCCTGATCGCTTCCCTTTCATATCATGCGGGTAACGACGTTTTTTCTTTTTATTTGGCCCAGCAAAATTACCGAACCTTAAATCTCAAACACTTACGCGCCTTTCTTAAAGCGCGCAATCATGGTCCTTTTTTAATACACTGAATCCGTTTTTGCAAATTTTTAATGCGCAATTTTTAGCCTTTTTAGCATCTGAAAAGCAAGTGCTTATGCCACAAATCGCTAAAAGCTTCAGGACCGAACCAATCAAATTCGAGGCCACCAACTCTATTTTTCATTAAAAACAATTGCTTGGCAAAACCGCAAGCTTATTAATCAATCGACTTCCAAACCCGAGCACACCAATAAGGCACCACGACGGCGCAGTCATGCGGCAGCAGCATCATTTCGGTGCGTTAATGTTTTCTCCGTTTTTCTTGCGCGTCTCCAACAAAAACGTGACCGGGCCGTCATTAACCAGTGCCACCTTCATGTCAGCACCAAACTCCCCCTCACCCACACGCTCAGCACCTAACCGAACGCTAGCCTCGGTGACAAACTCGCGATAGAGCGCATTCGCCTGCTCTGGTGCAGCGGCCAAGGAAAATCCCGGGCGCGTGCCAGAACGAGTGTCTGCAGCAAGGGTGAACTGTGGAACAATAAGAATCGAGCCACCGGAGTCCTGAACGCTTACGTTCATCCGGCCTTGCTCGTCGGGGAATACCCGGTAGGAGAGAATTTTTCGGCACAGTTCCTTTGCCTCACTGACAGAATCGTCCTTTTCAACACCAAGCAACAACAGAAGTCCTGGGCCAATGTTGGCAATTTGCCGGCCATTGACCGTTACGCTGGCTTCCGAGACGCGCTGGATAAGTCCTTTCATTCAATCCCTTGATAAACATCTTCGAGGGTTATTATTAAAATCGAGCAAGAGTGTATCGGCGCCCATCACGGGCCGCAACCCCTCACATCAAGAAACCGGCACTTAATCACCCAGCAGTGGGATTTGCGTTAGAAATGACCTCTTCAACTGCGTGCATGAGTGCATCAACAATAGCGGGTTCAGAGGCCGAATGCCCGGCCTCCCGAATAATCCGAAGGTCCGCTTCTGGCCAGGCATGACTCAACGCCAGGGCGTTGTCGAGCGGGCACACCATGTCGTACCGGCCGTGAACGATAATGCCTGGAATGCCGGCGAGCGCTTTGGCATCACGGATGATCTGATCGGGCTCGAGAAAGGCCTGATTCATAAAGTAATGGCATTCAATACGGGCCAGGGCAATGGCCACGTGCGGGTGGCCAAAATGCTCAACCACCTTGGGATTGGGATGCAAGGTAGCGCAGCGGCCTTCCCAGATTGACCAGGCCTTGGCCGCCTGAATCTGTTCCAGCTCGTTCGCGCTGGTCAGCCGACGGTAATAGGCCGACACCATATCGCCACGCTCCGGCTCTGGTATCGGCGCCAGAAAGTCCTGCCAGTAATCGGGGAACACTCGGCTGGCCCCCTCCTGATAGAACCACTGGATGTCTCGGGGCCGGCAAAGGAAAATACCCCGCAAAACCAACCCCAACACCTGACCGGGATGGCACTGGGCATAAACCAGGCTGAGCGTGGAGCCCCAGCTGCCGCCAAACAGTAGCCAGCGGTCAACACCAAGAAACTGACGAACGGTTTCCATATCCTGCACGAGCTTATCGGTACTGTTCCCCTCCAGCTCCGCCAGCGGCGTTGAGCGCCCTGCCCCTCTTTGGTCCATCAGAATGATCCGGAAACGCTCGGCATCAAAAAAACGACGATGGTAGTCCTCACAGCCACCCCCAGGACCGCCATGCACCACCAACACAGGGATGCCCTCCGGGTTGCCGGATTCTTCCAGGTACAGCTCATGAGGTTCATCCACGGCTAGGTGGTGACGTGCGTAAGGCTGGATTTCAGGGTAGAGCGTCAGCATAACGAACTCCGTTTCAGGGGTAACGGTAGTCTAGCTGAGATTAACGGGGAGAATCACGGAAGAGCTTGAGGATTATTGCAAAATCAGACTAATGACCGATGCTGACCCCGGACAACACAGGGCCGTGTTGTCCGGGGCTAAACCGTTTTTACTTCTTACCAGCGCGCTTACGCTCGTTCTCGGTCAGCAGCTTCTTGCGCAGACGGATCGACTTGGGCGTCACTTCTACCAGCTCGTCGTCGTCAATAAACTCCAGCGCTTGCTCAAGGGTGAACTTGATAGGCGGTACCAGAGCGATCACTTCGTCTTTGCCCGAGGCACGCATGTTGTCCAGCTTCTTACCCTTGGTCGGGTTAACCACCAGGTCGTTATCGCGACTGTGGATACCACACAACTGGCCTTCATAAATGTCCTGGCCAGGATCCAGGAACAGCTTGCCACGGCTCTGCAGGGTTTCCAGCGAATAGGTCAGTGCTGTGCCGGTCGCCATAGACACGATCACGCCGTTCTGGCGGCTGGTGACATCACCCAGCTTGATCGGGCCGTAGTGGCTGAAGGTGGAGGTCAGGATACCGGTACCTGAGGTCATGGTCAGGAAGGTGTTCCGGAAACCGATCAGGCCACGGGCAGGAATGGTGTATTCCAGGCGCATACGACCTTTGCCATCGGGGATCATGTTGGTCATGTCGCCGCGACGCAGACCCATCTGTTCCATGATCGGGCCCTGGTGTTGCTCTTCGATGTCGACGATCACGTTTTCGTACGGCTCTTGCTTAACACCGTCGACTTCTTTGATCACCACAACCGGGCGGCCTACGGCCAGCTCGAAGTTCTCGCGACGCATGTTCTCGATCAGCACCGACAGGTGCAGCTCGCCACGGCCAGAGACCTTGAATTTGTCAGCCGATTCGCCTTCTTCAACGCGCAGTGCCACGTTGTGCAGCAGTTCTTTTTCCAGGCGCTCTTTGATGTTGCGGCTGGTGACGTACTTGCCTTCTTTACCTGCGAACGGCGAATCGTTGACCTGGAAGGTCATGGAAACGGTCGGCTCATCCACTGTAAGTGGCGGCAGTGCTTCTACGTTGCTCGGATCACACAGTGTGTCGGAGATAAAGAGCTGATCCAGACCACTGATGCACACGATGTCGCCAGCCTGGGCTTGCTCAACTTCAACACGCTGCAGGCCTGAGTGGCCCATGATCTTGAGGATACGACCATTGCGCTTTTTACCATCGGCGCCAATAGCGGCCACCGGGGTGTTGGTTTTCACTTTACCGCGCGCGATGCGGCCGATACCGATAACACCCAGAAAGCTGTTGTAGTCCAGCTGGGAAATCTGCATCTGGAACGGGCCATCCGGATCCACGTCTGGCGCGGGCACGTGATCAACGATGGCCTGGAACACGGCATCCATATTATCTTGCAGATCTTCGTGATCCATGCCAGCGATGCCATTCAGGGCACTGGCGAACACGATCGGGAAGTCCAGCTGTTCGTCAGTGGCACCCAGGTTGTCAAACAGGTCGAACACCTGATCCACAACCCAATCCGGGCGAGCACCCGGGCGATCAATTTTGTTGACCACAACGATCGGGCGCAGGCCGGCTGCGAAGGCTTTCTGGGTAACAAAGCGGGTTTGCGGCATCGGGCCGTCGATGGAATCAACCACCAGCAGCACGCTGTCTACCATGCTCATGACTCGCTCAACTTCGCCACCAAAATCCGCGTGCCCCGGGGTGTCCACGATGTTGATGTCGTAGTCTTTCCATTTAAGCGCGGTGTTCTTCGCCAGAATGGTGATGCCGCGCTCTTTTTCCTGGTCATTGGAATCCATAACGCGCTCGCTCTCGAGCTCTTTACGGTCCAAGGTACCGGACTGGCGCAGCAACTGGTCAACCAGGGTGGTCTTACCGTGGTCTACGTGGGCAATAATGGCAACGTTTCTAAGCTTATCAATCACAACGGGTATCCTGCAGAATTTAGCGGCGCGCAGTATATCGAAAAGTCCATGACGTTAATATGAAGAATAGTGCCTAATATGTAACCAATCGCACATTGCACCACCATAAAGCACCAAAGCCAGGCTCGCACCATCATGGTGCATCAAAAAAGTGCAGCATCGCGTTTGCAACGCCATCACCGTGCGCCAGAATTGCCCGAAAGGCGCATCATTGCGCTGTTCTGGCGCAAAATTAAAAAACTGGCAAGCCGATTGCTTAGCTGTAAGCAGCCGTAATTGAAAGGTAAGGTTCAACAGCTTCTGTTAAGCTGCCCTGACCTGCAAAAAAGATCGGGCGCAAGAAGATTGAACGATCCGGCATAACGCACATGTAATCACTACGGAGCATGCACAATGTCCAAGACAGTTGATTTGATCAAAGAACACGAAGTGAAGTGGATTGACCTGCGCTTCACCGACAGCCGCGGTAAAGAGCAGCACGTAACCCTGCCCGCCAGCGAAGTAGACGAAGACTTCTTTGTTGATGGCAAGATGTTTGACGGCTCATCCATCGCCGGCTGGAAGGGCATCAACGAATCCGACATGATTCTGATGCCAGCTGACGAAACTGCGGTACTGGATCCGTTCACTGAAGAAACCACTGTCAACATTACCTGCAACATCGTAGAGCCTTCTACCATGCAAGGTTACGAGCGTGACCCACGCTCTGTTGCCCGTCGTGCTGAAGAGTACCTGAAGTCTACCGGCATTGCTGACGGTGCCTTATTCGGCCCCGAGCCAGAGTTCTTCGTGTTCGATTCCGTCAAGTGGAATGTCGACATGCAAGGCGCGTCTTACCACATTCACTCTGAAGAAGCCGCCTGGGTATCTGGTGAAGACTTCGATCGCAACAACATTGGTCACCGTCCAGGCGTTAAAGGTGGCTACTTCCCGGTTCCGCCGGTAGACAGCCTGCACGATCTGCGTGGCGCGATGTGTGCGGCCATGGAATCCATGGGTCTGGAAATTGAAGTTCACCACCACGAAGTAGGCACCGCTGGCCAGTGTGAAATCGGCGTTGGCGCCAATACTCTGACCCGCAAGGCTGATGAAGTACAGATCCTGAAGTACTGCGTACACAACGTGGCTCACGCCTACGGCAAAACGGCTACTTTTATGCCCAAGCCCGTAGTTGGTGACAACGGCTCCGGCATGCACGTACACATGTCTTTGAGCAAAGATGGCAAAAACCTGTTCGCAGGTGACAGCTATGCCGGCCTGAGCGAAGAAGCGATTTACTACATTGGCGGCATCATCAAGCACGCCAAAGCCATCAACGCCTTCACCAACCCGGCTACCAACAGCTACAAGCGTCTGGTCCCGGGCTATGAAGCGCCGGTTATGCTGGCTTACTCTGCCCGCAACCGTTCTGCTTCCATCCGTATTCCATACGTGAACAGCCCGAAGGCGCGTCGTATCGAAGCACGCTTCCCTGATCCGGCAGCCAACCCGTACCTGGCCTTCTCAGCACTGATGATGGCTGGCCTGGACGGTATCCAGAACAAGATCCACCCTGGCGATGCCATGGACAAAGACCTGTACGATCTGCCAAAAGAAGAAGCCATGCAGATTCCGCAGGTAGCTACAACTCTGTCTGAAGCTCTGGATTGCCTGCAGGAAGATCACGAGTTCCTGACCCGTGGCGGCGTATTCACTGAAGACATGATCGCTGGCTACATCGATCTGAAGCGCGGTGAAGTTGAGCAACTCAACATGACCACGCACCCGATTGAATTCCAGCTGTACTACTCTTGCTAATTCGTCCTGACGACACTACGCACCACATTGGGGCGTAGTGATGCAAGAAGAAAGCCCCGCCGCGTGCGGGGCTTTTTTGTGGGCAAATTCGCAAAACAAGCCCACCACCCCGCGCCCTTAACGATATGTAACCAACGGATCGCCCGGTGCCGTTGAAATGCCCGGGCCTGCCGCTGATAATCGAAACAGTCCATTACCTCAGGTTATTGCCATGAAAGCTTCGCGTACTCTTGCAATCGGAATGTTACTGCTGGCGTCTGCCGCCGCCCATGGGGAGGTGTATCGCCATGTCGATGCCCAGGGCAACGTGACCTTCTCTGATGAGCCAATGCAAGGCGGTGAAACCATCGAGGTCAAACCAGTGACAACCATCACGCTGCCTAAACCTGAGGCAGTCAGCCAAACCGACCAGCTCCTGGAGGATGTTGAGCGCCAGGGCGCCGCCTATGAAAGCCTCACGCTCGCCCACCCGGAGAACGATCAGGCCTTTCACAGTGGCAACGGCGACGTCACCTTTGAGGTGCGCAGCAGCCCGGAATTGCGTCGAGGTCATCGATACGAAGTGACCCTGGATGGCCAGCCGGTTGGCCAGAGCTCCTCCGGCTCAATCACGGTCAATAACATTGACCGTGGCACGCACAGCGCGGGCGTTCACATCGTTGATGAAAACGGCATACAGGTGAAAAGCGGCCAACCCGTCACCTTTACCATTCACCGCCCTTCACGCCTCAACTGACCAGTAATTTGCACTATTTTAGTGCGCATGCACTACGATAAAGCCATACTCTGGGCAGCAAAGGGGCAACTCCCCGGCTGCCTGTAGCCTTACACGCCTCTCCTGCACCAACCTACAGCACCGGATCGCCCCGCAGGGCGCACTGTGCCCGCACTTTGCCCATCGTTTCGTGTTCAACCACAAAACTGGTTCGTTTTTTGCAAAACCGGGGTAACCATCATGAGCTCAAAACGGAAGCCAAGCATGTCGTTCCAACCATCCACCAGTTTGGGAAGCGGTTACAAAAGCATTCTGGACAGCCTCACCACGGCCGTACTGGTGCTGGGGGATGACCTGAAAATCCGTTACCTAAATCCGGCGGCGGAAAGCCTGTTTGAAACCAGCATGACCCGCAGCCAGGGCATGCCATTAAACGACGTGCTGATCGACTCTGAAGACGCCCTGAAGACCCTCCACGCTGCCGCCGGCAATGGACAATCCTACACCCGTCGAGAAGCAGAATTCGGGTTGTTAAGCGGGTCGCGGCTGACCGTCGATTATTCGGTGACGCCTATCAGCATGGACCCCACTGAACTGCTTATCGAGATCCAGCCCAGAGACCGGCTCATTCGCATCAGTCGTGAAGAAGACATCATCTCCCAACAAGAGACCACCCGCATCCTGGTGCGCGGCATGGCCCATGAAATCAAGAATCCGCTCGGGGGCATTCGCGGCGCGGCCCAATTGTTAGACCGGGAACTGAATACTGAAGATCAACGCGAGTACACCCGGGTGATCATCGATGAAGCCGATCGCCTTCGCAGCCTGGTCGACCGCATGCTCGGGCCAAACAAGGCACCGAAGATTGCCATCACCAATATTCACGAAATACTGGAACGGGTACGCACCCTGGTAGAAGCAGAAAGCAAAGGTCGGGTGCGGTTGCGTAGAGACTACGACCCCAGTATTCCAGAATTCCCGGGTGACAAAGAACAGCTGATTCAGGCGTTTTTGAACATTGCCCGCAACGCCATGGAAGCCGCTTTTGAAAACGAAGGTTCCCACAGCTCCGAGGAGCCGCCGACCATAACCTTTCGCACCCGGGCGCTACGCCAATTTACCATCGGGCACCGCCGCCACCGCCTGGTTTGCAGGGCCGACATCATCGACAACGGTCCCGGCATACCCGCCGATCTCTTGCAGAATGTTTTTTACCCCATGATCAGTGGCCGTGCCTCTGGCACCGGCCTTGGCCTTTCCATTACCCAAAGCATCATCGGCCAGCACCGCGGGCTGGTTGAATGTGAGAGCGAGCCAGGAAGAACCGATTTCATCATCTTCCTGCCTCTGGAGGACAGCAAATGACCCAACCGGCAAACGTCTGGATAATTGACGATGATAAAAGCATTCGCTGGGTGCTCGAACGCGCCTTGAATCAGGCGGGCATGGAGCCGCGAGTGTTCGAGAGCGGCGAAAGCATCATGATGCGACTTGAACACGAGCAGCCGGATGCCATCGTCAGCGACATCCGCATGCCGGGCGTGGACGGCATCACGCTGCTGGCCCAAATTGTCGAGAAGCATCCGGATGTGCCGGTCATCATTATGACAGCCCACTCCGATCTGGAAAGCGCGGTTACCAGTTATCAAACCGGCGCCTTTGAGTACCTGCCCAAGCCATTTGACGTTGACGACGCGGTCGCTCTGGTCAAACGCGCGGTCGCTCACAGCTACGAGAAACGGGCCGCCAGCGAGCCGCAACCAGACAACACTCAGCGCAACACCGAAATCATCGGTGAAGCACCGGCCATGCAGGAAGTCTTTCGAGCCATTGGCCGGTTGTCGCACTCCAACATCACGGTATTGATCAACGGCGAAAGCGGCACCGGTAAAGAACTGGTTGCCCAGGCACTGCACAATCACAGCCCCCGAGCGCGCAATCCGTTCATTGCCCTGAACATGGCCGCGATTCCGAAGGATCTGATTGAATCCGAACTGTTCGGCCACGAGAAAGGCTCATTTACCGGCGCAGGCGCGGCCCGCCAGGGGCGTTTTGAGCAGGCCAACGGCGGCACCCTGTTTCTGGACGAAATCGGTGACATGCCGGCAGACACCCAGACCCGATTGCTGCGGGTATTGGCAGATGGCGAATTTTACCGGGTTGGTGGCACCACCCCCATCAAAGTGGACGTGCGCATCATCGCCGCCACGCATCAGGACCTGGAAAAACTGGTGCAGGCCGGTAGCTTTCGGGAAGACTTGTTCCACCGCCTGAACGTCATCCGGGTACACCTACCCAAGCTGGCCGAACGCCGGGAAGACATCCCCCGGCTTATGCAGCACTTCCTGAAACGGGCCGCTAAAGAACTCACGGTTGAGCCCAAACTGTTGCGCCCGGATGCGGAAGAATATCTGACCACCCTGCCCTGGCCCGGCAACGTCCGCCAGCTTGAGAACACCTGCCGCTGGCTGACCGTCATGGCCAGCGGCCGCGAAATCCACGTGGACGACCTGCCACCCGAATTGCTGCACCAGGCCGAAGCCGAAAACACCGGCATCGGCCACACCTGGCAGGAAGGCCTGAAAAACTGGGCGGAGCAAGAGCTGAAACGAGGCAAAAAAGGCATTCTCGACACTGCCATACCGGAGTTCGAGAAGATCATGATCGAAACATCCCTGAAACACACCGGCGGCCGCCGGCGGGATGCTTCTGTTCTATTGGGCTGGGGCCGCAATACCCTGACCCGCAAGATCAACGAGCTGGGACTGGATCACCCGGAGGGGGATGAGGATTGACCTCGCCCCGTCCAAAGCGGATCAGTTGGCGAGAACTTCTCGCCAGTAGATGATGCGGTCGTTGCCTCGGTAGACGCCGAAGGTGGCGGTTGCTGAGGGGGCTCGCAGAGCCCCCTCATTGCCCCAATCATCTTCCAGCCACTTCGGTACATCCCAGGTCAACAAATCGGTGCCCTGGGTGCCAACAGGCTCAAGACGCAATGGCCCAGCGGTGCCCCCGTCGAAAGTCCCGGAATCCGACACGAGCACATGATGCGTTCCCGTCGTATCGATATCTGCGGCTGTCCAGCCAGTGCAGCTGTCCGCCACATGGGTAACGAAGCGCCCACCATCAAAAGACTCGACCCGGAAAGGCATGAACAATGCCTCTACGGTTTCCGGACCGTAAACATTTTCCATGATCAGCCGGCCGTAGCGGATCTCAAAAGAGGCCTTCGGTTCAAACTCATAGGGAGCCGCTTCTGCCTGAACACCGTCGTCATCCTGAACCGAATTAATGACAAACACTAACTCCGGCTTAAATGGCTCAACCCGTGTTACCGAACTCTTCGTATACTCGAATTGATCGTTCAGGTTGAACGAAAACAACATAAGCCCGGGCTCTTGCACGGTGAGTGTCGCCGCCTCCTGTGTGACAGAAAAGGCCAAAAGGTCGCCATTAATATCGGTCGCGGCGGCATCCTGATCCGGTGCCAGGGTAGAAACACCTGCCACGGACAAACGCCTGAAGCCATCTGATGTGTAGTTTCGAGTCCTGACTCCCTGCACAGACAAAGGCTCCAGCAATGCCGTGGGAGTCATCAACCAACCGAACGGCTGACCGGAGTAGGTGAACTGACCAACCCCGCACTCCGCTTCAAAGGCGCCTGGGTCCACCATGACCCTGAAACGGTCCGGGTAAAACCGCCCTATAGACACACTGCGACCCGGCGGTAAATCCCGCCCCAAGTAAGCGCCGGGCACCGGGTTTGTGAGAAAGCGGAATACACCCACTTCGGAGTGGTTCACAGGCACCGTGGTTTCAGCGTCTACGGATCTGACATGATCGTAACTACCGGGGGCAATCGTTCCGGCCTCTCCATCGGCAGGGGCCACTAATTCCGCCAGCAAGGGAATGCCGGACAGTTCGAAGTTTGGGGTTACCGGATTTCCAACGCAGAAATCCACGTCTGCGTCACTCTGCCAGCCGGCGGCCGTGATAGTCAGGTCAAAAGATTCCCCGGCCCTGCGAAACAGCGGGCAGGTATCATCGCCTTGGGGACAGGATGAGTCCGCCGAAACACAAAAGCCTGCGGGTACGCTCACAAAGCTATCCGCGCCGGGCATGATCAGCCCCGCATCCCCGGTTGCCTCGCTGCCGCTGTATAGAGCATTGAGCTGCATCTGACCAGCATCCGGATAAACGACGTCAATTTCCGCCATACCGCCCGCGCCAAAATTCAGGTCCACTTCGGTCGATGAGGCTGCGCCGTTACCAATGGCAATCTCATCAATTTCAAGCAACCTGCTGGCGGGCCTGTCAGCGTCGCCTGGCGATACATAGGTCGACCAAAACTCTACCTTTTTGCTGACATTTTCGAACGCAGGTACACAGGCCTGAGTCTCATCATCACGGCGAACCGCGCGAATTTGGACGGGCCCTGAAGGCCGATGGGATTTGAGATCCGGCACCTCGAACGCCAACCCTGAATCAACGAAACTTAAGGTACAGTTACCGGGCGCAAGCGGACCATTGCCGATTCGGCAAAGCGTTTGCGACTGAGGCCGTGTGGAGGGCTGAGAACCGACGACGTTGAGAGTGACCGGGCCAGCGACTGTTTTCTGCAGTGCCACCGTTCCAGCACCACCAGTAATGCTGACGACGTTACCACCAACCCAACCATCCTCCGGGGCCAGCGTTGCAGTGACCGGATCGGAGAACAGCTGGTTGCAGTCAGCGTCAGCACATGCCCGAATCGTGACCGTTTCAGGCTGGCAGGTTAATGCCACACCGTCATGATCAATTTCGAAGTGATCAACTTGTACCCCGACAGGATTGAGCTTCAGCGCGCACAACTGCAACTCATCCAGCTCGTGGATATTGCTCGAGTCACCCGTGGACCCCGTAAGCGATAACAGGAAGTTTTCCGGCACCGCCGCTTGCCCGGCTGCACTCAGAACATCGAACGGCGCAATTAATTCTTCAAACCCACTGCCGGTATTTCGCTCAACAGCCACAATGGCCTGGCCAGGCAGCCTGGAATCCACAGTTATTCGATACCGGTGCGGATTATTCGGCCCGGTCGAATCGATACCCGGGCTTAGTGTTCCCGTACCTGCCAAATATCGATATCCATCTGCACCCGAGCCAGACCCTCGGATTGAGACCGAATCGGTGATCTGACCAACTCCTCCCTGCCGACCGTCAGCTTCAGCAGAAAAGTTTCCAAATTCATCGATGCCAATCCCCAGCCAACCACCAGCAAACCCGGCATCTCCATTATTTCGCTGGGCATAACCAAGCGACCCACCAAAACTGCCAGGTTGTGGCGTAATGGCCGCATCTGAGAGCACCACTGCGATGCCATCAGCGCCGTTACCCCCATACGCATAATAATCAAACTCCAGAACCACAAGATTTTCAGCTCCGGGAATTTCTCGCTGCAGCGTGGCTGCCGTTGACTGATTGCCAACAGCCTCCGTCATGCGAAGCCGACCGCCTACGATACTCGGGATGAAATTTCCCGAGGATACTGCCGTTACCCAGTCGTCGGGATTAAGCGCCGAATCTGTAAAGTCATCAGCAAAACACTGGTCAGGTTCATCCACAATGTAAGTGATACGAACCTTACCTGGCGCGCCAGAGCCGCCACTCGCATTGAAACAAAAAGAAACAAAACCACAGTCAGCGCCACCGCCACCTCCGCCGGGCGAAGCTCCCTGTGCGCCTGAAGAGTTTGAACCACCATTTCCACCAGCACCGCCTCCGGTGACGGCACTTCCGCCGCTGCTTCCCGAGCCGTTATTCCCCGGAGATCCAATGCCTGCAGAACCTCCGCCACCACCACCGCCACTTGCGGATGCATTCGCGCCACGCCCACCACTGAATGTCACATCACCAACGCTGCCAGCCGCACTGCCAGCGATCCCACCCGTGGTGTTGTTTTGGCTAACTCCGGCACCACCCTGAGCGAGCAATACTGACGGACTATCAAACCAAGTGGCGGCACCAGCGTTATTGCCTACGCCGCCGGCACCAATCCTGAGGTCAAAAGTCTGGCCAGCCGTCACCTGAAATGATCGGGATGAGTAGGCGCCACCGCCTCCGCCACCCGCTTCAACCGCGCCTCCGAAGAGACCACGGGACACAGAGCCGCCTCCGCCGCCTCCGCCCCAGACCTCGACAGTGATATTCCTGACATTATCTGGAACCGTAAACTGGTCTGGGCCTGGCTCATTGATCTCGACCACCTCCTGAGCCAACCCGTGAGCTGCAAAAAGAGCAAGACTCATCAACAGCATCATTCCGCGCATCACTGAACTCTCTTTCTGACGTGATCGGAAGCTCAAAGTAGCCTGACCTCAACCGTTCTTTTCCCTTCACTGGGCGTCGAAATACCGCATCGGCCCTCGCTGCGAATGACAACCCCCTGACCCGGTGCGTTTGTTAGGCAACTCACTATCGCGGTGCACTCTTTCAATCCGTCTACTGTGAAAGAAAAAGTACCAGAGAAACACTGGGGGCCACTAATCGGTTGAAGCGCCCTGCCAACGCCGAGCTGCGCACCACTTTCCGCGGCTAGAAAAGCCCGCTGTGATTGAATCTGAAGACTGACACTGTTTGCCGAGCTCTCCTGAAGCTGGGCCATGCCTATTACCAGCAAGGCCAAAACGGTGATCACGAAAATCGCTACTGGTAGGCCAGCACCAGCTTGTTTTTTAAAAGACAGTTCAGGGTACATTGCGAATTTGCACCTCCTGGTTTACCCGGGTTGTTTCGTTAGCATCCCGATCTGCCAGTTCAAATTCAAAATTAACAACTGCCGCACGTAGAAGTGATGGTGGCGTGACTTTCAGATCGAACGAACCACCCACCAGATTGGCACTCATCACTTCACGGGTTCCAGCAGACCCACTCAGGGACGATGCAGAAGACTGAGTTAAATTTGGTGAATACCCGCTGAATCGATAAAGCCAATTCCCGATTTGGCAGATACTAACCGGGGTACCAATGACGTAAAGACGCTTTACCGGTGAGCGTTCACGAAACCGATGGCCGGCAGATAACTGAACGGTCGCATCGCTATCAGCAACCGCATTGATCGCCGTTGACACCGGCCCGGGGTCGGAAGTGCCAAAAAGATCAGACTGAGCCGAGCCATAGCCATACACCACCAGTTTCGCTCCCGCTAGAATGGGTCGGCCAAAGGGGGCAATACTCACTTCGTTAAAATTCGGGCCTGTTGTCAGTGATTCGTAGCTGGTTCCAGCGATCAGCGGCAGCCACTCCAGGCATTCGCCGTTCTCACGTACTGACAAAGGAAACGCCTCCCGCACCTCCCGGGTTATTTGCTCGCTGATCACAACGCCTTGCAGCGCACGCTGTTGCCGTTCGCTAACGTCCAGCGCACCACGAGTGGACAAGGCGACAAACTGCACCGAGATGGTAGCGATAATGCTCAACAGTACAATGACCATCACCAGCTCGACCAGGGTGAATCCCTGTTGCCGGCGCATCAGAAATTCCCCCGGTAGGCGCTGAACAGGTAGGTGTTCCCGGAGGGATCGGTAACGGTGATATCGATGCGTTTGGCTTCATGATTGCTCAGGCCCACTTCGGTGCCGGCACAAGCCACAGAGATCGACACCTGAAAATTGTTGTAGCCCGGTAACGATTCTTGCTCGCTATTCTCGGGCGGCGCGTTAGTCGGGTTGTGATAATCATCCACATCGTTGAATGTGCGCCGTGTTTCGCCATCCGGGCCAGGATTGCTGCAATCCGCGTCATCGGCATCCACCGCTCCGCCGCCCACGGGTGAACCATGGGCAAAGGATTTGGAGAGGATTTCGTCCATGTAGAGTTGCGACAATGCCACTGCACGAGTCTGATTTAACGGCTCAGCGCTACGGCCGATGATCAAGGCAAATGCGCCGACCACGCCGGCGATGGCGATGCTGATAATGACAATGGTCATCACCAGTTCTACCAGAGTGGCACCCTGCTGACTCACCCTTGCTGGCCGGCGAAACGTCATGAACAAGGCCCCTGATACACGGCACCAAGGGAACTCAGGCACAGAGTGAAATCACTATCCCCGGACATCTGAAATTGGAGACTTTGACCATTAAATGGCACCGCCAAACGGCCCATGGAATCAAAGTTAATGGAAAGCCCACCGTTAGGGATCGAAGTAGGCCCTGACTGATTGGCTACCTGATACGCCAGGCTGGCGCCCTCTCGGCGGATTGAAAATAGGGAACCCGCCGCCTCGAACTCAAAGGCGTTCGGGGTCTGGCGGATCACAACAGAATTAGAAGGGTTGCCCGCCAGCGCTGCTTGTTGAGCAAGCAGCGTGGCGGAGGCAAGTTGTTGGGTGGCTAGTATGGGTGAGAAGGCGGAACTTCTACTGAAAAGCCCAACTCCTAAGGCAGACAGCACCCCGATCAGGATGATGACCATAACCAACTCGACCAAAGTAAACCCAGAGGCTTTAGCGGCAAACTGTTTGGCCATATCCACCCCTAACTTTCAATCGTAGAAGCGAGCTCACTCTTAATTTAACGCCCTAATGCTGCCAGAACCTGACGTTAAGACTTTTAAGGCGTTACGGTACAGGCGTCAGCAGCGGCATTAAGTTCACCAATCGCACTCACAGCTGAAGGAACGTTCTCTCCAGTAGATTCAGTAAAGTTAAAGCATGGCTTGCCTTCCGTTCCTTCTGTAGCAACAAAAGCACCGCCCGTACCAATTTCGAAATCGCCCAATTGAGCGGCCGTTTCCAATGAGCTAGCTGCGAGATAGCCATTCACTAAAGCAATCGGTTGTCCTTCGAGCGTTATCGATCCAGTAGGCCCTGTTTCACTTCTTGCCAGCGCAGTGGAGCGGACAATGCCCATAGCCGACTGCACGCTACCGCGAGCGCCCTCGATTGATGCTAGTTCAGCATCTCCACTTAAATCCGCAAATCGCGGCAACGCGAACGCCGCCAGAATACCCAGAATAACAATCACCATAACCAGTTCGATCAGGGTGAAACCTTTTTCACGCTTCGGTGTAAAATTTTGCATCGTCATAGCTACTTCTCCTGGAATAAAGATTTAGTCTTGGTTAATTACAGTGACCACTTCACCGGTATCGGAATCGTACTCAATAAAACTGCCCTCACCATCTGGTAAATACTCATAATTACAAACACCGGCTGACGGAGCTGTCGCCTGATATTCAGTTGTGTCATCGACAGCGCCGGCAATAGCCACACGAGGCGCGTTAGATTGAAGCAATCGGGTCCAAAGCGCTGCACACCCACCACTGGCGTCGGGATCAGGCCAGCCATCATTTGTAGCCGCGACGTCGTCATCGCCGAAACCATCGACCGCGGCCACCGATGTGGTCAGGCCATTCACGGTCCACTGAGCCCTAACCAAGGCCACACCTGCACTCAAAGCACCCGAAGAGCCCTTGATACTGGATTCATGCGCCTGCTCCGAAAGCTGCGCAAACCGCGGCAGCGCGAAGGCGGCCAGAATACCCAGGATGGCAATCACCACCACCAGCTCAATCAGGGTGAACCCCTTTTGTTTTTGCTTGCCGTTGTACTGCATCATTCATTAGCCTCTTGCCGGTTATAGATCATCGCCCGGCCTCCTGCCGGTTCACGGTGGTGTCTGCTAACGGTACCGGTGCCAGTTTCAGGCCGGTTAGCCGTTCATCATGCTCCCGCAGGTTGTTCCTGTTGCGGTCTGCAAATTCGGTTATGACTGTCCAGGCTAACGGCTGATCGGGTTCTGCAAGCTTGCCATCAATGGTTATCGGCTGCTTTGGGTTATAAATTAACCAACCTTTACCGTCTCCGCCTGTTTCTTTTTGTAGCCTGGGTGCAAAGCACCAGTGCCCGCGTTTTGGGTTGCCTTGGTCGCACTGGCCCCGATACATCGGCCATTGGTGGTCCAGCCACTCAAACGGGTTGTCTCCGACCAGCTGTTCCAGGCTTTGTTCCCGGCTCAACATGGATTCAGCGCCTTTTACCACCAGGGCCGACCTGAGTTGGCTCAGCACCATATTGACGCTTTGCTGTTCCGCGCGCTGGAGCTCGGTTTCCAGCTTTCCCATCAGCACCCACCAGAGGGTAAAAAGCACGACAAGGGCAATGAACAACCGCACTCGTCTGCCGTTTAACAGGCCTTTAGCCGAAGACCAGGCCCGCTCCCGCACTAACCCCGTCCCATGGCCGCTGCGCCGAGATCCCAAATTGGCAGGAACACGCCGAGCGCCAGTATCAGCACCAGAACGCCCATGGCCACAATCAATATTGGCTCGATGGATTCCGCCAGTCGCTTCAGGCCGTAATCCACGTCTTCATCGTAAAAATCGGCAACATTGTTAAGCATGTCGTCGACCGAGCCGGTTTCTTCCCCCACGGCAATCATCTGCAGGATCAGCGGGGTGAACATCTTGCTGTTCCGGGCAGTACGCAGCAGGCTTTCGCCGCGCTCTATGCCGTAGCGCATGTCCTTGATGTGGCGGGCAATCCAGGCGTTGTCGGTGGCGTCTGCCACGACCGTCAGCGCATGCGTTACCGGCATACCGGCCGTCAGCATGGTGGCAAAGTTACGGGCAAACCGGCTCAGCATGATCAGCTCCAGCAACGGGCCGATGATGGGCGTTTTCAGCTTGTAACGATCCCAGATTTCCCGACCGTTTTCGGTCTTTTTCCACTGCCGCAACACCAGTCCAATAGCCACGACGACAAACAACACTATGTACCAGTACCCCAGCAAGAAGTTGGAGGTGCCTACCAATACCTGAGTCAGAAACGGCAGGTCAGCCCCCATGCGACTGAACACCGAGGCAAACCGGGGGATCACCAGAAAGTTCACCACCATCAAGGCTGCCAGCAGCGCGATGACCACAAACGTCGGGTAGCGCAGGGCCTGTTTTACCCGGCGCTTGGTGTCTCTTTCCAGCTCCAGAATTTCGGACAGGCGCTTGAAGGAAACATCCAACATGCCGGTGTTCTCACCCACGTGAATCATGGCAATGAACAGCTCGGAGAACACCTTCGGGTGCGCCTGCATGGCCGTTGCCATGGTATTGCCGCCTTCCAGCCGATTAGTGATGTCTTCCAGTACTTCCGCCAATACCGGCGACCGGGAGGTTTCCGCCAGGCCGCGCATGGTTCGGATCAGCGGGATGCCCGCTTTGGTCAAAGCATACATCTGGCGGCAGAAGACGATCAGCTCGTCCACAGAGACTTTTTTTCGGAAAATAGCCAGATTGTTGAGCTTATCCAGGCCGGATGGCTTTTGTTCATGCTCTTCGATGGTCAGCGGGGTAATGCCGCGGCGCACCAACTCACTGGCGGCGGCGTCTGCATTGGCCGCATTCAGCGAGCCCTGCTGGGCGATGCCTCGGTTGTCTTTACCCCGGTAACTGAACTGCATCAGTCATCTACCCCTATAGCGCTGTCACCAGCCAGGTCATCATCGTCCAGCGATACGTCAGTATCGGAGGTGGCGGCAACCCGCGACACTTCCTGCAGAGAGGTAATACCTTGCAGTGCCAGATCCATCGCACACTGGCCCAAGGGTCGGAACAGCGGGCTGCGGCGAGCTGACCGGGTGAAATCAGACACGTCTTTCCGTCGCAGAGCGTCCAGCATGTCCTCGTTCATTTCCAGCAATTCGTACACGCCCACCCGGCCCTTGTAACCGGTGTTGCTGCATTGATAGCAGCCACGGCCGTGTACAAAACCGGCTTCGATATCGAGCGGGTCAAGATCAAATGAGCGCAGCCATACCAGTTCCTGCTCGGTGGGTTGATAGGTTTCCTTGCAGTTGTCACAGACCCGGCGCACCAGGCGCTGGGCGACGACGCCAAGCAACGAACTGGCCACCAGGAAAGGCTCGGCACCCATGTCGATCAGGCGCATGGCACTGCTGATGGAGTCGTTGGTGTGCAAAGTCGAGAGTACCAAGTGCCCGGTCATCGCCGCTCGCAAGCCGATTTCTGCCGTCAGGTGATCGCGCATCTCACCCACCAGAATGATGTCTGGGTCTTGGCGCAGGGCCGACCGGAGCACGGTCGCGAACTCCAGGCCTATTTTCGGGTTTACCTGCACCTGAGTGATGCGCGGCAAGCGGTATTCCACCGGATCTTCAGCGGTGATAATTTTCACTTCCGGCTGGTTCAGTTCAGTCAGCGCGCCGTAAAGGGTGGTGGTTTTACCACTACCGGTGGGGCCGGTGACCAGGATCATGCCATGGGGCTTTTTGATCAGCTTGCGGAAGCGTTCCAGCAGATGCGGCGGCATCCCGGCGCCTTCGAGATCGAGCGTGCCCTGGCTTTGATCCAGCAAACGCATGACCACCGATTCACCATACTGAACCGGCATGGTCGACACCCGCACATCAATGCTGCGACCTTTTACCCGCACATTGAAACGACCATCCTGGGGCAGGCGCTTTTCGGAAATGTTGAGCCCGGCCATCAGCTTCAAACGAAGCACCAGCGCGGCGTTCACTCGCTTTTCTTTCATCACCTGTTCTTGCAGTACGCCGTCCACTCGCTGGCGAATGCGCACCACAGATTCATCCGGCTCGATATGAATATCAGAGCTTCTCGCCTGCACCGCATCCTCAAACAGGGTTTGCAGCAGCTTGACCACCGGCGCATCGGCGCTTTCGGATTCGGCAGAGAGATCGGCCAGGTCGAAGGCGTCATCGCCCAGCTCGTCTTCCAGTTCTTCCGCCAGCGACGCGATTTCATCGGTGCGTCGATACACCAGGTCCAGCGTATTCAGCAGTTCGCTTTCCCGCACTACTGCTTGCTTAATGGGCTGTTTGAGAACCCGCACCAGTTCGTCGTAGGCGAAGATGTCCAGCGGGTCGGCCATGCCGACCAGTAACTCCCCGCTCTTTTCGGCAAGCACGATGGCGCGAAACCGGCGGGCCATGGCTTCTGGCAGCTTTTTAATCAGCTCATTGTTGAACTGGTAATGACGCAACTGCACAAAAGGCACCTGCAACTGCCGCGACAGGATATTGAGCAGGTTGTCTTCATCCACGTAACCCAGATCAATCAGGGTACGCCCCAATTTGCGACCGGTGTTTTTTTGCTCACGCAAGGCGGTCATCAGCTGCTGCTCAGTGATGACCTCATTCTGAACCAACAGGTCACCTAGCCGAACTTTCTTTTTCGGTTCCGTCGTCATGATCCCGCCTGCAATGCGTTTAAACGTTCCCGGGCGTAATCCGCCAGCGAGGCAGACAAGCCCGGCATCGTCATGGCCTGGGCATAAGCCTGGACTGCACTGCGGTAGCGACCGCCGGTTTCCAGGGCAATCGCAAGCCCCAGCCACCAGGCGGCCTTGCTGTCGTCAAAGGCAATCAGTTCAGACCAGTGGCCGGCGGCTTCGTCAGCGTCACCCGCCTGCTGCAACAATGTGGCCAGAGTGATGCGATACTCCACCTGATCGGCGACCGGTGGCACGCTGGCAGACAGCGTTGCTATCGCGCGGTTCAGTTCACCCTGATCCAACAACGCCCGAGCCTTGAGCAACCGCAGGTTGACGTGTTCTTTGGTCAACACATCCGGCAACCACTCCAGCGCCTGGGCCGCCATACCCTGCACCAACATTTCACGGGCAAAGACTTCACGGCTGCGCGAAGCAGTCTGGCGATCGGTCAACGCTCTCAATACTCGCTCCGCCTCAGTGTTCTGGCCGGCGGCCAACAAGCGAGACAATTCACGACTGGTGCGCAGGTCAACCGCTTCCCGGGTTTCCCGTTGCTGCTTTACCGGTTCTGCCGATGCCTGGTTCGCGGTGGACACTTGCTCAGGAGCGAATGTGGGCGCCGGTTCTTTTGGCTCCGCAAAAACGGTTCGTTGTGGCGCAGCCGGCTCCGTGGGCTCGGCCTCGGAGCTTGCGGTCACTGCGACAGCTGGCGCCTCGGATTCAGGTTCAGATTCAGCTTTTGCCACCGGCATTTCAGGCTGAGGTTCGGGCACTGCCACGGCCGCCGGCTGTTCGGGAACGGGTTCAAGGGGGGTTGGTTCCGGGCTGGCGGCTGGCGCTGCGGGTTCGGGCACCACCAAGGCGCTGCTACCGGCTGTTTCTGCGACAGGGGCTACCACATCATCGGACAACAGCCACCAGGTGCCAGCACCACCGATCAGCACCAGGATGGCCAACAGCCCAATGATCAATGGCGTTTTTGAAGTGTCAGCCTGTTGGACAACAGGCTGACCGGTGTAAGTTCCCGTCACCTGGGGCCGGGTTTGGCGCTGCTCAGCATCCCGCAGGGCATCATTCAGCAAGCTCACACCCACCTCCTTAACCAGGAAACTGGCTGAGCACTTTCAGTATCTTTTACCGCCTGAAGGACGTGTTTCCGGACGACCAGCCGATCACCCCGTCCCCAGGCCGCGAGCATGGATTTATGGGCCAGTATGTTGACCAGCCGCGGAATGCCGCCCGATGACCGCCAGATCACTTTTAATGCCGCTGGCGCAAAGATGTCAGCGCCGTTATAGCCGGCCTGGGCCAGTCGATGCCGCAAGTACTGCCCCACCGAGTCGTAACCCAACGGCTGCAGCCGGGTCTGGAAAGTAATGCGCTGGCGCAGCTGTCGCAGGCTGTCTTTGGCAAGCACCGCATCCAGCTCAGGCTGACCAAACAACACGATCTGAAGCAGTCGGGTGCTTTCTGTTTCAAGGTTGGTCAACAAGCGCAACGCTTCGATGGTTTCTTCCGGCATGGCCTGGGCTTCATCGATCACCAGTACCGCCGGAGTGTGCTCCATCGCCAGGGCAATCAGCCGCTGATTAAGCGCCTTGAGAATCTGGTGCACGTTGTCGCACCGGGTAACGTCTACGCCCAATTCCTCGGCAACCGCCTCGTAAAGCATGTCTGGCGGCAAGTGAGGATTGGGGATGTAGGCGGTGCAGGCACTTTTGTCGAGTTCATTGAGCAGCAACCGGCACAGCAGGGTCTTGCCGGTACCGACCTCGCCGGTCACTTTGATAAACCCCTCCCGCTGTTGCAAAGCCACCAGAAGTAACTCCAGCGCATCAGCATGACTGGGCGCCCGTAAAAAGTACCGAGTGTTGGGCGTCAATGCGAACGGTGCTTCCTGCAGTCCAAAATGGCTTTCGTACATCAGCGGGGAGCAGTCTCAGCCTGAGGTTTAACGGAGTCTGAAGAATTCAACAGGTCCCTCAGCACATTCATGCGTTCACGGCTGGCCCGGACATCAGCCTGCATCTGCCCGGCGTTGGCCACCATCGGCCGTATTAAAATTACCAACTCACTCTTGCGAGACTCGAAATTCCGCTGCTTAAACAGCTCCCCCAGCAATGGAATGTCGCTGAAGAAAGGCACCGCAGAGGTGGTATCTTCACTGGAATCCTGAATCAAGCCACCTATAACCACGATCTGGCCGCTCTCTGCTCGAATCACACTGTCAGTCTCGCGCACGGTACTCCGCGCCAGCGGCAAGGTGACATCCCGCTCGCCAATGGTAATGACTTTTGCCTGATCGTTCACTTCACTGACCGACGGGTGCACATGCAGTGTTATAGCACCGCTGTCCGAAATCTGGGGAGTAACATCCAAAGAAATACCGGAGAAGAACGGAGTCAGCTCCACTGAAGTAGAGGTTCTGTCTGTAGCCGTCACCGCCGAGTTGTTATCATCGAAATCAATGTCAGTGACAAAGAACTCATCAGTACCAACCTTAATGACGGCTTTCTGGTTGTTAATGGTGGAAATTCTGGGGCTGGACAGAATCTGTACATTGCCCTGTTGACCAAGCAACTGAATCACTGCCGCAAAATTGCCTTCGGTGATGGTAGCGGAGAACAACCCACCGATATCTCCGGCGCGAATGGCTTGGCCCGTTAACTCTTGGGCCAGCACGTTTGCGCCGGCGGAGTTGGTTTGCAGGTCCGCCCAATTGATACCCTGCTGATAGCCCTCATTCAGCGTAACTTCCAGTATTTTCGCCTCCAGAACGACTTGGCGCTGCATAATCAGTTCGGTACGTCGAAGGTAGTCTTCCGCCATTCGCAAGTCTGCAGAAGACGCCCGCACCATCACGAGGCCAGCGCCGGCGTTAACCACCACCTGACCTTCATTGCCAACAATCATGGTCAACGTCTGACGAATATCCTCCCAGAAATCAGATTCCGTCTCGGTGGAGATGGTGGTGCCGACCAGGTTTCTTGTTTCACTGCCCGTGTTGTTATCACTGGTTCTGGTGGCGGTTCCGCTGTTGCTACCGCGAGCGCTGCTGACCTGACCAGAACTGACTCGCGTTTCAGAGCCACCGCGACGCTTGAAATGCAGGTAATCAATGGGGAACAACTGCGTTTGCACGCTGTCGGCCGCCACCCGGAACAAACGACCATTACGCTGTATGTCGAGGCCATAAAGATCGGCTGCGATGTCCATCACTTCTGGCACCGTGACGTCGTTCAAACGCAGATCGACGGTGGTGGTAACACTTGGGTGGACCACAACATTAAAACGTGTGCCTTCAACCAATGCCTCAAAAAAACTGGCAGCAGGGATGCCTCGGGCGTTCACGTCAAACCGGTCGTCTTGTTCCCGGGCGCTGGCAAGTGGCGGTAGCAGTTGGCTGCTGATATCCGCCGCGGTCGACTGGCGTTGACCGCCAGACTCTGGCGTGTGGGCCGCGGCTTGTTGCTCCGCCTCTTCGAGTGCCTGGTCGATCTGATCAGCAACGTCTGAAGAGGTAGCGGTTGCGGTGCGCATCAGCGGATTATTGGCACAGGCCGCCAAAGCAAGTGAAAGCAAAGCAGCGGCAAAAGGTCTGATTGTTGTCATCGTCGTCCGTATGTCTGTCATGGAATTTTCCGCACCTGGGGCAACGGTTCCGGATACAGCACTCTTGGCTGGCCGCGGTCTGTCACTTCAACCCGATCGCTATAGATGTGGCGAACCCGCACGCCGTCATGACTGTCACCCTCTTGCAGGGCGACACCATCGATCACCGCAACCCGACGCTGGGCGCTCAACAAAATGGAGCCCAGTTGCAAATCCCTCGCAGGCTCAACCGAGACCGACTGTGCGGCGCTGCCGGGCGGCCGGGTCGGGTCCTGCAGGGCATGGGCGGCCGGGCTAACCAGTAACGCCAATACAACCAATTGTTGCCAGAGCCGTTGGATTGTCATCTCACACTCCCAGCCAGGCGGCTTCAAGACTTAACGTTCGCACGCGAATGCTAGCCTCACCCTTGGGCCAGGTGCCGGCCTGATATTCCAGTTGCATCCACCCCAGACGCTCATCCATGGCCTCAAGCCTCTGCAAATAAGCCAGCACATGGAGATAACTGCCCTGGATCTTCAGCTCTACGTCGTGGGCATACAGCAATGGCTCCGGCTCGGCCTCTTCATTGCCCCCTTGCCGGCCATCAAACACCGGCACGGGCGCCATTAACACCATAGACTCCAGTTCCAGCTGTTGCTGGGCCGACAGCATGGTCCGCAAAAGCGTCACCATATCCCGCGGTGTAATTAACTGGCCTGCGGTTTTGGTGATTTGTTGATCCAGTCGGTCCAGACGGCCCTGCCGGGCGGTCAGGCGCTGGCGCAGTTCCTCAGACGGATCGCTGGCGAGCTGGCTGTTCAGGGTTTGCTGCTGACTGAGCAGGGCATCACGCTCTGCAGACAGCGATTGCAGTCTATTGTCGAGCTGTTGCTGCCTGGTTTGTACCGGGGCCACAACAAGCTCCCAGCCTAATACGAACACCAGAACACAGGCGGTCACAACCATCAGCGCCCGCTCGCGAATGGGGCGATCGTTGTACCACTGGGCACCTGCCGTGAGGGTTTCGGTCATCTTACTCATGAGCCACCCCCTGCCTGCGCTTCTGTTGCCACCCGGAACTCTACCCATTGGTGAGAGGTATCTTCATCAGGACGTCCCAGACGGAAGCCACTGAAGGTCTCACCGATAAACGCGGGCTCATCACCCAGTCTTTCCAGGTAATAGGGCACCAGGTCTGCCGAAAGGGTTCGCCCCTCCAGACTCATCGTGGCCGGAACCGACTGCAAGCGCACCGAAGTCAGCCAAAGATCTCCGGGAATCTGGCGGGCCAGTGCCGACATTCGTCCCGAAAACCCGTTATGGTTATTGCCTGTCAAACCCTCAACACGATCCAGCAGCCGCTGCCGACGGGCGATGGTTTCGCTGACTCGTTCCAGCGCCGCCTCCAGCTCGGGATCCGGCAGTCGGGCCCGCACTTGGTCAGTCATGCTTGCAACTGCCTGTTCCAGGTTCTGATTCTGCTGCTGGAGCCGGTTCACCTGCTGCTCCAGCTGCTGATTTTGCCAGTGGCCAAGGGCCATCACACCCGTCAGGATAACGGCCACTAAAACCATCAATGCCAACGCTGCCCCGGCATTCAGGCGCAGCTTTTTCGGCCGCATCTCGGCGGTGTAAAGGTTAACCTGTTGCTTCATCAGGCCGGACTCCCCTGACCAAGCGCGGCACTCCACGCGGGCAGGCAACGGCTGTCGAGCTCGTCCGTTAAACCGAACTCGCTCCAATCCGGCACATCAATCCCGGCCGCCATGTAAGAAGACAGCATCGAATTGAGGGGTAGCACACTATCTCGTGCCACCAGCCGAATCGTTGACGGCGGCACCTGGCCAAGCTGGCTTTCGAAATAATCCATGGATCGCTGGATTTCCAGCGCCAGGGACTGTACGGCATTTTCCTGGCTGGACGCATCCCGAAGGTCGTCGTAAGACAATTCCAGCTTCCGTGACAGATACAAGGTCTCGCCCTGGCAGATCACCATCTGCCCATAACGGTCACGCAGATGCACAAGTGCCACCCCGCGACTAGCCGTATCAAGCCGCGCCGCCAGATTTCTCAGTGCCAGCTCGGCGATGTCTATTTTGTCCAGCGCCAGTCCGGATTCCAACACCAGATCGATCAGCTCCTGCACCAACGACTTGCGAGCGGCGACCACATTGACCAACGGCCCCCGACCACGAGCAGCCTCTTTCGGAAACATAAACACATCCGAAACCGCATCCGACGGACTGAAATCGAGAAAATCTTTCAGCTTCCACTTCAGCGCATCGGCCAACTCACTGTCGTCAATGCCCTCCGGGCGCTCAACCTGGAATACCTGATATTGGTCAATTGGCAACACAAGCGTGGCGGGAGCATCGCCCCAGCCATTGCCGGCAACCAATTGATTCAGGGTTTCCTGTCGCCTGGCGGGCAAGCATTCTACAAAGCCCACCGCCTGACCTGCTGCGCCCGAATTCTTCGCCCATGCAATGCCGTCAGGGCGAACCTCGAGGCATACCGGGCTTCCGGAAGACCCACGTCCGATCAATTTTCTAAAGGTAGCAACGACGGAGTTCAGGATGATCAATCCCCTGGCAGTACCAAGACTCTGCTATTCAGTTGAGGTGTCAACCGAAGAGTGCGAGGTGTTCAAATTATCAGCGACATGTACACTCTTACATGATAGATGAGAAACTGAACGTAACTCTAGGTTCTTTTGTTGATTTCACGGAGATTTTGCAGGCCTGTAACAAAAAAGCCTGCGATTATCGCAGGCTTTTTTTCAGCGTACAGGCATTCCGGGCGAGTGTCAGAATGGAATGTCGTCATCAAAATCGTCAATTGGTTCCGGCATACCACCACCCTGGGGCTGCCCTTGTTGACTGTAGCCGCCCGACTGAGCCGGCTGGCCACCCTGGTTATGGGCCGGCGCGTTGTATTGGCCCTGAGGCTGGGTTTGCTGCTGCGGACGGCCCTGGGGGGCACCCTGATTCATGCCGCCTTCGCCACCGCGGCTATCCAGCATCTGCATCTGCCCGTTAATGTCGACCACAATCTCGGTGGTGTATACGTCCTGCCCTTCTTTGTTCTGCCATTTGCGGGTTTGCAGGCGACCTTCGATATACACCTTGGAGCCTTTGCGCAGGTATTGACCGGCCACTTCGGCCACTTTGCCAAACAGCACAATCCGATGCCATTCCGTTCTTGGCACCATCTGCCCGGTCTGACGATCCTTGTAACTTTCATCGGTAGCCAGGTTGAGGTTAACAACCGCGTTGCCGTTCGGGGTATAACGGGTATCCGGATCCTGACCCAGATTACCGATGAGAATTACCTTGTTTATGCCTCGTGCCATCGTCTGCTCCTGATCGTTTTTGCTCAACACGTGCCTTCCTTGCACGCATCCGGTGTTTAAGAACCATTACCCTGCCGCACAAATTCAAAGTGCGCAAGCTGATCTTCATGAAAATGCTGCTTGTCGACTTTCAGGTAAGCAGCACGGGCTTCTTCCACGATCACCACGTCCTGAACACCTGGCAGGCGGCGCAGGCAACGATCAATTTCATCAAAGCCTTCAGACACCGCCTCTTTTAACTGAACCACAAAACTGGAGGTGTAGGTCGGGGCAGGCATGGTCAAGGCCAACAACAACCAAACCGCAAGGCCCGCGGCCATCAACCAGAGCACACCTGCCACCCCACCCGATTGCAGCAAATAGCCGCCCAGGGCGCCACCCAGAAATGCTCCGAAAAACTGTGACGTAGAATAGACCCCCATGGCGGTGCCTTTGCTGGCGGCCGGCGCTTCTTTGCTGATCAGCGACGGCAAGCTTGCCTCCAACAAGTTGAATGCCATAAAAAAGAAGAACAGCACTGCCCAGGCGGCCCACAAACTTTGACCAATGCCGGTCAAGGCCGCGGTTGAAAGGGTCAGTAGCGCAATCGCACCACACAACACTGGTTTCATTTTACGCCGTTTCTCACCGATGATGATAAAGGGCACCATCGCAAAGAAGGATGTCACCATCACCGTCAAGTAAAACCACCAGTGGGAGCCCCCGGCCAGCCCGAGCTCATCCTGCAGCATGGTGGGGAACACCAGAAACAATGCGGTCAGCGCAAAATGCAGGGCGAAAATGCCGAAGTCCAGCCGAAGCAGTCGACCGTCATTCAACACCCGACCAACCATTTCGCGGGTTGGGTGAGTCTCGACACTGAACTTGTGGCCATGGGGCGTCGGCACCACTTTTGCCACCACAACCAATGCCACAACCGCCAGCCCTGCCGTCGCGTAGAATATGCCCGACAATCCCCACACCGCGCCCAAAAGAGGACCCGCAACCAGCGATACCGAAAACGACAGCCCTATGGTGATGCCCACCATCGCCATCGCCTTGGTGCGCTCTTCCTCTCGGGTGAGATCACTCAGCAAGGCCATCAGCACACTGGCAATGGCACCGGCACCCTGAAGAATCCGTCCAGCGATTACAACGTATATGGAATCCGTAGCGGCGGCCAACAAGCTGCCAGCGGCAAACAGCACCAGCCCGATGTAGATCATGGGTTTGCGGCCAACCCGGTCAGACAACAGACCAAAGGGAATCTGCAGCAAGGCCTGGCTCAGGCCGTAGGCGCCGATAGCGAAGCCGATCAGCGCAGGCGTAGCGCCCTGCAAGTCGCTACCCAGCAGCACGAACACCGGCATGACCATGAACAGACCCAGCATACGCATGGCGTATACCGAGGCCAGAGCCATTACAGAGCGTTTTTCAAGCGCGTTCATGCTTTTCAGTGCCGGTTCAGGGAAATGTGGGGAGCGGCTAGGCCGCAGGCGGCGCATTGTACCAGAAGCGCTCGGGCTGAGGGACTACCCAGAGCAGCATACCCCACAACAGGAAGCCATGGTTTCCCCGGGGGCGACCGAACGCGATATACTGGCGGTTTTACCAAGCGAGGTGTTATGGACCATATCCAGATCAAAGGCGCACGTACTCACAACTTGAAGAACATCGACCTGGATATTCCAAGAGACAAGCTGATTGTCATTACCGGCCTGTCTGGCTCTGGCAAATCCTCTCTAGCGTTCGACACCCTCTATGCCGAGGGCCAGAGGCGTTATGTGGAATCTCTGTCCACCTACGCCCGGCAGTTTTTGTCGATGATGGAAAAACCCGACGTTGATCATATCGAAGGCTTGTCGCCGGCCATCTCCATTGAGCAAAAGTCGACCTCGCACAACCCACGCTCCACCGTCGGCACCATTACCGAAATCTACGATTATCTGCGCCTGCTCTTCGCCCGCGCTGGCGAGCCCCGGTGCCCAGAGCACGGCCAGCCGCTGGAAGCTCAAACGGTCAGCCAGATGGTGGACCTGGTGCTGGCAATGCCGGAAGACAGCAAACTGATGATACTGGCGCCGATTATCCGGGATCGGAAGGGTGAGCACCTGCAGGTTATCGATACCATGCGCAGCCAGGGCTTTATCCGACTGAGAGTGGATGGCAACGTATACGATATCGACGATGTGCCGGAGCTGGACAAAAAGCGCAAGCACCAGATAGACGTCGTCGTTGACCGCTTCAAGGTCAAGCCCGGCCTCGAACAACGCCTGGCTGAAAGCTTTGAAACCGCCCTTGAACTGGCCGACGGTATCGCTCTGGTAGCACCTATGTCCGGGCCGGGCGAGCAGCATACCTTTTCCGCCCGTTACGCCTGCACCCAGTGTGGTTACGCCCTGAGCGAACTTGAACCCAAACTGTTCTCGTTCAACAACCCTGCCGGCGCCTGCCCAACCTGCGACGGCCTGGGCGTGAAACAGTTCTTTGATCCCGAAAAAATGATCCAGAATCCGGAGGCCACCCTGGCGTCCGGCGCCATCAAAGGCTGGGATCGACGGGCCGTTTACTATTTCCAGATGCTGTCCAGTGTTGCCGAGCATTACGGCATCGACCTGGAAACCCCCTGGCAGGATCTGCCCGAGAAATTTCAATCCGTGCTGTTGAACGGCTCTGACGGCGAGGACATTCCCTTTCGCTACGTCAATTCCCGCGGCCAGATCATGGAGAAAGCGCATCCGTTTGAAGGCATCCTGCCCAACCTGGAACGACGTTATCGGGAAACCGATTCCCAAAGCATGCGCGAAGAACTGGCCCGCAACCTGAGCACCCAGCCCTGCAAAGACTGCAGTGGCTCAAGGCTTCGCCAGAGCGCACGTAACGTGTTCATTGAAGAACGCAACATCTCCAGCATCACTCACCTGCCCGTGGGCGATGCTCACCGTTACTTCAGCGAACTGGCCCTGCCCGGTCGCAAAGGCGAGATTGCCGAGAAGATTCTAAAAGAAGTACGTGAGCGGCTGCAGTTTCTGGTGAACGTCGGGCTGGAATACCTCACTCTGGAGCGCAGCGCCGACACCCTGTCTGGCGGCGAAGCGCAGCGTATTCGACTGGCCAGCCAGATCGGCGCCGGCCTGGTCGGGGTAATGTACATCCTTGACGAACCTTCGATCGGCCTTCACCAACGGGACAACGACCGATTGCTGACCACCCTGACCCACCTCCGGGATCTGGGCAACACAGTGATAGTCGTCGAGCACGACGAAGATGCCATCCGTGCCGCTGATTACGTAATTGATATTGGCCCCGGTGCCGGCGTTCACGGCGGCGAGATTGTCGCCAGAGGCACGCCTGCTGACATCATCGCCAATAAAGACTCCCTGACCGGCCAGTACCTTTGCGGCGACAAAGAAATTACCATACCGACCATTCGTAATAAGGGTAATGGCAAGTCACTGGTACTGACTGGTGCCACTGGCAACAACCTACAAGACGTAACACTGACCCTGCCACTCGGCGTGATGACCTGCGTAACCGGCGTATCCGGGTCGGGCAAATCAACCCTGATCAACAGCACCCTGTACCCGGTGGCTGCCACCAAACTGAATAAAGCCTCGACACTTAGCCACGGGCCGTATAAAAGCCTCAACGGCCTGGACCACCTGGACAAAGTGATCGACATCGACCAAAGCCCTATCGGTCGAACGCCGAGATCCAATCCGGCCACCTACACCGGTTTGTTCACGCCCATCCGAGAGCTGTTTGCCGGCACTCAGGAAGCACGCTCCCGAGGCTACAAGCCCGGCCGCTTCTCGTTTAACGTCAAAGGCGGGCGCTGCGAAGCCTGCCAGGGCGATGGCGTGATCAAAGTGGAGATGCACTTCCTGCCCGACGTCTATGTGCCCTGCGATATCTGCAAGGGCAAACGCTACAACCGGGAAACCCTGGAAGTCCGCTACAAGGGAAAAAACGTCCACGAAGTGCTCGACATGACGGTGGAAGAGGGCCGCGAATTTTTCGATGCCGTTCCTTTCCTGGCAAGAAAATTACAGACATTGATCGACGTCGGCCTCTCTTACATTCGCCTGGGCCAGAGCGCCGTTACTCTCTCAGGTGGTGAGGCACAGCGGGTCAAACTTGCCAAAGAACTCTCCAAGCGCGATACAGGCAAAACCCTCTACATCCTGGACGAACCAACTACAGGCTTGCACTTCTATGACATTCAACAACTTTTGAACGTACTTCAAAGGCTACGGGACCACGGCAACACCATCGTGGTCATCGAACACAACCTCGATGTCATTAAAACTGCAGACTGGATAGTCGATCTCGGCCCGGAAGGTGGTTCCGGCGGTGGCCAGATCATCGCTGAAGGCACGCCGGAAGCCATCGCAGAAGTCACTGCATCGCACACCGGGCACTACCTTAAGCCAATGTTGAATAAAGCAGGCGAATAACGAAAGGGGCAAACAACCCTGGCCACAGCCCTTCCGCTCTTGAAGGTTTGCGGCCAGCTCTAATTGAAGGCACAAAAAAACCGGGAACCTTTCGGATCCCGGTTTTTTAGACAATTCCGAGGATTTTACTCTTCGTTTTCGTCCACTTCTTCAGCTTCGATGTCCAGAGGACGACCGACCAGCTCAACAAATGCCATAGGAGCATTGTCGCCTGCACGGAAACCGCACTTCAGAACCCGAAGGTATCCACCCGGACGCTCGCTGTAGCGGGGGCCAATCTCATTAAAGAGCTTGGCAACCACAGCATCGTTGCGCAGACGTGAAAACGCCAGACGACGATTTGCAACCGAATCATTCTTTGCGAGCGTGATCAACGGCTCAGCTACCCGACGCAGTTCTTTCGCTTTCGGGAGCGTCGTTTTGATCAGCTCGTGCTCAACCAGTGACGCCGCCATGTTACGGAACATGGCCTTGCGATGCGCACTGGTCCTGTTGAACTTACGACCACTCTTACGATGACGCATTGCTCTGATTCCTTACCTTAAACTAATCGGCGATTAACCGCCCAGAACCCGGTCATCACCACGAAGGCTTGCCGGCGGCCAGTTATCAAGACGCATTCCCAGAGACAAACCACGGGACGCGAGAACGTCCTTGATCTCAGTCAGCGACTTTTTGCCAAGATTAGGCGTCTTCAGCAGCTCCACTTCCGTGCGCTGAATAAGATCGCCGATATAGTAAATGTTTTCTGCCTTCAAGCAGTTAGCTGAACGCACAGTCAACTCAAGATCATCAACCGGGCGCAGCAGAATCGGATCAATTTCTTCCTCTTCTTCTACACGCTCAGGCTCTTTTTCATGATCAAAGTCGACAAACACCGCCAATTGCTGCTGGAGAATGGTCGCGGCCCGGCGAATCGCTTCTTCCGGATCGATGGTTCCATTGGTCTCCAGATCAATAACCAGCTTGTCCAGATCTGTACGCTGCTCAACCCGCGCGCTTTCGACGGCATAAGCCACTCGACGAACCGGGCTGAACGTAGCATCAAGCTGCAAACGTCCGATGGCACGAGTTTCGTCCTCGTCCAGGCCACGCTGATCTGCCGGCTCATAGCCGCGACCACGCGCAACACGCAGACGCATGTTCACTTCGCCATTTTCGCTCAGGTGACAGATAACGTGCTCGGGGTTGGCGATTTCCACATCGTGGTCCAGCTTGATATCGCCGGCAGTCACCACACCCGGACCTTTCTTGCTGAGTGTTAACTCAGCATCGTCACGGCTGTTCATCTTCACAGCGACGCCCTTGAGATTCAGCAGAATCTCGATGACGTCCTCTTGGACACCCTCAATGGCGCTGTACTCGTGCAGGACACCGTCGATCTGTGCTTCAGTAACGGCGCAGCCCGGCATCGAAGACAAAAGAATACGACGCAGTGCGCTGCCCAGGGTGTGGCCAAAACCGCGTTCAAGCGGCTCCAGCGTGACCTTGGCGCGCGTAGCACCGACTTCTTTTACGTCAATGGTACGAGGTGTCAATAACTCATGTACTGAACGCTGCATAGACGCCCCTATCTACTATCGTTGCTAACTGGGCTTTACTTGGAGTAAAGCTCGACGATGAGGTTCTCGTTGATGTCGGCAGGCAGTTCAATACGCTCTGGTACTGACTTGTAAACGCCGGCCATCTTGTTGGCGTCAACCTCTACCCAGCTTACCGGTGCGCGACTGCCAGCAAGATCCAGAGCGCCTTTAACGCGCAACTGGTTTTTGGCTTTCTCACGCACGCTCACAACGTCACCCGGCTTAACCTGGTAAGACGGGATGTTCACCGGCTTGTCGTTAACCAGAATCGCCTTGTGAGAAACGAGCTGACGGGACTCTGCACGGGTTGAACCAAAGCCCATGCGATACACAACGTTATCAAGGCGACCTTCCAGAAGTTGCAGCAGGTTTTCACCGGTTGCACCCTTCAGGCGGGCAGCCTCTTTGTAATAGCTGCGGAATTGCTTCTCGAGTACGCCGTAGATACGACGAACTTTCTGTTTTTCACGAAGCTGAACGCCGTACTCGGACAGACGACCGCGACGCGCGCCGTGCATACCCGGCGGTGTCTCGATGTTGCACTTAGTATCGAGCGCGCGAACGCCGCTCTTCAGAAAAAGATCTGTCCCTTCACGACGAGACAGCTTGCACTTCGGGCCTATATAACGAGCCATATTTCACTGTCTCCTGTGTTAGACGCGGCGCTTCTTGGGCGGACGACAGCCGTTATGGGGAATCGGCGTCACATCAGTGATGTTGGTGATCTTGTAGCCGCACGAATTCAACGCGCGAACTGCAGATTCACGTCCGGGCCCAGGACCCTTAACCTCTACGTCCAGGTTTTTAAGGCCGTATTCAGCAGCCGCATTACCGGCTCTTTCAGCTGCTACCTGCGCAGCAAAAGGTGTACTCTTACGTGAGCCGCGGAAACCAGAACCACCAGAGGTGGCCCAGGACAGGACGTTGCCCTGACGGTCCGAAAT
>LJZQ01000021.1 GCA_001314845.1 Marinobacter excellens HL-55
TAACAGTCACCGGCTGCACAGTGGCCTTGGCTACCGGACTCCGATAGAGTTCGAGGGAATTAACTGATGGGGCGTGTCCAATTTATTGGGGGAAGTCCAGTCTTCATCATTGGTGGGATGTGACTGCGTCGTTATCACGCGTCAATAATACAAATTTGCTAGCCACCGACGCCCCAAAAAACTCAAAAGATCATGTAACTACAAACCCCAAAAAGAAACAAGTCAGATCTCACTTAGTAATATCAACGCAGCCGCATTCTCACCAATAACGACGCGCCACAAACATTGCCCCTAACAAAAAGGCCCGGCAGCTTCCGCAACCAGGCCTTTTCATCACTCAGCGGTCAATCACCTTAACCGCACTTGCTGTCGCCGCAAGACAGGCAGGTAGCACACCCGTCCATCACGATCACCGCTTTGGTGCTGCACTTGCCGCACATGGTGGCGTTGGCGGGGTAGTCGCTGGCGCTTTCGTCGTTGGTGGCCTTGTTGTGGCTGGCCTCAAACTCGGCGCGCTTTTCAGCGAGGATGCGCTTGGTGGTTTCGCTCATTTCGTCGCTTTCGAGCAGGCCGATGGCCTTCAGATGCTTCTCGATCACGGCGCCGATTTCGGCCACCAGCGACGGCATGAATACACCGCCTTTCTTGAAGTAACCGCCGTTGGGGTCATACACGCTGCGCAGCTCTTCCACCAGGAAGGTTACGTCGCCACCTTTGCGGAATACCGCAGAGATAACGCGGGTGAGGGCGATAACCCACTGGAAGTGCTCCATCGATTTGGAGTTGATGAACACTTCATAGGGCTGACGGCTTTCGTGGTCTGTGTCTTCGTTGAGCAGGATGTCGTTGATGGTGATGTACATCGCGTGCTCAGCCACCGGCGGCTTGATCTTGTAGGTGGTGCCCAGCAAGAAATCTGGCCGTTCGATGGTTTCGTTCATCTGAATCGGTTTTGGCTCCAGGCTTTTTGCGGTTGCGGCCTGTTGCTCTGGGGTTTCGGCTTTCTTTACTCGGTAGCCGACAATCTTGTTGCTGATTTTAACTGTCATGTTCGTTGTCCTGTCTGTCGGGTCCCGGGATCAATATTTACCGTAAGTGCCTTCTTTAAGCGCATCAAACAGGTTAGCGGCGGTGTGGATCTCGCCGTCGTAATCGACCTGTTCGTTGCCCTTGAGGGTCACTTTGCTGCCGTCGTCCAGGGTGAACTCGTACAGTGTGTTTTCAAGGTCTTTCTCTTTTACGAGCACGCCCTGGAAGGCTTCCGGGTTAAAGCGGAACGTGGTGCAGCCTTTCAGGCCTTTGTCGTAGGCATACAGGTAGATGCCCTTGAAGTCCTGGTAAGCAAAGTCAGTTGGCACGTTGGCGGTTTTGGAAATGGAGGAGTCTACCCATTTCTGTGCCGCCGCCTGGATATCTACGTGCTGCGTGGGCGTTACGTCATCGGAGGTGGTGAAGTAACTCGGCAGTACTTTGTCTTCGTCTGCGGAGAACGGCATGGCACCTGGGTTTACCAGGTGACGGTAGGCCAGCAGCTCGAAGCTGAACACGTCGACCTTCTCTTTGGTTTTACGACCCTCACGGATGATGTTGCGGGCGTAATGGTGCGAGAAGCTTGGCTCGATGCCGTTGCTGGCGTTGTTGGCCAGTGACAGGCTGATGGTGCCGGTTGGAGCGATAGAGGTGTGGTGGGTAAAGCGGCCACCTTTCTCTGCGAGTTTCGCAACCAGTTCCGGATCAACCTGGGCGATCTGTTGCATGTAGCGGCTGTATTTGGCGTGCAGCAGCTTGCCTTTGAGCTTGTCGCCCACCTTGTAGCCGTCTTTGGCCAGATCCCGGCATTTGGCCAGCATCTTGGGGGTGACTTCAAATTCGTCTTCCATGATCGGCGCTACGCCTTTTTCTTCGGCCAGAGCCAGAGACTGGCGCCAGCCTTCAACCGCCATTTCACGGACGACTTCTTCGGTGAACTCAACGGACTCTTCAGAACCGTATGGCATACGCAGCATGGCAAGGGTAGAACCCAGGCCCAGAATGCCCATGCCGTGACGGCGCTTGTAGGTGATTTCGTGGCGCTGTTCAGCCAGCGGCAGACCGTTGATTTCTACTACGTTGTCCAGCATGCGGGTGAAGATGCCGACAACTTTGCGATACTTCTCGTAGTTGAAGCTGGCCTTGTCGGTGAACGGGTAGTCCACAAAGTTGGTCAGGTTAACCGAGCCCAGCAGGCAGCTGCCGTAAGGGGGCAGGGGCTGCTCACCGCAGGGGTTGGTGGCGCGGATGTCTTCGCAGAACCAGTTGTTGTTCATCTGATTGACTTTGTCGATCAGGATGAAGCCTGGCTCAGCGTAGTCGTAGGTGCTGGTCATGATGGTGTCCCAGATAAACTGGGCTTTCACCGTCTTGTAGATGCGGCAGGCGACTTTGCCTTCTTCGTTGGTAACGTAGCCTTCCTGAATCGGGAAGTCACGGTACAGGAACTGAGTGGTGTCGCTCAGGTCCAGGCCTTCTTCTTCCGCTTCTTTGCGGGTCATCGGGAAAGACAGGTGCCAGTCGCCGTTGTTACGGACGGCTTCGATGAAGTCTTCGGTAATCAGCAGTGACAGGTTGAACTGGCGCAGGCGGCCGTCTTCACGCTTGGCCTGGATGAATTCGATCACATCTGGGTGGTGCACGTCGAAGGTGGCCATCTGGGCGCCACGGCGGCCACCGGCAGACGACACGGTAAAGCACATGCGATCAAAGATATCCATGAACGACAGCGGGCCGGAGGTGGTCGCGCCGGCGCCGGCCACATAGGCACCGCGGGGGCGCAGGGTAGAGAACTCGTATCCGATACCGCAACCGGCTTTGAGGGTCAGGCCGGCTTCATGGTTCTTTTCCAGGATGTCGTTCATGGAATCCTGAACGCTACCAGACACCGTACAGTTAATGGTGGAGGTGGCTGGCTTGTGAGCCTCAGCACCAGCGTTTGACGTGATCCGGCCAGCAGGGATGGCGCCATTCTGGAGGGCCCAGAGGAACTCCTTCATGTACTTTTCGCGTGCGCTCTTCTTTTCAACTTCAGACAGTGCCTTGGCAACCCGTTCGTAGGTTGCGTTGATGTCTTTGTCGACGGCTTCGCCGGTTTTGGTTTTCAGCTGGTATTTGCTGTTCCAGATGTCGAGCGACGCTTCCTGCATGGGAATCGTTGCGATCACTGCCTGTGCCTTAGCGTTCATTGCCACCCTCGGATTTCAGTCTGTCTTTTTTTGATGACGCCGTCCTGAGCGCCATACCCCGTTTGTTCGTTGGTACTTTTGTTGCTGCCGGCTTGCCTGATGAGCACAAAACACTATATGTGGTGTTTTGCCTGGCGGTTAGTGCCGCCTGTTTTGAGCCGGTTTGGTGCTTTTAAATCGTTGTTGGTCTTGGCGTAGCTGGCGTGTTGGGTGCCAGCTTTGGGCTTTTGTTGTTTTGCTTTGGCCCTATATATGGGTTCGATTGGAAGAAGTATAACAGGATATAGTGTTCTGTGAAGAAGAGTGGAACTATTGATTGGGCTCTGTTCGCAAAGAAAATCAATGAAAAAATACTTGCAACGCCGTCAGCCCCCGTCATTCCAGCATTTAGCGTAATTCTGAGCAAATCACTATATGTTGTGGTTAAAAATTATACGGCGAGAAATGCGGTGATCTGATTGTTGAGATACACGCTTGTCAGGTACTGGCGATGTTCTGGCCATCGATCTGCAAACATTTGAGGCCGATGTGGGTATTCGGGAGGTGATCATCGGGCAGCAATCGATCGGCAGTGTGTTTCTCGATAACCTGGCGGTGACCAATACTTCTATGAGGATTTATGGCCACTGATTGAGATTGGGTGGGCAAAAAAATGGGGCCTGACGGGCCCCGTTTTCGTTACTATAGCAACCACGGCTTAACCAAGCAGCAAGCTGTCGTCGTCCACTTCCAGGCCGCGTTGTTTTTCGAACAACCCAAGCAGATCTTTTACTTCCAGTCCTTCCCGGTCTTTGCCGGCGATATCGAAAACCACCTGGCCCTGGTGCAGCATCACGGTGCGACTGCCAACTTCCAGCGCCTGCTTCATGCTGTGAGTGACCATCAAGGCGGTGAGCTTTTGCTCTTCGATGATGCTGGTAGTCAGTTCCAGCACAAAACTGGCGGTTTTGGGGTCGAGTGCGGCGGTGTGCTCGTCCAGCAAGAGAATGCTGGAGGGCGTGAGGCTGGCCATCAGCAGGCTGACGGCCTGGCGCTGACCACCGGAAAGCAGCCCCATCTTGTCGCTCAGGCGGTCTTCCAAACCCAGGTTGAGCGACGACAAACTGTCGCGGAATTTCTCGAGATACTGCTTTTTCACCGCAGTGGTCAAACCGCGGCGCTGGCCACGCTTGATGGCCAGTGCCAGGTTTTCTTCAATGGAGAGGTTTTCACAGGTGCCGGCCAGCGGGTCCTGGAACACCCGGGCTACCCGTGCCGAACGCTTGTGGGTTGGCTGGCGGGTGACGTCCAGGTTATCCACGATAATCTGGCCACTATCCACCAGCACTTCGCCGGCCAGAGCGTTCAGGAAAGTCGACTTGCCGGCGCCGTTACTGCCGATAACCGTGACAAACTCGCCCTGATTGACGGTCAGGCTCATGCCCCGTAAAGCCGGGTTCTCCAACGGCGTGCCCTTGCCAAAGGTGAGCCGTAGATCGGTTGCGCTGATCATATTGCCTCCTCAGGCTTTGTTGCGGGTGAAGCGGTTGGTGAGATTGGTGCGCACACCTGGCAGCACAATCGCCAGGGTTACCAGCACCGCGGTAATCAGGTTGAGATCCTGAGCCCTCAGGCCGAGTGCGTCGGCATTGAGTGCGAAGGCGATGGCCAGGCGATACATAATGGCGCCGATCACACAGGCAATCAGAGCCCGGAGCACAGTTGAGGGCGTTAACACCGCCTCACCACCAATCAGCGAAGCCAGGCCAATAACGATAACACCCACGCCCATGGTGACGTCTGCAGCGCCCTGGCTTTGCGCAAATAACGCTCCCGCCAGGCCCACCAGCCCGTTGGACAGGGCGACGCCGAGAATGACCATGCCGCCAGTGGCAATGCCCTGGGCACGGGCCATGCGGGCGTTAGCGCCGGTGGCACGCATGGCCAGTCCGGTTTCGGATTTCATGAAGCGCCACAGCAGAATCAGGGAGACTACAACCACAATAAGGAAGAGCAACACCGGCACCTGATGGAACTCCATGCCCATGTCATACCACGGAGTCAGCACCGTCTCTTCGCTCAGCAGGGCAATGTTAGGGACGCCCATGATGCGCAGGTTAATAGAGTAAAGCGCGATCATGGTCAGGATTGAAGCCAGCAGGTTCAGGATGTTGAGTTTGACGTTCAGAATGGCGGTGACAGCACCGGCAGCCATGCCGGCCAGCGCGGCGCAGCCAGTGGCGAGCCAGGGGTTCCAGCCTTGCAGAATGAGTACCGCTGCAACCGCTGCGCCAAGGGGAAAGCTTCCGTCTACCGTGAGGTCTGGAAAATCCAGTACACGAAACGACAGGTAGATACCAAAGGCGACCAGACCATAGATAAGGCCGGTTTCAAGAGCACCGTAGAATGCGATTTCACTAAGCATGGGTAATTATTCACCGTGAAAGAAAACGGGCGGGCCCTTGTGGGGCCCGCCCGTATTGGTCAGGCATTATTTGCCGCTTTTGACGATTTCTTTTGCGTCCTGGATGAGGTCTTCAGACAAGGTGATTCCCATACGCTCGCCGGCTTCGGGGTTCACAAACAGGTCTAGCTCTTCCATGGTTTCCACAGGCATGTCGGCTGTGCTGGCACCCTCAAGCACCCGTACAACCATGGCGCCGGTCTGGCGGCCGTGGTTGTAGTAGTTGAAGCCGAGGGCCGCGACGGCACCACGCTCTACAGTGGCGGTGTCTGCTGCAAACACCGGAATCTTGGAGCGTTCGCCAACGGAGATAACGGCTTCGGCGGCGCTGATGACGGTGTTGTCTGTGGTCAGGTAAATGGCGTCTACCTTGCCGACCAGTGACCGGGCCGCACCCAGTACTTCAGAGGTCTTGGTGGCAGCACCTTTAACCAGCTGCATGTCGCGGGCGGCCAGGCGCTCTTCGAGCAGCTTGATCAGTGCCGCCGCGTTGGCTTCGCCAGGGTTGTAGACAGTACCGATGCGTTTGGCATCCGGCATGATGCGCTGAAGCATGTCGATGTGCTGCTCAATGGGCAGCATGTCGCTCACACCGGTGATGTTTGCGCCGGGGGCTTCCCAGCTTTTCACCAGTTTGGCGGCCAGTGGGTCTGTGACAGCAGAAAACACCACCGGGATGTTTCTGGCGGCAGCCGCAACGGTCTGGGCCGAAGGTGTGGCAATGGCCACGATCACGTCTGGGCTTTCACCCACGAATTTCCGGGCAATCTGTGAGGCAATTGCCGAGTTGCCCTGGGCGCTTTCGTGCATAAGGCGCAGGTTCTCGCCGACGACATAGCCACGCTCGGCCAGTTCGTCTTTCACGCCCTCATGAACGGCATCAAGGGCCGGGTGTTCAACAATTTGTGTAATGGCAACAACGCGGGTGTCCTCAGCCTGAACAAAGCTTGCTGCAGCCAGCAGCGAAGCGCCAATCAGGGTGCGCAGGGTCTTCTTGGCCATAAGCCCATCTCCGAGTCAGTGACTGATTTTCCCGCAGTGCGGGGAGGCAAAAATAAAGTGCGCAAGTTTACCACAGGGTTATGGGTTTCGGGCTAGGTATGGGGGATACTTTATAAGTTGCGGTTCCGCATTAGTCCGGAATGCAGATAATTTTGGCTCGATCACGTTTTGACGAGCCCGGGTGTGTTGAAATAGGCTACTAAAGTCTAATAATACGCTAACCCCCAAACTATAAAGACAAATTAGGAAGGTCCATGGACACAACAAACAAACTTCCCCTGGATATGCTTTACCACTGGGAGTCGACTAAGGCCGACACGCCCTATATGACCCAGCCAATTGGTAATGGCAAAGTGGTTGAGTACACTTGGGGCCGGGCGGTTGATGAAGCCCGCCGTATGGCGGCTTACCTGAAATCACTGAATCTGCCGGATAAAAGCCGCATTGGCTTGATTTCCAAGAACTGTGCGCAGTGGGTCATGACGGACTGGGCCATTTGGTTAGCTGGCCACGTTTCTGTACCTTTGTACCCAACCCTGAATGCCGACACCGTCAATTACATTCTGCAGCACGCAGAGTGCGACGTGTTGTTTGTAGGCAAGCTGGATGACTGGGACAGCATGAAGTCTGGTGTGCCTGAGTCTGTGCGTTGTATCTCCTACCCGTTGAGCCCACCCAATAATTTTGAGACCTGGGACGACATTGTCGCCAAGTACCCGCCGCTCGAGGGTCAGGTACACCGTGATCCGGAAGAGCTGGCTACTATTGTTTACACCTCTGGCAGTACCGGGCGCCCGAAAGGCGTGATGCTCAGCTTTCAGAATATGGCCTTCTCTGCCGCCGGTGGTATTCAGACCCTGGGTGTCGGCCCGGAAGAGCGTATGCTGTCTTATTTGCCGCTCGCGCACGTATTCGAGCGCACTTTTGTTGAGCTTGGCTCTCTCTACGCAGGTTTCCACCTGTATTTTGCCGAGTCTTTGGATACTTTTGTCCAGGATTTGCAGCGGGCCCAACCCACGTTGTTCCTGTCGGTACCGCGCCTGTGGGTGAAGTTCCAGCACGGCGTGCTGCAGAAAGTGCCCAAGCAAAAGCTGGAGCGGATGCTGAAGATTCCGCTGCTGAACAAGCTGATCAAGAAGAAAGTATTGAAGGGCCTCGGCCTGGACAAAGTGAAGCTGGCGGGTTCTGGTTCAGCGCCGTTGTCTAATGACGTTCTGGACTGGTATCGCAATCTTGGCCTTGAGTTGCTGGAAGGCTACGGTATGTCAGAGAACTTTGCCTACTCGCATATGAACAAGCCAGGTCGTACCCGTACTGGTTACGTGGGCGAAGCCCTGCCAGGTGTTGAAACCCGGATCAGCGAAGTAGGTGAAGTGCTGGTCAAGAGCCCCGCCACGATGATGGGCTACTACAAGGATGAAGAGAAAACCAGGGAAACCTTCACCGACGACGGCTTCCTGAAAACCGGCGACAAGGGCGAGATTGATGAGATGGGCCGCCTGAAGCTGACGGGTCGTATCAAGGAGATCTTCAAGACCAGCAAGGGTAAGTACATTGCGCCTGCGCCGATTGAGAATCGCCTGATGTCCCACGACGCGATCGAGATGGTGTGTGTGTCGGGTGCCAATCAGACTCAGCCCCATGCGCTGGTATTGTTGGGCGAAGAGATCCGGCCGAAAATGGCGGACGAAAACTTCCGTAAGGAAATTGAGGCGAGCTTTGCCCAGCTGATTTCGGATGTGAACAAGACCGTTGATCCCCATGAACAACTGGCGTTCATTACGGTTGTCAGCGACGAGTGGTCGATTGAGAACAGCTTCCTCACGCCAACGCTTAAGTTGAAGCGTAATGTGGTTGAAGATGCCTATGAGGCGAAAGTGGATAGCTGGTATGCCCAGAAGCAAAAGGTGATCTGGCAGTAAGCTGCGACAGATCATGAGAACGAAAAAGCCCGGCAATTTGCCGGGCTTTTTTATGTCTGTGTGTCGCGCTGAAATACCTTGGGCCCGGCGCTGAGCGCCCCGAGTCAGGACATGGTTCTGGAGGCCGAGATTGATCGGCTCATCAGAATGATCGGCACGATGCCTGCCAGCACGATAATCAGTGAGGGCAGGGCACTCTGGTAAAGCATTTCGTCTGAGGCGAACTGATACACGTAAGTGGCCAGGGTCTCGTAGTTGAAGGGGCGTAGTATCAGAGTTGCTGGCAGTTCCTTCATGCAATCCACAAACACCACGAGCGCGGCTGTCACGAGAGTTCCCCGGAGCATGGGTAAATGGACCTTGACCAAAGTTTTACCAGGCGTGTGCCCCAGTGATCGTGAGGCCATGTCCATGCTGGGGGTGATCTTTTGCAAGGCGCTCTCGACACTGCCTGCAGACACCGCCAGAAAACGTACGGTGTAGGCGAACACCAGCGCAAAGGCACTGCCGCTGAGCAGAAGGCCGGTGCTGAAGCCGAAGTAATCCCGCATCAGTCCGTCCAGCCAGTTGTCAAAGCCTGCCAGGGGAATGATCACACCGACCGCCAGCACCGCGCCGGGCATGGCGTAGCCAAGACTCGACAGGCGCATAAGCACCTGCATGCTGCGTGTGTTATGCAGCCGCCGGCTGTACGCCAGGGTAACCCCGATCAATAGCGTGGTAAGCGCCGCCGTGCCGGACAGAGACAGGCTGTTGAAGGTGTTGCGGATAAAGCTGGGATTCCAGCTTTCTTCAAAGTATTCCCAGGCGTAATAGCCGAGGGTGGCACCGGGAATGATGAATCCAAAGAGTAGAGGTGCAGCACAGACTGCCAGGCAGATCATCTGTCTGGGGAAAGACATGGTGAAACGGTGGATCGGGTCCCGGTTGTCGCGGGCTGCGAACTGTTGCTGACGGCGGCGAGAGTATCGTTCGAGAGTGACCAGGATAACCACAAAAATCAGCATGGTTGAGGCAATCTGGGCGGCACCGCCGAGGTTGCCCAGGTTCATCCAGGTATCAAAGAGGCCGAGGGTCAAGGTTTGTACGGCAAAGAAATCGACGGTACCAAAGTCATTCAGAGTTTCCATCAGCACCAGCGACAGGCCAACGGCGATAGCCGGGCGGGCAATGGGCAGAACAACCCTGAAGAATGTACTCAGAGCCGAGTGGCCCAGACTGCGGCTGACGGCAAACAAAGACGGAGACTGCTCCATAAACGCGGCACGGCCAAGCAGGTACACATAGGGATACAGAACCAGCCCGATCATCAGTATGGCGCCTTCAAGGCTGCGAATCTCGGGAAACCAGTAGTCACTGGCACTCTGCCAGCCAAACCACTCTCTCAGGGTTTTCTGCACGGGGCCGGCGTAATCGAGCAGGCTGGTGTACACATAGGCAATGACGTACGCGGGAACGGCAAAGGGCAACAGTAGGGCCCATTCGAAAAATTTCCTGCCCGGGAACTCACACATGGTGACCGTCCAGGCGGTTGCCAGACCAATCACCAGAGTGAGTGCGCCAACGCCAATCATCAGTTTTAACGTTGTGGTCAGGTAGCGGGGCAGGGTGGTGTCTATCAGGTGGGGCCAGATATTCTCATCGGGAAAAAAAGCGAGGTACAGAACAGAGAAAACGGGCAACACGACAATGGCTGTGGTGATCAGCGCGCTGATGATCCAGCGTTTAGAGGTGCGCTTGGCCAGCAGCGGTTGAGAAGGCCCCGGATTGGCACCTGAAACGACCTCGGTCATGCTTATCCTGTTATGATAGTGATGATGAGAAGTGTTGCGATTCTAGATACTGGCGTGCCTCACTGCAATGACAAGGATCAGATAAATGGTCGTTAGAACCCCAAATACGAAGGGTGCAATGAATCAGAGCACCCTTCGCATTTGGTGATTATGGCCGGCTAACAGCCGATGCCTTAGTTTTAGCCGTCGTAATCGACACGGTCTACCAGTCGCACGGCGGCATTACGGTTGTTGGCGATTTCCTGCAATGACAGCTGGTCTGGCGTCATTTCGCCCCATTCCGCGACCATGCCCGTCGGTTTTACTTCCGGGTTTGCCGGGTACTCGCTGTTGGCTTCTGCGTAGATACGCTGAGCGTTCGCAGACGACAGGAACTCCATCAATTTAATGGCGTTGTCTTTGTTCGGCGCACTTTGGGTCAGTGAGATACCGCTGATGTTAACGTGGGTGCCGCGGTCGTCAGCGTTCGGAAATACCAGGTAGACCTGTTCTGCGGTCGGGCGCTGGTTTTCGTCCATCAGCATGTTGCCGTAGTAGTAGCTGTTACCAATGGCAATGTCGCACACGCCTTCGGCAATGGCTTTGATCTGGTCGCGGTCACCGCCCTGTGGTTTACGGGCCAGGTTGTCTTTTACATCGTTGAGCCACGCTTCGGTCTGTTCTTCACCGTGGTGGGCAATCATCGATGAAATTAGGGCGATGTTGTATGGATGTTTGCCGCTGCGGGTGCAGATACGACCTTCCCACTTGTCATCGGCCAGGTCTTCGTAGGTGCTGATTTCACCCTCCTTCACGCGCTCTTTGGAGGCGAAAATCAGACGTCCACGGGTGGTCAGTGCGTACCACTTGCCTTCAGGGTGGCGCAGGTTTTCCGGGATATTTTTATTCAGGGTGTCGCTTTGCACATCAGCGACCAGGTTTTTCTCGACTAGTTCATTGATGCGAGAGATATCAACGGTCATCACAATATCTGCTGGGCTGTTACGGCCTTCGCGCTCAAGACGCTCTGCCAGACCCTGGCGGGCAAAAACGACATTGGTCTTGATGCCGGTTTCGTCGGTAAAGGCGTTCAGCAGTGGCTCCAGCAAATAAGCCTGGCGATAGGAGTAAATGTTGACCTCACCCTCTGCGGTTGCGGCCATGGGCATTGCTGTCAGTGCGATTGCGGCAGTTGCGGCGAGTTTCATTCGCATAATGGTTTCCTTCTTCGTGGCTGGCTTACCTGAGATTTATACTTACAGGCACTTCAAAACGACAATCATTCTCAATTCTATCCGCGTTTGAGTCAATAACCCTGTTGGGATATTTGTGTAAAAATGGTGTTATGCTTCATAACACTATAAAAACAGGTCAAAAACAGGGCTTTTGGGGTATGGCAGACAACGATCGCAGAGTGCACAGTCGCACGGCCATGAGTGCCAAGGTAAAGGTGGTTCACGAGCGCTGTGGGGAGTTTGTGTTCTCTACCCGGGATATCTCAGATGGCGGTGTCTTTATAGTGCTTAATGACGAGCCTTTCACGCCGGAACTTGGCGACAATGTAACCGTTCAGGTGCAGGGTTTACCCATTCCAGCACCGGTGCTGGATATGATTGTGGTGCGCAAGACCGTTGACGGCTTCGGTTTGCAGTTTGATGAGAATGATGAGTAGTCCGTGGAATGTCGTTGCCCAATGCTGATAATAGAGTACCTCCAGTCAGCGTTTTGAAAGGACGGCTTTCGATGACAACCCTCCACATAATGCGTGCAGGACGGGCTCTGGCGATTCTGTCGCTGCTCGGGCTTAACGGTTGCGCCAGTTATCATACCCATTATGCGATGTTCCCTGCCGAGACTTCAGGCGGTGAAACCCGGCAGGTGAGGGTGTCCTGGCAGAGTGCCGAGTATCCGGACTGGTGGATTGTGGACGACAAGGCAACACCAATCCGGCTCGAGACGCAATGCAGTGAGCGAGTATGGCGAATAACCGACCCTGGCCATGGTGAGGCTGGTGCCTGCTCTGGTGACGTGCGGGCCTGTGGTGACGCGGGCCAGGATCTGATTGCAGTGACCGGGCAGCCGGCGACAACCAGCGATGTGTGTTTGCTGGTGCAATCGCCAGCGGAAATTGCTCGCGTTGCCGACATCGGGGCCAGTTTTTCGTTGCTGGTCAGTTGTGAGCCGGCTAATGCAACCGTGCAGCAGGACGGTGAGGTCGTCAACGTCGATTATCTTCGGCCGTCATCTGTGGCCTACACGATTCGCGCCAGAAAGGTTCCCAGGGGGTCGCTCAGCGCTCGTCTGCCCGAGTTCAATCAAAATGAATGTAAGGAAGACTGAACGGCGCGACATAGTGTGTGTGATCCTTGTCACGTTGCTACATTTCGTTGCAGCCTGAAAATATGGGCTACCTTGTGTTGCGGTTTGGTGACGATTGACTACCAAAACGTAATGGAGTCTTCTCATCAGAGTGGCACACTGTAATTCTCAAACAATCCGGTTTGCCGAGGTACACGGTGGGCGTCCAGCAGAAGAAGATAGCGGTACATGATCTGGAAGTCGGCATGTTTGTGTCAGACCTCGACCGGCCGTGGCACCAGACACCTTTCCCGATCCAGGGCTTTTACATTCGTTCTCAGAGCGATGTGCGTGCGTTGGTGTCCCACTGTAAATGGGTAATGGTTGATGTCGCGGAATCCCGCGAGTCCTGCGCCGTCGCAAAGAGTTCCGGGCGTGCTTATCGCCGGGTCGCTGGTAACCGGGGCAACGGCCGGGAAGAGCTGCAGCTGGCGCCACTGAGTATTCGCGAGCCGGTGGTTTATCAAACGGCAACGCCACTCAAGAAGGAACTGAAATCGTCACGCCGATTGCTTGATGATGCTGAGGTGGCGCTGGAACGTATGTTTGCGTCGGTACAGGCCGGCCAATTGCCGGATCTGCGGTCGGCGGCGGATATTGCCCGCAAAATGGTGGCCAGTGTTGTGCGCCAACCCAATGCGTTGCTGTGGTTGAGCCGAACCCGCCAATATGATGATTTTATTTATCGCCACGCACTGAATACTGCGGTCTGGGCGCTGGTGTGCGGCCGGCAGCTGGGCCTTAACGAAGGCCTGCTGGGCCACCTTGGGGTTGGTTGTCTGTTGTCTCAGGTGGGCAAGACTGCGTTACCGAGAGAGCTACTTGCCCGTGAGCACCAGTTGGACCCTGAAGAGTACGCCATCTATCGCAGTTACGTGGTCAAGGGCGTGGAGATGCTTGATCACACGGGCTTGTCTCGGGCGGTGATGAGCGTTGTGCAGGGCCATCGCGAGCGGCACAACGGGTCTGGATTTCCACAGGGGCTTCGTGGCGACCGGATTGCGTTGCTGGCCAAGGTGGCCGGGATTGCCGAGTTTTTTGAATCCATGATAGCGCCCCGTGACGGCCAGGACCCGATTACACCGGCCAAAGCGGTAGCGCTGCTTTATGATGTGCGCAATATCGAGTTTCAGGAAGACCTGGTTGAGGCGTTTATTCAATCGATTGGAGTTTATCCGACAGGGTCTCTGGTTGAGCTGTCTGACGGTCAGCGGGGTGTGGTGGTATCACACTCGCCCGAACGGCGCTTGTGGCCAAAGGTGATGGTGATGCAGGGACGTGATCATCAGCCTTTGAAAACCGCCAAGATTATTGATCTGGCCAAACACAATGAATCCCGTCCCGCGTCAGAGGCACTGACGGTGCGTGATTGTCTGCCTCATGGCACCGAAGGGCTTGATCCGTCCCGCCTTGACGTGACCGGCGGGGAGTCCCGGTGGTCTTTAGGCAATCTGATCAATCGATAATCACCCGGATTTGTTTGCGTACCCAGCGATACGTATTGGCAGGGCGGAAGTTGATCAGTAATTCGGATTCTCCCCCTGCTGAGCCTGCGACAAAGTAATCCACGTCGGCGTCCTGCCAGTCCCATGAATGAATAACCACATCCTGCTCGCGTTTACTGATCGCTTCCAGTTGCGCGAGTGACGGGGCGCCGCCAATTCTGCGTATCTGGATCGTTTTGATGGTGGTGTCACTGGCGGGATGATTCGCTTTGTGGTCCGCCAGGAAATACCGACGAGCCACTTCCCGGCTAATTGCATTCAGCTCTCGGCGCAGGTAGGTTCTTGCCCTCTCGTTATCAGCGTCTTCGATCTGGCGCACCGCCTGTAGAATGCGGTCGCGTAGACTCTCCAGGTCTTCGCTGTAAGTCACCTCCGGATCAATATCTTCATCATTCTCGGGTCTGGGCGGCGCGCTGTTAATTTCGTCGTCGGTTGGCGGCTCAGAACACAAAACGTTGTCTTCCGGGTAAAAACAGATGGCGGCCAGCAGGCGGTTGACGGGGGAGTCTTCGGCCGTGAAGTCTGCCTGGTTTACGGTAAAGTCGATACTGTCCGGCAGGTTTGGGTCGCTAAGTGCGGCGTTAAGTTGCGTAATGACCCTTGGCCGAATGTCGATGCCCTGGTCCTCTGCGACAAACTGACTCCAGTTAAGCGCCATCAGAAACCGGGTCATATTAAGCAGAGTGGTGTTGCCAAACTGTTGCTCTTCGATCAGTCGGTGGTCTCTGAGTGCTTCGTCATCAACACCGGGAGATTGCAGCGGTTCACGGGTTTCTGGCAGAAATTCAAGAAAGGTGACGTATTCCTGTGCTGACACGTCTTCAATAATGGGCAGGTTGCCGACCCTCAGTGACAGGGTTTCACCGGGGTAGTAACGGAACCGGCCCTGGCCATCGGTGGTGCCGGATTGGCTGGCGGTTTGATAGGAAAGGCCGCTGACGCCCAGATAATGGATTCGCCCGCTATTGGTGTCATCACCACCAGAGCTGCCGCCGTCATCCAGGCAACCCGTGACAAGAAATGCAGCGGCAAATGGCAAACAGAGGCGGGTAAGATGAGCGAATCTCATGGCGTGTCGTACAATCCCTTCGCGTTAAACCTGGCGCATCCGGTAGCCGGTGTCAGGTGTTTTGTAAGTTGTTGTAACCGCATTATAGGGGCGGTGCCGGAGGTATATCGGGAATCCTGTCTCAGTTTGCGAGTTTGACGGCTGTGGCTTTTGCCCTGGCAGCCCTTGAAATTTCCTGACCTGCCACAATCACATAGCACTCTAACTGTTTGCCCGATGGGGCAGATTTCTGCATCAATGAATGGTTGGGTTATGACCTACGCACTTGAAATTGAAGGCCTGGTTAAGAGCTATGGCGATGGCTTTCAGGCCTTGAAAGGGATCGACCTGAAGGTTCGTGAAGGAGACTTCTTTGCCTTGCTCGGGCCAAATGGAGCGGGCAAATCCACGACCCTGGGAATTGTGTCGTCACTGGTTAACAAAACCGGTGGCACGGTGCGGGTTTTCGGCCATGACATCGACACGGCGCTGTCCAGGGCCAAGGTCAACCTGGGGGTGGTTCCGCAAGAGTTTAATTTTAACCAGTTCGAGAAGGTGATCGACATTGTCACCACTCAGGCAGGTTATTACGGGATTCCGCTCAAGAAGGCACGAATTTCTGCGGAAAAGTACCTGAAGAAGCTGGGAATGTGGGACAAGCGTGACACGCCATCCCGCATGTTGTCAGGGGGTATGAAGCGCCGCCTGATGATTGCCCGGGCATTGGTGCATGAGCCAAGGTTGTTGATTCTGGATGAGCCGACAGCCGGCGTGGATATCGAGCTGCGACGCTCAATGTGGCAGTTTCTGGAAGAGATGAATCGCCAGGGCACGACGATCATTCTGACCACCCATTATCTGGAAGAAGCAGAAGCGCTGTGCCGCAATATCGCCATCATCGATCATGGTGAGATCATCCGTCACACCAGTAAGCGTGAGCTCCTGCAGCAGCTGAGTGTTGAAACCTTTGTGCTTGATACCGAGCAGCCTCTCGAACGAGCGCCTGAGTTGAGCGGGTTTCATTGTGCGCTCAACGACGATGGCGCGCTGGAGGCCGAGGTTACCAAAGGCCAGGGGCTTAACGCGTTGTTTATTGAGCTGGAAAACCACGGCATCAAGGTGATGAGTATGCGTACCAAGGCCAATCGCCTGGAAGAACTCTTTGTGCGCATGGTCGAAGATAACGCCCGTGTTGACGCAAAAACATCGGAGGTGAAGGCGTGACGGCTCAAGCTCTCTGGACAGCCTTTTGTACCATTGTACTGCGCGAAGTGCGCAGGTTCACCCGCATCTGGCCACAAACGCTGTTGCCACCGGCAGTGACCATGACCTTGTATTTCATTATTTTCGGCAACCTGATCGGTGCCCGAATTGGTGAGATGGGCGGCTACGACTACATGCAGTTTATTGTGCCCGGGCTGATCATGATGGCGGTGATCACCAACTCCTATGCCAATGTGGTGTCGTCCTTTTTCTCAATGAAATTTCAGCGAAGCATTGAGGAGTTGCTGGTGTCACCGGTTCCCAACTGGACCATTTTGTTGGGGTATGTGGTGGGTGGTATGGCCCGGGGCTTGAGCATTGGCCTGTTGGTTACCTTGTTGTCGCTGGCGTTTACGCAGCTGTCTATCTACAACCTGCCGATGGTGGTTATCACCGTGATCCTGACTTCGGCGCTGTTTTCGCTGGGCGGCTTTATCAATGCCATGCTGGCGACCAAGTTTGATGACATCTCCATTGTGCCCACCTTTGTGCTGACCCCGTTGACCTACCTGGGTGGCGTGTTCTACAGCATCGATATGCTGCCGGCATTCTGGCAAGGCGCATCGATGATTAATCCGATTCTGTACATGGTGAACGGGTTTCGTTTCGGCATCCTGGGTGTTTCAGACGTTAATCCGTTTGTTTCTCTTGGTATGATTATGATCTTTATTGTCCTGCTGGCAGCGGTTGCACTGCGCATGCTTGCCCGGGGCAAGGGAATTCGCCACTGATCGGCCGCAGGAATCACTATGGCATTGCATAACGCTCCGCTGGGCAAATCCAGCGACTATCCGGATCAGTACGATCCGGCACTTCTGTTCCCGGTTGCGCGGGAAGAAAATCGGGGCCGTATCGGTCTGCATGATAGCCGTTGGCCCTGGTTTGGTGAAGATCTTTGGCAGGCCTGGGAAATCTCCTGGCTCAGGCCGGGTGGTGTGCCAGCGGTCGCCTGGGGTGAACTGCGGTTTCCGGCGGCGTCGCCATCCATTATCGAGAGCAAATCACTGAAGCTCTACCTGAATTCGCTGAATCAGGCTGTGTTCTCCTCCGTTGACCAGGTGGCTGAAACCATCACGGCTGACCTGTCCAGCGCCTGTGGTGCGGCGGTATCGGTTAGCTTGTTCAGTGTGGATGATGCCGCGCCGGCAGAAGGCCGGCCGGCAGGTTACCAGCTGATTGATGATGAGCCGGTAGAAGACGTGGTTTATGACTATTCGGCCGAGTCGTTAGTGACCGGTGCTGAAGATGTGACGGAACAGCTCTGTTCGCATCTGTTGAAGAGTAATTGCCCGGTGACAGGCCAGCCCGACTGGGCAAGTGTGTTTATCCACTATACCGGCAAGAAGATCGATCGTGCGGGATTACTGCGTTACATCGTGAGCTTTCGTCAGAAGCAGGACTTTCACGAGCATTGCGTGGAGACGCTGTTCACCGATCTGATGTCACGCTGTAAGCCTCGGGAATTGACGGTTTGCGCTCGTTATACCCGGAGGGGAGGACTGGATATCAACCCGGTGCGCAGTACCCATCCGGAGGCTGATGCGGGGCCCAGGTTGGTCAGACAGTAGTCCGGACGGCCCGGCAGGTTCTATTCAGAGTCTTCTTCCTGGCGAAGCCGGTCGGCTGCATCTTCCAGTGCGGCAAGAACGGCTTTGCGTTCCCGTTCGGTAATTTTGTCAGAATCCAGATACATGGCAAAACCGCTGTGTTCGTGTTCGAGAAAACTGCGGTGGGGCCCCATGTCGCGCCGGAAATCGACGACCTCGTAGATGGCGACGGGTTTGCCGAAACCTTTGACCGTGATTTCACCCTTGTCGCGGCACATGATGCGATCTTTGATCAGGGAGAAGGTTTCGTAGGACACCAGGATTTCACCCGCCTCGGCGAGTGATTCGAGGCGGCTTGCCAGGTTTACCTCCTTTCCGATGATGGTGTAATCCATACGGTTTTCAGCGCCGAAGTTACCCACGGTGGTGTAGCCGGTACTGATGCCCATACGAATCTCAAGGGGGGTTTTGATGCCCTGGCTGCGCCATTTCTGGCGCATGATTTTCATCTGTTTGCGCATGTCGATGGCCATGGACACGCAGGCGAAGGCGTCTTCCCGCTGGCCGCGACTGGTGGGATCGCCGAAGAACACCATGATAGAGTCACCGACAAATTTGTCGATGGTGCCGCCGTATCTCAATGCGACTTCAGACATTCCGTTAAAATAGTGGTTGAGCAGTTCTGTGAGGGCCTCTGGCTCCATTTCTTCTGACAGTTCTGTGAAGCCTTTGATGTCAGAGAAAAACACGGCAAGTTTTTTGCGCTGAGTTTCGAGCCGGACATCGCGCTCTCCGGTAAAGATGGATTGCCAGACTTGAGGTGACAGGTACTTGGATAACTTATGGGACAGGGTAATGGACTGTTCACGCTGGTTCTGGATCTGGGTTTTGGCCAGTAACAGGGCTCGCGCCTGTTGGTGAGAGTAGTAGGCCGTTACGCAGATGTACGCGCCCGTTGAAGCCACTGCAATAATGCTGGTGAGCAATGGCGACTGCAGGTTGTCAGCAACGCCGAGGGTTGCCGCAGAGGCGGCCAGCGATGCCGACATCAGGGCGGTACCGAACAACCATTGGCGAATACCTCCGACGATCAGGCAGCTGAACATAAGCATTAGTACAACGGAGACGGAGGGAATGGCGATCAGCCCAATCAGGCCGATAAAGGCTCCGCCGACAATGCAGTCGAGAAACAGCATCTTCTGACGAATGCGGGGCGACCGGCGAAGAAACGTACGCCGGGTAAGCAGGTGAGCAAGGTGCGGCCAGATCAGTGCGCCGGCGACAACCCAAAGAAGCTGCTGCTCGAATACACCCTGAAGTACGCCTGTGACGATAATGGCAGCGGTCGCGGTGTAGGCAAGAATGCGGCCGTTGTAATCCGGCATCGGCGGGATCGCTACGGTGGTATCGTGAATCTCGCCGGGTGACAGTTTACCTGTGCCACTGGCCGCGTTGCGCAGGTCCGCTGGTGCACTCATCATGTCAGAAACGGATCCTTCCGATCAGCATGTCCCGGAACATAACCCAGTCCCCCATCAGACTATAGAGCGGGTATTTAAATGTTGCCGGACGATTTTTTTCAAATTTGAAGTGGCCTACCCAGGCAAAACCATAGCCGATGACCGGCACCGCCAGCAGCCAGATCAGGCTGCCGCTTGCGATGGCCCAGCCAGCAACCATCAATACCAGCAAGCTGCCGATAAAATGCAGGCGCCGACAAATGATGTCGCTGTGCTCCTCCAGATAATATGGGTAGAACTCTTCGAAGTTGCGAAAAGCTTGTTGGTCGCTCATTGTATGCCGCCGAACTCTTTATAATTGTTGATTACGCTATGTTTGAATGCGTCTAAGACGAAAGATTAACAGTATTACGTAGAACCCACAATTCGCTGAGGCGGCTTCGCCCTCAGGGTTATTTTTACAGCCATTCTGACGGAGAGTCCGTATGACGTCAGTGACCCGATTTTTATTGGATAAATCCTCTGAACCCCGGCTACAAGCGCCAGCGCCGGCGAGGGATGTTGTTGAAACAGCATTTCAATGCGCAGCCCGTGCGCCGGATCATGCTTTGTTGCGACCCTGGCGTTATCTGGTGATAGAGGGTGATGCCCGGCTTGCTCTGGGAGAGCTGTTTGCTCAAACCTGCCCGGAAGGCGCCACGGACCAGGAAATCGAGAAAGCCAGAAAATCTCCGCTCAGGGCCCCGATGGTTATTGTTGGCATTGCATCGCCGCGTACCCATCCGAAGGTTCCAGACATTGAACAGGTGATGTCGGCAGCGGCCGGCATGAGTTTTCTGTCGCTGGCGTTAAGCGACGCCGGCTATGGCGCGATTTGGCGCACCGGCGGCGTGGCCTACCATCCTCGTGTTCATGAGGGCTTGGGCCTGAAAGATGGTGAGTCTGTCATCGGTTTTCTTTACACCGGTACCGTGGCGACCGAGAAACCCGGGGTACCCCGGCCGGCGACGGATCAGTTTGTGAGAACCTGGTCTGGCCCGGGGCAAAGCGAAACCTGGTAACGCGCTGAACCCGCCTGCAAGGGGCCAGACGGCAAGTGCTTCAACGGACACAGGAAGCAGATTGCCGCCCCTTGGCCCCGACATCGATTATTGCCGCACAAAAACTGCACAATCCTGTCTGAACCTCCCGCCTTGCAAGGACTTCAAGAAACTGGCACTGCCTTTGCTTTGACTATGGAAGAACGCAAAACCGGCAAACCGTTGGGTTAGGTTCAGTCGGTGCAGAATTCCGGAGGCAGTGATGGCAATTACATTCGATAAGGCACTTGGTATCCACGAGCATGCACTGCAGGCTCGGGTTCAGCGTGCCGAAGTGCTGGCCAATAACCTGGCCAACGCAGACACGCCGGGCTTCAAGGCCAGGGACATCGATTTCCAGGCGATGATGCAGCAAGCGCAGGAATCGGTCAGCGGACTGTCTATGAACAGAACCCATCACGGCCACATGGATACGTCCAGCCCTGGCGCTAACGGTGAGCTCATGTACCGCACGCCGCACCAGCCTTCGATTGATGGCAACACCGTGGATGCCCAGGAAGAGCAAAGCCGGTTCATGCGTAATGCCATGGACTACCAGGCCAGTTTTCAGTTTCTGAGCAGCAAGTTTTCCGGGTTGACCAAAGCCATTAAAGGCGAGTAAGTCGCAGCCACTCAAGATTTAAGGAGATTGCCATGTCACTGGGCAACATATTCGACATCGCCGGGTCCGGCATGACCGCACAATCCCTGAGGCTCAATACCACTGCCTCTAACATTGCCAATGCGGAAACGGCGAGCTCCAGCACTGATAGCGCCTACCGCGCCCGCAAGCCCGTCTTTGCAGCCATCCAGCAGGCCATGCTCAATCCGGACCAGCAGGGCTTCGGCACGGGTTCAGCAGAAGGCCCGGGTGCTGGGGTACGGGTTGAAGGGATTCTGGAGAGCGACGCTGAGCTTCAGATGCGGTACGAGCCTAATCATCCCGGTGCGAATGAGGATGGTTATGTGTTTTACCCGAATGTGAACGTGGTGGAAGAGATGGCCGACATGATGTCGTCATCCCGCAGTTTTCAGATGAATGTGGATGTGATGAATACCGCGAAATCCATGATGCAGCGAATCCTGACACTGGGTCAGCAGTAAACACTGAGGAGTAGGTTATGAGTGCAATTAACACAGCATCGGCCTCAGACGTACTGAGCCAGTACCAGAACAAGCCGGACGATAAGGCCCAGGGCGGTAACGAGCTAGGCAAAGACGCGTTCATGGAGTTGATGATTGCCCAGCTCAAGAATCAGAATCCGCTGGAGCCCCAGGACAATGGTGATTTCATCTCTCAGTTGGCTCAGTTCAGCTCACTCGAGGAGATGCAGAACCTGTCTGGTAACGTCGATGATGTCGTGGGGCAGTTCCGTTCGAGCCAGGCATTGCAGGCTTCAGCCATGGTTGGCAAGACGGTTTTGGCTCCTTCAGGCATCGGCATTCTGGGTGGTGATGGCGAAATCAGCGGCACCATCGAGGTGCCCGCATCTACCGGTGGTCTGAGGCTGTCTGTGTTGAATGAGAGCGGTGAACTGGTGCGCCAGATTGATATGGGCGCCAGTCAAGCTGGCGTTAAGTCATTCCGCTGGGATGGCCAGGACGGCAACGGCAATCCTTTGCCGCCGGGACCTTACCAGATTGTCGCCCAGGGCTCTTACCCTTCCGGCCCTGAACAGCTTGGCACTATGGTGAGTGCGAATGTAGACAGCGTATCCCTGGGTAAGGGCGGCTCCATTACTCTGAATCTGGCTGGCATGGGCTCAATTGCCTTGTCGGACGTCAAACAAATTAACTGATCCGGTGTCAGGCCAGGAGGTATAAGTTATGGCATTTAATACAGGTTTGAGTGGTCTCAGGGCCGCCTCGGTAGATCTGGATGTAACGGGCAACAACATCGCTAACGCCAGCACCGTTGGGTTCAAGGGTAGCAAGGTTCAGTTTGGTGACCTTTACGCCAGTGGCTTTCTTAGTGGCGGCAGCAACCCAATCGGTGACGGCGTCAGGGTGCAGGATGTAACGCAGTCGTTCGGGCAGGGCAACATCAGTTTTACCGACAATGGCCTGGATATGGCGATCAGTGGTGATGGCTTTTTTATTCTCAATAACAACGGCGAAACACGTTACTCCCGTGCTGGTCAGTTTGGTATAGATAAAGATGGCTTTGTCACTAACAACCAGAATATGAAGGTGCAGGGATACACCGCCGACGGTGATGGCAACCTGTCTGGTATCCGGGGTGATCTTCAGATCGAAACCGACAACCTGGCACCGCGCCGAACAACCAATCTGAGATCCGATCTAAACCTGGACTCCCGCGAGTCGGTCCTCGAAGCCCGTGTTAACCGGCTTGGGGAGGTTTCGGTAGAGGACTTGATTGCCAATGGTGGTGATGAGTTTGTCATTGTCTACGCTGATGGGCGCCCGAACCAGCAGGTTCAGATCCCTGCGCAGGTGGATGATGGCGCTGGAGGTACGCGTGACATCTCGGCTCGCGAAATAGCCGGTATTCTGAATGACCTGACCGGTGTTTCGGCCTCTGCAACTTCGTCGTTTCAGTTCGAGGGTGATGGCGGTGGTGTAAACACGCTTGATACCGCGCTGGCAAATCCCGACTTCTCGTTCACTATTGCTATCGATGGTCAGAACGTTCCGGTTGCCGCGAACGGTGTTAGCAGCAAACAGGAGCTGGTAGACGCCATCAACTCTTCTAGCTCAAGCTCGCTATCTGCTCAGTTGGTGGATGCGGTTGACGTTAATGGTGATCCGATTCTGGATGGTGGTGGTAATCCGGTCCAGGATTTGAGAATTATTGACAACCGAGGCTCAGATTTGACCGTCAGTTATGGCAATGGCAGCACGCTCACCGACTATGACAAGGTGGGAGATTTGAACGTCTCTACAGATCGATCAATACAGGACATTGTTACTACTGATCCTGACGATCCGGCGGTTACGAGCTTAGTTGCAACGGGTTACGATACCGGTGAGCTCTCGATAACCAACTCATTTAACCCCCTGGACCAGCGTACTTACAACCACGCCACGTCCACCACCATCTTCGACAGCCTGGGTAACTCCCATGAGCTCACACAGTTTTTTGTGAAGAATCCGTCGCCCGGCAACGGTGTCGGTGTGAGTGAGTGGTCCGTTTACCTCCAGATTGATGGCGAACTGGTGGCGGGAACCGACACATCTCCCTATACCGCGCGATTCAATGAAGACGGCGCTTTGCAATCCGTTAACGGTGATGCCAACGGCGAAATTGTGGTCGCAGACTGGATTCCGAAAGATCCCGATGGTGAGCCCAATGGCGCGGATGGTCCCCCCTTGGCGGGCGAGGAAGTGGTAACGCCCATTCCGGAGCCTCCTACCACATCAGCGTTTGTGGTTGATCTTGGCAATACCACCCAGTACGGCGCAACCTTCGGGGTGAACGATCAACGCCAGAACGGTTACAGCACCGGTCGGTTGTCTGGGCTTGATGTGTCGGACCAGGGTGTGATTTTTGCCCGGTACACCAATGGTCAGTCAAAATCGCTCGGCCAGGTGGCGTTGGCGTCGTTTAATAACACCAACGGATTGTCTCCGGTGGGTGAGACTACCTGGGTTGAAACGTTTGAATCTGGCCAGCCAATCATTGGGGCGCCGGATACCGGAACTTTGGGCTCGATCAAGGCGAGTTCCGTGGAGGAGTCCAACGTGGACTTGTCTGCAGAGCTGGTCAACCTGATCATTGCCCAGCGTAACTACCAGGCTAATGCCAAGACCATTGAAACTTCTGATGCGGTCACCCAGACCGTGATCAACCTCCGATAACGCAATTCTCTAATCATGGCATGACTCCTGCAGGATGACTGGAAACAGTCAAAATTCCGGCAGGAGTTTGCCCATGGATAAAGCCCTCTATATTGGAATGTCTGGCGCCAAGCAGAACATGCTGGCTCAGCGTGCCCATGCCAACAACCTGGCAAACGTTAACACCACCGGCTTCAAGAAAGACTTTGCCCAGGCGCGCAGCATGCCCGTGTTTGGTGAACATCACCCAACCCGTGCTTATGCCATGACTGAGAGGCCAGGTACTGACCTGTCTGCCGGTGCCCTGATGGATACCGGCCGTAAGCTGGATGTGGCGGTAGAGCGCGATGGCTGGCTGGCGGTTCAGAATGATCTGGGCGAAGAGGTCTTTACTCGCAGCGGCAGCATGCAGATCGACGTCAACGGCCTGGTTCGTCTGGCCAGTGGTGAGTTGGTGTTGGGCAATGGCGGCCCGGTGGCCTTGCCGCCTTTTGACAACCTGCAGATCGGCTCGGACGGGACCATCTCCATTGTGCCTGTGGGCGGCCCGCCAGATCAGTTGGTCGAGGTAGACCGGCTGAAACTGGTCAACCCTCCGCCGGCCGCCCTTGAAAAAGGCCTTGACGGGTTTATTCGAAGAAAAGCAGATCAGGCAATTGATGGGCCTGAGCCCCCTGACGCGGCCATGCGTGTGGCAACCGGATTTCTGGAAAGCTCCAACGTGAATGCGGTGGAAGAAATGATCTCCAACCTGCAGCTGTCCAGGCAGTACGAAATGCAGGTAAAGGTAATGGCCACCGCGAAGGAAAATTCCGAGGCGGCGGCACGACTGTTGCAGAACCTTTAATAACACCGATCAAGCATCGCCCGCTGATCGCAAACGGCAAAGTATGGCCGCTTTGGCAGTCGGGTAAGGAGTAGAGCAATGCATCCAGCACTTTGGGTCAGCAAAACCGGGTTGAGCGCACAGGACACCAACATGTCCACCATTTCCAACAACCTGGCTAACGTGAATACCACCGGCTTCAAGCGTGACCGGGCGGTGTTTCAGGATCTTCTGTATCAAATCAACCGACAGCCGGGTGGTCTGAACAATGAAAACGCAGAGTTGCCCTCCGGCTTGCAGTTGGGTACCGGTGTGCGCGTGGTTGGAACCACCAAGCAGTTTAGCCAGGGCAACCTGCAGATTACCGAGCAGCCGCTCGACATGGCGGTCAATGGCCGAGGCTTTTTCCAGATTGAATTGCCGGATGGTCAGATTGCTTATACCCGGGATGGTCAGTTCCAGTTGAATGCGGATGGCGATGTTGTCACTCCGGATGGCTATGCGTTGGCGCCGAATGTCAATGTGCCTGAGGATGCAACCAACCTCACGATCGGTAAGGACGGGACGGTTACCGTCGTTACTGATGATCAGGCGGCACCGATCAATCTCGGTCAGATCACGCTGGTTGATTTCATCAACCCTCAGGGTTTGCAGGCAATTGGCAACAACCTGTTCAAGGCAACCAATTCCAGTGGTGATCCCGCAGAAGGTGAGCCGGGCCTGGCAGGGTTGGGCAATATTGAGCAGGGAACAGTGGAGTCCTCCAACGTTGAGGTGGTGGAGGAGTTGGTGAATATGATCACCACTCAGCGAGCTTACGAGATGAATTCAAAAGTGGTCTCCGCCACCGATCAGATGCTCCAGTTCATCACCAACAACATCGGGTAAGTCATGAACATTATTCTTCGCACCTTTAAAATAGAACGGTTGGCCACCCTGGCGCTGGTAGGTGTGCTGATTGTGCTGCAGGGTTGCACAGCCATGAGCCGCCCCAGAGCTTTGCCGGATGACCCGGCATTCGCGCCCATGCGGGCTCAGGCCATGATGCAGCGTAACCCGGATTCCGGTGCCATCTTCCAGCCGGCGCGTAATTACAATCTGTACGGTGATACCAAGGCGCTGAACATTGGCGACGTGCTCACGGTAACGCTTCAAGAGTCTACGCGTGCCAGTAAAAGTGCCGAAACAAGCATCACCAAAGATCAGGAGCTGAACATTCCCGAGCCCAGTATCTTTGGTAAAGCCAATATCGGGTTGAATGCCAGTGCTAACTTTGAGCGGGATTTCAACGGCGCCGCCGAGGCCGACCAAAGCAACAGTTTGGCTGGCAGCATCACTGTGACAGTGATTGAGGTTTTGCCCAACGGCGTTCTGCGTATCAGGGGCGAAAAGTGGTTATCGCTGACCAATGGTGACGAATACATTCGCTTGACCGGTATGGTCCGGCCCCAGGATATACAGCCGGATAATACGGTTGCTTCAAATCGGGTAGCGGATGCGCGCTTCGCCTATGGCGGCACCGGTGATTTTGATCAAGCCAATCAGATGGGCTGGTTGGCCCGCTTCTTCAACAGTGAGTGGTGGCCGCTATGATTCCCAGACTGATGGTTGCATTTGTCTTGCTGGCGGTGTGTTCGGCGCCCGTTATGGCCGACCGTCTGAAAGACATGGCCCAGGTGAAGGGCGTTAGAAATAACCAGTTGATTGGTTACGGTCTGGTCGTTGGCCTGGATGGCACTGGCGACAGGGCTCCGTTTACCAACCAGACATTCAGGAACATGATGAATCAGTTTGGCATCACGTTGCCGGATGGCGTGAATCCAAACCTGGCAAACGTGGCTGCAGTCACCATCAGCGCGACGTTGCCGCCGTTTGCGAAAGCCGGGCAGGAGCTGGATATCACGGTTTCGTCGATCGGCAATGCCGATAGCCTGCGTGGCGGCACGCTACTGATGGCACCGTTGAAAGGTGTCGACGGTCAGGTTTACGCGATGGCACAGGGCAGTATGATCGTCGGTGGTTTTGGTGCTGAGGGTCAGGACGGCTCCAGGATTACCGTGAACGTACCGAGTGTTGGGCGTATTCCCAATGGCGCAACAATTGAGCGTGAAGTGGAGTCTCCATTTTCTCGTGGTGACACCATCACCTTTAATCTGATGCGCCCGGATTTCACGACGGCTCGCCGTGTGGTTGAGGCAATCAACGATAACCTTGGTCCAGACATGGCCTATGCCCACGATGCCACAGCGATTTCCGTTCGAGCGCCACGGGATCCATCCCAGCGGGTCAGCTTTCTGTCAATCCTTGAAAATATTGAGGTTGAGCCAGCTCAGGAGTCCGCCAGAGTAGTCATTAACAGCCGTACCGGGACCATCGTGATTGGTCAGAACGTCAAGGTAAGCCCAGCAGCGGTAACTCATGGCAGTTTGACGGTCACGATTCAGGAAAACCCGGAGGTTGTTCAGCCCAATCCATTCGCCGAGGGTGATACTGCGGTCGAACAGAATACCCAGATTGCGGTCACCGAAGACCCGTCCAGAATGTTCCAATTTGGCCCAGCGACCACCTTGAACGAGATCGTTCAGGCGGTGAACCAGGTGGGCGCGGCTCCGGGCGATGTTATGGCAGTTCTTGAAGCTCTCAAACAGGCCGGCGCATTGCGGGCCGAACTGATCGTGATCTAGGTGTAGCCATGCAGGACTATCGCGTACAGCAAGCTCAGATCTATACCGACTTCAGCGGCCTGAACGCCATGAAGAGCCAGGCACGAACCGATAAAGAGGCTGCGCTTGAACAGGTTGCCCGTCAGTTCGAGAGTCTGTTTCTGGCTGAGATGCTTAAGTCGATGCGTAAGGCCGGTGATGTCTTTGCTGAGGGCAACTATCTGAACGGTAAAGAATCGGAATTTTACCGTGACATGTTTGATAGCCAGGTGAGCCTGAGTATGGCCAATGGCAGTGGAACAGGTCTGGCCGAGGCACTGGTCAGACAGCTTAGCCAGGAAGTACCGGGAATGGATAACAAGGGCGGCCGGCTGGCTGGCCACAGAGCCAGCCTTGAGGATTATGACCGGAGTATGCCGGCGATTTCACGTGACCTGCCGGAGCGTATCAAAGCCGTTGAAGAAGTAGCCAGTGCGGTGAGTGTTGAGGCATCGAATTCTGACGGTGCCGCCCTGGACCTTCCGCTGACTTTTGAATCTCCAGAGCAGTTTGTCAGCGAGTTGATGCCGTTTGCTCAACGCATTGGCCGGGAAAGTGGTATCGATCCGCGCTTGATGGTTGCCCAGGCTGCTCTTGAAACAGGCTGGGGCCGCCACATGATCAAGGGCGATCAGAATCAGCCCAGTTTTAATCTCTTCGGCATCAAGGCTGATACCCGATGGGGTGGTGAGGCTGTGTCGATCACCACCACAGAATTCCGGGGGGGTGTTCCGATGAAAGAGCGGGCTGACTTCCGCGCTTATCCAGATTATGAATCCAGCTTCCGGGATTACGTGGATTTTCTGAACAGTAATCCCCGTTATCGCGATGTGCTCTCCTCGGCAGACAAGCCTGAGGTGTTCGCCGACAAATTGCAGGAAGCGGGTTACGCAACCGATCCGGAGTATGGCTCCAAGATTCGCCGGATTATGAACGCAGATTCTTTGATGACGCTGTCGCAAACCAGCGACGTGCCGAAGGAGTAAAGCATCATGGCAGGTTTGATCGGTATCGGTTTAACCGGGGTGCTCAGTCATCAAACTGCGCTCAATATCACCGGTAATAATATTTCCAATGCGAATACGCCGGGCTACAGTCGTCAGGAAGTGCAGTTCGACACCCAGGAAGGCCGGCGCACCGGTGCCGGTACCATTGGTAGTGGTGTCTCTGTTACCAACATTCGCAGGTTGGCAAACGAATACCTCACGCAGCAGTTGAGAGAAGACAGCACGCTGTCTGGTGAGCAGAATGCACTCAATTCCGAGCTCAGCAGACTGGATAATCTTCTGGGCGGTGAAAGCACTGGTTTGAGCGACGCGCTGAATAATTTTTTTGCTGCGTTGCAAAACGCGGCAGAAGATCCCACGTCGTTGCCCCAGCGCCAGCTGGTATTGAGCGAGGCCCAGCAGGTTGTTAATCGGTTTCAGGCACTGAACGAAGAATTTATCCAGCAGCGCGAATCGGTGAAGACCCAGCAACAACAGGGTGTAAAAGACGCCAATGCACTGCTCAATAGCATCGCCGATCTGAACCTTGCGATTTCCGAGTCGCCGGGTCTCGCTCAGGGCAAAATGCCCCTTGAGCTGATGGACCAGCGCGATGAGAAACTCAAACAGTTGTCTGAGTTGGTGGGCATTCGTGTCAGTGAATCGGAGGGCAGCCAGGTTAACGTGGCTTTGTCTAACGGATTGTCGCTGGTAACGGGCGCCAATGCCGCTCAGTTTTCTACCCGCACCAGTGCTGAAGATCCTACCCGTCTTGAGTTTACGCTGACCAACAGCGGTCGAACCCTCCAGGTTGATGAGCAAATCAGCGGCGGAAAACTGGGAGGCTTGCGCAAGTTTGATGAACAAGCACTCAAACCTGCCTTTGATGAGTTGGGCCGGCTTGCGATTGCGATTTCCGAGTCGATGAACCAGCAGCATGAAATCGGCATGGATCTTGAGGGCGATCTCGGCGGTAATTTTTTCACGGATGTTAATGACATAGGGCTGCAGCGCAGTCGAGTGGTGGCCAACGCCAACAATGCCGCCCCCAGGAACGCGCAGCTGGCGGTTGAAATAACCGACAGCAGCCAGTTGCCCGCAGGCACCTGGACTCTGCAGTTCAGTGGAGACGGGCGTAATTTCGAACTGGTGGACTCGGCAACCGGTGAAACAGTAAACCAGGGGCGCTTGCCAGATCCGGTGCAATCTGAAATCACTATGCCCGGGTTTAACATTCGGATTGAGGGTGGTCAGTTCAATGCGGGCGACAAGTTTGTTATCCAGCCGGGTCGTAATGCAGCTGAGAGCATCGCCTTAAATGTTCTGCGCGAAGAAGACCTGGCGTTTGCCAGCCCGATCAGATCCAGCGCTGCGGAAACCAACCTGGGCACTGCGCAGATCAATCAGGGCAAGATGCTGAATGTTCGTAACCCGAACACCAATGCCTTGTTGCCGGGGTTTGAAACGCAAGGCGAGTTGGCCAATGGTCCACTGGAGATACGCTTCAGCAATGATGGAACCGACATTACGTACACCATTTTTGATGGTGCAAACAACCCGGTAGGCCCGGCTAATCAGCCGTACAACGCGCAGCAGATCAACACGTTTTTCAGTAACGACCCGACTGCGGGTGATCTCTATCAGGGCTATCAGTTTGAAATGACCGGAGAGCCTGCCGACGGCGATGCGTTCACCATTGCCTTCAACAGTAATGGTGTTTCTGACAACCGTAATGCGGAATTGCTGGCGGCTCTGGGTACGGCCAACACCCTGAATAATGGCCGGCAAAGCTTCGCCGAAGGGTATGCAGGACTGGTTGAGGATATTGGCGTGAAAACCCGCCAGAGCCAACTCGATAAAGAGGCGGGTCAAACCCTGCTGGAGCAATCCAATAATCAGCGGGAATCCATTTCCGGGGTTAACCTGGATGAAGAAGCGGGCAAACTGATCCAGTACCAGGCGGCATACAATGCGTCGGCCCAGGTGATGTCGGTGGCACAGGACCTGTTCAATACATTGCTGCAGAGCTTCCGGTAAGGTGAGGTACACATAATGATCCGGATTTCATCTCAACAGATTTTTTCGGGCGGCATCAGCCGGATGCAGGACGTAAACAGTAACCTGGTTAAAACCCAGGAGCAGATATCGACTGGCAAGCGGGTTAACCGGCCATCGGATGACCCGGTAGCCGCGGCGCGAATTCTCAAGCTCAATCAGGAAGTAAAGCGGATTGAGACCTATGAGCGCAATGCCAACCTGGCTGATAACCGGCTTAAGCAGGAAGAGAGCACGCTGGCCAGCGCCGTGGACATCATTCAGCGGGTGCGGGAACTGACCGTGCAGGCGGGCAATGGCTCCTTGTCTTCCAATGATCGCCAATCTATTTCGGCGGAACTGAAAGAACGCCTTGGCCAACTGGCTAACGTAGCCAATTCCCGGGATGCCTCGGGCGAATACATATTCAGTGGGTATCAGGGCAGTACACCGGCGTTTGCCCGGAATGAGTCCGGTGCCTGGATTTATCAGGGAGACGAGGGCCAGCGGGTGCTGGAGATTGATGATGGCGTGACCATGCCTATCAGCGATCACGGTAAGGGTATTTTCGTGGATGTTCCCGCCGCAGTGTCTGTTAAAGAAACGACGTCAACGGATGGCTATATCTCTGGTCTGGAATTGATTGATACGGGCGAGTTGGGGACGGCATTTGCGCCTGGAACTCGTCCGGACGATATTGTTCTGTCAGTGAACACGCTGGGAGTAATTGAGGCTGAAGATCTGAGTGGTAACGCTATTACGGTAACACCTGCCGGCGCGCAAGTCGGTGATGACATAGAAGTGGCTGGCATCAGATTGACTATTAATGATGCCTTGCCAGGAGATACTTTCGAGCTCGGGATCAGCGATAAACAATCCATCTTCGGCACCATTGAAAAACTCATTGCCGGCCTTGATGGAAGCGACAAAGCGACGCCGAAAAGCAGCGCGGAATTCGACGCGCTGATTGGCGAGTCTCTGGCAAATCTCGACAACGGCCAGGAATCGATCATTCTCAAACAGACCGAGCTTGGTGGTCGGCTCAACGCTGTGGAGTCCACCACTGCATTCCTGGAGGACTCGGGGCTATACGCCAGCGAAATCCGCTCTCAGTTGCAGGATGTCGATTATGCAGAGGCGATCAGCACTCTGACCTTCCAGAGCTTCGTTTTAGAGGCCTCTCAGCAGTCATTTGCCCAGATTTCCAGGCTCTCCTTGTTTGACCGTTTATAATTAACTGAGGCAGCGAGCGATTTTTGCTTGCTGCCCCGGTTGCTTTCAGACTCAGGCTCAGTATAATCCCCCACTCTCCGATGGCGGCGTGGTGAAATTGGTAGACACGACGGATTCAAAATCCGTTGGGGTAAAACCCGTGGCGGTTCGAGTCCGCCCGCCGCTACCACTTATTGGCCGCAGTCTGCGGCATCGTGAATAGCCGGCCCATGAACGTCTCCGATTTTCATTTTGACCTGCCGGACGAGTTGATTGCTCGTTACCCGCTTGAACAACGCAGTGCTTCCCGCCTGCTTAGCCTCGACGGCCTTTCTGGCCAGGCCCAACACCTCCAGTTTACTGATCTTCCAGACCTGCTCCAGCCAGGTGATCTGCTGGTGTTCAATAACACCCGTGTGATTCCCGCCCGCTTGTTCGGCCAGAAAGAAACCGGAGGCCGTGTTGAAGTCCTCGTTGAGCGGCTTATGGGTGAGCGTGAAATTCTGGCTCATGCCCGGACGTCGAAAGCGCTTAAAGAGGGCCAGAAGGTTATTCTGGAGGACGGCAGTTCACTGACGATGGTTGGCCGTAACGACGCCTTGTTCAAGTTTGTCTATGATGGCGCCGAAGCCATTCTCGACGTGCTTGAGCGCATTGGTCACATGCCATTGCCACCCTACATCGAGCGCGAGGATGAGGTGTCGGACCGGGAACGTTACCAGACGGTGTACGCCAGAGAAGCGGGCGCTGTGGCTGCACCTACAGCGGGCCTGCATTTTGACGATCCCTTGCTGGCGTCCCTGAAAGATCAGGGCATTGAGTTTGCCTACGTGACTTTGCACGTTGGTGCCGGCACCTTTCAGTCGGTGCGTGTAGACAAGATCGAAGATCATGTTATGCACAGCGAAGTCGCCCATGTCCCCCAGGAAACGGTTGACGCTGTCAACCGGACCCGCGCCAGAGGCGGTCGAGTGGTCGCGGTAGGCACAACCTCGGTGCGTTCGCTGGAATCCGCCAGCCGGGGAGGGCATTTGGGCCCGTTCCGGGGCGAAACCAATATCTTTATATACCCGGGTTATCGGTTTCAGACCGTTGACGCCATGGTCACCAATTTCCATTTGCCGGAATCCACATTGATCATGCTGGTCAGTGCGTTTTCAGGCTATACCAATATTCTGTCTGCGTATCGTGAAGCCGTTGCGCAGCGGTATCGCTTTTTCAGTTATGGCGATGCCATGTTCCTGACCGCGCAGGAGCCGAGCCGTGGCATGTTGGCCGGTGCGGACGTTTCCGGTGCCCAGAACACAGAATCCAGTGGAGAATCTTTGTGAGTCAATCTTGTTTTATGTCGTTTGAAAAGCTGGGCGAGGATGGCAAAGCGCGCCGGGGCCGCCTGACGTTCCCCCGTGGCACGGTTGAAACGCCAGCCTTTATGCCTGTAGGCACCTACGGCACGGTCAAAGGTATGCTGCCGCGGGATATCGAAGCCATTGGCGCAGAGATTATTCTGGGAAACACCTTCCATCTTATGCTTCGCCCCGGTACCGAGGTCGTCAAGGCCCATGGTGACCTGCATGATTTTACCCAGTGGCAGGGGCCGATTCTGACGGACTCTGGTGGGTTCCAGGTGTTCAGTCTGGGCGAAATGCGGAAGATTACGGAGCAGGGTGTCACCTTCCGTTCGCCAATTGATGGCTCCAAAGTAGAGTTGTCGCCGGAAATTGCGATTCAGGTTCAGCGGGATCTTGGTTCAGACATTGTCATGATTTTCGACGAATGTACGCCGTATCCTGCAACTGAAAAGCAGGCCAAAGACTCGATGGAGCTGTCATTGCGTTGGGCGGATCGCAGCAAACAGGCTCATGAAGGGAATCCTGCTGCGTTATTTGGCATAGTTCAGGGTGGCATGTACGAATCCCTGCGGGATCAGTCACTGGAAGGCCTGATCAATATTGGCTTTGACGGTTATGCCATTGGCGGCCTGTCGGTGGGTGAACCGAAAGAGGATATGATTCGAATCCTGGACCATTTGCCGCCCAAGATGCCAGAAGACAAGCCCCGATATCTGATGGGGGTGGGCCGGCCGGAAGATCTGGTTGAAGCTGTGCGCCGTGGCGTGGATATGTTCGACTGCGTTATGCCTACTCGCAACGCACGCAACGGGTACCTGTTCACATCTACCGGGATTGTCAAAATCCGTAATGCCAAAAACAGGCATGACACCGGACCGCTGGACGAACGCTGCGACTGTCATACATGTCAGCATTTTTCAAAAAGCTATCTGCATCATCTGGATAAGTGCGGCGAAATGCTGGGTTCGCAGCTCAATACGATCCACAATCTGCGTTTCTACCAGAACCTGATGAGTGGATTGCGTGGCGCCATTGAAGCAGGTACATTGTCCGACTTTGTAAGCGAATTCTATGCCTTACGTGGCGAAAGTGTGCCGCCAATGGGCAATTCCTGATCACCTTTTACTCAAGATTAGTCATTAACGGAGAACCTGAATGAAATCAATCAAACTACTTATCGCTGGTCTGCTTTCGCTGATGCCGACGCTTGCTATGGCACAGGACGCTGGCCAAGGCATGAGCGTGATGGGTCAGATCATCTTCTTCGCCGGCTTTATTCTGATTTTCTACTTCCTGATCTGGCGCCCGCAGTCCAAGCGTGCAAAGGAACACAAGAACCTGATGTCGGGTCTGAACAAGGGTGATGAAGTGGTTACTTCCGGTGGCGTTGCAGGCCGCATCACCAAGGTGACTGATGACTTTATCGTTCTGGAAGTGGCCGACAACGTCGAGATGAAGATCCAGAAAGTCGCTGTGGCAGCTGCTCTTCCCAAGGGCACTCTGAAAGATATCTGAACCGATTTATGAGCGGGTGCCCCAAGGTGGTATCCGCTGAATTCTATCGGTTGAAACACCAAGGCCGGCGATGTTGCTGGCTCGAAGGATTCTCATGCTGAACAAGTATCCGCTCTGGAAGAACCTGATCATCGTGTTCGCACTGATTATCGGGTTCGTTTATGCCTTACCGAACTTCTTCCCTGATGATTACGCCATACAGGTCACTGGCGCTCGTGGCAGCACCGAGGTGGACCAGCGAGTGCTGGATCAAGCCTTGGGTGCCCTTGAAAGTCGTGGCATTGAAGTCAAAGACAGCACGTTGGAAGATCGTAACGCACTGATTCGTTTGAGCAGTTCAGACGACCAGCTGCGCGCTCGCCCGGCGGTACAAGCCGTACTTGGCAACAACTACCTGGTGGCTCTGAATATGGCACCATCCACTCCGCAGTGGTTGCGGAGCCTGGGTGCAGGACCTATGAAGCTGGGCCTTGACTTGCGGGGTGGTGTTCACTTCTTGCTGGAAGTGGATATGGAAACCGCGGTTGGTCAGCGCCTTGAGGCCTTGTCAGGGCAGATCAAAAGGGAACTTCGGGAGGAGCGGATTCGCTACCGGGGTGGCGATGTTCAGGGTGACCGGGAAGTCGTTCTGAGTTTCCGGGACACCGAGGCTCGAAGCGAAGCCTTCGATCTTGTTCGTCGTCAATACACCGAGTTTTTGATGGATGAAAGCTCTGAAGATGGCGAGTTTCTGATTACGCTGACGTTGTCAGAAGCCGAAGTGCGCTCTATTCAGGAGTACGCGCTTGAGCAGAACCTGACTACCATCCGAAATCGAGTTAACGAGTTGGGTGTTGCTGAGCCGTTGGTTCAGCGTCAAGGTGCCGACCGGATCATTGTTGAATTGCCCGGCGTGCAGGACACGGCTCAGGCAAAACGGGTTCTGGGTGCTACCGCAAACCTCGAGTTCCGCATGGAGGCTAGACAGGATACGTCATCGGTGGAAACGGAAGAATTCAGCTTCCGCGATACACCTCAGCGTAATGCCAGGTTGGAACGAGACGTGATCGCCACAGGTAATAATGTGGCCAATGCTCAGCAGGCGTTCGACGAAAATGGTCAGCCTCAGGTCAATATCACCATGGATTCGGTTGGTGGTGATCTGATGAACCGGGCCACCCGAAACAGTATCGGTCGTCGAATGGCTGTGTTGTTCATCGAATTCCGGACAGAAACGGAAACCCGTGAGGTTGATGGCGAAATCCAGGAAACCGAGAAACGGGTTGTTGAGAAGGGACTGATCAGTCTGGCCACGGTCCAGTCGGCCCTTGGCAGCAGCTTCCGCATTACTGGGCTGGACTCTATCCCTGAGGCTGCGGAGCTCGCCTTGTTACTGCGTGCGGGTGCGCTTGCGGCACCGATGTACTTTGTACAGGAACGCACCATCGGTCCAAGCCTGGGGCAGAAGAATATTGACGCGGGCGTCGCGTCTGTCGCTTTCGGCTTTGCGCTGGTCTTGTTGTATATGCTGGTGTTCTATCGTGGTTTTGGTGTGATAGCGAATGTCTCACTGACCCTGAACCTGATGTTGCTGCTGGCTTGCATGTCGATTTTGTCGGCTACGCTGACCTTGCCGGGCATCGCCGGTATCGTATTGACCGTTGGTATGGCGGTGGATGCAAACGTGCTTATATTCGAGCGAATAAAGGAAGAGCTGAAGACAGGAGCATCGCCGCAAAGCGCCATTAATTCCGGCTATGGGCGTGCGTTTGTCTCCATTTTTGATGCCAACATTACAACGTTACTGGTGGCAATTATCCTGTTTGCCATGGGGTCCGGCCCGGTCAAAGGCTTCGCGATCACACTGTGCATCGGTATTCTGACGTCCATGTTCTGTGGTTTGGTGGTCAGCCGCGCGATAGTCAACGTTGTATACGGCGGCCGCAGGGTCGAGAAATTATCGATCGGGGGGAAGCTGGCTAATGCCTGATACGCAGAAACAACCTTTTGATTTCATGGGATTGCGGAAGATTGCTTCCGTGTTTTCGATCTTCCTCATTGTGGCATCCATTGCCTTGCTGGGGGTTCGTGGTCTTAATTATGGGATGGACTTTACCGGCGGCACCTCAGTTGAGCTGGAATATGCTGAAGCACCCGCGCTTGATGAAATAAGAGCGGCGTTGACAGACGCTGGCTATGAGCAATTTGTTGTTCAGAATTTTGGCTCGGATACCACGATCCTGATCCGAATGGCTGAAGCTGAGAACGATCAGTTAGCTCGTGAGATTTCCGATCTGCTGACGTCTGCTAGCGGCGCCGATCTGGAACTTGTGGGCTCTGAGTTCGTCGGTTCTCAGGTGGGTGAAGAGCTGAAAGAAGACAGCGGCCTGGGCCTGTTGATTGCGTTGGCCGTCGTGTTGATTTACGTCGGTATGCGTTTCCAGTTCAAGTTTGGGATTGCTTCGGTGATTCCGCTTGCCCACGATGTCATCATCGTTCTCGGCGTTTTTGCGCTGTTCCAGTGGACCTTTGATCTCACCGTATTGGCCGCCTTGCTTGCGGTCATTGGTTACTCCCTGAACGATACGATTGTTGTAGCTGATCGCATTAGGGAGAATTTCCGGAAGATGCGTGTCGGGGAGCCATGGGATATTATCAACGAGTCGATTCATCAGACCATTATGCGAACCCTTAATACGTCTGGCACAACTCTTGTGGTGCTTTTGGCGTTGTATTTCTTTGGTGGTGAGGCCATCAACAACTTTGCCATTGCGTTGATCATTGGCGTTGTTGTGGGTACTTACTCGTCTATCTACGTGTCTGCGAACATGTTGATGGTGATGGGTGTTACCCGTGAGGATCTGATGGTGCCTGCGAAAGAGGGCTCAAGCGATGAGTCCGAGGAAGAGCAGCCCCCGGAGTGGTTAAACCGGATGTAGCAACATGGTGCCGGGTGTCGACCCGGCATAATCTTCCGGACGTAAAAAAACCGCCAGCCCGAAAGGGTGGCGGTTTTTTTATGTCCGATTCATTACCGGGGCAGGCGGCCACGGAACGGATGGAGTAATTTTAGGAGTTCTCGGAACAGCTTTGGGTTTGCCACAATCAGTTGACGGGCGTTGCCAACAGACGGGTTACCCGAAAAATCGCCGGTCAGGGCGCCAGACTCCATGGCGAGCGTTACGCCAAGATCCAGGTCAGCGGCCTGAGGACGGAAAATGATGGCTGCGTCCAGCAGGCCTGCGGAGACTCGTGCAATATCGAGAACCACGCAGCCAGAGGTGCGGAACATGCCGGTTTCGCGAGCCAGGGTCGCTGCCATTTCGCCCCAGATCATCGGGTCGTCGCCTTGACGGGCCTGGTCCAGAAGGTTGGTGGCGAGTGCCGATCTGGCCGGCATCTTGATGTCTGAGGTCCGTACACGGCGGCTGTTCAGGGCGGCGCCGTGACCACGGCTTGCAGAGTATTCTTCTCCGGTGACCGGGTTGACCAAAAGCAGGTTCTCGGTACGGTTGTTCTTCTTCTGGGACAAGGCCAGAGCAAATTCGGGAATGCCACGGACAAAATTATCACGACCCAGAACTGGGAAAATATGCCAGCTCTTGTCGCTGCCACCAGCATCAGCTTCACCCAATGGAGCGATGGTGTGATCTTTGTAGGCTTTGGTCAGCTGCTCGGCAAAGTTGTCATAAATGGACTGTTCGACCCGTTCCAGTTGCTGGTAGCGATCGGATTCGTCTTTACCGTTAGGTTCCTGACGCTCAAAGTGGGCTTTCACGTAGTCGGATCCCTGGCGGGCAACGCGCAGGGCCATTTTAATTGCTGGTTGCATCTGAGAGTTCATTATCCGGGTGTGTTAAGGCCGGGCATGATAGCAAAAATAACCGGCGTTTGTCTGTTTTTTGGCTTAGCAAAAGCACGGATGTCGCGGGGCTGGCGTCGTGTTGCGGCTTATCCGGAGAGCAGGCAGGTTCTTCTTTCTGTTATCATTCGCTTCCTTCACTTAAAGAACGTTAATACATAGGCCTGATTACCATGCACAAGCCCGCGTTGCCGCTGGAAGGCACGGATACCTTCAATGATCAGATCAGGATTATCCTGGTAGAAACATCCCATTCCGGCAACATCGGTGCGGTCGCCAGAGCCATGAAGAATATGGGCTTGGGAAACCTCTGGTTGGTCAACCCGGCCTCTTTTCCGGATGAAACCTCCTATGCCCGCGCGGCCGGTGCATCGGATGTACTGGACAGAGCCCAGGTGGTGGCTTCTCTGGATGAAGCGTTGGCAGACTGTGTTCTGGTGATGGGGACCAGTGCCCGCGGGCGCAAGGTGCCGTGGCCGGTTATTGCTCCGCCTCAGGCGGCGGTTACTGCAACTGAGGCCAGCCAGCAGGGGCCGGTGGCGATGGTGTTTGGACGCGAGAATCATGGGTTGTCGAATGAAGAGCTACAGCGCTGCCACTATCATATTCATATTCCCTCTAATCCTGACTACAGCTCATTAAATCTGTCGATGGCTGTTCAGGTCATCAGTTATGAGTTGCGGATGCATTTTCTGCGCGGCCTTGAAGAGGTGGAATCGAGCCCTTATCTTGAATCGATGGTCGCACCAGGCGATAGAGGCTGGGATGTTCCGCCGGCAGCGGTGAATGATGTCGAGGGATTTTTTGGACACCTGGAACAGGTGCTGGTTGATGTGGACTTCCACCGTCGTAACAATCCGCGTCAATTGATGACACGGTTGAGGCGACTGTTTCAGCGGGCACGGTTAGATCAGATGGAAATCAACATCCTCCGAGGCATTCTGACGTCGGTACAGAAGGCGGCGGGTAAGTTATCGGGCGGTGAGCAACAAATTACGCCTGCGGCTGAGCCCGCAGATGAACATCAGGATAATCGCCATGTTTGAGCGTTTGCGTGAAGACGTTAAAAGTGTGTTTCATCGGGACCCTGCAGCGCGCAACACGTTTGAGGTGCTCACCAATTACCCGGGCCTGCATGCGCTGTTGTTTCACAGGCTCTCACACTGGCTCTGGACATTGGGGTTGAAGTGGTTGGCGCGCACCCTGTCGACATTGGCTCGCTGGTTTACCGGCATTGAAATTCATCCGGGTGCCACCATCGGTCGGCGGTTTTTCATCGACCATGGCATGGGCGTTGTGATCGGTGAGACGACGGTGATCGGCGACGACGTAACCTTGTATCAGGGTGTTACCCTGGGTGGTACCAGTTGGAATAAAGGCAAGCGCCATCCGACCATAGGTAACGGTGTTGTTGTGGGCGCCGGAGCCAAGATTCTGGGCCCATTTGAAGTGGGTGAGGGTGCCAAGATCGGCTCTAACTCCGTGGTAACCAAGGCAGTGCCTGCTGGTGCCACCGTGGTGGGTATTCCCGGCCGGATCATTGTTCGACGCCAGACCGAAGATGACGACGTAAGGCGCAAGGAAATGGAAGAGCGCATGGGCTTTGACGCCTATGGTGTGACCGAAGAAATGCCAGACCCAGTGGCCCGGGCGATGCGGTCGTTACTCGACCACATGCATGCGGTGGATGACCGCATCGAGACCATGTGCAAGGCCTTGCGCAAAGTGAACAGTGAATATCAGAACGGAGCATTGCCGCCATTACACGAAGAGGATTTTGACTGCGTTCGCGAACAGGATGAGAGTCAGGGCAAGGGCTGAATACTTGACTGTTTTGGTAGGTCAATTCATACTCAACGCTCCGAATCGGGAATCACTCCCATCTTGGGGCAGAGAGTATGAAGCTGACCACGAAAGGCCGCTACGCCGTTACGGCAATGCTGGACCTGGCTCTCCACGGGAGTGAAGGGCCGGTGAGTCTTGCCGATATCTCGGCCCGACAAGAAATTTCCCTGTCCTATCTGGAACAGTTGTTCTCCAGACTTCGCCGACAGCACCTGGTGGACAGCGTTCGAGGGCCTGGCGGCGGTTACCGCTTGAGCCGTTCGGCTGATGATGTCTTCGTTGCGGAGGTCGTCGACGCCGTTAATGAGTCTCTGGACACCACCCGCTGTGCCAACAAAGGCGATTGTCAGAATGGCGAAAAGTGCCTGACTCATCATCTGTGGTCAGACCTGAGTGACCAGATTCATCAGTTTCTGAGTGAGATCAGCCTGGGTGATCTGATGCGAAAGCATGAAATTCGTCAGGTGGCCGACAGGCAGAACCGGATGCAGAGCGAAGATGGCTCCGATACCATCAATACCCGCCGCCTGATCGATCAGGCTACGGCCTGACCAACACAATCCCCGTGACTATGAAAAAGCCTGTGTACCTTGATTACGCGGCCACGACGCCCGTTGATCCCGCCGTTGCTGCTGACATGATGAACTTTCTCACCCTTGATGGGGTGTTTGGCAATCCCGCGTCCCGCACCCACGTTTACGGTTGGCAGGCTGAGGCCGCCGTGGAGAACGCCCGACGCCAGGTTGCTGAGCTGATACACGCCGATCCCAGAGAGATTGTCTGGACGTCCGGGGCGACTGAATCCGACAATCTTGCTATCAAGGGTGTGATAGGTCAGCGCAAAAAGGGTGGCCAGGCAAAAGCTCATATCGTCACGTCGGTGATTGAGCATAAAGCCGTTGTGGACACCTGCAAGTGGTTGGAACAAGGTGGCGTGGAGGTCACCTGGCTGCGTCCGGATCGCGAAGGGCGCATTGCGCCGGAGGTTGTTGCAGAGTCGCTTCGCGACGAGACCGCGATGGTCAGCTTGATGATGGTCAATAACGAGCTGGGTTGCGTGACAGACATCGCGGCTATTGGTGCGTTGCTTCGTCAGCGTGGTGTCCTGTTTCATGTGGATGCGGCCCAGGCGGCCGGCAAGTTGCCGGTGGATGTGTCCGCTCTCAATGTGGATTTGCTGTCCTTGTCGGCTCACAAGGTATACGGGCCCAAGGGCGTTGGAGCGCTGTACGTCCGTCGTTCACCGGATGTCCTTGTCGAAGCCCAGATGCACGGGGGAGGTCATGAACGGGGAATGCGGTCGGGAACCTTGCCAACCCATCAGATGGTCGGGATGGGGAAAGCTTTTGAGGTGGCGCGGGAAAGTCTTGATGCCGAGCCGGCACGCCTGGAAGAGCTACGGGACTTGTTCTTGTCCGGCCTTGAGGGGCTAGAGGGCGTTCATTTTAACGGTAGTCGGGAACATCGGGTGCCGGGCATTGTCAATCTGTCATTCGAGGGCGTCGAGGCCGAATCGTTGATGTTGGGTTTGCGCCATCTCGCCGTGTCTTCTGGTTCCGCTTGTGCCTCGGCGACGGTTGAGCCGTCGTTTGTCTTGCGTGGGATCGGGGTCAGCGACGAGCTTGCCCATCGTGCCCTGCGGTTTTCGTTCGGACGCTTCACCAGCGCCGAAGAAATAGAGTTCGTCTGTTCGCAAATCGTTGATGTTGTTACGCGACTTCGCGCCGTGCGGTAGGCAGTTGCACCCGGACTGCGTATAATCGCTGGTCTGAATTTTCTTGAATCTAACTGGAGATATACCATGGCAAACGAGCGCACGCTCTCAATCATCAAGCCCGACGCGGTCGCAAAGAACGTAATCGGTGAAATCTACAGCCGTTTTGAAAAAGCGGACCTGAAAATCGTTGCATCCAAAATGATGCACCTGACTCAGGAACAGGCCGAAGGCTTCTACGCCGAGCACAAAGAACGCCCATTCTTCAACGACCTGGTCGCGTTCATGACGTCTGGCCCGGTGGTTGTTCAGGCTCTGGAAGGCGAAGGCGCTATTCTGAAAAATCGTGACCTGATGGGTGCAACTAACCCCAAAGAAGCGGCGGCTGGTACAATTCGTGCCGACTTTGCATCATCCATCGATGCCAACGCTGTTCACGGTTCTGATTCTGCGGCTTCCGCTGAGCGTGAAATCGCGTATTTTTTCAATGATAACGAAATCTGCCCGCGCGGCTGATTTTGTTGGTTCAGGGGCGGCTATGCCTGCCCCTGAATTGGTTATCTGATCGAGGTTATTCATGACTGGCACTGCCGAAAAAACCAATCTCCTGGGAATGCCCAAAGCCAAGCTTGAGGCGTTTTTTGAAGGCCTGGGCGAAAAGCGTTTTCGGGCGCAGCAGGTCTTGCAGTGGATTCATCAGTGGGGAATTGATGACTTCGATCAAATGACCAATATGAGCAAAGCCCTCAGGGACAAGCTCAAAGAGGTAGCGGAAGTACGTGGCCCCGAGGTTGTCTACGATGAAACCTCCAAAGATGGCACCCGCAAGTGGGTCATGCGAATGGATAACGGGAACAGCGTCGAGACGGTACTGATCCCCGATGGTGAGCGCGGCACTCTGTGCGTATCCTCGCAGATCGGTTGTACCCTTGACTGCACTTTCTGCTCTACTGGCAAGCGTGGTTTTAATCGCAATCTGACGGCTGCTGAAGTCATCGGCCAGGTGTGGGTCGCGCGTAAGGCATTTATGCCTTTTGATATAAAGGATCGCCCAATTACCAACGTTGTCATGATGGGTATGGGCGAGCCGCTGATGAATTTTGACAACGTTGTTGATGCCATGAACCTGATGATGGAAGACCTCGCCTACGGTATTTCCAAGCGTCGGGTAACACTGAGTACCTCGGGTGTCGTGCCAGCTATAGATCGGCTGGCTGAGGTTACCGATGTTTCACTGGCCATCTCACTTCATGCGCCCAATGATGAGTTGCGCAACAAATTGGTTCCATTGAATAAAAAGTACCCGATCGCAGAATTGCTGGCAGCGACCAAGCGCTATTTTGCGAGATTACCTGAAAAGCGTAAAGCGACCATTGAGTACACGGTTATTGAAGGTGTGAATGACCAGTTGGAACACGCTCACGAACTGGCGGTCTTGCTCAAGGATTTGCCTTGCAAGATTAATCTGATACCGTTCAATCCGTTCCCTGAGAGTGACTTTAAACGGCCGAGCATGAACGCCACGCGCAGGTTTCAGACGGTACTTAATGAGGCCGGCTACGTTGCAACGATTCGGACCACCCGCGGTGACGACATTGATGCGGCCTGTGGTCAATTGGTTGGTCGGGTTGATGATCGCACCCGCAGAAGCCAACGATACATAGCGGTACAACAGGTTAACCCCTGATATCGACGCCCGGAAGCGACAAAGGTAAGGTGTTTCGTGAAAGGAAAAGCACAAAGATCACCCCTGTTCACAGTAGTTGTCTTGTTACTTGGCCTGCTGGTGTCAGGCTGTGTCACCACGACCGACAGTCGGTTTTCCCGGGAAGCAGACCGCAATAAAGCGGTCAGCAACTATGTTCAGTTGGCCACAGCCTACATAGGTCAGGGTAACCTTGATCGCGCCCGCCATCACCTCGAAAGAGCACTTGAAATCGCGCCAGACAGCCCGGAAGCGCAGGCAGCCATGGGGCTTGTCTATAATGCTGAGGGCGACCCGGATCTGGCGGAGAGCAGTTTCAAGCGGTCGATCGCCGAAGACGGCGGCTACTCCCGTGCTCGCGTTTACTATGGCGCTTTTCTCTATAGTAATTCCCGTTTTTCAGAAGCTCGGAACCAGTTCAGTGTGGCCTCCCGAGATACCGGTTACCGGGAGCGTGGCGCTGTCTTTTACAATCTGGGAATGACCGAAGAACGTCTGGACAATCTGGAGGCTGCAGAAGCGGCGTATCGACGTGCAGTTGAGCTGACCCGGGGCGAAGCAAGAACCTTGCTGTCTTTGTCACGAGTGTTGGTGGAAATGGAAGACTATTCAGCCGCGTCTCGCTATTACAGCCGTCTACAGACCATGATTCAGCGCAATACCCGGTTGAGCCACTCGCCGGAAAGTCTGTTTACCGGTATTCGTATCGCTCGCCATTTTGACGACCGCGATCAAGAGGTCAGTCTTGGATTGCTGCTGAGAAACGAGTATCCGGATTCTGTCGAGTACCAGCAATATAGGGTGTTAATGGCCAATGAGCGGTGATGAGCAGGCACACCAGGTGACAACCGAAAGCGTCGGGGACCAGCTCAGGCTTGCACGTGAGCGCCTGGGCCTAGACATATCCGCAATTGCTGATGAGCAACACCTCCGGCCGTCTGTGATTCAGGCCATTGAAAACGGCGATTACAGCAAAATCGACACCGAGCTTTTTCTCAAAGGCTATGTGCGGACCTATGCTCGGCAAGTAGGTCTTGATGCTGATGCGGTGATAGCCGATCTGAACCAGGAACTGGAGCCCGTTCGTCAACAGAAAGAGTTGGAACAGCAGGCCAGTCCACTAGTATCCATCGAGCGGACAAAGCGCCGCAAACGACAAATTGCCAAGCTGTTGATTGTTATGGTTATTGTAGCCGTTACTGCTTATCTAGTGGTTGGTTACCTTGCCGGGCGGGACGCCGATTCTGTGCCATCTCCAGCCAGCGAGAGCACAAGTGACACGTCGGCACCTTCCGAAGAGGTTGAAGTTTCTGACCTTCAGGGGCAGGAAGCTGACCTGCTGGCGCCACCGCAGGATGACTCTGAACCCCCCCTTTTTGAAGAGGTTGTGGAACCTGCTGTTTCCGTGACGGACACGGTAACGGCGGAGGTTGCGCCGCAGGCGGAGCCTGATCTTCCTCAGGAGATTGCTTCAGATGGCGCGCCAGATGATCAGATGCCCATGGTAACTCAGACAACGGAACCCGCTTTGCAGGATTCGGCACAGCTTCCGGGCGTGAGCGAGCCGACACAAGCGCGACTGCAAATGTCTTTTTCCGACGATTGCTGGATTCAGATCACTGACGCCGGCGGCAACCGGTTGGCCAGTTCGTTGCGTCGTAGCGGTGACCAGTTGGATGTCAGCGGAGAGGCGCCACTGCGAATTGTGGTTGGTGCGGTCAGTGCCGTTGAGTCTATTCGATTCCAGGGAGAAACTCTGAATGTGGGTGATTTGCGCGTTGTAAATAACCGGTCAGAATTTACTCTCGAACTTTAAGCCGAATGCCCGGATAAACGATTGGTCCCAGCACATGAAACATGAATCCCCGATTAAAAGACGAAAATCCCGGCAGATTATGGTGGGCAACGTCCCGGTTGGTGGCGATGCACCGATTGCGGTGCAGAGTATGACCAACACTAACACCTGCGACGTTGACGCCACGGTCGGGCAGATTGCTGCGTTGCAAGAGGCTGGTGCAGATATTGTGAGGGTGTCAGTACCCTCTATGGAGGCGGCTGAGGCCTTTGGCCAGATTCGCGATCGGGTCTCTTTGCCATTGGTTGCGGACATCCATTTTGACCACAAGATCGCACTGCGTGTGGCCGAGCTTGGCGTCGACTGTTTGCGCATCAACCCTGGCAATATTGGTCGGGATGATAGGGTGAGTGCCGTCATCAGTGCAGCCCGTGACCGCAATATACCGATCAGGATTGGCGTTAATGCTGGGTCTCTTGAGAAGAGCCTGCAGCGCAAGTACGGCGAGCCAACCCCGGAAGCTCTGGTTGAATCAGCCATGAGGCACATCGATATTCTGGATCGCCATGACTTCCAGAACTTCAAGGTCAGCCTCAAGGCTTCCGATGTTTTCATGACAGTCGCCGCCTACCGCCAGATCGCGTCGCAGATTGAACAACCGCTTCACCTCGGGATTACTGAGGCCGGTGGCTTCCGGTCCGGTACGGTCAAGTCGTCTATCGGCTTGGGCATGCTGCTGATGGACGGCATCGGCGATACCATCCGGGTCTCCCTGGCCGCCGACCCGGTTCAAGAAATCAAGGTAGGTTTCGATATCCTGAAAAGCCTGCGTTTGCGCAGCCGGGGCATTAATTTCATTGCTTGTCCGAGCTGCTCCCGCCAGAATTTTGATGTTATCCAGACCATGAATGACCTGGAAGAACGTCTGGAGGATGTCAACACACCTTTGGATGTCGCCATCATAGGGTGCATTGTTAACGGGCCGGGAGAGGCAAAAGAAGCCGACATCGGGCTAACCGGCGGTAGTCCGAAGAACCTATTCTATCTTGCTGGCAAGCCGAATCAGAAGCTGGTCAACGCGACACTGACCGACGACCTTGAACGTCTTATCCGGGATGAGGTGGCAAAGCGCCAGGAGCAAGAACAATCGGTGATTGTGCGCTCCACGGACTGACGGTTTCTGCGGGAATTCATTCAACACAGTATCAGGGTTTTAACTTGGCTAAGATTCAGGCAATTCGCGGAATGAATGACATTCTGCCGGAGCAGACTCCCGTCTGGCAGTATGTGGAGTCGACGATTCGCCGTGTGCTCGGGCAATACGGCTATCAGGAAATCCGCATGCCGGTTGTTGAGAGCACCGACCTGTTCAAACGGTCCATTGGTGAAGTCACCGATATCGTTGAAAAAGAAATGTACACCTTTGAGGACCGGAACGGCGACAGCCTGACGCTGCGCCCCGAAGGCACCGCCGGCTGTGTTCGGGCCGCAGAAGAGCATGGCCTGCTGTTCAATCAAACCCGACGACTATGGTATACCGGCCCGATGTTTCGGCATGAGCGTCCCCAGAAAGGGCGATATCGCCAGTTTCATCAGATCGGGGTAGAGTGCTTTGGCATGGCCGGCCCGGATATTGATGCAGAGCTGCTGATACTGACTGCCCGGTTGTGGTCTGCACTGGGTCTTGATGGGCACACGCGTCTTGAGATTAACTCCATCGGCACCAGTGAGGCGCGCAAAGTGTATCGGCAGGCGCTGGTTGAATACCTGGATCAATACCGGGATCAATTGGATGAAGACAGCAAACGTCGGTTGACATCCAATCCTCTGCGCATTCTCGACAGCAAAAACCCTGATACCCGAAAACTGCTTGAAGGTGCTCCAAGTCTTGACGACTACCTGGATGAAGCCTCGCGTGCTCATTTTGAACAGCTGAAGGCGTTACTGGATGCGGCGGGCGTGACCTATTCGGTCAACCCGGCGTTGGTTCGCGGGCTGGATTACTATGGCAAAACGGTATTCGAGTGGATCACCGACAGCCTGGGCGCACAGGGAACTGTCTGTGCCGGCGGTCGCTACGACGGGCTGGTAGAACAATTGGGCGGTAAGCCTACCGATGCCGTTGGCTTCGCGTTGGGTCTGGAGCGCCTGATCCTCTTGCTGGAAACGCTGGGTCTTGTTCCCGTAAACGTGAACAACGATGCCGACGTTTATGTCACGGCGATGGGCGACAAGGCGATTGCAGCTTCGATGGCCATTTCCGAAGAATTGCGTAATGGGCTACCCGGTAAAGTGGTAGTCGCCCATTGTGGCGGCGGCAGTTTCAAAAGCCAGATGAAAAAAGCGGATCGCAGCGGCGCCCGCTATGCCGTTATTCTGGGTGAGAACGAGTTGGCCAGCGGGAACGTTGGCTTGAAACCGCTTCGTGACGATCAGCCACAGCTAGAGGTGGCGCGAGCAGAACTGGTTCAGGTACTGACTGACAGGCTTTAACCGACGTTTTACAAGAACAGTGACAATTTCGATCAACAGGAGTTTACATGGCTGAGTTGCGCAGCGAAGAGGAACAGGTCCAGGCGATAAAAGACTGGTGGGAGAGAAACGGCAGTTCTCTGCTGATTGGTATCGGTGCCGCCCTGGCGATCGTGTTTGGCTGGCAAGCCTGGCAGTCTAATCTGGAGCAGCAGCGTGCAGAGGCCGCCAATCAGTTTGCGACTTTGCTGAATGCCTTTGCCGACGATAGTGATGAAGATGCCGGTGAGACCGTTGCATTTGTGGCCCAGACGCTGCGGGAAGACCATGGCAAAAGTGCCTATGCGATCTATGGCAATCTGGTTCTTGCTAACCAGCAAATGTTGCTGGACAGCAACGCTGAAGGCGCAATTGACACGCTGCAATGGGCGCTCGAGAAAGCATCGGATTACCCGGCTTTGAGTCTGGTGGTCCGCAATCGGTTGGCTCGGGCCCAGTTCGCCACCGAGCAGTATGACGATGCTCTGGCCACGATCGACGGAGCGGGAAACTCTGATGCATTTGCTGGCATTTTTTCTGAACTTCGCGGTGATGTTCTGCTGGCTAAAGGTGACGCAGAAGGAGCCCGTGAGGCCTATCTGGCGGCCCGCGAGCAAAACCAGCAGGGCCGCAGTGGCATTCTGGAACTGAAACTGTCTGACCTTGGCGTCGGGGAGGGAGCCTGATGCGGTTTGTTCGCAACAGGTTCGTCAGCTTTCCGTTAGCCTCGTTCCTGCTGGCCTTGATTGTCGGTTGCAGCGGCAATGACACATTCGAGCAACCGGTACCGGTACCGGAGATTGAGGCAACGGTAGAGTTCAAACGTGTGTGGACCATGTCGGTTGGCAAGGGTCATGACGGTCAGTTCCTTCACCTTGCACCTCTGTATACCGGTGATGCCATCTATGCGGCATCCGCTGACGGTTTGTTGGTAGCGGTAGAGCCGGGCAACGGTAAAGCGCTCTGGCAGCGCAGATCGAAAGACCGGATTTTTGCCGGTGTTGGTGGCGATAATAACCAGCTGTATTACGTCACTCGTGACGCCGAGCTTGTTGCCTTGTCTCGCGAGACCAGTGAGGAGCTTTGGCGGTCGTCTTTACCGACCGAAGCGTTGGCGGCACCTCAGTCAAATGGCGCCCTGGTGGTTACCCAAACGACGGATGGCCGCGTTATCGGTTTTGATGCCAGTAATGGCGAGCGCCGCTGGCAGTATGACGGCCAGGTTCCGGTATTGTCGATGCGAACGGCGTCGATACCTCTGGTAGGTGGCGATGTGGTTATTGCTTCGTTTGCCAACGGCAGAGTGATTGCTTTGACGGCGGATGCCGGCCAGCCGGTATGGCAATACGAAGTTGGGCAGCCCCAAGGTCGCACAGAACTTGAACGCCTGGTGGATATCGGAGGCCAGCCCGTGGTTCTGGAATCTGCGATTATGGTGGCAGGCTATCAGGGTAAGCTTGCGCTCATTGATATCCGCTCTGGTCAGGAAATCTGGAGCCGTCGGGCGTCCAGTTTTTACTCGCCAAGCATTGGTGCCGGCAACATTTTTCTGGCTCAGGCAAACGGGGATGTCGTTGCTTATCGGGGTAGTGACCGTCGGGAGCTCTGGCTTCAGGATCGTTTGTCCTGGCGGCAGTTGACGCAACCTGTCGTGGCCGGCGATCACCTGGTGACCGGTGATTTCGAAGGCTACCTCCATGCTTTGTCGTTGAACGACGGCAGTCTTGAGGGCCAGGTTGAAATCGACAGTGACGGTATCCGCGTACCGGTTCAGATTCTGGAAGGTGGTAACCTGCTGGTATATGGAAATGGCGGGCGCATGACTGTCTATACTCTGGAAACCGACAAGTAATACCGCCAACTTACTGATCAGCCCGGCCTTAGCCGGGCTTTTGACCTTTTACATAGCAGAATATTATGACCCCAGTTATTGCCCTGGTCGGACGCCCGAATGTCGGTAAGTCCACGCTTTTCAATCAGATGACCCGTTCCCGTGATGCCCTGGTCGCGGACTTTCCGGGTTTGACCCGCGACCGTAAGTACGGCGAGGGCCATTACGAGGGGCGCAAGTTTATTGTGATCGATACCGGCGGTCTGACCGGTGATGAGGTGGGCCTGGATGCCGAAATGGCCCGCCAATCGATGCAGGCGGTGGAAGAGGCAGACATCGTTCTGTTTATCGTTGATGGCCGGTCGGGCTTGACCGCCGGCGATGAGATGATTGCCGACCACCTTCGGCGCTCTGGCAAACAGGCGCATCTGGTGGTCAATAAAACTGACGGTCAGGATCCGGATATAGCGGCGGCGGATTTTCATTCGCTTGGCTACAGGAAAACCTTTCAGATTGCGGCCTCTCACAACCGTGGCATCAAGTCGATGCTGGAAATACTGCTGCCTGAAGATCTTGAAGAACAGGATCGCGCGGATCGGTATCCGGGCATTCGCATCGGCGTTGTCGGTCGTCCGAATGTGGGCAAATCCACACTGGTCAACCGGATGCTGGGTGAGGACAGAGTGGTGGTTTATGACATGCCGGGGACAACGCGTGATAGCGTTTATATTCCTTACGAACGGCACGGTCATCAGTACACCTTGATCGATACAGCGGGTGTGCGTCGTCGCAAAAACGTTCATGAAGTGGTCGAGAAGTTTTCGATCATCAAGACCTTGCAGGCGATTGATGATGCTCACGTAGTGATTCTCGTGATTGATGCGCGCGATGGCCTTGTGGACCAGGATCTACATCTGATCGGTTTTGTTCTGGATGCTGGCCGGTCTCTGGTGATCGCCATCAACAAGTGGGATGGCATGGACTCGGAAGATCGCGCGAAGGTCAAAGAGCAGGTGGGTCGTCGTCTCGATTTTCTGGATTATGCGGATAAGTATTACATTTCCGCGCTGCACGGCACGCGCGTTGGCTCAATGTATGAGTCTGTACAGGCCTGTTATGAGTCTGCGATGTCGAAGTGGCCTACCAACCGGTTAACCGCAATACTGCAGGACGCGGTGGCTCAGCATCAGCCGCCGATGGTTCATGGTCGTCGCATCAAGCTGCGCTACGCTCACCAGGGCGGCTCGAATCCGCCGGTCGTGGTGGTACACGGTAATCAGATGGATTCGTTGCCGGGTGCCTACAAGCGTTATCTGGAAAATACCTTCCGCAAGGTGCTAAAGGTTGTTGGTTCACCGATCCGGTTTGAGTTTAAATCGGGCGAAAACCCGTTCGCGGCCAAAGTGGACCGCATGACCCCGCGCCAGAAGGTCAAGAAAGACAACGATATCAAGAAAGGCCGTACGGTCCGGAAAACCCGGCAGAAAAGCGTTAAACGCTGATCGCCGGGCCCCGTACCCAGTGTTCAGGGTGTGGCTGTTACGCCACCCCTGCATTCTCCACTTGCCGCGCCTGAACGGCCGTCAGAGCAATGGTGAAGACGATGTCTTCGACTAGTGCGCCCCGTGACAAGTCGTTTACCGGTTTTCTCAGGCCCTGCAGCATAGGCCCGACGCTGACCACATTGGCGCTGCGTTGGACTGCCTTGTAGGTGGTGTTGCCGGTATTCAAATCAGGGAATACGAATACGGTAGCCTTGCCTGCCACCTTGCTGTCGGGCGCTTTGGCACGGCCCACGCTTTCGATGGCGGCAGCATCGTACTGCAAGGGTCCGTCAATAAGCAGATCCGGGCGTCTCTCGCGAGCGATTCTGGTGGCTTCGCGAACCTTGTCAACATCGACGCCTGTGCCGGACTCGCCGGTGCTGTAGCTGATCATAGCAACGACGGGTTCAATACCGAAGGCTTCTGCTGACTCGGCGCTCTGGATGGCGATGTCTGCCAGCTCTTCCGCATTCGGATCCGGGTTGATGGCGCAATCGCCGTATACCAGCACTTGTTGGGGCAGCAGCATAAAGAAGACCGACGACACCACTTTGGCGCCTTCGTGGGTTTTAATCAGCTGCAGCGCTGGTCTCACCGTATTGGCGGTGGTGTGGATGGCACCGGAAACCAGTCCGTCGGCCTCATCCATGGCCACCATCATGGTGCCCAACACCACGTTGTCTTCCAGCATGGCTTCGGCCTGATCGTGGGTCAGGCCTTTGTGTTTGCGCAGCTCCACCATCGGTGCGATGTAACGGTCCCTGACGGATTGCGGATCCAGAATTTCAAGATCGTCAGGTAGCTCGACGCCCTGAGAGTCTGCCACCGATTGTATTTCGCCGGGGTTGCCGATCAGTACACATCGGGCCAGATTGCGCTGGTGGCAGATGATCGCAGCCTGAACCGTTCTTGGCTCGCTGCCCTCAGGCAACACAATGCGCTTGTCTGCTGCACGGGCCCGCTCAGACAATCGATATCGGAACGCCGGTGGCGATAGCCGGCTCTGACGTTGCACTTTCAGGTGCTCTTGCAGCCAGCCTGTGTCAATTCGGGTCGCAACCGACTCCATGGCTTGTTCGACCCGTTCTGGGTCATCGATGGGTATGGTGGCAGAGAGGTTGGCCAGCATGTGGGCAGTTTCGTAGGTATTGGTGTTCGAGCTAAGGACAGGCAAACCCGTGCCCAGGGCGCGCCTGCACAACTCGATCACACGCTCGTCCGGCAGCATGCCCCCGGTCAGCATCAGGCCGGCGAGCGGGACACCGTTCAGGGCAGCGACGGCGGTCGTGACGACAATGTCCTCTCGATCTCCCGGGGTTACCATCAAAGTGCCAGGCTTCAGGGTATCAGTCATGTTGCGAATGGTGCGGGCGCAGACAGACACGCGCTGAATACGACGGGACTGCATCTGACCCTCATGGAGCACGTCCACCTTGAGCTCTCTGGCAATGTCCGACACCCGCGGCGCCAGGAGTTGCGGTTGCCAAGGTATCTGGGCCAGCAGATGGAAGCGCTTGGAGCGAAATACGCTGCAGGATTCGCGGTAATCGATGGCCGGGCTTTGGTGGCCCGGTTGGTGATCAAGTGCCATCCCGGATTTTTCAGGTTCACCGACTTTGTTCAGGATCACGGCAATAACGTCCGGGTCTGACGGTGCCGCGAACAGGCGCGCCGAAAAGTCCAGTTCCTCATCAATTTCACGGGCGGTGCAGGCTCGGGGGGTGCTGACCAGAATGACCTCAGAGCCGAGATTACGGGCCACTTCGACGTTCAGTCTGGCAATGTAGGCCTCGCTGCGGTCGGGGACTAGGCCCTCGATAATGACGACATCGAAGTCTTTGGCGACTTTCTGGTATTCACCCACGATGATTTCAAGCAGCAGGTCGCCTTTGCCCTGATTAAGTTGCTGTTGGGCACTCTTCAACGGGATGGGGTCTGGGGTCTGCAGGTGACTGCGCGCCCTGACGAACTCAACTGACGAATCCTTGCCTGCATTATGCAGGGCTTCGCCCCGGTGAACGGATTGGCTGAAGGGTTTGTAGAAGCCAACGCTCACGCCTTCGCGCTCGAGAGCCCTGAGCAGACCAAGGCAGACCGAGGTCAGGCCTGAGTCGAGTGAAGTTGGTGCGATAAATAGACTTTTTGCCATGATTGGTTCCGGTTTCTTCCTTGGAGGTTCAGTTTGCGTTGGCCAGCCGGCTCGCTTCCCTGGCGATGACCAACTCTTCATTGGTTGGAATGACAAGCACCGGGAATCGGGAATCCACGTCACTGATATGACCTTCACTGACCTGACCGTGGTGAGTGTTCAGGTCTACATCGAGCGTGAAGCCCAGCAGTTTGAGGTGTTGAATGGTCTGGGCTCTGACCCGTGCGCTGTTTTCACCGATGCCGCCGGTGAAGACCAGTGCGTCGAGTTTGTTCAGCGATGCCATCATGGCGCCAACGTATTTTGCCAGGCGATAGCAGAATACATCGATCGCCAACGTCGACGGTTCGTGGCCATGATCCGCCAGTTCACACAGCGAACGCATGTCGTTGGTCTGGCCTGACAGACCGAGCAAACCGCTTTCCTGGTTAAGCAACCGGTGGGTTTCGCTGGCACTGACGCCGCGGCTGGCCAGGTAATCGAACAACCCGGGATCGACATCACCGCTCCGTGTACCCATGACCAAACCTTCCAGCGGCGTAAGGCCCATGCTGGTGTCTTTGCTGATACCGTCTTCAATGGCGGAAATACTGCAACCGTTGCCCAGGTGAGCGGAGATGATGGAGGTGGTCGCGGGCGTTCTGTTCAGCCTGCGTGCGGCTTCTTCAACCATGAAATAGTGGCTGGTGCCGTGGAAACCATAACGGCGTACCGCCCAGTCCCGGTAGAACTGTTCGGGCAGGGCATAGCGATAGGCCCGGGGTGGCAGGGTCTGATGGAAGGCGGTATCAAATACGGCAATCTGCGGGCTGTCCGGGAACAGCGTTCTGGTGGCTTCAATGCCAATTAGATTGACGGGGTTGTGCAGTGGCGCCAGCGGCGCGCAGTCTTCGATTGCGGTAATGACATGAGCGTCGATCAGCGCTGCTTCGCGGAAAGCTTCGCCGCCGTGTACAACCCGGTGTCCGATCGAAACCGGCTTGCCGTTCATCAATCCTCGGTCTTCAAATGTACTCACCAGCGCCTGCACGGCTTGCTTATGGGAAGCATTCTCCGGAAGGGGTATCGGAGCACTATCACCGTCAATGCGGGCACGTGCGTCCGGGTTGTTCAGGCGTTCAGCCAGTGCCGATGCCGTTTTCTGATGGCTGGTATTGAACAGAGCGAGTTTGATTGATGAGCTGCCGCAGTTCACGACCAGTATTGTTTCGTCCATGGGTAGTGCCGTCTTTGTGGTTCAGAGGTTTGTGCGGTGGTTGGTTTCCAGCCAGTTCATGAAGTCTTGCTCGGGTAATGGGCGGCTGTAGAAGTAGCCCTGAGAGTAATCGCAGCCTTCGTCCTTAAGGAAGTAGGTTTGCGCCTCTTGTTCAACGCCTTCGGCAATAACGGTCAGGCCGAGACTATGGGCCATGTTGATAATGGCGCGCACCAGGGAGGCGTCCCCGCTCTCACTTAACACGTCCTGGATGAAGGACTTGTCGATTTTCAGGGTATCAAAAGGATAGCTTTTCAAATAGCTGAGGGCAGAGTAGCCAGTACCGAAATCATCAAGCGAGAGCCGTATCCCGGTCCGGTCCAGCTGCCGGAGGATGTCGGCGGTTTCAATGGTGTTATCGAGAATCAATCGCTCGGTAATCTCGAGCTCCAGAGACTCAGGCCTGAGGCCGCTGGTGTTGAGGGATCGCATAACCGCATCGGTAAAGCCAGGGTCCCGGAACTGACGTGGCGAAACGTTAACGGCAATCGAGAGATCGTCGAGGCTGGTCAGAGCATGCCACGTAACTGCTGCCTTGCAAGCTTCCTGGATAACCCACTCGCCGATCGGGATGATCAGTCCCGTTTCTTCGGCCAGCGGAATAAATCGGTCGGGCATGACCATACCCATGGCGGGGTTGTTCCAGCGAAGTAATGCCTCGGCGCCGATCAGGCGCCCGGATATGGTCTCGATAATAGGCTGATAGTAGAGTTCGAACTCGCCCAGCTCCAGCGCCTTGCGCATATGGGATTCCATTTGCAGGCGTTCGTGGGAGACCTCGGTCATTTCCGGTGTAAAACGGGCGTAGGAACTCTTGCCTTTGTGCTTGGCCTGATACATGGCAGCATCGGCATGCTGTAGCAGGGTGCCGCTGTTATCGGAATCAGTCGGGAAAGTGGCTATGCCAATACTGGTGGTCACAAACACTTCCTGGCCGTTCAGCATGAAAGCGCCAGAAAAGGTTTTCAATATGCGCTCTGCAACCTGGCAAGAGGCTTCGGGGCCGGTGAGGCCAGGCAATATCACCAGAAATTCGTCGCCACCAAGACGGGCCACCGTACTGGTGCCTCGCAAGCAACTGGAGATCCTGCGGGCGGCTTCGACCAGCAGGTTGTCACCGGCATCGTGGCCGAGCGTGTCGTTAATATGTTTGAAGTTGTCGAGATCGAGAAACATGACCCCGACTTGGGAGTTGTCTCTGCGGGCCTGGGCAAGTGCGAGCTTCAGGCGGTCCAGAGCCAGCATGCGATTTGGTAGCCCGGTTAGGATATCGTAGTTGGCCTGCCGCAATAGCTGTTGTTCGTAACGCTTCCTGATGCTGATGTCTTCGCCCAGTATCAGATAGCCCGTGGTCTCTCCGTTGTTATCCCGGATGGGCGTTACGACCAGCTGCTCCCAATAACGTTCGCCATTCCGGCGGACACTGTTTACCTCTCCCTGCCACACGCCCACGCGCTGAACTTGTAGTCTGATGGATTGCCATAGTTGCCTGGCTTCCTGGATATCCATGCTGTTCTCGATGAGATTGGACGGGTGTTTACCAATGATTCCGTCGGTACTGTGCCCGGTCAGCTGGCTGAATTTACGGTTAGCGTATTCGATGCGCCACTGGCGATCACAGATCAGGACGGACGACGGGCTCTGGTCAATGGCCTTGGAGAACTTGAGAATGTCTGCAGCGTCTCGCTCCCGGCGTTCGACATCCTGGTTCAGGCGTTCACGCATTTCGTTAATGGCATCGGTGACCATGCCAAGCTCATCTTTGTTGTTTGATTCACTGTCAGGGCGGTCAAGCACAAGAGGTCTGGACAGGGTGCGTAACGACAAATCTTTGGTGTAGTCGGCCATCGCAGTGAGGTGGCGAGTGACCAGATGCTGGAATATCCAGAGAATAAGTACAGAGACAAAAAAGACAATGAGAAACTGCGTGGCAAGGATAACGCCGACTTTGCGCCGCAGCTCGCCGTAAACCCTGTCGAGGTTGGCCGTGATAACCAGCTCGCCAAGCTGAAATTCAGTACCCTCTCGCTGGACAAGCTGAAAACGGTGCGTGAGCGTATCGGCTTCTCTCGGTATTTCTCCCATCACCAGTTCCGAGTCCGGTTCGATTCTGAGGCGCAGGTGGGCGATGTCCGGCAGGCTTAGAATGCCCTCCATTTGAGTTTGGAGTAACTTCTGGTCCAGGGCCCACAGGCTTCTTGCCAGGCTGGACGCATAGCCGGATTCGATAACTTGCATTCGCTCATCAATCAGCGACAGGTCTTTCCGGTAATCAGAATAGATTTGTACCCCGGCAGCGAGCAGGGAAAAGGCGGTGCTGAATAGCAGAATCCAGGCCAAGAGCCTGAATGACAACGGTGAGGCTTTACGAATACGCCTTAATCGGGTCGTAATTTCTGGCATGTTACGAGCTTCGCCATTGCATTGGAGATCAGACATAGGGGCGTGTATATGAGTGCTTAACCTGACAAAGACTATAGCAGCTGTTTATTTCTAATGCGCTGCAAATGCCGGAAATGCCGAAACAAATCTGGAAGGGATGTCGCAGATTCTATAAAGGTGAAGCGCTTAGTTGCCTTTGACACAGATCAAGACGGTAATTTCCGGGGAGGCGTAACCTGAGCTTAATCAAGTTTCAGAAACGTCGGGAGAACAAGCTATGTACGTGGATGCCGTTGTAATCGCAGGGATCGCAACAGTATTGCTGATGGTAGGCTTTTTTGTGGGTGTCGGGATTTTCGTGATCAAAGATCAGAAAGCCCATGGCGGGAAGAACGCCAGTGAACATCGCAAAGGGCAGGGAGGCTAAGCGCAAACCGCGCACTAGCAGGCTGAAAATTGGCGTCCCCTAGGGGGTTCGAACCCCTGTTGCCGCCGTGAAAGGGCGGAGTCCTAGGCCACTAGACGAAGGGGACGCAACGTTTTCAACAACTTGCCTCGTCGAGGTGGCGCGTATATTAAGTAAGGCCTCGGGCCCTGTCAACTCATTTACGAAAAAAATTATCCCGCCACGCTATCCTTCAATGCCGCTTCGAGTTCTGGGTACTTGAACTGGAAGCCTTCGGTTTGAAGTCGCTGCGGTACAGCCTTTTGTCCTGTCAGCAGCAATCCTGCCATTTCACCCAGCGCTAGCTTGAGAACCGGTGCCGGCGCTGGAAACACAGTGGGGCGGTGCAAGACTTTGCCGAGGGTTCGCGTAAATTCGCGATTGGTCGCTGGGTTGGGGCTCACCATATTGTAGGCGCCGTGGGCCCGGTCGTTTTCCAGCATCCAGATCAGCCCGGCAACCACGTCATCCCGATGTACCCAGGGCATATACTGCTGGCCAGACCCCAGTCTGCCTCCGAGTCCAAGCTTGAAAGGCAACAGCATTCTTTGCAGAAAACCGCCGGCGCGGCCAGCGACAACGCCGGTCCGCGACAGGCATACCCGCACTCCGTCCTGCTCAAGCGCCAGGGCCTCTTGCTCCCAGTCGCGGCACAGTTCATGAGTAAATTCCGGATTGGGCTGGGCGTCTTCGGTCACCAGGTGATCGTTTTGGTTGCCATAAAAGCCGACAGCAGACCCGGAAACTACGATATCGGGTAGCGTTTGCCAACTGCGGATGGTCGAAACAAGCTGCCGAGTGACCCCGATCCTGCTGTCGCGCAGGGCTTGTTTTCTTGCCTCGGACCATCGTTTGTCAGCAATGCCTTCGCCGGCAAGATTGATTACCGCTTGAAAGCCCGGGTGGCCTTTCAGGTTGGCCAGGTCATCAACGACCTCAACACGCCCGCAAAGGGCGCGAACGGTATCCGAACTCTGCCGGCTCAGCACCGTCAGCGAGTAGCCTCTGCTGATCAGATTCCGACAAAGTATGGTGCCAATAAAGCCGGTGCCGCCGGTAATCAGGACTCGCTTGTCCATGTTATTCCCCTTTGAATGCGAGGGCTCGCTCAAGAGCCTGTGTCTGCCAGTTCCTGAAGTACAACATCTCTGATGGCATCACCCAATTGTGGGTTCTTCCCGATCGGGTCGGCCAGTTTGATGTGTACGCCGTGCTCGCTCTCGAGTTGTTCGATCATCGCTGGCACGTCTTTGCGTAAGTGGCGACCAGCGGCGAGAAACAGAGGTACGATTGTATAGTTCAGGGTGCCGTTTGCCTTACCCGCACTGATAATGGCATCGAGTGATGGCTCTGCAAGTTCCATATAGGCAATGGCTGAGTGTTCAACCGAACTCAGGGTTGGAGCTGCCAACTTCTCAAAGGTCTCACACCACCGCGGGTCACTGCTGCCGTGGGCGAGCAGAATGATTTGATGTGACGTGGTCATGGTATCTCCTGGGTGGTCAAATAGGGCAACTCTGTCGTAATCACATCAGGTTGCACTTGTGTCTGTTGATTTAAATGTAACAGGGAGCTGGTAAATGTTCGATTGGAAAGAGCTTCTGGATTTCTGGTTCGGTGAATTGGACGAGCAGGGACTGTCAGACAGTGAGCACAGAAACCGCTGGTTTCGGTCGGATCGCAGGTTTGATCAGGAAATCCGGCGTCGCTTTATATCTTTGATGTTATTCGCCTCGGAGCAAGGGTTGGATCATTGGCGGAAGGAGCCCGGTGGAGCGTTGGCCGAGATATTATTGCTTGATCAGTTCAGTCGAAACATTTTCCGGGGTGGCGCATTGGCTTTTGAACATGACCCGCTGGCAAGAAAACTGTGTCGCCAAGCCATGCAGAAGGGTCAGGATCTGACCTTGCCAGCCATTCAACGGGCGTTTATGTACATGCCGTTACAGCATTCTGAGCGTAGGGAAGATCAGGATCTGTCGGTGGAGTGTTATGAACAGCTGGTGGCGTGTGCTGACGGCTTGCTGGCAGAATTTCTCCGGAGCTTTCTTGAGTCTGCCCTGGAGCACCGGGACATAATCGTTCAGTTTGGCCGGTTCCCACATAGAAACAAAGCGCTTGGAAGGCGTTCTAGTGATCCGGAGCGCCGCTATCTCGAGGTTGGCAAAACCTTTGGTCAGTGAGAGAGAAGGGCTGACCGGGTGGGTGGCCAGAATCGTCCCGTTGGCATCAGGAGTGGAACGGGAATCACCCCGGGTTGGCCTGGGGAAATTTTTTCATAAACTTGTTGACGACCGATGTCCGATCAGTAGAATACGCATCCGTTGAGAGGCAACGCCCTTGCTCAACATTAGCGGGAATAGCTCAGTTGGTAGAGCACAACCTTGCCAAGGTTGGGGTCGCGAGTTCGAGTCTCGTTTCCCGCTCCAGATTCAGAAAAAACCCGACCGCCTGTGTCGGGTTTTTTTGTATCTGATGCCTGATTTCTCCCCCATGAGCGCCTGCTCGTCAGTTATACTCGGTACCCTTATTTAAAATCGACGCAGTAAAGGTTGGTATTATGCGCGTCCATTCCCTCTACCTCTATCCGGTCAAGTCGCTTGCCGCTATTGAGGTGTCATCTTTTGATCTGGATGAATTCGGCCCTGCTGGCGATCGGCGCTGGATGCTGGTGGATGACTCTGGTGCATTCGTAACTCAGCGGCAATTGCCGATACTCGCCACACTCCGAACCGGTATTGATGATCGCTTCATAAATGTGTGCATCCCTGATGAGGGCACCTTTGATCTGGTTCCGGGTAAAGAGCCGGTATCCGTCGGGGTTTGGCGGGATCGGGTGGAGGCTCTGATCGGGGCAGGCAAGGCGAGCCAGGCGGTCAGTCGTTACTGCGGGCAAAGTCTGCGCTTTGTTTACATGCCCGAGACCAGCTTTCGCCGCGTGGACCCCGAGCGTGTCCCGGATCGAAAGCGAGTCGGATTTGCGGATGGTTTTCCGTTTCTTGTGACCAATCAGGCTTCGCTGGACGAACTTAACGCCAGGCTTGAAATGCCAGTGGATATGCGACACTTCCGGCCCAATATTGTTGTTTCGGGTGCAGAGCCCTGGACCGAAGATGACTGGCGTTCTCTGGTCATCGGGACGGCACGCTTTGATATCGCCAAGCCCTGTTCCCGCTGTGTGATGACCACTGTGGATCCCTATGCGGGTACGAAGCATCCCCGTACTGAGCCGCTTAGAACGCTGTCAACTTACAGAAAAACATCGGATGGCGTTATCTTCGGCCAGAATGCCATTCACCTTGACGGTCACCGTGTGTCGGTGGGCGATACCGTCACTATTTCTCAACAGGAGTCATAACCAAAGTGCCTTTGTTAACGCTGGAAAAAATATCCCTGTCTTTCGGTATGCATCCGTTGCTCGATGGAGCCACGTTGATGATCGATCCGGGGGAGCGGGTGTGCTTGCTTGGGCGTAATGGTGAGGGCAAATCTACGTTGTTGAAGATTGTCAGTGGCGAGGTGGTTCCTGACGGTGGCGTGGTTCGGCTCGAAGAGGGCTCGGTGCTGTCGGTGTTGCCTCAAAGTTTACCGTCGGATGATCCACGCACCGCGTACGATGTGGTTGCTTCGGCGTTTCCTGAAACCGGGGCGGTGCTGGCTGAGTTTCATCGCCTGTCGCAATTGGCAGACGAAGCGAGTATGGACGCAATGATGAAGGCCCAGGAGCGCATTGAGGCGCTGGATGGGTGGCGGCTTGACCAAAAGGTCACCACGATCCTTGGCCAGTATGGTATCGATCCCGACCGTACCCTGAATACTCTGTCGGGAGGTTGGCAGCGCCGGGTTCTTCTGGCCAAGGCCCTGGTTGCTGAGCCAGATATACTGCTGTTGGACGAGCCCACCAACCATCTTGATGTACCAGCCATTGCCTGGCTTGAAGAAGCTCTTGCCCAGTTTCGTGGGGCCATGCTGTTTGTCAGCCATGATCGGGCATTTATTCGCCGGATGGCGACCAGGGTAGTTGAGCTGGATCGTGGCCAGCTGATCAGTTTTGCGGCCAGCTACGATCGTTACCTAGAGCTCAAGGAAAAAGCGCTTGAAGATGAAGACCGCCAGAATGCGCTATTCGACAAGCGGCTCAAGCAGGAAGAAACCTGGATTCGCCAAGGTATAAAAGCCAGGCGCACCCGTAATATGGGGCGTGTTCGCTCGCTCAAGGCGATGCGTGAAGAGCACCGGCAACGCCGGGTACGGGGTGGCACGGCTAACTTTTCCGTTGAAGAAGCGGCCAAATCCGGAAAGCTGGTCGCAGAAGCCCAAGCTGCAGGGTTCGCCTACCCTGATGGCCATCGTGTGGTCCAGGGTATGGATCTCACCGTTATCCGGGGCGACAAGATCGGTCTGGTGGGCGAGAACGGCACCGGTAAAACGACGCTGGTGCGGCTGTTATTGGGTGAGCTCCAGCCGACAGAGGGCGACATACGCCTGGGCACCAATCTGAAAGTGGCTTACTTTGATCAGCTCCGGGGTGAGCTTGATCTTGAGCGGAACGCCCTGGACAACCTGGCGGAAGGCCGCGAATTCATCGACATCAATGGTCAAAGTAAGCATGTTTTGGGTTATTTGCAGGAATTTCTGTTTACCCCGGAACGTGCCCGGTCTCCCGTGCGTGTGTTCTCTGGTGGCGAGCGCGCGCGCCTGTTGTTGGCCAAATTGTTCAGTAAACCCGCGAACATTCTGGTGCTGGACGAACCTACCAACGATCTCGATGTCGAAACGCTGGAGTTACTGGAAGAGCAGTTGGCCGAGTTCAAGGGTACCGTCATCGTGATCAGTCACGACCGGGAGTTTCTGGACAACGTGGTGACAGAAACCATCTTTCTGGACGGTTCCGGAAACGCTCAGGAGCATGTCGGTGGTTACACCGACTGGCGCCGCCAAGGAGGACGATTCCCGGCGGAGATTTCGGGTAGCCGGCCAGACAAACAGGACAAGCGTGACAGAACCGAGTCTGTAGAAAAGAAGGATGCGCCAGTTGCACAGACTGTGGTGCAGTCGGCAAAACAAAAACCCATAAAACTCAGCTACAAGCTTAAAATTGAGTTGGAACAGCTGCCCGGCCAGATCGAGGCGCTGGAACAAGAGGTTGCAGGCCTTCGGGAGGCCGTCGCTGCCCCGGACTTTTATTCAGGGCTACCGGATGAAGTATCAGCCACTCTGGAACAATTGTCGGAAACGGAATCCCGTCTGGAGTTGGTCATTGAACGGTGGATGGAGCTGGAAGAACAGGCGAATCAATGAACATTAATTACAATTTCAAGTTTCAGGATGGCCGCAGTATTGACTTTAAAGTGACCGGGGAGCCCGCCAGGCCACCGGTTTCTCAAATGCCAGCATGGACCAGATTGGAGCATTGCAAATGCTCTAACTGCCCGTTAAAGGCCGGAGAGGCGGTCTATTGCCCGGCAGCGATTGAGATTTTGCCGGTTGTCGAGGAGTTCCAGGCAGAGGATGCCTATCAGAAAGTTGATGTGATGGTGACCGACGAGCGGCGCTCCTATGCCAAGGAGACAACGCTGGAAGAGGCGCTGAGATCGTTGCTCGGGCTGAAAATGGCGACCAGTGGGTGCCCGGTTTTGGCGGAGCTCAAGCCAATGGCGCTTCACCATCTGCCGTTTGCGAACAGCGATGAATTTGTCATGCGCAGTGTTGGCTATTATTTGCTGCAGCAATTGTTTGCGGCGCGCAACAAAGAGCAGGCGGATTGGGAGTTAAAGGGGCTGGTAGAGCGTAACCAGAGACTTCAGCTTGTTAATCAGGCGCTCTGGCAGCGGATTCATGCGGTATGTCGTGGCGACAGCAACCTGAAAGCTTTGCTGAACTTCTTCTCGATGGCATCCAGCGTCAGCGTATCGCTGGAAAGTCAGCTCAGAAAATTGCAGGCAAGAATGATAGGGGAGGCGTGAGCCCCCCTTTTTTCATGCGGCGTTGCCAGAATGTCAGTGGTTAGTGGATGCGTATTGCCAGAACATCGCACTGAGTGCCATGCAGAACGCCATTGGCGGTAGAGCCCAGTAGCAACTGGAAGCCCTTGCGACCGTGACTACCAACGATCACCAAGTCCACACCCTGATCTTTGACCAACCGATGGATCTCTGACTCCGGGCGGCCGACAGTCACAATCTGGTGATTTTCAGGCACACCGTATTGATCGCCATACTTGGCCAGTTGCTCCCGGGCGGCCTTATCCAGCTGATCCTGCAGCTCGGTCAAATCCATTGGAATATCACCGCCATAGGCATAACCAACCGGCTCAACAACGTGCACCAGCAGTAGTTCGGCACCGTAGGCGTCACAAATTGCCTTCGCTTTGTTAAGAACCTGAGGCGCTTCTTCGGTCAGGTCGATGGCGACGAGCATTTTGGTATAAGTGGACATTCAGTCACTCCTTTGGGCAATGGATAACGTCAGTATTCGTAGTCTATACCAAAAAGTGTAGCGGGATTCTGACGGGCATCAACAGCGGGAGGAATACCAGGGCGAGAGGGATCACGCCCTGGTGGGTTTCAGGCGTTGCCTTCGAGCAGTTCGATTGTGGTGGTCAAACCCCGGATAATACCTTTCGAATAGCGGTCGATTACGAAGCTCACGTTGTTCTCATTGTAGTTAATGTACGAGCCACGAATGAACTGCCACTTCGAGCTGACATCATCAATCGACGTTTTCAGCTCGCTGGTTGAATTGCCAGCGCGAAGTCGTTCCAGCAGATTGTCGAACTGGAGGGCCTGTTGGTCCAGTGACACTTCGTCTGAAGAGCCCTGGAAAGTCTGAGCGACTGCCGAGTGGGTTCGGGCAGAGTATCTGGCCATCATCTGCGCCATCACAACCGCCGCCGATCTTGCAGACTCTATGCGAGCGTCTGATCGGGTGCCGCTGGCTTCATGTGCAACCCCATAGAGCTCGGTGGCTAGTTCGTTGAGTTCCAGTGCATTGTTTGCCAGGTCTGCCATCAGGCGCAGGTCGGGATAACCGCTCTCCCGTACTTCATTGATGTTACCGCGCATCAGATCTTTGAATTCATCAAACTCCTGATTGAGGCTTTCTACCTGTTGTTCGGACAGCACGCCGCTGGTGCTGGCAATGACCGAGTTCATGGCGTCGTTGGAGGCATTGATGCTGCCGACGATACGATTGAGGGCTTCGGTATCGCCGCTGGCACTGAATACGTAGAACGAGTCAAGCGCCAGATAGTTGTTGATCCGGAAGTTGTGCAGGTCAGAGAGAAATTCAGCCCCGGTGTCCTGAGCCTTGGCGCCAAACGCGGTCAGGGAGAGCAGAATCAGCGCGGCAAGCAGTGACTGAATGCGCAGGCGAGCGTCTTTCATCGGATGAGTCTCCGTAATACTGTTTATTATTGTGGACTAAAGTCGCATCCCGAAGTTAAAGTAACTCAGCCGGCTAATCAAGCAGTTTCCGGCTCTCACAGGTTGTACCCCCTAATTTCTGTCGGCTTCATCAAGAAACAAATTGACAAACGCTCCATTTTTTTTCATCGTGTCCCCTCACGATTCAAACGACTGTATGAATTTTGGATCGGAAAGATCGGGCAGTGACCGAAATCTCGCTGCAAAAGCAGCCAGGATGACGGATAACGTCGAATGGCTGTCAGCAGTTTCAAACACAGACTGGAGATCAGTTGATGATTTACGAAGGTAAAGCCATCACGGTTAAAGAGATCGACGGTGGGATTGCTCAGTTGGACTTTGACTTGCAAGGCGAGTCAGTCAACAAGTTCAACCGCCTCACTATCGAAGAGCTGGGCGCCGCAGCTGAAGCACTCAAATCCCAGAAGAACCTGAAGGGCCTGGTAGTTACCAGTTCCAAGGACAGCTTTATTGTCGGTGCAGACATCACCGAGTTTACCGAGCTGTTTGCGGGTTCCGAGGAAGACCTCGTCGCCAACAACCTGAAGGCGAACGAAGTATTTAACGCCATTGAAGACCTGCCGTTCCCAACCGTAACTGCCATCAACGGTATCGCACTGGGCGGCGGTTTTGAGATGTGTCTGGCGACTGATTACCGTGTTATGGCGCCGAAGGCCAAAGTTGGCCTGCCCGAAGTCAAGCTGGGAATCTTCCCGGGCTTTGGTGGTACTGTTCGTCTTTCTCGCCTTGTAGGTGTTGATAACGCTGTCGAGTGGATTGCCGGTGGCACAGAAAACCGCGCTGACGCCGCTCTGAAAGTCGGCGCTGTTGATGCTGTGGTTGAAGCAGACAAGCTGGTTGATGCCGCGGTTTCCATCATCAAGCAGTGCAACGAAGGCAAGCTGGACAACCTGGCTCGTCGTGAAGAGAAAAAAGGCAAGATCAAGCTCAACGCCATGGAAAGCATGATGGCGTTCGAGATTTCCAAGGCGTTCGTGGCTGGCAAAGCCGGCAAGAACTATCCGGCGCCGGTGGAAGCGATCAAGACCATGCAGAAGCATGCCGGCATGACCCGCGACAAGGCTATTGAAGTAGAGGCCAAGGGCTTCGCTAAAATGGCCAAGACCAACGTTGCCGCGTGTCTGGTTGGTTTGTTCCTGAATGATCAGGCCCTGAAGAAGAAAGCCAGCGCCTGGGAAAAAGAATCCTCTGATGTGAAACTGGCTGCCGTACTGGGTGCCGGTATCATGGGTGGCGGTGTGGCATTCCAGTCTGCGCTGAAAGGCACGCCGATCATCATGAAAGACATCAATCAGGACGGCATCACGCTGGGCCTGAGCGAAGCCAAGAAGCTTCTGACCAAGCGTGTTGACAAGGGCAAGATGGATGCCGGCAAGATGGCCGACGTTCTGAACAACATCACGCCAACCCTGAACTACGGTGATTTCAAGAACGTAGACCTGGTCGTTGAAGCGGTTGTTGAAAACCCGAAGGTAAAAGATGCGGTCCTGCGTGAAACCGAAGAAATGGTTCGCGACGACGCCATCATCACTTCCAACACCTCCACGATTTCCATCAACCTTCTGGCTAAAAACCTGAAGCGTCCGGAAAACTTCTGTGGCATGCACTTCTTCAACCCGGTGCACATGATGCCGCTGGTTGAGGTTATCCGCGGCGAGAAGACCAGTGATCGCGCTATCGCGACCACCGTGGCTTACGCCAAGGCTATGGGCAAGACCCCGATCGTGGTCAACGATTGCCCCGGCTTCCTGGTTAACCGTGTTCTGTTCCCTTACTTCGGCGGTTTTGTTGGCCTGGTTCGTGACGGCGCCGACTTCCAGCAAGTTGACAAGGTGATGGAGAAGTTCGGCTGGCCGATGGGTCCCGCCTATCTGCTGGACGTTGTTGGCATGGATACCGGCAAGCACGCCGGCGATGTCATGGCGGACGGCTTCCCGGATCGTATGAAGCACGCAGAAACCACTGCCATTGACGTGATGTTTGATAACAACCGTTACGGTCAGAAGAACAACGTTGGCTTCTACAAGTACGAACTGGATCGCAAAGGTAAGCAGAAGAAGGTTGTCGATGAAGAAACCTACAAGCTGCTTGAGCCGGTTGTTCAGGGCAAGAATGAGTTCAGCGAAGAAGACATCATCGCTCGCATGATGATCCCGCTATGCCTGGAAACTGTACGCTGCCTCGAAGACGGCATCGTGGAAGATCCGGCCGACGCGGATATGGGTCTGATCTTCGGTATCGGCTTCCCGCCGTTCCGTGGTGGTGCCCTGCGCTACATCGATGATCTGGGTGTAGACAAGTTCGTTGAGCTGGCAGACAAGTTTGCAGACCTTGGTCCTTTGTATCATCCGACCGAGAAGCTGCGTGAAATGGCCAAGACTGGCAAAAAGTTCTTTGGCTAACCCTGAACGAGATTTCCGAACGGAGAAAGAACTATGAGCCTTAATCCGAGAGACGTTGTCGTCGTCGATTGCGTGCGGACTC
>LJZQ01000022.1 GCA_001314845.1 Marinobacter excellens HL-55
CGCGCGCGCTGGTGCGATCGCTGTCACACCCCCTGGTACCCCAGAATTGCGCCTTGCGTGATCGTGGTTATCCGGCGGGATGACCGCTTTCTGCTGGCCCGGTCATCCAGAGTCACCCGCAACTTCTATAGCCTGATTGCCGGCTTTGTTGAGCCGGGAGAGAGCCTGGAACAAGCAGTCGTTCGTGAAGTGAAGGAAGAAACCGGGCTGGATGTGAACAATATTCGCTATCAGAGCTCCCAGCCTTGGCCATTCCCTCATCAGCTTATGGTCGGGTTTATTGCCGACTATCAGGGCGGTGAACTTTGCCTTCAGGAGGATGAGTTGGCCGACGCAGGCTGGTTCTGTGCCGATGATCACCCGCCTATCCCGCCGGAAACCACCATTGCTGGCCGCCTGATCAGTGCCCTCAAAGATGAAATTGCCGGCAACCGGAGTGATGCCTGATCATGGCTGCGCCCCGTGTTCTGGTGTTTGATTCCGGTGTTGGCGGGCTGAGTGTGACGGCTTGTATTCATCAGGCTTTGCCCGGCGTTGAGCTGGTCTATCTGGCAGACAACGCGGGTTTTCCTTACGGTGGACAGTCTGAGCAGGTGGTGATCAGCCGTTGTTGTAATCTGATTGCCGAATGCCTTGGCCAGTTCCCTTGCGATGTTGTCGTTGTGGCCTGTAACACCGCCAGTACGGTAGTGCTCCCACACCTTCGTGCGATGACGCAGGTGCCGGTGGTGGGGGTGGTGCCCGCGGTGAAGCCAGCGGCTGCCTGTTCAGTGAATCGGCGTATCGGGCTTCTGGCCACTCCGGCGACGGTAACGAGACCCTACCTTGATGAGTTGATCGCCGAGTTCGCCGCGGATTGCGAGGTTGTTCGTATCGGGCATCCCGGGCTGGTCGACTGGGCGGAACAGCTGGTGCAAGGCATGGAGCCGCCACAGTCGGACATTGATCAGGCAATGTTGCCGTTAAGGGCCGCAGCCGTGGACACGGTCGTTCTGGGTTGTACGCATTATCCTTTGCTGTTGCCCTGGCTTCGAAAAAGCTTGCCAGAGGTGGAAGCGTGGGTTGAGTCGGGTGAGGCGATTGCGCGGCGAGTTGGTCACTTGCTGGAGCAGAGTGGTCGTCTGAGAGAGGCTGAGACGCCCGGTTCGGGTGCTGTTCCAGCCGTTATTCAGGCCTGTTTTACCGGCGCGGCACCGTCTGATATTTCGGCGTTCATGATGGAGATGGGCATTGCGGTGGCGCAGGTGACGGGCCACTGGCCCGGCGTTACAGCAGCCGGGTCAGCTTGAACATAGCCAGAAACTCAAGCACGGGAATGGCCCGCTTGTGGCAGCAGTAGGTCTTGAAGTTGTCACCACGAAAACGTGACTTGGTGAACTCCAGCCCTTTGAAGTTGTACAGGAAGTTACCCTTCTCATAGATGCCGTGCATCAGTCGTTTGAGCAACCGGCTCTCATGGTGTTCGGTGGCGCTGTCCAGGGATAACGGTATCAGCCCCAGATCCAGGAACGGCACACCCTCGGCCCTGAAGGTTTCCATGGCGTGGGCCATCAGGGTGTAAAAAATTCCCTGGCGGAAATCAGCGTTGGCGCGGGAGATGTTCGGCACGTAACTGATGATCTCGTTGTTGCGATAAACCGGGTCAAAGTAGATAAAGCCGACCGCTTTGCAGTCCTGATACGCGTAAAAGTGGCGTTCATTTTCCCGGTAGTCCATTTCCATGGGCCGGATCAGAAACCGAATCTCATTGCTTTTGCATTTACGGGTACGAATCCAGGCTTCTGAAATCTCGCGGGTGTGATCGTCACTGAACCGTTCCATCACCGTAATGCCGCTTTTTTCGGCCTGATTCAGGGCCGTGCGCAGTATCTGTTTCTTTTTCCCGCTCAGGGACCATTTGCGCAGATCGATGCGGGACTCGCTGCCAAACTGGGTGCCGTAAAGGCCGAATCTCAGGTGCAGAAAATCAACGACCGCTTTCGAGACCTGTATGTAGCAGGCATTCGGGAAGCGTTGATGAAAGTGTTCGAGCATCACCGGGAAGTGCTCCGGGGCGCTGACCGGGTCGGACAGGACAAACGTGCCGCCCCACTTGCGCATGTAGGCAATGTAGCCGAGCCCCGGCACATCAAAATATTGCATACCCGGCTGAAGCGTTGAAAACGACTGGGTGTGGCTGCCGTATTGCTTCAAATAGCCGACTCGCTCGGGGAAGCTGAACTGACCATTCGCCAGCTCTCTTAGGCTATCCAGCGCAAGAATCTGATCTGACATGATAAAACTCCCGGTAACCTGTTGTTATTTTGCTGGTTGGAGAGGTTCAGGCGCGTTTCTGGCCAAGAATGGACCAGTAGCAATCCATGTTAAGCAGCTTGAAGTGCTTCTTTTCAGTCACTTGCAGGCCCAGGCGCTGCATGTGTTCCGGGTAGTTGTAGATTTTATGGAAGGCGTTGTTGGCAAACAGCCAGAAGATGAACACGGCCATGTACCAGTAGAGCTTCTTGAACATGCGGGACAGGATATTGCCGGTCGGATAGCAGAAGTCACCGACTACCACTTTGGCCTCGGCCTTGCCGAGGCGAATCAGGTGCTCCAGCACCTTGATCATCATCTCTTCATCGAATACGTTCAGGAAGAAGTTGGCAACGACCATGTCGTAGTGCTCAAATTCGTCAACCTTCATAATGTCGCTGTGAATCCGGCGAATGCTCAGGTGTGGAGCTTCTTTGTGCTGGGCGTCGCCAAATTTGCGGAGCATGGTTTCAGACAAGTCTACAACGGTAACGTCTGCGCCCAGTTCTGCTGCCCGGATGGCGTCCCGGCCGTGGCCGACGCCGGCAAACAGAACCCGATCACCCGGTTTGACGGTTTCGATATCCAGCATGGCGGTTTTGCAGCGATGGATGTTCTTGCCGCTGTAGAGGTTGCTCAGAAAATCATAAACGGGGCCGATGTACTTGTATTTGTCACGCATGACGGCTGCCTTCTTCTTGTTCCCTGGTTGACCGCCACCGTTATTGTGATTGTTGTCCTGACAACCTGTCGGACATTCCGGTGATCGGTTACTGATAACCTGAGCTTAGAGAAGGGCTGATGCTAATTATGTGCAGTACTGCGCAAATACGGATACACAAAGTAACGTATCGAAACACTTTGCAAACCGGGTCAATATTTAAAATAGGACTGTAAGACAATCCTGTGATGTTCAGGCGGTCGAGGCAAAGGCCAGGCTGTCACTGCCCAGTAACCGGGTGATTTCGGCGGCAGGCCGGGCCGGGCCGTAGAAGAATCCCTGGACTTGATGGCAACCCAGATTTTTCAGATAACGGAGCTGATCGTCGGTTTCCACGCCTTCAGCGACGATTTCCAGCTTTAGCCCGTGCGCCATTGCTACGATGGCGTTGACGATACAGGCGCCGTCTTCACCACTGCGAATGGCTTTGACGAAGGACTGGTCCACCTTCAGCGTGTGGATGGGCAGTCTGTGCAGGTAATTCAGTGACGAATACCCGGTGCCGAAGTCATCAATCGCGATACGAACGCCGGTATCGGCCACTTCTTTCAGTTTACGACTGATTTGTTCCAGATCGTTCATGATGACGTTTTCGGTGATCTCGATCTCCAGGTTCCGGGCAGGGAACCGATGTGCGTGGACTCGTTCGAGCAGGGTTTCCACAAAGCGTGGATGTTCCACCTGGCTCGGTGACAGGTTCACGGCCAGTCGCAGAGTGGGGTGCCCGCCGTTGATCCAGCGACCCACGTCGCGGCAGGCCTGATCCAGCACCTGTTCACTCAGCTTACCGATCAGCCGGGTTTCTTCCGCCAGCGGGAGAAAATCGGCGGGGTACAGCAGTCCCCGTTCCGGATGTTGCCAGCGTACCAGGGCTTCCAGTCCGACCACTTTGTTGCTGCGTGAGCAGACCTGGGGCTGGTAGTGTACTTTGAGTTCGTCCCGCTCCAGTGCCAGCCGAAGGTCTCGCTCCAGGCTCAGACGATGGGCGGTATCGATGCTCATGCTGTTGCTGTAGAAGCGGTAGCCATCTTTACCCCGGGCCTTGACATGGTACATGGCAATATCGGCATTCTGGATCAATTGATCCAGAGTGTTGCCGGCTTCAGGGAACACCGTAATACCGATGCTGACCCCGACAAACACCTCATGGTTGCCCAGTTGGAAGGGATCTTTCAGGGCCTGAATCAGTTTTTTTGCAATGCCGCGGGCATCTTCCGGGCTGTGTATCGAGGGCAGCAAAAGCGTGAACTCATCGCCACCGAAGCGTGACAGGGTATCGCCACGGCGAAGGCATTTTTCCAACCGGTGTGTCACCGCTTGCAAGAGTCGGTCACCCATGGCGTGGCCAAGGGTGTCGTTGACCACTTTGAACCGGTCGAGATCAAGAAACATGACCGCGAGTTTCTGCTCACTGCGCCGGGCATGAGTGATGGCCAGCTCCAGTCGGTCTTTGAACAAGGCCCGGTTAGGCAGGCGGGTGAGCAGGTCGTGGTAGGCCTGGAAGTTGATAAAGGCCTCGGCTTCTTTACGTTCGGTCACATCGCGGGCGATGCCGTAGTAGCGGGCGGGTTGGCTGGTACTTCCGCCCAGGGTTGCGCCGGTTTGTGGCCAGGTTTGTGGGTCTACCGGGAAGGCCGTGATCTCGAAGTGCCGGGTGGCCTTGCTGTTACCTCGGGTTTTGAGACGGACTTCCAGTGTGCGCGGATTGTCGACCGAAATGTCGGGGCCCTGCAGGGCGTAGGTGCCCCGTGTGACATCACGATCATCGAGGATAATGCGGAAATGCTCACCGCAAAGTTCATCGGGTTTGTAGCCGAGCAGGCTTTCGACCTTGTTGTTGATAAAGCAGATATGCCCGGATTTATCGAGCATAAAGACAATGTCTGGTGAGCTGTTAACGATGTAACGATGGAGAGCCTCCGACTTTTCCAGTCGGGTTTGGATCAGCTCATGGGCTTTGAGCAGCGACTGCTTGCCGAGCACACTTTCAACGGTGGCAAGCAACTCTTCCGGATCAAAAGGTTTGCGGATGTAGTCTAGCGCACCTCGGCGCAGTGCCCGGCTGACGGTACTGAAGGAACTCTCGCCGCTTACCACAATCACGCTACAATCGGGTTGCAGCCTGGCAATGCGCTCCATCACTGCAAAGCCGTCAGTGCCCGGCATATTGAGATCCAGAAGTGCCAGGTCAAAGGCCTGGCGTGCCACCTGTTCGCAGGCTTCAACGCCGCCACCGGCCTCGGTAACCTCAAAATCCCGGTGTCGCAGCAATGCGGCCAAGGTGGTCAGCAGTCGTGGCTCGTCGTCTGCCACCAGAATCCGTGCGGGCTGTACCCCGGATGCAAGCTGTCTGGATTGTTCAGGTACCATTGATCTGCTTCCGTGGTTTCGTCAGTTGGTATCGTTTTTTTTGTGGCTGGCCGCCGGCAGCAAAATCCGGAAGGTGGTGCCTTCCTGCCCCGTGTGGCAAGCAATGATGCCCTCCATGTCATCAATCAGCTGTTTCACAATGCTGAGGCCGAGTCCGCTGTGGCCTTGTCCTTTTGAGCTGGTTACCGGCGCAAACAGGTTGCGCCGGATGGCGTCCGGAATGCCCGGGCCGTGATCGGTTATTTGCAATTCAATCCAGCTGCGCTGGCCCTGGTAGATGGGAGCGTTGGTGCGCAGCGTAATATCGCCCTGATGGCCGTCCAGGCTTTCAACGGCATTGCGGATAAGGTTGATAGCGATCTGGCGTACCGCAGAAACGCTCCCCTGAACTCGCGTTGGCTCCGGGCAAAGTTGCAGGTTGAGCGTTCTCTCCGGTTGGCTGAACAGGCTGTCTCTCAAAATGCGGGACAGGCTTTCCAGCTCTGAATTGAGGTCGGTTTCGCCGGAGTCTTCGCTGGGTGCCTGGCTGCTGCTGACCTGTAACAACAGGTAGCTGGCCCGGTCCAGTTCTTCCTGAATGATGTCCAGATCACCCTGCAGATCGCTGTCTTCAAGCCGGCTCCTGAGTTGGAATATGTACTGCTTGATGATCGTCAGAGGATTGCTGATCTCATGAACCTGCCGCCTCAGGCGGTCATTGGCAATGTCGGTGTTGACACTGGTTTGCTCACACTGGCGTTCGTCGATCAGCTGGCTGAGATGGCCGATAAAGAGTTGCGTCAGGGTTGCGGAGCTCTCGGTATCGTCGGCGCAGCGGCCGAGGGCAAAGACGGCAACAGAGCGGTCATCGAAAACCACCGGAATGGCCATCAACGATGGCGTTCCCAGGATTGAGAGCAGTTGTTGATCCAGCACACTGGGGGTGCGTTCACCGAGGTGGAGCGGCTTGCCCGTGTTGAACGCTTCGGTCAGAACGCTGGCGCCAGATTCCGGGGCCAGGCTCAGATCGGGCAGATCAGGACAGGTGCCAGACAGCAACTGAAGACCATCGTTATCCGGCCCAAAGCACAGGCTGGGCAAGCCCGTCAGTAACATGAGGCTGCCGGTTGTGCTGGCAATCAGACGAAGGGTGTCAGCGGTGTCTTTTGCCATCAGCTCCAGGGATTGACGGGTCATAACCTGGTGGATCAGAGACTGACTCAACTGCTGCGATCCGTTGCTGCTGTCATAGGCGGTGTCCAGCGGAACGCCGAAAGACTCCGCCATGCTGGCGACCTCATCACTGATCTTGCTGCAGATTTCCCGCGTCAGATCTTCTTGTAAGCCGAAAATGGTGCCGGCCGCCGAAATACCCACCGAATCGGACAGCGCCAGGCGCGTTGCCAGGCTGATCAGTTTGACCAGATGCCCGGCATCTCTGAGTTGTGCTGGCGGGGCTTGTTGGTAGCGCATGGCATCGGCCGCCATGGCCCCGAGCCCCCAGCGGGTCACCAGCGCTGCTGCGATGTCGTTCTGGCGGTTAAGAATTTCCTGTCGTCGATCGAGCGAGGGCGTTCTGATCGCAATCAGCTCGCCGATGTTGTGGACCATGCCGAGCAGAAAGGCTTCCTCCGGGTCCCGGTAGCGGGTCAGGGTGGCCAGTGCTTTGGCGGTCAGCGCGGTGGTCAGAGAGTGGCGCCAAAAATCGCGGAGCTGCTGCCACTCGTCACCGCCCAGCTCAAACAAAAGCTGGCGCAGGGAGGACGTCAAAAGCAGTGTCTGAAAGCGGTGCGTGCCAAGGCGTAACAGGGCCTGTTCAATAGAACGAATCGGTGGGCTGTTTCGGTACAGTGCGGAATTGGACAGCGCCAGCAGTCGGGCAATCAGAGCGGTATCGGTCGCCACGACCTGGCTGATAGTGCGATAGCTTTCGCCGGCATGGCACGCCTCCAGTGCCCGAAGGGTGACTTCCGGCAAACTGGGTAACTGCAGGTCGATTGAAATATCCGTCGCACTATTCATGGCTCGCCCTATGTCCTTTACCCCCGTTTGGTGTGCCCGGGCGTAAGGTCCCTGTTCTGACTCTTTTTTATGACAGGGTGTTCGTTCTTCTTCGCACGTGAGCTTAGACAATAAACTCCCACTATTAAACACTTATTGCCGGTTTATTAAGCAATGTATTATCCGCTCTGTGATATGTGTACCCTTTTTACAGGTCGAAATGTCGCCTATAGTGACAATTCTCAGATCTGGTCTGATTTTCAGGTAACGCTACGAGGGAAGGCAAAAGTTGCGCCAACCAAGGACTATCGCAGTCACCGGCGGTAAAGGTGGGGTCGGAAAAACCACCGTTGCGCTGAATCTTGCCGTCGTGCTGGCCCAATGTGGTCATAAAGTGCTGCTGCTAGATGCAGACACCGATCTGGCCAATGTCAGCCTCCTGGTGGGTTTGTACCCTGAGCGCACGCTGGCCGATGTAATTGCTGGTCGGTGCACCATGGACGAGGCGATTCTGCACAGCCACTTTGGACTGCACATTGTTCCGGGCGCTTCCGGTGTGCAGGAGTGTATGGACATGTCCGACCGGGACAGTCTGATGATGTTGCGGGCTCTGCATGAACTGGAGCACCGCTACGACTATGTGATCGTCGACACCGCTGCCGGTCTGCAAGCTGTGGGCCTGCACATGATTGCGTCGGCGGAGCTTGCCTGCCTGGTGGTCTCTCCAGACCCAGCCTCGCTCACAGACGCATTTTCACTGATGAAAGTATTGAAACGCCGGGGTTATCGCCGGACACCGTCGGTCATCGTCAATATGGCCCAGGGCGCCAGCCAGGCCCGGTCGGTTTATCAGCGACTGAACGGCGCCTGTCAGCGGCATCTGCAGTGGTCCTTGCATTACCTCGGAGCACTCTGGCGGGACGAAACGCTCCGACAGTCCGTATTGGACCAGAATCCGGTTACTTTGCTGCCTGCGTCTGACCCATCATGCCGTCAGTTTCATTCCTTGGCGGAAATGCTCAATGTGCATCTGGCGGGCCTGCCCCGCAGAAAAGCTGGTATTGCAGCCTATTGGCATCAGGCTGCGCGCCGGCAAGCGGTCAAACATGCGGCCGCCTCGCCGGCCATCCGCGAGGACGATTCGCCCCGTCAGCATTGCCTGGCTCTGATCGATCGGTTGGAGGGCATCCTGGATGAATCCCCTGATGACGCCATGCTCCGCTATGAAGCATTCACGCGTCTGTTTGCACATTTGGGGCGCAAGCCTGACGCCGACACCGTCGAGATCGTGCAGACAGGACTTGCGTCGATGGCCTGGGAAAAACTGGCGGTGGACGACCGCGCAAAACTGGCTCGCCATCTTGGTCAGTTGGCACAGCAACTGGCCCCGCCCGGTGTTGTTGATGACGCTCCGGCAAACCGTTTTCACCCTGTTAAAGAACCACTTTATGATCGGGTCAGTTTTGGTGAGCAGGATCAGCTGGTTCGCGCACTGCGTGAGAAGCCGGCCGACGTTTCACTGAACGATCTACTCCGCTCATTGGCTGGTGATGACGATTCTCGGTCCTGATATCACCCTTCGCAACATGCCCGGCTAAGAGTCATTTTATTGTTAGGTTTTGTGTCGTAATTTTGCATTCTGTCACTGGCTTGTCACCATTTCTGTGCAAAAATTAAGCGAAAATTTTGTTCGTGGCCCGCATTATGCAGTTGGATCTGGCAGGCGGTGGCAATACGGATGCTCAGGTGATGGGGTAAAGGAACAAGTCCCGCCCACGATATTTTTGCCGGCCCCACAGTCCGGCGGCACAGAAAACAGAGATGGAGTTCTACCATGGCAATGCAGCAGATCAATCAAACAGAATCGTCCTCGAAGGTGCTGGGACATCTTCGGGGCAAGCGGGTACTCATTACCGGTACCACCGGCTTTCTTGGCAAAGTTGTGCTGGAAAAGCTGATCAGAACCGTGCCGGACATCGGAGGCATTTATCTGCTGATTCGCGGGAATAAACGGCATCCGGATGCCCGTAGCCGCTTCCTCAATGAGATCGCAACATCATCTGTTTTTGACCGCCTCAGAGAGGCCGACCTGGATAGCTTCGAGAGCTTTATTGATGAGCGGGTGCACTGCATTACCGGCGAAGTCACTGAGCCCCGCTTTGGCATGAGCGAAGAGGCCTGCGCCAAGCTGGCGGATGAACTGGACGCTGTGATTAACTCGGCGGCCAGCGTTAATTTTCGGGAGGAGCTGGACAAAGCCCTGACCATCAACACGCTGTGCCTGGATAATATCGCGGAACTTGCCCTCCAAAACCCGCAACTGGCCGTGTTACAGGTGTCCACCTGTTACGTAAACGGGATGAACTCCGGCCAGGTGACCGAATCGGTCATCAAGCCCGCAGGGGAATCCATCCCGCGCTCCAGCGACGGTTACTACGAGATCGAAGAGCTGGTGCGTTTGCTTGAAGATAAAATCGCCGATGTGCGTGCTCGTTATTCCGGCAAAACCCTTGAGAAGAAGCTGGTGGATCTGGGTATTCGGGAAGCCAACCGTTATGGCTGGAGCGACACCTATACCTTTACCAAGTGGTTGGGTGAGCAGCTGTTGATGAAAGCACTCCAGGGCCGCAGTTTGACCATCGTTCGTCCTTCCATTATTGAAAGTGCGCTGGAAGAGCCAGCCCCGGGCTGGATTGAAGGGGTGAAGGTGGCCGACGCCATCATTCTGGCCTATGCCCGCGAGAAGGTGACGCTGTTCCCCGGTAAACGCTCTGGCATCATTGATGTGATCCCTGTTGATCTGGTGGCCAATGCGATCATTCTCTCGCTGGCCGAGGCGATCGGCGAGCCGGGGCGCCGCCGGATCTACCAGTGCTGCAGCGGCGGCTCCAACCCGGTCTCTCTGGGGCAATTCATCGATCACTTGATGGCCGAGGCCAAGGCCAATTACGCCGCCTACGACCACCTGTTTTACCGCCAGCCCAGCAAGCCGTTTGTTGCCGTTAATCGCAGGTTGTTTGACCTGGTGGTCAGCGGTGTCCGGTTGCCCCTGAGTATCAGTGACAAGGTACTGAAGCTGCTGGGTAATTCCAGGGACCTCAAGATGCTGAAAAATCTGGATACCACGCAGTCACTGGCGACCATTTTTGGCTTCTACACCGCTCCGGATTACACCTTTCGTAATGATGACTTGATGGCCTTGTCGGCCCGGATGGGTGGGGTTGATAAAGTGCTGTTCCCGGTGGATGCCCGCCAGATCGACTGGGAGGTGTACCTGCGTAAGATTCACTTGGCCGGTCTCAACCGTTACGCTCTCAAAGAACGCAAGGTGTATAGCCTGCGCGCCACCAAGTCGCGACAAAAAGCGGCCTGAGATACTTCTTTTCACCGGCCCGGTTACTCTCCGGGCCGGTTTTTCGCTTTTCACGTTTTGCCATTCCGCAATGAGCAACTATTCTTCGAGAAGCCGCTGTTGAAGCAGCTTTACCCTGCCTTGATCACTGCATTTCTGCGCAGGTTAGCCGGAAATCAGCGGTAGATTAGGACGTTAGTCTAATTCATTGTGCGGTGGCACACATGTTGAACTACGTGCATCTGTCTTATGGGCCGACCGGGCCCGACCACCCTGTATTTATAAAAACCGACAATGACAATAGACTCTGATTAAGGGGGAGCACAATGACTGATAAACAGGTATATCCGGTGAGTCCGGAGCTGGCCGAAAGCGCTTTGATTTCGCGCGCTCAGTATGAGGAAATGTATCGCCAATCGGTGGATGATCCCGACACCTTCTGGGGCGAGCATGGTAAGCGTCTGGACTGGATCAAGCCGTTCAGCAAGGTCAAAAACTCGACCTACGATTACAACAATCTGTCCATCAAATGGTTTGAAGACGGCGTTCTGAATGCCTCGGTCAACTGTCTTGATCGTCACCTTGAAACCCGTGCTGACCAGACGGCGATCATCTTCGAAGGCGACGATCCCTCTGTTTCCCGCAATGTCACCTACCGAGAGCTGTACGAGCAAACCTGTAAATTTGCCAACGTACTCAAAGCCCAGGGTGTGAAGAAGGGCGACGTGGTTACCATCTACATGCCGATGATTGTCGAAACCGGCGTCGCCATGCTGGCCTGCGCCCGTATTGGCGCCATCCACTCGGTGGTGTTTGGTGGCTTCTCCCCGGAAGCCCTGGCGGCCCGGGTTGTTAATGGTAAATCACGTTTCATCGTGACTGCTGATGAAGGTTTGCGTGGTGGGCGTGCCATTCCGCTCAAGAAGAACGTCGATAGCGCGCTCAAGCACGAGGACGATGCCAAGGTCGACAAGGTCATCGTGGTGTCCCACACCGGCAACAAGCAAGTGCCCTGGACGGAAGGCCGCGACGTCAGCTACAACGAGTTGATGAAAGACGCCTCGGCCGAGTGCGCGCCAGAGCCGATGAACGCCGAAGACCCGCTGTTCATGCTGTACACCTCTGGCTCTACCGGTGCCCCGAAGGGTGTTCTGCACACCACCGGCGGCTACATGGTATACGCCTCCATGACCCATCAGTACGTGTTTGATTATCACGACGGTGATGTGTACTGGTGCACCGCCGACTTTGGTTGGGTGACTGGCCACAGCTATATCCTGTACGGCCCGCTGGCCAATGGCGCCATTACCCTGCTGTTTGAAGGTGTGCCCAACTACCCGGATAGCTCCCGCATGGGGCAGGTTGTCGACAAACACAAGGTCAACATCCTGTACACCGCGCCGACTGCCATCCGGGCCCTGATGGCCCAGGGTGAATCCTGCATGGACGGCACCAAACGCAAGAGCCTGAGAATACTGGGCTCCGTGGGCGAGCCGATTAACCCTGAAGCCTGGGAGTGGTACCACCGCGTTATCGGTAACAGCCAGTGCCCGATTGTCGATACCTGGTGGCAGACCGAAACTGGCGGCATTCTGATTTCTCCGCTGCCGGGTGCTGTCGACCTCAAGCCGGGCTCGGCCACGCTGCCGTTCTTTGGTGTTCAGCCGGCGCTGGTGGACAATGAAGGTAATATTCTCGAAGGCAAAACCGAGGGTAACCTGGTTATCCTGGACAGCTGGCCGGGCCAGATGCGCACCATTTACGGTGATCACGAGCGGTTTATCCAGACCTACTTCAGCACCTACAAGGGCATGTACTTTACCGGTGACGGTGCCCGTCGCGATGAGGACGGCTACTACTGGATCACCGGCCGTGTGGATGACGTTCTGAACGTATCCGGCCACCGCCTGGGCACCGCCGAGGTTGAAAGCGCGCTGGTTTCTCACGACAAGGTGGCGGAAGCGGCCGTGGTGGGTTACCCGCACGAGATCAAAGGGCAGGGTATCTATGTCTACGTAACTCTGGTGCAGGGCGAAGAGCCTAGCGACGAGCTCAAGAAGGAGCTGGTGCAGTGGGTACGCAAGGAAATAGGTCCGATCGCGTCTCCGGATGTGATTCAATGGGCTCCTGGCCTGCCAAAAACCCGTTCGGGCAAGATTATGCGCCGGATTTTGCGTAAGATTGCCGCTAACGAGCACGATCAGCTTGGAGATACCTCCACCTTGGCTGATCCTGGCGTAGTGGATGACCTGATCGACAGTCGCGAGTTCAAGTAACTCCCGCCGTCGACAGTCCCTAACCTGTGAGGAATCTGTTGAATGACACAAACAATTATCGTCGCTGATGATCACCCGCTGTTTCGGGCAGCATTGAAACAGGCGGTCAATCAGGCGGTGCCGGATGCCAAGACGGTTGAAGTCGACAGCATCAAGGCACTGCAGGCGGCGGTAGAGGCCAACCCGGACGCTGATCTGATCCTGTTGGATCTGAATATGCCGGGCGCCCACGGCTACTCGGGGCTGGTCTTTATGCGTGGCCAGTACCCGGGCTTGCCGGTGGTGGTTGTGTCGGGCTCTGAGGACATGCCGGTGATGCGCCGTTCGATTGACTATGGTGCCTCTGGTTTTATCCCCAAATCGGCACCTTTGCCGACCATTACCGAGGCCATTCAGGCGGTACTGGAAGGCGACGTCTGGCTGCCGGCAGGTGTCGCCGACAAGATCGAGCGGATGCAGTCTGAGCCGACGGATTTCTCGGAGCGCCTGGCGTCACTGACGCCGCAGCAATTCCGGGTGCTGGGTATGTTGGCCGAGGGTCTTCTGAACAAGCAGATTGCCTACGATCTGGATGTGTCGGAGGCCACCATCAAGGCCCACATCACAGCGGTGTTCCGCAAGCTTGGCGTTCGCAACCGGACTCAGGCGGTGATTGCCATTCAGCAGATGGAGCTTGATCCTTCGGAGCAGTCTTTGTCTGGGGGCTGATGGTCTTTATTCACAGGTTGTATCGAAAACGGGAGCCCTTGGGCTCCCGTTTTTGTTGGTTTTCTGATGCTCGTGCATGGTGAAGGCTGGGGTGCCCTTCTGAAACACGCTGTGAATACGTCCGTGTACGCTCCGCTCCGCCATCCATGGCTCCGCAGGGTTTCAGAAGGGCACCCCAGCCTTCACCTTCGACCCTTGGCAGCTGGTATTCGGAGTACATTTGTTTTCATTGGTAGGCAATTCTAAAATATTTCCGTCACATGCCATTGTTAAGTGGGATTTGTTGTTATAAATTCGGCGTACGCATGTACGCTGTATATTTTGTTCAACGTTAATTCAACTAACCAAAGGTGAAAAATGAACGCAGCAGTGAAACCGGAGTCGGTGGAGATCGTCGTGTTTGGTAAGCCGGATGAGCGGGAGCTCCGCGACCGTATGAAGAGAGAGCTCCCTGCGGATACGTTCAAGGCTCAGACCTGGCGGGTGATCTGGTTTTTGCCGTTGCAGGCGATTATCTGGGGCGGGCTGGCGGCCATTCTGATAGCCGGATTGCCTTGGTACGCCAATCTTGGTCTTGCATTGCTTGTGGGGCATACGATTGGTTGTCAGGCGTTGCTGGCCCATGAGGTGCTGCACGGGGCGTTGGGTATGAGCCGGCGGTGGCAGAACTTTTTTGGCTGGCTGGGGTTTGGACCGTTGCTGGTGCCGCCTGAGTTTTGGCGTAAGTGGCATAACGTGGTGCACCACGGTAATACCAACACCGGTGACACAGACCCGGACAGTTTCGGTACCCTGCGCCGTTATAAGACGAATCCCGGCCAGAAGAAGTTTCACAAGCTGGCTCCGGGTTCTGGTACCTGGTACAGCTACTTGTTTCTGACCTACTCATTCACCTTTCATGCACAGCTGGTTCTTTGGGTTCAGGCCAGGCGTCGTAAGCAGTTTGTGGGATTTAATCGTAAGCAGGCGATCGCTCAGGTGTTCGCATGCCTGGGCTTGTGGGTTGCCCTGGCAGTTGTCTCCGGCCCGCTGGCGGTGTTCACGGTGTTGATTCCGTTTATGGTGGCGAATGCTTTGGGGCAGGGCTATATCCTGACCAATCACTTCCTGCGCCCACAAACACCGACCAACAATCCGTTGGATAACTCCATGAGCCTGCGCAGCCATCCGGTTTTGGACCGTTTGCACTTCCGTTTCAGCCACCACATCGAGCACCACTTTTTTCCGAAGATGTCTCACAGCAAGGCGCCAAGGGTGCGGGCGTGGCTGGAGCAAAATGAGCCGGAACGCTACATGGCCATGCCCCACGGCAAGGCCCTGAAGATGCTCTACAGCACGCCACGGGTGTACAAGTCGTCCACCGAACTGGTGGACCCGAACGACGAAAGCCGCGTTTTCGATTTGTTGCCGTTGCAGCGGGAGTTTTCGGCGGCCAATCGGGTTTAAGCTTTGGAGTGTGAGCGTGTTGGGGTGCGCCTTCCAAAACACGCTGTTAATACTTCCCTGTACGCTCTGCTCCGCCATCCCTGGCTGCGCAAGGTTTTGGAAGGCGCACCCCAACACGCTCAATCTGACGGCATTGGTGGATTCGAACTACAGCGAGCTGGAGGCAACCCGAACGGCTATCTCGTAGGAGCGGATGACCGGTAGGGCTTTCCAAAACTGTGCGCAGCCAGGGATGGCGGAGCCCAGGCGTCACATGGATGTGCCGAAGGAGCGTGTTTTGGAAAGCCCTACCGGTTAGCCGATCCGGACCCGGCTCAAGGCACCAGAGAATTTAGGTGCCAGAGCGCGCGAGTTCTGAGCGCTAACTGCCAGCGTAACCAAGCTCCTTGTTAACCAGGTTGAACAGCTCGCCACCCTTGTGCCAGCGGTCGAAGTTCTCCAGGAACTGGTCCGTCAGCGCTCGTTTCCAGCCGATGAAATCGCCCGCCATATGCGCCGTCATGATCACATTGTCCCGCTGCCAAAGAGGGTGATCCTCTGGCAGCGGCTCCTCTTCGAACACATCCAGAGCCGCGCCCGCAATCTCGCCGTTTTCCAGCGCCTTGATCAGATCGTCGGTCTTCACAATGGGGCCTCGACCAATGTTGATCAAACGGGCCGACTTCTTCATGGCAGCAAACGCCTTGCTGTCGAACAGCCCCTCGGTTTGCGGGGTCAATGGTGCCGCAATCACCACATAGTCGGCATGAGACAGCTGATCATAAATCTGATCATTGCCGTGCACGGCCACAAAATCCGGATCCTCCCGTCGTGGCGTGCGGGCAATACCGTGGGGTTGCATGCCGATGGCTTTTACCAGCCGGCCAATCTGCCGTCCGATGGAGCCGGCACCCACTACCAACACCTGCTTGCCTTCTGCTCGTTCGGTATCCCGGTGCTTCCACTCGCGATTGAGTTGTAACCGGATTGATTGCGGGAAGTCTTTCGCGAACATCAGGATGGAGCAGAGCACATACTCGGCAATGGTCCGGTCAAAAATGCCCCTGGCGTTGGTGACAACCACATTACCCTTGGTCAGGGCCGGGAACATCAGAGCGTCCACGCCCGCACTGGTGGCGTGTATCCATTGCAAACGATCAGCGGCAGGCCAGGCGGCTTCCAGAGCCTCTGTGCGGAAGTCCGTTACCATCATCACATCGGTGCCGGGCAGTGTATCCCTCAGCGTTTGCTCGTCGCAGGCGAAGCGTACTTCCGCCCGCGCCTGAACGGCTTCGATGCCCGGTGGTGGTGCTTCTCCGGGCGCTGTGAGAACGGTGACAACCGGCTTTCTGGACTCTGTCATTTGACCTCCGCAGGGATAACAAGGATTCGTTTCAGTGCAATACTCTAGTCTGGTAGCCGAGTTGGCAGCGGTCAACCTGGGCCACCACAATCGATGATCTGTTAAGTTTGGCTATGCTTTAGTCCCACTGTGCTTGTACCACGTATTTTTACTGGCTAACCTGCAGGGGTAGCTTTTATCCAACCTGTTGTCAGGAGGTGTGTATGCCAGAGTCCGCGAACAAGGATACCGGCGAGACCAAACCGCGTAGCGTGAAGTACCGGAAAGCAAAGGCAAGCTGGAATCCGGCCATGCAGGCCGTACCTGTTTCGGGGATTCGTCGCCTTGTGAATATGGCGTCCACAATGAAGGATGTGATTCATCTTTCCATTGGGCAGCCGGATTTGCCGACACCCAAGCACATCATCGACGCTTATGTGGATGCGTTGAACGCCGGGCAAACCGGGTACACCATGGATGCTGGCTTGCCGGAATTGTTGGTGGCTCTGCGGGATTACTATGGTAAACGTTACAATCGCAAGCTGACCCGAGACAACATTCTGGTCACCAGCGGCGCTACTGAGGCGATGTATCTGGCCATCTCAGCCACCTCGGCCCCCGGGCGCCAGTTTATCGTGACCGACCCGTCGTTTCTGCTATACGCACCCTTGATCAGGATGAACGGCGGTGAGGTGAAGTACGTGCCCACCCTGGCCGAGAACAATCATCAGCTAGACCCGGACGATGTGATTCGGGCCATGGGGCCGCGAACCTTTGCTCTGATCCTGAACAACCCGAATAACCCCACCGGGGCGGTCTACCCGCGCAGCACGGTTGAAACTATCCTGGAAGAGTGCGCCTACCGGGGCATTCAGGTGTATGCGGATGAGGTCTACGACCACTTTATTTTTGACGACGATGAGTTTGCCAGTGTTCTGAGTTGCTCGCCGGATCTGGACAACATCATGTGCATCAGCAGCTTTTCCAAAACCTACAGCATGGCCGGGTTGCGTGTTGGCTGGGTTATTGCCAGCCAGGCGGCCATCAAATCACTGCGCCGCTACCACATGTTCACCACCTCGGTTGCCAATACGCCTTCCCAGTTTGCCGGGGTTGCGGCACTGACGGCTGACCAGCAGTGCGTGCGCGATATGGTGGGTATCTATCGCGAACGTCGGGATAAAATTGTTGAGCTGATCGACCAGACTCCCCATTTGACGGGCTACAAGCCGGGCGGTGCCTTCTTTGCGTTTCCCGATCTACCGCCCCACGTGGACGGTTCCGATCTGGCACTGAGAATGCTCAAGGAAACCGGTGTGTGCGTGGTGCCTGGTGATGCGTTTGGCGAGCATTGTACCAACGCGCTACGGTTCAGCTTCTCGACCACGTGCGAGCGAATGGAAGAAGCCTTTGACCGGATCATTCCCTGGATGGCAAAACAGCAATTGTGAGGCGTCGATGTCCGCTCTGGATTATGTGTCTGTTCAATGTCCTTACTGCTGGGAGACGCTGGAAATCAGCGTAGACCCATCGGTGCCTGATCAGGAGTATGTGGAAGACTGCCAGGTCTGTTGCCAGCCGATCTTGCTGACGGTTCACTTCGATGAGCAGTTGGTGCCAACGGTTGAGGCGAGGGCGGAGAATGAGTGAGTGGCTAACCAAGATGTAATACAGAGGTCTTGCGCGGTGCATGGCACTGTCTCAGGATAAAGCCCGGTATTCAGAGGAAGAGAGAATGACGATATTCAAACGGACCCGGGCCTGGTTTCCGGTGCTGCTTTTGGCATTGGTCGCAAGCGGCTGTGCCAGTATTTCACCTTATGTGATTTCGGAGGGTGAGATCGAACGACACCTGAAGCGGGCTGTTGCCGATTACGACCGGCAGAATCTGCAAAGTGGTTCTCCGCTCAGTCTTAGCTTGAGCGATGCCGATATTACCCTGGGTCCTGATGGTCGGGACGTGGCGGTCATCGATCTGAGAGGCCAGGTGGCCCTGAATGCGTTGATGGCCAAACTGCCGGTAGATCTTGCGCTGAAAGTGGAGGGCGCCCCGGTTTACGACAGCCAGGAGCGGGCGGTGTATATTCGCCGCTTGCAGTTGCTGGAAAGCTCGATCGACTCGCCGTTCTTTAAAGGCGATCTGGCGCCGGTCACTGACAGTGTCATGCGGGTAGTCGCGCAGATGCTTGAGACGATGCCGGTCTATCGTCTGGACGATAATGACCTGGCCCAGCGCATGTTTGGCCTCGTGCCCATGGACATTCGGGTTGCGCCGGGTAGGTTGGAATTTGTGATGGCCGACAAATAAGCGCATCGTCCGTCGCATGGGTGGCATCAACAAAAAGCCAGATGACAGCAGTCATCTGGCTTTTCTGGTTTCAGGCGTAAGGTTTATGCCTGAAGACGATCACAGATGGCGTCACCAATCTGCCGGGTGTCCCGTTGCTCTCCGCCGTGCTCGGCCAGGTCGCCAGCCACTGCGTCAAACAACTCTTTGCCAGCCGGGCCCAGTGTCGGGTCTTTACGGCCCAGCCACTCCAGCATGCGGGCCGCGGTAAACAGCATAGCGGTCGGGTCTGCGATGCCCTGGCCGGCAATGTCCGGGGCACTGCCGTGGGTTGGTTCAAACATCGAGGGCATATCCGGATCGGTCGGATTGAGGTTACAGGACGGCGCAACGCCCATGCCACCAGACAGAACTGCTGCCAGGTCGGTCAGTATGTCGCCCTGCAAGTTGCTGGCGACCACCACATCAAAGGCCCAGGGGCACTGCACGAACTTCATGCAGGCGGCGTCTACCAGTTCATGGTGAGTGGCCACGTCCGGGAATTCCTGGCTTATGTCCTCAAACACTTCGGTATACATGTCCCCCCAGTACCTCAGGGCATTGCGCTTGGTGATGATGCACACCTGGCTTTCACAGCTGCGACCGTCTAGTGTCCGGAAGTTGCGGGTGCGGCTTGCCTGTGATCGTTCAGTGGCTCTGCGTCTGGCTTGCTCGAATCCGTAGCGGATGATCCGCTCGGTTGCGCGCCGGGTGAACACTTCCATCTGCGTAGCCACTTCGTCCGGTTTGCCCTGACGCAGGCGCCCGCCCTGGCTGACATACTCGCCTTCGCTGTTTTCGCGAATCACCAACATATCAATGTCTTTAGCCCGATCGTCTTTCAGGTACTGACGGGCTCCCGGTAACAAGCGTGCGGGCCGCTCACAGACCCACTGATCAAAGCTTTTGCGCATGTCCAGCAGCGGAGCCAGAGAAATGCTGTCTGGCAGCAAGTAGCGGCTGCTGTCGTCTATTGGGCCGGGATCGCCCAGCGCGCCAAGCAGGATCGCGTCGTACTGCTGCAGTTGGTCCAGAGCGTCAGCAGGCCAGGACTCCCCGTGATCTTCGTGCCAGGCGTGGGAGGGCCACGGGAAACGGGTCCACTCCAGGGCCAGGTTGTGTTTGGAGCGTAACGTCTCCAGGCAACGAACGGCTTCGGCCACGACCTCCGGGCCAATGCCATCTCCGGGCGTCACTGCAATGCGAGTGGTCTGGGCCATTCCCATACCTCCTTGGTGCTATGTGTGTGCGGTTTTGTGTCCAGTGTCAGTGTAGTTGCGGGAAGGATAGATGCCAGTCGCTATTGGGGTGAATTAATTCACGATGTTTTACCGCGCTGCGGTCGATAACTATAGTTAGATCGAACTTATTGTTTTAACCTTGGTCAATAAAATCTTAGTATGTACGTGGGAGCTTGTGTGGATAAACCTGACGTATTGTTTGATGAGTCGCACTGCGAACAATGTGCCTGCGGGAATGGATTAGACTTTGCCTTCAGCTTTGCCTTCCAGCCGATTGTGGATGCTGACAATAAATCAGTATTTGCATACGAGGCGCTGGTCCGTGGTACTGGCGGAGAGGGCGCAATGAGTGTGTTGTCGAAAGTTAACGAGCAGAACCGTTATTCTTTTGACCAGATTTGCAGAGTTAAGGCGGTCAAGCTGGCAGCCCGCCTGGACATGCAGCCCATGCTCAGCATTAATTTCATGCCGAATGCTGTTTACAAGGCAGAGTACTGTATTCGTACCACGCTGGCGGCGGCTCAAACTTACAAGTTTGATACCCGAAAGATCATTTTTGAGATGATTGAAAACGAGGATCTTACCTCCGTCGAACATCTCTCCTCGATTATTGAAGCCTACCAATCGATGGGGTTCAGCACCGCGATTGACGACTTTGGTGCCGGTTATTCCCGGTACAACATCATGATGTTGAGCCCGCCCGACCTTCTGAAACTGGATATGGCTCTGGTGCGTAACATCCATCAGGATCAGAACAAACAGGCGGTCGTGTTGGGCATTATCACCATGATGCATCATCTGGGTGGTCGGATTATCGCAGAGGGCGTAGAAACCAAAGAGGAATACTTCTGGTTGCGCTCTCAGGGCATTTCGCTTTATCAGGGCTACCTGTTTGCCAAGCCTGGCTTTGAGTGCCTGCCAGAGCCGGTGTTCCCGGACTGAGCATCAAAATTAAGGGGCCGTTCTGTGCTGTATCGAATTGTCACGCTTGTGGGCGGACTGGTTTTTGTGGTCGCCCTGTTCGCGATATTGTGGTTCCTCTGCAAAACGTTTCTGGAACACCATGGTGTAAAGGAAGAAAGCTCTGACCGGGCCATGGTGCTTGCCACCTGGACTTTCGCTGGTATCGCGGTCGGCTTGGTGTTTGCCGTACTTGGCTCTTTTATTTTGGGTCCCTGGGCGTTCTACCGCACACTGCGAGGCCACGACGTTCCGGTCTCAGACGCCGCCGCAATCTGGTGGGGTTTCGGGATTGTTGTGGTGTCTCTGGGTATCACGGCTGCCGGGTTTCTCGGTTTCCTGGCTTTAGTCGGCGCCTACTGATTGCCGTGGAGCCCGTGCAGCTGGTCGCGAAACCATACAAGTGCCGGCTCTTTCTCGTACGCTTTGTGCCAATACAGATGCACATCGATTGATGGCATCTGTGCGGGCGGGCTCATCACCTCCACATCCGCACGTTCCGCAATAATCCTGGCATAGGTTTCTGGCATGGTCAGCAACAGGTCAGAGCTTTCGACCACCCGGCAGGCGGCGTAGTAATGCTGGCAACGCAGGCGAATGTTACGCTGCACCCCGTGCCGGGATAGCTCAAAATCTTCAATGCCTGGGCCTTCAGAGCGGGACGATACCAAGACGTGTTTGGCTGCCAGATAGGTTGGCATGTCCAGGCCCTGCGTTGCTGCCGGGTGACCTTTGTGGGCCAGCACCACCAGGCGGTCCTGCCTGAGCAGTTCGTGGCTGGTCTGATTGCTCACCGGCAATAACACATCAATCGCAAAATCCAGCTTGCCGGCCGCGAGCTGAGTCTCCATGTCCCGCCTCGCCACCCGTTGGCTGACAATCTCCATCTCTGGGTAAGGAGCCAACTTACTCATCAGTTGCGGTAAAAACGTAGACTCCAGAACATCTCTCAGTCCCAGCGTGTAAGTCTTGCGTTGGTTGGCCGGATCAAACGCGTGGAACTGATTGACGGCACTTTGCACCTGGGTCAATCCCGGGCGCATGGACTCCAGAAACCGGCGGGCCAGGGGCGTAGGCACCATTTGATTGCCCTGGCGGGTAAACAAGGGGTCATCAAAGTGATCTCGGAGCCGTGCCAGTGAATGGCTCACGGCCGGCTGGGTCAGGTGCAGTGCCCGGGCCGCACGGGTCAGGCTGCCTTCCCGATAAATCGTGTCAAACACATGCAGAAGGTTCAGATCCAGGCGATTCAGGGCCATAAAAAACATCCATTATCCTGATAAGTCCAGGTAATGATAAACGATAAGAACAATTCAGTCGCGTAATAGCACATTGACTCCTAGACTGGTTGCCATCTGATCGATAGTGCGCCCCGAATGGGGCAGGTAAGCGCGAGGAGCTACACCATGGATTTCAACATTTCCGAAAAAGGCCAGGACTACCTCGAGCGCGTGAAGCAGTTCATGCGTGACGAGATCTTCCCCATCGAAGAGCAGTATCACAAAGAGCTGGCCTCTTTGGAGAACCGCTGGGTAGTGCTGCCGATCATTAAAGAACTCAAGGAGAAGGCGAAGGCCCAGGGCCTGTGGAATATGTTCTTCCCGGATGACAAGCACGGCTGTGGCCTGCTCAACTCCGACTACGCCCTGATTGCCGAAGAAACCGGCCGCAGCTTCATCGCTCCAGAAATCTTCAACTGCAACGCGCCAGACACCGGCAACATGGAAGTGCTGATCCACTATGGCTCTGAAGAGCAAAAAGCCCAGTGGCTGCCCAAAATCATGAGTGGCGAAGTACGCTCTGCCTTCTGCATGACCGAACCGGCCGTGGCTTCTTCCGATGCCACCAATATGGAAGCCACTGCTACCGTTGAAGGCGAAGATGTGGTCCTGAACGGCCGCAAATGGTGGAGCACCGGCATCGGCCATCCCGACTGCAAGGTTGCCATTTTTATGGGTGTGACCGATCCAGACGCGCAGAAACACCGCCGTCATTCCATGGTCTTGGTGCCCCTGGACACCCCGGGCATCACCATAGAACGAATGATGCCGGTATTCGGCGCCTACGATGAGCCCTATGGCCACGGCCAGGTGCTGTTCGAAAACGTGCGTTTGCCCAAGAGCGCCATTATCGCCGGCCCCGGCCGCGGCTTCGAAATCGCCCAGGGCCGTTTGGGGCCAGGCCGCGTACACCACTGTATGCGTGCGATCGGCGCGGCAGAACGCACCCTTGAGCTTCTGATCAAGCGCTCCCTCACCCGCGAAGCTTTCGGTCGTCCGCTGGCGAAACTGGGTGGCAATCCGGATGTTATCGCCAATGCCCGAATGAACATCGAGCAGGCGCGGCTGCTGACGCTGAAGTGTGCCTGGGCGCTGGATACCAAGGGCATCATGGGTGCGTTGCAGGAAGTTTCTATGATCAAGGCGGTGGTGCCTGCGATGCTGCAGCAGATTGTCGATGATGCGATTCAGATGCACGGCGGGGCTGGTGTCAGTGACGATGATTTCCCGCTGACGGCGTTGTTCGGTTACGCTCGGGTTCTTCGGTTGGCTGACGGTCCGGACGAGGTGCATCGAGCCATGGTGGCTCGCTTGGAGCTTCGAAAGTATAAGTCCTAATTTTGGGCTTGGGTGTATAGGTTCCCCTGGCCTCTTGATTGGGGGTGGGGTGGCCGGCGGGGCGGGACTTCTGAAACACGCCGTGAATACGTCCCTGTAGGCTCTGCTCCGCCATCCATGGCTCCGCAAGGTTTCAGAAGCCCCACCCCGCCGGCCCCTTTTCCAGCTTTGGTGAGGGATTGCGGGTAAAGACTTAGCGCAACCTCGTTGCGTTGCAAGTATGAGGTGGTCAGGGCATAAGACTCATTTTTTGTTCGGAACAGCCCACTGAGGCGCTTGGGAGCTGATGTCGGGTAGCACTCTCCAAAACCTTGCGGAGCCATGGATGGCGGAGCAAAGCGTACACGGATGTATTCATAGCGTGTTTTGGAGAGTGCTACCCGACAGCAGCTCTTACTCTAATGAAAAAGAACGTGAACTCCCAAACATAACGGAGAGAAACACCGATGACACAGCGAGTATTTATAACCGGCGGGGCCAGTGGTCTGGGGCGGGCGATTGCATTGCGGTATGCCAAAGAAGGCGCGAAAGTCTGCATTGGGGACATTAACCCGGAGCAGGGCGTTGCCGTTGAGGCGGAACTGAACAAGGCCGGCGGTGAAGGCTACTTTGTTGAGTGCGACGTTCGCCGCCTGGCAGATTTTGAAAAAGTCCGGGACGACCTGGCCAAGAAGTGGGGTGGGGTTGACGTTGTGGTCAACAACGCCGGCGTTGCCTCTGCTGGTTCCATTGAGGACACCACCATTGGTGACTGGGAGTGGATTCTTGATATCAACGTTCTGGGCGTGGTCCGTGGCTGTAAAGCGTTTACGCCACAATTCAAACAGCAAGGCTCCGGCGCTTTCGTTAACGTCGCCTCCATGGCCGGCCTTATGCTTGCGCCCTTGATGGACAGCTACAATGTCTCCAAGGCCGGCGTGATTGCCCTCTCCGAAACCCTCAGTCAGGAGTTGCGGGATTCCGGTATTCACGTCAGCTGCGTGTGCCCGGCGTTTTTCCAGACCAACCTGGCCAGCACCATGCGCTCGGACATTCCCGGCATTCAGCAGAACGTCAACAAACTGATGAAGCGCTCCAACATCACCGCTGAAGACGTCGCCGAGGATATTTTCCGCAGCGTGAAAGAAAAAGATTTCTGGGTGCTGCCCCACGCCAAAGAGCGCCGTATGTGGATGCTCAAACGCCACGCGCCCTGGGCGTTTGACTGGTTGATGCACCAGGAAACCAAGCGCTGGATGGGTAAGATGGGCGGCAAGGCCTGATTAGTCGGGCCAGCTCATAGAATCACAGGAGAGGATGAATGACACAGATCGACCAGGCCGTAGATATTCGGGAAGGCGAAGAGCTGGACATCAGCGTTGTTGACCAGTTTATGAAACAGGCCATTCCCGGCCTCGAAGGCCAGCCGACCATCAAACAGTATCCCGGTGGTGCTTCCAACCTGACTTATCAGGTGGATTACGGCGACCAGTCTTATGTGCTGCGCCGGCCGCCGCTGGGCAAAATCGCCAAGTCTGCCCACGACATGCTGCGGGAAGCTCGGGTGATGGAGGCGCTCAAGCCGGTCTATCCCTATGTGCCCAATATCATCGCCATCTGCGAGGATCATACTGTTCTGGGCTGTGATTTCTATGTGATGGAACGGCTCAAAGGCATCATCCTGCGCCAGGATTTTCCGAAAGATCTTGAGCTGAGTGAGGCGGATACCCGCAAGCTTTGCCTGAATGTAATCGACAAACTGGTCGACCTGCACACCGTTGACGCCACCGCCGCTGGTTTGGACAAGCTGGGTAAGGGCGCGGGTTATGTTCAGCGCCAGATCGGCGGCTGGAGCGATCGCTTCCGCAAAGCTCGCACTGACGATGTCGGTGATTTTGAAGAAGTGATGGCCTGGCTGAACGACAAAATGCCCGACGACATCGCCCAGGTGGTCATCCACAACGACTTCCGCTTCGACAACGTGGTGCTCAATCCCGACAACCCGTTTGAAGTGATCGGCGTGCTGGACTGGGAAATGGCGACTATTGGCGACCCGCTGATGGACCTGGGCAACAGCCTGGCGTACTGGATTGAGGCGGAAGACGAAGGCCCTTTCCAGATGCTGCGGCGCCAGCCCACACACCGGCCAGGTATGCTGACCCGCAAGGAAGTGGTGGCCTATTACATGGAGAAATCCGGCTTCCGGGCGGATAACTTTGATTTTTATGAGATCTACGGCCTGTTCCGGCTGGCGGTGATTGTTCAGCAGATCTACTACCGCTTTTATCATGGCCAGACCAAAGACAAGCGCTTTGCTGCCTTTGGCCATGCTGCCAACTATCTTGAAAAACGTTGCCAGCGGCTGATCAGCGAGAGCGCTCTGTAATGGCCACCATCTATCTGGTGCGCCATGGCCAGGCCAGTTTCGGCAAGGAAAACTACGACCAGCTCTCCCCGCGAGGCTGGGAGCAGGGCAAGATCCTTGGCCGGTGGCTGAGCGACAAGGTAACGCCGGGTGCGATTTTTGGCGGCAACCTTCAGCGCCACCGGGAAACGGTGGAAGCCATTGCTACCGGCTACGGCACAAACCTGCCGGATATGCAGGTGCTGGAAGGCCTGAATGAGTTTGATCACGTTCAGGTGGTGGAGCGGTTTCGGCCCGAGTGGGCAGACAAGCAAGTGATGGCCCGGGATCTGGGGAGTTTCCCGAAACCGGCGAAAGCCTTTCAGCAAGCGTTCGAGAAAGCCGTGGCTCGCTGGGTCAGTGGTGAGCACGACCACGACTATGCAGAATCCTGGCAGGACTTCCGGACTCGGGTGAATTCAGCCCTGGATCAGTTGGTCGAGATAGCCGGCGGCGCGGATATGATTGTCTCCACCTCCGGCGGCCCCATCGCGGTGATTGCCCAGCAACTGCTCGAGTTGTCAGACCGCAAAGCGCTGGAGATGAACAACGTGATTGCCAACACCAGCGTGTCTCGCATTCTTTATTCCGGCCCCCGGCGCAGCCTGGCCGTGTTCAATAACTATAGCCATCTAGAGGCGGAAGACCCCGCCCTGGTGACATTCCGATAAGCTGAGGGAACTCCATGAGCAACAAAAATCTGTTTGATCTGACCGGCAAAGTCGCCCTGGTAACCGGTGCCAGCCGCGGTATCGGCGAAAGTATCGCCCGTACGCTCGCCCAGTATGGTGCGCATGTGATTGTCAGCAGCCGCAAGATTGATGGTTGCGAAGCCGTCGCCAGCAGCATCCGCGCAGACGGCGGCAGCGCCGAAGCCTTTGCCTGCCACATCGGTGAGATGGATCAGATCGAAGCCGCCTGGGAACACATTGCCACCACTCACGGCAAGCTCGATATCCTGGTGAACAACGCCGCCGCGAATCCATATTTTGGTCCGGTGGAAGATACCGATCTGGGTGCTTTCAACAAAACCATTGATGTGAACATTCGTGGTTACTTCTTCATGTGCGCCCGTGGCGCCCAACTGATGAAGAAAAACGGTGGCGGCTCCATAGTAAACGTGGCCTCGGTGAACGGCGTGAACCCCGGTCACTTCCAGGGCATCTATTCGGTGACCAAGGCGGCAGTGATTTCCATGACCAAATCCTTCGCCATGGAACTGGGCCAGCAGAACGTGCGGGTGAACGCCCTGTTGCCGGGCTTGACCGACACCAAGTTCGCCAGCGCGCTTACCACCAACGAAGCGATCAAGAAGCAGGCGATGGCTCACATCCCGATGAAGCGAGTGGCGGATCCGGACGAGATGGCTGGCACCGTGCTGTACCTGGTGTCCAACGCCTCCAGTTACACCACCGGCGCGTGCATCAACGCCGATGGCGGCTATCTGACCATCTGATCTTCAGACCGGTAAACCAAAAAAGGCCGGGGGATGTCTATCCTCCGGCCTTTTTTGTGAATCACGAAATCGCTCAGGAGCAGGTCAGGGCGACAAAATCCCGATTCAGTTTGTCTGCACGGGCCTGCAGGTGCTCCTGATGCCGTTGATCTCCGGCCTGAATCAGATCGTGCATCAACGAGGTCAGAGCTTGTTGGCTTTCTTCAATCATCGCCTGGTATTCCGGGCCTCGTGCCTGCTCGGAGTTCACTACCAGATCTGTGATCGCGTCTGCAAAGTCGGTCTGGTCGCGGGCCTCAAGAGCACTTAAAAGGGCTTGCTGCCAGTTCTTGCGACCTTGCAGCCAAATCTCGGTTTGCTGGCCACGATTGGCAGACCATTGCTCAACCAAGCCTTGTTGGTCAGTATTCAAGTCGCCCAGCCAGCGTTCCACCCGTTCGGCTGTGCGATCGGCCCGCGCTCTGGCGGTTTCATCGGCATCGCCGGCCAGCATCTCCTGTTCAAGTTCTTCCTGGTCCCGGGCCATGTTCTGGGTCAGTTCGTCGACTTGCTCGTCAGAGAGGCTTTGCAGAAGGTTCAGGGCTACGGGCAGGGCTCTGTGCAGCAGATCGGGAACAAAAGCCATCAATTGCTGCTGGTGATAGGTGATCGTGTATACGTCCAGCGGGCCGCTGGCAACGTCCGCTTCCAGCTCCTCCAGCCAGGCGCTGTAACGAGGCAATTCAGCCGAGCAGTGCCATTGACGCAGCGTATCCAGATCCTGATTCAGTTGCCGTTTCTGGTCTCTGTCCAAGCTGACAAAATCTTCCACCCACCAAACTACGCCCCAGTCTGCATACCGGTATGCCATCTTGGTTGAGCTGCACCCAGCAAAAATAAAAGCCGCGGTCAGGGCGACGGCTACCAGTCTGGGTAATTTTGAGCACTGCCACATTGCCATTACAGCAAACCCTCGGTAAAAGGCCGTATGGAAAAACGTTGCATGCTCACTATCATGGTGCGCTCTCTATACCGATCAATGGTGTTACAAACTGTAACTACGGACTGACCAGTCAATCAGATGTCAGCGCAGTCTTCCATTACTTTGGAGTCCAGATGTCAAACCATAACGTTACTCGTGTTCGCAGACTCGTATTTTCGCTGTACATGTCCGGCATTATGTCGCTCATGATGTCGGGAATTATCACCATGATTAACACGGGCCTGACGGACGGCTTTCTATCCCGTTGGGGCATGTCATTTCTGGTTGCTTGGGCTGTGGCTTTTCCGCTTGTGATCGTAGTAGCGCCATTGGCCGGAAAGCTGGCGGACCGCTCCATCGTAAAATTTACCAGCGCGGGTAAGGAACAGTCCTGACCGACGGGATTTGATATTCAGCTCACATTTGTACGCTCTAATGTAAAAATTTGTTAATCCGTTTTTTTACCCTCCCCGTAGATAGCTTTGACGCATTAGTCAGGGACTGAATTAGTGCAGGTTCGAACCAAATCAACCGATCGTCAAGCTACTTACTGTGAGGTATACAAAAAAATGAAAACGACAGTTGCTTTACCGATGTTGGTCGCCGGGAGCGTTATGCTTTCTGGCTGTTTTGATGGTTCGAGCAGTACGCCGAGGACTGATATCCGGGTTGTTCACGCCGTGTCTGACGCACCGGCTGTTAATGTCAGCTTCAACGGTGAAACGCTCATTGCGGGCGCAGATTTCAAACAGGCGGCCACGCTTCGGCCGAGGCGCGGTAATTATTCGGTTGATGTTGACGCCTTATTGCCTACAGGCGACGAACTGACCGTGATTGAGGTGGGTAGCACCCGGTTCGATTCTGATACCCGCTACGACATTATTGCGACAGGCACCGTTGCAGATGGCATTAATCCTCTGGTTTTGACGGATGATGGGCAAAGAGAAAATCCTGCATCTGCCCGTCTAAGAGTGGCTCATCTTTCTCCTGTAGCCCAAGCTGCGGCGTCAGAGGTATCTGTTTATGTGACGGCTGACGGCGTTGCCCTGCCTGATGAGCCCAACTTCAGTTTCGCGTTTGGCGAAGCAGTAGGTCCGCTTGAGCTGGAGGCAGGCACTTACCAGATTCGCGTGACCCCGCAAGGCAGCTCTACAGTGGTTTACGACAGCGGCCCTGTCGACTTGCCAGCGTCATCGGATCTCTTGATCGCCGCAATCGACAATACGGTTTTTGGCGAGTCTCCCGTCAGCTTGCTGGTGATCAATGGCAGTCAGGCCTCAGAGATTCTTGATAAAGACACGGGTGCGGGTATTCGGGCTGTGCATAACTCTTCCGATGCGCCGAATGTTGATATCTATTTGAATAAAGACCCAGACGGAACTCCTGACGCTGGGAATGTCGCTTACACTGAGACCGTTCCTGGCGTTGCGACTACCGGTAGTTATCTGGAGCGTTTGGTTGGCGATACCCGGGTGGCGATTACCCCGGCTAGTGCAACTACGCCCATTGCCATCGACGCGACACTCCCGCTGGCAAACGGCGATCTCTTAACCGTTTTAGCCGCTGGAGCGTTGGCCGACGGTCTTGATGCTTTTGTTTTCAATGATGACAATCGTCGTATCGCAACAGAAGCCAAGCTCCGGGTTATCCATGGCGCAGTAGAAGCCCAGCTTGTTGATGTCTTCCTGGTGCCCGCTGCCGATGCCAGCGCAAACCAAGGTAACGCAACACCCGCGCTGGATGATTTTGAGTACGGCGATTCTTCCGGTTATCTGGGTGTTCCGGCAGGCGATTATGTCGTGTTTATTACGTCAGCCGATGGGGCAACGCTGCTGTTCCGCTCCGGAACTGTCACGTTGGCAAACGGTGGTGTTTATACGGCGGTGGCTCGTGCTGCGACAGGCGTAGGTGATGAAACAGACAGTGTTGCTCGCTTGACTCTGCTGGATGATTTTGTCCAACTTCCATAAGGTTTTGATTACCGCATGAGAGAAAACAACCCCGGCCCGCCGGGGTTGTTTCGTTTGGAGCATCTACCACTTAATTTCCAAATATTGCTTTGCTAAAGACCACACTTTTTACTACGGTATTGAATACACGTATAAAAAAGGTGGCTTATGGACGACCTGCAAGAGTTGGCGCCCGAACAGCGTAAGCGTCATGAGTTGAGGCTGTTCATCTTCATCATCGTTTTTCTCTTCCCCATTCTCGCGGTGGCTGTCGTTGGCGGCTATGGATTTATGATCTGGATGTCGTAGATCTTTATGGGGCCTCCAGGGCCGCCCGGAGGGTAGAGGCTGATGCCTGTTTCCCAGAATCGCCGGTCATTTCTGAGGGGCGGTCGGCCGTCAGCGTCTGAATGGCGCCCGCCCTGGACGACTGCGTCGATCACGGATGTCTGCACCCGTTGCGATCGCTGTGTTGAAGCTTGCCCCGAAAATATTCTTTTTCGCGGCGATGGTGGCTTTCCGCAAATCCGGTTTACCGGTGAGGGTTGTACCTTGTGTGGTGAGTGCGCCAAAGCCTGTCCTGAGCCGGTGTTTGATCTCACCCGCGAAGCTTTTCCCTGGCGGGCAGTGATTCGCGATCATTGCCTTGCTAAAGCCAATATTCACTGTTCGACCTGCCGGGATGCCTGCGAAACATCCGCCATTCGCTTTCCGCCAAAACTCGGTCATGTGGCCGTGCCCGAGGTGACTCTTGAGGATTGCACTGGTTGCGGCGCCTGTGTCGCCGTATGTCCGGAAGATGCGATTAGCCTGGAAGCCCCGCAAACAGAGAGCCCAAGTTATGCATGATCAAACTTCTGATGAAATTCACGTGGCCAGTTTTCTGGTGCATGTGCGCCCAGGGCAACTTGCTGAACTCACCGATGTGCTGGCGGCAACGCCAGGGCTGGAGGAGGGCACTCAGGACCCTTCGGGAAAATTGGTGGTGCTGGCAGAAGGAACCTGCCATCAAAATCTTATGGAGGCCATGGAGTTGATTGAAAGCATTGCCGGCGTGCTCGATTGCATTCTGGTGTACCACGAGGTGATGTCTGCCCAGGAAGCAAATCAGCAGTTGATCCCCACAGGACAATTACAAACAGCACAACAGGAAGTATTGTCATGAACCTCACAAGACGAGATTTTGCCAAAGCGAATGCGCTGGCGATGGCTGCCTCCGCCGCGGGTCTTTCCATTCCGGCGGCGGCCAGTAATCTGATCACCAATGCAGAGCTGACCGAGCTGAAGTGGAGCAAAGCTCCATGCCGGTTTTGCGGCACCGGTTGCAGCGTGATGGTGGCCACCAAGGACAATCAGATTGTTGCGACCCACGGCGACACCCAGTCGGAGGTTAACCGTGGCCTGAACTGCGTGAAGGGCTATTTCCTGTCCAAGATTCTCTATGGGCAAGACCGCCTTACCAAGCCACTGCTTCGTAAGCGGGATGGCAAGTTCCATAAAGAAGGCGATTTTGTAGAAGTCAGCTGGGATGAAGCGCTGGATGTGATGGCCGAAAAATTCACCTCGGCCATCAAGGAACACGGCCCCGATAGCGTGGGCATGTTTGGCTCTGGCCAGTGGACCATCTGGGAGGGCTATGCTGCCAGCAAGCTGTTTAAAGCCGGCTTCCGTTCCAATAACATCGACCCTAACGCGCGCCATTGTATGGCCTCGGCGGTTGCCGGGTTCATGCGTACCTTCGGCTCAGACGAGCCCATGGGCGTTTATGATGACATAGAAAGCGCCGACGCCTTTGTGCTCTGGGGTGCCAATATGGCGGAGATGCACCCGATCCTCTGGACTCGGGTCACCGATCGCCGGTTGTCTCACCCAGGCACAGAAGTAGCCGTGCTCTCTACCTACGAGCATCGTTGCTACGATCTGGCTGACCTGCCCATGATCATGCATCCCAACGCTGATGTTGCGATCCTCAATTACATTGCCAATTACATCATCCAGAACGATGCGGTGAACCAGGACTTTGTGGACAAGCACACCCGGTTTGTTCGGGGCGCGGATGACATTGGCTATGGTCTGCGGCCAGAAGATCCAAGAGAGCAACGGGCCAAGAATACTGATAAGGCCAACAGCTGGGAAGATATGTCGTTTGAAGATTTTGCGCGCTATGTCAGTGAGTACGATGTTAAAAAAGCCGCTGAGATCTCCGGTGTATCCGAAGGTCATCTGGAACGGCTGGCCAAGCTGTACGCCGATCCGGACAAGCGTGTTACCACCTTCTGGACCATGGGCGTTAACCAGCACACCCGGGGTGTGTGGGTAAACAACCTCATTTATAACATCCATCTGCTGACGGGCAAGATCGCCACGCCGGGCAACAGTCCGTTCTCGCTGACCGGTCAACCCTCCGCCTGTGGCACTGCCCGAGAAGTGGGTACCTTTGCCCATCGCCTGCCTGCAGATATGGTGGTCACCAATCCGGAACACCGGGCCAAGGCCGAGAAGATCTGGCGTTTGCCGGAAGGCACCATTCCGGCAAAAGTTGGCTACCACGCGGTACTGCAAAGCCGCATGCTCAAAGACAGCAAGTTGCGTGTGTATTGGACTCAGGTCACCAACAACATTCAGGCCGGCCCTAATACCATGCAGGAAACCCTGCCGGGCTGGCGTAATCCAGATACGTTCATCATTGTCTCTGACATCTACCCGACGGTGTCGGCCCAGGCGGCGGACCTGATACTGCCGGCAGCAGGCTGGGTTGAAAAAGAGGGGGCCTTTGGTAATGCCGAGCGCCGAACCCAGTTCTGGCATCAGTTGGTGAATGCCCCCGGTGAGGCGCGCTCCGATCTCTGGCAAACCGTGGCTCTGTCACAGCGGATCAAAGTGGCCGATGTCTGGCCTGAAGAGCAGCTTGCCAAGGCGCCGGAACTTCGCGACAAGACCCTGTTTGATGTGCTGTATCGCAACGGCAATGTCGACCGCTACCCTCTGGAAGAAATACACTCGGATTATGAGAACCAGGAATCCCGGGATTTTGGTTTCTACATCCAGAAAGGCATTTTTGAAGAGTACCGCCAGTTTGGCGCCGGTAAAGGCAAAGACCTGGCCGATTTCGATACCTACCATGCCACCCGTGGCCTGAGATGGCCGGTGGTTGAGGGCAAGGAAACCCTGTGGCGCTATCGTGAGGGGTCAGACCCCTACGTGGCCGCAGGCACTGGTTTCCAGTTTTATGGCAATCCCGACAATCGCGCGCGGATCTTTGCCGTGCCCCATGAGCCACCAGCTGAATCGCCGGATGATGAATATCCGTTCTGGCTGTGCACCGGACGTGTGCTGGAACACTGGCATACCGGTTCCATGACTCGCCGCGTCAGTGAGCTTCACAAGGCGGTGCCGGATGCATTGCTCTATATGAACGCAGACGACGCCCGCGATAAGGGCTGGCGCCGTGGCAGTGAGGTCAAGGTGATCAGTCGGCGGGGTGAAGTCCGGGTGCGCGTCGAAACCCGGGGCCGAGTCAGCATGCCGAAAGGTATGGTGTATGTGCCCTTCTTCGATGCCGGCAAGCTGATTAATAAAGTCACTCTGGACGCCACCGACCCGATTTCCAAGCAAACGGATTTCAAGAAGTGTGCGGTACGTCTGGAACTGGTTAACCTGGCCTGAGGAGAAGTCACCATGAGACTACTGATTTTATTGCTGACAAGCTCCCTGGCACTGGCAGCATTTGCGCAGAGCGGTGAGCTGTCACCTTCTGCGCCGGATGGGCTTCGCAAAGGCGGAACGCTCGGGCAGGATTTGCCGGCGCCGCCCATTGCCGGTGATCCTAGAGAGGTTAAACGGGAGGTGCGTAACTACCCGGAACAGCCGCCGGTGGTGCCCCACGCCATTCGGGATTATCAGGTCGACAAGAACTTTAACCGGTGCCTGGATTGCCACAGTCGGGAAGCAGCGGTGCAAGCCGGCGCCCCGATGGTCAGCGTCACGCATTTTATGGATCGGCATTTCCAGGTGCGTGCGGAGGTAACGCCCGGTCGGTATTTCTGCACCCAGTGCCACGTGCCCCAAACCGATGCCGAGCCGCTGGTGGAGTCCGATTTCAAAGCCGTGGATGAAGTGATCCGCGCCTCCAACAAAGGAGACCGCTGATGATGAAATGGCTGAAGCTCTACTGGAACCTGTTGCGCAAGCCTAGTGTGCATTACAGCCTCGGTTTCCTGACGCTCAGCGGCTTTATTGCCGGGATCATCTTCTGGGGTGGTTTCAACACAGCGTTGGAAGTGACCAACACCGAGCAGTTTTGTATAGGGTGCCATGAGATGCACAGCAACCCGTATCAGGAGCTGAAAGACACCATCCATTACACCAACCGTTCCGGTGTACGTGCGGAATGTTCAGATTGCCACGTGCCTCATGGTTGGACCCACAAGATTGGACGCAAGATGGAGGCTTCGAAGGAAGTCTGGGGTTGGGTTTTTGGTTCTATCAACACGCCAGAGAAGTTCGAGGCCAAACGGCGGGAGCTGGCCGAGCGGGAATGGGCGCGCTTGAAAGCCAACGATTCTCTGGAATGTCGGAACTGCCATGAATTTGATTCGATGGACTTCACCATGCAGGATCCGCGGGCGGCAAAGGCGCACTCCACAGCATTGGCAAGCTCAGAACAAACCTGTATCGATTGTCACAAGGGTATTGCTCACAAGTTGCCTGATATGGCCAGCGTAAACCGCTGACCGGAAGAGGTCATCGGCAGTTTTTCTACTGAATGGTAAGACTGCTGCCTGCTTCTGAAGACTGGGACAGGGACGTCCCGACCGGTGGCCGGTAATACAGGGAATAGAGCACCCGGTCCAGCACAGCCTGGCCGTTCCAAGCGGGGTCGTTATTCACCATGCCGACGATCGCCCAGGTGGTATTCTTGTCGTCCTTGGTGAAGCCGGCGATCGAGCGAACGTGCTCCAAGTAGCCGGTTTTGATTCGGCCCTGACCGTCCATGCCCGTGTTTTTGAGTCGTCGTGACATGGTGCCGTCCATTGCAATGATCGGCATGGAGGCCATCAGATCTGAAGAATAGGGACTGTTCCAGGCATGTTGCAAAATCTGGGCGCCCTGGCGAGCGGTAATGCGACCATGACGGGTAAGTCCTGCGCCGTTGTCGATCACCATGCCTGCTGTGTTGACGCCAATGCCCTCCAGCCAGTCGTAGATAACCCGGATACCTGCTACCCGGTCATCCTGTTCATCATCCTGTCGGAACTGCGCGCCGATAGTCAGCAGCATCTGCCGGGCCATCACGTTACTGCTCCACTTATTGATGTCCCTCACCATGGTCACCAGATCTGGCGAGGTGGTTCTCATCACCAGGCGGGCATCGTCTGGTGTGGTGTCAAAGCGATCTCCGCCACTGATGATTACGCCCATCTCAGACAGCACTGAGCGAACCAGGGAAGCAGAGTAGCGCTCGTGAGGCAGAAGTGACATATAGGTGGTGGTGCGACAACCCTGGGGTAATTCGCCAGTGACCTGAACAGTCACACGATGATCATTATGAAACACCGGCTTCCACTCGAAGCGATTCCGGGCCGGGCAGGGGCCTTCGGGTAAAATGGCGACACGGTTATCAATCGTCACCTCACCCAAGTTGGGGGTAGTCCAGGCCTGGGTGCCGCGTTCATCCGCACGAACCTGAAAATGCAGCAGGTTGAGGTTGCTGAGGTAGCCTGAGGGTTCCACCAAAAACGGAGCGTGGGGGTTTTTACCGTTATCCTCAAATGCCGGAAAACCGCCGTCTATTCTGAAGTAGCTACCATCCAGAACCAGGTCGCCCTCGATGCGATGGATACCCATGCTGCGCAACTCCCGCAGCGTACTCCACAAACGTTCCAGGGTAAGCTTGGGATCGCCGCCAAAACGCACGAACAGGTTGCCTTTGAGGGTATCGCCAACCATCACGCCGTCTGTTAGAAAGTCGGTATTCCAATGGTGGGTGGGCCCAAGCAATTCCAGCGCAGCATAGGTGGTGACGAGTTTGGTGATTGAGCCAGGGCTCATCAGTTCGTCAGCGTTTACATACTGCTCAATGCCCGGCCCGTTTAGGGGAATGGCGGCGACGCTGAGGGCCTGATCGCTTTTCAGGGATTTGTTCGCATAGTCTTTGATCTGGCTGGCCCACAGTCTGGATTCAGCAAAGACGTTGGCTGCCGAGGTATTGTCCTGGGCAGCGGAGGAGGCAGATGCCATGCTGCAGGCCGCCGCAATAGCCAGAACAAGCCGTCTCGGAGTGGTCGTGCACTGTGAAGAGCAAGTCCTTGCCCGCAAACCCTGAATCCGCATCATGCCAGCCCGTTGTTGTATTCTTTTTCTACAATAGCTCATCCCACCGATTTGTACTATGCAGAAAAGCTATACATGACGTTAAAAAATGGCAGTAGAGTCCTTGTTTATATAGGTTTTTTGTGACAGCTCGTAAGTGCCCTTCAGAATCAGTGGGTTACCTTTGGCCCAATTAAACGGCCCGGTCAGCCAATGGGTCGAGGACAGTTTGTGAGACAATTCCGGTCAGAGCTCATGAACTACACATTACGAATCAAGGGAACACTATGCTCAAAGCGCTCAGACATCAGGTGAACGTACTGGAATCCGTAGCGACTTCGTCATTTGCCGCCTGGCGGGGCTGCCTGGTTATCAAGCCGGTTGCGCAACCGGAAAAACCGCTCATTCTGTACGATATGGAAGCCTGCCCTTATTGCCGTCGCGTTCGTGAGGTATTGACCGCTCTGCACCTGGATGCGGAGATCAGGCCTTGCCCTAAAGGCGGCCGGTTTTTTCGGCCAGATGCCGAAGCCATTGGCGGCAAACAGCAGTTCCCGCTGCTGGTGGATCAAAACACCGATAAGGTCATCTACGAGTCCGATGACATTATTGAATATTTGTTCCGCGAATATGCCGGTCGTTCGGTGCCGCGTTACTTCCAGTCCAGGGCCTGGCAGCCGGCACTGAATTCACTGGGCTCCGCGGCGAGCGAGCTGCGCGGATTGCGTGCAGCATCGGGCCAGAGACCGGAGCAGGGTTTGCACCTGTGGAGCTTTGAGGGCAGTCCATTCTCACGACTGGTAAGGGAAAGACTGTGCGAGCTGGAAATTCCATACACATTGCATAACCTCGGTAAAGAACACTGGACCGAGATCGGGCCAGCCAAACAGCGGATTAAGCTCGGTGAATACAAGCCAAGGCCCGGTGGCAAGCGCGATGCGTTCTTCCAGCAACATGGCCGGGTTCAGGTGCCGTACCTGGAAGATCCCAACACCGATACCCAGCTGTTTGAATCCGGGCGGATACTGGCGTATCTAAACAAGCAATATGCGGGCTGATATCGACTGGTGATACTGGCGGTCTCAGGGCTGGTATTCCAGGCCTGAGCCGGTATGATCTGCGGCCTGTTCTGTCAGCCATAATCGGGAGAGTTTGATGTATACCGGCCAATGCCTCTGTGGTGATATTCAGTTCGAATACGAGGGCTCACTGGGGCCGCTGTCACTTTGCCACTGCAGCCAATGCCGGCGAGCCCATGGCAGCGCCTTCTCAGCCAGTGCGCCGGTGCAGAAGGTGCGTTTCCGGTTTGTGGCCGGCGAAGACAGCATCACCGAGTTTGAATCCCGACCGGGCAAATACCGGGCCTTTTGCAGCAAGTGTGGCAGCCAGCTATACAGCCGCCTGGATGCCATTCCTGGTATTCTGCGCCTGCGGGTAGGGGTGATCAACGAACCCCTGGGCATGAAAGCCACGCGGCACATTTATGTCGGCTCAAAATCCGACTGGTTCGATATCACTGACGATCTGCCGCAGTACGATAAAACCGAAAGGACCAACGATCCCAACTGAGGCCCTCAATGGCCCCTGGCTGGCCGCTCAGTCGGCGGGTACCATCCGGTAAACCTTGCCCTGGCGGGAGTCGGTCAGTAACCACAGAGCACCATCCGGGCCCATTCGAACATCCCGGATGCGCTCGCCAAGATTGATCAGCAAGTCCTCTTCCTCAACTACGGTTTCATCCTGAATGGTCAGGCGCACCAGTTTTTGCGAGCGCAATGCGCCCACGAAAAGATCGCCCTGCCAGTCCGGGAACAGATCGCCGGTGTAGAACGCCATCCCCGAGGGCGCGATAGATGGATCCCAGTAATGCAGCGGATCGGTCACGCCGTCCATGGTGGTCTTATTGGTGATGGGGATACCCGAGTAGTCGATGCCATAGGTGACTTTGGGCCAGCCGTAATCGTTGCCGGCCCGGATAATGTTGATCTCGTCACCGCCCCGGGGTCCGTGTTCATGGCTCCAGACCTCACCGGTGTTCGGGTGCAGGGTCATACCCTGAATGTTGCGGTTGCCGTAGGTGAAGATGGTATCGTTCACTCTTGAGTTGCTTTTGAACGGATTATCCGACACCGGTTGCCCGTCAATCGTTATGCGATGCACGCCGCCGGCATCGTCGTTGGTATCCTGGGCCCGGTCCATGTCGCCGCGATCCCCCACGGACACGTAGAGGTGTCCGCTTCCGTCAAACACCATCCTCCCCGCAAAGTGCCGGCCATTATTGGAGCGGGGCAGGGCTTCGAAGATCACCTCAACATTTTCAAGTGACTCGCCAGTGTAGGTGGCACGGGCAACACGGGTTGTCATGCCGTCGCCGTCACGGTGCGCATAACTTAGGAACAGAGTTTGATTGTTCGCAAATTCTGGATGCAGCGCGACATCCAGCAGCCCACCCTGGCCAGAGGCAACCAGTTCCGGTAGCCCGGTTATGGGCTCCCGCACAAGATTGCCGTTCTCAATCCGGCGCAGCCGACCCTCACGTTCAGTGACCAGCATGGTGCCGTCGGGCAGGAAGGCCAGGCTCCAGGGGTGCTCAAGGCCTTGAGCGACGGTTTCTATCCGAAAATCGGTTTTGTCAGATGAGAACGTCTGGTCAGACCACGCCGGGGATGCTGCCAATACCGATACGCCCACGGCGATGGCGATTGTCGAGTGGTTCATGAGGTCTCCTCCAGGCTAAGGATTGTCGGCCGCGCCTAAACTGACGGCTAGGTTAGTATCTAGACAATACCAGAGCGTACGACACAAAAAAGCCACCGGTTTGCGGTGGCTTTTATTGCTTGTCGGTGGGACGTCAGAAACGATAGCTCAGGGTGCCCGTCACCGTGCGTTTGGTGCCAATGAAGCAATCGCCCCGAGCCAGGCAGGTGGTGAAGTAAGTCTCATTGGTCAGGTTGTTGACGTTCAGGGCCAGCTCCCAGCTGTCCCGACCGTAGGCAATCATGGCGTCCAGCAGGGTCTCTGCAGGGGTCTTGAGTTGGTCGGTGCCGTCCCAGCTTGATCCGACATAGCGGACGCCGGCGCCGGCGCGAAGCCCTGGAATACCGAGGGCGCGCAGCTCATGCTGGCTCCAGAGTGATGCTGTGTGTTCCGGAATGCTGGCCAGTCGCGCTCCCTGGTTGTTGCCCTCCTCAACCTCGGTATCGGTGTAGGCATAGTTGGCGATCAGGTCCCAATGGTTGTTGACGTCCACTTTCGCTTCCAGCTCGATACCCCGAGCGCTGGTCTCGCCGTTCTGAATCTGATTATTCGGGTTCAGCGGGTCGGGAGCCTGGCGGTTCTTTTCGCGCAGATCATAAACCGTCGCGGTATACAGGCTCGTGGAATCAGTTGGTTGATATTTTACGCCGACTTCGACCTGCTCACCTTTCAATGGTTTGAACGGATTGTTGAAGGCATCAAGGCCGGTTACCGGTTTGAACGACTCAGAGTAGCTGACGAATGGCGTGACACCGTTGCTGAACTTGTACATCAAACCAGCCCTGCCGGTGACTTCCTCGTCGGTGAAGGCCGTGCCGCCTTCGGTCTTGTTGCGGGCGCTGTCGTGGCGAAGGCCCAGTACGGCAATCCAGCGATCATTGATGGTCATCTGATTCTGGGCGTAGAAACCGCTCTGGATGACGGTGTTTTCCGGTGTATCGCTGAAATCACTTTCGGTCAGCCGGTCATAGTTCCCGTAGACCGGGTTAAACACATTCAAGTCGCCGATGTCTGCCTTGTAAGCGCGGCGGCTGTTGCTGACGGCATGCTGGTAATCCCATCCCAGCAGCACGGTGTGATCGACGTTGCCCGTTGAGAACAAAGCCTCCGCCTGGTGATCTGCAGTTAAGGTGTCCAGGTTAGGCTTGTTGGCGTAGGCGACCCGGGCAATATCGCCATTTGGTTTCAGGGCAGGCGTAAACAGGGGGTAGATGCTCTGGTAATCCACCTCGGTCTCGGAGTAGCGGAGATTCTGTCGCACTGTCCAGACGTTGTTCAGCCGGTGACTTAACAGGGAGGTCGCCGCCTTTTCCTTGGTGTTGTAGCGATCGAAATCCGGCTCGCTGATGAACAGATCATAGGGGATCTGCGGCAGCCCAAACGGTGACGGTTTGAGGGTGCCTTCAATCGGCAGGAACTGCGAGGTGGTTCCCGAGCGGTCTTCCTGATGCAGCGCCATAAGGGTCCATTCGGTCTGATCCGTCGGGCGCCAGGTGATCGACGGCGCGATAACCACACGGTTGTCTTCAACCTTGTTGACCTGGGTGTCGCTGTCGCGGCCAAGGGCGATAAAACGGTACAACAGGGTGCCATCCTCGTTCAGGGCCCCGGTTGAGTCGATTGCGGCCTGCTTGCGGGAGTGATTTCCTACCTGCATCTTTATCTCGGTAGATTGTTCTGCCTGGGGGCGTTTGGTGGTGAGATTTACCAGGCCACCCACATTGCCTTGGCCGTACAGCACGGAGGAGGGCCCGCGAATGACTTCAATACGTTCCAGCAGGTAGGGCTCAGTGCGCGGGCTCTGATAGAAACCAAACGTCTTCTGCATACCATCGAGGTAAATCACCGGATCGCCGCCGCGCACGGACTGCCAATCGCCTCGGCTATCAAGGCCAAATTGTTCGGCACCTACACCAACAGTGTAACGCAAGGCTTCCTGAACACTGGCTACGCCCTGGTCTTGGATCTGATCTGCGGTCACCACAGAAATGGATTGTGGGATCTCAGTGATTGGCGTGGTGGTTTTGGTGCCCGCGCGGCTGGAGGTCGCAATATAGCCATCTACCGGGGCCGATGGGTCTTCAATGCGCTCGCCACTAACGTTGATCGGGGTTAACGTTTCCTGGGCCAGCGTCGGGGCGGCTGTCATGGCCAGTGCCAGCAGCCCTGTGGTCCACGTGCCGCGTAGCGGGTGCTTGTCTTGCTGATTGGTGAGGGGGAGCAACTGCATTCCTTGGTATTCCTCTGATGGGTTGTGGTAGGTGTAAGTTTTGTAATACGGATTGTAATGATAAAGATTATCGTTTACAACTAGAGGTGTGTTTGATTTGCCGGGTGTTTGTTTGTTGGTGCAGGAGCAAGATTATTGATGGAACATGAAGTGCTGGAGGGACTGAAAATTGCCGTGGCTGCCGTTAGTGTCATTTCGCTGGTCTTGGCCGGCCTGATGATGATTCTCTGACACTGTCCATGCGGTCGCGACGGTAAATCCCGCAAGTCCCGCAGTATCCCCCACCGGGTAAAAGATACTTCAGGCAGCAACCTCGCCGTTGAGGGAGTGCGCAACGCTGTTGACTGAACTCGGCCGGTATCCAGTCGATGTATCGGTTTGCATCACACTCAAATCGTGCCAGCCAGCTGGTGGCCAGGGCACACAGTGCGTCTGGGTCCACCTGATTCCAAACGGCGGAGAACGGGGCGCCCAATGCCAGGCCAACGCTGCTCCAGTAGGCGCCGGGGCTGACCCCGAAATGTTGCCGGAAGACCGGGTACCAGGCCCGTACCTGATCACCGGTCGTGTCAATGAATGCCTCCGGCGCCAGGGGCGCCCGATCGTCAGACAAATGGCGCCAGCGGGAGGGGGCGTCAGAGCTTTCCAGTGAGCACAGGAAAATCCGGTCCGGGTTCAGGGGGGCGCTGACGCCATCCCGGAACAGCTCGATTACCCGGGGGGCGATGACCTGCAAGGCCAGGCTCTGATGCAGCACCGATATCCGGGCCTTGCGGAGTCTTGGCTGTTCCGCATCGGGATAATCTCTCAGCACTTGTTCTTCCAGCAGCGCTGGTTTTGCCAGAATTTGCGTCAATGAGAACAACTCACCAGGTTGGGCGCTGCTTTGTGCCAGAGCGCCGTTCAAGGCGTCGTGTTGTTTCAGCTCGTGCCGGGCCAGCAGGTGGTGATAGCTGACCAGCCAGGAATCGCCAGAAACCTCAGTGACGGCCATGGCGGCTCAGCCCCCAGAGGAAGTAAACACCACCCACCAGAGCCGCCAACAGCCCGGATGGCAGCTGGTTGGGGAATACGGCTACCCGCGCCAGATAGTCGGCGATGGCCAGCAGCAGTCCACCTGCCAGAGCTGCAACCAAAAGCTGGCGCCCCACCGTTTGCTGGCCCAGCACTCTGGCAAGGTGGGGGGCGATCAACCCGACGAAACTCAGGGGGCCGATCACCACAGTGGCGGCAGCGGTCAGTACCGAAGCCAGAAGTAGAAGCAGCAGTCGGGCCCGTGCAACCGGTAGCCCGAGAGATGACGCGGCCGCGTCGCCCAGGGGGAGCAGGGTTAGCGGGCGAAGGATCAGCAAAAGGAGCGCCCCCAGGGTTAGTACGAGTGCCATCAAGCCAATGGCTTCCTGTTCAGACACCAGCCAGGTTGAACCGTACATCCAGTTCAGCAGGCGCGACGCCACCGTCCCGCCGGAGGCCATCACCAGCCTCAAGCCGGCATCCATGAAGACGTAAAGTGCCAGTCCGCCCAGCAGAAGCTGGTTGCCGGCAAACCGATGGCGGCGGGCCAGTAGAATCAACAGGCCAAGGGCTGCAGCGGCCCCGGCCGTGGCAGCGATCAGTTGGCCGCCACGGCCGATGTCGATGCCGGTCAGCACCAGGACCACCATCACCAGGGCCGCACCACCGCTGATGCCCAGCAATTCCGGACTGCCCATAGGGTTGCCGGTCATACGCTGTATCAGGGTGCCGGCCATGCCCAGAGCCATGCCGGCGAGAATGGCCGCCAACAGCCTTGGGCCGCGCCACACCCAGGCATCGCTCCAGTGTGAGGGTGGTGTCCAGTTCCAGGCGTTCAGGCCGGGCGACCAGGCCATGGAAAGGGCAATGGTCAGCGCCAGCAGCACCGCAACAATGCCGGCAACCAGAAGGGGCGGCTTCCGGGTGGGCAGGAACCCCGCCGGGCTCGAGTCCGCGCCGGGCATATGGTGAGTGTTTCGAATGCCCTGCAAGGCCATCAGGATAACGGGGCCGCCAATCAAGGCGGTGGTGGTGCCGGTGGGCACAATGGAGCCGTTACCCAGGGTGGTTGCCCAATGCGCCAGGGTATCTGCCAGCAGCAAAAGCCCGCCGCCGGTGATCGTGCTCCAGAACAATCTCTCACCGAGCGAACGGGCACCCAGCAGTTTGGCCAGCACCGGGGCGGCCAGCCCCACGAACGCCACCACACCGACCCGACTGACCACCACGGAGCTCATCAGGACTACCAGAAGCAGCGCGCCGCCACGCACCAACGCCACTTTCGCGCCGAGTGCCGAGGCCGAGGCCTGCCCCAGTTGGAGCAGAGCCAGAGGCCGCATCAACATCAGCATGGCAATCGCGAGTATCAGCACCCGTGGCAACAGTTGCAGGAAGGGCTCCCAGTTATTCTGAACCAGAGAGCCTGCTCCCCAGATAAACAGGTTGCCCAGCCATTCGCCCTTGAGCAGCAAAAAGGCCATGTTCATGGCGCCGAGAAAGAAGGTGATCACCAGCCCGGCCAGAATAACGGTGACCGGTGAGAAGCCCAGGCGCCAGGTCAGCGCAATCACCAGGCCAATGGCCAGCAGACCTCCGGCTACGGCCGCCAGATCTGGGCTGAAGGCCAGCAAACCGGGCACAAAGAGGGTGGCCATGGTCACCCCGAATTGCCCGCCGGCCTCCACACCCAGTGTGCTGGGTGAGGCCAGCGGGTTACCAAGGATTTGTTGGGTAACGGCACCCGCCAGGCCCAGTCCGCAGCCGATCAGAACGGCCACGGAAACTCTTGGTGCCCAGCTGTAGTGGGCGAGTACCGAAGGGTAATAATCTTCGTTGTAGCTCCAGAATGCCGCCAAAAGGTCGCCCGGCGCCATCTGACCCAGCCAGGGAAGGGCGCTGGCTGCCAGGGCGACAAGCCAGAGCAGGGCAATGGCAACCGGAAGTCTTTTGGGCAGGGACGGGGCGGTTGCAGGTACGCGTGCCGAGTCAGCGAACATTGTTGCGGCCTCCCTCCAACAGAGCATCCGCCAGCAAGATCGCCAGGCGTTTTACCGGGTACACCCCGCCGAAAGGCCACACCGGCTCAATCTGATACACCTGGTTTCGCTTGACGGGCGGCAGGTAGGTCCAGAAGGGGCTGCCTGCCAGGTGATCCGAGAGCCCGGGCAGGGTGGGTGAAATTACAACGATACGACTGTCGTGGTAGGGCGCAATGGCCTCCAGGCCAACCACCGAAAAGCCCCAATGGTTGCCTTCATGCGGCCATGCGTTGTTTAGCCCCAGAGCGTTGAGTGTGGTTTGATAGAGCCCGTTGGGTGCGTAGATACGAACATGCCGTTCATCCAGAAAGTTAACCAGAGCCACGGGTTGCTGATCCATGCCGGCCCGGGCCAGCCTGGCGCGCTGCTGCTCGAGTGTTTGGTCGATGTCGGTGAGCACGGCATCGGCCTGGTTCTCGCGGCCCAGCATCTGGCCAAGAGTGATTAGCATTTCCCTGGCTTTGGCGAAGGGGGCTGAGCCCTCTTTGTAAACGCTGATGACGTAGGTGGGGGCAATGCGTTCCAGTAACCCGGCCGCGGGAGCCAGGTCGGCGCTGGTGACAATCAGGTCTGGCTTGAGTTCGGCAATCGCCTCCAGGCTAGGCGCAACGCGGGTGCCAACATTGGCAACGCCATCGGGTAATTCCGGGGCCTGTACCCAGGCGCTGTAGCCATCCCGATCTGCCACGCCCACCGGTGTAATGCCCAGCAGTAACAAGGCTTCTGTGGCCGCCCAGTTGAGGGCAACGATACGTTCGGGCGGCTGGGGCAGGGTGAGGGTGCCCTTCTCATGGCTCCAGGTGCCGGAGTGCGCGGGTTGGCTGATAAGGAATGTAAGGAAACAGAGATACGCCAGTGGGCGAAAAGCGCGGTGTTCAGTGCACATAAGACACCCATTGGCCGGGTGCCCGCTCCATTACGCCCATGGCGACACCGTAGATTGATTCCAGTACGCCGCTGTCCATAATTTCGGCGGGTGTTCCATCCGCGACTACCTGACCCGCTTTCAGGGCGACCAGGCGGTCGCAGAATCTGGCCGCGAGATCGACATCGTGTAATACCACAATCACCGTCAGCTCCCGCTCGGCGGCAAGTCCGTGGACCAGACGCAGGGTTTCCACCTGATGCTTCACATCCAATGCAGAAATGGGTTCATCCAGCAGCAGACATTGGGTTTGCTGGGCCAGCAACATGGCGATCCAGGCCCGTTGTCGTTCACCACCAGACAGGGTGTCCACCGCACGGTCAGCGAACCGTGCCAGGTCGGTGTCTTGAATAGCCTGATCGATCAGTCTCTGGTCTTCAGCCGTGTATCGGCCAAGTGGGCCACGCCAGGGGTAGCGCCCCAGCGCGACCAGTTCCCGTACCGTGAGGCCGTCGGTTGCCGGGGGGTGTTGTGGCAGGTAACCCACGGTTCTTGCGAAGGCCCGGGAGCCGGCAGCTCCGAAAGGGTGACCGTTGAGCAAAGCGACCCCCTGAGTCGGCTCGATCTGCCGGGCCAGGATTTTTAACAATGTCGATTTTCCGGAGCCATTGTGGCCGAGTAGGGCTGTTACCTCACCCTCCCGAAACGCGAGGCTGACATTGTGCAGTACGGCGGTTTCGCCGAGGCGAACCGCCAGTTGGGCGACTTCAAAAAACGCTGGCATTCAGGCTCTCCCATGGGCAGGTGGGCAGAGTAATCTAAATGCGAATTACTATCAATACTAAATAATAACTTACTGGGCTTGCCCGGTTTGAACACGCCATTGCGCCGCGTAGGCGCCATTGAGCTCCAGTAGAGTCTGATGATCACCCTGTTCGATTACCTGGCCGTTGTCGATGACCGCAATGGTGTCGGCATCAACGATCGTCGACAACCGGTGCGCGATCATGATCACGGTCCGGTTATGGCCTATCCGCCGGAGCGAGCGTTGAATCGCCGCTTCGGTTTCGTTGTCGACGGCGCTGGTAGCTTCGTCCAGCACCAGAACCGGAGGGTCTTTAAGCAGTGCCCGGGCCAGAGACAGCCTTTGGCGCTGCCCACCGGACAGGCGTACCCCGCGTTCGCCAACCGGTGTATCCAGGCCCTGGGGTAACTGGCTGATGAACGACCAGGCCTCTGCCGTTCGGGCTGCTTCGGTTATCTCTTCATCGGTGGCGTCGGGCTTGCCGTAGGCGAGGTTATCGCGAATGCTGCCTTCAAACAGATAGACATCCTGGCTGACCAGACCAATGGCGTCCCGCAGGGATTTCAGGCTTACATCGCGAATGGGCTGGCCATCCAGGCGGATCTCACCGTGGGTTGGGTCATAGAACCGCAGCAGCAGCTTGATCAGGGTTGATTTACCAGAGCCAGTCGCGCCCACGAGGGCCAGGGTGTTGCCGGCGGGTACCTCCAGGCTGATGCCGTTAACACCGGCGCCGCTGCTGGCATAATGAAAGCCTACCTGGTCAAACACCACCTTGCCCTGAACCGGCTGTGCCAGGTTTTGCCCTGCCTGGTCTCTTACGTTTACCGGTTCCGCCAACAGGTCCAGAATCCGGCGGGTGCTGGCCATGGCACGCTCGAACAGATCGATGACTTCGGCAAGGCCCGTCAGGGGCCAGAGCAGGCGCTGGGTCAGGAACACCAATACACCGTAGGCGCCCACGTTGAGGTCTCCATTCAGGGCCATCATGCCGCCCACCGTAAAGGTAGCCAGAAAACCGGCGAGAATGGCCATGCGGATGACGGGGATGAACGCAGAGCTGATGCGTATGGCCCGGCGGTTTGCGTCGACATAGGCTTCACTGGCCTGTTTCAGTCGGCGGGCTTCACGCAGTTCTGCGGTAAAGCTTTTAATGGTGGCAATGCCCCCCAGGTTATTGGCAAGGCGGCTGGACAGATCGCCAACTTTCTCACGCACGTCGGCATACAGCGGTCCGGCTTTACGCTGGAAATAGAAGGCCCCCCAGATGATGAGGGGGATCGGTGTAAACGCCAGCAGGGCAATCAGTGGGGACAATACAAAGAACACGGCACCCACCGCGACCACGGTGACTGCCACCTGAATCATGGCGTTGGCACCGCCATCCAGAAATCGCTCCAGCTGGTTGACGTCGTCGTTCATGGTAGCAACCAGTTGCCCGGAACTGCGGGCCTCAAAGAAACTCATGTCCAGGCGCTGGGCGTGTTCGTAGGCATCTTGTCGCAGGTCTGACTGAAGGCGCTGGGCCAGATTGCGCCAGAGAATCTGGTACAGGTATTCGAACAGGGATTCGCCGGCCCAGATGAAAAAGGTCAGAACGGCCAAGATGGTAATCTGCTGCTGGGCGGTTTCGAAACCCAGGCCGGCCACAAAACTTTCTTCCTTGTTGACCACCACGTCGATGGCAACACCGATCAGAATTTCCGGCGCAATGTCGAACAACTTGTTGATCACGGAGCAAGTGGTCGCTGCCACAATTCGGCGGCGGTAGCCCCGGGCGTATCGCATCAAGCGGCCAAGCGCCGCGAAGCTGGTAGTTTGATGGGTGTTGGGTTGCATGTTCGCGTCCTTCTGGCTGGAGCTGGGCGTCCGGAGGCGGGAAGGGTAGCGGATTCTATTGTTCTTTAAAATAGAATCATTATCACTTGGGAGTATTCTGCTGCAGCCATCGGTCCAGTTTGTCGGCAAATTCTTTGCGGTCGGCCTGGCCAAAGGGCGCCGGACCGCCGGTCACCTGACCGGCATTTCGCATTTCTTCCATAAAGTTTCGCATGGCCAGGCGCTGGCGGATGTTTTCTTTGGTGAAGGCCTGGCCTCTGGGATTAAAAACGTCGGCGCCTTTTTCGATGGCTTCGGCAGCCAGGGGGATATCCTGGGTGATCACCAGGTCGCCTTTGGTCATCTGGTCCATGATTTCGTTGTCGGCGACGTCAAATCCCTGGGGTACCTGGCGGCGGCTGATGTAGGGGCTCGGCGGCAGGGTGATGACGTGGTTGGCGATGAAGGTGGTCTGAACTTGCCAGCGGGTGGCGGCGCGGCAAAGAATTTCCCGGATGGGAACGGGGCAGGCGTCGGCGTCGACCCAGATTGGCATGTCGGTTTTCCTTCGTGAGCTTGGGTTTTGGGCAGTTTAACCTTTCAGAGGGTGAGCTTGTTAGTTTTGGGCCGCGTATTTAAGTTTATGCCGTCTGGGTTTGGTGTCGGGCATGTTTAGGGATGGCTTCCAAAAAACCGCTACGAGCACATCCATGTGCGCTTCTCTCAGGCCATCCTTGGCCTTCGACATTTTTTGGAAGCCATCCCTAAACACGCCTGTAAACGATATCAGTACCTCCGCGATTATTTTGCTGATTTCGAGGGAAGAGGTATGAAAACTCGGTTGTTCTTGATTCTTATGATTCTCGGTTTAGTCCCGGCCAATGGTCATGCCTCGGAGGATCAAGCCTGGACCGCTCTCCGCGAGGGACGGGCGGTGTTGATGATGCGCCATGCCCTGGCGCCGGGTACCGGCGATCCCGGTGAGTTTGATGTGAATGATTGCGGCACTCAGCGGAATCTGAATTCGGTTGGGCGGGAGCAGGCGCGCTCTTGGGGGCCGTTTCTGGAGTCTCGGGGCATTACGGGGGCCCGGGTGTTTTCCAGTCAATGGTGCCGCTGTATGGATACTGCGCGTGAAATGGGTATGGGGGAGGTCACGGAGTGGCCTGCGTTGAATTCTTTTTTCCGGAATCGGGGTAATGGTGATACTCAAACCCGGCAGACCATTGCTCTGGTCAACGATTTGGAGCCGGGGGCAGCAGTAGTTCTGGTATCGCATCAGGTGAATGTGACGGCATTAGCCGGGGTGTTTCCAGCATCCAATGAGGGCGTGATTCTGGCATTACCTTTGTCTGAGAACCCGACCGTTCTGGCGAGGGTGTCGCCGGGCCGTTAATGGTATAATCATCTGCCCATTTGATTAACAGGAAATGATAATGTCTCAGTTGCCCCCATGCCCCCAGTGCAATTCTGAATACACCTATGAGGATGGCGTTCAGTTAGTCTGCCCGGAATGTGGCCATGAATGGACAGCCGCTGAACAAGCGGCTGCTGAGGTTGGGGCGGTGATTCGGGATTCCAACGGTAATGAGCTGCAGGACGGTGACACCGTCACGGTGATCAAAGACCTGAAAGTGAAAGGGTCTAGCCTCGTGGTTAAAGTAGGCACCAAGGTCAAGAACATCCGTCTGGTAGATGGTGACCACGACATTGATTGCAAGGTGGAGGGCATCGGCCCGATGAAGCTCAAGTCTGAGTTTGTAAAGAAAGCCTGAGGTCAGTTCAAAAGTCTGAGGAGGCGCCGGATGCTCTGGCTAGAGTCCTGGCGCCTTTGTCATTGTGCCGGGCGGGCGTTAGCCAGCGACGGCTTGAACCTGCCGCTCTAATTCTTTGGCCAGATTTGGGTCAAGTTTCAGGGCTTCGGCGAGCTGGTCAAGCCATGCCCGTTCCATCGGGTTCTGGTCGTTGATCATGACGGCGCTGACCACATAGATTTCACGGCTTGCCTGCGGCGAATCGGAGTTCCTGGCGAGGGCTTGCGCATCGAGGGGGCCGTCAAACTGTTGCTGGATCCAGGCGTGTAGCTCGTCGTCTGGTCCAAGTTTTTCGATTTCCTGAGTGAGCAAAGCGCGTTCATTGGAATCTATGTGGCCATCGGCTCTGGCGGCCATAATCATGGCCTGGAGTATTTCCAGTCCTCGCCTCTCCTGATCGACACCTTGAAGCTGTTCCAGTGGCTGCCCCTGTTGGGCGGGTGCTTGTTGCGGCGCCCCCGGAGCGTTGATCTGGTAGTTCTGGTAGGCTTTGTAAGCCATCACGCCAACACCAGCGAGTGCGCCATACTTGAGCGCGGTGCCACCCATTTTCCGGCCTCGTTTGGAACCCAGCATCAGGCCCAGGGCGCCCCCGCCCAACAGGCTTTTCACGTCAACCCCGCTGCCACCGCCTTTACCGCCAGAGAGCTGGTTACCTAAACCGCCCATAAGACCCTTTACATCCATTCCACCGCCACTCTGGGATTGGCCACCCTGTGCCTGCCCCATGATCTGATTCAGTACCGACATGACATTCATTACTCATCTCCTGATGACGTTGTTGCCCGTGGCTTCTTGGCTGATTGTAGCTTCAGTAAACCATAACCAACATGAACCGGGGGTGAACGTATTGTCAGGCGCCCGCCGGTAAAGTTCCTTTGATCATTTCCGGACCTTCGACTAAATCTTAAACCTAAGCCTTAAACAACAGGGCGCCAACCACCCCAACGCTGCCGTTGCCCGCCACAAGCAGGTTGTCTGCGCAGCTAGGCTTTTATCGCGAGGCCGGGGACAGGAGGATGGAGTGAGACAAATCCACGAATTCCAAGTAGATAGCACCCGCTATCTGGATGACCACGGCAAGCCGCTGGGCGAACTGCCGCTGCAGGCAGAGAACACCGACCGGGTGCTGGCCGCCTACCGCAATATGGTGCTGACACGCACCTTCGATTCCAAAGCCATTGCGCTGCAACGTACCGGAAAATGTGGCACCTATCCGTCGGTGCTGGGGCACGAGGTGGTGGGCACGGCCATTGGCCAGAGCATGGCGAAATCCGATGTGTTTGTGCCCTATTACCGAGACCAGGCTAGCCATATTTTACGGGGCGTGAGCCTGACTGAATTGCTGCTTTACTGGGGTGGTGATGAGCGTGGAAGTGCCTGGAAGAATTGCCCGGAAGACCTACCAATATCCGTGCCGATTGCCACCCAATGCTGTCATGCGGTGGGCGTGGCGGCGGCCATGAAGATCCGGGATCAGAGCCGGGCGGTGGTGTGTTGTATTGGTGATGGAGGCACATCAAAAGGCGACTTTCTGGAGAGTATTAATCTGGCCGGTGCCTGGCATTTGCCGGTGGTATTCATGGTGATCAACAATCAATGGGCGATCTCCACGCCTCGCAGCCTGCAAAGTGGTGCGGAAACCATCGCCCAAAAGGCGATCAGCGCCGGATTGCCGGGCCACATTGTCGATGGCAACGACTACTTTGCCACGGTTGAAGCCCTGGATACGGCTGTCGAGCGGGCCCATTCGGGTAAGGGTGCGACGGTGATTGAAGCGGTCACCTATCGGCTCGGGGATCACACCACCGCGGATGATGCCACCCGCTACCGCACCGCCGAGGATCTCAAGCGTGCCTGGGAAAAAGACGGCATCAAGCGCCTGCAGAACTGGCTGCACGACCGCGGGTTGTGGAGCCCGGATAAGGAAAAAGCCCTGCAGGCTGAGTGCAAGCAAACCGTAGAAAAGGCCGTTGAATCCTACCTGGCCACCGAGGCCGAGCCGCCCACCGCCATGCTGGATTATCTGTTTGAATCCCTCCCCGCGGCGCTGCAACAACAGCGCGAGCAGATCGCCGACAGATACCAGGGAGGTCGCGGATGAGCAAGGTGCAGGCTTCTGCAGAGACTCGGGATATTACCCTGGTAGAGGCGGTCAACATGGCTCTGCACCGGGCCATGGCCGACGACGATAACGTAGTGGTGCTGGGTGAGGATATCGCCACTAACGGTGGGGTATTTCGGGCGACGGTTGGCTTGAAAGAGGCCTTCGGCTTCAAGCGGGTGATGGACACGCCACTGGCGGAAAATCTGATTGCCGGCACCGCTATTGGTATGGCCACTCAGGGGTTGAGGCCAGTGGCGGAATTTCAGTTTATGGGGTTTATCTACGCCGGCATGGAACAGGTCATCAGCCACGCTGCCCGCATGCGTAACCGCACCCGGGGCCGGCTGCATTGCCCGCTAGTATTCCGCGCACCATTCGGGGGTGGCATCCATGCACCGGAACACCATTCCGAAAGCACCGAAGCGCTCTTTGCCCATATCCCCGGCCTGCGGGTGGTGATTCCCAGTTCGCCACAGCGGGCCTATAGGTTGTTGCTGGCAGACATTCGTAATCCAGACCCGGTGATCTTTCTGGAGCCCAAGCGCATCTACCGGGCGGTCACCCAAAGCGTGAAAGATAACGGCGAAGCGTTACCGCTGGACACGAGTTTTACTCTGAGGGAAGGCGATGACGTCACCCTGATAACCTGGGGCGCCTGTGTGCAGGAAACCCTTCAGGCGGCCGACAAGCTGGCAGAGCAGGGCGTGAGCTGCGAGGTGATCGACGTGGCCACTGTCAGCCCCCTGGATCGTGAAACACTGCTCTGTTCCGTTGCCAAAACCGGCCGCGCGGTCATCGTTCACGAAGCCTGTCGCAATGGCGGTGTCGGCGCAGAGGTTGCTGCCTCCATCGCCGAAGGCGCCTTCCTGGACCTTCAGGCCCCGGTGGTGCGAGTCACCGGTTACGACACCATCATGCCTTACTACCGAAATGAGCAGTATTACCTGCCGCAGGTAGAAGACATCATCGGCGCCGTCGAACAGGTCATCGCGCTCTAGGAGGCTAACCATGAAAAACTTCAAACTCCCGGATTTGGGCGAAGGCCTTCCCGAAGCCGAAATCGTCGAATGGCACATCAAGGTCGGTGATACCGTGGAAGTTGACCAGGTGCTGGTCAGCGTCGAAACTGCCAAAGCCATCGTAGAAGTGCCCTCACCACAGGCTGGCACCATCGCTAAACTCTACGGCGAGCCCGGCGACATTATCCACACCGGTGAACCTCTGCTGGCCTTTGACGGGGAGGGCGATGACACCGGCACGGTGGTAGGTGAGCTGAAATCCTCCAAAGGCGACGATCAAGGCGCGCAGCAGGATCAGTTCATTGTGGGGGCAGCGGCCTCCAGTAAGCGGGCCAGAGCCAACCGGGCCACTCCGGGTGTGCGAGCGTTGGCCGAGCGCTTGGGCGTTAGTCTGGAAACCATCAAAGGCAGCGGCCCCGGCGGCCTGATCACCACTGATGATGTACACAAACAAGCCAGTCACCAGAAACAGCTGGGCGAAGCCGAGCCCCTGCGCGGCACCCGCCGCACCATGGCCAGAAACATGGCCTTGTTCCATGCTCAGGTAGTGCCGGTCTCTATTTTTGAAGATGTGGATATTGGCGACTGGAAGTCGGGCACAGACATCACCATGCGCCTGGTGCAGGCGATCGGCAAAGCCTGCGAAACCGTGCCGGAACTCAACTGCTGGTTTGATGGCGACAACCTGAGCCGACAACTGCTGAACGAGGTGCACGTGGGTATTGCCGTAGACACCCCGGACGGCCTTTTCGTGCCGGTGCTGCGGGACATCACCCATCGCAGTCAGAAAGATCTGCGCCAGGGCCTGGAAAACCTGCGTGGCGCCGTCGCCACTCGTAAAATCCCGCCCAAGGAAATGCAGAGCGCCACCATTACTCTGTCTAACTTCGGCACCATGACTGGCCAGTATGCCAACCCCATCGTCAGCCCACCCCAAGTGGCCATCGTCGGGGCCGGCAGCATAAGGGAGAAGGTGGTGCCCCATAACGGCACTGCGACCATTCGTCGCATCCTGCCTTTGTCGCTCACCTTCGACCACCGGGCGGCGACAGGCGGTGAAGCCTCGCGGTTTCTGGGGAGTCTGATTGAACGCCTGGGTAAAGCCACCTGATTGACCGCCCGCTTCTCGTTAATTCTGTCCAAAACACACTTGCCAACACCGGGCGTGATGGCAACACTACCTGCTAAAACAAACAACCAGTCAACAATGCGAGAATTCATGAAACGGATACATCAGCTCAGTGCAGCGATTATGATTACCTGCACCATGTTTGTCGCCCCCGCCCTGGCCCATGACTACAAGCAGGGCGACATTCACATTGAACACCCCTGGAGTCGACCCACACCCCCCGGTACGCCCATGGGTGTGGGATATCTGGTGATCACCAATGGCAGTGGTGAGGACATTACGCTGATCGCAGCCCAAAGCCCCCGTGCTGGCCGGGTGTCTATCCACGAAACCTCCATGCACGAGGGCATGATGCGCATGCAGCCATTGAAGCATGGACTGGCCATCCCCGCCGGAGAGACAGTAGAACTGAAACCCCAGAGCTATCACCTGATGCTGGAACAGCTCACGCAGCCGCTGGTTGAGGGTGAGAGCATCCCGTTGAGGCTGGATTTTGACGGGGCCGAGGCCATGGACGTGGAGCTGAAGGTTGAGCCCCTGGATGGAGCCAAACCCATGGATCACTCAACGATGGACCATTCCACAATGGACCACTCAAACATGAAACACTGAGGTAACTTGTTTCAAGGGCAGCTCTGCAGGCGCCTAGCGTTTGGTGCAGACAAACAGGGCGTTGCCGGAGCTGCCATCCCAAGGTTCGATCCGCTGGTAATCGTGTTCGAAAATATGCACCTCAAAGAACGGGAGCAGCAGTGCCTCAAGCTCAGAAAAGCTCAGTGCTACCATTGGGTGCTCGTCCTGCCAGGATTCGCTGACACCCTGCGTGGTTTTATCAATGCGCAGACGCAGTGACTGGCGCTCCCCCTCGCCGATGTAATGCCAGCCAGACTGGAATCGGAACTCACTGCTACCATGCTTGGTGGAGTGACTGACCATCAGATTATTGTTGATGCGAGTTTTGTCCACCGCGTTAAAGCAGAGCATGCCGCTGTCCGCCAGGGCATCGTAAGCACTGCGGATGCAACCCTGCAGCTTTTCGATACCTGCGCTGTAGTGGATCGAATACAGAAAACAGGTAATCAGATCGAAAGGCTCATCAAACCGAAAATCGCACATATCGCCGAGATGAAAGTGGGCTCTCGGGCAACGCCTGGCGGCCTGATCCAGCATTGGCTGATTGATGTCCAAGCCTTCGCACTGGTAACCATAGTTGAGAAAATGCTGGATGTGCGGGCCGGTGCCGCAGGCGAGGTCAAGATGCCGTGTGCCACCGTTACCGAACAACTGATGCAGCCGATGCACGCCATTGCTTTGTGCCGGGTAATCGATGTCCGCACACATCAGATCGTAATAACCCGACAGGTCGGTGTACAAGGCATTGATCGACATTTGATAACCTCTGCAGGGTTCGCTGAGTCACTTTTGATGGTCAGCGGCTGCGGGGCCAGGGCAGCGATCGGGCGTTATGAGAGCGTCTTAGTCTATAGCAAACGGTAGCTGGATTCTTCAATGTGGTTGAGGTGTTCACACCGTTTTATCTGAATGCCCCAGCGAGTGCTCCGGGGCTATCTGGTCTCGCACAAGCTGTTTCAGCTGCTTGATATCGGGAAAGCCTCCTTGGTCTTTGCGGGACCAGATGCGGGTGTCGTTGATATGAATTTCAAAGATTCCGCCAGAGCCCGGCTTCAGGGTGAGCTCGTCAATCATTCCATCGAATGTGGTTAACAATTCCTGCGCCATCCAGGTGGATCTGAGCATCCAGTTACAGCCGGTGCAGTAGTGAATAGTGACTCGCGTTGCCATACGGTAATGCTCCCTGCAGGAATAAATCGGGCTGTCATGCTATCAAAGTAGAAGGATAGTTTCTTTTTCTGAGGGAGCGGATATGGCCTACTGGCTTGTTGATAGCCCTGGATCCGGTGACGGCAGTCGGAATGCAGACTTCTGGCTGGCCCACTTGCAGGAGCATGGCATTACTGACGTAGAGGTATGTCAGCTGGAGGATCAGAAGCATTGGCGTGGCAAGGTTGCGGAAGGCGACTGCCTGATGGCCGCAGGTGGTGACGGGACGGTAAACAGGGTAGCTGAGTTGTGCCTGAAAATTGGCGCGATTCTGGCGGTTCTGCCGTCCGGTACGGCGAATGATTTTGCCCGTAACCTGGATATTCCTGCAGAGCCTTCGGAGGTAGCCCGGTTGGTTGCCGAAGGCACCGTGCAAAAGGTGGATGTGGCGGTTTCCCGCGAGCGAGTTTTTTTGAATGTTGCCCATATCGGGTTGGGCACCTTGCCTTCTCGCCAGGCCAGTTCGCCCATCAAAAAATGGCTGGGGCAGTTCAGCTATGTCGCGACTCTGGTCCAGCAGCTTGGGGCCCAACGGGGGTTCCATGCACGTATTCAGTCAGACGAGTCTGCCCTGGAGGGGCGGTGGCTGTCGGTTGCCGTGGCAACGGGGGCCTATTTTGGCGGCGGGCATGAGATTCCCCAGGCATCAGCTAACGACGGGAAGCTGGACATCATTGCAGTGAAACCGCGGCCCTTGGCTCAGTTGCTGTTTGCCTTTTTGATGGTGAGGTTGAACCGCAAGACACCGCGCCGCACCAGCACCGTCGTACAAATCAAGAGCAAGTGGTGTCAGGTGGAAACCAGCCGCCCCAAAACGATCACCGTGGATGGCGATGAGGCGGGTAAAACGCCGTTCAAAGCGACCTGCCAGGCGGGTATTCTTCAGGTTATCGGCAGAGCAGTGGTTCGTACCCATGAATCCGGATAACCCCAGCATTGGAGTGCTTTACCAGCAGCATTCTCGGCAGGTGCTGGCCACACTGATTCGCTTGTTGGGCAACGATGTGCCCGAGGACAAGATCACGTCGTTCCCGATGGCGGTGAAGTGTCAGCCAGAGGAAACCGTTGTGTTTTTGTGGATTGAATGCCCCCCCCGCGCTTTTGAGGGACAAGGCCATGCCCAGGATTATGGACGACCCGCGCCTGCAACCGGATGTGAACCCAATGCCGTTTGATGGCAAGCGGCTGATATATGGTGGCTTCGAAACGGTGGTAATGGAGTAGTGTTAGAATAAATGTCGTTCGCTCTGCCCTTAAATAACCTAGGATTGTAGTTAACGTGATGTGCGGCACCGGATAGAAAGATGGTTTTGAGGGCAGGGTGAAGGATATGTCTGATCGTTATTTGTTTTCATGCTTTTTCAAGATCTTGGCACTGTGTGCTGTGCTATCCGGGAGTCCCGCGCTCAGCGAAACCGCGCTGACTGCGGAGGCTTCTGATCCTGTGCGTCTCGGCTGGATGCAAGGCTTTCCGCCTTCGGCGGATAAACTGGTGATGCAGCCGGAGTCCGATTTTTTCAGCTTTCCGAAGATGCGCTGGACCGTGTGTCATATCCGTGAGTTGATGCCGACCAAGCAAGTCAGTCGGGGGCTGGGGGCGCCGGTACCGCTTAAATACGCCCTGGACCCCGGTATTGATACCGTGCGCTTCGTGCCACTGGGAGCTGAATCTGAAATGAGTTGGGCCGAGTCGCTATCGGCCAACTACACGGATGGGCTGCTTGTTCTCCATGGCGGCACGGTGGTGTATGAGTACTATTCCGGCTGCCTGGATGAAGCCGGCAAACACGCGGCGATGTCGATGACCAAATCACTCACCGGACTGTTAGCCGAGATCCTTGTGGTGGAGGGTAATCTGGACGATAGCTCGAAAGTCAGTGCCATTATTCCGGAACTCAAGGACAGTGCCTTTGGCAGCGCGACGGTGCGCCAGGTTATGGATATGACCACGGCGCTTCAATACAGCGAGGACTATTCCGATCCGAATGCCGATATCTGGGCGTATTCCAGGGCTGCCAGTCCTCTGCCCAAGCCCGAGGGGTATTCTGGCCCAAATGGCTACTTTGAGTATCTTCAGACGGTAAAACAGAACGGAGATCACGGCGATGCGTTCGGCTATCGCACGATCAACTCGGATGCGCTGGGTTGGATTATCTCCCGAGTGACCGGCAAGGATGTCGCAAAACTGCTCTCTGAGCGGATATGGCAAAAGATGGGTGCCGAGCAGGACGGTTACATGACTGTGGACGCCAAAGGCACGCCTTTCGCTGGTGGTGGCCTGAGTGCGGGTTTGAGGGATCTTGGGCGCATTGGCCAGTTGATGCTGAATGGCGGTGTAACCAATGGCGAGACACTGTTCCCGAAAGCGGTTGTGGACAATATTGGTGCCGGTGGTGACAGGAAAGCTTTCGCCAAGGCGGGATACAGCACTTTGCCGGGCGGCAGTTACCGAAGTATGTGGTGGGTCTTCCACAACAACCATGGTGCTTTTGCAGCGCGCGGGGTGCACGGCCAGACTATCTATGTGGACCCGACTGCCGACATGGTGATTGTGCGTTTGGCGTCTTTTCCTACTGCTGCCAACGCCCGGATCGATCCCACTTCATTGCCTGCCTATCAGGCGGTTGCCGAACACCTTTTGAGGCGCAGAGGCGTTCAGTAGTGTTGGTGAGGCTTGAAAATTTCAAGTGGTGAAATAGTTTAAGCTGGATTTCAGTGTCCGTTTTACGGCCAGGGCGGATCCTCTTCGTTTGTGCCCAATAAGTCGAGATTATTCCGTTCTCTGCGGAGGACTTTTCTGGAGTTTAACTTGTTACGCACTTCAGAGGGCAGCTCCGTATACTGAAATATGCCCTTTTGCGTCAGTATGTCGACAAGGTCCTCTATAACGCGAACCAGGTCAGCATCAGACTGTCTGAATAGCTCGGATTGACCGCCATTGCTGGCGTAAAATTCCAAAAGCTCATCACTATCGCCGGTGACTTGCTCTGAAAATCCTGGCTGTGCAATGCTGCTGACCGCAATAATTACGTGGCTCTGATTTCTCTGGACGAACATCATCACACCTACCTACAGGGGTTGCTGTCTTTGGTTGCCATTCATTAGAAGCATCAATTGCATCCGGTCTTTGACATTAAGCTTTGCGAAGGATCTGGATAGATGCTCTTTAACTGTGCGCTCAGTAATACCTAGGTTTTTTGCAACCCGTTTATTGGGGTGCCCGTGCGCGACTTCCCTGCAAACTTCAAGTTCCCGGTGGGTCAGGCAAGCCAACTGACTGTCGTTGACCTGTTTGGCGGGCAGGACATTATTGAGTTGCCCAACCAGTCGCAGCAGCATATCTTGGGGTAGCCAATAACCGCCTGCTGCGATGGTTGTGCTCACATTTTGGAGGAGCTCGGTGGAGGCCGCAGCATGCAAGTAAGCCTGCACCCCCAGTCCAAATGCCACTTTTGCTTCCTCTGAAGATGGCGAAAGGGCCAAGATCACGACTACTTTTTTACTCATGATCAAGCTGCTGGCAAGCTGCTTCCATCCCCTGACCGCTGTGGGAATCCAGATCGATTCTACTTCTGGTTTCAGGCAATGGCCTGGAACCTCTTCTACGGAGATTGTCTCGGCGAAGAATTCCCGCCAGTGCGGGACGTTGAAGCTTTTGCTGGTGATTGCTATGCGCATGAGGGGTCTCTTATCGCTCCCTCATCGCTTCGCTGGTCGCTCTGAGCACCGGTTTTAACAGGTAGTTCAAGATGGTTTTTTCCCCAGTGATAATGTCGACTTCGGCAGTCATGCCGGGAATGATTGGGAGGTTATTACTGATTTCGTTTTCCAACGTCCTCAATCGCACCAGATAGAACGTGTTGTCCTCATCGTCGGTAATGGTATCTGCACTGATGTGCTCCAGCTCGGCTTGAAGGCCACCAAAAATATTAAAGTCGTAGGCAGTCAGCTTGATGGTCGCTGGCAGGCCTGGTCTCAGAAAAGCGATGTCTACCGGTGATACTTTTGCTTCCACAATGAGCTGGTCATCAATCGGGACGATTTCCAGAAGCTCTCTCCCCGGGAGAACAACGCCGCCGACAGTTGTACTGAAAATTCTTTGTACAATGCCAGGAACCGGCGAGCGAATGTCGGTTTGTTTAACCCTGTCAGCAAGCCCCGACTCTTCTTGTAGGAGTGCGTTCAATCGCACTTGGGCGTCCGCCAATTCTGAACGCCAGCGGTTTTGGAAGGTAAGCCTTGCCTCTGAAAGACGGCTTGTGCTCTCCCTAATGCCGGCCTCCGCACGAAGGATTGAGGCTTGAGCGCGTTCCAGATCACCGTTTGCCCTCGCTATTTCCCGCTCGAGTTGCAATATATCGACGTCTGAAACGGCACCTGAACGAAGAAGAGGCCGTTTTTTGTCCAACTCCTGCTGCGCAAGCGATTTAACCTCTCGGGCCTGCCTGGAAGCCGCCAGGGCTTCTTCGAGGTCCTGTTGGCGCTGAATACGCTGCTCCTCAAGACCGGATTGCTGTTCCTTCAATTCTTCCAGGCTACTGAGATAGAGAGAGGTTTGATCGTCGATCAATTGCGGAGATTTTTCAGCCAACTTTGGATCAAATATTGGTAGCTCCGCGGCTATCTGAGCACGTAAACGCGAGGTCTCGGCTTCCAGGTTGAGTATCCTGGCTTGACGCTCCCGAATGTCAGACAGCGAGCGCGTTTGATCGAGACGCATGAGTATTTGGCCTTTTTCTACACGTTGGCCTTCGGTGACCTCAATGCTCTTTACAATCCCTCCGTCCAGAGATTGAACGACCTGAAGTTGTGAGGATGGGATGATCTTGCCCTCACCACGAGTAACTTCCTCAAGAGGGGCGAAGTAGGCCCAGATAATTAAAGCTAAAATTACTAAAGTCCCCACATACAACATCGATCTTGCTCTAACGGGGGACTGTTGTATCTGTGCCCAGGAACTTTCCGCTCGCCAATCAGACAAGTCTGGTTGAGAGGACCATCGTTTTAGAAACCTTTCCAAAACGGGAGCGCCTTTATTAAGGCTTTCAGAAACTTTTGCTGTGGCCTCGAACCTTTTTTGTTCCGGCGTCACAGGGCTGTCTGTTCTGGAAGGCTTCGTCATACTTTGCCTCCAGAGATTCGGCCGCTTCTCAGGGCTTCAATAACCTCTTGCTTCGGGCCATCGGCGACGATCTGCCCGTTGTCGATGACAATAATTCTTGATGCAAGCTCAAGTAACAGGGAGCGATGAGTGATCATGACCATGGTTCGGTCTTTGCCAACAGTTTTTAAGCTTTTGCACAAGCTTGCTTCAGATGAGTGGTCCAATGATTCTGTTGGTTCATCAAGAACCATTATTGGTGGGTCACTGACAAGAGCCCTTGCGATAGCAACGGTTTGTCTTTGGCCACCTGAGAGGCCTTGCCCGTTTTCGCCAATGATAAAGTCGTAGCCGGCGGGGTGTTTGCTAGCGAGTGTGTCCAAGCCGCTCAGGTCAGCGGCTTTTAACAAACGCTCATCACCGGCCGTCGGATCTCCCAAAAGAACGTTATGTTTGAGGGAGCCATGCATCAAATGAACGTCTTGCGGTACGTAACCAATTTGTTTGCGAAGGAATCCGGGGTCAAGCTGCCGGCTCTCAACACCATCAAAAAGAATTGAGCCTGTCTCTGGCTGATATAGCCCGAGCATAAGCCTCTGAAGGGTTGTTTTGCCGGAGCCATTTTTGCCCAATACCACGATATGTTCACCGGGCTCAATCGTAAAGCTGGCGTTATGCAGGGCGTAACGCTCATCATTTGGATATCGGAAGCTCACGTTTCGAAATTCAATTTTGCCGTTTAAGCTTGGCCGGGTGATCCATTCTTTGCCTTCAGGGCGCTCCTGAGGTAGCTCCATCACGGTGTTAAGGGTTTCTAGAGCCGTGGCTGCATTGTGGTATTGCGCCAAAAGTCCCGCAGTCTGACTGATCGGGGCCATAACCCTCGATGACAGAAGATAGGCCGCAATTAAGCCGCCTTGGCTAAGTTGCCCATCGATTAAAAGATAAACACCGATAACCACTATGGACACGGCAACAGTATGTTGTGCAAGTGCGGCCCCCTGGGTCACAGTCCCTGATAGCAAGCGCATGGCGGCATTTTGTCGAGATACTTGCAGGGAGCTGCCTTCGAAATCGGCTTGTATATGCCCCTCACCGTTAAAGCTTTTAACGGTCTCCAGATTATTAATCGCTTCAACAATGATAGCGTTTCTATGGGAACTAGCCTTCATTGAAGAGTCGGACATGGCCCGGAGCTGTTTCTGTACGCTCGCTGCATAGAGCAGCAGCAGCAAAGCACCAACAATGATTGGTAGCACCAGTGGCCAGCCAATCCAGGCAATAATTGCCATAAAAAGAAGGCTGAAAGGCAGATCTACAAGGGCCAGCACAGTGAGTGACGAGGTAAATGCGCGAACGCTCTCAAAGCTCTGTATGCTGTTGGCAAAGGCTCCCGTTGAACCGGGTTTACTTGCGAGATTGAGACCGAGTACCCGGCTCATAATCCGGGATGAGACTTCGACGTCCGTCCGGAGTGCGGCCAGGTCGACAAACCAGGTGCGCATCATTTTAAGGCTGAAATCGGCCAGCAAAACAACCGTCATGCCGATTGCAAGAACCCAGAGTGTGCTGGTTGAGTGATTGGGCACAACCCGGTCATAAACGTTCATGATAAATAGGGGCATGCCCAAAGCGAGAATGTTAATCAGCAAGGATGCAACGATCACATCGCGATACAGTGACCGACATTTTGACCAGGTGCCCCAGAACCAATGACCGTCATTTGACTTGCTGGCTATACTTGCTCGCCGGCCAGGATTATAAGTTGGTCTGCAATACGCCATGAAGCCCGAATATTGAGCGTTCAGGGTGTCTAAATCGACAGTTGTGACGGAGTCCGGGAGCTCTGGGTAGATCACCTGAGCTGAATTGTCGGAATCAACACCGGTTAGCACGCATGCTTTTTCACCGTCCAATAGAAGTATGACCGGAAAAAGTGCGGAATTCAGTGCAGACAAGCTGGACCGAATTTGGTTGCAGCTCATGCCGATTCTCGAAGCGGCACGAGCTAGTGTGGCGGGTGACAACTGCCCATTGCTGAGAGGTAGGCCACTTGTAATGTGCTCAGGACTATTCGTCAGATTGTAGTGGCCGCCGACGATCCTCAAACATTCGAGCAATGGGTCAAGATGGCTGTCGATAAGAACATCCTTATGGACGCAGGTTGTAAGACCGCGCCCTAATACAATTAATGGCCATTATCTTCTGTTTTGGTGACCAAAACGTCAATTCTCAATGTCTGTTTGATTGGGAAATATGCGAATTTCGATACGCTGGTTTGCCTCATGAGCTGCCCTGGTGTCACCTTCAATTTTGGGACGATCAAACCCGTAACCGACGACATCCAGTCTTTGGCGTGGAACGCCAAACTGAGACGTAAGTAGCCTGGCCACAGCTTCTGCTCTCAACTCTGATAAATTCTGATTGAATGAGGCGGAGCCGACCCTTGATGCATGTCCCTCAATCACAACCTTGGCATCGCTGTTGGATAGGATGAAATCTGCAATCTCGGTGAGGTCTGGCTCGTAAGTGCTCGCAACTTGAGCAGATCCTATAGAAAACCCGATATCTGCTTCAAATGTTCGCTCGGGCTCCTCGTCGCGCTTACAGCCTTTTGGATCCACGATTGCCCCTCGGGGTGTTCCAGGGCAAAAGTCGAGGTTGTCCGGAACACCATCACCATCACTATCAATTACGTAGTCTGCCATTGAAGGACAGGCGGTTGCGCCGTCAATCGGCAGCGGTGACGCGCCCAAATCCGTCAGAGTGGGAAGACCATCACGAACGACGCCCACCGTAGCGAGCCAGTCACCCGTTGCCGTCAGTGCGCGAGCCAAAGCTATGTTCTTGTCATACTGAGCGTTCGCGTAGGCACTTTTAGCTTGAAAAGCTTCATTTTCTGCGTCGAGAACATCCAGTAAGGTTCGTTCGCCGATGCTGAACTGATCTCGGTATGCAACCACTACACGTTCGGATGAGAGGCGGTGTTGGTTCAAAGATGGTAGCTGGCGTTTAATTGCATGTATGTTGTGGTGAGCAATCTGCACGTTCTGACGCAAATTGATGCATTCCTGGTCGCGAAGGTCTTTGGCAACATTGGTTTGTTGGTAAGCTTCTTTTATGGCTGCTCTATCGCGTCCACCGCGATACAAGTTGTACCGTAATTCAACACCGATGCGTGCATCAGAGCGGCCGCTGTTTGCTCCGAAATCATCGTAGGTTTGCGTGCCGTAATTTGCGGTTAAGTTGAGGCGGGGCTGCATCGCAGATTTCCGGAGATCGACGGCCGAATCCGCAGCATGAATGTTCCGAATAGCGGCATGGAAAGCAGGGTTATTTTCATAAGCCCGGTGAAGGAGGGCTTCGAGGCTTTTAGGTAAAGCATTGCTATCGGGTGTATATGGCTCCGCATCCAGGCTTGGAACCTTGCCGATTATTCTAAGAAACCGGGCTGTAACGTCATGCAGGTTGGACTGTTCGGTTACGACATTGGATTCTGCCAGGGCGACTCTGCCGCTGACCTGTTCGAGGTCAGCTGTTCGAACCACTCCAGCTGCCACACCATCAATGATTTGCTGGAAAACTTCCTGATGACGTTCAAGATTTTGCTGCGCGAATTCAAGGAGCTCTCGTCTTCTCAGGACGTCTGTATAGGCTTGAAACGCCTCAAAGGCAGTTTGTTCCACTGTGTTGAGCAGCTCATGATAGCGAGCCAACTGCAGTGAGGATAGGCGGCGAACGTCGCTGCGGGTTTCAAAGCCGTCATAAAGCATCTGGGTCAATGTGATTTGGGCATCAGCTCCAGCAAAATCGTCTCTGGGTCCATAATCCCGCCATTCGTGACCGTACCGGGCTCCAACATCGACGCTTGGCTTATAGCCTGAATATGCTCCCTCGACTGCCTTGTCCGATGCTAGAAACTGGTGCCAGCGCTCTTGTACAACAGGGTTCTTTTCAATTGCATTTCTGATCAGAGATTCGAGCTCGTCCTGTGCAACTGCAGGTGTGCTGATAGAGGCTGCCACAAAAAGCGCCATACAAGACTGTTTTAGCATCGATTATCCCTACAAAATCATCAATTAAATGTTGGCGTCCCAGCGTAAATGGATTCAAAGCATACCGGACGTCAGTCCAATTACGACGAACGCACTATACAGATAAAATCAGAGTGTAAAAAACTGTAACTGTAAAATGGTGTAAAAATGTCGTCTGTAAATATTGAAGTTCTCGCTTTAACTGGAAATCTTTCCGTCGCCTCAGGCGATGACCTTCAATATCTTGCTCAGGGGCAAGTGCTAGAAGTTGCAACTGAAGACGCTGTTTTACGCGCCGGCGAAGGCAGTACCGCTGTCGTCTTGCTCAACGGTGTAATCGTTGAACTCGGAGAGAATGCGTCACTAGACTTGGCATCCGCTGCCGAGCTTGACGATGAAAGTGACATGACCGAGCAGGTGTTGGCCGAAGACTCCATCGCTGCGGTATTGGAAGCCTTAGACGGTGATCAGGATCTTTTTGAGTTTCTTGAAGAGCCCGCAGCGGGAACGGAAGGGGGTGATGGCGGTGATGGTCACGGTTTCGTTCGCCTGCTGAGAATTTCGGAATCTATAGACTCTGGCGAATTTGTGCCAGCCGAGGTTGCAACGGTTGCGGATGAGTTTGCCCTTGCAGTTCCGGACGTTGCAGTTAGTAGTGAACTGGTCAGCGAAGTTGGTGCCGATCTGGATGCGGTTGACGGCAACCTGACCGTCACGGCGGATGACTCCACCGATGGCAACCTGGACATCAGCGGTACCAGCACCGACGTGGCTGAAAAC